>NZ_CP132941.1:4800000-6129460 GCF_051013365.1 Tunturiibacter psychrotolerans | reverse complement strand
TGAATGGGATTGACAAGATAAGCTCTCGGGACTGTCATAGAAGTGACGGTTTGAGGCCGACTGCCTCCGCACGTAGAGCAATTTCTGTTGGAGAAATGGCTATGAACGGAATCGACATCCGCTTGCTTCAGGCGGCAATTGCCGCCGCTGAAGAGCTCAGCTTTTCTCGCGCCGCAGCGCGGATCCACATCACCCAGCCAGCACTGAGTAAACAGATTCATGATCTCGAGTCGCATCCGGGCGTTCCGCTATTCAACAGAGACAATCAACGAGTGGAGTTAACCGATGCTTGCCGAGCCTTCATTGAGCAGGCTCGGCTTTCGGTCCTTCACCTGGAGAGGGCAATTCACCAGGCTCGCTCGATCTCAAAGGGTGCCGAGGCTGTGCTCCATATAGGCACATCCCCTTCAGTTGACCCGTATCTTCTGTCTACTCTTCTGTCCATTCGATTGCCGTTGTTCCCGAAGCTAATGGTCTACCGATCCAGCAACTTCTCGGCTGAACTCGGCAGACAGGTTATGACTGGCGAGCTTGAGATCGCACTTTTGACAGCTGGTCTTTCTACTCCAAGACTGAATTTCCTAAACATCGCTTCTGCACCGTTCTACGTCGTTGTTCGGAATAGTAATCAACTCGCTAAGAAACGAGAAGTCAGGTTGAGAGATTGTCACGAACGGCCTTGGATTCTCTTTGGTCGTCACCTAAATCCTTCACTCTACGAAACTTTCATGTCACGAGCGAAACAGGAGAGTGTCTCACCACTCGAGATTCATCACATAACGACGGCTGAGGAATCCGCGCATTTCCTGGCTCATCACGATGGCGTCGCATTTCTCACACATGATGGAGCATGGCGTATCGCGAGGAATGGGCTGGCTATGAGGCCTCTGATCGATGACGAACTTCGACTTAGGACGGCACTGGTTACCCGCGCCGACGATCGAACTCGACTCGTGAGCGAATTCGTCAGGGCAGTCGGGCGGAAGATAAAGAGTGATTCCGACCACAGGCAGCAACAGCTTGCCTTGACGGGCTAATGGCTCAGACGCGGATCATCCGAGTCAATGATCTGAATGTTCAGTGGTCCTTCATGTCCGCACTGAGAACATCTGAAGACGCCCGTTAAGTCTGGCACACCATCGGGGTCGTCACGGCGCGATACACTCCCGCAGCTCGTACAGATATGAACGTGAATCGGTTCCTTGGCATGAGGTTCTGCAGTCTGTTGGGCCATTGTTCTGCTTCCCAAGCTGTATTTGTTCAATAGGGCTAGAACGCTTCTGTTCTTGCTTCCTGGCTTTTATGAATAAGCTGTCCTGGAATACGATCCGAGTATCATTTTGAAGCGCGTTCTAGCGGCCGTTCAAGCTACCTAAACGTCACCGAATTATTACACAAAATATGCGTTGAGCATGTGAGCGTATCAATGAAGTTCCTTGAGGAGCGAAATTTTAGCCGTGAGGATGCGCTCAGTCAGTTTCAAAAGTGTTGTGCTGCTGATGCTCGCTATAATCGGGCAAAAAAAAACGCTCAAGCACCCACCGACCCACTCTCCGATACTTGTTGCTCCTAATTTTCTTCTCCTGCCTATCTGGGCAACAGTCGGTTGCCGTGTGCGATTATGTTTCTTCAAACGGTCGGAGGCGCAGTCGGAGGAGTAGCGGTGGGTCCGTGCTTTTCCGCTGCGAGGGTCCTAAAGACGAGTCCGACTATTAGAGTGATACCTGCGGACAGGTAGGGAGCGATAGTATCTACAGACGTGATTTCCGGATGCACATTTCGGCTGTTATGGTCTGTGCCCAGATGTGTTTGTGACATAGCGAAACGGTATGTGTAGCTCGAGGCGATAAACCTAATGCTGAGAGAGCATGGTCAACACATCTTTGCGTAATGCCAGTGAGCTAGCCGAACGCGCATAGAACATATGTCCTCCTGCATACTCATGTACTTGAATACGGTTTGAATCGCCCATGTTCGGAATCTGGCTCACCGTCAGTATCGATCCCATGAACGGGCAAGCCAGATCCGCCCATCCATGTGCAATGAAAACGCGAAGCTTTGGATCAGTTGCCACCGCGACGCGTAGATCTGTTGCAGAGGCTGAACCGTGAAAAGCCCCATTTTGGCTGGATCGATCCCACAACAAAGCTGTTTCAATCGATAACGCGATATACCGCGCCTCTGGCTTCCAGCCGACGGTCTTGGTTACAAAGTCGACCATCGCCGTCGTTGTGGGCGCGACCACATTCATCATGATTGGGTCGTTACTCTGTTGGGTTGGGCTGTACGGAAACGGATCGTAACCAGTGACATTCGGATCGTACACGCTTCCCAGCTTGCCGGTTTCGCGAAACTCCTCGCGCAGAAAAGCATCCGTATCAAGCCGACCGCCTGACTGCCGTACGAACGTCGCGTCCAAGCCAGAAAGCTCCGTTACCCTCCTTATGAGCCGAGGAGTCGCCGTTGGATCGCTATTGCCCTTCATCAGATCGACCGCGTACTCCCCGCGCGTGTAGTCGATAACCGCCGCCATCGCGTCATTTGTCAGTGTCCCGCGGCGTTCATAGTTGGCAGCAACTATCGAAGGCAATACCGTCATCCATGGAATCGGAGAGATCTCCGGATCCCCCGCTTCGGGAGAGAGTGCGGGAGAAACCAGCACCATTCCATTCACCGCGATGCCGATCTTTGACTGCAGATATGCCGTTAGACGAGGCCCGCGATACCCTCCGTAGCTTTCGCCCACGATGTACTTGCGAGACTGCAGGCGTTCGTTCTTTACTAGCCAGTCGTAGACCGACCGCGAAAGGTAAGCGATGTCCTGATCTGGTCCATAAAATAGTTTCTTGGACTCCTCCTCTGCAACGAGTGACCGCGAATAACCTGTGCCAATCGGGTCGACAAAGACGAGATCTGTGAAGTCCAGCCACGTCCCCGGATTGTCCGTCAATGTCGCCGGATCCGATGGGCTCTGTCCCTCAATACCAAACGGCACCCTCTTCGGACCGATGGCCCCCATGTTCAGGAACACCGACGCGGCACCGGGACCGCCATTGAAAGCAAAGGTCACGGGACGATCCTTGCCCTCGACGACATAAGAGGTGTAGACAACTTCTCCACTTAACCGGCCTTTCTCATCACGTACGGGGAGTGTCCCCACGGTCACGGTGTATTGGAGAGGCTTTCCCTCAAGCAAAATACTTTGCGTTGCATGAGCATCCACCGGGAGAGGCGGCAACGACATTGACATGCCGAGCGTGGTCTCCGCTTTAGTTTCAGAAGTCGGTATAGATTTTGGCTTGTCTGAGCCGTCAACTGCACTTTGCGACGAAGCGAAGAGAGGAGCGGCTGGAGCAACAATACAAGCAATGAAAGACAGAACAATCAGCTTTGGTAAGGTCGTGTGCGATGAAATCATGACCCCAATCCTCGCACACTATGGGTGTAACTTCATAATTTGAAGACTATCTGCTGCTTTGATTTGGACTTAGCCCTTAACTGTTACAGCGTCGATTCAAACTACAGAGATTGCATCGTGATAAATTTCCGGCACAGTCAGAACGACCGCGATTGCACCTGTGATCATGAGTAGGCAGATGAATAGAATTCCAATGTGAAATTGTCCTGTGTGGGTCTTGATCGACCCTAAGAGGACTGGGCTTATGAAACCGCCGGAAACGCCGATCGAACTCACGATTGCAATGCCCGTGGGTGCGGTCTCTCTGCTGAGATAGGTCGGTGGGAGTGCCCAGAACAGAAGGCCAGCTCCATATAAAAAGAAAGCGGCGAGTGAAAGCAGAAAGATGAGTAGAAGCGAGGAACGAACAGTGGTGGTGACCCCTAAGGCCAATGCCGCGACTACCAGAGCACTGGACACATGCCAACGGCGTTCGCTTCGAAAATCAGAGGACCTACCTATCAGTAAAGCGCCTGCAGTTCCAAAGCAGTATGGGATGGCCGAGTACCACCCGATCTTTGCAATCGAGTGTAGGCCCGCGGCTTTTAAGATCGTCGGAAGCCAGAATGTATACATGTAGTTCGCGCAAGCAATCGTGAAGTAGACGAAGGCCAACCCCCAGACTTGACGATCGCGAAGTAGGGCAAGACCTGTACGGAAAGCCTCCACGGGCGGCAGTGGATAAGGTTCGTCTTTACTGGCCTCTCCAGGACGAACTAGTGCGAGTGATATCAGAGCTTGTTCCGAGTCATTTAGCCAACTGGCTTTTGACGGACTATCGGCAAGATAGAAGAAGCAAAGGATTCCAAGAATCGATGCGGGAAGGCCCTCAAGAAACAGCATCCACTGCCAGCCAGCAAGGTTATGCTTCATGTCAAACGCCGACATAATCCATCCGGAAAGTGGTCCCCCAACCATGCCCGCAACTGGAATCGCAAGCATGAAAAGAGTGGTTACCCGACCGCGGCGTCTGGCAGGAAACCAATATGTCAGGTAAAGAATGATACCCGGAAAAAACCCCGCCTCGAACAACCCAAGGAGGAAGCGAGCGGCGTAGAACTGAGAAGGTGTTCTCACGAACATTGTTCCTGCAGAGGTCAACCCCCAAAGGACCATAATGCGGCCAAGCGTAAAGCGGATCCCTATACGCTCCATCCAGATGTTGCTGGGAATCTCGAAAAGGATGTAGCTAACGAAGAAAAGGCCTGCACCGAGTCCGTACACGGAGTCGGAAAAACCAAGCATCGGTTTCATCTGAAGTTGGGCGTAGCCAACATTGATTCGGTCCAAAAAAGCAAACAAATAGCTTATGAACAGCAGTGGCATAAGTCGCCGGGTGATTTTCCCGTAGAGTGCGCCTTGCTTGCATTGATCCCCGAAGTCGACTGGATCCGAGATTTTGATTGCCGTCTTCAACTTAGCCCTCCATCGGCAAGCTAAGGGTCGCGTTGAGCGACTTGAAATTCAAAACCAACATATCGCTGTGGGAACGCAACAATGTCCATATCTGTCGCGGTGGCCCTGTTACTTCACTATTGGAACTAACGAACCTCGTCGCCAGAAATACGGCCATTAATCAATCGGATGACCTATAAGCATAACAACGTTTTCTTCATGCCACCGCAAAAGACTCATTTAGATCCTGTAAATAGTGCAGAGATTGTCTCCGTGCCGATCGACGTCAGGCTTCGGAATTAAGAATTGGCCGACATTAGTATCGAAGCTCAGCTTGACAAAGGCATGCAGTAGCTTCAAAATTTGAAGATACAAGGTCCGTATTTTGGTGTGTTCGATTTGACCAGCGCCGTGCACACATCTGGTCGTTATTGCATACATAGATTAGTCAATCCACGCGCGACATAACGCAGGCACTACTCAACTTAGAGGAGAACACATGAAGGTACTATTCATTGCAACGAGCGTCGAGAAGGGCCTGTGGCTAGCGGAGTTGACTCACCCCTATTGGCATCTCATCGAACGTGGAGTTGAGGTGGACTTCGCGAGCCCCAAGGGAGGGAAGATTAGCTGGTATTCCATTAGCGATCCCTACGCTGAAAACTCTCAGGAAGCAGATGACATAGTCAGCAAGGGATTTCTCTCCGATAAGAGACTTGTGGCAAAAACGGAAACCACGTTGTCTTTGGCAAGTCTTGATCTCAAGAGCTATGACGCAGTACATGTCGCAGGTGGAGGGGGGGCCGCGGTAGATCTCTATCCAAGTCCTGAAGTGGCAAAGACTCTCGAGCACTTCTTTTCAGAGGGGAAAGTCGTCGGTGCTCTCTGCCATGGAGCGATAGCTCTGGGTAATAACCCGGATCGCATTCGCGGGCGGGAGGTTACTGGCTATTCGTTAGCAGAAGATCTAGAGCTGGAGAAGTATTTTGGAAAGAACTTCCTGCCGAACTACCCACAACCCATCTTGGAGAAAGCTGGCGCACATTTCACTGCGGCCGAGCCGAATGGACTGCGTGTGGTCGTCGACGGGAAACTGATCACCGGCCAAAGCCAATTCTCTGCTTCTGAATACTCGATCGTCTTTCACCATCTCTTGACTGGACAGAGCCCTGTTCACGGAAGTATCGCCGCATAGCGTTGTGACAGTTAACGTCGCGATTCTCAGGTTGAATGTAGATGACGACTGGGAGTCGCGACGTGTTTTCTTTGATGTTCGGAAAGACCCTCGAACCTGCCCTTCTCTTTCTCTTCGAAAGGAATTCAATTGAAAGCAGCCTGGTATGTGAAGAATGGAGCTGCAAGGTATGTCCTGGAATTAGGGGACCTGGATAAACCCGCGGTTGGGCGAGGACAGGTGCTGGTGCACATCCGTGCCATCGGCGTGAACCCCTCCGATACGAAGGCACGGGCGACTACGCCATTGGCTTCGGGGATCAGACGGGTAATTCCCCATCAGGACGGCGCCGGGATCATTGAAGCCGTGGGAGAAGGTGTTCCTACTTCAAGGATTGGCGAGCGGGTTTGGATCTACGAAGCACTGTTTTCGGGCGGATCAGGTTGCGCAGCTGAGTACATTGCCGTCCCGAGTGTCAATGCTGTTCCGCTTCCGGGAAATATCTCGTTTGAGGTGGGCGCATGTCTTGGTGTGCCCGCACTCACTGCACATCGTTGCGTTTTTGCAGATGGCCCCGTTGATGGGCAAGCTTTGCTTGTTACTGGCGGAGCTGGTTCGGTGGGTGTCCACGCGATTCAATTCGCGAAGCATGGCGGAGCATCGGTCTTAACAACCGTTAGTAGCGAAAAGCAAGCGATGATAGCGAAAGCGGCTGGCGCAGATCTGATCATAGACCGGAATAAGGATAATCAGGCCGTTCGAATGCAAACGGTGGCGGGAGGATCCAGTCAGCGCATCATCGATCGAGTCGTCGATGTCGCTTTCGGTGCGAATCTTGAGACTACGATGAAGGTCCTGAAAGAAAACGGCGTTATCGCGACTTACAGCTCAGATTCCGAGCCCGAACCTACGCTGCCGTTTTTCTCCCTACTTAGGTTGGGAGTGACGATCCGATTCATCTTCGTCTATAAAATGAGCGCCAAAGCCCACCAAATTGCTATTGAGGCAACCACAGTCGGACTTACGGAAGGTTGGTTGCAGACAAACATCGCCGCCACCTTCCCATTGAGCCGAATCGCTGAAGCCCCATGAACTGTCTGAATCCGGGAAAGCAGTCGGAAAGGTGGTCGTGTTGATTGCCTGAACGACTGGTTCCTTATTGCCACGCAGTGCTATGGAGAGACTTCGGCCAGTTGCTCCTGCGCAGGAGCAACTGGCTTTCACCATTACTTTGCTGCTTTTCTCTTTAGTGCCTTGGTCTCCATGCTTTTTGCAAAGAACGGTGTTTCTTGGGCGTTGTGCGCAGCAGACGCGATGTCCTGTGAATGTTTAGCGACTTCAAATGGTATGCCGCTCCTGCCGAGATTTTCCCAATATTCCGGAGTCGTCTTTCCGATGACATGGTTGCTCAATTCGCACCGCTCTGCATCAAGCGGCTTGACACTGAGTTCCCAGACAACCCCGGACTTGGTGCGTCCGCCAGGCCCAATTACGTCAGAGGTCGAGAGGAGACGAACGTGGTGTCGCTCTCCGATATCTTCAACATAATGCTGGACCATAAGGTTGCCGCCAATCGTCTCGACGTTGAGGGACATACGACGTCCATCGTCGCTGGTGGTGAAGCCAGCGGCGATGTGAGCTGGAGAGCAGCGTTGGTACTCGGCATCGGGAAGAGTAAACACCCAATCGGCAATGTCTACGTACTCGATTGGCGCATTGATTATGGCAGTTGAAGTCGATTCGGTAATGATTGTGTCGCTCACAGTGTGTCTCCTTGAGATTTCGTATTTTGAGTTGCTGAATGAAAGAACCAGTTCGAATTCCTAGAGAACCGACGGCTTGGTTTCACTTGCTACTTGCTCTGGTCGACGCCTCGCACGGCCTGCTCAATCACAGACGCTACGTCTTGCGGATGTGCGAGCAGCGCGAGATGGGACGCTGGGAGCGTAGTAACCTGTGAGCCAATCTTCTGCGCCATAGTCTTTTGCAGTTCTAAAGGGATCACTCGATCCTTCGTTGTAATCAAAGTCCAGGACGGTTTGTTCTTCCACGCGGCTCCAGTAACCGGAACTGCCAAAGCATTGGGTGCTGAAGTTGGACCTTGCGTAGCGAAGAGAATGTCTCTCTCTAAAGACGGTAGCTCTTCAGCAAAATCTTCATCGATTCCCTTACGCGAGATCTTCGTGAAGCCGACACTATCGGGCACGATCTGCGATGCTGCGGGTGGCTCGACCGTTGAAGATTTCAAGAGCGAAAGGGCTGATTCTCCCGAATCTGGAGCAAGGGCAGAAATGTAAACTAATCCTTTTACCTTTGGGTCAACACCAGCTTGAGTAATGACCACTCCGCCATAAGAATGGCCCACGAGGATCACCGGGCCGTCGATCAAAGCCAAAGCGCGTTGGGTCGCGGCGACATCATCTGCGAGTGAAGTTAGAGGCAGCTGCACAGCGGTCACGCGAATTCCTTTGCTCTCGAGGAGTGGGATGACCCGGGACCAGCTGGAACCGTCGACCCATGCTCCATGCACGAGAACAACGTTCTCGACCTGAACTTTCCTGTCAGACTGAGCCGACACACTAGAGGGTAGAAAAGGTACTGCAACGCTGAGAGCTATAGCTGCTGCACTCCAGAATTTATAAAGAAGAGACATAATCGGCTTTCCTTTCAGTGATTGTTTCGTGAGTTCCGCTCGAGTTAGCCAAGGGCCACCGAATTGGGGGCGGTGGTCGGCGGAGCAGCAATCGACACCCTGCTATTTCTTGGCGCCGATGGGCAGCGCGGCCAGCAGCTCTTGGGTTGTGAGTTCACTATGGGCAAAGAGCTTCGCGTCTACGCGGGCCGCGACCATGCCTTCGGGATTGAATGCTCCCGTCGCGTCCTTGATAAGCGTCACGTGGTAACCGAGTTCCATGCCCATTCTTGCTGTGGCCTCCACGCAGGAATTTGCTATAAAGCCGACGAATATCAGTTTCTTGACTCCATGTTGTTTCAACTGGGCATCGAGATCGGTATTAGCGAATCCATTTTGTGCCCAATGTTCCAATGCCACGACATCCCCGGGCTTCGGACCGAACTCTTCATGAAATTGGCCGCCCCAGGCACCGTCTTCGAAACATTCCTTCCGCTTGGTTTCTTGCTGGGTGGGATTGATGGCAGCCCAGTTGACGAAGTCCGTAGGTCTCGTCCTGTGGTGCGGCACGATGAAAACTTGTATCCCTGCATCGCGAACTGCGGGTATCAACTTCCGCATGTTCTCGTAAAAGCCGACGGAGTCTGCTTGTGGTTTAGTGATGTCATAGAGCTTTCCGCCTTCAGACATGAAGTCGTTGTAGGGATCAACGATGAGAAGAGCCGTAGTGCTTTGCTCGTAAATCGATGTAGACATATTTGCTCCTTTGAATCGCGAACAGTTTGGTTTTCCTGTTTGAAACTTTAGGTTGGAGAGCCGCCTTCGGGCAGTTGCGTATTGGGTGAGAACAGCTACGAGATCGACCAATTCCTAGCCCGGTCAACGTTCGAAAACCTCGTCGAACTTGTGTCTTTGAGAAACGATAGCATAGTGTCTTCTATTTATGAAGTGACACAATAAATTTATTTACATGTTTGTTTGTAGGTGGGCAGTATAGCTATATGCAAGCATGTCTAAATGCACTCTATTTGAGAGTAAAAGAAAAGATTAGGGAATCATTTCGCTTGAAGTCCGCATCTCACTGTTGCAAGTCACTTCAAAAAAGGAAGATACTGTGACTATGAACAAGCTAACGGGAAAGATCGCGGTTGTAACGGGAGCGTCGAAGGGAATTGGCGCGGCTGCAGCGAAGCGACTGGCAGCAGAGGGCGCATCTGTCGTAGTGAACTTTCACACAAGCAAGAATGACGCGGACAGGGTTGTATCGGAGATTGTCGCTGCAGGAGGCAAAGCAATTGCCGTCGGCGCCGATGTTTCCGATGAAAAGCAGATCGCTGAGCTTTTCGCGAAAACCAAAGAGGTATACGGCAAGCTCGACATCCTGGTCAACAATGCCGGCATATATGCGTTTGGACCTCTTGAGGAGGTAACCCCAGAAAAATATCATCGCGAACACAACCTGAACGTCCTTGGGCTCCTGTTGACTACGAAGGCTGCAATTTATCTGTTTCCATCTGAGGGTGGAAGCATCATCAACATTGGTTCTCGTGTAAATTCGGTTGCTCCAGCAAAATCGGCAATCTCTTCAGCGAGCAAGGCTGCTGTGGACGCAATCACGAAAGTTCTGAGCAAAGAACTCGGACCACGCAAAATCCGCGTCAACTCTCTCAATCCAGGCATAATCATGACCGAAGGATTTATCGCAGGCGGTTTGGCGAATAGCCCCATGCAAAAGCATTATGTTGAACTCACGCCTTTAGGACGGATGGGAGAGCCTGATGATGTGGCCTTTCCTATCGTCTTCTTAGCATCTGACGACTCTCGCTGGATCAGCGGAGAGCTGATCATTGTCGCCGGTGGAGAGTAGCGTCGGAAAAGGGAGGACTCCTCCGGGAGATCGCTCGACGTGCAGAGTGTGCGTCGAGCCCCGGGGTCTTCTCTCCTCACTCTGGGCAATGGGGTAAGTAGAGCAATCCGAAATCGCGAACGTGCATAACAACGCGTAATTTCGTTCGTTTCTGCAAAGAAATTCCGATCTTCATAGCCTAGCTTCAAGAAATACACCGCGGACACGGGGACTGCTGACCACGGACCTTGGTATCGGGTTAACAGCGATGCCAAGCGCACAACACTCGAAGAGACAACGCTCGCGTAGCCTTCAGTGTGGCTACGAGAAGGGAACAAGACAATGATCGCAGCTGAAGAACTCAAAGCTTTCCCGTTATTTGATTGCCTTAGTGACGAATGGCTTAAAAAGATTGCGGATTCAGCCGCGGAGCTGTCGGTTCACCCTGGCGAATGGATTATCCGGGAAGGTGAAATGCCTTCCTTTTTCGTCCTGCTGGAGGGTTCCCTCACCTGTGAGAAGGATTATGGTGGCACCAATAAAGTGAAAGCTCAGTATGTGCCAGGAGATTTCTACGGTGAAATCCCCATCCTTCTAGATTCGGTTGCAATTGCATCATTGCAAGCTACGGAGCCTTCCCGAGTCCTGCGTCTCGATAGAGTCCAATTTATGGATATGATCGCGTCGTCGCGCAGATGCAATGAAATCGTTATCGGAGTGATGACAAAGCGTTTGAAGATGATCCAAGACCACATGCAAGTAAACGATGCTCTTCGGGTGCGAGTATTTGGTTCGCAGTACAACATGGAGTGCCGAGACATAAGGGATTTTCTTTCCCAAAACCATATTTCTTACAGATGGACAGACCACGATCAAGATAATCCTGAGACCGTTAACAATTGTGGAGAGCCTTTCGTTGTAGTTGATCAGTCGAAGGTCGTCGGCTGTCCACTTACTGTTCGCAAAGTGGCAGAAGCTCTGGGGATGAAGACCACCCCTTCACAGATTGGGTATGACGTCGTCATAGTAGGTGGAGGGCCAGCGGGATTGGCAGCAGCGGTCTATGGGGCCTCAGAAGGCCTAGAGGTACTGTTGATCGAAAAGCGAGGGATTGGAGGTCAGGCCGCATGTTCTAGTCGAATAGAAAACTATCCCGGCTTCCCAACAGGAATCTCGGGTAACGATTTAGGAGCGCGGGCTTTCAAGCAGGCGGAACATTTCGGTGCGGAAATTGTCGTGACGCGTGAAGCTCAAAGCATTTTCTCCTTCCCGGGCGGGTACTGCGTGGAGATGGACGGCGGATGCAAGGTGCAAACTAGGTCGGTTCTGCTTGCGACAGGTGTGCAATGGAGGAAGCTTGACGTACCTGGTCTAAAACCGCTTATCGGCAGAGGAATCCTCTATGGCGCGGCTCGTACGGAGGCTCATTCTGTGGTCGGAAAAGAAGTCTTCCTCGTGGGCGCCGGAAACTCGGCTGGGCAAGCCGCCATGTTCTTCTCCGGCTACGCATCGTCGGTAACACTCTTGGTTCGAAGTTCAGGCCTGGAATCATCCATGTCGCAGTATCTGATTGAACAGCTGCGGAGAAGAAGCAATATCCATATTGAAACGGGTACCGAGCTTATTTCAGCCGCTGGTGATGTCCATCTCGAATCGATCCGTACCATCGCAGATGGCCACATCCAGTCACGACCAGCAGACGCGCTTTTCATCATGATTGGCGCGTGCGCGGCAAACTCGTGGATGCCCGAAGATCTGCAGCGAGACCCAAATGGGTTTATCTATACCGGTCGGGATGTCGCAACACCCGCTGGTGTCCGCGCCCCATTTCTACTCGAAACCAACCTTCACGGAATTTTTTGTGCCGGAGACATTCGGCACGACTCAATCAAACGGGTCTCGAGCGGCATGGGCGAAGGAAGCATGGCCATATCGTTCATCCATCAATATCTCGCTCTCCAGATAGAACCTGAAGAGCTTGTCGCCTAAAATCTTAGATCTGAACCGGCGAGGTCATATCGTAACGAGTTCGAGAAGCCAAAGAGGAACTCCCGCGAACGGGTGGCCCCATGCTACGTCTCCATTGCCCCGGACCGGTGCCCACCCTCTGCTGAAATGCTCGCGTGAAAGTGGATTGGCTTGAAAATCCAGTACGAAACGCTACGTCAGGTAAAGAGAGAGCGGAATGAGTCAAGAGTGCCTTTGCATAATCAATCCGACGATCGACGACCCAACGGTGGACTGAAACACCAAAGGTTGTTTTGAATGCTCGCGCAAAGTGTCCCGGAGAGAGATTACATTCTCTAGCGAGCCGATCCAGTTTAAGGTTACCGCCCAAATGATTCATGAGAAGCTCTTCAGCTCTACGTTTCTGCCACGGCGCTAAGCCGCCGCGATGCATGTCCCTAATTGGAGAAGCCGTCGCATAACCCTCCACAAGACGGGAACACAACAAGAGGCCAAAGTGATCAAGAAAAAGATCACTTCTGTCTTGGGGATCCTCCAGGAACGGGAGGATGAGCCGGGTAAGGTTCGCTACTGCGTGATCATTGACACAGATCGTTGGCCGTATGGATGTAACCCTAGCCAGATCGTGGTCATCGGTGAAAGCATTCACGGTTTCCCGAGGCATGTTGAAGTGCAAATAATCGAACGCAGTCTTAACCCAAGCGATTTGCCCAGCCTGTAAGTCAAAGACACTCGCGTGGAACGAAGGGATCACGGGCACTGCCAGTGGCTTGCCGTCGCTCCAATGCTCCCAAACCCCCTTGCCCATGGGCTGTAAAGCAGCAGAGATCAAGAAAGAGTCTTCCGTTGGAATTGTTGTACTGATGTCCGGTGGGACCACAGTTGAGATGAGACGTGTAACTGCGAACGGCGGTCTGCTCGTTGGCTCTACGACTAGGCTTGCCGCCGCTTCGATAAAAAAGTGCTTGCCCCATTCATTTCCGTATCCTCGCATGGGATTCCTCCTTTCCTCACAAGACAGGCAACGCTACGATGACCGGGCCAACCGCATTCCGGACGACCGCGTCAAAACATCACAAGTGCATTCCGCGGCGCCAATCAGACGCTCTGAAAAAAGATATAAACGTAGCGTCTCAAAAAGAGAGGTTTCCGATCGGTTCTTCGAGTGCCAGGTACTGATGGATGAATGCGATCGCCATGCTGCCTTCGCCTACGGCACTTGAGACACGTTTGATCGAATCATGCCGAACGTCTCCCGCGCAGAAGACACCGGCAAGATTCGTCTCCAACGCGAAGGGCGCCCGCTTATGAGGAAAATGGGACAGGTCGCGTCCCGTGCAGATGAATCCATTCGAATCTCTCTCCAATAGTTTAGGGAGCCACGCAGTATCGGCATGAGCCCCGATCATCACAAAGAGGGCATCGGCATCTCGTTGCCGTACGTTGCCTTCTGTGGTGGTGCAGATCGTCTCAAGGCAGCTTTCACCGCTCACAGAAAGCACCTGAGTGAGTGGCTCCACAGCAATATTGCTGCGTTGGGCCAGCTGATCAATCAAGTACTGCGACATGGAGGATTCGAGGCCTGAACCGCGAATCAGAAGTGTCACTGAACTGGCATAGCTTGAAAAGAACATCGCCGCCTGTCCAGCAGAGTTACCACCCCCTACAATGAAGACATGCCTCCCAACCACCGTGGGCGCCTCGGTACGAGCCGCTCCATAGAGCACGCCCTTCCCGGTGAGGCGATCAATTCCCTCCGACTGCAGTCTTCTCCATTGCACTCCGGCAGCTAGCACCACGGCCTTTGTTTCGACCTGCAGACCACTGTCTAAATGCACTGAGTAGCCTGGAGAAGAACGGGAGATAGCTTCCACGTTGCGCGTCATTACCATTTCAGCATCGAATCTAGTCGCCTGTTTCAACGCTCGAGAGGTTAGTTCATCCCCTGAAATTCCGTTCGGAAAGCCGAGGTAGTTCTCGATGCGAGATGAGGTCCCAGCCTGACCTCCAGTGGCGTTCTTTTCCAACAACAAAACGCTGAGTCCCTCCGAAGCACCGTAGACGGCAGCTGCCAGCCCGGCCGGACCGCCTCCAATGACGACGACATCGTAGTTTTCCTTACTCGGATTTGTCCTGATTCCCAGTGCCTCAGCAACCTTGCGTACGGTGAGAGGTCCTCCAACAAAAACCGAGTTGTCGACGACGACGAAGGCACCTTTGAAGTTAGCAGGAGGGCATACTGTCACGCGCTCCGGCTCGCGCTCGCCATCGACCCATTCATAGGGAATACGATTTAGTGCTAGGAACGAGCGAATGCTGCGACATTCGTCGTCATATTGAGATCCGACAATGAGTACGCGCAACGGATTGTTTTCGCGCATGTATTCCCTCATAGATGCCAGCCTCTTGCTCATCGTCTGAACGACCAAATTTGCGCACTCTGGAGACGAGTCGATGAGTTCCTTGAATTGATTGCGATCTAAACGGATTAGGCGCGATGACTCTTTGGCTCGGAGGGACGCAATTGTGGGAGCATCTAGCAAGATCGGAGTCTCCCCGTAAAAGTCCCCCGGCTTGTATTGGCTGCGCACCCTACTTGCTCCGCCGTATTCTTTCTCTAAATAAAGAGCGCCTTCCAATAGGACAAAGAAGAAAGGAGTCTCACCTTCTCGAATGATCCATTCCCCGGGCTGCACGTTCAGTTCGGCTGCATTTCTCGCTATCCGCTCTCTTTGGGATTCGCTAAGACAATTGAAAAGCGGAATTTTTGCTAGCTCGTTAGCTCGGATCATGATCGTCTCCCGTTAGTTGGCGGTCTATAAATAATCGGCCGCATTAAATTAGATTGGAAAGTCAGGTGGGAGCGCGAGAGAAAGCTCCTCTATCAACGCTTCCGTGTCAAGGATTCTGTGGGCAAAGGTTGGGCCAGTGATCTCGTGCGCGACCCGCATCGATTCAGGGTTGTAGGCCGATGTCGCGTCTTTTACGAGCGTCACATGATAAGCCAGTTCCATTGCGAAGCGTCCAGTCGATTCAACGCAGGTATGAGCGGCCATCCCGACCAGAATTACCCTGGAAATTCCGTGCTGCTTGAGAAGTACGTCAAGATCTGTATTCGCGAAGCCACTCTGTCCCCAATGCTCTTGTACGACAATATCTCCAGGGCGGGGCCCGAACTCGGGATGCCAGTCACCACCCCAAGTCCCATGAGCCGCGAGTTGCATCTCATCAGCCTTTCGCTGAGAGGCATTCACGAAGCGCCATTCAGCTAAATCAGATCCGCCAGAGCGATGATGGGGCACGATAAAGACCTTGATTCCCAGGCTTCGAACAGCCTGTAAAAGGCGTCGCATATTTTCCTGGAAGCCCACTAATTCAGCGATCTCTTGGAGAGCACTATAGAGTTTGCCGCCCTCGCTCATGAAATCGTTGTACGGGTCCATGATCAAGAGAGCGGTTTGGTCACATGTGTAGGTTTCTATAGCCAACGGTATCCTCCGGGGCGGAGCGCACACTTTGTGGGTCTTCTCAGCGTCTTAGAGATCGCGACATATTCAATGCGTCGCAATCAACAGCGTTAATTGTGTCACTTCAAATTATGAAGTTACATGAGAGAGATGTCAATCGCTGTCGTGAAATATCTGACCCGAGCACCTGCATGAAATTCGTTCTCTAACAGCAGCATATGCTCGCTAGTCCGCAACGCGCCTCCGACGTCGGGTAGATATCTTAGGAGGAGGAATGGTCCCCAGTCTCTCGCCAGTATTTTTATCGAAGACCGCGAGCGAAGGTTCTTCCGCCGAGTCATCCCATTTGATATTCCAGTTGGCAGCCGCGAAGAGAACCTCGTCCAGCTCACCACCTTTAGCCGTTGCAAAGTATTCAAAGCGTGGGGGATGGTCACAGTAGAGTCTGCGCTCGACAATGCCGTCCTTTTCCAAGCGGCGGAGCCGGGAACTCAGGAGATGGGAACCAATCTTTGTCTGAGCCTGAATATTCTGAAAGCGCCGAACATTCAGACTCAGCTCGCGCATGATCAAAAGAGCGTGAGGATCCACTATTTGCCGAAGAACCTTTGCAAAGCGTCGGGCCTCTGAAGATACCTTCTTCCGAGCCACTTTGTTCTGATTTGAGATGCGAGTCTTGGCACTAGCTTTAGTTTTTGAAGACACAAGAATGACTATAGCGAAATGGTGATTACATAGCTAATTTGCGAGTCTTTACAGCTTTGAGGCCTCGTTTGAATCGCAACCCATCTTGACCCCGGCAATCTGCGTTCCTGGTAGATTTTGAGTCAGGATGAGATCCGAGATGCGGCAACGGACGGTTACCACGAGGTAAATATATGAAATTATTACACTTATATCTATTTCCCTAAATGGGTAGGCGTGGACGGCTAGCATGCCTGGGACCTAACAGCAAATATTGAAGAGACTTCCCTCACTTTGATCGTATACTCGAAAGAGGGGCCTGCAGATAGCCACTTCGAGTGGTTCTTCCGCTTAGTCCTCTATTGAGGTGACAGATATGGGTTGGGGTAGCGTTTCTGACAGTTTCTGCAACATCGCTCGCTCACTCTCGGTGGTCGGAGATCGTTGGACTCTCTTGATCATGAGGGAGATAAGTTTACGTAATCGGCGATTTGAAGAGATCCAGGCGCAAACCGGAATGTCCTCCCATCTGTTGGCGACCAGGTTGAAGCGACTCGAAGAGGACAAAATCATAGAGCGTCACGTATACAGCGCCCGTCCGCTTCGCCATGAATACTTTGCGACTCCAAAAGGTAAGGACCTGGATGCCGTGATGCTAGCACTTCGGAATTGGGATCTCCGGTGGGGAGGATCAGATGGCAAAGGCGCCGCAGCCGTAGATATCACTGATAAGAGGACAGGCAAAGTTGTCGATGGCACCTGGCACAATCCAGCTGGAGAAACCTTCAGTTTCTCCAATACCAATTCAGTGATGAGTGAGGCATGGAAAGCGGAACGAGAAGCCAATGCAGCCGCTTTCTACGCAGCCAAGCAACGTTCCGCTCCGCGAGCGAAGAAGACTATAGCCACAAAATCAAAAAAGACAAGCACCAAATCAGCTCCCACTAAGTCTTCAAGCGTCAAGAGGTCTACGGCGAAGACGATAACGAGCAAAGTGTCATTGCGTAAAAAGGCAGCAAAAGCGAACTCGAAGGCAGCATAGCCACTGCATGGTTATTTCCGAGTGTCAACCCGGACCTCAACCGACATGCCTGGCAACAATGGGACTTCCTGTTCCTTTGCCGCAATTAGAATTCGGACGGGTACGCGCTGAACGACTTTTACATAATTCCCCGTTGCATTCTCCGGCGGAATAAGCGCAAATTTTGCGCCTGTCGCGCCGCCAAGACTCTCTACACTCCCTTGCAGATCCTGTCCTGATGAATCAACGTGAATGATAGCTCTCTGTCCAATTCGCATGTGTGTGAGCTGGGTCTCCTTAAAGTTCGCCACTGCCCAAACATCGTTCGGCGAAGAAATCGTCAACAAAAGTTGCCCTGCACCTACCCTCTGTCCTACCTCGATCGATTTGCGACCAATCACGCCATCAACGGGTGCAACAATCTCTGTATATCCGAGATTGAGGGTCGAGTCTTTTAAGGACGCGAGATTTCGCTTCAAGTCGCCGTCCACCTTTCGTACGTTCGCCTTAGCGGTTTCGATCTGTTGAGGAGCAGTGGCGGCAGCCAACACGTCACCCCTTCGCTCTGCGATTCTTTGTGCTGAAGACGCTATATGTTGCCTAGCTGCGGCAAGGTTTGCCTCTGCTGCCTTCATTTGAGCTTCTGCAGAGGTCGCATCGGTGGCTCGCTGGTCGTATTCCGATCTCGAAATTTCATGGCTGTCCACAAGAGCCAGGTAACGACGGCGATCGTCTTCCGCGCGACGGTAGATGGCGCTAGTTTGAGCCACAACCTGTGCCGCGGATACGCTTTGAGCCTCTGCTGTCGCTTTTTCAGCTTCGGCTTCTTCGACAGCAGCTTTCGCCGCCGACAAGCGGCTTTTAGAAGTCGCCTCCGAGATCTCAACATTCAGCTTTGCGACGATCAATTGCGCTTCAGCAGACTGAACGTCCCCTTGTAGACGGTCGACCGTTGGAGCGTAGTCATTCTGGTCAAGCCGAGCTAGGACCGTTCCTGCCTTCACAAATCGAGTGTCGTCGACGTTAGGATTCACCCATGTGATCGTTCCCGAGACCCTGGCATTAAGTGGATGGATGTGTCCGTCGATCTGGGCATCATTGGTGCTGACGCTCCCAGGTGCCAGAAACCATACGAGGACGCCGATGATTGCGGTTCCAAGAAGGCTGCCCGTAATGACACGACGGCTAAATCGTGTTTCGTTAGGTGAGTCTTGCTCCACCATCATTGAACTCCCAGGTACGTAGAGTAGTTGGCTTCCGCAGTTCCCGTAGCCCGTATTAGCATCAGCTTTGCCAGCGAATGAGCGTAGATGCTCGCGATTCGATTGTCTTCCGCCTCAGCTACGTCCTGTTGAGCCCGGATCAGATCCACGCCAGTTGTTACGCCATTTTGAAACCGATCCTTTGCCTGCCGAAGCCCCTCTGTTGCCAACTTCACGTTTTCTACGGATACATCGACACTAGTTTGAGCGGCTTTCAGATCCAACATGGCGGATCGAACGTCATAGATTGCCCGAGCTTGAATATCGGATAGTTCCGCTTGTCTGCGACTCAATACAGCTCTTGCATCCAGAACATCCGATTCGATCCTGCGCCCGGTGAACAAAGGAATCGATATCCGTGCCCCGACTTCATAGTCTGGAATACTACTCGCGTAGTTGAATCCAGTTTCGCCCGCATTTGCGTTGACTTCTAAGACGGGCAATCGTTGTGCCGATTGCGCTTTAACGGTTTGGGTGGCGGCTAGTAGTCGGGCCGAAGCGGCGCGAATGTCCTGACGCCTGTTCTTGACGACATCAATGAGTTCGTCCAGAGACTGATCCGGCGAAGGCGAATAGATCAAGGCATCAGTCAGCTGAAAGGCTTGAGCGATGGGCAAGCCGATGATACGAGTTAGCGCCAGCTTATCTTTTTCAAAGGTGGCATTCGCAACAGCGACCCGCTGTTCGGCAGAACGTCGAATGACCTTCGCACGAATGCCGTCGATCTCCGGAGACACTTCATGCTCAATGCGATCCTCTATGAGAATCTCCGTAGCCCGTGCCGTCGCTAATTGCGCCTTCGCTGTCTCCAGACGAACCTGACTCGCGGCGACCAGCAGATAGGAACTCGTCGCGGCAAGTACAACGATGTTTCGGGAATCGCTAAGGCCCGCCCTACTCGCTTCCAGACTCTCGTTCGCGGCCGCTGCTGAATGCATACCGCTGATATCAAGCAGACGCTGCGACAGATTGACATGGGCGGTCTGAAAATTAAATGCTGGTATCGTCCCGTCGAGACCGATCGAGTTCTCGACAAAGTTTCGGTAGTCCTGCGTGGCATCCAAAGAAAGTTGAGGTAGCAACACCGATAGGGCTTTGATTCTCGCCGCCCTCGCCTGTCTATTTTCCTGCTCTGCGTCTATTAGTCCAAGATTTGCGCGTAACGCTCTGGAGACGGCTTCCCGCATTGACAGTGAAAGAACTCCCGGGACCAGTGGCCCTGTTGGCACACTGCCGAGAAATGGATTTTGTGCCTGTTCCGCCAGAGCGCTTGGGTTGGTAGTGTTCTGCCCTGGATCGAATGGGCGTGGCGTGTCGATAGAGTTCGACGAAAAGCTTGTCGAACTCGTACTTTGACACCATGCTGCAGCATGAACGAGCAATACACACAGTCCCACGCCGACCATTCGTGCGACTGATGGAACATTCAAGATACGAATCCCGGGCCTCAACTGAGCAACTCCGAAAGTTCGTTTTCCGACAGAACCGTATAGGTGCAGAACTCCAGCTTGATCTCGGCAGCCGTCTTGGTCCGATTGCACATTTGAAGCACTTGGTCTCTGGGTAACATCGTAACTTCAAATATTGAAGCTAAACAAGAAGAATGTCAACCCTTGCCTAAAACTCGACGTCACGCAAAATCCGGCAATGAAATTTATGTTGAATAATTTCGGCCTTTTTTGGTACTCACTAAGAGTACTGTATCCCTTTTTAATGTAAATTCAAGAAATGAAGTGACTAGGTCGCGCCTTGCTGACCCCTTTGGGATATGGCTTGTAGACATGGAAAAAGTAAACTTAAACGAGACGACAACCCAAGCAATGCGGTGGCAGCGCTCCGCTACTCTCTTGGCGTTCGCTCTCGCCACAACAGCAGAGTATTGGACAAGCGCCAGCGTCAGTCTGACACTCACAGATCTCGGCGGAACGTTAGCGGCCTCCAGTGATGAAGCGACGTGGGCTCTTACGATCTACACGACGGCCTTCGCCGTTGCTATCGCCTTATCGCATCGCCTGTCGGTCTACTTCGGGAATCGTAAGTATCTAGGCGTCTGTGCTCTCACCTACGCGATCGCCTCGATAGGGTGTGCCCTAAGCCCAAACCTGCCATCGTTTCTCGTTTTCCGAGCCGTCCAGGGTTTTGCCGGTGGAATCTTTCTGGTGCGAACGTTTGTATTTTTCACGCAGCGGATTGAGCTGGAGCATAGGGGTTCAATTGCGTTGACGTTTTTCATTGAGGTGATGATCTTTGGCCGGTTGATTCCTTACATCGCTTCCGGTTGGTTTGCTGACAATGTGACTTGGAGGCTTCAGTTCGCTATACCGACGATCTTGATGGTGGCAGCCGCATCTCTGTTCTTTACATTCACCGCGAAACATTGGAGGCAGGCCGACAATACAGGAGAACCCGTTGACCTTCTCGGAATCGTTCTCTTGGTCGTAGGGGCAGGCGCTCTCCAGACCGCTCTAAGTCGAGGAGAAATCGATGACTGGTTCGGCTCCTTCTTCATTAAGACGTTTTTTGCGATAGGTATTGTTGGCAACGCACTCTTCGCACTCTGGGAACTATCACCACGAAACAAAGCGCCGCTTCTGGACCTTCGCTATATGAGAGAACGAACGGTCTATGCGGGAGGTGTAGTCGGATTCGCTTTAGGGCTTTTGCTATCGGGTAGCCTCTACGTAATTCCTCAATTCCTGCGAACTGTGGAATCTCATTCTGCGCTTCAAACAGGGGTTCTACTCAGCGTCGGCGCGGTTGGAGCAATATTCTCACTTTGGTTGCTTCAATACATACAGCCATTGACGAAACGTCTGGGGAGTCGCTTCATTCTCAGTGCCGGTTTTCTGACGGCGATGATCTCAGAACTCCTCTTTGCTCACTTCCTCACGCCCGATACTCCTGACCACCTTCTTTGGATACCTTTATTCCTTAACGGCGTTTTCATCGCTCTCTCCGTTCCCACCCTAGGGGGAGCCGCCTTCGCTCTCGTGACAGATCAGGAAACTTCAAGCGCACGGGCCATATTTTATGGGCTTCGCCAATTTGGCACATCCGTGGGGGTGACGGTCGCTGTAATCCTGGTGGATCGTCGATCAGCTTTGCACTCTGGCCGCTTGCTGGAGGCGTTTTTCAATCGTAGTCTTGCGCCGATCTCACAAACCCAAGAGTTTTCGGCTGAGGCACTGAAGGCATTTGAAGGCCTAATACGAAAGCAGAGTCTGGTGTTGGCCTTCTCCGACGTGTTCTATGTAATGGCCGCAATTGCAGCTTTATCGCTTCTGACCATTCCTCTGCTTCCTGTTCCGATTCCTGGTCGGGCTGCTTCTCATGAAGACGAGAAGAGCACTTCACTAAAAAATCTCGCGGCAATCTCAGCAGAAACCCTCTAGTCCTCACAGGCATACAGATAATGCCGAACTTCCTAGCAAATCGATCAGCGCTAACCGGTGATCTGAGCGTACGAACCAAAGGAGCGTTATCTATGAATGAGATGTCGGTAGCTGGCAACTCGGACTTCGCCATCGTTGCAAATTCCGTGGATGTGAATCGTCCGATCGACGAGACGTGGTGCAAGGTCGGCGACTTCGCGGATGCTGGACGTTTCCTCAACGTGTCTTCGAAGCTGGTTTCTGGCAACGGCCAAATAGGTAGCGTAAGAATTGTCGGAGACTCAATTCTCGAAGTGATGGTGGGCTCCAGCAGATATTCCTACACCTATGCTCAGATCCACGGTCCAATGGACGCGCTTTGGTATCACGGCTGCCTCGAACTCTCTTCATTGGGGCCCAGGAGCTGTCGGCTCACTTACACCCTGGTCTACGAGCAAACCACATTAGATGGTTCTAGACGCTCAAGCGAGTTCGAGCGGATCAGACTTCGCTTTCAGACTGCCGCACAAACTATGAAGGTCGCGGCGGAAGTATCCCGTGAACATGAGCCCACGGACTCCTCCTAACTTCAAAAACGGAAAGTAGTTTAACGGCTGGCAGGTGACATGACGCACCTCAACAAGCTGGCAGCATAAACCAAGACACCGGAGGTAGAAAGATGAGCAAGTTGAAGGGCAAGGTAGCACTAGTAACAGGAGCATCCAAAGGCATTGGGGCGGGTATAGCAAAGGCTCTCGCCGCGGCTGGGGCATCCGTCGTTGTGAATTACGCGAGCAGCAAGGAACACGCAGATAAGGTGGTTTCGGACATTATCGGTGACGGAGGTAATGCCGTCGCAGTTCGTGCAGACGTTTCGAAGGCCGCTGATGCATTGGCTCTGATTGACTCGACTCTATCAAGCTTTGGTGACCTCGATATTGTCGTAAACAACTCAGGCATCTACGAGTTTGCCCCGCTCGATGAGATCACAGAAGAAGCTTTCCATAAGAGTTTCAACATCAATGTCCTCGGCCCCCTCCTTGTCATCAAAGCAGCTGTGAAGCACCTCAAAGCTGGAGCAAGCATCATCAACATCGGTTCGACCGCGCCGCTGATGCGATCTGAGAGCACTACGGTATATACCGCGACGAAGGGAGCACTTGACAGCGTTACGGGAGTATTGGCAAAGGAGCTAGGACCGAAGAATATTCGGATCAATTCCGTAAATCCTGGCTTCACTATTACCGAAGGAACAGGTAGCTACGTCGGCTCTGACTTCGCGGAAGGACTCATCAAGCAAGTTCCACTTGGTCGCGCAGCGCACCCCGACGATATCGCATCTATTGTGGTTTTCTTAGCCTCGGAAGATGCGAAGTGGCTAACCGGGGAACTCATCAATGCAAGCGGAGGTCTCCGCTAAGCAGCCTGCAAGGCCCTCTTTCGCTATGCTGGCGAGAGAGGGACAGGGGCGGTCAGTTCGCCCAGCAGTACGGAAAGCGCTTTAGCGTCGACCGCCGGAGACTAAAAGACTTTCCCCAGTTATAAAGGATGATTCGTCGGAGGCGAAAAACACTGCGGCAGCCGCTACATCCTCGACAGAACCATTGCGGCCAAGTGGTGTTTGCCGCAATATGTCGTTGAGCATGACACGCCCCATTTCCCCCAAACTTCTGACTCCCTCAGTGGGAGTGAGTCCCGGGTTCAACGTGTTGAAGCGGATCTGGCGACTCGCATGTGCTTTTGCCAAGGATTTCGTAAGGGCGTCTATCGCACCTTTGGTTGCCGAATATACGGGTCCCAACTCCGATGGGCAAACGCTCACTACAGAGCTAATGTTAACGACACTGCCGCCCGTTCGTTTGAAGTATGGGATAGCAGCCTGAGTCACGAAAATCGTGCCAAGCACGTTGAGGTCGAAGAGGTTATGAAAATGCTCCTCCGTAATAGCTTCCAAAGGAAGAAATTCGTATGCTCCGGCATTGTTGACAAGAATGTCCAACGGCCCAAAGGCTTTGACACTCTCAGAGAGCATTATCTGTACCTCGTCTCGTTTTGTTATATCTGCGCGGAGCGATATCGCTCTTCCACCTGATGCAACTATGTCCGAGACAACCTTATCCGCCTCAATTTTGTTGCTAGGGTAATTCACGATCACATCCGCGCCTTCCAAGCCCATGCGGCGGGCGATAGCAGCGCCGAAACCCATCGACGCTCCTGTTACGAGAGCAACTTTCGCTTTGAGTCTGTGCAAGGCGGTTCCTCTAGACGAATCGTATTAGTTATTTCTGATAAGAGCTCAAAGGTGAGCGCACTAAGCCTCCAAGGGACGGCTTCAGCCTCGCTGTAGGAAACTACTGACAATGGTCATCTTAAATGGTGCTGCAGAGACGTGATCGGTCGCTCAAGCAACTACTGGAATGTGTACTTGCAGATCCTAAAAAAGACGCACAAAGACAAAATGGTCAGGATAACCTCGGCACAGTGAAGGATCTTCCTTCACGCCGGGATGCGGAGCAAGCCGTGGCCGACTTTCGCGCCAACATCAACGTCGAGGTCAGAGTTCCTATTACGGTCTCTGAACTCATAGCCCACTATCGCAAACACGAGTTAACCGAGGACAAGAAAGCATTCGCCACGATTGCATCGACCTCGATCTATCTGACCAATCACATCGCTCCGAAGTGGGGTGAAAAGCGGTTATCGGATGTCCGAACCGTGGAAGTTGAAGAGTGGCTGCACTCTCTTTCATATGCTCCGGCAACGAAGAGCAAGATTCGGAACATCATGTCTGCAGTCTTCAACCATTCCATCCGGCATGAATGGACACATCGTAACCCAATCTCTAAGGTCAGGGCTTCATCGAAGCGTCTACGGGAGCCAGATGTACTAACGCCAGCAGAATTCGCGGCTCTGGCGGACGAACTGCCGCTTCGCGTCAAAGCGATGGTAGTCCTGGCACGGAGCACGGGTTTGCGACGGTCGGAACTGGTTGCCCTCACATGGCGCGATATCGATCCGCTCCTGATGCAGGTCAACGTTCTTCGCTCGTGTGTGCGGGGCCGCTTCGGGGATACCAAGAACGAAGCGAGCCGAAAACCCGTTCCGTTGCACACGTCAGTCGTCGAATGTCTCGACGCCTGGAGAAGGGAGTCGATGTACAACGGCGACGATGATTTTCTCTTTCCGTCAGTTCGGAATGAGGGAAGAACGCCGGTGACACCTGACACGATTTTGAAAAAGATCATTCGCCCCGCACTCGTCCGGGCGAAGATCACTGGGAAACGAATCGGATGGCATAGCTTCCGTCACTCCCTGGCGACGAACCTAAGAGCGGCTGGAGCGGACCTGAAGACAGCCCAGGAACTCCTGCGTCACGCGAACTCGCGGATCACCCTCGATATCTACACGCGGGCGATCTCCGCGAACAAACGTGAGGCTAACAACAAAGTCATGGAGATGGTGATTGAGGCCGGCAAGACCCGGCTTTCAGCACCCTCGCCAGCACCCTCGCGACGGGAGCCTCACCTATTAGAAGGCAGCAAAAAGGGTGCCGGAAACTTTCAGCACCCTTCAGCACCCTCGCGGGCTACAACTAATCTTGTCACTGTGCCATAAACCTTTGATTTTCTTTGGTTTATGGCGGGGACGACGGGGCTCGAACCCGCGACCTCTGCCGTGACAGCTAACCGGTAAATCGTAACTTGTTGATACCAGGCGTAGCGGATGGCTACCTGAGCGCCCTGAGACACCCAAAGGAACCGTTATTGGGCCCTTATCGGACCCGCGACCTTTGCCCTCTAAACCTTTGCCCTATTCTTAGTTTTGGATGGAATTTGGGCCATTTTTGCGTCTAATTTCGACCTCGACCTCTTTCGCGAGAAGGCAGAGGCCGTGGGTCCAAATGATATCCGGATCACGAATTGTTCCCTGCGAGGGAACGTTTCATGCAGACAATAGCACTGAGTTATGATACTGTGTTCTTGTTTCGTTCCCTCCGGGGGAACAATATGAGCACAGAATACAACTCGAAGACTGCCGGACCCGGATCTAAAACCTTGGGGCCGAAGTCGTCTGCCTTATGGGTGGAACTCAACGAACGCGGCAAGACGACGTTCACCCTCCAAGATGCCGAAGAGATCACCGGATTGCGCGGATCGTCGGCGAGGACCCTCATCCACAAGGCGGAGCGGCGGGGACTTGTGACCCGGCTGCGCTCTGGCCTCTACACGCTCGTTCCCTTTGAGCTGGGCCGGGCGACGGAGTATGTCGGCGATCCCTACGTCATCGCCCGGGAGATGTGCGAGGGACGTTCCTACTTCCTTTCGCACGCCTCGGCGATGGAGCTGCACCGTATGGTGACCCAGCCTCAGTTCACCATCTATGTCAGCTCAACGATGCGGACGCCGCCGCGTTCGGTGCATGGACACGACTACCGCTTCGTCACGGTCAAGCCGACGGATTTCTTTGGCCTGATGAAAGTGTGGGTTACGAAGCAGCAGTCCGTCATGGTCAGCGACAAGGAACGGACTATCCTCGACGCCCTGCGCCAGCCTCAATACGCGGGCGGCATCCCGGAGGTGGCGAAGGCGCTTTGGATGAGCCGCGATGACATCAAGATCCCGCAGCTTCTCGACTACGTGCAGCACTTCTCAAGTGGCGCTCTGCGCCGGCGCCTCGGCTTCCTGCTGGAGCTTTACGCAATGGCCTCATCGGATCAACTCGAACTCCTGCGCTCGAAGCTAACCTCTACCTATGACCGCCTCGATCCCACGCTGCCGAAGTCGGGTTCCTTTCAGGCACGCTGGCGTCTGCAGCTCAATATCGGTATCGACGAACTGGAGGCGATTCCGCACACATGATCCCGCAGCGCAATCTATCCCTTCTCGCAAACCGGCTGTACAAGGAACATGGTGGCCGTCGCATTCCCGAGGCAGTGCTGGAGCGCGACTACTGCCTGGCTTGGTTTCTCGCGGGCCTTAGCCGAAGCAAGCTCCGCGATCTGCTCATCTTCAAAGGCGGAACCGCGCTCAAACGCTGTCACTTCGGAGACTATCGCTTTTCCGAAGACCTCGACTTCACGCTTGCAAGAAAAGTAGAGTTCGCAGAAATCCGTGAAGGTCTGGAAGAGGTTTATGAATTGGTGGCCCAAGCCTCCGGCATACGCTTCTCTTTTGAAGCCGAAGACCGCCTGACGCACGTTAACAGCTACACCTTTTATCTCCGGTATCAAGGGCCGTTGCCGACATCGAACACGGTTAAGGTGGACATCACGGTTTCGGAGATTCTGCTTTTTCCAGTGGAGCAGCTTCCGATTTTACGCACTTACCCGGAATTTGAGGACGTACCGGAAGATCGCCCAATCTCTGTGTACAGCCTGAACGAAATCGCCACCGAAAAGATCGTGGCTCTTCAGGACAAGGCTCGCAACGAGCCGCGCGACCTCTACGACCTGTGGTTCTTGACCTCTCATGCGGGTGTCGACATCGGCCCTCTCATCGGAGCCGTTACGAAAAAAATATGCTTTCGGGAGAAAGACCCCATCGGCATCGAAGACCGCATCCTCGCAAAAGAAGCTCGCCTGAACGCGCTGTGGAACGGCCGTCTCGGGCATCAGATGGAAGCGTTGCCTCAGTATGATGAGGTCTTCCGCACGGTGCGCCGCGAGCTTCGTCAGGCGGCCTTTCCCAAGTAGAACAGCCTATTCATATCGTCAGGCGAGCGAAACCAACTGATGGCTGGATATGAAAAGACAGGCTGTCATTTGGCAGCCCGTTCCCGAATCCGAGCCATGCGATTTACTGCTTGCTCAAAGTAGGCAGGGTCCAGTTCGATCCCGAGGTACTGACGATTGCAAAGCGACGCCGTGGCACAGGTGCTGCCGCTGCCCGCGAACGGATCAAGTACAAGTTCGCCCGGCAAAGTAAAGCTGCGAATGAGCGGAGCCAGAGCTGCGATGGGCTTCTGCGTCGGATGCAGCTTATTGCCGCTGTACGGCATATCGAGGACATCTGCGATGGGCCGTGCCGGCAAAGGCGGTCGTCCCTTCGCCAGAAGGTATGCCTGCTCATGCTGATAGCTGAGAAAGCCTGTCTTAGAGAAATAGGTCTTCCGAAAGACGACGTGCCCCACTGGACGAAAACCCGCATCTTTCCACGCAGCGAAGAACGCATCGACCTTGGTCCAACCGTAGAACATGATAGCGACTCGATCTTGCTTCAATACACGGTAGGCTTCGCGCATGGCAGGCCGGAGCCAGTCGGCATTGGTGTCGTTCTGTATAGAGCGGCCATTCCGGTCACGGTAATTCACCAGATAAGGCGGATCAGTGAGGATGAAGTCGATGCTGTTCGCAGGCATCTGGCGCATCTTGTCGATGCAGTTGCCATTGAGGATCGCGTTGACGGGAAGCTGATGCTGAATGGTATTCGTGTTCATGGAAGTCACTCCGTTTTGTGTGGTCTCCCGACGGGTCGGGGCACACTGCGCGAAGCGACGAGAGTGGGTCAGGCTTCCAAGGCCAAGGGACGCTTTTGGGGAAGGACCTGAAGAAAGTCTTCCACGTTTGTTACGGAAGAGTTTGTTTGGTGAGGAACCGGAAAAGCAGAGGCCCGACGTGCCGCAGGACGACGGTAAAACCCCGAACGCGTGCCCGACTCAGAGAAGAACACAGACAGAAGTGCGCCTGAATACTATTCGATAACTATATCCGGTGTTTCCTTGGAGATTCCATTGGCGGCGGCGACCAATAAAAATTGGCGGGTCGATTCATCGACGGGAAATGACATATCGATGCGCAGTTCCTGCAACGCGATGTCCTGCGATGTGCCGAACGTCGTGAACATGGTGAATAGCCGCAAGTGAGCGCCGTCGACAAGTAGTTCGAGCGGCAGAACGGCGTCGAGCGGTTCATCCAGCCCGAAGGCTTTATCGCCAGGTGCGCCCGCGGCTTGATGCAGGTCTTGTAACAACTGCGCGGAAGGCGAGTTTGGGTTCCCGATCGCTTCACGGCGTAATCTGCTGACCAGAGCGTGACTGGTTTCATTCCAGTTGAGGATGTGGGGCCGTAGGCCGTCGATAGCGAACATCAAGCGCATGAAATTGAGAGGCAAGTCTGCTGCAACCCTGGATATGCGGTCCGACTGGATGCAAGAGCCGATGATCCGCGATGCGGCTTCATTTTTCATGACAATATTCCACGCCGCATCCGTGACGATCGCTGGATAAGGCTCGTGATGTTTCAGGATGCGATCGAGCGCATCACGCGCCGGCCGCATCTCCACCAGGTCAAGTTGACGCTCACGATAGATGGGCGCGTAGCCGGCCGCGAGCAGAAGTTCATTCCGGGTTCGCAAAGGGAGGTCAAGGCCACCTGCGAGTTTCAGGATCAACTCGCGACTGGGTTGTGCACGTCCAGACTCGACAAAGCTGATGTGCCTTTGTGAGACACCGGTTGTAAGAGCGAGGTCGAGCTGGCTCGCGCGGCGAATAGACCGCCATTCGCTAAGAATCGATCCAAATCCACTCTTCACTTTCCCCACTATAGTTCCTCGGCTACACAGGTCAATTATCTCCGAGGTAATTGCGGGGCCAACTTCTTCTCACTATCTTTGGCGTAGTCGCAGGCTTTGTGAGTCCGCGAAGAGAACAACAAAGCAGCGATCATGAGGAGCTAATTCATGCAGAAGCCTCTCACTTTGGTGACTGGTGCGACCGGTAAGACTGGCGCGGCAACCATCAAGCTACTTCTGGCTCAGGGATACCCAGTGCGGGCGATGGCCCGACGGGCGGATGAACGCAGTGCGCGGCTTAGGCAAGCAGGGGCTGAAGTCGTCGTCGGGTCGATCGAAGATGCAACGGACCTGCGCACAGCGATGGCTGGCGTGCAGCGGGCCTATTACTGCCCGCCGCTGGAACCGGGAACACTTCGGCGCGCAGCGCTATTTGCCGCCGTGGCACTCGAGAGCAAACTGGAAGCCGTCGTCGTGATGAGCCAATGGTTGGCAGAGGCAAACCATCCGGCGATTCATGCGCGGGAGAAATGGCTTAGTGAGAAAGTATTTCAGTGGGCTGCGGGTCTCGACGTGGTTACGATCAATCCAGGATTCTTCGCCGACAACTACATGTTGGCGCTGGAGCCGATCGCTCATTTTGGGTTGATGGGCATGCCCTTGGGCGACGGACTGAATGCACCACCTTCCAATGAAGACATCGCCCGCGTAATCGTCGGCGCACTTGTTAATCCAGCGCCTCATATCGGCAAGACCTACCGTCCGACGGGGCCGAAGTCATTAGCGCCGGAAGAAATCGCCGCGGTCATCGGCAAAGTGCTCGGGCGTAAGGTGAAGTATCAGAATGTGCCAATCAACCTATTTCTGAAGGTTGCAAAGTCGCTCAAGATCGACGATTTCGTGATTGAAGAGCTGTATTGGTTCTTGCGTGATTACCAGCGGAATTCCTTTGGGGTGGGAGCGCCGACGAGTGCGGTGCTGGAGGTGGGCTGCGTGGAGGCTGAGGGTTTTGAAACGACCGTTCAACGGTACATTGCCCGCTCCGCATTCCGCGAAAGGACAATCGGATCGACTTTTACTGCAATCCATAACCTTCTTGCGGGCCTTCTGACTCCAGCGCCAAGTCCGGAGTCGATCGCCGGACGTCTCAAATTACCATCGCTGAACCATCCGTCACTCGCCGCTGATAGCGCCTCCTGGCACGCCTTGCACATGATGGATCACCACTTGGAAAGGTGAGAATTCTCGGTAAATCTCCTCAGCGTAGAGCTGCGAAGCGACGACGCGCTCAATCGTTGAGAAATTGCAAATGCGCGTTCGAACAAGTTCGGCTTGGAAACGTGCGTTGGCCTGTTCGCAACAATTGACATTCTGAATACCACGATTACTGACGATAAGCCGACTAATGAGATGGTCCGCCGCTTGATTCTCCTGCGTGAGCAGGAAGATTGTAGAAGCAGCTTGTGACAAGGAGGATCATCGCTATGCAGATACATTCCGTTGGCATCGACCTGGGCAAGACTACCTTTCACCTTGTGGCGCTCGGCGCAGCCGGCAAGGTGCTCGTGAAGAAGAAGTTCACACAGCGCCAGTTGCTGACGTTTACAGCGAACATGCAGACATCGCTGATCGGCCTGGAAGCCTGTTCCGGAGCGCACTTTCTCGGAAGGGCATTGTGCAAGCAGGGGCACGATGTACGCCTGATTCCAGCGCAGTTTGTAAAGCCGTTTGTGAAGTCGAACAAGAACGACTTCGTGGATGCGGAAGCGATCGCCGAAGCTGTCGAACGCAAGAACATGCGCTTCGTTCCGATCAAGACGGACGATCAGCTGGATCTCCAGGCCATCCATCGAGTGCGCGACCGGCTTATCTCGCGGCGCACCGCAGTCATCAACCAGTTGCGGGCATTCCTGCTAGAGCGAGGGATGGTATTCGCGCAGACGCCAGCGAAGCTTAAGGCTGCCATGGCCGACATCCTTGAGAACGCGGAAGCGAACCTGACACCACAGATGAGCAACCTCATCGACATACTGTGGAGTGAGTGGAAGACCGTTGAACAGCAGATCGAAGAACTCACCACGCAGTTGGAACGCATCTCTGCTGCAGACGCGGGTTGCACTCGTATCCGTCAGATCCCGGGCATCGGACCGATCGTTGCAACAGCTATCGTCGCGGCTATCGGTAACGGAGCTGCATTTCGTAAGGGACGAGACTTCGCGGCATGGCTCGGTGTCGTTCCACGCCAGTACTCCACCGGAGGCAGAGCCAAGCTGCTCGGTATCAGTAAGCGTGGCAACGTTTATCTGCGCAAAGTGCTGATTCATGGTGCCCGAGCCGCCGTACTGCGCATCAAGCGAGATCGAGCGGCCATCGGGCCCTGGCTGGATCGACTCGACGCAAGAGCTCCTAAAAATGTTGTCGTGGTTGCCATGGCGAACAAGCTGGCACGCATCGCATGGGCCGTGCTTTCGAGCGGACAAGATTACAGACCGTCACCGATCGTCTCAGCAGCCTGAAGTAAAAACCAGTAACGGCAACACATCTACGGATTTGAACTTACCCACCGAAGTCTGCACAGGAACAGCAACGACGAAAGAACAGTCACAACGGCGTGCCTTCAACCTGATCCCGATAATGGTCTTCAACGACCGACCGACTTGTAAGGACAGGCACGCAGCGGAACTCATCATGGCCAGGAGAACCTACCTCCACCTAAAGGCCGAATACATTGCCGCAGACTTGTCTTCTCGCCCACAGCTTTTCCATTGCAGTCCTGCGGCGGACCATACATTATCGGTACCGACATCATTCCAGTACGATTACGGAACGTGGATTCTGAGCATCGAGGTCAACTATGACATTCGACGAGGCCTTACAACACGCGCAGCATTGGGCAGCCGCTTGGAATGCGCATGATCTGGATCGAATTCTGTCTTTCTATGCGGACGATGTCGTTTTCGAGGTGTCGACCGCAGTCACTCGTTGGCAAAAGCCCGACGGGAAACTCCGAGGAAAGAGCGAATTAAGGAAGCATTTCGGGCTAGGCCTGCAACTCGCTCCGCAACTCAGGTTTGAGATCGAAACTGTATTCCTGGCGCCGTCAGGGTACGCAGTTCTATACCGTCGTGATAACGGTAACCGCGTCGTTGACTGTGTGGCTTTGGATAGCGATGGCCTGGCTTCCCACGCCATCGCATACTATGCAGGCGCTCAGCAATAGAAGTTTCCCCGTTCACTTCTGGTAAACGCCGTTCGCGCAAGTGATCGGAGTCAGCCTGCTTTCCGCAGCTTGATCTGCACAGCGTCTCCGGGATCCTTTCCGATCCGCAATCGAAGCTCTTTCAGGAGGCCGAGAATATGTTGCGGAAAACCATATTTCAGAAGCTTCCCTCTGTAGAGCACACCGTCAACAGTCGCCTCGACACTCACTTTCCCTTTTGTTCCAAATGACTCCTGCATGTCGAAAGGGAAGAACACAAAGGCCCCGCCACCATCGCCGGCTTGGATGACTGCTTCAAATTCGAAATCGCGGTCCATAGCTGAATGATTCCACACGCCGCAACGCAGTGCGAGGAAGATAACGATAAACGCGCTTCTCGGAAGTATGGGAAAGGTTCGGGAGGAGGAACGAGCCTGTTACTAGAGTTGCAGATCACTATTCTACCGGGGCCAACTCCCTGGCGAGAAGCCCGGCTTACCGCAACTAAACCATCAGCGCTTTCCGTCTAACGACGACAGTACTGTCCACCGTAGAGCTCGTTACACTTTAAGATGATTCGGTCGATCAGGGAGTACTCGATGAAGACTCGTATTCTATTTACCGTAATGCTCTCGCTCTTTTCGCTTCGTGCCGCAGCACAAATGGATACTGGCCCTGCGACCGATGTAAGAGACATTCACATTCTGATCAACCGGTACGCGAAAGCGATCGATAACGTTGATCTGAACCTGGTCTCGCAAATTTGGTCTCACTCGGCTGAGGTTTCCTTCATCTATCCGATTGGCGAGGAACATGGATTCGAGGCCATTAGGCAGCATGTCTTTCAAGACGTGATGGGTGGGATGTTTTCAATTCGCCATCTCGAAGTAAATAGTGTAACGATCCATGTGAGTGGCAATGAAGCATGGTCGGAATTTCACTGGACCTTTCATGCGACGATGCGCAAAGACGCATCAGCTATAACCACGGATGGCGTTGAAACCCAGGTGTACCAAAGAGAGGCCGAAGATTGGCATTTGGTTCATGTCCACTACTCCGAAGACCATCGAATACTCCCTTAATCCGTTGTGTCATTTCGCCATGATCGCTTTGGAATTCGGCGCAAGTCCCCATAAACGCGCTTCTCGTTAGGGATGCTCCTGGATTGGTGCCCGCCAGACGAGAATGATCAGCTAGATTTCGCAGCAAGAGCTTTCACGGTAGTCACAAGATCGATCGTGCCTTCGACATGTTCTGTCTCTGGAACGCCAAAGTGAATCCAACCGGAGTTTATGCTGTCGACGAGTTCGACATATGCACCGGAACGGTCGGCTGGCATTCCGTTCTGAGCCAGGGTTTCGACCCAGCTTTCGCGAGGAACGGCCACGGGGGCGACGGACTGGCCAATCGCCGTTTCGAGTGCGGCGGCGACGTCATTGCTGGAGTAGCTTACGGGACCGGAAATCTCGATAACGCGGTTTCCTTGCCAGCTTTGGAGCAGCACTTCAGCCCCGATGCGCCCGACGTCTTTTGTGGCGACCATCGCGTAAGCACGTTCGAGGGGTTGGTAGAAGGAAAAATATTTCCCGGTAGAGCGAGCGGCGGGAAGGCTGTACACAACGTTCTCCATAAACCATGCGGGGCGGAGAAAAGCACTTGGAACGCCGGTGTCACCAAGCTCCTCCTCAAGGATGCGGTTGGTAGTGACTATGCCCAGGCCTGAAGGTTGCTCACTGCCCCAGGAAGAAAGAAAGACAGCGCGGGGCGGTTTGGCGGCGATGATGGCCTTCTTGATGGCGGCAATCTTGGCGACGCTATCCGGGAAGCCTGGTTCCGGGAGCAGGTTGGGCGGAATCATAACGAAGACACCTTCAACTCCCTTGAAGGCCTCGCTTAGATTCTCGTCATAGTTCGATACAAAGATTTCGACGCCTTTATCTTGCCAGGCCCGCGCTTTAGCTGCATCGCGGACGATGCCACGGACCTTCTTTCCATGCTGGAGAAGAGTATCTGCGATTGTTCCGCCTACGTTACCGGTGATTCCCGTAATTGCAAACATGTGGAGCTCCTTTGCGACGAAAAGCACGTGAATGATTCAGTCCGGTCGTGCAGGCCATCCATCATTCGCCTGCTGCGGCCTTTGCGATGAGATCGGCGACGGCCTGAGGCTGTGAGACGTAGACTGCATGGCTGCCTTTTACTTCGATGACCTCCGCCTGGGCGCGCTTCGCCATAAACCTTTGTGCATCTGGCGGAATCATCTTGTCTTCAGTGGCGACGAGATACCAGCTTGGCTTGGACTTCCAGGCAGCGTTGCTTACTACTCCGCTTAGCGCATCCAGTCCCCACGGCACCTGGGAGTCAGCCATGAAGGAGACCAGACTGGGTTTTACATCAGCGGCAAATGAAGCGGCAAACTTTGTGGGATCGAGGAGGAGATAACCGTCCCGCGGCGGCATGATGGGCGGCACCGGCGCTCCGGGGATCGGGTCCTTGATCAACGTACCAACCGACTCGCCGTTATCCGGAGCAAAGGCGGTGATGTAGGCAAGCCGCGCTACCTTCGGGTTGTTGCCTGCCTCTGTGATGACGGCGCCCCCGTATGAGTGGCCAGCGAGAATGACCGGGCCATCCTGCACGTCGATGACGCGATTGGTTGCGACGACGTCGTCCGCCAGAGAAATAGTCGGATTCTGCACAATGGAGACATTGAAGCCCATGTTCTTCAGGATGGCGTGCACGTTCTGCCAGCCCGAACCATCCACAAAGCCGCCATGGACCAACACGATGTTGTTTACCTTTGAGTTTGCCATTGTCCGTCTCCTCGGGGCATGCTGACCTGGTGCCATCTCAGAGGTCATGCCTGATAACTCAATTGAAGATAAACAGTTCTCGCGCGATAGATGAGGCGCGGCACTCAACAGGCGCTCGCATTGGCTGTTAAGTAGGCAACGTTGTCCGTTTCGGTGTGGTTTTTGCGTTCGGCGGGATGCATCAAAACGTCGTCGGTCCGGGATGACGCGCTTCATTTACCTGCGGGCAATTGATTCAGCGCCTATCGATTCGATCCTGGATCAGTCATAGCTCAGCATTCCCAGCGACCTACACATCACCAAGGAGAATTACATGCCAAACTATCCTATTCATACGATTGCCTCGGCACCCGAGGGCTCTAAGTCAGGCCTTGAACAGCTACAAAAAGCGTTTGGAGTCATGCCGAATATAGCCGCCGCGATTGCAAACTCGCCGAAGCTCATCAACTCCCTTGTCGGCGTATTTGGGCAGGTCCATAGCAGCAGCCTCACCGAACAGGAGATTCAGATCGTTCTTCTGACAGACGCAGTCGCGAACTCATCCACGTATGCCGTGGCATTCCATACGGGATTGGCGCTCCAGGCAAAAGTAAGCTCCGACGAGACCAATGCGATTCGTGAGGGACGCGTGCCGACGGACAAACGATTTGCCGCACTCTCCATCCTCGCAAAAACGCTCATCGAAAAGCGCGGACATCTGAGCGAGGAAGAAGTTGATTCGTTCCTCTCTGCCGGCTTTACGAAGGAACAGGTTCTAGAGGTCATCGCCATCGTCGCTGCCTCAACGATCACAAACTACTTTGCCACCATTGCCAATCTGCCGCTCGACGACGCCTTCGAGCAATATGCGTGGCGAGGCTAGAAGCAGAGACCGAGTCTCGGCAACTCGGCCGCTGGCGGAGCTTTGTATCCGGCGTGGCATCACCACGAGTTCACGGCATTTATCCAGCGAAGCCTCGTCGACTTTCCGGGTCGGGCCTCAGCTTTAACGAAAGGAATAGAAGCAATGACGACCATGAATGAACCATCCTTGCTCACCTTCGGAAAGCAGCCGGCTGTTGACCGTAACGCCCACCTCACAATTGGAGCGTTCGTCTTTCCCGGTCAGGACCAGATCGATTTCACGGGCCCTTTTGAAGTACTGTCGCGAATCCCTGATTCAACATTCGTCGTGCTCGGCAAGACCCTCGAACCGATTCGCGACGTGAAGGGCCTTTTGCTTACCCCTGTGAAGACCATCGCAGAAGCACCTCAACTTGACTTGCTACTCGTTCCTGGTGGCCTGGGGCAGCAGCAGATCATGAACGATGAGGAAATCATCGGCCTTATACAAAGACAAGCGGCCTCTGGACAGTATGTCTTCTCCGTTTGCACAGGTGCGCTCTTATGCGGCGCAGCGGGTTTACTGCGCGGGCGGCATGCCACGACTCATTGGGCAGCCAAAGAGCTGTTGCCACTGTACGGTGCCATCCCGACCGACGCCCGAGTTGTTATCGACGGCAACTATGTCAGTTCCGCAGGCGTAACCGCTGGATTGGATGGCTCCCTGGAGATCGCTGCGCTTCTGAGAGGGCAGGAAGTGGCGGAGGAGATTCAACTCGAAATCGAGTATGCGCCTAACCCCATTTTCACAGCGGTACGCCGGCGACAGCCTCAAAGTCAATCGTCGATGCCTTTTACCGACAGTACGGCCATAATCGGGCGGATCGCAAAACGGAAGCAGAACGATTTGCGATCCAACTGGGCATCACATTGCAAATGTAGCGCGGATGTTTGCTCTGCCAGGTCCCGCGGTCTTTGGTGCAGGGGTAAGCTCATATCAGAGAAAACGAAGTATTCCGCGGAGATTATGGCCGAATGCAGGCATCAGCCAAAACCGACTCTCACAAGCCAGGAACCGTCAATGGCAGATCGATCGCGATTCTGGGCATTTCACCTGTTCGAGCCTTGGACCTGATCGGGCCGGGCGAAGTCTTCATGGAAGCGAATCGCCTGAAGGGCAACACGTTTTACCACTTGACGTTCTTGTCCGGCGCTAAAGATACAACTATCCTCAGTCCGCTCGCCCTCCCATTCACCGCTGCTAGCAGTTACCTGGATGTCGACTCGACGTTCGATACATTATTGGTAGCTGGTGGTGGCGGCGCTCAGGGGCCGGTGTACGACACAGCTCTATTGGGCTGGTTACAGCGGCAGACCCCAGCCTGCCGCCGGTTCGGCTCTGTTTGTACAGGCGCCATGGCGCTTGCAGCAGCCGGTCTACTAGACGGCAAACGTGCTACAACTCATTGGAATTGGTGTGATGAGCTTGCAGCGCGCTATCCACGAGTGACCATTGAACGAGATCCGATTTTCATCAAGGATGGCAACTGTTACACCAGCGCTGGAGTGACTGCCGGGATCGACCTCGCACTAGCACTCGTAGAGGAAGACCTAGGCCGCGAGGTCGCTCTACGTGCCGCTCAAATGATGGTCGTCTTTCTCAGACGTCCAGGCGGCCAGTCGCAGTTCTCCGCGACACTTACTGCGCAGAAGGCTGAAAGAAACGCTTTAGCAGACTTACTGACGTGGCTGCCTGAACACCTCACTTCGGACTTGTCGATCAAAGCAATGGCTCGTATCGTAGCCATGAGTCCCCGCAATTTCTCTAGAGCATTCAAACAAGCGGTCGGGAGCACCCCCGCGCAACATTTAGAGGCGCTTCGGGTAGAGGCGGCGCGCCGACTACTAGAGACATCAAGTTTGTCCCAAGCTGAGATTGCTGGACGCATAGGGGTGAACAATACGGAAACCTTGCGTCGAATCTTCGGTAGACACCTGCATGTGACGCCCGGCGCATATCGAAAGAGTTTCGGCAAATAAGAGGAACGAGAAGGGCGGCAGCAAGGCGCAGAGGACCGCACCTCCTACAGGTCACTGACGACACATCAACCGGCCCTCGATATCCCTTGTGCCCATCAAATAACGGTAGCGTAAGCCAGCTTCCCTTAGCGAGTCAGCATCGTGCAAATAACGGTCAGGAACCGGATTGCCTGGTTTTCCCGATACCGTCATGCGCTAATTCCGCTCCCCGGATAATCTCATCCGGAAATAGCTCCTGATAAACGCGCTTCCCATCAGTCGACGATTGCTGACGAGAAACCGACCTATAGGGACCGATCCGCAACCTGGACGTTGAAGCTGTGCGCTGATCGCGATCACCGAAGGACGCATGAGCACCACTCATGAGCTCTGTCATTTTCGCCTCTATGCCTTTGCCGGTTCTTCCTTCGAAACGCTGAAGAGATCCACGAGCGTCCTGACGCGCTCTTTCTGACGGCTGGGCGGAAATCGCTCGGTTCTTGTAAGCTCGGCGATGCCGTGGAGAGCCGCCCAAAAAAGCTCAGAGATAACTTCTGGTCTTGAGCGCTGCCCCTCAAACAACTGCAGAATCTGGGAAAATGCGAATCGCAGTTCTGGAGGAGTCGCCGCCTCACCGAACGGGACGCTCAGGCTGAGCGAAAACATCGCCTCATACAATGCGGGTGATGACGTTGCAAACTCCAGATATGCGTCCGCGATGGATTTCACGGCACTTCCACGCTTGACCTGTTTCCGCGCCTGCTCCATGGCCAGGGCAAGCTCCTGGAATCCTTCGATCGCAACCGCGGCAACAACTCCTTCACGGCTTCCGAAATGAGCGTAAAGAACAGGTTGGCTATACGAAATCTCGTCCGACAGCCGTCGAACTGTCACGCTAGGCCACCCCTCAAGCTCCGCGATGCGTCGCGCGGCACTGATGATGTTTGACCGGCGCGCCTGCTTGTCCCGCAGTTTTCGTTCCGCGATCCGGGTTGGTACTGACTTTGTCGCCATATGTAGATATTATAGCGCTGCTAGAAATTATTGGAACGTGGCCACTACAAGGATCATCACATATAGCGTTGCTAGATTCTATACCAAGGAGAAGTTCATGCACTCCGCCCTCCCGCTCGCTATCGCCGTACTCGTCTCTGTTGGGATCATTGTGATCGGATGTTTCTACGTTGCCGCTCCGGAGCGAATCGTAGGAGGTTTTGGGCTTAAGCCACCTGCACCCGACGCTGACACTCGCGCGTGGCTCCGTCTCAAGGGAGTCCGGGACGTCGCAGCTGGATTGGCCGTGCTGACCCTGATGTTGACCACGGACCACCGGACCGTAGGCATAGTCCTCCTTGTTTTCGCCATCATCCCATTCGGCGACATGTCCAACGTGCTGTTATCGGGCGGTCGCAAAGTCACAGCATTCTCCGTACATGGCGTGACCTGCGCGGTAATGCTCTTCGCGGGCATCCTACTGATTCACGCATTTTAAGGAAGCGCATCACATCACTCGCAAATTGAACGAAGGAATCAATAGGAGCCGCTCATGCACTTGTTCACTATGGCAACTGTCTTCATCGTAGTTTCTCTGGTAAGCGTCGAGTTCTCCGTTGCTGCCTTCGTAGACCCCGCCGCGCGGCGACTTGATCCCCAACCGCAGCTGAACCTACTCAGCCGTTTGGCTTCCGTGCTTGGAAAAGTGATGCCGGTCTGGTATCCCGTGAGTGCTCTATTGCTTGTTATCCAGACCTGGCTATCTTGGCACTCGTCGGGGCGCGGCATTCTCCTTACAGCTACAGCGATCTGGCTCCTTGCTTCGGTCGGATCGATCCTTTTCCTGGTTCCGCTGAATACTCGCGTGGCAAAAGGTGATGCCGATTGGCAACGGATACATCGAATCTGGGACAAGAGACACCGTGTCCGAACTGTCGCTCTCGCCGTCGCGGCCGTCTTGTTCACATATGTAGTTGTGCGCTAAATGGGTGTTCCGCTCAGATTGGTAATGCGAAACGCCGATTGCGTCAGTCATGATCTCGGCGAGTGCCAAATCGCCAAGGCGCTCATAGAGCATAGGCCGAGCTGCAAACGTGCTTTGGCCTGTTGTCGCTCATCTAGATTTCATAGTGCCTGGGGTAAGCAAACGCAAATACGATTGCACACTATCAATCCAACGAGCGCAGCGTTGCAGATGACGCAGATGCTATTCGGTCGTCGTGGCAGACAAGATTCTGAGTAAAACATCCTGTGATCGCTGCTGACCCCATCGGGTGCCGTACGCGCTTGAGGTGATCGCAACCACCATATGGAAAGAAGGCACGATGTAGATCTTGTTGCCGCCATTGCCAGAAGCGAAGTGTACCAGGACTTTGTCATCGCCAACCGGCTCGGCCTTCGTGTACCACATATACCCATAAAAGTCCGAATAGGGATCGCTGTCGCTGATCGGCACCTGGTTTGCAAGGCTGGCCGTGACCCAATCATGGCTGACAAGGCGTTTGCCATCTACAACGCCGTCGTTCAACATAAGTTGCCCAAGAGCTGCGGCGGAGCGGGCCGTGATTTCGAGGTTTCCTTGTCCTGTCGTCCGATTGACAGGAATATGCCTCCAGCGAAAGTTCTGGATATTCAAAGGGCCGAAGAGATTGATTCGGGCAAAGTCATCCAAAGGGGTCTTGGCAGCATTCTCGACGATCACTCCGGTGAGGAATGCGTTTACTGAGCAGTACAGATATTTCTCGCCAGGCGTGCGCTTCATGGGGATGGCATAGACCGACTTTATCCAGTCCGAGGATTCGTCGAGCCGGTTTTCGTTGCCGGGACTGGCAGGATCTTCATCGTCCGCATCGAGTCCGGAACGCATGTTGAGAAGGTCTTTGATCGTGATCTTTTCCTTACCGTCTTGCGGCAGCCCCGGAAGATACTGCGAGATCGACTCGTCGACACCATGGACTACCTGATTGTCGATGGCGATGCCCATTAGGAGAGAGGTGAGGCTCTTCGTAGCTGACCGGATATCATGGAGCGTCGTCGCCGAGTCGCCGTTGAAGTAGTGTTCACTTAGCAGAGCGCCATTCTGGACGATGACGATACCCTTCAGATCGTGGTGCTGCTCTTTCTCCATATCGGCGTATAGCCCGTCGAAAGCCGCGGAACCCATCGGGGACTTTCCGGTCAGAGATGGACTCCAGACGATGCCATTGGGGAGCGATTTCGCTGGCGGCGCCTGCTGCGCCGGGGCGACGGTGACAAATAGGGAGACGGCGAGAGGGCACACGACGGCCAGAGATCTGAACATGCCCGGGATACGCGGTATGAGCAGGAAAGGTTCCCGGACAGTATGGTTGTGAGTGGCTTTTGTTGTCGCAGTTTGTATCGAAGGACGACCCTCAAGGAGCTCGCATGGGTCATGAGCATAGTGCCGGCAAAAGCGCCTGTCCGCAACACGAGGAGGCATACGACAACTACGTAGTATCCACGCTCAAATCGAGACGGAGATACACTTGCAGTCGGTCCACTGAACAGAGCACCGACAATAGAACCAACGAACATTACAGCCAGTGTGTAGTCGACTCGGTAAAACATCTATATCCCCTCCAAAAACACGACCATCTAAAGCGCCAGTTTGTTCCAATCTCTCGCCCAGTTCCGGGATTCGCTTCGCCTGCCGCAAATTATCAGCCTTGAGGTTATGAACACGAAGACCGCGTTAGCTGGCGGCATGTGGCGAAAGCCATGCATGCCCAGACGCTAAATCGAGGATCAGTGTCCACTTCTTGAAAAACTGTGCAGCGATATTGCCATCCATAATCATGTCTGGAGTTCTGGCTGTTCCCTCGACTGGGATACCAGCAGCGATGTCGAACCTCACTGGCTGAGGTTCCTTCTTGTCTGGGTCCAGACGGAACAAGCTGGCCAGATGACTGGCTATCACAAAGTCCCGCCGTTCCCAGAGTCCAATTCCATCCATGCCATGCCAAGCGGCGTCGGGACACCTACGTCTACGGCGAGAGCAACACCTTCGGCATCACGTACCAGACGAATAGGAATCTCTTTCGCGTTTCGTATCCTTTTTATAAGGCTGGCCCTACTCTCTAGAATGAGCAATCCGTTCGATTCATCGAATGTGATCGCCCGACCGGCAAGAATATCCAAGCCCAGTGCACCGTCCAGATGCGGAGCATCGGACGGCAAGAGCGTCATGATGTCGAAGACTCCAGCGATCGGCGCTGTCAAAGTCTCTCCAGCAGTTTTGAACTGCAGGTTGTCACAGCGTGGAAAATCCAGCCTTCCTCCGGTCATGCGAAACCCGGTAATTCTCCCCCACGGTACACACCCAACAGTTTTTGCAAATTCTGAACTAATGGTCGAAACGCCCTCACCCGTATCGAAGAGAAACAGTCCAGTATGTCCATTGACTTCAGCGCGGATCGTAAGCGCTGTTCCGAGGTACGGTTCAAGCCTGATCGTTGTTGGCTCTGAAGACCTCATTTCCCCTCGCATCGGGGGGACGCCGCACAGCAGTAACAAACATATGATTATCGTGCGCACAGGGTTTCTACACTCCTTCAGGTTTCAGAGACTCGTTAGAAAAAAAGATCAGGGCCCACTGGAAATGCGCTCATCGAGACGCGTTTATTGCTTAGGAGGGCTTCTGATCGATGGAGACAACGGCCATCGTGGCGCGGATGGATGTTTGCTTGCCAGCACGAAGGATGTTGAAATCATGGGTTTCATCTGTGCGTAACAGCGTGTCGCGGAGCTGGCCCAGGGTGAAGCTCGTGGCTGGTTTGCCGTCTAGGCCGGTGATAATGTCACCCTTGAGGAATCCCTCTTTCTCTGCGGGGGAGCCGGCGCGGATAGCAGTGACGAGAAAGGTGCGGAGGTCGTCGCCGCTGGCGATAAGGGTGAGGCCAAAGGTCTTGCGCTCAGGGAATGGGGCAGCGGTCTTGGCGGTGGGTTCGAAGATGACGCGGTGGTGTGGATAATCGAGGAAGACATGGTAGCGAGTGTAGATGCCTTCGCCAACCGTCCCGTCGAAGATGTCGTCGCTGTATGCGCCCGCAGTGTTGGCGGAGAGGCTGACAGGAATACTGCGGGCAACCAAGCCGCCGACCCGAAACTCGTCGATGTGACCGCGCATGTTGGTTTGGGCGAAGAACTGGTTCTCAAGGCCGGCGGGCTTCGTGGCGCGAGTATCGGTGCCTGCGAGCCGAACGAGACTGTGCTGCTGCACAAAGGGTGAGTTAAACGTCATCGTGTCGGCGGCCCCGAAGTCCATGCACATACGCGCGGGGATGGCGGGTTGGGTAGGTACTGAAATTTGCGTTTCGAAATAAGGGATGCCGCTATCGAAGGTGATCGGAACGACAAAGCCGTGACCCGTGTACTGCCAGGCTGAAGGTTTGTGGAGAGTCATGATTTTGGCCTCATAGTCAATTTCGACAATGAAGCGGCTGAGAAAGTCGTAACCGAGGATGCCGCCGAGAGGGATGCCGAGAGCTTTCTCGAGGCCGGTTTGATCGAGCAGATCGACGTGCTGATTGTGCAGTTCCATACCGGGAAAGGTGAAGCTTGCGCCAGATGCGAAGCTAAACTGCGCAAGGTTCCCGCCACCGTAACTTGCGGTTGCGCCGTAACTGGAGAGTTTGAAGGCGGCAGCACGCGGAGTGTTGATGGATTCGTGGTCGTCACCGGTGTCGACAAGAAAGCCGATTGGCGCGGTGCCGTTGACTCGCGCTTGAAGGATGATGTGATTTGCCTCCATAGAAAATGGGAGCTTGACGCTAGACTTGGCCATGATGACGTCGGAGCCTTCCTGTTTGATCGGGGCAAAGGTGGACGCACCAGCGGGTTCGAACTGAACTAGTGCTGCGATGTGGTAGTCCGAATCGGGCTTGTCTCTTTCTTTGATGACAATGTGCTGCGGAGTGAAGACGCCGCCGGAATGCTGCCATTCGCTGTATGTGGTGACCTGATCGGCCTCAGTTCCGCGGATGATGGTTTGGACTGGAAGCGAGGTGTCTTGATCGATGATCCACTTGATGCTGATGCCATGGGAAGGCGTGAAGAGTAACGCAACGCTGTGGGGTTCCGAGGTCGAGGTGAGCGTCGCTTGATCCATGGCTGCCGCCGGGCCGAAAGCAATAACGGCGGCGATAAAGGCCTCCGAACGGCGGCGTGCAAGTTCGACGCCATCAAGGGACCGAACGAAGCCATTCCAATCACGGGTTTGCGCGATGGCGGGTGTGACGAGAAGCTCATTACTGTCGGAGTCGCGCTCGGTGTCGCGGCGCAGGATGCCCGAGGGAGTAATCCACTGATCGACGGTGGCGGAGACGTCTTCCTCGTTGGCGGTGAAGCGCTGATGAAGCGTGCCGTGGCGGGTCGCCGTACCGACCGCGTGACGCCAGGCTTCAATTATGCTCGGCACCGGGGTAGACTGCGCGAATGCGGGTGGGGCTAAATTCGTTGCAGCGAGAGTTAGACTGAGGTGGATAAGTCGGCTGAATTTCATATCAATAACCCACAGGTGAAGAGGAGTTTCTCAAACTAAAGGATCTTCTATTCGTTTTTGAAGGCGAGCTTATCTACTCTTTCTTCTTAGTTGCTAGCCACGCATCAACCCGCGTCTCCAAGATATTCAGCGGCAAGTTTCCAGCACTCAGAACTTCATCGTGAAATTGACGGATGTCGAAATGAGAACCAAGCTCCTGCTGCGACCGTTGGCGGAGCTTGAGAATCTCGAGTTGTCCGATCTTGTAACTGAGACCCTGCGCCGGCCAAGCAATGTAGCGGTCCACTTCTGCCTGAATCACTGGCTCGTCCGCGCAACCGCTTTCACGAAAATATGCCACTGCCTGGTCGCGAGTCCAACCATTTGCGTGGATGCCAGTGTCGACCACCAGCCGAACTGCGCGCATGAGTTCAGTATTGAGCCGCCCGTAATCGGAGCCGGCGTCCTGAAAGAAGCCGATCTCTTTGCCCAATGCCTCAGCATAGACAGCCCAGCCTTCGGTGTAGGCTGCGCTGAAGAGATGCTTGCGAAACTCTGGCAGATCTTTCAGTTGCTGCTGCATCGAGATTTGCAAATGATGACCAGGGATACCTTCGTGGTACGCGATAGTTTCGTCGCTAAGCAGACGTCGCTGTGCATAGTTTGAGGTGGCAACCACAACCCGCGCCGCTCGCGACCCATCCGGTGTGCCACCGATATAGTGCGTTGCATTGCCCGGCTCCGAAGTGGGAACAGCTTCTACGGTCAGTGCGGTCGTGGGATATACATTAAACAGCTCGGACAACTTCGGCTGCATCTGCGTTACATACTTTCGGAAATCGTCAACGATCTGGTCCGCAGATTTCGGAATGTACTTCGGATCATCGTTCAGTGCGGCTCTGAAACTGGCGAGATCGGTGTATCCCTGCTTGTGAGCCAGATTGGTGAGAAGGCCGGTAAGTCGGGCTACTTCCTGAAGGCCAAGCGTATGAATTTGAGCTGCCGTCATGTCCGTCGAGGTCTGCTCCTTGATTGCTTGTTGATATCGGCGAGCGCCGTCTGGCAACCCGCTGAGGCCTATCGTTGCACGGCCGTGAGGAGCGTAGTCCTTGCTGATGAAGTCAGCAAAGTTTTGAAAGGCGGGCAAAACCTCTGCACCGACGACCGCATTGATCTCGGTGGTGAGGCGCTTTTGGTCGGCAGCGCCGATTGAAGGCGGAAACTTTTTCGTCGGTTCCACGAATGGGTTCTCGGCGATCACCCCTTGGCACTGCGCAGGCACTTGATCGAGGAGAACACGTGGCGGCATCAAGCCATCTTTTTCTCCCTGCCGCAGCACCGCAATGGTCTGCTTAAAGACACGCGGGATCTGACGCAAGCGCGCAATGTACTCCTCATAGTGCTGGACAGAATCTAGTGGCACGGCATTTGGAAGATCGGCAAGGCTGTTCTGCACTCCGCCCATTTGAGAGATTGGCATCTCGTACTGTTTCAGCTCGTAATCGATGATCCGTTCTTCCAGGACCTGAATAAACAGGTCATGGGAGATGCGATCCTGCTCCGGGAAGCCCGCATCCGAGACGGCTTTGATCTTCTGCAGGTACGCTTTGTCCACTGCATTTTGCCGTGTACTGGCCGCAAGTGAATAGTCGTCGAGCCTGGCATTGTCGCTGTAGTCCCCAACGGCAGTCTTGCTTTCCGGTGAGATGTTCAGATCATTCTGGTATTGCTGCGCAAAGAGGTTGTTCTGCGCGGATAGTCGATCTTCGGCGCTTGGAAGGAAGACTGAAACGAAAGAAGAACGACTATGCCTATACGGATCGGGAGTAGTTAAGCCAAACGCCTTGACAGTGCCAAGAGCGAACAGGAATATGAGTACAGGAGCAAGCGCGGTTCCGGTTGAGCGCGGGATGCGACTGTTGAGAAAGTTATGCGACAAGAGCGGCATTATCACCTCATCTTTCTAATCATCTGACCTATCTCCGAAGCGAGGGCTGGTCGATGTTGACCTTCATAAAATCTATTGGGAGTGTCTTGCACTCGGGTAGCTGCTACTGCTTCGCCTAGATTGGCCCAGTTTGACCAGTTCAACCTTCGCGTGCTCATTGTCAGGATTCAACTCGACAGATCGCGCATATGACATACGCGCATCTTGGATATCGCTCATCGCCTCGTAACCATCTCCAAGGCTGTCCCACGCATTCGCGGAACCGGGATAGGCCCTTGTGTTCAATTTGAACAGCACAACGGCTGACGACGGATCCTTTTCCTGAAGAAGGGTATAGCCAAGCCTATTGATCGTCTCCTCTTCGCCTGTCATGTAAAGGTGCTTGGGATCGGCAGCGAAGCTTTGGAATGCCTTCCACGCGCTCTCCTCTCCTGTCCGAGCAGCGGATCGCATTATCTCGGCAAACGATCCAGGACGGAATATAATTCCCATGATGTGCATGGGGACGCCGTTTTCAGCGGGAGTTCTACCCAGAAACGCCTTCGCCGCAGAGTCATGCCTAACGTAGGCATTCAGAAACTGAAGCATGTAAAGTGCAACCCAAGAGTAGCTCGTATTGGCGTCGTTCCGTCCATAATCTGCGACCTGATCCCACTCCGCGAAATCTTTGGGTGTCTTGAAGCGTTCAATCATCGAGGAGAATTCAGGATGGGACATTCCTAACATATTGACCGTCATGAGATCCGCATGTGTCCACTCATTCAGGACGTTGTGCCCTGTCATGTCCATGCCGGAGTGCTCGATGTCCTCGATAAAGTTTTCTCTGTTTGAGGTAAAGAAGAGAAGTGGGACATTCAATTGCTCCGGGTGAATAGATCCAGCTTTTGCCACGAAGCTTGGGTAATAGCGTATGCTGCCGTCCATCTCGGCCAAGACCTGAATGCGAGGGTCCCGCGCAGCAGCGAACAAACTCGATATTCCTCCCCAACTCCAGCTCACAACTGCGACCTTGGACACGTCCGAGTCGGAGAGCGTTTCGGCATAGGTAATGAGGAATGAGATGTCGCGAGCCTGGGAGTCAATCCCCGCCAGGTCGTCAGTCATATCACCCGTCGACACTCCCATCGACCGACTGGCAAGAACGACATAGCCATGGCTGGCAAGGTACTCGCACAGATCGGCATTTTCCCATGCTATGGATGAATCGCTGGGAGCGTAAATGAGAACCGGGAAGTGCTCCTGCGCCATTTGTGCGTCGCGCACCGCCCACAGCGGAACATCGAAGGAACTTTTCAACCGTCTGCGCCATTTGTTGTGCCCCGGATCAGGCGCGTCGAAAGAAATTTCGGTATCTGCCAATGCCACATAATCTCCAACTGTCATTGGCTTAGTCGTGCTTTTGAGCGCCGGATACCAGATGAGCGTCTGCAGAGGGCGGCTTCGTTGCCGGGCAGGTGCTCCGGGACCATCAGCTTTGGCGGGAAACTGTCGTGAAGGATCGTACTGATCCACCACCTTTAGGCCCACGGAATAGGGCCCGAACTTTTGCATAAATTGAAACGAAGGAAACTGCGAGAGCGATGTTCTCGAGCCGAAGAGCAAAAAGGGTATGAGAGCTGTCAGTGTCCTCGTTTTACAAGTCATAGATTCTCCTGTTTATCTGTTCGCCCTCTTCAACCAAGGCATGCCAGGGAGAGCGAGCTTCTCTAGCCAAGACGCAACGCAGCTCGGAGTGATCGGTGAAACTCCTTCGTGTAGTCAGCGAGTTTCGCAACAGCCTCATTCCTCCTCCTGTACATTCCCCTGCAGTTCCGTGAGATAGGCATGATGCCAGTTGTTCGCCGCTTACTGAACCTATTTTTTGTCATTTCCCAATTTTCCAAATTGAAGGCCTCCCCACTTTGCCAGGTGATCCAGAAGGGCACAAACCCCTTCTCTCGTACTTTCAGCCAACTCGTATTCGATATGAAGCACGAGATCGCTCATGTCCTTTCGAACGACGATTCCATCAGCTTCCAATTGGCGCAAGTTTTGGGTTAGCATCTTTTTGGAGGCCCCAGGAACGATCCTTGCGAGTTGACCGAGTCGAACAGGACCAGACCGCATAGCACAGAGGATTTGAAGTTTCCATTTGCCCCGGAACAAGACTTCAGCAGTCAGATTGGCGCGCCGCACGTATCGTGAAACTTCGTTCTCTGCTCCAAAACTCTGGTCTGCTCCTCTCATCATCATGATTACCGCTTAACCGGTGCCGCTGCATCGACACCTCTACGGGCAGAATCTATCGAAATTGCGTTGACCGCGAGCGTTCTACCTGTGGCGCGGTCCAGTTCAACGCGGGCCTTCTGGTAGGCAGTGCGAGCGCCCACGAGAGCGGACTCTGCCGTAGCCAGGTCGTGGCGTGAGGAAAGGGTCTGCAAGGCGGACCCTGCGCCGAGAGACTGCTCCTTGGCCGTAATCTCAAAGGTCTTTTGAGCGAGGTCCCGAGCCTTGAGTGCGGAGGTTACACGGGCCGCGCCTTGCTCTAGGGCATATTGGGCATTGCGAACTTCAATGCGAATCTGCTTCTGCAATTGTTCAGCACGGAGCTGGGCTTGGCGAAGTTCCAGTCCGGCGCGGTACTCGTCGGACTTGGAGACGCGATTACGCAACGGGACGTTGAGTGAGAGGCCAACATAGTAGTCTGGAGCATCGTTCTTGAAAGCATTTGCGAGCTCGCCGGAGTTACTAGTGGGAGAGACGGATGGAATTCCTGAGGCGGCGTTGTCTAGACCGCCTAGACCGGTTCCGCCGTACCAGGCGGTGAGGGCAAGCGAAGGCAGAAGCGAGTTGCGAATGGCGGCGAGGGAGATATCGCGGTTCTTGAGATCAATTGAGGACTCGGAGAGCTCAATGCGGCTCCTGAGAGCTTCTTGAATGATGTCTTCAGTAGGCGCGGCGGTGGCGAAGACAGAATCAGCGGCCACGGTGCTGAGATCGGTGGGCTGGACGGGCATGGCCTCAAGGATGGGGTCATCAAGGTTCTTGGTCAAGGCGTTCTTGATGAGGAGCTCCTGGAACTGGAGGTTGGACTTGGCGATGGTCAGGTCCTGCTCGCGGTTCGCTACTTCGCCTTCGGCTTTGAGTGCATCCAAGGCCGGAATGGCCTGAATGGCTACCTGTTTACGATCGCTCTCGAGGGTTTGGTTCGCGAAGTCGAGCGAGGCCTGCTTGACCTTCTCGTCTTCGTAAGCACTGACGAGGTCCCAGTAGATGTTTTCGATTTGAGTAACGGTGCTGACTACTTGAAGTTGGAAGGCCTGGTCGGAGATCTTCTGGTTGTTGCGGGCGATGCGGAGGTAACGGAGGTTAGGACCCAAACCAAAGCCGGAGAGGAGTTGTTGTTGGAACTCGACGCGATAGTAGCTGTCGAGCTCCGGGGTAAGGATGTTGTCCAAACTGTTAGTGGCTATCCGGTCGTTGTTGAGCAGGAAAGTCAGCGTCGTGCCGGTGGCAAAGGCCTGCGTGTAATTGAACTCTCCGTAGATGCCGTTGCTGCGCAAGGTGGGGACGCCGTAACCGACGGTGTTGGCGAGGGGCTGGGTGTAGTGTTCGTCCCAACCGGTGATGCTGATGGTTGGGTCATAGGAGGAGACGGACGAGCCGCTGCCGAGGGTAGACTCGACGAGACCGCCCGCACCTCCACCCGCACCGCCCGCGCCACCGCTGGTGCCACCCGCACCGCCCCCGGTGCTGGAACCGAGGTCCGCGCCGCCGCCGCCGGGGGTGTTCCGAACGACACCGGTGTTGACGCCGCGGAAGACGCCGCCTGCCTGAGTGCGGAGAATATCGGCCTTGGCGATGGGAATGTTGTAGCGAGCGATGGCGAGGTCGAGATTGTTTTCGAGCGCGAGCTCGATAGCATCCTTGAGGGACAGGTGAAGTACCCCTTCCGAGATGAGGTTGTCGATGTGCGCTGAGTTGGCGAGATTGGGCTCGGCGACCGGGGTGCTGCGATATGCGGACAAGGGATTCCAGGAATGAGGGATGTCGAGCCGTAGCGTGGGTTGCGGAGCGGCGGGAGTCTGCGCAGCGAGCGTGGTCTGGGCGTACCCTTCCGTGCTCGCTAAAGGAAGCAGAGCAGCGCTGGTGAGTGTGACGGCGAAGGCGAAAGTAAGGCGCGAGCTTAGGGGCATAGTCTAGACAGCAGTTCCGGTGGAGGTGCTCTCTTCAGATGCGGCGAGCAGTCGAAGCAACTCGTCTTCGCTAACGACCTTGCCGTCGAACAGGTGGATCTGGCGTTCAGCGTGTGCGGCGAAGCGCGGGTCGTGAGTCACCATGCAGATCGTTGCGCCCTCGGAATGGAGGTCCTGCATGAGGCGCATGACGGCCTCGCCGTTTTTGGAGTCGAGATTTCCAGTTGGCTCGTCAGCTAAGAGGATCGAAGGTGAGCCTGCAAGCGCGCGGGCAACGGCGACACGTTGTTGTTGACCACCCGAGAGCTGTGCTGGATAGTGGCTCGTGCGATGTGCCATATTCACGCGCTCCAGCGCATGCAGTGCGCGCTCCTTGCGTTCGGCGCCTGCCATGCCGGCACGATACGTGAGGGGCAGCTCGACGTTCTCGAAGACCGTGAGGTCGCCGATCAGGTTGAAGCTCTGGAAGATGAAACCAATCTCCTGGTTGCGGATACGGGAGCGGTCAGCGAAGCCGAGGTTAGCCACGGCTTTTCCGTTGAGTGTGTACTGACCGGTGGTCGGCGTATCCAGCAAGCCGAGGATCGAGAGCAGTGTCGATTTGCCACAGCCAGAAGGTCCTGACATCGCGACGTATTCACCGGGTGCAATGGACAGGTGAACACCAGCGAGGGCGTGCGTTTCGAGCTCGTCAGTGTAAAAGACCTTGGTAAGCTGCTCGATGTGGATGATGTTGGACTGCGAGAGATCATTCATGAGATCCTAATTTTCCTTTCGAATTACTGGCTCTGAAGCTTGACGCGATCAGCGGAGTCCCAGCGCGACATATCAGAGAGAATGACCTTGTCCCCGACTTGGAGACCCCCGATGATTTGGATACTGTTGACTGACGCACGGCCGATTTTGACGGGCACGCGGGTCGCGTACTTACCATCTGGCGCTAGGCGAAAGAGACTAATCGTAGAGTTTTCGTTGCCGATTGCAGGATGTCCGACGTAGAGCACGTCCGCCAGACGGTCGAGATCAATCGTGCCGTCAACGGAGAGGTCAGGGCGTGCACCCTGCGGTAGATCACCAAGAAGCTCGACGTCTACCGTAACCGTGCCGTTTTGGACAGCGGGGTCGATGCGCGTCACCTTGCCGGAGATAAGACCGTTATGGGTGTCGATTTCTGCAGGTTGGCCGATCTGAATGTCCCGAGCTTGGGTCTCCGGGATCTTGAGCGCTGCCTTGAGCTGATCTGGTTGAACTACTTTGGCGAGGGTCGCACCAATGGCGACGTGCTCACCCACCTGATGAGGAAGGTCGGAGAGTACACCGGAGATGCCGGCGCGCACACTCAAAGCGTCTTGCTGCTTCTGTCGCAGCGCAAGAACGGCCGCGGCTTGCTGGACCTTGGTCTGCTGTACCGCAAGTTCGGTGGCAATGGCCTTCTGGTTGAGATCTAGCCGCTGTGTCTCCAAGTCATTGCGCACGTTCAACTCTTCGGCCTTACCCCTCGACGCGCTGTACGTAAGTCCGCTAATGACGCCGAGGTCATAGAGATTCTTATCTGTCTGCGCCTGCAACAGCGCCTGCTTTTGATCGGCACCCACCGTCGCGGCACCGGCGCGCTGCGTCATCAAGTCGCTCTGCAGCCTGGCCTGAGTGTTCTTGTAATCCGCCTTGGCGGCTTCGAATTGTAGTTGGGCGTCCAGCAACTGCTGCTGCAACTCGGGATCAACAAGATCCATGACCACAGTTTCCGGTTCGACGCGGGCACCCGGCAGTACCCGAATCCTCACGACGGTTGCCTCGGTCTCCGCTGGGATGAGGCGAATACGATCTTCACGTGCTACCAGTGATCCCGGTCCGCGTACTTGACGAAGAAACGGGCCGCGTTTGACGGTGTCGGTCCAGACAGCACTATCCACGGTTGGAACCGCTGGTTTTAGTCGAAGAATGAACCAGGCACCTATGACAACCAGGGTCAGCCCAATGGCCGCTAGGGTGAGTCGATAGCGCAGCTTTCGCTTTCGTATGTCAGGTCGTGAAATATCCATTATGGGGAGTGATCCTTGAGAACTCGCTATGGTTGATTCATCAGCATCCCGAAGGAGGCTGGGATGGCTACAACTTTGTGAAGTTAAGTCTCGATTTGCTAGATCTACCGCGATTGACCTGAATGTCTAATGGCCGAGGGTACAAGTCCCAATTTGCGATCCAGTGCATACGGGACTTCACTGGAGTTTTGGTTCAACCCCACAGGTGGGATCGGAGAAGCATTCGCTCTGTCCTGCATCGCGATACTCTGCTCCTTTACTCTTGAAGCCCTCCTCCCCGTCATAGCTGCCCGAGAGTGCGGCGGAGAGCCGCCATGAGGGAGTGTCTGGAAGACTGGTTTCGCTGCACATAATGGTCGCTATTGCGGGACTCTGGTCAACGTTCTGGTCATACGCCGCCGTTATCAGATACTTCGCGGGCAGCGTAAGCCCTGGCCGCTCATTATCAAAAAGAAGACTGGCGATCCAGAAACGTCCGCGAGCATGCACAATCTGGAACGAATTGATGCCTCGCGAGGATGGCTTAGCGTCGTCCTTCGCGTCCCGGCCTTCGTCCGTGCTCCACACCTCGACAAGATCGCCAAACTCCTCGACTCGGTTCGCTATGCTCCGCTCGAAAAAGCCGGTCGTCTTGAAGTAGGGGTCGTTTTGTTGGGCGAACATGTCGGGGGTCAGGAAGACTACATCGCCCTTGCGTGCGGGTTTGTCTTTCGACGCGGGAAAATCAGGATGAATTGAGCCAATCCTGCCATCGGGCAAGAACAATGAGCGGAAGCGCTGCCAATCACGGTTACCGGCTGGGCCGGAAATCACGTCGTACAGCGAAGCGACGAGGTGGTCCACAGTGTCCACATCCGCTGAGTCCTTCGCGGCAGGCCAGTCTGGATGCCCCGCGAGTGTCCCCACCACCGGAGGCGGCGTTGGTGTGGCGGGTGCGGACTGCTGTGCGCTCGCATTGAGCGTCAGTCCCACAAGAAAACAAGACACCATAAAAGCGAAGCTACGAGTCATGACATATCTCCTTGGTTGATTAATTCAACCGATGCGCAATCCGGTAAGAATCGGGCCCAATTCCGAGCGCCTTTCACATTCTTTTGAGTGCGCGTTGTGAACCGATTCGCTCCGTTCAAACGCGGATACTGAGCTTGAGCTTCACGCTTCCAGCGCCAAAAGCTTATCCGGACTGGAGTGTCGTGATCGGATCGAGGCGCATCGCGCGCAGCGCAGGGACGTAACTGGCGGCGATGGCGACGGCGGTGAGCGCCGCGGTCACGCCAGCGAAGATGGAGAGATCGTAGGGCGAGACACCGTAGAGCAGGCTAGCCATCAAATGAGAAACAATAAGCGCGCCTACCAGGCCTACGCCGGCGCCGGCGCCGGCCAGAGTGAGCCCTTGGCGCAGAACCATAGCGAGGATATTGCGCCTTTGCGCGCCCAACGCCAGGCGAATGGCGATCTCGCGCGATTGCTCATTGACCAAGAACGAAATGGTGCCATAGATTCCCAGGCCCGCTAACAGCAGGGCGGTTATGGCAAATAGCGCGACCATTTCCATGGAGAATCGCCGCACTGAAAGCGATGAGGCGAGAACGTCGTTCAACGTCTGCGGATGGAAGACAGGAAGCTCCGGATCGACAGCCTGTATCTGTGTGCGCACCTGCTCGGAGATGGCGGCGGGATCGACCGCTCCACGCAAGTAGAACGCAATAAACTTGGCCGGCCGCTGATAGAGGTCCAGGTACATCTGCGGGACACTTGCGTCCGCGAGCGACTCTGTGTGCGCATCGGCAATGACGCCGACGATGGTGGTCGCGTCCGGCCTGGCACGGCCCAAACGGCCCAACATACGGACTCGCTTGCCGACCGGGTCCTGATTAGGCCAGTAGGTGCGGGCCGCAGCCTGGTTGATGACTGCGACCAGAGGCGTCGATTCGAGGTCCTGATCGACGAAGAAGCGTCCACGCACAAGAGTCATACCCAGCACGTGGAAATAGTCCGGGGAGACGATCGATGTATCCAGCAACGGTGGCTGTCGGTCCTGCCCTTCCTGGCCCTCGCGAACCAATGGAACCAGTCTGCGATCGTTCTGGCCATGGCCGAGTGGGATCGCCTGCCGATCGCTGACGGCGGTTTCTTCTACTCCCGGAAGCGTCCGGATTCGACGGAGAGTTTCCCGCAGGAACACCGCTTCTTGCGTGGCAGTTCGATAAATGTCGGTACTGGGATCGTTAGGATTCGGCAGCGAACTCTCGATTGCCATCACTCGAGTGGGATTGAAGCCGAGTTGCACGTTGAACAAGTCCCAGAAGCTGCGTAGCAGAAGGCCGGCGGCTACCATCAGCACCAAGGAGAGGGCTAATTCACCAATCACCAGAACATGGCGCAAGCGCGAACTCCGCCGGGAACCGCTAGAGCCGCGACCTTCCTGCCGGAGGGTCGCCGTCAAATTAAGGCGGCTTGTGAGAAACGCGGGGACAAGTCCGAAGATGGTTCCGGCGGCGACGGAAACAACGATGGCAAACGCCAGCACGCCCCAACTGATGGAGATATTATTGAGGCGCGGCAGGCTTTCGGGAACAAATTGCAAAAGGAATTTTTGGGCGCAGAAGAGAACGGCGAAACCGGCGAAACCGCCAAGCACGAAGAGTAACAAGCTCTCAGTAAAGAGCTGCCGGACTAGCCGCATTCTTGCGGCTCCCAAAGCCTGGCGAACGGCCATTTCGCGTCCGCGCGCGCTGGCGCGAGCGAGAAGCAGATTGGCGACGTTGACGCAGCTGATCAGCAGGACCAGGCCGACCGCGCCAAACAGCAGAATGAGCGACTGGCGAACGTTGCCGACGAGACTCTCGGCCAGGGGAGTGAGATGGATAGCCCACGCGCCTTGCGATGGATAATCCGCCGGATATTGCTTTTTTAGCGATGCAACGAGGGCATCGATACGCCCCTGTGCTTCCGCAGCCGATAGACCTGGCTGAAGGCGCGCGATGGTCTGATAGGGGGTACGCGTGCCGCGCACCAGGGGTGAGGAGGGGTCAGCGATAAATCCGGTCGCCGCCCACAATTCGGTACCGACCTGCTCGTTGGTTTGGCCCTGGTCGCGGAAGCTGGCGGGCATGACGCCGACAACAAGAGCGGGATCGTTGTCAACGCGCAGAGTTTTGCCGACAATGTTCGGGTCGGCCCCTAATGCGCGCTTCCAGAACCCATCGCTGATGACGACTTCATTGTTGAAGCCGGGGGTGGCGTCGTGCGGATCGAAGGTGCGGCCCAACTGAGCGTGCACGCCGAGCACCGCGAAGTAGGTCGGTGAGACCGACTTTCCAGCGATGCGCGTGGGCTGGCCGCTGCCGGTAAGAGTATCGGTGCCGAAAAACCAGAGGGACACACTTTGAAAGATTCCCGAGTTCTGAAGGTCTCTCAGCTCAGGAATGGAGAAGCCGATGTCATGCGCGCCCACGCCGGGAAGATTGGCTTGAATGCGCACCAGCTCGTTGGGGTGGGGGTAGGGCAAAGGATGCAGCAGTGTGGCATCGATGACGCTGTAGATGGCAGTGGTGGCTCCGATGCCGAGGGCAATGGTGGCGATGACAATAAGGGAAAATCCAGGAGCCCTCAAGAGCATGCGGAACGCATACCGGATATCGAGAAGGAGATTCTCAGCGAGCGGAAGACCCTGCTCGGCGTTGTGGTGCTCCCTGATGGCCTGGGCCGCGCCAAGCTTCAGTGCGGCCTGCCTGCGCGCCTCCGCAGGCGACATGCCGGAGCGTAGGTTCTCCTCAGTCTGCAAGGCCACATGCTCGGCCAGTTCCTCACGGAGACGCTGGTCGGCGCGCTTTGCGGTGGCGAAGTTTGAGAGACGAATGAAAAAGCGTCGTAAGAATCTCACAATAAATCCTCCGCCTTGAAGTTGAAAAAGCGTGCGACGATCGCTGCGGTCTGTTCCCAATTGCGGGTCTCTGCCTGAAGTTGTTTGCGGCCGGCCTTCGTAAGGTCATAGAAGCGCGCGCGGCGGTTGTTATCCGATGCGCCCCACTCCGATGTGACTGAGCCTTCATGCTCGAGCTTGAGCAATAGGGGATATAGCGTGCCCTGGTTGACAGCCAAAAGGTCTCCGCTGACCTGCTCGATGCGCCGTGCAATTCCCCAGCCATGCTGCGGTCCCCTGACATCCAGTGTCTTGAGCACCATCAGCGAGAGAGTTCCTTGTTGTATGTCTTGTTTGTCTTTCACGGTAAAGTCACCTTTTGTATTCCCACAGGAATGGAATTTCGATACGTCTCCTACAGGTAACCAACAGGAAGAATGCATTTAGCAGCCAGACCTGTTGTGCAATTCAATCGAGTTTCCTGAAGCCTCGTGTTCTGCGGTACCGCGTCGGTGACATGCGGTTCACTGAACTGGCTCAGTTGCCCTTGCGAACCGCCGAGCGCTGAAAGATATCGGCAGCCCGATCACGACCATGTGCACAATCAGTCCATGAAGGAGATCGTGAAGCTTGTAGGGACCTCTTGCGTGAAGCGCGGAAAGAGGTAGGACGATGAGATTCATTACCAGCTCGACTGCAATCCCATAAAACAACCCGCATACCAGCCAGTGCCCGGTCAAGAAGTTCAGCTTACGGCTCGCCGCATAGTAAATAGCTGCAGCTGAGAGCGCGATAAAGAAGTGCAGGAGGACGCCCAGCACATAAGTGGATACACCCCCATGTAAAGCCTGTCGGCCCATCAGGCCCGCTGCAACTAAGAGCGGAACGCGCGTTCCAAAGAGGGCAAAAGCTTGCATAAGGTCCAAGGTGCCGGCGACCAGGCCGCCCACTGCAATTGCCAGAATAGGTTTGCGGAAATTAGGAGCCGTGCTTCCGGAAACATCAATCATTCAGGACTCCTTCGGGATTCGTGTATGAGCCTCGACGTTTGACACCTTCATCCCGTAGAAGGAACGGTTCAACGATTAACCTAACGTCACTTTTCGCCGGTAACAGCAATTGCGCGCTAACTTGGGGCCGGCAGAGGACATCACTTGAATCCCATTACCAATTTGCGATCGGCGGACTCTCCGTCCACCGTTGCTGGCCCAGTGGCTCGGTAGATAAGATGGTCCACTGGTTGTCATTCAATTTTCTCCAGCCATCCCTTGCAACCAGCACTCGGTACCCCTTGCTCGTTTTGCCGTCTTTGTCCTTGGTCTCGACCTCGACTTTCTCAAATACGAGTACGGACCAGTCATTGCCTCTGGGCTCGACCGTGAGCACGTTAGCATCAAACTTCGTTGCCTTGGCTGAAGGCATGCTATTGATAAACTCTTGCCGGGTACGTTTTTGGTCAGCAGTTTGGACGTAGAAATCAGCAGCCAGCATTCTCTCGATCGTGTTCATGTCCAGCGCCACACGCGCTTTAGTCCACTCGGCGTAACCGGCTTGAATCGCTTTTCGCGCTTCATCGGAACTGATGGTAGGAGCATTTTGCGCCGCGGCTGCAACGGTCACGGTTATCGCCAGTAACGTGGAAGCGAGAATGCGCCGCCCCAGGTTCATGTAAGTTGCCAATCTCGATTTCACTCGCTTCTTCTCCCCTTGTAGAACTCGTCGGCCGCCGGGGTCGTCCCAGCAACGTTCTTGGCGATACTCCGGCGCTGACGGAACCATATGCCGCGAAGAACGGGGGTTTGTAGGAAAAGTGACATGCGGTGTCTGCGATGAGACAAGCGGTCAGACTAGGCGGCCAAAAAATGTGTCACGGGATTCGTTCACAGAGCAGAACCGGTCCGCAGCGCTGGTGCCGAGGCCGCCTCAATGGTAGCTTCGGCACTCGCTTCGCGGATAAGCGCTACAAAAGAGTTGGGCCAGTCAAGAATCGCCAAGGCAACCACCAGGGCAACGGAGCTTAGGAATTTCACTCAGATTGAATCGTCGACCAGAAATCGTTAGAAGTCAGTACCGGAATGATTTCGATCCATTAGGTCACTCCAACACCTGATCCACGGCATCAGCGATTCTGAATCCGGTGCTTCCATGAGTTGAAACCACCGAACGGCCGGCAAGTCGACCCAGTTCGCGTGGTACGGTACGCCCTCAGGCAGCATTCGGCCTTTTTGTCTGAATCGCTCCCCGATGAGCCCCGTGTCACATTTGAACCGTTCTATGACCTTGAACAACATGAACAGGCGTCGCCCTCTGAAACCCTCTTTGGATGATGAAGCATGCCCAATGTGAGCGAGACCAATCTCTTTCTCAAAAGACGGGTCACTTGGGTTTCAGTTACGGCGCCGACCTCAGTCCGCAGTTTGGACGGCCAGATCGTTCATCCGATCTGGTGAGGGAAGGAGATCCCCACGCTCGATCTGGTGTATGAGGCCTGTCATTCTGGCGTTCATGTGTACGGGCACTCCGGATACGTGGCCTAACTTCACCACATAGCCGTTGATGAAGTCGATCTCAGTCTTACGGCCGCGCTCAATGTCCTGGAGCATAGAGGGTTTGATGTCTCCGTAGAAAGCAAGGACAGTCTCCACCCACGCCTTGTATTCTTCCTCTGCGGCAGACTTGCTCGGCCAGCCGGGCGGAATCGGGTCCACGGTCAGCCGCTCCAGCCGAGTGCCAATCGCAAGTGCCACGGACAACGCTTCCTCGTACGTCCGTCGGAAGACCTTCTTGCCTGCCTCCGTTTCGATGTATTGACGCATGGTCTGCGAACAGAGCGCACCGAGGGTTGTAACCGAGCAATTGATCAGGAGTTTCGACCAGATGGCACCAGTCAGGTTTGAAGATACCTTGACCTCAATCGCTCGGCCCAAGGCGCGCGCAACCCGCTCGACGCGCTCACTCACACCACCGGCAAGCTCGCCTATCAGTAGATGCCCTGCATTCTTCTGCTCGTAGACGCCCGGTTCTACCATTGTGGCACCAAGATTTGAGAATCCACCTAGGATCTTATCTTCGCCTAGACGATCCGCAAGCGCCCGCGCAACGCCGCCATTCTGTATCGGCAATATAACCCCTTTGGGGGCAAGTAGGCCCACCATGTGGGGCGCGACTTCCAGCGCGTCCTGCGCTTTGGTGGCAAGCAGGATCAGGTCAAATTGATCTCTCTCTGCGTAGTCCTCAACTGCGGCAACGTCGATAGCGTTTGCCCTTACCTCGCCTCCGATGCCAGACACTCGCAGACCCGATCTCCGCAATGCCTTCGCGGAATCGGTATTGCGAGTCGCAAGCCGGACAGGCAGTCCTGCGTGGATGGCACGCGCCGCAATAGTTCCTCCCAACGCGCCGATGCCCACTATCAGTATTTGCACTGAAGCCTCCAAGGTGGCAAAGCCGTCCAGTCTTTGACGGTATGCATGTCGACAATGATTGGCCCATCTTTTCGAGAAAAGGTAGCCCAGGGATATTGAAAACCTACAACTGCGTGAGAACGGCCATGCACCGAATTCTCCCCGATCCCGAGTAATCGGCAAACTGGAAGTGATTCCAATGTTCGTTTCGAGAAAGACAGCGCAGGTAAGGCGTACCGACCCTTCTCAACAACCTTGTTTGCGTCGGATCCCTTCAGATCTGAAGACGGCTCAGGCACCGACTAAGCCTATGGCTTCTGGAAGCACCTTCTTGAGAATCGCTTCAATGTGCAAAGCAGCACAGTCGATGTACGGAAACTGGGTGTTTGCTTCATTGAAAATCAGTGAGAGGTCGGTACCAGCGAGAAGAATCGCGTCCAGCCTATCCCGCTCGCAGAATTCGAGCGCAAGGCTGGTAAGACCTCGATGTTGCGACTCGGAGCCCTCTCCTGCTTGAGCCAGTTCTAAATAAGTGCGATGGATGTACTCGATCTCGTTTTTCGCCGGTAGCACTACTTCCACGCCATCAGCCATGCCAAAAAGGACGGACTCAATGACAAAGCGAGTACCGAATACACCAACTCGGCTGGCCGAGCGTCTGGCAAGCTCTTTGACGAGCGGATCAAAGATGTTCAGCACCGGCAAGGGCGAGATGGAGAGAAGTTCTCGAATACAAAGATGCGGCGTCACTGCTGGAATCACAACCCAATCCGCTTTCGCCGCCTTCAATCGATCAACAAAGCTTTTTAGATATCGCGCCATACCTTCACGGTCACTCGCCTCAGCATACTCAAATATCCGAGATGTCTCGGCATGAACCATGACAAGGTCGAGCGGGAGACGCCGCTTGGCATGAGCCTCTGCCAGCGCTCGATAGTAATGCGAAGCAGCTCCCGGTCCGAGCCCGCCGATGATACCGATACAGCAATCCATATCCATAAAGTATGCCTAACAGTCTTGAGCGCGTGGGCGAAGATAGAGACTTCCTGAAGCAATCACTCTCCGCTACATCGAGTATCGTTTCTGCACTTTCTCGCGTAAGTTTGCTAAACCCGGTTAGCCTGTTCCGTTCTATTCCAGAGCGATAGCGTCGATCTCCACCAAGCTATCTTTGGGCAGACGTGCCGCCCCAACGGTTGTACGTGCCGGGCGATGCGGACCGAAGATTGCCCCGTACACGTCGTTCATCGCTTCGAAGTCACTCATGTTTTTCAGGAACACCCCGCACCGCACGACTTTGTTCAGGTTGGATCCAGCGGCTTCGAGGATCGCTGCAATATTCTGAAGGGCGCGTTCGGTCTGTTGCCGCGCGTCACCCTCGATGATCTGCCGGGTAGCGGGATCGAGGGCAAGCTGTCCGCTCACGAAAATAAATCCACCGGCCTTGACAGCTTGTGAGTAAGGCCCAACACCGGGAGCCTTGCTGGTACAAACGACATCGCGCATAAACCTCCTTGCAAATACGTACCTTCCTCGTACCCGGACGGATCTCCGTTTGTTCGGTCTGAGTCTTGCTGCTCGCAACAAGTAGCTGGCTATGCGCGAATCTTTCCCTCCCCGACGACCACCGCCTCGCCGCCGACCTGAACCTCTTCGAGAACTCCATCACGGCTAGAGAGCGCAATGTGAATATGACTTGGGCGGCCCATCCGGACGCCTTGGAGGCTTACGAGCCGCGACTCAGTATTGGCTGATACAGCGTTGTACTTGAGCAGATATGCGCCCAGCACTGTCACCTTCACAACATGAGAGAGATCCTTCCGAGCCGCCCGCAATATAGCCGCATCATTCTTGAAGATCTGTTCCGTCTGTTCAGTGATCCCGCCTGGTATAAGCTTTCCCGAACCTGGATCTTGTGCCACTAGCCCGCTGAGGTACAAGACCTGGCCTGTTGTGACTGCAACAGAAAACGGACCAACGGGTCGCGCAATCTCGTTCGTTAAAATTTCAGTCCTAGTCATATTTCTTCTCTTGAAGTACAAAATCAACTGCTACGGTGTTGCTGTCAATGATGTCGCATCCCCCTTTACCGGGCGCGGCTTTGTTTTGTCATCGCCAAGCTATAGAAGAGATCGAAACGAGTGACCATATCTGCTGGCCGTTGAGCTTGAATAAGATGGCCCACATCTTTCCAGATTTCAAATGAGGCGGAGGGTACTGCTGCTTTTATCGCCCCCGCGTAGGCAAACACATCGCCAATGTCAGCCTCACCCACAAGGATGAGCGTTGGCACCGTGATTTCTGAAAGACGGGAAACAGCCGACGGTGAAGGGTGCTTTTCCAATTCGCCTCCAAACTTCAGGTTCTGCGGATTGTCCGCCAACACGTCATAAAGTTTTTTGCGCGCAGCCGATTCGTTCCCTGCAATCAGAAATCGGTCCCTCGACCATTTTTCCGCTGCAGCTCTTACGTCTCCATGAGAAAGGGGAGTGTCGTTCTCCTCTCCCCGCTTGATGAAGTAGTCAGAGTTAGCCATGCCGTGAACGACAGGCCCAATCAGAAACAACGCCGACACCATTGCCGGATGAGCGAGAGTGAAGTCTATCGCCAAGCCTCCTCCTGAAGAGTTCCCAATAATCACGGTTCGATCCATATGCACTATTCGCAAGATGCTTAGAAGGTCATCTTCGGGAACAAAGGGGGCTCTAGCTCTATCAGACCGGCCGTATCCTCTGCGGTCGTATCGCACAACGTGGTATTTGGAACATAGAGGTTTCCAGACCTCGTCCCAGGTGACAGAGTGCAACAACCCGTCGTGGAGGAGTACCACTCCGGGTCCGGGTGTGCTTGGTCCGCATTCTTCGTACCAGATCTTTGACCCACCTACATCAGCGTATTTCCCAACACTCGTACTGAATTTCAAAGCCTGAGAAAGAGCTTGCTGGAAGACGCCAACAAGGCCGATCAACAAAGCTATTTTGCGGATCATCTACAAGTTCTCCCTGACATACTCTGGACGCCTTATTGCATCGCTCATACGCTATCCGCTTGAAACTTGCCCTAGTGTGGAGACCGGATATTGAATTGGTCGCCAGGAGTGTGTACCCATGTGGCTAGAACTTTCGCCCCGTGTTGCCCAGCGGTGGTCTGATGCGCGATCATTGCTGGAATTTGGAAGCTTTCCCCCGTGCGGTATACCTTTTTCGGCCTGCCCTGCATTTCTACTATTACTTCTCCACTGAGCACATAGCAGGTCTCGGGACCGATCGCCTTTTGACGGGGTTTTGCTGCGTTCGGAGAAAAGTTTGCTATTCCCATACCTAGTTCGCGATTTGTCTCCGGGATTGCAACCCTTTGAAGGACAACGGTTGCATCTGCAGCGATGGGGTTAGTCGCTGTTTGCGTCATAGCTCTCTGTGGGTGGATGCCCAGTATGAAACCTACACACAGGAAGATGAATGTAAAAGAAATGCTCACAACATTCTCCTATCGTCTGACCGCGGCAGCCTGCTGTTCGGCCAGAGCCTTCTCAAAAGTGTTCTGCGCGTCCGAAACGAACTCCTTATAGCCGGCAGGGTCGACGAAGACACCGGGGCCAGCTTTTGGATAGCGCTTCAGTTTGGTGAGCAGGTCGAAATACTCGCCGTGAGCTCCAAGAAATACGTCGCACGGTAACCTGCGCAACGTTAGGAAGGTGTGCTGAAAATCTTGGGCGATACCGGGGTAGCTCTCGGGATGCATGGACGTCGGAACGAAGTGATATTCCGACCAGAAACTCATGCCTCCAACGATTACGATATTCCTCATCGTTCCGGCTGGCTCTCCTGGAATGTGAGATCGCATCGTCCATGTGGTGCATCCGCGGGTGTGGCCAGCCGTCTTGTGAGCTGTCAACGTGACATTTCCTAAAACTACAGTGTCCCCGTCGTGAAGAACGCGGTCCACATGTACAGGTGCGTATAAGGGGACACTTGGCGAGGGAAACAAGAAGTCTGTGCGCGCACCGCTTTCGGCCACGCTCACGTCTCCGTCCATCACCATATTCCTTGCGTGTGTCTCGCGAACAACTTCGGCGGCTCCAGCCATGTGATCGAAGTGCGCTTGGTTGTTTAGCAAGATCCTGGTGTCGCTCCAATGAAAACCAAGCTTCTCCACGCTTGTCCGGATTTGTGATGGCGAGCTAGCAAGGTTTGCATTGATAAGAATATTTCCGTCAGAGGTTATGATGAGGTAGCTTGCAAGTTCTTGGCTTCCTACGTAGTAGACGTTGTCAGCGATCCGAAAGGGTGCGAGCGGTGTAGTCCACGCCGGATTATTTTCAGCAAGAATGGGTTTCGCAGCGCTGCACAGGAGAACGAATAAACAGGAGACGACGACCCGCGATTCGCATCTGTCTCGGAACACGCAGCCAATAAGCTGGCCGAATCCGCCCATAGAGTCTGATCCTCGTTGGTGCTTTAGGGAAATAGTAGAGCGTGGCTCGGTCGCTACGTCCACAAGTTCGGAAGCTGTGATTTGCGCTGCAATCGTTCGAACACAAAGACGACGGAATAATTTGACTAGTTTCATGAACACTAACAACAACCCTCCACTTTCATGCTTTGACTTTGTTCTTCATCCAAGACAACCTTGCCCGCGAAGAGATGGATTTCACGTTCGGCGTATGCTGCAAGCCTTGGATTATGTGTAACAATGCGAATCCTCGCTCATCGAACAGTATGCCGCAAAGAACCCCGCGACGCTCCTACTTAGACCAGGGCGGAACCACGTCGTTGGTCCGCGCGTACGCGATCGACTGCCCCAGATGCTCGTGTTGATCCTCGATAATCAGCATCAGCGCGGCCTGCTTCGTCATGTCTCTTCCGAACAGTTTCACCGGCGCCTGCAGGTCGTTGTCGGAAAGTCCCGTAATCGCTTTTTGCAGATTGACGTAAGAAGTCTTCAGAGCTTCCTGCATTTTCTCCGGATCGGTGATCGGAGCTGGCTTCGCCCCCGCATTCGGTGTGCCCGAGAGCGCGGCGGCGAGCATGCCGTTCTCCGTAACGATCAGGTTGAACACGTCGCTAACTGAGCGAACGCCCTGGCCGGGCTTCCAGTCGTACTTGCCCGACATAACGCGCGCGAGTCCGGTGAATTTGTCGGAAAGCGTTCCGGCATCTTTTCCGAAGGCAGCTCGAACTCCTGCCGGCTGCGCTTGCGCATGCGCCAACGGCATCATCAAAGCGACCGCAAGCGCGAACACTCCATACTGAGTAAGAATCTTCTTCATGTGGAACTCCTCTACGTGGCGATGCTTCTGCTCACTGAACATATGCTGCGGAGAACCACTGATTGTAGGAAAAGTGACATGCGGTGGCCGAAATGAGACAAGCGGTTAGAGTTGGACGTCAAATACTGTTCCAACGGATTCGTTCACAGAGGGAAACCCGAATCAAAATGTGGCAGCGATATCCAGCACAAACTGAACCGATGACTTAGTTATGGACTCTTAGTCCGCTTCTTCACGGGTTCACCTGACGGTAGTTTGTCAGACCAGCTTGCAATGACCTGTGAGACACCATCTTCGTGCCCGTCATACATGTGCCCGGCACCTTGAATCAGAGCAGTATCTACGCGTGTTGGGTGGGTAGGTAGCCGTTTGATTGAAGATTTGATCTCTTCCAAGTCCTTCTCGTTTCCAACGTCTCCATCTGTTCCTAAAAGAATGAGCAATGGACACTGAATGCGGGCGACACCCGCATCGGTGCTCAGCTCTCCGAAGAAATCTTTGAATCCGGGAGGTCTGTTGAGGATGTCCAGAAAGGTGGCGGCACTCAGAAAGGGGCCTTGCACCAATTCTTCTGGTTTCCCATCAGCAATGTCTTGCTTTGCGTTCGATACCCATTCAGGAGGTGGAACCCTCGTATCGGGGCGGACATCTCCTGAAGCAAGTATCAGTCCCGCGACGCGTGGGTCCTGGGTCTGCGCTTGATATTCGCGTACAGCGTTCGCGCCCGCACTGTGACCCACGAGGACGACCTGTTTGAACCCGAGTCCCTCTGCAAAGTCTATCCATGCAGCTATATCTCGTTGCTGTTCGCCGGGGACTCCCCAGTATGTACCGCCGCGGATGCGCTTGCCGCCACGATCAGTCTCGACATTACCAAGATCGTGCGTTCGGGTGTTCCCATCAATGACCGTGTAGCCTCGTGCTGCAAGGTCTCTGCTGATTTCAAGATAGGTTGGAGAGTAGAAATTAACGGTCGCTCCATGAATCCAAATCACGGCGAGTGGCTTGGCTACGCTCTTTGGTGGAGAGAAGAGCGCCCCCGCGTCGGGAACGCCATCTTTAGTCTGAACTTGAACAATGCGCTCTGTAATCTCTCCGTCCTTTCGATCGGCGGTTTGAGCGGCAAAGCTTCGCCCAATCGGAAAAGCTGCACAAAGCAACACAACGGTGCCACAAAGAGCCGCCGTCTGAATCCGCACTTTCACTTGGTCTAATATCATCCCGCTCCGCCTCCTTTCATCTGCTACGCAGGCTGGGGAGTAAAGTTCCGCTGCCTTGCTGAATTTCTCTAGAGCGTTCTGGCCACGCGGAACCCCAAGCTGGTAGCCCGTTTGGACGTGGCGAGCCCACGGCGATGAGCCGAGCGGACGACGCTAAGATCAGCGTCCCAGGAACCGCCATGCACAACGCGCCGACCACAGTCTCCAGCCTGCCACGCCGTGCCATCAGTAGGTGCGCCGCTATAGTTGGCGTTCCAGCAATCTTCAGTCCAATCCATGACATTGCCAAGCATGTCGTCGAGGCCGAATTGGTTCGGCGGAAAACTTCCGACCGGCGACGTGAATGCATACCCATCGCGGCACGCTCGATTTGCCCCGCTATCGCCAGGGTGCTGCTCACTATAGTCCAGATCTCCAACATTGGTGTAGCGGCAGAACTCCGCCGGATTATCGCTACCGTAACGCGCTGTCGTTGTTCCCGCGCGCGCGGCGTATTCCCACTCATCTTCCGTTGGCAATCGGTAAATATGCCCTGTCTTGGCGCTCAGCCAAGCCACATAAGCCTGCGCATCGTCCCAACTCACACAGACGACGGGGTCTCTTCCTGTCTGCAGAAATCCTGGAGCATGCCAATTGCCCTTCATGGCAATGAAGCCGGTTCCGGCCGCATTAACCGTGATGCAGCTATCGGAGTCTGGCCTTTTTGTTTCCCCGACAAACAGAGCGTACTCATCTCTTGTCACGTCAAATTTGGCAAGTGCGAGCTTGTGTCGGATCGTGACCAAATGCTGCGGTACCGAGCTTCCGCGAATTTCACTGGGTAGATTCTCGCGCGCTTCTTCCCCAGCCGGCGCCCCCATAGTGAACCTGCCTTGTTGGATCACCACCATTTCGGGACAACCATTCGAACAGTCACGGAACGACGTACCCGGGGCCGGCGTTCGCGCCCGCGCGCCGGCCAGCGTTGCGGTCATCCCGAGCACCGCCAAACCGGCGATGCCACCCATCACTCTATTCACTAATCCGTTCATGCCGCGTCCCTGTCTCTATCTTGTCGGTGCTCCTGCTCACGAAACAATATGCCGCGAAGAACGGGCGCCCGCAGGAAAAGTGACATGCGGCGTCCAAAATGAGACAAGCGGTCAGGAGTTGGCCGTCAGATACAGTTGCCCTTTGTCGGGAGAACTTGGCGCTCTCGACCGCCGTGTCCTCAGTGATATCTCCTTCGAAGGGTCAGCTATAATCCGTGCCTGAGGGGTCGACACACCATTGCGACAAGCCACGCTAGATATGAGACGGACGAGTTGGTTTTTGATCCTGTGCGCGTGGACGATTGTAGGACTGTTGTTCGCCGTGCGCCATATCGTGGTGGTGAAGGCACAGGGGTCACATGTAAGTTGGGCGATCGTGGGTACACTCGAACTTGTCTACTGGTGCATATGGGCGGCGTGCACCCCGATTGTGATTGGTCTGGCCAAACGGTTCCCGTTGACTGGGGCGAAGGTTGTACCTCATGTAGCGATTCACATAATCACGTCGCTCATTATGGGTCCGCTGGCAGCTGTCACCGAACACTTTTTGAGCCATGGCCTTGTGCAAACAGTTTTTCGCACGACTGATCCTGCCGTGCTCCATCTTCTCCCGCCGTTTGCACTCAGTGTTCTATCGATGAGCTTTACTGGCATGCTTACGTACTGGTTGATTGTGGGACTGTATCAGTCCATCCACTTTTACCAGGCCGCTTTGGAGCGCCAGACGATAGCGGCGCAACTGGAGACGCAGCTCTCTCATGCCGAACTTGAGAACCTTAAAAGTCAGTTGCATCCGCACTTTTTGTTCAACAGTCTCCACACCATTGGAATCCTGATGCAGGAAGACGTCGATGCTGCGAGCCACCTGCTCGTCTGCCTCGGCGATTTGCTGCGCATGGCCCTCGAACGTAGGGAGAATGAGATCACCCTGCAGAGCGAGCTCGACTTCGTCAGCAAGTATCTGGAGATCGAACTGACGCGCTTTCATGATCGCTTGAAGGTTCACATGGATGTGCCACTTGACCTTCTCGGAGTCTATGTACCGAGCCTGGCGCTTCAGCCACTGGTTGAGAATGCCATCAAACACGGCATCAGCGTCGATTCCGCCGCAGGCCGGCTAGACATCATTGCCAAACTCCGCAACGGCAGAGTTTGGCTCTGCGTCCGCGATGATGGCCCGGGTCCGGCGCCGGCATCGCGTCTGCGCTTCGGCGTCGGACTCACCAATATTCAGTCACGCTTGAAACAGCTTTACGGGGAGGATGCGTCGCTGGAACTCACGGGCGGCAACGATCGAGGTTGTGAGGCCATCATCACCATTCCACTGAGGAGTTCCCATTGAAGACTCGAGTCCTCATCGTCGATGACGAACCGATCGCACGGCGCGGCATCCGTCGCTATCTGGCCGAACACGAGGGTATTGAAGTTATAGGCGAGGCGGCGAACGGAATAAGTGCGGTGGAGCAGATCAATGAACTGCTTCCCGACATCGTTTTCCTCGATGTACAGATGCCGGATCTGGATGGTTTTGGCGTCATCGAAAATGTGGAGCCGTCGTCCGATCCCGCTCCCGTATATATCTTCGCCACGGCTCACGATGCGCACGCCATTCGCGCATTCGAAGTGCACGCTGTCGACTATCTCTTGAAACCCTATGATAAGGAGCGATTTGCCAAGGCCCTGGTCCACGCGCGTCAAGTCCTTGAACAACGCGGGAAAACGAATCGAGATCTCGAACCGCTGCTCCAGTCCCTCCGTCGTCTCCGCCCATTGGAACGTTTTGTAGTGAAAGACAAGAAGCGGATTTTCTTTGTTCCCGTTCCCAACGTTTTGTGGATCGAGGCCACGGGAAATTATGCCTGCATACACACCGCAAGCGAACATCACCTGTTGCGGGAAACCATGGCACACCTCGAAGAGAAGCTGGCGGCCCACCACTTCATCCGTGTGCGTAAATCCACCATCGTGAACAGTGCCTGCATTAGCGAAATTCGTCCGATGTTCGATGGGGTTTACGACATCGTACTGGCAGAAGGAACGGTGGTCACGTCGAGCCGCAGGTACGCTCACAAGTTACGGACGCTGTTGGAATCCTAGCGAGCGCAGTAGCGCCTTCAATGCTGCTTGTTTTCGGCGGGAAATCTGGTATCGATCGGCTTATCCGGATTGGCGCGTATTTGAAGGTCAGCGCAATGGTGATAGGTGTAGTCTCCGTCCGGGTTTCTGACATGGGACGCCATAAATTCGATCACCTGTAAGGTGCACTTCGTACAGTTGATGTTCGGCATTTCGATTTCAGCTTCCTGAATTTTGTCGAGCGGGACGGTGTGCATAAACAATCCGTCGGCAAGAATCGGTGGAGCAGGGGGATATTGAATTGCTCCTGAAATTGACCTTTGACGACCGTCGGGTCCGGTCTTGCTGATGGGTTCTGGATCTGGTGGGAGTTCACTGCGCGAGTTCACGGCGAGGGCCACACGGTAAAAACCGGGATGGAATGCCATCTCCTGGATTCGAAGATGAAGCTTTTCGCCTCCTTCGAGTTTCGTTACGGCCCCGGTGGGTTTCCCCGGATCGGTCAACGTTCCGCCGCACGGATACGACCACTGCGGGTCGCCGAAATCGTCTTCTTCCGCAATCCACGGTGCGGGTGAAAGCAATTTGAAGTGCGCTTCTACTGGCAGAGTCAGCGCGAGCACCAAGCAGCCGCCCAACACAACGGAATACGTACTCATCCGGTTCCTCCTTTAGGGCCTCTTCAAATCCGTTGTAGTCTGTCGAGAACAGCTGCATCTACGCGCGGCGCGAGACGACTCATGAGCAGGTATCCCATACCCAAAGCGAGCCAACTGGCGCACGTGACAAAGAGGTCAACCGTTGAAACCGGTGAACGTAGCAGAGCGAAACTGAACCCGGCCAAAACGAAACAAACCAAGACGATGCCGACACGCGCGACTTCCGCCGGAATAAAAAGGCGTACCGCTCGGAAGAACAGGCCGGTAATAAGCCCATAGAACAGAAAAGCTGGGTGAAAACCCATAGCTCTAAATGACATTGTGACGACTGCACCAATTGCCGCAAGCATAATTGCAGCTTTTTGAAACCGGCAGCGTTCAAATTGAGTTTCGAGCAAAGTCAAACCCAGATATACAGCGACGAACGCCACGATATCCAGCGCTTGCACTACCGTATGTTTACTTGCGAGCAGTTCAGAAATTGGTGTGCCAAAGCCGAATGCCAAACCGGTCTGGATTCCCAGAATGGCCATGAGAAGAGAACTCGCGATCAGCAATGTCGACAGCGCATAGGCGAATACCAAAAACGTTCGACGCTCGTACCTGTAAACATGCAAAAAGCCTTCGGCGACTTGGCGGGCGTCGCCAAAGTGAGCCATGAGTAGTAACTCAATCTCCTGCTCTTCATGGCCTGCATCGCGTGCGGCATCAACGAAATCTTCAATATGTGCGGTAAGTTCTCGCTGAATCTCCCGCCGCCGCCTGGCGGACGGAATCTGCGCGTAGGTCACGACGTCATGGATCAATTCGTCCGCTTTGCGCATCTATTTGCTCTCCAGTATGGCCGCCATCGCGCCGGTCAAATGTTGCCACTGCCTTTCGTATGCGACCGCGGTTTTCTTGCCCTTAGGGGTGAGCGAATAATACTTTCGTTTCCTGCCATTTTCGGCTGTGCGCCACTCGGCCTTTATTTGGCCTTTCTTTTCGAGTTGATGCAGCGCAGGGTAAAGAGTGCCCTCTTTGAAATCGAATGCGTTGGCGCTGCGGCGCGAGGCTTCCTGAAGAATTTCATAGCCGTACAGTTCGCCTCGCGAAAGCAGGTGGAGCAGCAATAAGCTGATGCTTCCCTTCAAAAATTGTGTGTCAATCTCCATGGACGCCTCCTGTCATGCTTAACAAGCCTTGGTAAACAAGGTATACTCGCCAAATCGCTCTGTCAATCGCCTCGCGGTTGAAGAAACAGAGAAAAATCAGCAGGACCAAGGAGGCACACAATGGGAAAAGGTTTGATCGCGTCATCGGTCGCTTTCGTTTGCTTGGCAGCCGTTGGCTTGTCGTCACAAGAAAGAAACGGCGTCTCCTACGTTGACGTAATCGCCACACGTCAGGCGAGCCTGGATATGTCTTCGATCACCTTCCACTCAATGGGAGACGCCATGAAGGCAGGCCGCGAGGCGAAGACTCAGGCGTATCCAGCGGCCGCCCTTGCGAAATGGGCTAAGACTCTTCCAACAATGTTTCCGGTGGGAACTGGCGAGGGGCAGACGTCGGCGGATTCACAAGCGCTTCGTGCAATCTGGACCGATCGCGCCAACTTTGATCGGGCTGCGGCCGATTACGCGGACGCCACAACCAAACTGGCTGCATTGGCTGCTGCGAATGACACCGTGAGCTTCACAAGACAACTCGATGAGGTCAGTCACGCGTGCAGTTCCTGCCACACCCGGTATAAATCGGGAGCGCAGGCCGCTCCAAAGAAGTGAGTGTCGGTCGAATCTCGCATACCGAGGATATCCACGAGGTGATGCATAACTGGAGAGGAACGTGGGCTTTCATACCGTGATGTCGTCGGCGTCTCTACTGCCAGCAACGCGAACCGCTCCCTTCCGAAGGCCGATGAGAGCGGGGTGGTGGTGACCCCATGAAACCAATCCACATTGCGTTGCCTGGCACTTTTTTAAGTGCGAGCTTGGCGTGCTCTTTTATCCACCCGTGGGGAAATGCTCGGATTACAAAATCCGACGATCGACTCATGGAGGGGGATAAATGTACCTGCGCCGGTCAGGGCCATCCTGGAGAACAAATGCGCCGATTGCCATTCGGAGAGGACAAAGTGGCCGCGCTATAGCCGGCTTGCCCCAGCCTCGTGGCTGATGGAGCGTGACGTTCAGGACGGTCGTGAGCATTTTGATATGTCACGGTGGCAAGAGCTGGATCGGGATGAGCATGTCGAGTTACTGACCAAGATCGCAGCCGAGGCACACAGCGGTGAGATGCCGCCGAAGCAATATGTGCTGATCCACCGCAGCGCAAAACTCACTCCAGAGGAAGGCGATTTGGTATATGCGTGGGCAAAGGCTGAGAGAAAGCGGCTCCGGCAGCTAGCCTCGGCGATTGGCAATCGTGGAGTAGGAAATCGGAGAGGTACAGACGCTCGATGAATGATTCCCATCAACCGATAGCAAAGAAGAGCTTGAGCAGGAAGGCCTCGACAGCTCTGTACCTTGTAGCTCTCGTTGGAGTGGCGTGTATGGTGCTGGCACCTGCGGGGAGTGCTGCAGGCGGTTCGGCTACGAGAATGCCCCAAGTCGGTACGCCGGGCGGCGATGTTTTGTTTGTAAGGCGGTGTGGCGGGTGCCACTATTTGGACGACGATAAGGAGGGTCCGCGCCTGCGGCACGTTTACGGAACGAAGGCGGGTAGCGTTGCTACCTTCAAATATTCGTCTGCATTGAAGGCGTCACGCGTCGTTTGGGACGATGCAACGTTGGATAGGTGGCTGGCCAAGCCAGACTCTGTGGTGCCCGATAGCGATATGGATTTCAGTGTCTCGAAACCCGAGGAAAGAGCGGCAATCATCCAGTACTTGAAATCGGTTTCCACAAAATAGAAAGTGTACCCCGCGTTTGACCCCAGGTTCATAACCCAAAGAACAAGCAGCCGCGAGTTTCGTAGCAGCTTCGGAACTCGACTCCTGACGCGCAGCCGGCGAGCGGAGGCCGGTGATGTAAGCGGGATGAGGGCTCGGGAGAAACCGAAGGGGTGTCTCCCGGCGCGATTTGTTTCGAGCAAAAGAATGAGAGGCGGCAGGTATGCCGCCCCTCGAAGGATGGAACGCTAGGCCGCTTTCTTCGCGGTCTTCGTTGCGGGTGGTGGAGTCTTCTTTGCCTTCTCCTTCGCGGCGAACTCCTGCTTCACCTTGGCGGCGATGGCCTCGGTGTCTACCTTGTATGCCGTGGCGGCATCCTTGAGGACGGTGGCCGGGTTGCCCCGCGAGGTTGCAAGCAAAATGCTCGCCTCGACCAACAACCGGGAGAGCGTCCCTTCATCCGCGCGGCGAACAAAAGCAGTCAGCGTTTTGCCAATTCCTCCATCGTCCCGCTTCTGACGGATGCCATGCTGCCGCGCCAGCATTTCAACACGGTTCTCGTCCATGACGCTTACCAGCTTCTCAAGGATGAAAAGGAGGTCGCGCTTCAGGAGACGAACGGGAACGGCGGCGTTCACAGCGGCAAGGACACGGAGACCGGTCGTGTTGGCGATGGCCTGTTCCTTGCGCTGCTTGTCCTGCTCGGCCTTCCACTTCTCATCGTTGCGGCTGGTTGGCTGCTTCGGATGATGGACCGGGCAGGTTGGATTGGCACATACCTTATGGATGGTGCCAACGTCCGAGCCTTCGGTGATGATGGCCTCGGTGGTGAACTTGCACACTTTGAACTCGGGCCGCTTCGCATCATCTTTCGACTTCGGCTTGTCGTCCCGAATCGCGATGTACTTATTGCGAGGGATTACCGGGCTGCCTTCTTTCTGTCCGCCGTAGGCCGTGCTGATCTGCACCAGTTCCGGCTTCGCGGAGACGGTCTGCGCGACGTGAGCCGAAACCTTCGCCTGATAGCAATTGGGGTCGGTGCATCGGTCGCCCTGCCTTCCGAGGTCATCGCCAAAGAGCAGCTTGTTATGTCCTGTCCGTTTCGGGCAGTCGGCACAACTGCCAGCAGCGGGAACAAGCTGCGCGTCGCGTTTGTTGAACGGCGCATCTTTCAAGACCAACAGGATATTGCTGTCGATCCAGAATTGCAGGTTGCGAACCGGTAGCAGGATACGCGCTGGTTTCGATCCTCCGTTGTAGACCTCCTTGAAGCAGGATTGGAGTGCGGCTTTTTGCTGGTCGGCGGGCAGCTTCGCCAACAGCAGCGCATGGCCCACGCCGATTTCATCGGCGTAGAAGGCATCGACCGCAGCGGAGACAAGGTCGGACAACTTCAACCTCGAAGCCACGAAGACGGGTGATTTGCCCACCTTCGCGGCGATCTGCTCGATGCTGTACTTCGGGTCTTCCAAGTCCAGCAAAGCGCGGAATCCCTGCGCTTCTTCCATCGGGTGAATTTCCGACCTGATAAGGTTCTCGACCAATTGAGCTTCCAACGCCGCTGCATCGGAGAGGTGAACGATCCGGACAGGGACGCTCGGTGTCTTGGCCATCTGCGCCGCGCGGTAACGCCTTGCTCCGGCGATGATCTCGAAGCCGTTTTCGGTCAGTGGCCGCACAAGCAAAGGCGAGAGAACGCCCTGGGTACGGATGGACTCTGCCAGTTCCTTCAAGGCGGTCTCCTCGAAGGTACGGCGCGGGTTGGTCTTGGACTCACTCAAGAGAGCGAGAGAGACGTTGCGATACTCGGTGGCATTGACGATCTGCGTTTCCATGATGGTTTGCTCCTTTCGAGCGGTTGAAGGGTGAACGGTAGCGGAGCGGAGACACGCTGGCGGTTCCGCTCCAAGGGAGCGGACTAGCCACGAATGCACTTATCCGTAAAAGCCTCGACAAAGCCCTGTAAGCGGAGGTTGTTGTCCCACGTTGCGGCAAAGCGTTTGTGCTGGTCGTGAAGCTCGACAAGATGCACGTACTGGTCGCGCACGACGTTGCGGCTCCACTGCTCGATGGCAACGTAATCGTTGCGCCAGTACCAAGGATCGAGGTGCGCACCACCCCCCATGCCAAGCTCGAAGCACATCTCCGGGTCACGCATGAGGTCGCCGTTCTGTTCGCCGTAGTGGGCTACGGAGATGGCAGAAAGTCCCATCGGACCGGACTCGTCCATCGCCTCGATGACAAGTTCCATGTACGGGGCGTTGTCGATCTTGAGATAGAGGCCGGGGTGCCACCCTCCGGCCATCTTGAGGATTTGAAGGATGGTCTGCATTTACGCCACCTTCGCCAGTTCTGCATCGGGCATCGTCTCTTCGGCTGCGGACGATTCCAGTGCGGCAAGGATGACAGCGGAGGTCTGCTGGATGACTTCCAGCGATTCAATCAGCAACGAGGCGTTGCCATGATAGAGAGCAATGTAATCGGCACTCGCGGTTCCAACCTCAAGCCCTACGGCTTTGCCGACCACAAAGGCGATTGCCTCGGCCTCTGTTTCGCGTACAACCTTGGTTGTGGTGGTGCGCCGCTCGGCCTTGTGCAACATCTCGTGCGCCAACTCATGAAGCAAAGTGGCGAAGGTTTCGGCCTTCGATTGTCCGGGAAGAATGGCGATGCGTCCCCCGTAGCTCATGCCAAGCGCGGGAGCGATGTTCTCGGTGTAGACAAGCTCGATGCCCTGACGTTCGATAAACGAAACGAGACGGTCGTGATTCTCGCCTACATCGCCATACACTTCACGCATGGCGGGGAGCTCGACACCTTCGGTCTGCTCCACGTCGAAGACATAGGCATTGCGGAAGCCAACAAGCACGCGGGTGTTCTGCTTGGTGATGTCCTTCTCGGCTTCTGCGTCCGGCTTGCGCTTGATGCCGATGATGGGAGCGAGAATGCGGATACCCTTCTCGCCTTTCTTCACGCGGCGTCCTAGCTGGTTCCATGCGTACATGCCCGCAACGCGCGTGGCTGTCGGGCGCTGTCTCGCAATCTCCAAGACATTCCCGAAGGAATAGGAATGAAAGCGGCTCATCGTGTTCAGATAGGCGGTAAGTGCGTCCGAGTGCCCGGCCTCTAGCTGCTCGATAAGGCTCTGGACATTGGCGGCGATCATCTCTTTTGCTGTTTGCCGTGGCTGCGGCTGTTTGGGGTTTCGCGTGGACGGGGTGACGGTGGTCGTGGCTGGGCTGCTCATGGTGTTTGTCTCCTTTGCGGTTGCCTTTTGCTTTTCATGCCATGCGTGGCATGTACCTACATGCCGAACGCCTCCTGGCGAAGGCGGGGCGGCAAAGCGCAAGGGGAGGGGTATCTCCCATCCGGAGCAAAGCGGAGGACGAGCGAAGCGAAGGTCTGCACAAGCGCAGCGCGGAAGACTGTTGGGAAACCCCTTGCGCTGCGCCAGGGCAGAGCCCTCAGCGAGGTTTGGTTTCCTTATTCGTGCGCGTCCGCGCACACAACTTTCAGGGTCGCGTTGCGGCAGGAACAGGCCGCTGAGGAGGGTGGCGGAAGACGCGCGAGCGGCTGGAGACAGGCGAGGAGTGCAACTCCTCCCTCTACGGGAAACGGCTATCGGAAGCATCAAGCACTACAGCGTGAGCCACGATCAACCATGTTCCGTATCGACGGCGGTTTGAATGTTGTATGCAGGAAGGGCTTGCTGACCGAGATAACGCTGTAACGCGACTCTCTCGCGGACGGTGTCAATACTGACCACAGCGCGAAACTTGGAGGCATCGATGGCGATCCATTCGCCGCAGCTAAGACCACAATTCCGAGCAAAACGAATGAGGGCCGCGTCCGCTGCGGTTACGGCTTAGGTGTGCACTGGCGAAATTCAGCAATGCTTTTACGGTCTGGATGCAAGCAGTCAAGAAGCCACATTCATTCAACGTTTCGACGAGATTCCGCTTCCAACCGTCGTCATAATCGAATCTGGTTCAGACAGCCATTTAGATATAGTTTCGATTGGTCGCGCGGATCAGAGCCGGGTCGTCCTGTGTCAGCGGCCTGAGCGCGCTCGAGACCAAGCTCCGACATCCAAAGTCTGTTGACAACATGTCGATGACGCGGCACGCATGATCTTCAGGTATCAAATCGTCGAGCACCACCGAAACAGAGTTCTTTGAACGCGCCCTTCACCTTGTATGTATGCCATAAGACGGTGCCCGCGTGTTTACAAGGGCATCGTCTGACTCGGGCCTGTTTAAACTTATTCGTGGATGCACGAGGTACTTACCTTCTTTGCACACGCTTTTTATTGCTCAAAAACATTAGCCACACTCGTCTCTAGACGACAGCACAGAAAGGGGGGCCATCGTAGACGACGTGATTTGAAGAGTACCTAGTGGGGTTTCGCAACCGGCGTAATCGCTACAGGAACACCTGACCGAAATTTCATTGACATCGTGTGTCCGGGCACACCATTCGCACTTGTCGAAGCTTTCAGGAAGGCTCCAGCCTGAACGTCCTGTTTGAGGTAAAAGTCTAAAAACGCACGCGTATAACGCATGACCCAAGAGTATCCAACTAAACCATCTGCCCGGTCGTAATCTGCCACCTGAAGATTGGGAAGTTCCTGCTCCCAAAGTTCGGAGTTTCGGTAGGCGATGGAACAGAACTCTGGATGAAAAAGGCCAAGCATTCTGACCGTAACCAAGTCCCCATGACTCCACTGGTTGAGCACGCTTGGCCCTTGAGCATGAAATCGCTGATCAAGCTTATCTTGACCTTCCAGGGACGCATCACCCTCTTCGAAGTAGATGAGCGGAATCGTCATATGATCAGGGTGAACGGTCTTAGACGTTTCAACCAAACCTGGGAAGTAGCGCTCGCTACCGTCAAGAGAGACCAGCGCTTTGATTCTGCTGTCTGTCGAAGCCGCAAACAAGTCGGCAAGCCCTCCCCAGCTAAAACCCATAGCGGCGACCTTCGTCATGTCGGTATTTGGCATTGAGGCTGCGTACCCAATCAGGAACGACACGTCACCGGCTTGGGCGTTAGCTCCTGACAAATCGTGGGTGGATTCGCGAGACTTTTCGCCTATGCCTGGACTCGCTACTACTACATAGCCGTAGCTTGCGAGATATTCGCACAGGTCGGCGTTCTCCCATGACCATGAACTGAAGCTAGGGGCGTAAATCACAACCGGGAATCGGCCCATTTCGGGAGTCGCATCCCGCACGGCGGACAGGGGCTGTCCGAGCGAGGCTTGCAACCATTCCTTTAGCACATCGCCATCTCGCGTTTTCTGAGGATTTCCGAAGCTTATCTCCGTATCCATCAACGTGACGTAGTCTCCCATAGTCATGGCCGGACGAACGCTCTCCTGCGCGGGGTACCAGATGAGCGTCTGTAGCGGCCGGCCACGTTCAGGTTGAGCAGCGGGGACAGCTTTTGAAGCAGACGTCGCTCCAAAGTTGCGTGTATTGTCGTACTGCTCAACGACTCTCACGCCCACTGCATGTGGCCCCAGTCTTTCCAGGAACTTCACCGCAGCATGGTTCTGCGCCGGAGCGAGCCTAAGAGCGACAGTGAGGACGAAACAGAGGATTGCTAATTGACGTAACCGCATGAGTGCTCCATTTCCGGAATCTGCCTGCCTTGCCCTCCTTTACGTCAGGTTGGAGACATTTGTTCCCCGCTTATTGCCTAAAGCTAGATCTGATGTACCCAACAACTTTCGTAACGGTATGGTGTAAGAATATAGATAGTTACACTCGCGCGACGCCAATAATATGAACTGTCTGGTGAATAAATCTCGAAGCGGAAGGCGGATTCTGAAGATCGTGGTTTTCGGGCTATTGTCTGTTTCCAGCACGCTTGCATCAGTGCCGAATCAGCCAACGCTGCAAGCGTGTGTTTATGAATCGCCGGTGGCAGTCATCCCATTTTCGATCGTCGACGGACGAATCCTAATTGAAGCCAGATTAAATGGGCGTGGGCCATTCCGAATGATCTTCGATTCAGGAGCTTCTGCAGTCGTCTCACGAGATGTAGCCAAAAGGCTTCGGTTATCGCTGTCGTTGCCCCATTCGGAGAGCGGCACAGGAAACAAAGCTAACGAAACTGCGGGTACCACGATGAGATCCGTGCAAATCGGCTCGTCCCGTCTCTCCGATATTCGATTTGATGTGATGTCCATGGTCGACATGCCGCCCGTGTTCGGGACCGTAGAGATCGACGGTATCCTTGGTCGCCCCGTGTTCGACCGGTACACCGTACAGGTGGACTATGACCACCATCTTCTTTCGCTGTATATGCCGGGAACCTTTTGTCCTGGTTCTTTCGACACTCCCGTGCCATTTACTCGGGTGCGCGATGTGCCTCTCGTGAAGGCCAGTCTCAATGGCCATTGCGGAATGTTCGGCGTCGATCTGGGCGCTCGGTCGTCCCTGCTCGTGAATGCCTGGTTCGCTGAAGAGGGCCATTTGGCCTCTGTGTTCGAGGACGCGCCGGGAATGATCACCGGGTGGGGGCTTGGCGGGCCGATACGTGGCAAGCTCGGTCGAGCGCAAGAGTTTAAGCTCGCAAACGCGACCATTGAACAGCCGGTCGTCAGGCTGTCGACCCAACGCTCGGGTCTGCTCAGCAGATCGGATACGGCAGGACTCATTGGCGCCGACATTCTGCGGCAGTTCACCCTCACGTTCGATCTGCTACAGCACGTCGTCTACTTCCGAAGGTCCAGATCCTTTGGGAGGAGAACTGAATTTGACCGCTCCGGCATGTGGGTCATTCAAGGCCCCCAGGCTTTCACGGTGATTGACGTCGTTGATGGAGGAGCCGCAGACCGAGCCGGTCTTGAGGTTGACGACAGCATCCGTAGCATTAACGGGCATTCCGTTTCTGAGATACGTTTGGCCGATTTGCGCGAACAGTGGGCGAACGAGCCGGATGGAACGCGCATTACGCTTGAGATCAAGCGAGGCAAAGTGGTGCTAGAGAAGACACTGAAGTTGAAGTCGCTCGTGTGACCGGAGAGTGAATATGCATCGAAGCTGGATTGGCCTCATTCTGCTTTTCACGTGCGCCGTCAGCGCTCAAGAACTCCCTCGACGCAACGCATTCGGTGCTACGGTCAATCCTGATCCTCAGGGAGTTCGGGTTTCCATCGTCGTTCCGGGGTCTCCCGCAGCGCAAGGAGGGGTGCGGGTTGGAGATGTGATCACTACGGTCGGCATGCGGGCCATCTCGACTGCAGCCGACTTCCTGCAGACGGTGAGATCTGCGCCCGCATCGACGCCGCTGGCCGTCTCAATCCTCCGAATGGGTAAGCGGGACCAATTGGAGGTCAGCTTAGTACCGGTTGCAAAGGAGTCCGATCCACGGGTAGACACGGTTTATTCCTCAATCTCAGTTGCGGGTTCGCTACGCCGAACTTTAATCTCCACGCCGAAAGGGGCTACTGGACAACTGCCAGCCGTCTTGCTGATTGGGGGTATCGGCTGTTATTCCGTCGACAACCCAGCCGATCCGAACGACGCCTACAGGAGGCTCGCCCACGATTTGAGCACAGCCGGCCTGATTGTGATGCGCATCGAGAAGTCCGGGATTGGCGACAGCCAGGGCAGTCCGTGTTTTGAGACAGACTTCAATTCTGAGACGCAAATGTACGCGGCAGGGCTAGCTGCTTTGGATAAGGAGCCTCATGTCGATCCTGACAAGATATTCCTCTTCGGTCATAGCATCGGAACACTCATTGCCCCGCGCCTCGCGGTAAAGAACTCCGTAGCAGGCATCGTCATCGCGGAAGCGGCCGGCATCAACTGGTTCGAGTATGAATTGGCCAACCTGCGACGGCAGTCCATCTTGGGTGGCGACACGCCGACCCAAACAGATGATCTGCTTCGATCGAAGGAAGTCTGCATGCATCGTCTTCTCATCGAGCATCAGCCTGAGGAGTCCATCGAGAGCTCAATGCCCGAGTGCAAGAAGCGGAATTCGTATCCGGTGGCTGCACCCTACATGCAACAGGTAGCGGCACTCAATGTAGCGGAACCTTGGAGTCAGGTAAGCGTGCCGGTCCTCGCCATCTACGGTACAGCCGATTTTGTCACCGCGGAAGCCGAGCACCAACGCATCGTGGACATCGTGAATACAGCGCACCCTGACGCTGCCACACTTATCTTGATTCAAGGCATGGATCATCATCTCGAAATCATGGGAACGCCACAACACGCCTACGAGCTGCGTGTCGAACAACACAAGGACGGACCATATGCAGGAGACCTGAGCGATCAGGTGGCAAAGTGGTTGTGCGCGCACGCCGAGTGCAAGCCTGCAGCTATCTGAGTTCAGCGGACCTTTCTCGTCCTTTGACGAACTCCAGCCTCCGGACCTCGATGCAGACGGTTCACAGGGGTCAGTAGAACGGTAACGGCGTATAACTGCCCTTGCTCCGATCCCGGCGAGGCTGAGTCAAGCAATTCTTTGATGAGGCGGTTCACGCGCGCCAGATCTTTGTTCGTGAGTCTGCCGGTCTTTCGAGCCGACCAGAGCTCACGCCGAGGACCCTCGACGACAATTTCTGTATCGCGTACGGCATCGGCGAAGTCCCGAATTCCGAGTCGGAGCATGGATGTGGCCACGGCGACGAGGTCCTTCTGATTCTTGCGCCTAGAGGTGTCGTAATCGATATTCAGGTTCCGAGCATGGTAGAGCGTCTCTGCTCTGCCGTCCCTGACACGTGACCCGACGGTTTCAACCAGTCCCGCCTTTTGGAGAATGCGGAGATGATAGTACAAGGTGTCCGGGGGCCTGCCCAGCGCCTGAGCCAGCTCTGGAACGGACACCGTTCCCATTTGCGCTAGTACGTCAATGATCTCTTGGCGCGCAGAGGAAGCGAGCGCGCGCAATTCCTTCTTGCCATAAATGGTGTAAACCGGCTCCCGTTTAGCCATGCCCTTATCGTACCGAACGAGCTCCGGCAAAGATGCCGGTTATACGAGCGTTGATCGGGACCGATAGTGGTTCGCGGCAACCTTAACGAGCACGAATGACTCACGATAGAGTGCGGAGGAGACCTCCTGCCTGGCGAGAGTCTTTCTCCTAAATTCCCCGAAAACGCGGTTAACAAGCAAAATTTGACGAGATATGCCATGGACGGGACTGGGCGCCGTTGCCATTCGAGCCTGTATGCCCGATGATGAATTTGGAACGGTCACGCGCCGTTCTGGGGTGTGGAAACCCCAACAACACTTGAGCGCGCGTATTCGCGCTTACGAATCCCTACGCCTTTGCGGTCGGGGAGCCTGTGACGTATGTCCAGGCCCCTAAAGCTAAAGGTCACAGGAGCCGTGTGTTGTCGGCTTTCCAACTCCCCGATCACGGGTTATAGGGTTGTTTGCGGGGGCGCACCGCAGACGTTTTCCCACCCTTCCGATTGAGGAGTTATGCTGATTCCGCATATTATTTCCCGGAAATGGTTCCTGCCGGCCTCCAAGGGACCGGGATTTGTGTTGGCCTTAGGTAAGCGATGGAGGCATTGCTTTGTGCGCATGAAAAGTCCATGTGCGAGAGCGACGGGGTATCCGCGATGAGCGCCATTCGCGAACTGAACTTCGCGGCCAAAGGCGAGGCTCGTCTGCCGCTGCCGGACCGGTGCAGCCTCGATGTCTCCTGTTTTGAAGAACCGGAGGTACAAGACGCGCTGGCCGTCGCCATCGAAGAAATACTCTACGTCGTCGCGTTTTCCGGGATTGAGTTGCAGGCGCTGGACGGCGTGACGGTCACTTCGGACTGCCGTGCGGCTGCATGCGCGCTGCAAGCCCTTCCCCAAGGCCAGGTTCCACTAGAGATGGGTCCCCAGCCGGAGGTCATGGAGATGGCGCGGACGGCTGCGGTCCGGCGTGGGGGAGACCTACGTTTCCATATCGTGTTGCGTCGCGGCCTCGCTTTATCAACACTCTCTCCGGAGCCGGAGATGCAGCGGTTGGCGCTGGGCTGCATTGCCCATGAAGCCGCCCATGTGGAGCACGAGAGCCATCTCTATCGGATGTTTCGCGAAAGTTATGGAAAGCCGCTGGAGTGCGGCAACCGATCGCGACAGACCTTCTTGAAGGCTATGGATGTTTGGAGCGAATACGCCGCGTGCCGATCTTCGGCAACGTTTCGCCCGGAAGCGGTTGAGGAGTTTGAGGGGATTCTCTGTCGGGCGATCGAAGACAGCTTTTGTGCGGCACTGGAACAAATCAAGGCACACCGTGAGGGGCGCGGCGCAGGCGATGTGTTCCGTGAGCTTCAGCAGCTCTTCGGAGACGTGTTCATTTGTGCAGGCTACCTGCTTGGCCATGTCCACGGAGTGGAACGAAATCTGAAGGATCGCACGCCGAGCCTGGAGGAGGTTTTCAAGAAGAATCCGCCGGTTATAGATCTCATCAGCCGTCTCGAACGCATCCTGCATGAACTTTGGCTGCAGGAATTCGTCTGGGAATCCATCGAAGTATTTGCGCCCATCTACGATCTAATCTGCGAGATGATGGCCCAATGCGGACTTGTCTTTGCAAAGCACGAAGAGGAATGGCGAATCGTGATGTATGAGGAAACTGAAGCAATGGAAGCGGCGATACAAGCTTTGCAACGATGGACGAATCCGCCTGACGAATAGGCAGAACAGGGCGACCGAAGGGAGTCAATTCGGAACAACAAATTATGGGGAGCCGAGGGGGCGCGAAAAGCGTTGCGTGGGATTGTGAAACTCTTCCCTGATTCGAATGAACCAGTTGAGTTTAAGAGCAGCGTAATTGAAGCGGTGGCTGAAACGTCGAATGGAAGACGTATGGCGGAAGACGCGAGGCGGCTGCAGACGGGTGAGGAGCGCAGCTTCTCCCTGAAACATTGAGCGTTAAAACGCGTCCCGGGCCGGCAGTGCTTGTGAAGAGTAAGATTCCCTTAGCCAGAGAGTGAGCGGAACGGTCCGCTTCTACCGTCAAAGCCTCTTCAAGATACGAACAGGTCAAGGGCGCTATCGCGCAAGCCCACGGGTTCCTGGGAAGAAAGACACAGGTAACCTCTGATGGATGCAAGCCGCCTTTTCAAATGCCGTGTTCTCCTCGTCGATGATGATCCTGTCCTGCTTCAGACAACCGCAGCGATCGTTCGGAGTTTCGGGTTCTCGGTGCGGACGGCGGAAGACGGGTTCGTCGCCTTGAAGATACTGCGAGAAGTCTTGCCGGACATGATTATTTCCGACCTGCGCATGCCGAATATGTCCGGGTTTGAACTGCTCTCCATCGTCCGTCGCAGGTTTCCTCACCTTCCCACCATCGGCATCAGTGGCGAATTCATTCTTGCGACCATGCCGCTCGGCTTGCTGGTCGATCACTTTTTCCAAAAGGGCGAATACACTCCAGGCGATCTCAAGGCAAAGATGAAAGAGTTGATCTCTGATTCGCCGATACGCCCGCACATCGGTAAAGCCGACAAAGCGCCCTTGTGGATTCCGCGAAAGGACGCCGACTATATCGTGGTCACCTGCCCAGAGTGCTTACGGTCTTCCTCGATTCCAGACCAGACGGACGCGGGCGACTTGCAACTGACTGAGTGTTTCGCATGCAGCGCAATGATCAGCTATCTGGTGGACTCTAGTGTTCTCAAAGCACTCCGTGACGCGAGACCAAAGGCGTCAGCCGCGAACTAGAGCGGACCTCTCCTATAGCGTCCTCAAATCTGCACCGTTAGGCGAATGCAAGGCGAACATGCCAGAATGAGATGTAGGTTACGGAGTCCTGCATGTCCAAGCCGGATCAACTCGAATTTGGGATAGAGAAGCTGTTTGCCGAAGATGAGGGACTGCCGTGTCCAGCCGGAACGGAACTCCTACGAAACTTCGTTGACGCACGTCCGCTCGACTTCGCGTTTCTCAAACCACACAATCTGATCGATCTGAACAACTCGGCCTTCGAGGGCATTCCCGAATGGGACGCCTTCGCTCAGCATTATACGGAATGCGAGTTGTGTAATGCCTGAGTCGAGCGAGGTGAAGTCAACGCTCCACGCGTTGGGCTCTCGCAAGATCGTCCATGTCGACATGGACGCGTTCTACGCCTCCGTTGAACAACGAGATGACGCAAGTCTTCGCGGGCGTCCTGTCGTTGTGGCCTGGAAAGGCAAGCGCTCTGTGGTCTGCGCCGCTTCGTACGAGGCGCGGCGCTTCGGTGTGAGGTCCGCGATGCCCGCGGTGACGGCGGAGCGACTGTGTCCTGAGGCAGTCTTCGTCCCACCTGATTTCGTGCGTTACAAGGCCGTGTCGCAAGCGGTGCGAGAGATCTTTCAGAGACACACCGATGCAATTGAACCACTCTCCCTGGATGAGGCCTATCTTGACGTCACCGCGAACAAGACAGGCCTACCGACCGCGACCGTGGTGGCGAAGACAATCCGTCAACAGATTTGGGAAGAGCTGAATCTCACGGCATCGGCAGGCATTGCTCCAAACAAGTTCCTGGCAAAGATCGCATCGGACTGGCGCAAACCTAATGGTCAATTTGTAATTCAGCCACACGAGGCGCAGCCATTCTTGCTCACGCTTCCGGTTGGTCGCATTCCGGGTGTTGGTAAGGTTACGGAGGCACGGATGGCCCGCGCCGGGATCAAACTGGTCGGCGACATTTACGCGATGGATCTTCGGACACTGGGACAGGAGTTTGGCGATTACGCCCAACGACTATACGAGCTGGCTCGTGGGGTCGACCATAATCCGGTGATTTCGAATCGCGTCCGCAAACAGGTCTCTGCGGAAGACACGTTCGAGGACGATATCCCTCTGTCGGAGTGCCTGCCGCATATCCGGCATTTGGCAGAGAAGGTTTGGAAAGCCTCACACGAGAACGCGCGCGGTGCCAGGACCATCGTGCTCAAACTCAAGACGAAGCAATTCCAATCGCTGACGCGTAGCCTATCAATGCGGGGCCCAGTTGCCAGTTTCGAAATGCTTGTAGAGACGGCTCTGATGTTGTGCGAAAGAGTCGATCTACGAACAACACAGCTCTACCGCTTGGTGGGCGTCGGACTCAGTAACTTTCAGGCACTTTCGGAAACAGCGGAACAGCCTGACGCAGAGCTTTCGCTCATCATTACGCCCAGTATGCTCCCAGAAGCTGTTGAGTAGTGGCGTAGCTATGAGAATTGGTAGTGCTATCTCTGAAGTGAGGATGACTTCCCACTACTAATGTCGATTGCTGCGTCGTGAGAAATGGCAAGGCCTTGGCTATTTGGTCGGAAGGCTGCCTCGTACGCGTTCGATATCTAAATTAGGGCGCTAGCGCGAAGCAAATTCACTTCTGCAATTTTGCGCGGATTCAGTTTTTGTAAGCCGACGGGATCACTGAATAATTGGTAATTCGTCGTAAGTCCGATTATTGAGCAATCTCCCTGTGGCCTTCTTGTTCGGTCCGCCCCATTGCTTGAAGAAGAAACGCACGCCTTGTTGCTTACATTGTTTCAGGAGATGTTCAACCCAAGTTTTCTGCATCGGTCGTGCACCGTGCCCGCTTTCGCCTCCAACGATCATCCAGTCGATATCAACTAAGTCAACCACTCCCAAGTCCTCAAGGAGTGGCTCTACCGAAAGGAACTTTATTGAAGCTGGCGTGTCGCGTAGATGTGCAATCCTTTGCAGCCCGTAAGGTCTGTCCTCAACACTGACGCCCCACCAAATATGCGGAGTTTCGGCAGCGAATCGCAATTTGGTCTTCAACAAATGCGACAATCGCTCAGACCTTTTGGTCAAGACTTGGTACTGGTGCCAATCCGCTTTCACCATGATTTTGCATACGGACACGATGTAGGAATCGGGTACCTCGGGGTGGAAGAGGTCACTCATGGAGTTGACGAAGATCTTGCGTGGTCGCTTCCACTTCAATGGCTCTTCCAGTTTCTCTGGAACGAGCAGAAGATCAAAGCCTTGTTCGTACGGGTGGCCCGGGACTCCGCGAAAGCGTTCTGCAAACGTCTTCGCATAACAGTGTTTGCAGCCGGGGCTAATCTTGGTGCATCCTCGCACTGGATTCCAAGTGGCATCGGTCCATTCGATCGCTGAATGTTCGCTCACGAAGTTCTCCCTTCCTGCGGAAACGTCACCGTGACTAATTCGGACATAGTCACAATACCGTTGCGTGTGGGGCGCTCAAAGAGACATGGTGTCGTCTTCACGCAAGCGGCGGCTTCTAGCCTCCTGAGCGCCTCTTGATAGTTCCGAAGTAAAAAGCATTCGTTGGTGACGTGATGTTCTTCAAAGATCTCACCCACGGTCGCGGTCCGACCAGCAAAAAAGGTGAGCAACTCGCTCTGCAATCCAGGTATCGGATCGGGATTGAAGAGACCGTGTTGGACTGGCCCTTCGGTATAGCCCATCTGAGGAACGCCGTCATGATGCATGGTACTACTGCGATCCATGACATCCTTCATAACCTCAAGTCCCTTCGAATGCTTGCCCAAGTAAATGAGGTGTTGCTTTGGGCTATTTCCGTCGCCAAGACGAAATGGGAACGGCTGGAAGTAGGGAGCGCCAGCGAGCCGCATCGCTTCCTTGAGGTGCTCTAAGACAACGATTTCCTTTTCCCGTGGCCGGTCGCGGAACGATTGCCTAAGCGACTCCAAGCCTGTGTCGCCGAACAGAGTAACCATTGCGTCTCGGGAATTGGGATTCGACACGGCCGCTATAACCCTCGGGGTACGCAAGAAGAAGGCGCAATCGCATTTGCGGTTCTTGAAGATTCGGCGCACTAAATCCGGTGTGATGTCTGCCCATCCAAACTGGTCCAAAAAGTAGAACTGCGGGACGTCCAATGAAAGACCAAGGCTGTCGATCAACCTGATGGTCGCCGGCAAACTGCTGTAGCGTGGCGCGTGCCGCAGGGTTATGGCACCCGCCAGTCCACTGATCTCTTGGCGCAGAGAATTCGTCAGAGAGGGGTTGATGTCATTGAAGAACATCTGAAGCCCCTGCACCAGCTGAGGCTTCTTCAGAACCGCCTCTGCAATCAAAAGAGGTGTCGAACGGGCCCCGTCGTCATAAGAACCCGGACCTGAAAAGAGATCAACATATGCAGCTGTGCCAGTGCTGTTATATCTGGTATTCAAGACGATGGCGGCCCAGGCGAGGACGTATTTGTAGACGATGTCGGCCTTCACACGAGAGTGCGCGGTTTGCTCGGCGAAGAACTTTTTCGAGGAGACTTTGGGCATGTCACCTGGCCCCCCAAATTATTCGCGATATCGAGAGGCTCGACCACTGTCTTTCGCAAAGGGATACTGAACAGTAACGGGTCATACCTCGAATGATCATGCTGCGATCTGATGAACGTAGTACGGAAGCTCTTTGTCCGAAAGGATGTGCTCAAGCCGCTCTTTGCTCAGCGCACACGGTGACAGCCACTCGGAAAGATATCGCTCCTGAATGGTGATGATGGTGCGCTGGTGGCCTGTCGCGGCGACCTCGGGCGTAGGCTCGTCGGTGATTGCCGCAAACGAATTGAGGCTAGGTTTCCCGGGCTGCGTCCAGTGATCCCAGAGACAGGCAACGAGCATGTCACGCGAGGGCTTCGGATCGAACTCCAGAACAAGGTTCTTTTCCTTCTCGTCGGGAGCGAGTTCGCGATGCTGATACAGGTGCTCGGGCACGTTTTCGTAGAAGCCGCTGATGACCATGACGGCATGGCTACGCCCGTACACGCCACGCCAGTAGTCATCCAGGCTGTCTCTGCGCGCGTTGTAGATGCCGGGAAACCGCTTCTCTATATCCGCGGGCTTTCCCGAGAGGCGACACGTATAACGCATCGGCTTGATAACGATGCGGCCTTCTTCCGCGATTAGGACGGGAGCAAAGCTGAGGGGAAAGATGCGGGCATCTTCGTTGTTGGCCTCTGTCCGACGAAGATCCGTAAGGCGATCGAGGTAATCCTGTGCTTTCTTTGTGCCGATCCGGATATCCTCGCGCGCCTTCTTGGTCTCGCGTTTCGCGAGTGATTCTTCAGCCTCGGCAACGCGGCGACGCTGGGCGAAGATTTCATTCTCCCACTCGTCGCGCCTTGCTTTGAGGTATTGACCGATGTATGCGGCGGTGCTGCGCTCGACATCGGTTTCCGGGTGCTGGAAGTTGCGCTGGAGGTCGCGGGAGGTACGAATATCCTCTCCTTCCGCTCGCCGCCGATACAGCTCCTCGAACGCTGCCCAATCGACCTCGGCCTCATAGCGACGGGAGAGGTGTTTCAGATTCTGCCGGACTCGGGCTGAGAAGCACATAGACCTCTATTCTAGGCTTTTGCTGGTATTTTCTGCGATTTTGAGGCCGCTCTGTTAGGTCTCCCGGACGACCTTGCGAGGATCTTTGTCGTCGCGTAGAGCGACGAACTTCGTGTGCCGCAGATGGTCGGCGCCTGTCCATTCGAGGAAGTCGATCCGGGCGACAGCTTCCGGGCGAAGCCAGATGCAGTCCTTCATCTTGTCGGCAGTCAGACCCTGCCCCCAGCGGCCAGCCTGCTTTTCAGGCAGGTTTGCGAAAGGACATTTCGTTGTCGTGAGGTCTTTGATCTTTGCGAAGACTTCTCTGCGTGTGGCGGGGATGAAGCCGGCGCGAACACGCGCCGCGTAGCGAAGCTCTTTATCTACGTAAAAGCCGACGATCAGCGCATCCAGACCATGCGTTCCTGGTGTGTAACCACCGATGACGAACTCCTGACCGAGATTGATCCGGTGCTTCGACCAGACTCCCGTTCTCATGCCGGGCTGGTACACACCATCGCTGCGCTTGGCTACGATTCCTTCCAAACCGTGGGAACGGACGAAGCTGAGCATCTGGGACGCTGTCTGGTCGGAAACCTCCGACAACGCGAGATGCTCAGAGGGCTTGATGACGGATTGTAGGATTCTGCGGCGTTCGGACAGCGGAAGCAAGGTAAGGTCTTTGCCTTTGTAGACGAGGACGTCAAAGGCGTAGTACGTGATGTGGGATTCGGCAGAGCGAAAGTTCTGAAGCAGATTGAAGTTCGGGCGGCCGTCTGGCCCCATTGCGACCAACTCCCCGTCGATCACGGTATCTTCCGGCAAAGCGGTGAGAGCGGAAACGATGTAGGGAAACTTCTGATTCAGGACATTCCTGCGACGTGAATACAGCGTCGTTTCACAACCGGCCCGGACAGCTTCCAGCCGGTAGCCATCGAGCTTGAGTTCGTAGGTCCACTCTGGGCCCTCCGGCAGCTTGGTCACGGGGAGGCAATCCATCGTGTCAATGAACTCTGCCTTCCGACGGGATATGGTTTTCTTCACCATCTGCTTGTCCGGCTCGAAAAACTCGTCATTACGGAAACCTCTTCAGGCCGTCTGATGCAGTCGGACAGATGGTAAAAGGCACCTTTTCGCATGACATCGCTGGCGCTAACTTCAGTCATGGAGTTAAGGGCTGGCATCAGGAAGGCTTCTGGAAAGAATTAGCGGTTTCTTTTCAACAAGATAGCTCACATGTGCACCGTAAAGAGTGCGCCACCGTTTGACACGACCAGAGCAGGATAGGCGAAGATAAGGCGAAGAGTCTTCGCCATGTCAGCTTCCTCCACAATTCGTGTCCAAGTCGAGTCGGCCCTTGCGCACAGGTTCCCCTCTGCGCTGACGCCCCCCGCACGCATGGTGCGCCCGGTAGTCCCGACGGGAATTGGCCCTTTGGACGAACTTGTTCAAGGTGGGTTCCCGGTTGGAGCGATGACCGAACTGGTCGGGGATGTGTGCTCTGGGCGAATGTCTCTCGCTCTCTCGTTCCTGTCACAAGTGACGGCAGCGGAAAAGGTGTGTGCGTGGATCGACGCCTCAAACACCTTCAACCCGGCAGCGGCATCCGCAGCGGGAGTTGATCTCCGGCGTCTTCTATGGGTGCGCTGCGGTGTGAGCGAGACGGTATCTGAACAGGAGACGCGGAAGTTTACCCTTCCCCCGGAATGCTTCACTCCGAAACCTGTGCTGAAAGGGCTTCACGGTGGAGGCCACGGAACGCATCCGCGTAACGAGGTCAAAGGTCTATCCGCAGCCGTGGGACGGTTCCTCAGTGATGAGACGGTAAGGGCTCGCTGCGCGGAGCCTATCTCGAAGCCACGACCTACGCCACAGACGTTTGCGCCGAACCCAAAAACCGCCTCGACCAGCGTCCGCACCCCCAGGCGCGGACGAGCTTATGACGCAGTGGAACAAGCGCTGCGCAGCGCAGACCTTCTCATCCAAACGGGCGGCTTCAGTGCTGTCATTCTTGACTTTGGAGAGATTGCAAGCGAGGTCGTGTCTCGCATTGACCTATCGACCTGGCACCGATATCGCGTGGCTGCGGAACAGACGCAAGCGAGCATCGTTCTGCTCTCCCAATATGCCTGCGCGAAAAGCAGCTCGGAACTGCAACTATGCCTATCGCCTTTGGAAGACACCAACGAGGAGCGAACGGTCTTTACCGGACTCAGTGCTCACGTTGAAGTTATGCGCCAGCGTTTCACACAAACGCCCAGTAACGTCGTGCCGATGCGAAAGCCTCCGCAAAGGGCACGAGACGCCCGTTGGACGCATCGTGCGAGTTGGGTAGGCCCGCGATGACTCGTCCACCGGAGCTCTACGCCTGCGTCTACGTCCGGGAACTCCCCGCACAAGCCCTACTCCGCCTTCGACCCGAACTGCACGACAAGCCGTGTGTCGTGTTGGAAGGCGAGCCACCGTCGGAGTCAGTGTGCGCGATGAACACGCGAGCCCGACTTCACGGTCTCCGTAATGGGATGACGAAAGTAGAAGTCGAGACCTTTGAGAACGTGATGGTGTTGCAGCGTTCCCCAAAGACAGAAGCGGCCGTTCGCACCATTCTCCTGGAATGTGCGGGCGCATTCTCGCCTCGCATCGAAGATCGAAGTATCAACGGGCTCTTCGTGTGCGTTCTGGATGCAGCCGGGACAGAAGGATTATTTGGACCGCCGTTGATGCTGGCGAAGCACATCCGGCAACGTCTCCGTTCCGTGGGTATCGTAGGCTCGGTCACGATCAGCGCAAACGTGCATACCGCAGTGTGTCTAGCCAGAGGACTGAGCGGCGGTGTTCCAGCCCGTGTTGTGCCTCGCGGTGAAGAGGCCAAGGCTCTTGCGCCGTTGCCCGTGACGGTCTTGGGTATCACTGAAGCTCAGGATGAAACCTTCCGCATATGGGGCATCCGGTCGGTGGCGGCGCTAGCGGCATTGCCGGAACGATCACTCATCTCTCGACTAGGACAAGATGCGAAGCGGCTTCTTCAACTGGCGCACGGGAAGCATCCGCATCTGCTCCAGCCTATCGACGTGCCGTTTGTACTTGAAGAGCAAGCGGAGCTTGATTCGCCGCTCGATGAGTTGGAGTCTTTGCTGTTCGGACTCTCGACGATGCTGGAGCAACTTATCGTTCGAGCTAGGTCGCGCGTTCTCGCGTTGGCATCGGTCACGATCACGCTTCGGCTTGACGGTGGAGGCTCGCACGAACGCACCGTGAATCCGCGCGTACCGACGAATGAGAAGAAGCTGTGGCTCAAGCTGCTGCAACTTGATCTCGAAGGCCATCCGCCGAATGCTTCGATTCTCGGAGTTCATCTTCATGCCGAGCCTGGTGCAACCAGCAAATTACAACTGGGTATTTTCTCCCCGCAGCTTCCTGAAGCGGGAAGGCTCGACGTGACGCTGGCGAAGATCACAGCGATTGTCGGTGAAGGCAATGTCGGTATGGCGGTGCTCGATGACACACGACGCGCCGGTGATTTTCATATCGAGCCTTTCTCGATCACCACGGCAGAGCCTCCTTGCGCTGCTACAGCGTCGCCCATGTGTCTACGTCTGCTTCGGCCAGCAGAGCGAACGAGAGTTGAGATCCAGCGAGGCCAGCCCTGCGAGATCCACTTTCGCTCACGCTGTTACACCGTCGAACGGGTTTATGGTCCATGGCTCAAGGGAGGAGATTGGTGGAACGAGTCGATCTGGGGCAACGAGCAGTGGGACGTAATCGGTAAGACGACGGATAGTGCAATTCTGATCTGTCGACTTTCGCATGACTTCATCCTGAAAGACTGGAGGGTGGCGGGACTCTATGACTGAGAGCTATATCGAACTCCACACCAACAGCGCTTTCTCATTTCTGGAGGGCGGCTCCCAGCCAGAAGCACTTGCAGAACGTGCCTTCGCGCTTGGGATGCCAGCAATCGCGATGATGGATTGCAACGGCTTCTACGGGTCGGCACGGTTTCATAAGATCGCATCTGAGAACGGGATTAAGGCGCACGTCGGAGCAGAAGTTTCCGTTACCGGCCTGGGTAATCGCATCACGCCTCCCGTGTGGTTGCCGCATCAGCATCTTGCTGAACCGACACGTCTCCCTCTACTTTGCGAAACCCGCGAAGGCTATCAAAATCTTTGCCAAATGATTACGCGTTTCAAGATGCGTGAGACGACAAAGCAGGAAGGGTCCGCAAAGCTCGGTGACCTCGAAGAGTACAGTCGTGGTCTGGTCTGCCTTACTGGGGGCGAGGAAGGGCCTCTTGCTGCCGCGCTCATGAACGGCGGTGAAGCCGCTGGCCGTGCGTCCGTGGAAAGACTCGTGCGGATTTTCGGACAGAAGAATGTCTATGTAGAGGTCCAGCGTCATCGTGAAAGAACGCAAGAGTGGAGAAATCAAGCGGCATTGCGCATCGCGGAGTCACTCCATTTGCCGGTGCTCGCGACCAACGGCGTTCGCTACGCAACGCGGTACGACCGCGAGATTGCCGACCTCTTCACGGTCATACGCAATCACACGCAACTTGATCGCGCGGGACGCCTGCTCGCCCTCAATAATCAAAGGCATCTCCGAGCCGCTGACAAGATGGCGCCGCTGTTTCGCGACATTCCAGGCGCCGTCGAAAACACAATCGAACTCTCGTCGCGTTTGGGGTTCCAGCTCTCGGACCTCGGCTACGAGTTCCCACGCTATCCGGTGCCTGACGGCGAGACGATGGATTCGTTTCTCGCTGAGCGGGTAGCCGAAGGCGTCACTAAGCGTTATGGACCGAAACGCGACGCTGGCCTTCTGGAACGCGCGAAAAAACAAGTCGCTCATGAACTCAAACTGATTGCGAAGCTCGGATTCGCCGGATACTTCCTCATCGTCTGGGACATCGTTGAATACTGCAAGAAGTACGGCATATTGATTCAGGGACGCGGGAGCGCGGCGAATTCTGCTGTCTGTTATGCGCTCGAAATCACCGCGATTGATCCGGTCGGCATGGAGCTGCTGTTCGAGCGCTTCCTCTCCGAAAGTCGCGGCGAATGGCCGGACATCGATCTTGACCTGCCTTCGGAAGAGAAGCGCGAGCAAGCCATCCAGTACGTCTATCAACGTTACGGGCAACTTGGCGCAGCGATGACGGCGAACGTCATCACGTATCGTGGCAAGTCCGCAGCTCGTGAGGTTGGCAAAGCCCTTGGGTTTGATCCCGAATCGCTGCAACGGCTTTCTGGCCTGGTAGCGAACTACGAGTGGAAGGGACCGAACGATACGATGGCGCGTTCGTTTCAGAACGCGGGCTTTGATGTGCAGCATCCACGCATAGCTAAGTACCTAGAACTCTGTATGCGGATACAGGACTTCCCACGGCACCTCGGGCAGCACTCGGGCGGCATGGTGATTTGCCAAGGCCAGCTCGACAAAGTCGTCCCTCTGGAGCGGGCGTCGATGCCAGACCGAACCGTTGTGCAATGGGATAAAGAGGACTGCGCTAACCTCGGCATCATCAAAGTGGATCTCTTGGGGCTCGGCATGATGGCCGTGCTCAAGGACTGCCTCACGCTCGTCCCTGAGCACTATGGCGAAACTCTCGATCTCGCACAACTGCCGGAAGATGAGGGGGTTTATCGAACCCTACAACTCGCCGACACCATCGGCATGTTCCAAGTTGAAAGCCAAGCGCAAAAATCATCCTTACCCAAGAACCGCCCCGAGAAGTTCTACGATCTCGTTGTTCAGGTTGCAATCATTCGGCCAGGCCCGATCGTCGGCAAGATGATGCACCCCTACATGCGGCGGCGCCAGAAGCAGGAGGAAGTGAGCTATCCGCACCCTTCTTTGGAATCGACACTCAAGCGCACCTTAGGCGTTCCGCTCTTTCAAGAGCAACTATTACGGATGGCAATGGTAGTCGCCAACTTCTCAGGATCGGAAGCAGAAGAGCTTCGCCGCGCGGTGGGAATGCGGCGCTCCTGGGAGCGCATGAAAAACCTCGAAGGACGGTTGCGTGCCGGCATGACGTCGAACGGACTGGATGCTGCAACGCAAGAGACGATCATTCAGAACATCAGCTCGTTTGCGCTTTACGGATTCCCGGAGAGTCATGCCGCCAGCTTTGCTTTGATCGCGTATGCCTCGGCTTATATCAAGGTCAAATACCTCGCAGCGTTTACGTGCGCCATTTTGAATAACCAGCCGATGGGCTTCTACAGTCCATCCGTCCTAATCGAAGATGCGCGGCGGCACGGCCTACGCGTGAAGCCTATCGACATACAAGTGTCCGATTGGCCGTGCACGGTAGAACACGAAGACGACCAGTCATTATCACTTCGTCTCGGACTCGGCTACGTGAGAGGGCTACGCAGTCAGTGTGCGGAAGCGATTGTCAGAGGCCGCGTGTTCAACCGGTTTGCGTCCGTTGATGATCTCGTGCTGCGCGTGCCGCAACTCAACCGAAAGGAACTGGCTCTCCTCGCGAACATCGGCGCACTCAACGCGCTCGATGGTGTGGATCACCGTCGAGATGCTCTGTGGCAGGTCGAACGTGCGGGAAAGCCGGAAGGACCGCTGCTCATGCAGCAGAGCCAATGGCTACACGAGGAGACGAGCGAATCGCCATTGGCACCAATGACTCCAGAAGAGCGGCTGGTCGCGGACTACGCGGTCAGCAGTGTCACCACTGGCCCGCACCCAATGTGGTTCCGAAGGCAGGAATTGCATCGCAAGGGATACCTACGGGCGGCCGACCTTGCGAACTGTGCCGACGGTGCATGGGTAAAAACAGCAGGGCTGGCTTTCGTCAAGCAACGCCCTGGCACGGCTTCGGGTGTTGTCTTCATTGGTGTGGCGGATGAAACAGGCGATTTCAGAATCTTCGTCGCTCCTGATTTCTTTGAGCAAAATCGTCGTGTGATCCAGCAGGCAAAGTTCATTGGCGTAGAAGGACCGATTCAGAAGGAAGGCCCAATCATTCACGTCATGGCGCGTTCGATCTATGAGCTATCGGTAGAGGGCCCCGCTGGCCGTCTCAAGGTGGAGTCGCATGACTTCCACTAAACCGGGTGGTCAGGTAGGTGGATATCGAACGGAAGTGGATCAGCAGAAACTTGGGCCCGCACTCGTCATCACGGCTGGTCTCATACTTGGAATGCGAACAATACGGTGGGAAGCAACGCACAGCGACGGCCTGGCAGGAGAAGAGTGGGAAAGAGAAGTTGAACACAGCGCGAGAGTCGCGAAGCGGATGCTGACCTTTCTTACGACGCGATATCCAGATCTATTTCAGTCCAAAAAAGTCCCTTGGTATGTTGCCACAGATGAGGATTCTCCTCGGTAAACTGCCTAACGGTCCAATGCGGGCAGAAAGAGGCCCGCTCCGTCTTTCGACCGGAAGACGCGAAGCAGCTGAAGGCGCAGTCGGATGACGGCTCGCCGGCAGGAGACTCCCTGGGTCCGGTTCCACGCTGTGGTCATAGGCACGAAGTTCTAGGTAGCACGTCCTCTTCGTAGACACCGTCGAAGGTCAATTCTCTATTCCAAGCCAGGGATCATTCAACCTCTTTCCCCTCCTATAGGTAGAGTTTCCCACGCCCTCTGTTGCTTGAGGTTGCCCTGCTGCTCCGATTGTGTTACCTTTTTGGTAATGAAACTAGTCGATACGGCTTTACCACTTGGGGAAATATGCTCGTTATGGTCGGTGACAACAAGCTGCGAAAGACTGTAGAGGACGAAGCTGTCGCTCAGAAACAGCTTGGCGTCGACATGGCGAAGAAATTAGCTCTACGTATCGCCGCCTTGAAGGCAGCTGGATCTCTCGCAGACTTTTGGCCACCAAAGACACCCCCCGAGCGGTGTCACGAATTACAGGGAGCTGACTTGGGTAAGTTCACGGTCGATCTCAAGCAGCCATACCGCCTTATATTCGAGCCGGTCGATGAGAAGCCCCCGCAGGACCGCTCGAATGAGCAAGAACGATGGAGCTTGATCACGCAAATCAACCTTTTGTCGATCGAGGACACCCATGAATAGTTTCGCGAATGAAGAAGTACAAATGAACGCCGTTCCTCATCCGGGGGAAAACGTAACCGAGTATTTAGAGGCTTACGGCTGGTCACAAAGTGATCTTGCGCGACGGACCGGCCTCACGCCAAAGACGGTTAGCGAAATCTGTAATGGGAAAGCTGCTATCTCTCCGACAACCGCGCTCAGCTTTGAACGCGTACTGCAGCGCCCGGCACATTTTTGGCTTGGATTGCAGAGGAATTATGACGAATTCGAGGCCCGAACGAAAGAATTGGCGCAGTCTTCTCACTGGCAGGCTTGGGTGGATCATTTCCCGCTAAAGGAAATGCGGAAGCTCAAGTACACCCTTTCAAGCGGAAAATCGGACGCGGAAACGCTCCTAAATTTCTTCGGGGTTTCGTCTCCCGACACCTGGGGAAAAGTTTGGAAGGCTTCCGCCGTTGCCTATAGACAGACCCAATCGTTTTCGGCACGAGAGGAAGCGATCGCCGCATGGGTTCGCGAGGTAGAGTTAGTAGCTCGTGGATTGTCTCTGGAGGATTTTGATGAAGATCGCCTTTTGGGCTCCATTAGCTACTTGCGAGCCCTGACACGAATGAGTGTCGAGAACATCATGGATCCGATTCAAGAGATCTGTGCCGCGGCAGGCATAGGAGTCGTTTGGGTGGCAGCGCTCAAAAGCACCGGCATTAGTGGGTGTGCGCGCTGGATATCACCGAAACGCGCACTCATTGGTTTGACTCTCCGCTATAAAACTGATGACCAGTTATGGTTCACTTTTTTCCACGAGCTTGGACACGTCTTACTTCACCGGCAGAAGCGATCTTTCGTTGTTGACAACTCCGAAGACTTAAGCGATCGCTTTATCGACCCAGAAATGAGAGCTTTCGAGGCGGAAGCCGACCAATTCTCTTCCGACGTTTTGGTGCCGCCCGCTCAGTTAGGGGCGTTTATCCGAAAGAAAACTTTCACAAATGAGTCTATTCATAACTTCGCAGAAAGTATTGGAGTAGGCCCAGGAATTGTTGTGGGTCGTCTTCAGCATGACGGCATCTTGCAGAGGCATCAAGGAAACGCACTTAAACAAAAATTGAACTTGCATTTCAAGGAGGACGAATAACGATGATCGGCAAAATTTTCATTACCCGCTCCGGATATGATCCCGAGCTTGGTAAACACGTTAAGGACCCATATCTAGGTGCGAATCCCACTTTGGGTGCTTGCCGACCCGACGTTAGGCGGCAACTCAATGAAGGTGATCACATCTTTGTGATTTCAGGAAAGATTCCTGAGGCGCACCAGTATGTCATGGGAGGTTTTGAGATCGATGCGAAGATTCCAGCCCTAGATGCGTACAAGCAATTTCCAGATCTGCGGCTCCGACAACGTGAGGATGGACAACTCACCGGAAACATCATTGTCAACGATCAAGGATCGCAGCACTCTCTGGACGATCACAATTCCTTTGACAGACGGATTGAGAATTACGTTGTCGGGCGTAATCTCTTGGCACTCGATCAGCCCAATGAAATTTTACGGGGGAGGAACGAAACGTTGAATGTTCTTCAAGAGATCATGCACAAAAAGGGATCTTCTCCAGTCGAGGTGGTGGGAAGATGGGGTTCGCGTCTTCAGGAAGATCAGATCTATCACCTGAGAGAGTGGCTGAAAACTATCAAAGGGATTCCCAACTAGACAATTTGTCGCACATCTTGCTGCAAGGAGAAGGAATCATGAGTGACTATTCGCTGATCCAGGGCCCTTCGCAGAAGCTGCTTTTCCAAACTGACCCGTCCCTCGCTGCAATCACCAACGCTTCGACCTCGTGCAATATCGTTTCTGTAGGCCGACGGCGCGACGGGGGAACGCGATATTGGTGTTTGACCCACAAGGCAGACGCCACCGCGAAGTATGGCGTTGCTGCAGAACAGTGCAAGCGTCACCACGTCTCCGCCACAGATGATGGCGATATATTTACATTGAATCTCGACCTTTACCCAGGAGGGATAGCACTATGGGGCGCCGTGCCGCCCGTGTATGACACGACCGAATTTGGGATTGACCGTGGCATTCATGTTCACGCCCGCCCGGCTAGTGGTGGTTCAAAAAGCATCGACCAGAGCTACCGTCGTCTTCGCGTCATAGGCAAGAAACTTGAGGAGCCGGGAATCGTGATCTCGGAGCTTGAAGCGATCTATTACATGGCCTCCTCCGTTTTCCAATATCCAATGTCCCGAATTGCCTGCAACTACTGCGGCGCATTGCACCTAGATAAAGACTTCTTTAGCGTTCATCCGCACCGGCGTCACCTTTGTTCAAGCTGCGGACGACACTTCCAGGATTTCCAGAGAGGAATCGGAAATCCCATCTGCGGGATACGTGAAGCTTGCCAGGTCTCGTCAAAGCCGCCTGTCTCTCCGAACCGCCCTCTGAATATAAGTCAGAGTGATTATCCTGGAGGGATCCAGATTTGGGGAACCAATCCCTCATTTCTTTGGACGGGCGAAGCCGCCGAAGAAGATGGAATTCATGTCCACGCCTTTTCTCAATTAGGAGTTGAGGCAACGATTGACGAGACATACTCCAGCGTAGCGATCGACGGCGTTGACTTGGACCCCGTAATGGTACGTATTCTGATGGCGCAGAAAGCGCTTCCTTCCCTCAAGGATCGGATAAGACCGTTGACCTGTCCGGCATGTGGAAATGGTCAGTTTGACCGCGGTCCCGCCGCTCACACCCCTCAATCGCTCAGAACATGCTCAAGCTGCTCTACTGAGATTCGGCCTTTCGGAAGCATTCGGAATGTAGTTTCGAACCCGCTTGTCGATATTCTCAACCGCCTGGCAGCAGCTGCTCCACGCCCAATGCAGAGACACGAGCTTGATCTTGAACCTGAGACTCTCTAACGGACCGTAGCCTCCGTAAAACTTACCTCAAGACAGAACGGTAGCCAACATCATGCACATCAGCGAACTTCGGATTAGGAACTTCCGCAACTTCATCAAGGCGAGGTTCTGTTTTGAGCCCGGGGTGAATACGCTCATCGGCGAGAACGGCTCAGGAAAGACAAATGTCTTTCATGCTATCCGGTTGTTGCTGGATGAAAGCCTTGAACGCAACGCAATCTACCTTCGAGAAACAGATTTCTGCCGCGATCTGGGACGCTGGCACGGCCATTGGATCGTCATTTCGGCAACGTTCGCGAATCTCGATGCTTCGGAGGGCTGTCAGTTGCTGCGTCACTCCGCCGGTCATATGAACGGCTCGAATACTGGTAGCTGTACATACTTTTTCCGACCAAAAAAGGAAGTGCGAAAGAAGATGTTTGAGCTGTGTGGCCGTGAGGAGGAGCTGCGCAAATATCGCTCCACCCTCTCCCTGACGGATTACGAGGCGCTCTTCACGGGCCGCGCTACCGGAGACTTTTTGGATGATGCAACTTATAAGAGTTGGATCGGCGACCTAGACGAGGCCGATTGCCCGGATCCGGAAAATGAAGACACCGACGTAGTAGGCGTGCGATTGACGCCGATCTATCAGGAGGTCGCTTGTACCTTCGTTCGGGCGTTGCGTGATGTCGTGACTGACCTGCGCAGCTTTCGTGGTAATCCGCTTCTCTCGCTCTTGCGAGGAATGGAGTCCGAAATTCGGGTTGAGAACGCCTCCAATATCACCGACCAGGTCAGAAAGCTCAACCATGACATTTCGTCCTTGGACGAAATTAAAGCTTTGGCTCGCGATATCGAAGGTGCATTGAAGAAGACTGTGGGCCATACGTATGGACCGAACGTCGACATCACATCATCATTGCCAGATTCGATGGAAAGACTTTTGCAACGACTCGGCGTTCTGGTCGGAGATAGTTCCGCGTCTGACTACAAAGGTGAACTGCACGAGCAAAGTCTAGGCGCTGCGAATCTCATCTATCTTTCCCTGAAGTTGCTTGAGTACGAGCGAAAGCTATCGACGGATCGTGTTGCGCACTTCTTCCTGATTGAGGAGCCTGAGGCCCACATCCATACGCACATCCAGAAGACCCTCTTTGCGAATTTGCCGTCCGAAAATACTCAAGTAATTGTGTCGACACATTCCACACATATATCGTCTGCAGCGAAGATCGTCAGCATCAACGTTTTAGGGAAGAAGCGGGACCATGCGGAGGTATACCAACCCGCAAATGGCATAAACATGAAGGAAATGCGCAGAGTTGAGCGTTACCTTGATGCAGTGCGGTCGACGCTTCTTTTCGCGAAAGGCGTGCTCTTGGTGGAAGGAGATGCCGAGCTTTTGATGATTCCTGCGATGTTAAAAGCCGTCTTCGGGGTGACACCCGATGAGCTGGGCTTCAGCGTTATATCAATGAGTTCTGCGTTCTTCGAGCACGTCGCCATGCTGTTCTCTGAAAGCCGCATTCAACGTCCTTGTGCGATCCTGACCGATGGAGACTCCGCCCTCTGGGATTTGCCCGAGAATCCGGAGGGCGATACGGGCGAAGACGCTCACGCGAGGGCTGCAGAGAAAAGCGGACGTTTGCGACGCGTTGCATTGGAGACGAGCAGCGCACAGAACGTTTGGGTAAAACCGTTCTTCGCAGAGCACACCTTCGAGGTTGATTTCTTGGAGGCTGGAAATTCCGCCGAAGCGATTAAAGTCTTGGATGAAATTTATACCGACGCGAGGGTAAAAGCCCGAAGCGAGAACCTCCTGTCGTCGGATAAGCCACGTGTTTACGGCAAGGAAGTTCTGCGATTGGCGTACAAGGAGGGCAAGGGCTGGTTTGCGATTTTACTCGCAGAGCAGCTAACGCCTTGGACCCGAATTCCGAGCTACATCCTCGAAGCCATAGCATTTGCTTGCCATCAGAGTATCAATGCCCGATCACTCCATCGCATGGCTGAGTACCGCGTTGAGCGTCTGATGAAGACAAGCAGCCCACTACGAGCACGGGTTTCTCCTCTTGCAAGTGGGGTAGAGCTGACGCCGGAAGGATATGTAGAAGCGTTTCGACAGGCGGTAACGAATGACGATCTGACAGAGTTTTGCGGATATCTTGGAGCCTATCAAGCAGATGATTCCGCTTAATGACGAACAGAGATTAGCCGTCGATACTCCCGGCAACGTCGTAGTCACGGCGTGTCCAGGGAGTGGCAAGACACGTGTGCTTGCAGCGCGCGTCGTTAGGGGACTCACGGAACTGAAGACACGGCGTGAACGGGTAATCGCGCTTACCTATACCAATCGGGCGGCGGATGAAATCCAATCAAGACTCGATGAGGCGGATGTGGCTGCCGAATGCCTATGGGCCGGGACTATTCATTCTTTCGCTTTGGAATGGATCCTGAGGCCTTACGCGCCTTATTGCACGGAACTCCAGTATGGGTTCTCGGTCGTGAACGAATATTTTGCAGAGCAATTGCTGTCACGTTTGAAGGCCGAGGCAGGGCTTGCATTCTTCGATGATGTGCATACAGGCTTCGGACGAGACGGAGCGGATCAGAACACAGGGCACGCAGCGCAGGCGGTGTTCGAATCCTACAAAGCCGAGCTTCGTCGGCTTAGAGCAATAGATTTTGACGATGTTCTTTATCTAGCATATCGTTTGCTGCATGATCGGCCTGAGATCGCGGAAACTCTAGGTGCGATCGTTCGAGTCATCTGCGTAGACGAAGCACAAGACATTCAGGACCTGCAATACGGAATCTTGAAATTTATTCACCGTGCAGCGAGAGATAAGCCCTCCCTTTTTTTTGTTGGTGACGAAAACCAGTCGATCTACGAGTCGCTTGGGGCAATGACAAAATCTCCGAGCGAGATCGCAACGGAGTTTGAGCTCACAACGATCAACCACCTCGAGCTACACGGAAATTACCGATCGACGCAGAGGATTATTGACTTCTACCGTCTTTTCAGGGCGAACGTACCACGAATCGACGGGCGATCCAAGTGGGCCGGGGAAGATGGACTCATCACCTTCGAGAATCAGACGGTGGCGCTGGAGGGGCTTGCTGCGGCAATCGCTTCCCGCATTACGGCCGCTTTGAGCGAGGGCGTTGCCACAAACGATATCTGCGTGATCGCGCCACGCTGGATGCATATCAAACCATTGGCGCGACTACTTGTGAACCACTTGCCGGAGGTTGATTTTGACGCGCCAGGATTATCTCCGCTGCATAGTTCCTACGAGAACTTCTGGTTCAAAGTAGGCCGCCTAATGCTGACGAGGCCTTCGCCAAGGCGGACCCGTACGCGAATGCGATGGGCTCGAGAGGCAATTACGGACTTACGTACGATCGCAGCAATCGAAGCTCCGTCAGCCATTGACAGCCCCCGGCGTCTTCTTCGCCTTCTCAATGGTTTGTCTTCAAACCAAAGCGACGGGATAGCGTACCTTCGCGATGTCTTTGCGCAGTTCCTCAAACTGATCGACTTTGATATGGAAACATGTCTAGCTCTAAAAGAGTCCTACTTGGGATTCTTTGAGAAGGCAGAAAGCCATCTGTCCAACGCAGAGGATCTCCTTCCGAGAGATATTGAAAGTTTCCGGCGACTATTTAGCCATCCGTCAGGAGTTGTCGTGAATACCTGTCACGGTGTCAAAGGAGAGGAATACGACACCGTCATAGCGTTTGGGCTGCTCCGAGGTTTTGTGCCGCACTGGGACGTTATCATAAACCATTCAGTGGAAGCAGCGACCGACCAGGAGTCGAAATTGCTTTATGTGATTTGTTCACGCGCGAAGCGAAAACTTCACCTGATTGCTGAGACTGGCCGGCATACAAAAAGCAAAAGGGCGTATCAGACATCCGAGCTCCTTGCTGCGGTGAGGTTTGAACTCGATTAGACATCGATCTAACACTGATTTCGATCAACATCTACTCAGGTCCTAAGGGGTACTGTCGAAAGCGTTATAGGGAGATTGTTGTAGCCATGGTTGCGAAGCAGAATTTGCATGGCGCGAGACGACTGTTCCTGGAATTGGCTTGGCCCGCAGCGAACTTCTAGGATAGGCAGACGCTTTCCTGGTAACGGCTCCACGCTCATGTACGGAAGGAGAAGCCGCGCCGTTGGGCGTACCGAAACCCCTTCAAAATTCTGTGGATGGACTCCATTCAGAGTTGCGCCCTTCGGGTATGTCACGATTCGCCATTCTCTCTCTTCGGAAAAGGACTCGTGCTTCACGCTGCATGCCCAGTCCGTCATTACAAGAACAAGAATCACTGATAGCTCGACATGAGCAGAAGCCCCTTCAGTTGAGTTCGGCTTAAAAGCGAATCCATTCACCAGCTTGATAAGGCGCCTGAGAAGGAACCGAAGCCGTGCCCGTTGCTTATTCGGTTCGTATATGACCCGCTTGATTCCCGTCCTGAAGCCGTGTTTGCATGCGAGCTTAAGCTCATCATCTTGATTCAAGGATTTGAATGAGAGTGAAAAGCCACTCGCCTGTCCGTATCCCCGCCATTGGCTCAGCAGATCACCTGCCTCGCAGAAAGAAACAATGAAGGGCTGTCCGAAGCTGTGTAGCGGGGTGCTGAGGAGATGCACAACGTGTTCGACGAGCATCCTTTCCCAAGGGCTCAAGCCTGTCGTTGACTTCCAAGTCTCTTGAATGACTCTCATGGCCACTGAAACGGAATTTTCAATTTCGGAGACATCGTTTGAAAACTGTGTTGCTGTCGCCCAGAGAGAGTTTGAAGATATGATTCCCGAAACTCCGAAAGCGTCGGTATAGTGATGCAGGGTCGGCGCAATTGTTGGCGAAGGCTCGTCCTTGAGGATATCGAGCCAGCGATCCATGACAGAATACGGATTCGGCTCTTTCGATGACGCTCTCGGCAAGATGTCCTCCGTCCGCGGATTTTAGCATGCGGACCTTGGAGATCTAACGAAAGCTTCAGCCTTTCTGCTGAGACTATGATCGTCTCGAGCGGGCTTGCGACCGCGCGCGCGAAGTTCACAATCGATCTGCACCGCCTACAGCCCTCTGCCGAATTCTTCTATCTCAATCCCGGGCATAGTAGGCCTCGGGATGCTATCGATAGGGGGCGAAATTCTATTGTGGGACTCTGCGATCTCCGCACCGTGAGTAGCTTTGTGCACTGCGAGCTCACGGCTATCTGACGTGTAGAGTCCAAGATCGCGCGTATGCATAGAAAGGCGCGTAAGTGCCTCGCGCTGTTGCGCAAGCTCGGGAGCGTCACCGGTCACAAGAACCCGATCGGCAGAGGTTCGCTCTGCCGTTTCGACGGCATAACCGTATTCGATATGCCGAGCCGCTTCGTAGTCCAACTCGACCGACTTTCCATTATCGAGGCGGAGGTAGAGCGCGTTATCCACTCCGACCCGCACAACCGTGGCGAAGTCGCCGGAACGGATACCGGCATCGCGATCTGAGTCGGCGAACCTGATTCGCTCCCCTATGGCAACGTCGCGCTGCTCCTCGCGGTATACCGTACTCTGCATGGTCTGTTTATTGAGGAGTGCGGGATTATAGGAGGTCTCGTTGCCGTCGCGGGTTGCAACGGTAAGAGTGTTTGCTCGTGCATCGACGGAGAGAACTGTGGCGGTGCTGTTGTCGGCGATGCCATGCTCCACGAGACTGCCGTCTTTATAGCGAATCTCATCACCCATAGCGTAGTTGGCAGCGAGACGAGGATTGCCGAAGTGCTGCTCGACCAGGATTGGGACAGAGCGGCTTTCCGACTCAAGCCGTCCCTGCTGTCGCAATTCATCGCGGATGAGCTGGGTTAACTCCCGACGCTCGCCGGCATCAGGTGCAATGACGACAGCACGATCTTCCTGGGCGGTGTACGCAATAGCAACGGCAGCCATGCGATGCTCCGGGTTTGCGTACTCATGAACACGCCCTTGCTCCTGCAACTTTGCTGTCCCGGTGACGGGGTCATTCGCACGGAACGCGGCCACGGCCTGCTGGATTTCGGTCGTAGAACTCGATGGCCGGAAATCGACGGCGGCGGTCTTCGAGATATCGGTTGCTAGCCGTTGGCCGAGGGTTTCGGCATTGTTGGTATATACACGCGCATCATCCGAGGCCCGCGAGATGGCAACGTAAGCAAGCCTAGTGTTGATGAGAGAGTATGCGCCGTCGGTGTCGAAGTGAGCGAGGACGCGGCCTGCGGTGAGTCCCTGCGAGCTGTGCGAGGTCACGGCGTAGCCGTGATCGAACTGCCGGAACTCAGCGGTATCAAATGAGATCGTGCGCTCGGCCTTCCCATCCATTCGCACAGCCATCTGGCCGTTCTCGATACTGGTGATGGTGCCAAGATCTCGGTTGGCGACACCAAGCTCTCTATGGGTTGAGGTCATTTGAATCCGATCGCCAGTAGCGAATTCGCGGTCCGTCTCACGGAAGACCTGGACGCCGCGCAACCGTCGCGGGTCATACGTCACATTCGCTCCGTTTTCAAGCTCCACATTGAGCGTGTTGGCGCGCGCATCGACGGTGCGCACGGTGGCGAAACTATCCCGCTCGATGCCTTCGGCCTTGCTGCCAGTCGTGTATTGCAACACGTCGCCAGTGTTGTAACGCGCCGCCCAGGTACGGTCGGCTCCGGTCATATCGGAGCGATGGGAAAGGGTGCGGAAAGTCTGCCCATCTGATGCCAGAGCTCCTTTGTCTAACAGTTCGGCACGGACGGCCTCATTGATCTGTTGACGGCTACGGTTATCGGGAGAGACAACGATGGTGTTCTCCGGCTTATCCGCATAATCCTTGGCGATAGCCGCAATGCGTTCCTGCCTGTCTGTTATCTCTGTAATGCGGCCTTGGCTTGCGAGCATATCGATGCCCTGCCGGGTATTGTTCTTCGCAAGCTCCTCGACGGCTTTTAGCAATTCAGGCGCTTTCTGCCGCATGATCTGGTCAAGTTGCGACGTGCGCATTCCGGCATCTTGCATCTGCTCAAAGGGCTTTCCGGCATCCACGCCCTGATGCTGGCTCGTGTCACCGATCACCAATACACGGTCGTTGGGATTCAGTTTGTCGAGGAAGGCTCGCATCTGCCGTGTACTGGCGAGACTCGACTCGTCGAGCATATAAAGATGGCGCAGTTCAGGGCTGGCGCTGGGGTGGTTGTCGCCACGCGCAAGAAAGCTCTGTAAGGTTGTAGCATCGATTCCGACCTCGCGAAGCTGCGCTGATGCACGGGAGGTTGGGGCAAAACCCTCGATGGTGTACCCGCTCTTTTCTGCGCCTTCCCGGATCGAAGCCAGCACGGTCGTCTTCCCACTTCCCGCGCGTCCCTGCAGGCCGTGAATGCGGTCCGCGGAATTGAGAACTTCCTCGATCACGCGGCGCTGGGTGTCGTTCAGAAAGTCCCGCGAACGTGCTTGATCCTGCGCTAACTCCGCACTCATTATGGGTTGGACTGTATTCTTTCCGGCCACAACGTGAGCGATGTTTGCGCGTTCTGCGGCGATGGTTTCCGGTGTCGTGAAGCTGCGACCCGAAGCGTATTTCGCGGTCTCCAGGGAGCGAAAGTCACCACGCTGGCGCCTCGCCTCGAAGTCGGCGCGAACCTCGGCATAGGTCGTTTCCCCCATGCCGCGCCGCAACGCATCGCGAAAGATGAGCCGTTCATCAGCGACAGCCTCACGCTCGAAGAGACTGTCCCGCGCATAGGTGATGGCTTCCTTCGCGCGAGTCACTCGATCTGGATTGCGTTCCTGGGTCTGGACACGTTCGCGGGCCTCCAGAATCACTTGTCGCGGTTGGTCGCCGAACTCGGCGGCAACATTTCGATGGGCCTCCAGAACCTCTTCTCGGATAAGGGTTTGCTTCTTGTCGCGTGTGGAGTGAGCTGCGATCTGCGCGGCTCTTGGGCCACTAACGCCGCTCCTTTCCATCTCATCTTTGATCTGTTGCGAACGGAGGCTCGATGCATCGAGATATGCCTGGCTATAACCTTTTACCGCGGGTGCGCCGCTCTTTCCCGGCTCGATTTCATAGCCGAGATCACGCAACCGATACATCAATTCGGACTGGTAGACCGCCGTGGCGAATTGCTTGCTCTCAAAGAATGGCCGTTCCTGGAGAGCCCTCGTGGAACCATCGGCCCGTTCGGTCACATTGAAGATGACGGCATGGGTATGGAGTTGCGGCGCGGCGTAGCCATCTACGGGGCGGGCGGTGTCATGTTCAAACTTCGCCGCGATGAACTTGCCGGTGTTCTCGGCTGGGTTGTTGCCCCCGATCCGCGCGTGCGTGTACTTCTCTAACTCATTCAGTGCTACCGTGACGGCAGCGGCATGAGCTTCACGGACCCGGTCGTCCCCTCCGACCAGAGCCGTGAGGGAAACCGACTTCGGCGCTGAAAAAGTAGCATCCCAACCAGCGCGATGCTCTACCGCTTTGACGGTCTTCCCGCTGGCCGTCTGATATTCCACTGCCTCTCGGTGGCGAACCATCTGGACCTCGGTCTGCGGATGTTGGCCCTCCGAGAGACGGGAAAACTCCCGGGCTGTCACCTCGCCGGAGAGTCCCAGCGAGGTTGCGAGCCGACCCTGCCATTCTCCCTTCACTTCGTCGCCCTGTTTGTAATAGCTCTGGGCGGCAGAGGTGTACTCCAGTTTGTGATAGGCCTGAGCCTGTCCTGAACTAAGCGCCTTTGGAATGGTCATCATGGCTACATCTCCCGGATGTATTCAGGGCCATGCACCTCTTCCTGCTCGGTGTCGGCGACCACGATGGAAGTAGGAGCAGGCGCGGGCCGGCTCACTTCGCCGGCGCGAGTCGACTCATTCACATCTTGCTTGGGCCACGGAATGGGATTCTTTTCGAGCGCCAGTGGCGCATCGTTCGCCACCGTTTCTGACGCATCTGTCACCTCTGGTTCTGATGATGCTTCCACGTTCGCGGTCTTCGGAGCGCGTGGCTTGAGGGTATCGGGATCGAAACTCATCTCACCGTCCGGGGACTTGCGTGGCATGAAACCGGGTGTTGGCGTTGGCAGGTCCATGTAGTCGAAAGCGAACCTGGCCACATTGTTGCCCAACTTCAAATATGCGTGGCGATCATCGAGCCCGGTTATCTCCGAACCCATCACAAGCGGTTCGATCTGGCGTTCTAGTGTGAAGTTCTTGCCTGATCTGGAGCCGTCGAACTTCGTCTCTTTCAGGCGTTCGATTTCGACCTTTCCGATGGCCTCCGAGATCCATTCAGCGGCTTTGGGTTCCGCAGTCTTCATGAAGATTTTGGTGGCAGGTTGGGAAAGCATGACCTCGGCCAGATGCCCATAGATGACTTCAAGCTGGGCCTTGCCCTGAAAGCCCAACACCAACGGATTTTTCGACTTTCTGTTTTCCGTGATCGCCGTATGGAGCTGCGGCAACTTCTGCAAACTCGCCAGCTCGTCGATCACAAACCAGACGGGTTTCTGTCCCGGTTGCGGCGCGGTCAAGAGACGCATTACCAGCAAATCTATCCACAATGAATGCAGCGGACGGAGCGTTTCCCGCTCGGGCGGACGCGACGTAATAAAGATCCAACCCTTGCGTGTCTTAGCCCATGTGCGGGCGTTCCAGACGGGCCGCTTCTCATCTTTTTGCGGTAGAAGGCGGAAGCATTTTGCGACCAGGCCAAGCGACGAAAGGACACCGGCACGCTGCGGGCCGGCCTTCCTATCTATATAGAAGGCCATCTCGGTTCCTTCGACTCGCTTCATCAACTCCGTATCGCTCGCCATCCACTCGGCAAGCTGATGCGGCGTTGGCCCCAGCTTCAGCAGGTGCGCGAAGATCTGCGCGGGCGTCTGGTGAAAGAACTCATCCTTATCGGCGGTGGCAGGCTGGTAGAGCGAAGCAGCGATAGCATCGGCCTCGGCGTTCGACTCCATCTCCTGAGCCGGTCCCCAATAGGGGCAGCGCGTGTCCAGCGGGTTCAGTACGATGTCTCCGCGACCGGCATCGTAAAATCTCTGGATATATTCGCAGGCCGGGTCGTAGACGATAGCCGAGTCTCCCCGCTGGCGAATCTGGCGAAGGCATTGCATTATTAATTGCGTTTTCCCGACCCCGGTATCGCCCATGAGCTGAAGGTGCTGTGCCTCTTTCCGCAGCGGAATCCGCATCATCTTGTCCGATTCCGTCGTCTTGAAGCCGATGCCGTCCCCCTTTTGGACTTTGTTGAACTCCTTGGGCGAGAGCATGAGTGGGCCGCGCAGAACGCGCCCGTACTTCATCTGCCGGAACCGTTGGAAGTCTTTTGGGATGGCAAACCAGAGCATCGCCAGCAGGCAGACGCCGCCCTCGATGAAGCTGATAGTAAACACACCGAACAATCCCTGACCATCGAAGATCGCATAGCATAGCCAATGATTCATCGCGGCATCCGCGAGCTTTTGGCTAGGTCCACGAAATGGAAAGCGATAGCCCTGGGCCTGTGCCAACTCCGACAGTGTGAACGGAAGGACTCTGCCGTCCGGAAGCGTCATCTGCCCTGCGGCGAAGTCTACCGGCAGAGCGAGACGAGGCTTGGGTTTGTCGCCGCCGAGATACAGGAGCCGGTACGAGCCATGTGTATGGACGGCTGCTCCAATCTCGGCGCGCGCGTAGTCCGTAAGATAGGACTGCTGCAATGGTGGCAGCGCAAAATGAAGCCGTTGCCAGACAAACAGCACCGTGCAAAGCAGCGCCGTTGCGATGGCCGTGTAACACATAACCGGAGCGTGCGGCGGCCAGATGATCGTCTCTTTTCTACCCCATTGCGTCGCCATGTCTTTACTCCTTTGCCACGCCTTGCGCGTATTGCTGCATAACCTCTTGCGCGGCCTTGTGCTTCTCCCGGCGCACCATGCCCATTGCCTCGGTAATCCATGTGGGCGACACCTTCTCACCAAGGATGAGCGGCTTGATGAGATTCACAAGGAGCATCCGAGTAGCGACCAGCTCCGTGAATACGGCGTCGTCCTGGGAACGCCGTGCCTCTTGCAAGAGCACGTCACGGGCCCACTCGCTGAGCGATTTGCCGCTCTTGTAAGCGGCGTGTTCTAGTTCTTCTTGCTCTTTGCGGGTAACTTTCGCGCTTGCAACATAGGTTCGTCCGGCACGACCGTGGGAACGGCTCGTGCGGCTCTCGAAATCAATCGCTGTTGGGATTGTCTGAAGCGCCATGTCTGCCTCGTGGCCGGTAGACGATAGGAGACTCAAAGTAGCCTATTGTCTACCGGTGGGTTGTAAGTCATCGTTCTTGAACGCGGTAGACGACTGTCTACCATGCACCTCAAAACACCACCCTGGAAGGGATCAAGTGTCAACATTCTTCCGGTGCGCAGCACCGCTGTGGTCTTGCCACCGGATCTGACGGCAGATCATGCCTTCAAACCCGCCACTGCTGTAGGCGTTTGCACTGCTGATTGCGGTACATTCGCCGGCTTCCTCCGCAATGGCTCCGCTGTTTCGGCGACCGGACCTTTGCGGATGCGAAGGGTCGAGGTCGCCTGCTTCGCTTGGGGAGTCTTGAGGAAGTCCTGAAAGTCTCGATCTTTCGAGAAGACATACGCGAGAGCTTGCTCGACCACATCGTCGGCGCAAGCACTGATGAATGACGCATACTGATCGACCTGCGTAGCGGTCGAATCGGTAAGGCGGATGGAGGCGCTGACTTGGCGGGTTTGGACAACTTCGAGTAGGGGCATTTGATTCTCCTTTAGGTGGTGAATGAGTGAACTATCTGCGGGCAATCATCCGCTGTGCTGTGGCAGCGATCTCACGCGCACGAGCGGAGCAAGTTGCGCTGGCAATTTCAAGTTGACGACGGATTTCGAGCGACGCAATCACGTCCTCGATGGCGGTGCCTTCAAGCAACCAGAGACGCGCCGAGGCCATGTCTACGGTGCGCTGGGCATAATAAGTGGGATTGGGCTTGTCGGAGCGGCGCGAAGCAAGCTCTCGAGTGAGCGTTACGGCGTCTTTGCCGTGAGCGAGTTCATCGGACACCCACGCCCAATCGTGTTCGGAATGCGTGTGCATGTCCAGACGCCGATATTGCGTGCGGATGGGAGGGATGCAGGCTGCCTCACGCAGGGTGTACAACCGAAAATCGTCCGGCTGATACGTTGCATCAGCGACGTATTCGACGGTGACGAGCTGTGGAGGATCGTACTTGCAATTGCGAAACCCGGGGATACGGAGGACACGGTTGCAGTCGGTGCAGGAGATGTCACCGTGGAACGCCAGTGTCAACAGCTTCAGCGTCATCTCCTGGGTGTAGAAGTCGAAGCCTTCTACACGCCAGAGAACCTGGTATTTGCCAGTCGATGTCGAGACAACGATGTTCGGTTCCGGTACAAGGTCAGAGGCACGGAGCGCAGCGAGCCGGGCCTCTCCATTGACGTCGATATCTATATATAGATGTCGAACTGAGGCGATGCAATCCTTGGTGCGTCGACGACTACCAGCGAGGAGCGGATTCGCCGCGACGTAGATGTTCGTCCCGCTATGATTCTCATGAGCGAGCCAGCCCCGGTAACGGGGCGCGAGCGCACGCTCCAAAGGCACGACACGCTGTTGCGTCGTGGCCGTACCTTCATTGCGAAGCAGGAGAGCAATGGTGTCACCCCGAGCGAAGCAACGGGTGAGAAAGTCTGTAGCAATTCCGTTCATGCAACACCTCACTTGCGGGGGATGGATAGAACGCGATCGGACGGGCGGTTAGCAGAGTGAGAAGCCCGGTGGTTGCCGGGCTTCTCCAGTCACGGAAGCGGCCTATGCGGCCTCTTCCTCGGTGACATCTTCGTCGTCTTCCGCCGAAGCCTTGGCAGCGCGATCCAGTTTGAGAATCGAGCTCACCCGGATCTCCCAGATGGTCTGTTCCGAGTTCGTCTTCTTGCTGTCGTACTTACGGCTGCGTAGTTCGCCCTCGACCTGGATATGAGCGCCCTTCTTGAGCGTGGCGGCGAACTCTCCGAGCTTGCCAAAGGCTACGCAACGGTGCCATTCCGTGTGCTCGATGTACTTGCCGTCCTTCTTGTAGGAAGACTTGGTTGCCAGCGAGAGAGTGGTCAGGCTGCGGTCGTTGTTGGTGCGAACCTCTGCGTCGTTGCCGAGGAATCCGATGAGGGTGACTTTGTTTGAGTACATGGTGGTGATCTCCGTTTCGTTGAATTTCCCGTATCCTGCTCGGGTCACAGTTGGCAAAGCCAGCGAGTGGGCCCGGCTCCCAAGTGCCAAGGAGTGCTTTCTTGGCGGGGCCCGAAAGAAGTTTGTGCGGCGTTCTTTGCCGCGGCTCTCAAACTTCTTTTGGGAGGAACCGAGACCCCGCAGGGGCGCTATAAGCGAAGCAGAACGACGCCGAGCCGCAGGGCGCCGGTTTGGCCCCGAAGCGTGACCCCGAGTAGAGGACGGGATACGAGGCGGAAGGCTCCCCGATGCACCGAAGTCATCCTTTTCATTTCGGCGGCGGAAGTTCGCCTCAACTGCAGCCTTCTCACGAGCGACTAAGTCTCCATAGAAGGCCGGTATCGCACATGGACGGTTGCGCGCTTCTAAGCTCGGGAATGCCACGCTGGGCGCTTTCTGGGACGAGTTGGGCCATGCAGCCGCCTTGGCAGCATGAAGGGACATCGGAGTGACCTCGATTCGGGGTTGGTTTCTAACGGGACGCCTGACGATCAGGCTGCGGAAGCACGATAGATGTCCTCCGTCTGGAAGCTTTGGTCTGCGTGACTATATCCAGCCACGGTAATCAGCTCGCGAACCCGGCGTCGCCCCGTGGGATCACGTTCGCAGTACAGGACAAAGTCGATGGCCTCCGCCGTCTCGGAACGCACGAAGGCGTGGTTAAGATTTGGTCGGGCACTCAAGGCTAAGTCGGAAAGGCGATTGAGAGCATCCCACGCAGACTTTGCGTGGATGGTCGAAAGGGTTCCGCCGTGTCCGGTGTTCATCGCCTGTAGAAGGTCGTAGCCGCATTCATCGCGGATTTCCCCCATGATGATGCGGTCAGGGCGGTGCCTGAGAGCTGCGGCCAATAGCTGGCTCGGCGTGATGGCAACCTGGCCTGGAATCGCTTCTACTGCCTCCCAGCGGATGGCGTTCGGTTGCGATATCTTCAGCTCTGCCGGTTGTTCGATGACGACCAGGCGTTCATGCTGGGGAACGTGGTCCAGGAGCGCCTTCATCAAGGTGGTCTTCCCACTACCGGTGCCGCCGCTGATGATGCCGTTCTTTCTATCGACCATGAGCTTGATGACGACATCCCTCACGCTGACGGGAAGACTGCCGGAAGCGATTAGTTGATCTGAAGTAAACCAGTGGTTAAATTTGCGGATCGTCATGGTGATCCCGTTGATGGACGCTGGCGGTCCGACGACGGCAACGCGCGAACCATCCGGGAGGCGCGTGTTGAGAATGGGGTTCTGATCGGAGAGATTCTGTCCCAGCTTCCGCGCTATCTGTTGAGTCGCCGCAAGAAGGGTTTCCGTCGTTAAAGCGCACGAAAGCGGGATCTGTTCCAAGACGCCATTGCGATCCGCATACACGCCCGTTGTCCCGTTGATCATGAGGTCGGAGATCGTGGCATCAAGAATGAGCTTCTGCACTTCTTGGGGGAAGAAACCGAGCACCAAATCCCAGCTCATCGGCTCACCCCGATCGGGCGTGCGGTAGTTGCCGGAATGGTCATTGTCGGAGTCGTAGTACCTTGCAGAGAGGCGGCGGGGTCGATGGGCTCAACCGACAGCCTGTTCTCATGAAACTCAGTGATTGTGAGACCGAGCGGATTTATGGTCTCGAACTGGGGGAAGGTCTGCGCCGCGATACTCACCTGAGACGGATTAAGATAATAGGTGACGGAGAGTACCCAGTGCTCTTTCCGGGGCTGACGGGAATTGCGGGGCGAGTAAATCTTCGTGATGTTCACCAGGGCCGTCCCACGCGCAATCGGTGCGTCTTTGACCATCTCCTGCGACATAGAAGTGATGGTGACGCCGTCGATCTCAACGTCACTTTGTTCGATCTGATTGCCCAACACCTGAGAGACGAGATGAGCCGCGTTGTCTTCGGCCATGTATTGATTCGCAAGCTGGGCAGACAGGAAGTAATAGTTCATCGGGTACTTCTTCGCAATGGTGTCTCGGCTGATGGTGTAGCGGTAGTTGGCCCAATCGGTGAGATACGTCCGCACCTCTCCTTCGCGGGGACTGTAGTTCAAGTCGCTATACTGAATCGCCTGAGCATGGTGCATCTCGTCGATACGGATGTAGCGGTCCACGATGGGGCGATGGGCCAGTGAGACAATCGTGGCAAAGCTGGCGACCAGGAGCACACTCTCTGTCGCAATTACCATGCGACTGATCTTCCGTTCAGCATAGAATCCGACGTATTTCTCGTTCGCAATCTCGTCGGTCAGCAGAACCTGTTTGGGAGTAAGACTTTCAGTCTTCATAAATCCTCCTCACGGTGACGGGATGGATCGGATGGTGGCTTATAAAGTCCGGCGACATCGGCTGATGTGATTCCGGGCGGAAGAAGTTCCCGTGATGTAAGGGCATCGTGAGAATGATCCGGGTGAAGAGGATGAGCACCAGAACCAGAACCACGAGTACGAAGCCTACGGCAATCCACCGAGCGATAAAGCGGAATCGGCGCGGAACACAGAGATAAGCCCAGAAAATTGCAAACATTACGCAGCTCCTATAGCCGCCGCCCGGATAAGCACGGCTTCAGCAAACTGTGCGACTCTACCGGCAGCGCCCGAACCGCCCCCAAATAGTGTCTGTGTGATCGTTGGCACCATCGTCATATTGAGGATGAAGGCGATGAAGACGGCAATGACTCCATAAAGGTTCGCAATCCACATGGGAAGCGAGTAGTCGCCGTTGAAGGTCTGTTGAAGGAAGGTCACAAGGAATCCTGACCAAACGAAGATGAAGGCGGCGGCGACAGCCCGAATCATCGCGAAACTGAGCAGGACATCGACGAAGTTGTAGAACTTGCCGCGAAAGGTACGCGACATCAGAAGCGGCACGAAGATCGGTCCGAAGAGGGCTGCAACGCCATAGAAAATGAATGACGAGCAATTGATCAAAAAGAGGATGCCGCCAGCTAGCCCAACGAACACATAGACGAGGAGGTAGGTTAGAATCTCCAACGGCGCAAGATAGCTGGGTTGAGGTGTGCTGTTGAGCGCTGTACTGAGGGCCTGCTGTAACTGATTGAGAGAGTTCTGATCGAGCGCCGCGACAATCACCTGCGCGAAGTATGAGAAGAGATGGTTGAATCCAAAGCTTGCCCCTGGGAAGGGTGTCGTCCAGTAGTTAATAATGAGCAGGCAGATGATCAACTGCATTAGGAACTCAACTAAGTCGCCTATCCGAACCGGCTGTGCGCTCAAGCTGAATGTCATGGTCGAGATGTTCCAGTGCGCCACCATGCGGACAAGTTTGATAAGGCTGACAAAGGCCAATAGGGACATGCCGACCGACGACAGTGCGTCTCCGTTTTGGGTCGTCAGATTGGTGAGGTTGTTTGTGAACTGATAGAGCCAGTCAACCCCTGGGGCGGTAGCGGCGGTCTGCAAGAAAAAAGCAGAGGAGGCCATCGTGTGGAGGATCATGTTTGGTTTCTCCTCTGTTTCAGCGTGCAGTTGAAGATGGAACGGTTAGTGGTTTGGAGCCGTGGTCGCCTTCTGTGCATTGTGCTCACGGATCTTCTGGATAGCCGCTTTGTCGTCGCGATCAATCTGTTCTGCTTTGTCGCGCTCGGCGGCGGTCTTGGCTGTGGAGGCTGCCGTCTCTTTGCTTACCTGAAGTTCATGTGCCAGGACCCCACCAATCACGGTAAGAGCGGCGAGAATCCCAATCAAGAGCTTCGTTCTTAATGCTTGCTGCATGGTGACTCCTGTTAGGGCAGGTAGGTCTGCCAGGTTTGGGAGCTGTTTGCGGGGGCGGACGAGAAGGTCGCACGCTGTTGTTGAACGAACGAAGCATTGTTGATCTCGTCCGCAGCAGCGGTGCGCTGAGCCATGTTCTGCACAGCGGCCTGCGCCGCCTGACAGGCATGGAGGGCGCCCTGGGCCTGCGTCTCGTTCAGATGATGAGCATTCCCGACGTTGACGAGGTTGAGTTGTTCGAGTTCAGTGGTTGTGAACGAAGAAGTGTCGAACTGTGATTGGGTGAGCGAACTCTGGGGTAGCAGATTGTTGTTTCGCTGCCAGTTGTAATCGCCCACCGAATTGAGGCACTGGCTCGATACGCCGTCCATCGCCTCCATGCGGGTAAGCGTCGCAAGAGCATGGCTCGACCCGAGGACTTGGCCGCTGAGGAAGGAAGACGAGGTGGAATTGAGCCCCAGGTTCATCAACTTCCAGACCATGCTGGAGGTTCCGGGTGCCTGACCGTTCATCGCAGCTTGAAGCCCGGTAGTCTCGCCGTACTGGTTGGCGAAGCTTGCCATCGTCAGTTGTGACTGGATGGTCTGCCAGATGGATTTGCTGCTGAAGTTTTTCAGATTACCGTAGACCGTGTTGTACAAGGTCACGGCCTGCAGATAATCCTTATCCAACGTTGCAGCCATTTGGATCTCGTTCGCAAGTTGTTGCTGCCATGTCACGCTGTTCTGTATGTTCTGCGAGATTTGTTGGATAGCATGAGCAGATTGGGTGGGGTCGAAGACAACGCCGCCAAACTGCGCGTGCCCGGGCAGTGCAGTAAGCATGAGGAAAATGGCGGCGAGGCCTCCGGTCCGGTATTTGTTGAGAAGTCTTTGCATCGTATGGCTCCTTTAGGTCACATTGCGGGTTCGACGCGGTGTTCTGCGTAGGAGGGGATGAGGAGATCACGGCCAATGTAGACCCGTGCGCGGGAACCTTCCTTCAGGGTGATGATCGGAAGGCGGTTGAGAAAGTGGTTGAGGATCTGTTCGGCCTCCTCGCTCGACTGCGAGGTAACGCCGTTGCGTATTTGGGCCGACGGATCGAGGATGTTGTTGTTTCCGATTTGCGCGAGACCGCCCAGGCCGCCGATTGCGGCGGCGACGGCGAATGTTTGTAGATAGCGGTTATCTACCTTGGTCGCTAGGCCGGTTGTGCCAAGCGGGTCAAGGCCGGCGAACTTGTCGAGATCAATCGAGAAGCCATCAGGGCAGATCGCACGATGGAAGGAGACGACCATCTTGCGAGCTTGGCTGCTGTTCACAGCCTGCACACTTCCAACGAGCCGCGTCCCCTGTGGCAATAGAAGTTGTTGATGGTCATGCGAGTAATAGTCGGTGGTGAGCATCAGGAGGATGGGACCTGACAGGCCGCCGTCCACATGGTTCGTGACCACTCCCTCGAAGACGCTGCCTTCGAACACTCGGTAGAGTTTGCCGTCGTAGGTGTCGAAGTCGTATTTACTGATTGCCGCATCTTTCGACTGGGGCTTGCCATTCCCTTCGTCCTCCGCTTTCGCGGTCTCTGGTTTCTCAAGATGCTCTCCGAGCGCGACCGACGGCGGCTGCGAGGCTGCGGTATGCGGCTGCGGCGGGGAAGCCTCGGCCGATGATCGAGCGAAGTCAACGGCGACGGTGTCGCTGTTGAGAGCGTCCTGGTGCTGCTTCTCTCGTGCCAACTCAGCTTGCTTCGCCTCAGCTTGGCGCTCGGACATCTGAGATGTTGCCTTCGGAGCGTCTGGGTTGTTGGCCCCGTAAAGGGCTGCCCGCTGGGCCGCTGTCATCGGCGGAGCGTTCGGCGACTCCGGCCCAGGTACCTCTGCCGCTTGAATCTGCGCCAGCAGAGCGGCGGTCGCCAAACGCTGTTGCTGATCCTCCTGATCCTTCTTAGCGACTTGCTCCTGCTGAGTCTCAAAGGAGTTCACCTGCTGCGGATTCGCTGCGGCTGGACGTGCCGTCATCTGACTCTTCACCGGAGCAGCCTTCTTTCCGGCATTGACGACGCTTGATATGACGAACACTACCAAAATGATGAACAGCAGGATAAGCAGCGGTTGCTTCTTATTCAGAGGCGTCGAAGCCTCGGGCTGCTCAGGGACGGTGGCTGGAGGTGTAGTGGGTGTGTCTGCCATGATTAGCTCCCCGCCTTGGTCTGTCGGAAGTCCACACGCTGCTTGCCGATGGAAAGATAACCCTGAGCGACGGTCTTCGGAATGGTGAACAGGCCATTTGAAAAGTCAAAGTTGATGAGTGAGCCTTTGCCATCCTTCAGCTCATAGAGCGCGGGCGTCTCCTGGAACTTGCCGCGCAGGTAGGTGAACTTGTCATCGCGCCATATTTGCTCAATGCCAAGCGCGGCACCCTTTTTCTGATCCCAGCTGTAATCGAAGTGCAGAGTGCCGGGATAGCTGGCTTTGAAGTTCTCGGCTGCAGTCGCAACGGCCTTGTGATCTGCCTCTGCCGCTTTGCGAGCATCGTCAGCCTCCTTCTTGAGTTGCGCCTCCTTCGCATCGGCTTCGGCGGCAGGGACGAACACTGGCGACTTCGCCATATTCTCTGCGGCCTTCGGATCGCTAGATGTCACGTACACCTTCGAATCGAAGTGGGGATTGTCTTTCTCGTTCGAGATCTCCCGCAGTTCAATCGTGTACTCATTGCCGTGGTCGGAAACGATATGAAGGTCGGTAGTGCTGTCCGCCACTTTGGGCTTGATAGAGATGTACCGGCTCGCCACATGACCGGCATCGAAGACCCAACTGACCGTGTCTCCGCCAAAAACCGTCGCGACCTTCTCCTCGGCAGGCAATTCGATAAGGGTCGATTGGAGCAGGCCGGCGCGAACCACAGGTGGAGCGGAAGCATCGGCGGTCACGACGGTGCGTGGCGCACCGGGCTGGAGATGGGGAGTCTGCGCATTGCCCGCTGCGGCGATGGCGAAAGCGGTCACGAAGGTGAAGAGCCGGATAGTCATAACGTGTCCTCTAAGTGATTTGTGCTACTGAGCCTGCTATACCGCTTCGCCCTGCGCGAAACGCTCGATGCCTTCATGGAGTCCGTACATCTCGATCAGCTTGGAACGGCGAACCTTGTCCTTGGGCCTGGTCGAAAACTTTGCGTAACTACGGTTGTCAAGGTTGAGGGTGATGACTTTCGTGACCCCGTCACGCCGAACGTAAAGTCCTTCGCGCGGGCGCAGACTCTCGAAGAGATTTAATTGCTGGTCGCTGAGCTTGAACAGCTCTCCGTAAAATTTGCGATTGAACGTAGCGTCTGGAAGGAACAAGAACGAAGTGCAGGAATTGACGATCGAATCAGCATTTTCACCAAGATCATTCGCAGACTGGCCGATCAAGGTCACGCCGCCGAGGTTCTTGCGCACCGTCTTGATCGAGGCGAGCGCACCTTCAAGCAACTGTTTGTTCTTCATGTTGGAGAAGATCTCTTCGATCAATACGTGCTTCGGCACACCAAGATTTTTCGGGTCGTAGACGATCTCGTCGATCCGTCGCAGTATCCAGACCATGAGCGGTTCGATCAGGTCCGCATACTGCTTGTTGTTCACTCCTTGAAAATCAAAGCACTGGAGTCTGGATATGCGGAGGCTGTCTTCCACGTTGTCGAAGATCGCGTGGTAAACGCCTTGATCTTTCCATTTCGCCATATAGCGATCAAGATGCTTGGGCAATGTGAGATTCCCAAGCCTCCGCATCGCTTGCGGGAGGTTGTAGATACCCTTCACAGATTTAAATACATCGTCATCGTCTTCGGGGCCGATGGTCGCCCCTGAGTTCGTCAGCAACAGCTTCACGAAGGAGTGAAGGAAAGCGATGTTGGTCTCAGTGGGTTCAAGCGCGAACGGATTGATGCGCGGGCCGTCCTTGCCCACCCGGTCGATACGCCCTCCGTAGAGTTCGACGACACTCTCGTAGCTGCCCCCAATATCGAATATGAAGGTGAAACCGCCATACTTTTGCTCCAGGCTGAGCATCTGGCAGGCGTGTACGCTTTTGCCGGTCCCTGTAGGGCCTATGATGAGCTGGACACGTACACCGTTCACATAAGCGTCCTGAAAATAGGGAGTTCGAGTCCGCGTCTCGAAGATGTTCAGATACTCGGCATCGAGGTCGTCCGAGTACGCATGGCCCAGATGTGGCGCGAAGATGCTGGACAGGCGTGCATGGTGGTCTTCACGCAGCCACAGGGGATACACATTGAACTGCCGGTTACCCGGAAACATCGCGTAGAAGGCAGAGATTGCCGTAGGTCTCCTCCATGATCGGTACACGCGCATCCACAAAGAGACGATGGACAGCAGGAGTTGCGGCGCGCAACTCAGAGGCGGTCCTCGCGGAGAGAAGCAAGCGCAAGGCATAGTCACCCTGGCCCAACTTGTCGAGAGAAGAGACAACTTCGGTGAGGTTGTCGACATTGCCGGCAGCCGCTTTTGCGGTTGCGGTCGCTTCAAGCGGTGCCGTGTTCTTTCCACTCATAAGGCGCTGGAACGGCGAGAGCTTGAAGAACTCCAAGAACTTCTCCTGGCTCGTCACCTCCTTGCGGGTAGCACTGTCCGATTGTGGTCGCCATACAGAGCACAGGATGCTGTCGCAATCGAGTTCCATCAGGTTCGTGAACAGGCATGGGCGAGAGATCTCTGGCGTATCGGTCAGCGGGAACATCTGGACGTAGCGACGTCCAATGCGGAGATGCTCGCTGTGCCATTCCACGGGGGCTTTGACAAGTTGACGGTCTACACCAGAATCGGAGCGAAGATGCACATCGGACGCCCACTCCTCAAGGTTGAAGAGATAGCTGAAGAACTGGAAAACCTTTGCTTTGCCAAGAAGCTGCAGACCGATTGAATCGCTCATATGCGATTCGAGAATCGTTGCCGCCTTTTCAAGCTCGAAGAGTTGCCGGTCTGTTGCGCCTTGCTGCTCCTTCGGCCTGCGACTAAGCGGGTTAATTACGTCGGGCTCAATCGTGAGGCACCAATGCAAATCGATACGACGAAAGCGGGCGGTTCGGTTGAGGAACTCGATGCGGTCGCCAGCAAACGATTCGGTGATCGGATCTGCATACGCCTTCTGCCGAGGAAGGGCGAAGCCGGCCATCACGCGGGTGTACTGATAGAGACAAGCGCCCGGTGGGAGCCCACGCAGTGAAGCTTCGACACCGCGAACTCGAATATCTAGGTCCTCATCCGTGCGGCTTTCTTCATCGATCCCGGCCAAGGAAAAGAGGCAACCATAACCGCCACCTTTGAGCGCGAAGATGTCTTCGCTGACGAAATGCGATAGGGGCATGATCCCGGTCGCTGCTCCGGCCTTTGTGAACCACGGTGCGTCATTTGCGCGGGTCATAATAGCTCCTCTGCTTCAGGCTCAAAGACCAGAGTTGAAACATCTTGGGGTGCTTGCGGACGACGAGCCACGCTCCAAGCAACAACGTAGGAAAGCTGAAGATGGCAAGCCATTTGAAACCAGCGAGGAAAACCGTCACCGTGACGAAAACAATGGACATCCACGCTGACAGTTCGAGACCTAATTTGGTCCTGGGTCGATTCAGTGCGCCATTGATTGGTAACGGTTCTCCGCGCTTCGTCGTGTGCATGGCGACCTCACATCGATTGGCCGGTCAGTGAACCAATCCAGCCAGCACCCCATCCGAGTACGCCTGCACCAAATAGCGCACCGAATAAGCCTGGTATAGCATCTTGAAAACGCCCACTCATCATGCGGATTCCTGCAAAAATGAGCCCGCCGAAGCAGATAACGGCACCTGCGTAAATCGCGAAGGTCTTAAAACTTCCCATAAGCGTCTGCGCGCCAGAGAAATCCATCGTTCCCTGAGCATGGGCAGCGCCCGCAAATGACAGCGCAATAAGTGTCGGCGCCATCACACGAATGAGTTGATTGAGCTTGTGACTGAGCTTCCGCGGCCGGAAGTATGAACGTAGTGACATGAGCATTCTCCTGATGGCATCTTTTGCGCTGCCATGTCACGGAAGTTAGGCCATTCTCTCGCGATCGTCCAAGACGTAATACCAATACCACCCAAAGTTCGACTTATAGAAGCTTCGTTCAGCCAATCAATTTGAGCTGCTGCGGTCGAACCCGCTCGGACCGAGTCGGCTTCCGCTTGGGAGTCAGACCGTTCTCTCTGAGGTACATCTCTAGGATTGACAGGGCGATGTGAGCGCTTTCCTTGCTGGTCACGAACGCCGTATCTGAGGTCCAATTCACACCCGCTATTGGTCGAGTAATTAAGCCCGCTTCAAGGGTGGAAAGCTGGTCGACAAGAGCAAGGCCGTACTTCTCTTTGACCATCCATTGCATGTCAGAGGGAGTAGCCGCTGAGTTCGCGAGATTCAATGGAATTCCGGCCTCTGCAAACATCTCAGACAGGCGAGAGTGCGCGGCGGGATGCAGCTCTGGATCGCGGAAGACTTTGATTCGAGGAGCTGCTTCGTGAATATCGATCTGTGCTTTTGAAGCGAGAGGATCGTCTGTCCGCATACAGAGGACCAACGGAGCCTGGGCCACCTGCAAGACGGTCCACAGATCTCGATCAATGGGTAGGGGGAGAATGGCGCAATCTAGGCTACCGCGGCCGAGCCGTTGCAACGTGTGCGATGTATCTCCGCTGGATAGCTGGATATCACAGGAGGGGAAAAGCTCTTGATAGGCGAGCCGGAGGGCCTGCAAAAGAAGCGGGTTCACGAAGGGAGAGAACCCCAGCCTCAATGGAGGTACTTGCTTGTTGTATATGGCCCGAGCCATAGCAAAGACTTCACGGCGTTCTGTTAGAACCTTACGTGCCCAGTTGAGAATGAGTTGGCCAGGGGGAGTAGGAGAGACGCCATTGCGTCCGCCGCCACGGACGAAGATCGGAAATCCCTCTTCCTCTTCGAGCGCTCGAACCTGTTGACTGATCGCGGGCTGCGAACGATAAACCCGCTCGGCGGCCTTCGTGAAATTTTTTCCTTCATAGATGGCAAGCAGGTATACAAGATGGCGAAACTCTACGGAATCTGACATGGCCCTGGTACTCCGCTTGGCATGGCGTCCATCCGACAGTCCACATGGGGACAGTGGATAACCAATCGTTCTCCCGCGCACCAAAACAGTCAATTAGGAACCCATGAGTTGCTAGTAACTCCGCGCAGTGACTAGGCACTTTTTTGTTCCTACCATCACAGCCTCCTATAAGTGAAACTTTGGGCAGTATTGGTAGGAAGTATTGGACTTCGAAGGCACGGACACGCACCCTTGGATATCGATGCGCTCACCGTTGAAGGGAATCTTGACGATGCGTGCAGGGTCCAAACAATCTCTTATGCGAGGTTCCAATGTCTTCAGAGTTCACTCACGACACAAATCCGAACGTAGTGCTCAAGAAGCCCCCATCCTCTGTCACCACAACGATCCCCGAGCGGCTGCTTGACAGCGACGAAGCCGCAGCCATCATGAACTGCCATCCGAAGACCTTGCAGAAGCTTGCTCGTAAGGGAGTCGTGCGGGGAGTCCATATAGGGAAGCTCTGGCGTTTTCGTGCTTCAGTCATTGAGGAGTGGATTCAGCGTCAGCTAGCCAGCTAATCCACAAGACAAAAGTCTCGACCTCTGCCCGGCGTAGCGGTACCCTAGAGATAGCCATCCGTTACGCCTAAGACGGGAGAAAGAATGTCAAGGCGAACACGGTATCAGAATGGAAGCGTGCAGCGTGAAAATCGGCGGAGCGGCCCGGATGTATGGGTCTTTCGTTGGTGGGAGCCTGGCTCTGATGGTGAAAGCAAGCGGAGGAAAGCAATCGTGGGAACTGTTCTCACCTTGCCGACTGAAGCGATTGCCCTCAAAGCCGCTCGCGCGTTGCGCATCGACGCTAACTCACAAACCCCGCTGGCAGAGAGCGGGCCGGAAACAATCGCTGAACTGGTTGCTCACTATCGGCTCAAAGAGTTGAAAGAGGACAGCCACAGTCGGAAGTCGTTTCCTACACGCGCTGCCTATCGAAGTTACCTGGACAATTGGGTGCTGCCTCGTTGGGGCGAACTCAAGCTGGATCAGATCAAGCCCGTCACAGTCGAACAATGGCTGGACGGGATCAAGCGGGCGAAAGCAACACGAGCCAAGATTCGGAACCTGATGAGTGCTCTCTTCAGTCACGCGATGCGCTACGAGTGGACGGATAAGAATCCGATCAAGCTGGTGCGTCAGAGCGCGAAGCGGGAACGCATTCCTGATGTTCTGGAACTCGCAGAACTTCAGCTTCTTCTCACCAAGCTCGATACACGCGAACGCACACTGGTTCTGCTGGCGGCTGCCACTGGACTGCGTGTGAGTGAGTTGCTGGGTATCCAGTGGGCTGATGTGGACTTCGAGAATCTTGAACTCAGTGTGACCCGATCCATCTGGCATCAAAAAATCGGGGAATGCAAAACGGAAGCCTCCGCCAAGCCAGTTCCACTCGACGGCTACATGGCGGAAGACCTGCTTCAGTGGCGAAAGAAGAGTCCTTATCCCATGCAAGAGGATTGGGTCTTCGCCAGTCCGACTATGAAGGGCGAGCAACCCTATTGGCCGGACAATCTGATGAAGCGGTATATTAAGCCGGTCGCCAAGGCGAACGGCATCTACAAGAACATCGGCTGGCACACCTTCCGTCACACCTTCGGCACACTGCTGAAGGCGAACGGGGAAGATGTGAAGACCGTCCAGGAGCTTTTACGGCACGCCAATAGCAGGATCACACTGGATGTCTATACGCAGGCAGTGGGTTCCAACAAGCGGGCCGCACAAAGCAAGGTTGTAAGGATGATGATTTCCGGCGTGGGTCAGAACGCGGTTGAGATGGACCCGCAAAAAGCTCGCATTGGAGCTTAATGGACCTTTATCGGACCCGGATTTGCTTGTCACTTAGGTCCCATATATTCCGTAAGTCTTTTGGAATGTATGGCGGGGACGACGGGGCTCGAACCCGCGACCTCTGCCGTGACAGGGCAGCGCTCTAACCAACTGAGCTACGTCCCCAAGAGTGTTTTCAACACTTTGGATGTGCGTCACATAGAAGCAAGCGTTTCGTAGCCTTCGCTACTGTCGCCTTTTTCTACCTTGCCACTGCGGGACTCGATTCCGGAGATGGGTCGACACAACGTGGACACCAAACGAACTCGACGCAACGACAAGATTGAGTTTATCAGAAGATGGCGCCCGTTGGTGTCCATTCGCCCTCCCACAGAGCCAAAAAGTGAAACTCAACTGTGGATCGCCGGCGTCGTGTCCACGACGAGTCGGCGTCCGAAGGTAGTAATCTTCGCATGGCGTTCGGACAATTGCTGCGGAAACCTCAAGCGTCGGCATTTCAACTTCAAGATTTTCTACGCAACCTCGTCGTGAAGATCTTCCGAGATTCGTACAGATTTTGACTCGGGGTGCTTAGCACGTTCGTGAAAGTGCGCGGTGGGAGTGCGGTCGATAAGCAAACTAAGCAATTCTGGCCGACTGTAGTGCCCTCTCGTGTCCACTATGTGCTTTCGCTTGTCGATCAGCGCGAAATCAAGGTCGACGGTGACTTCTCCTTCGCCCGAGCGGACGGGTTGTCCCATGATGCTCCCGTCGGGCGCGATGATCGCAGTGAAGCAGCCGCCGGAGATCGGCCCAAGGTCGGCGCAGCCGGTGTCCGCGGCAATCTGAGCCTGCTGGTCAGTGTCCAACCAGGCTGTAGCGCAAACGACAAAGCACCCAGACTCCAGCGCGTGCTGCCTGACTGCGATTTCGGCCCTCTCCGCAAAACCATCGCCGAACATGGAACCGGGGAACATCGCAGAGTGGATCTGCTCGCCATCGGCCATCATCGCGTACCGTGCGAGAGGGTTGTAGTGCTCAAAACACGCCAATTGACCAATACGTGCGACCTTACTGTTAATAGCGCGCAGACCTGAGCCATCGCCTGGCCCCAGATCATGCGCTCATAGTGGGTGGGTGTGATCTTGCGTCGTCTTTGAATCAATGCGCCGTCGGCATCGAAGAGAAGTTGTGTGTTGTAGATTGTTCCGCCGTCACGCTCGTTGACGCCGATGGAGGCGATGCCTGCCTGTCTGCAGGCCTCGCCGAGCGCTTCTGTGGCAAGAGACGGCACCGTCACCGACTGGTCAAGCAGCTTCACGAACTCGCCGCCGCGAAGGATTTGATAGCCGGACTGCACGATCGAATAGTAGGAGTAGTAAGGCACCACCGTCTCGGGGAAGGTGGCGAACTGTACCCCCTGCTGGCCAAGCTCGCGGATCTTTCCGCACGCTCTTTTCGACCGTCCCTTCGCGGCTATAAAGGACGGGACTTATTTGGACTGCAGCGGCTTTAACGACCCTCATTGGAATCTCCTTTGCTTGTGCTGCTTTGGAATTTCGGCCCCGCGCCTGCTCGTCAAACTTCAGAAAGGCGCGTAACGAGTGAACACAAAGTCACGATCTTTGGCAGGTTCGTGGCAGGAGAAGCAGGCTTTGTGCATCGCCTCGTCGGCAGGTTTGCCGTCCTTAAAGTCACCGAACCCCCAGCCGCCTGTTGCCGCGTATTTTTTTGAATCCTTGACCATGACTTGCATGTTCACGGGCGATCCGACAACGAAAGATTGCGCGCCGGGGAAAGGACCGGCCAGGACTTTGTCGTTGTCTTCCGACGCGACACGAGTCCAATGCAGCGCGACAATGATTGAGCCGTCTGGGAACGGTATCGTCCCTTCCTTATAGGCTTTGATCGCTATCTCATTGCCGAGTTGCGCGCGCAACTGGTCAACTTTGTCGGTCTTTAGCTGGGCCACGGCGATCATCTTCCAATCGCGGTATCCAGGCGGAATTGTGACGCCGTAGATGGGAGAGGCCGCTTCATCCATACGTCCGGATACGGGGGACGAAGAGGCGACGGTGGCCACCACCGCTGTAACTGCAACCATCATCAAGACGATTCGTTTCATGACTCCTCCTTCCAAATTCTTGTTCGTAGTCGTTCACTGCGGCAGCACTTCTGCCGCACACCATAGACTCGAGATACCTTGGAATTCGCAGTAAATTCAGCGGACACTTCTTTTTGAGTCTTCACCGAAGCTCTCGACAGGGTGAGGGTCACTTGCGTGATGGCTCCGTCGCGCGCTGAGGCGCGACGATTTTTCCGGGGTAGCCGAGGGAGCCCAACTCAGTTGATTCGCGACACCCTGATTCTGAAGGATCGCGTTGGCCGGGAAACTGAATCGCCAAAATTCAGTTTGGCGACGATACGAGTCTGCACCAGATGTTCCTTGCGCGAATCCCCAAATCGAGAGGTTACGCGGACACCATTATCTCCCGAAATTCTGCCTCTTTCGAGTCTCCCGCCTTGACCACAGAAGAAATTTTCATGACAGGGCTGGGGTGTTCCTCGCCATTTATCCGGATGATCGCGACGGCCCTCGATTTGGAGTGCATCTCCGATAAGCCTTTACTGATCTTGATTAGCGTGCGTTTTTGTAGATGAGATCCAATAACTCGTCGTACATTGCCTGTCTCTCCTCTGTGGAACCTGTGCGAATCGCCTGAGTTGCACAGTGAGAGAGATGGTTTCGCATCAACGCTCTGGCGACGGAACGCAATGCCTCCTGAACGGAAGAGACTTGAGTAAGAATATCGGTGCAATAGCGATCTTCCTCAACCATCCGCTGGAGACCCCTGATCTGCCCTTCGAGCCGTCGCAACCGACGCAGGTTGGAGGCCTTGATCTCAGGATCGACTCCAACCGCCTTGCGGTCCGATTCGCCTATCTCGCAGCCGCACGATTCCACGATCGCGACGTTGTGTTTAGGAGTTGCTTTCTTCGTCGGCATATTCTTCCTTAGTCAAGCTGCAGCCGGCGTAATCGCAAGCTGTTTGTGACAACACTGAAAGAACTGAGGGCCATCGCTGCGCTGGCTATCACCGGGCTCAGCATTATTCCAAAGGCTGGATAGAGTGCACCAGCAGCAATTGGAATCCCAATCACGTTATAGACGAAGGCCCAAAACAGATTCTGCCGCATGACTCGCATCGTGCGGCGCGAGAGAGTCACCGCCGCCGCGACACCATTAAGATCGCTCCGCATCAGCGTCACATCCCCAGCGTCCATCGCGATGTCAGCGCCACTGGCCATAGTCAGTCCCACATCAGCCTGTGCGAGCGCAGGAGCATCGTTGACTCCATCTCCTACCATCGCTACGACGCGGTGTTCTGTTTGCAAGCGCCTGATTGCTTCAACCTTGCCGGCAGGAAGCACACCCGCAATCACCTCATCGACGTTCACCTGCCGTGCAATAGCTTGAGCGGTGTGTTCGTTGTCGCCTGTAAGCATCGCCACACGAAGCCCTTCGTCATGCATCTTGCGAATAGCTTCGATGGAACTGGGCTTGATCGTGTCTGCGACAGCGAGAATGGCAGCGAGCGCGCCATCGATCGCGATCCATAACGGAGTCTTTCCTTCCTCTGACATTCGTTCTGCCGATGCCTTTAGCGGTTCAACGGTGACGTCGTGCTTCTTCATAAGTGCAGCGTTGCCGATCAATACAGTCTCGCCACCGACAACTCCCACGACTCCAAGTCCAGGGAACGACTCGAAGTCATGCGCCTGCGGCAGATTCAAACCACGCTCCGCTGCGTATTTAACAACCGCTTCAGCAAGAGGGTGTTCACTAGCGCGCTCCAGTGCTGCCGTTACGCGAAGGACATCATCTTCGTTGGTTCTTTGGCTCATTGCCGTATTGCTATCGCTTGAAGTGAGTAGAAAGTCGGTAACCTCGGGACGGCCAGCAGTGATGGTTCCCGTCTTATCCAGCACAACGGTATCGATCTTCTCCAATCGCTGAAGAGCATCGCCACCTTTGATGAGAATTCCATAGTTGGCTCCGCGTCCTGTTGCAACCATCACGGCTGTCGGAACAGCCAGACCCATCGCGCACGGACAGGCAATCACCAGTACAGTAACGGCAGCCACGAACGCCTGCATCACTCCTGCGTGCGGAGCCAACACACGCCACGCAGCGAAGGTGACGATCGCAATACCCAGGACCGCCGGAACAAACACCGAGCTGATGCGATCTGCGATGCGTTGTATCGGAGCACGAGATCCCTGAGCCTCGCGCAGGAGGCGCACAATCTGTGACAGCATGCTGTCTGCGCCCAGGCTGGTCGCTCGATATTGCAGCGATCCGCGCTGGTTCAACGTTCCCCCTATCACTTTGTCGCGCGCAGTCTTTTCAATGGGTAACGACTCGCCTGTGAGCATCGATTCATCGACACTGCTCCGACCCGAGATCACCTCGCCATCTGTCGGTATTCGCTCGCCGGGTCGCACCACCACGTGATCTCCGTTTTGAATCGACTCAAGCGGTACGTTGCTCTCGATTCCATCGCGCAGAACAGTCGCGGTCTTCGGCTGCAGTTGAACGAGCTTTCGCAAAGCACTTGCAGTCTGCCCCTTCGCCCTGCTCTCCAGCGTATTGCCAGCAAGCACCAATCCGATGATCAGAATAGTGGCTTCAAAATAAACATCGGGAGCGACGCCGCGGGTGACAAAAAATCCGGGAGCGATTGTACTGGCGGCAGAGTAGAGATAAGCCGTTCCCGTACCAAGAGCCACAAGCGTGTTCATGTCCGCCGTCTTATGCCGAAGGGCAGCCCACGCTTTGATATAAAACCTTCGTCCTGCCCAGCTGAGGATGCATGTCGCGAGAACAAACAGGAACCAGCGAATCGCGTCCGGACTGAGGTCGTACATCCAGGGCAGCGCGCTGCGCAACAGCGGATCAACCACTCGCATGGTCCAATTCATCAGCGGATCTTTCATCCGCTCCATCCCGGCACCACTGTTGATCGTCATCAAAGGCATCGACAAGAGCATGGCAGCGCCACCGGCGATGAGGCTTACCACCGCCTTCTGTCGCAGTTGCCGATACTCCCTCAACTGCGTCTCGTCGTGCTCCTCCTGTTCGTCAAGAACCGACTGGTGCTCCAGAGGAAGATCCGCGCCGTACCCGGTGCCACGAATCGCCTCTACCAATGCAGAGACCGATGTTGCACCTGGGTCGAAGGTCACAGTGGCGTTATGTAGCATCAGGTTTACCGTCGCATCCTTCACCCCAGCCTGATTGGCAAGCTCCCGCTGAAGGAAGGACTGGCACGCCGCGCACGTCATCCCTTTAACGGGAATCGTGACGTGCTTAGCCACACCGGAAGCTACGGGATTGCCGACGTTTCCGTCTCTGATCATCAAACTACCGGACATAGCTCCTCGCATTCACTTTTCGGCGCGTGCCTCGAACCCGATCTTGTTGACCGCACCGGCGATCTTCTCCATCGTGACTTGTTCCGGATTGAACGTTATGCTGGCCGATCCGACCTCAACCGAATTCACCTGAACCCCCTCCACCTTTCCTAAAGCGGCGGTAACTCTGCGGACACAAGCCTCGCAATGCATTCCTTTAATCGACAAGGCAATTGCTTCCTGCATGGAATTTCTCCTTCTACTGAGTAGATGCATATACCCCCCAGGGGTATTCAAGAAAAATTCTATACCTGCACAGAGTCCGGGGGGATCTCGTGCGTTTACCCGAGACGCATTGCATCCATGGCGCCGCTCCAATACACTGTCTTAGGTCCCACAAAACCGCAACGGGCGGTTAGCTCAGTTGGTTAGAGCGCCTGCCTTACAAGCAGGATGTCGGGGGTTCGAGTCCCTCACTGCCCACCATTTATCTCTCTCCGCACCATACCAGCTACTTCAACAGAATCCACGAGACTCCAGATAAGATGGGGCGCGTGCTTTTTTTGGGTCGGTGGCGTCCCGTACGCACAGTGGAAACCACGTGTTGCTGATGGTACCTTTCCGTAAACGCGTCGCGATCGCTGAAAGGACACTGATGTTTAGGCTTGCTCATGTCGAACGCTGAATGCTACAGAGTCGAACGGCTGTATGAAGAAGCTACCAAAACACTTCTCGCCGCCGAGAACGATCTGGATAGTACTTCTCCAGACGCATCACCGCGTCTAGTCCGCGATGCAAGGTTGCGGACGGTAAAGCGCGAATACGACGTATCCAGGGAGATTCTTTTAGAGCACCGTCGCACCTGCTCCATCTGCAAAGCTAAAGGGATACCGGAGTAGCATCCAGGGTCGATGGCAACCCGCATCGATCCGTGTCGACTGTACCCAGAGGTTCATGCGCTACGCAGATTCCCGATCATCGTCCGTACATCGCCGGCGTTCACCACAAAGCGCGAGGTGCCATCGAGCGAATCTGGATCTTCCAGCACCCAGCGCCGCTCGTGTTGCATCTTGCTGGCTTCGCTCCGCCGCAGAGAACCATGAAAGTGGCTGGCACCGGTGGCCCGAGCCAGGGCTGCAGCATCCTTGATGCGCAGACCTCCACCAACAGCTATATCAATTCTTCCATTAGCGATCTCGACCAGCCGCGCAAGCTTGTCCGCTCCCGCCAGCACATCGGGTTCGCCGCCGGAGGTAAGAACGCGTTTGCAGCCAGTGGCAATGACGTCTTCGAGAGCCTGCTCCAGTGAGATCGTGTAGTCGATAGCGCGATGAAAGGTGATTTCGAGTGGTGCAGCGAGTTCAACGAGTTCGCGTGTGCGTTCCATGTCCACTGTGCCGTCGGTTCGAAGGATCCCAAGGACAAATCCACTGGCTCCAAGACTGTGCGCGTGAAGGAGATCCTCCCGCATCAGGGAGAACTCATCGTCCGTGTAGTGGAAGTCACCGCTTCGAGGTCGCAAGAGGACGTGAACGGGGAGGCCGCTATGAAGAATCGCAGCACGCGTGAGACCATGACTCGGCGTCAGCCCCCCTTCGCTGAGGGCAGTGCAAAGCTCAATGCGATCGGCACCGCCTTCGCGCGCGGCGAGGCAGGCCTGAAGACTCTCTGCACAGAGTTCGAAGATGATTTTGCGCATCAGATTACACAAACCACAAAAGCTTTCCGATCCTTGGAAATAGTTGACGCAACGACTCGAAGCGAATGAGCCGCTAAAAAGCACTATCGAAGTTACAAGTACAGGATAACGTCAAAAAGTGAAAAATTGAACTTCAAATAATCACAATTTTGAGAATATCAACCGAAACTCAGCCCGCCACGGGAAGCGAGCCGGTTCGCGCCCGCCAGAGCGCACCGAGTATGGGATCGACAGTACCCGGTAAAACCTTCAGCGATGGGTGGTCGCGTCGCAGAGCAGCAACGATTCCTTCACGGATCGGGGCTACATGTTCGAGAATGCTGCCGGTGAACGCCAGCTCAGGAACCCACTCGGGGCGATCGTTGGATGCGTCCCTTCGCAGGCGCTCAATGACGAGATGCGCAAGGTGAGCCAGCTCTTCTGCTTCGCGGCGGAGAACATTCTGCGCAACGGCGTCTCCTTCTGAGGCACACTTCACGACCAGGGGAGCAAGACGGGTAAAGTCGGGGGAGGGAATCTGGTTGGCATAACCGATCAGCGATTCGAGATCGGGAAGCTGCCACAGCTCAAGAATCGCCGGTAGCAGTGCGGTCGTGCGATCTTCGTCGATCGCAAAAAAAGTATCGCGCAAAGCCTGATGGCCGATTCTGCTGCCCGAGCCCTGGTCAGCTAACGCGGGGCCCCATCCGCCGGCTGTGGTCAGGTCGCCCGCGACAGTGCGCCCAGCGACGTTCGACCCCGTCCCGGCCATGACAAGCACGCCCGGTCCTCCGAAGAAAGCGGCGTCGAGCGCAATCTCCACATCCCCCACCAAGATGAGCGAGCCGCCTACGCGCTCGGCGAAGGCTTCGCGGATCCAGTCGGTCACCAACGCGACCGTAATGCCAGCGGCGCCGACACAGCTGCGTGTGACCGACTCCATCGAAACTCCCGTCAACGCCGTCAACTCGGCAAGCGCCTTCTCGAGATTCTGCGTCGCAGAGTGTGCGTCGGTGCGCATGCGTTTGATCGTGCCCCCACGTACTCGCGCGAGTTCGCGGGTATCATCTGCCAAAACATATTCCGTCTTTGTGCCGCCTACATCCAGTGCAAGATAGAACGCCAAGCCGATTCCTCTTCTTTCCGTAACCTTCAAAAAGATAGCAGCAACAAAGACAGGATATTTGTTCCTAATCGCGATGGTGTTGCCACATCATGTGCATCAGCCTTTGCCCGGTTCTGCAAGCCGATTAGTCAGATTCATCATCGTCAGCATTTCTGAAACACCACCAGCAAGTCACAAGGGCAGAGCCGAAGCCCTGCCCCTCTGATGTTGATACTGGCATTGGTCGATATCCGAGGACAGATTCAACCCGTCTTAGAACCGATAGTTTGCGGAGAACTGCAGCCGTCGTTCCGTGGAACGAACGGCCTGCTGGATTCCGTTGGCGGTTCCTTGGTTTGAGATATTGCCAAAGTTGGAATCGCCAATGTTGGTATCTGGATTGCCATAGCTGACGATGTTGAAGGCGTTGAAGGCATCGAACCGGAAGCCCAGAGTCTGCTCACGGACAATAGCGAAGTCCTTGAAGGCCGACATGTCGACATTCAGATAACGTGGACTGCGTGTGTTGCCGTTTCTCGCATCGCCAAAGGTGTTGGGGGCAGGCGCTCCAAAGGCGCATAGACCGTTATCGACTCCAGGGGTGGTGCAGGGAATCGCCGAGGGATCGGTGCCATACCAGTGATCGATACTGCGGTTCACGATCTTCAGAGCACGGTACTGATTGGGCCGTGCATTGCCGAAGCTGTTGGAGTTGTTTCCAGGCCCAAGGATCGTCTCGGGAAATCCGCTGTAGGCCACGGCTGCCGTCGAGATCTTCCAGCCTCCAATCGCCTCGTCTACTGCACGGTTGACTCCAGAGAGATACTGCTTCCCGTGGCCGAAGGGCAGGGAATAGACTCCCGTTCCGCTTAAGTTATGACGCACATCATAAGCAGCGGGACCCCAGTCCGCGGCGCTGTCATAGTAGTTCTGAAAGGCGCCTTGACCGAAGTTGGAAGCACCGGAGGTATTTACAGCGTAGTTCCCCGCGCTGTTCGTCAAAGCCTTCCCATAGCTGTAGTTCACGGTGAACTCCAACCCATGACTCGTGCGCTGACGAAGAATCGTCTGCAGCGCCTGGTAGTTCGACGCTGCACGAGACTCCGTGATCAACAAATTACCGGAACCGATGCTGACCGTCGGATCGATCGCATTGATACCGATGAACTGGTTGTTGTAGTAGGGCGCTGACTTCGGATCTCCGTTCACCAGCCACTGGTTTAGGTTCCCGTAGTCCTCGATATGCTGGCCTATTTCGCCGACATAACCGATCTGCAACGATAAGGAGCGTGTCACCGCATACTCTGTCGTGAGATTGAACTCCTGCACGTAAGCCGGTTGAATATTGTGCGGATACACATTGAAGGTTCCGGTCCCTGTAATAGCACTACCGCTGAAGCCCTGCTCTGCCGTTCGCGGAGCTCCCGGATTGCCAGGTGTCGGCGTCACCACGTTGACATTGACTGCCTGAATGAACGGAGTGATCGAGGTCAGGCGCTGGTTGGAGGAGTTACCTTCAAAGAAGCTGGTAGCGCCATAACCACCGCGAATGACAAAGCGATCCGTCGCCTGATAAGCAAAGCCGAAGCGTGGCATGATCTGGCGGTAGTTAGCGTCATAGCATGCACGATTGCTGCATAAGCCAGAGCCAACAGGCGCACCGGCGGGAATCTTGCTGGCGTAGATCACCTGACCCGTAGCGATATCGATGTTCCCGGTCTTGTTATTGGATTCGATCCAGGGCTGATCAAATTCGTAGCGGAGGCCGGCGTTCAGGGTCAGCCGTGGGGTCGCCTTGTAGTCATCGCCGAAGAATCCGGCTATGCGCCACTGCCGCTGTCCGACATTGACGCTCGAAAGCGTGGCGGCTGCCGTGCTCACTCGGTCAAGCAGGAAGTCCGCACCACTATAGCCGCCTGCGTTAGACAGCGAAGGATTGCTGGTGAAGGCACCGCTATAGGTTTGTGATCCAAGGAAACCATTGTTGTTGCTCGTAGGGTAGTTATTCTGATAACGAAGCGCCTGCACACCCATGCTGTACGTACTCTTGCCATGTTGCCAGGTGAGGTTATCGATGTAGCTGAAAGTGTTATCCGTCAAGCTTCCATTGTTCGAAGCTTGGTTGCCGAGTGTGCTCAAAGTGCTGTTCTGGAGATTTTGCGCGGTAAAGCCCTGATAAGCCTGATTGGGAAATGTGATGCCGACAACCGCATCACCATTGATGCCAAACTGACCGGTTCCATCGATTGGCAGTCCCTGATTCCAATTGACGCGCGTATAGCCGATGCGCGCTGAGTTCACAATCGACGCCGAGAAGATGTGAACCCAGGTGAGGCCGCCAAGCTGCGACGGGAATGTGCTTCCGTTCGGAAACGAAACCGGCAGAACCGAGGTCGCACCATCGAATGCATCTGATTTCGAATAAAACGCGCTGAATTTATCCGCCGCGTTCGGGGTGTACTCGATCTTGATATCTCCCTGGTTGTTGGCTCGAAACGTTCTCTGTGGGCCTTGCAGATCGTTTGCCGCGATTCCGTCTGACGGTGTCGCATTTGGCAACGGGTAAACCTCTGGATGAGCAAAGAGATACTTCGCAACCGGATTGTTGATCGGAACGCCCTTATTCCCAACAAACGGCGCAAAGCCGTTCTGCGAATCGAACAGTTGAATCGGATTGGAGCCGCTGAGGAGCGCCGAAAAGTCCCCGCTGCGCATAGCCTGGGTAAAGACGCTCGCCTGGCCAGTCCCTCCCTGGTGGAAACGCGATCCCAGATAGTCGACGAAGAAGAACAGTTTGTCGCGTTTGATCGGACCGCCAAACGTCCCCCCGAACTGCGATTGGGAAAAAGGATTGGTGTGAATAATGGGGTCTGCGTGCTTGTTGGTCCAGGAGTCAGCATTGAGCCTGTAGTCCTGCACGTAGCCGTAGACCGACCCATGGAATTGATTGGTTCCGCTCTTCAGAATGCTGACCACTCCGGCGCCATTCACGTTCCCATAGTCCGCAGGGGAGTTCGCCGTCAATACCTTAATCTCCTGCAGAGCCTCAGGCGCGGGGCTGTACGCGATCAGGTTGTTGAACGTTTCGTTCAGATCGATTCCGTCCAACGTGTAGTTGTTCGCCTGGGCGCGGTTGCCGTTCAGATTGATGGAGTCAGTGGATTGTGTGCTGCGCTCGATGCTTGTCGTGCCGGATGTTCCTACCGTGCTGACGGAGCCCGGGACGTAGAGCGTCAGCGCGGAGAAGTCCAAACCATTCAAAGGGAAGTTCTGAATCGTATTCGCGGTAAAGGTACCGCTCAAGGTGGCGTCACTGGTATTCAAAATCGGCGCTGCCTCGGATACGTTCACCACCTCCGCCGAGGATCCGACCGTAAGCGTGACATTGAACGTAGTCGTCTGCAACACCTCGAGCTGAAACGCCGGGATCGTCTCTTTATCAAAACCCTTCGCTTCCACCGTCACCTCATAGCGACCGATCGGCAGAAACTGAATTCGATAGAGTCCCGACGCATTGGTTGTCACTTTTGAGTCCACGCCGGTGTCGGTGTTGTGGGCAGTTACGTTCGCTCCGCCGACCACAGCGCCGCTCGGGTCCGTTATCACCCCGGTGACGGTTCCGGTAACCGTCTGCGCAAGCAGGCCCGGCGCACTGAAAACTACTGCCAGGGCGAGCACAATCCCGGAGATACGTTTGAGAAACTTCATCTTTTGCGCTGCTTTAATCATTTTTGAGCGACTCCAGGGTGTCTATGGGAGATGGGAAGATCCGCATTACGCATTACGGCTGGCCTTTGCCGAAGATCCCGTTAGTGCGGTCAGAAAAATCAAATTGTTGGTAGAGGATAGAAATCTATGTAAACATTTGTCAACATTGCTTTCATAATTCTGAAGAAAAATAGTTCAAATACTCAAAATGGAACCGCTCGTCTGCCACATAATCAACTATTTGCAGATTTGTGAGTGATTAGAATGGACACGACATGGCCCAGAAAACCCAGGATCGCGCAAACCAGATACTTCATCTCCTCCTCCAGAAAGGCCAGAGCTGCGTTGAAGATCTGGCGACCACGATTGACGCCTCTCCGGCCAGCGTTCGGCGCGACCTGATCAAACTCGCACAGCGTGGTCTGGTAAACCGCACCCACGGCAGCGTCGAACTGGCCGGCAAGATGACCTACGAGCCATTCCGCTTTGACGCCGCCTTTCCCCTGCGCGAAGAGCGCTTCTCGAACGAAAAACGGCGCATCGCCATCGCTGCGGCCGAGATGGTCAACGAGGGCGACACCATCGCGCTCTCACCCGGCACCACCACCACGCAGGTGGCCCGCAGCCTCCGGCATCGCGAGGGCATCCACATCGTGACAAATGCGGTCAATATTGGAATGGAGTTCTCCAGCCTCCCGAACGCACGCGTCACCCTTACCGGAGGCTCCATCCGCTGGCCAGGCGCCTTTTCCATGGTGGGTGCAACGGCGTTCGACTCGCTGCAGCGTCTCTTCTTCGACAAAGTCTTCATGGGAGCATGTGGTATCCATCCCGAGCACGGCCTCACCGTCATTGAATCCGAGGAGGCCTTGATTCTCGGCGAGATGGTGAAGCACGCCAGACAGGTGATTGCGGTTGCCGATGCAAGCAAACTCGGCATCTTCACCTCGACCAAGGTCTGCGCCACCACCGATTTACATACCATCATTACAGACGACAGCGTCGATCCAAAGCTGGTCGAAGAATTTCAGCGAAAGCAGGTCAGGATGATCATCGTCTAGCGCGAGTCAGCCCACAGAAGCGAAAATCTACGTTCCGCGCAGGCCAACTCGTGAGACGATGAGCCATGCGTTCAGCCTGGGCTCCTCTCGTGGTCTTTCTCGCGGCACCCGTGTCGGTTACGCTGCAGGCTCAAAGCATGCCTTCGGTCGTACCGCCCAGGCTGATCAGTATCCCGAATCCAGACTGCAGGTCAGGGAAGTCCTGCCACAGAACGCACGGCCAGGTCCGTCTCATCGTCGACGTACTTCCCGATGGCAAAGTTGGCGAGATAAGAGTCGAACTCGGCGACCCCGTCCTGGCTGAGGCGGCCAGCGCGGCTGCCCAACAGGCCGAGTTCGTCGCAGGTTCCTACTTGGGCAAACCTCAAAATATGGATTACGTCTTAAGATTCAGCTTCTAGGACTTGAAAAAAAGCGGTAGCATAGCTTCTGCGCCGCAATACGCCTGCCGGAAATGCCGAAGAATTCCGATCTCTTTGTCCTCTTGTCATCATCTAAGTAGGACAAACAGAGGAGTATCATTGAAAAGTGCCGAAATATTCGATCGTTGTACCCTTCCATAACGAAGAAGAGAATGTAACCACACTTTATGACCGCCTCAAGGCCGTCATGGAGCACGTCAACGAGACCTTCGAGCTGGTCTTCGTCGACGACGGCTCTCGCGACCGCACCTATCGGTTGCTCGAAGAGATAGCTGCCGTAGATAGCCGCGTCCTCGTCATCAAACTCCGCCGCAACTTCGGTCAAACCTCTGCCCTCGCCGCCGGCTTCGACCATGCCCAGGGTGATTTCATCCTCGCCATGGACGGCGACCTCCAGCACGACCCCGACGAAATCCCCGGCTTTCTCGCCAAACTTGAAGAAGGCTATGACGTTGTCAGCGGATGGCGCTCCCAGCGTGGCGACAACTTCATCATGCGCCGCATCCCCTCACGCGCCGCGAACTGGCTCATGGCCGCTCTCAGTGGCGTCGACATCCACGACTTCGGCACCACCTTCAAGGCCTATCGCCGCGAAGTCATCCAGAATATCCCCCTGTACGGCGAGATGCATCGTTTCATCCCCGCCCTAGCCTCCTGGTACGGAGCCAGCATCTGCGAGATTCCCATCTCCAATCCTGCCCGCGAGTTTGGCGAGAGCCACTACGGTATCTCCCGCACCTTCCGCGTCTTCTTCGATCTGTTGACCATTCGCTTCCTGCTGCGCTACATGACGCGGCCGCTCCACTTCTTCGGCACCATCGGAGCCTTCGGCATGGTAGCCGGTTTCGGTATGTCGGCCTGGCTTCTGATCCTCAAAGTCGTTACCGGCCAGCACATTATGAGCCTCCACGGCCCGCTCTTCGTCATTGCCGGCGTCCTCATTCTCGCCGGAATCCAGATGATGGGTATCGGTCTCCTCGGCGAGCTCCAGGTACGGCACTTTCACACAGCCGCCCACCGCGCACCCTACGCAGTAGACCGCATCCTTCGCCTGCGCTCCGAAGAGAGCCTCATCCAATAACCGAGTAGCCGCTAGCCCTGCACTATTTTTTTGGGGCTAGCGCCTGCGTCTCTTTTTCTCTTCGTAGCTCTTCCTGCGCCTCTTTGTTCGAATCCTTGAACGCAGAAGCGTCCAGATCCTTGGCCAGCTTGTCCTGCTCCACCAATGGATCTGTCAAAGTCTCCAGATACCCTTCAAACTGCTGAGCGCACTCCCTCTGCTCCCCCGGTTGCTTGTCCTCTTTCAACTTATTACGCAGCACATCTTCAAGTTTCAGTGCATCGTCCAGGCTGAACGCGACGGAGGAGTACGTTCGGCTTCGCATCGCGAAGACGTCTTCATGCAACCCCGTCTGACTCACGATTAAGCCGGTCCGCGCGTTCTCAAAGGATTGTTTCTCACACGCGCTCATGATCGATGCCAAGCCGTCAGCTGCCAGATGATTTGGCCCAAGGCTGGTAGCCTTCGGCGGTGCCGTGCTCGAAAGACGCTCGAGAAGGGAATTATTTCGCTCGTCCGAGTGACAACCGGCCATCAGCAGCAGAATCCCGACGATTCTCCCCGCCCGCACTATTGCGCCCACTCTCCGACGCTCCGCCCTTTCACTCACTTTCCGCTTCAACGATACGTTCATCTCCCGCTGCCCGACTGCTTGGCTAACGCCATCCGAAATGCCTGCTCCCGATCCGAAACATAAGCTTTGTACCCCGCAGGATCGACAAACGCATTCGCATCGCCTGCCTTCATCCGCGCGAACTTCTCATCCATATCAAAAAAGCCCGCATGCGCTCCCAGAAACACATCGCACGGCAAAGACTTCAACGTCCGAAACGTCAACTCGTAGTCCTGCGCCATTGTCGGATAAACAGAGCCCTTCACCAGCTTGTATCCCGGATTCACATTCGGGCCCCCAACGATTACAACGTTATAAACCTTACCCGCCTCCCGCACCTTCATGGTCCAGGTAGTGCACCCCTTGGTATGCCCCGGCGTCAGGTGCGCGACCAGCACAACATCCCCAAGCCGAACCTCATCTCCATCGTGCAGCACGCGATCGACCTTCGCAACGGGATACCAGTTCTCCGATCTTTTGCCATACTGAAAATCCGCCTTCCCACCGGACTCCACCACCGGCACATCGCGATCCATCACCATATACTTCGCGCCCGTCAACTCTTTCAGCAGCTTGCTTCCGCCGCAGTGATCCCGGTGCGCATGGCTAATCAGCAAAATCTTCACATCGCTGAACTTGAACCCCAGCGCTTCGACACTCTTCTTGATCTGCGGAATATCTTTCGGCACATCGCTATTGATCAGAATGTGTCCCTGCGGTGTCGTAATCAGATAAGACGCCAGGTCTATCCCTCCCACGTAATACACATCGCCGACGATACGAAAAGGCTCATGGGGAGCGGTCCAATCAGGGGGATCCTGCCCAAAAAGACCGCATACAAATACAAAGGTCAGCAAGAGGGAGCGAAGCAGCATAGCAAAGCATAACCTTCCCCCGCAACGACCTGCCACCCGCCGCCCTCGCGAAGAATTAACCTTTCCGGTACGTCCCGTTTCACGCAAAAAAAAGAGCGTCCGCCGGAAGACGAACGCTCGTCAACATGCAAACCAAACAATAAAAACTAAGCCGTCGCTCCAGCAGTATTGCGGATCACCTGCGCCCCAAACCGCTCCATCTCCTCTGCCTGCGGACTAGATTGCAGCAACACCAGATCCACTCCAACCGCGGCAAACTCTTCCATCCGCTCCGACACCTGCTCCGGCGTCCCCACAAACCCGCACCGAAGCCCGCGATTCGACACCGAATAGTCCTTAAGCGAAATCTCTGTCTGCAGATTCGAACCCGTCACCCACTGCTCATAGTTCGCATATCCACGCGCCGACTGCTTCACATCCGTAATCCGTTCCACCTCGCGCAGCGCCTCAGCCTCCGAGTCCCGCACAATCGCATACCCGGCCACACCAAACGTCATCGGCCCCAACCCCAGCTTCTCCCGCCGCTCACGCATATCGGCGATCTTCTTCCCCACGGCCTCGGGCACATCGCCATGCATCAGGTAAGCATCGCACTTCGCGGCGATCAGGTTCTTCGCCGTCTCCGACTCGCCCCCCGCATACAGCGTAGGCCGCGGCTTGCTCACCGGCTTGGGCGAGAGCACGTTCTCACGCACGTCGTAGTACGTGCCCTTATAAGAAAATCCCTGCGTCTTCCAACACCCATCGACAACATCGAGCCACTCCGACGTCCTCGCATAGCGGTCATCGTGCTCATCGAAGTGAACACCGTACTTGGTCGCCTCATCCTTCCACCAGCTCGAGACCACATTCAGCGTCAGCCGCCCATGCGACATCTGATCGACCGTAGACGCCTGCTTCGCCAGCAGCGCCGGATTATGAAACGTCGGCCTCACCGCAACCATCAACTCCAGCCTCTCCGTCACCGCAGCCAACGCCGCCGTAGTCGACCACGCATCGAGCGAAGGAGCATCCACACCCTTGATGTCGTTCAAATTCAATTCCGCAATCAACGTCAGATCGTAGCCAATCGTCTCGGCCTTCTTCGCCAGGTCGCGCACATACTCCCAGCTCGCAACCATCTTCTCGTCGTGAACGTTGCGCAGCCAACCCCCAAACACCGGCAACCAGAAACCGTATCGCATCCCTGCCTTTGCCTTTTGACTCACCGCCCCACCTCGACAAACTCCTGCACCCCGGCCCGACGCTCATTGACGATCTTCGCCTCAGCCTCCAGCCAATCCGCCAGCTTCACAAACGGATCAAACCCCACCACCTTCGGCCCATCCGCAACAAAGTTCGAGAGCGCATTGATGTCGTAGTACACCCTCACGCCGTCACGATCATCGATCATAAACTCCACGCCGCCCAATTCAATTCCCGCCTCAGCCATCAGTCGTTCCACCTCCGCAATCACGTCAGGCGGAGCATCGAATGCCTCCACCGCCAGCCCATCCTTAGCCGCATCGATCGGGCAAGCCGCACGATCCAACTCGACCCCCAGCGGCGTCTTGCAGATATCGGCCGGGCAAAGATCAAATGTCTCGCCCGTAATATGTATCTTAATCGCGTACAAAAACTTTCCGTTCAGAACTTCAACGCGAACGATGTACGACCCACGCGCCGGAACAAACTCCTGCACCAGCCCCGTCGAATCCATCCCCAGCATCAGTCCGTTTTCGGTAGCCGAAGCCTCCGCCAGATGCTCCTTCGTCTGAAACTTCACCACGCCGCTTCCACTGCCGCCAATATTCGGCTTCACCACAACAGGGAAGCGCAAACCCTCCGCCGCTGCACTCGCCTGCGAAGCCCGATGAATCACTCGCGCCTTCGGATACCCCAGCCCCAGCGCCTCCAGCATCGAAAGCTGCGCCGCCTTCGACAGCTCGCTCCGAAAAGCCTTCACCCCATTCACGACGCGAACGCCGCGCCTCTCCAGATGCTCCAAATACCCGAGCGTGTAAAAGATCTGATCCCCATGCCCACGATTCCACGCCGAAGGGCTCATCTTGTTCAGCACTACCGCGTATTTCTCCTCCGGGTGATCCTCCGGCCCATAACTATGTTCCACCGCACTCAGCTTCACATAGTTCGCACCACGACGATCCAGCTCCTCAAACAAAAGCTTGAACCAGATTGGCTGCTCATAATAAATCGCGATCGGCAAGAACTGACGGCTGGACATAATCTTCTTTCACATCCTCTACAAAGGGTTCGACTCGAAACTCACCACTCGGTTACAACGGCACTGACGACAGGCGTACCCGGCGGCTCGAATCTGATATCTCAAGTTTAGATCAACAAAGCCGTCCGCTCGCTCCAAAACGAGGGGAGTCTGAAAACTTCCAGCCAATCTCGCGCCATGTTGTACCCTGAACCAGCTATGCAAGCCATCCAGATCCTCACCACCGGCTCCGCCGACGTCCTCACCTTCACCGACCTCCCAACGCCGACCCCAGGCCCTGGCGAAGCCCTCATCCGCATTGAAGCTTCCGGCGTCAACTTCATCGACACCTACTTCCGGGAAGGCCGCTACCCCGCGAAACTCCCCTACACCCTCGGCCAGGAAGCCGCCGGCACCATCGTCTCTGTCGCGTCCGACGTCACCACCTTCAAACCCGGCGATCGCGTAGCCTGGTGCCTCATCCCCGGCACCTACGCCCAGTTGGCCGTAGCTCCTGCAGCCCGTCTCGTAGCCATCCCCGATGGCGTCACTACCCAGCAAGCCGCCGCCGCGATCCTCCAGGGCATGACCGCCGACTATCTCCTTCGAGCGGCCTATCCAGTTCAATCCGGCGATGAGGTCCTCATCCACGCTGGCGCAGGCGGTACTGGTCTCCTCTTCATTCAACTGGCGAAGGCCTTAGGCGCCCGCGTTATCACCACCGTCTCCACCGAAGAAAAGGCCACACTCGCCCGCGCAGCCGGGGCCGACGAGATCATCTTCTACACTCAGGAAGACTTCGCCGCAAAAGTCAAATCCCTAACCGGCAACAAAGGCCTTCCCGTCGTCTACGACTCCGTCGGCAAAACCACCTTCGAACAATCCCTCCAATGCCTCCGTCCCCGTGGCGTCATGGTTCTCTTCGGAGGATCCAGCGGAGCCGTCCCACCCTTCGATCTCATCCGTCTCTCCACGATGGGCTCCCTTTTCATCACCCGGCCCACCCTCAAGGACTACATCGCCACCCGCGCCGATCTCGAAATCCGCGCCAAAGATGTCTTCGATGCAGTCGCAAACGGCTCCCTAAGACTCCGCGTCGAACACGTCTACCCACTCGCCGACGCCGCCCAGGCCCATCGCGACCTCGAGTCCCGCCGAACCACGGGCAAAATCCTCCTCATCCCATAGACGTCCACTCGTGTAGCAATGCCTTCTTCCCCTCAGATGAGTTCTCACCAGCAACTTACAATCGAAACATGCTTCTTCTGGCGTCTCGCGGCTCGATCAAACAACTTCTCGCCCTCATCGCCGCCGTTCTCATCGCCTTACCTGCCCACGCTGTAGTCGTCCGAGGCACCGTCACCACGCCACTCGGAGCACCTCTCGGCAACGCTCGTATCCAACTCGTTCAGGGACAGCGCGTCATCGCCTTCACCATGTCGCTCATGGATGGCACCTACGAGATCCGTAGCTCCCTCTCCGGCCGCTTCGTCCTTCTCTCCGCGGAAGCGCCGTTCACACCCAGCATCAGCGACGCCTTCTACGGTGGCCGCACCTCTGTCGTCACCCGCGGCATTGTCATGGAGTACTCCAAGGTCACTCCGCAACTCGCCGTCACAGCCAACGGCGTCTCCACGCCCATCGAGCGGGTCCCCGCAGCCATCACCCTCATGCCGCAAAAAGATCTCGATACCGAAGTCAATCTTCTCAACGGCTTCCGTCAGGTTCCCGGCACCAACGCCGTCCAGATAGGGCAAGCTGGCGGTCCCATCACCCTCTACGTACGTGGTGGTCCCGCCGACGCCAACAAGATCCTCATCGACACCATCCCCGCCACCGACATAGGCGGCAACTTCGACTTCAGCACCGTCTCCACCACCTCCCTCAACGGTCCGGAGATCTATCGCGGAGCCAACAGCGCCTTCTATGGCACCGGCGCCGAAGCCTCCGTCGTCAACCTCGCCACGACGCGCAGCAACTTCCTCAGCCCCACCCTCAACTACACCGGCGACGCCGGAAACTTCCGCACCTACCGCAACGAAGCCATCCTCTCCGGCGCCTTTAGCAGGCTCGACTACCAGGCCGCCTTCAGCCGTTTCAACACCTCCAACGCTCTCCCGCTCGATCAATACCATCTCATCACCAGCGCCGCCAACATCGGCTACAACATCCTCTCCAACACCTCGGCCCGCTTCACCATTCACAACGCCGACTCCGCCGTCGGTCTCCCCCAGGCGCACGACATTTACGGCTTCTCCGCCTCCGGCAAAAAAGCCGACCAGGATCTCTACTCCGGCCTCACCATCGAAAATGTTCTGGGAGGGAACTGGCACAACCTCGCCCGTTACGGCATCGCTCGCAAGCGCGAACAAGAGCAGCAGTTCGATCAATCCACCGTCGTCATCAACGGAGTCGCCGAACCCACAATCAACTACGGCGATATCGTCACCCTCCGCGGTGCCAACGGCTACACCGCCACCGGCCAGGCGGCCTTTATCTCCCCCACCCTCGACAACGTCCACAACCGCGACGACTTCTACTACCAGACCGACTACATCTTTCCCTTCCGCATCGGCACCCTCTTCGGCTTCCACTACGAAGACGAGCGTGGCCGCCTCTACAATCCCACTTCAGGCTTCAACCAACAGGCCGACCGCGTCAACTATCAGTACACCTTTCAACTCCACGGCGACTTCAACCACCGGGTCTTCTACTCCTTCGGCGGAGCCATCGAGCGCAATCACCTCTACGGCACAGAAGGCACACCGCGTTTCGGCCTCACCTACGTGTTGGCCCCTCAAGGCGGCGACTTCTTTCGCGGCACCGTCCTCCGAGCCAACGGCGCAACCGGTGTTCAGGAACCCACCCTCGAAGATCAATTCACCAGCCTATCCACGCTCCTCGACGAGACCGGAAACGAATCCGCAATCACTACCTATAACATCCGCCCAATCTCCGCCGAGCGCTCCCGCACCTTCGACATTGGCCTCGACCAAAGCATCGTCGGTCAGAAGCTCATCCTCAAAGCCGACTACTTTCACAACCAGTTCAGCCATCAGATCGAACGCCTCGCACCCAATGGCCTCGAAGAATTCTTCGGCATCCCCGCCAACATCGCTCTCCAAATACCCAGCGCCTCGCTGAACTCCCTCGCCTACATCGCCCGAGGCTATGAAGCCGAGCTGCAATACCAGCCACTCGCTCGGCTCTTCCTCCGCGGCGGTTACACCTACCTCAACTCCCAGGTCGAGCAGTCCTTCACCTCCGACAACGTCACTCCCGCCTTCAACCCCGAACTCCCCGGCATTCCCATCGGAGCTCTGTCTCCCATCGTCGGCAACCGTCCCTTCCGCCTGCCCCCAGACACAGGCTACTTCGCCGTCCAGTACACATCAAAAAAAGTCTCCGCCGCCATCAGCGGCGCGTTCGCCAGCCGCAGCGACGACTCCACCTTCCAGCTCCACAACGATCGCAACGGCGGCAACACGCTCCTGCTCCCCAACCGCGATCTCGACTTCGGCTACGCCAAGCTCGACCTCAACATCCTTTACTACGCCACCCGCCATGTCACCGCCTTCACGCAACTCGACAATCTACTCAGCCAGCAGCACATCGGCCCCATCGGCTACCCCGGCCTGCCCTTCACCATCCGCGCCGGAATGAAGATCCGCATCGGTGGTGGCAACTAAGTTTGTCTCTTCGGTGTTTCTATCTTGTATGTTCTTGCGCTCTCTGAATCACGGAGCCCCGCTGCACCGTCTATATCATCGAAGGGAAACAAAAATGACCCGATATCTCCTTACACTTACTCTCCTCGCAGCAACCGCAGCAAACGCCCAGGAGGGCCTCACTGCCACCCAGGCTCTCGTCGCATTCGACTCGAAAAATCCCGTTAGCCCCACCGCAAACAACCTCACCATCAAGGTCGACAACCGCGCCACCCAACTCGCCAATCTCACCGCCATTCCGCCCGGCGGTGCACAAGTCGCACTCTTGATCGATGACGGCCTACGCACCAGTGTCGCCCGCGAAATGAACAATCTGCGCGCCTTCATCACCGGTCTTCCCGCAGGCACCGAGGTCTACGTCGGTTACATGCAAAACGGCACAGTCTTCCCCGGCACCGGCGCTTCAGGCTTCACCTCCAACCTCGCCGCAGTAGCCCAGGGAATCCGCATTCCCAGCGGCATTCCCGGCTCAAGCGCCAGCCCCTACTTCTGCCTCTCCGAGTTCGTAAAGAACTGGCCCGGTCGCGCTGAGAATGAGGTCAGCCCCGTTCAACGCAGCGAAGGCCCCGTACACAAACCACGCTTCGTCCTCATGATCACCAACGGCGTCGACCCCTACAACGGCAGCACCAGCCCGCTCAATCAGAACAGCCCCTACGTCGACAACACCATCAACGACGCCCAGCGCGCCGGCGTCCCTGTCTACTCCATCTTCTTCAACGACGCCGGATTCGGTCGTGGCCGCGGCAGCTTCAGCGGACAAAACTACCTCACTGAGCTAGCAGACGGAACCGGCGGCCTCTCCCTCTACCAAAGCACCGGCCAAAACCCAGTCTCCATGGCGCCATACCTCAAACAGTTTCAGAACGACATCGCCAACACCTACGTCGCAACCTTCTCTGCAGACTCCAACAAGAAACTCGTCAGTTTAAAAACCTCAACCGATCTGCCGAAGACCAAGCTTCGTGCCCCAACTCAAGTACGTCCAGGAACCATCGTCTCGAACTGAACCTCAACCATCTCACCACCGACGGCGGCTGCCTGAAGAGAAGCAGCCGTCTTCTCTTTAACTCTCGACAAGAAATTCTTCTCCCTGCAACACACTTCTGTGCAACTAAATTCGATTCGCAAATTAGTGCCGAGACATGACGAGTCTCTGACATTTTTGCGACACCGGAACTCCCTGCGAACTCTACCTTCAAACTCACATCGGGAATATCCGCAAAGCGAGCGTGTTCTTCCCGATATGGATGAACACTGCATATCTCCCCGCATGCAGCACGATCCGCGTCTGCCGGAGCAGCGCGTCGCTCCGGGACGTAACCAATCGCAGGGACTTACCGCATCAGGAGAAGTCGGATGAAGAACTTTATTCACACTGCCACTCGCATCTCATTGGCCCTGTCGTTCGCGACAGCAGCCTTCGGTCAAAACTACTCACAAGTCAACTTGGTCTCCAACGTCGCGGGTATCGCACCCGTCACCGATCCCACCCTCATCAACTCATGGGGACTCTCCCGCAGCAGCAGCAGCGCTTGGTGGGTCTCCGACAACGGTTCCGGACTCGCCACGCTCTACAACGGAGCCGGCGTGAAACAGTCTCTCATCGTCACCATCCCCAAGGCCGATCCCAACAGCAAAACCTTTCCCACCGGCACTCCCACCGGAACCATCTTCAACGGCGCTCAAACCGACTTTCTGATCGCCGGCAAACCAGCCGTCTTCCTCTTCACTACCCTTGACGGAACAATCTCCGCCTGGAACCCTGCGGTCGCCGTCGCTCCCGGTGCCGCGCCTCCTTCCACGAACGCTGTCGTTGCCGTTAAGACCACCGACGGCTCTGTCTACACTGGCCTCACCAGTGCGTTCGTAGGCGGCAAGCCCTTCCTCTACGCCGCCAACTCCTCAAAGGGCCGGGTTGATGTCTATGACAACAACTTCGCCCCTGTGACCTTGTCCCGCGAAAAAGGAGCGACGCCCGCCTTCGTCGACACCCAGCTCCCCCCAAACTACAATCCCTTCAACGTCCAGACCGTAGGCAATGATGTCGTCGTCACCTACGCCCTCATCCCCCCAGGTCAGCCTCGTGAGACCGATGGACCCGGCCTCGGATACGTCGATGTCTACAGCTCCACCGGCGTCCTGCTCCTGCGTCTCGAGCACGGAGATTGGCTCAACGCTCCATGGGGCGTCGCACTCGCACCGCAGGACTTCGGCCTCTCCAGCCATAAGCTTCTCATCGGGCAATTTGCGGGCGGGGGCACAACCGAAAACAGCGGAACCATCGCAATCTATGACCTCGTAACCGGTCAGTTCGAGGGTCAGCTCAGGAACTCCGTTGGCACAGTGCTCGCCATCAACGGCCTGTGGTCCCTCAGCCCCGCAAACAGCGTCGCTCCCGGTAGCTACGACGCAGCCGGCGCCCCTGGCGCTGAAATCTACTTCACCGCTGGCACCAATCAGGGAACCGGCGGTCTCTTCGGTTACCTCAAACCCTTCGCGGACCAGCTGACCGAAGGCAACAGCCAGTAAGCACGGCCTGAAACCCTGCAGCGGGTGACGCGCAAGTTCACGCAGCCACCCGTTGCCGCAACTCCCAACGAAAAGTCTTTAAAGATCGCTGACGAGAAGCCGACTAATGAGATGGTCCGCCGCTGTCACCCCCCGCTGAGGCGGAGGATATTAGCAGCGGTTTCAGAGGAGGATCATCGACATGCAGATTCGTTCGGTAGGCATCGACCTGGGCAAGACGACATTTCACCTTGTTGCGCTGGGAACATCGGGCAAGGTACTGGTGAAGAAGAAGTTCTCACAGAAGCAGCTGCTGGCGTTCACGGCGAACATGCAGACCTCGCTGATCGGATTGGAAGCCTGCTCCGGAGCGCATTTTCTCGGGCGAGCGTTGCGGCAGCAAGGCCATGACGTGCGGCTGATCGCAGCTCAGTTCGTGAAGCCGTTTGTGAAGTCCAACAAGAACGACTACGTCGACGCAGAGGCTATCGCCGAAGCGGTCGAGCGCAAGAACATGCGCTTCGTCCCGATCAAGACGGACGACCAGCTGGACCTGCAAGCGATCCACCGGGTTCGAGACCGGCTCGTCTCGCGGCGCACGGCGGTCATCAACCAGATACGGGCATTCCTGCTGGAACGTGGCATGGTGTTTGCGCAGAAGCCGGCGAAGCTAAAGGCAGCCATGGCAGATGTTCTCGAGAACGCAGAGAACGCGTTGACGCCGATGATGCGCAACCTGATAGGTATGCTGTGGGACGAGTGGAAGACCGTCGAACAGCAGATCGACGAGCTGACCGACAGACTCGAACAGATCGCCGCCAGCGATGCGGGTTGCTGCCGCATCCGCCAGATCCCAGGCATCGGACCTATCGTCGCGACGGCCATCGTTGCCGCCATCGGCAACGGCGCAGCGTTCCGCAAGGGACGAGACTTCGCAGCGTGGCTCGGCCTCGTTCCGCGACAGTACTCTACGGGCGGTAAGGCCAAGCTGCTGGGCATCAGCAAGCGCGGCAACATCTACCTGCGTAAGGTACTGATCCACGGCGCACGAGCCGCGGCCATGCGCATAAAACGAGATCGCTTCACGATTGGAGCCTGGATGAACGCACTGGAAGCCAGAGCGCCGCGCAACGTGCTGGTGGTCGCTATGGCGAATAAGCTCGCCCGCATCGCCTGGGCTGTGCTCTCCACCGGCGAAGACTACAGGCCCGCGGCGAGCGCAACAGCGGCATGAGATAGAGCGGAAAAGACGCCTGCGGCTTGGAAGCGCTTCACGCTCCCACTTTCCCGCTCTACGACGACGACTTTCCCACCAAGGTCTGCACAGGAACAGCAAAGACGAAAGAACAGTCACAACGGCGCATCTGCAACCTGATCCCGATAAGGGTCCTCAACGACCGACCGACTTGTAAGGACAGATGCGCAGCGGAACTCATCCTGGCCAGGAGCACGCGGCTCCATCAAAGGCCGAATACATTGCCGCAGACTTGTCTTCTCGACCAAACTAATCCTTGCAGTCACGCGGCGGACCATACATTGCCGGTACTAACCGCGGTGGATAAGTGACTCAGCGATTTAGCACTCGTCGAGAATCGATACTGTGCAAACCATGCGTTCCGTAGCGAGGCACATTTGCGGAGGACCTATCAATCTCCGTCCTACGGTTCTGCTTTCAAAGGCAACTCCTCGAACGATCACGCTCAGTTTACCGTCACGGTAACGGTGGTTGTGGCCGTGATCGCACCACTGGAACCTGTGACCGAGACGGTATAGGCGCCCGGCGTGGTGCCAGGATCGGCGGGTGGGGCTGGATTGGCGGGTGGGGCTGGATTGGCGGGTGGGGCTGGCGCGTTGGCGCTGGTGCCGCCGCAACCTATCGTTGCGCCAAGCAAGATGCTCACCAGCAGCAGACCAAGCAGTGACAGCTTGTTTCGCCGCCGGACGGGAAAGCCAAACCACAGCAGAGACGCCAGAGCAACGGCGGAACTCCCCATTGCAACATCGCGGGACGGAAATTGGTTGCGGATCGCTGGATAGCTATTGGCAGCGGTCGATGCAGCCGTGGTGCTTACGGTGAGCGTCGCGGTGACCGCTGTGGTGCCCGTGATCGCCGGAGGAGTTGTAACCGAGCACGTAGGTACATCGGCTCCCCCCTTGGGGACGCCCGTGACAGCGCAGCTTAGAGCTACCGTACCGTTGAAGCCGGCGGACGGAGTGATGGTGATAGTCGATGTGGCGCTTGGCCCTGACGTCGCGATGGTGACTGCTGTGCCGCTGAGAGCGAAACTCGGCGAAGCCACCGGTACAACGAAGGTGAAGCTTGTGGTTGCGCTGAGACTGGTTGTGGAAGCTCCGGTAACCGCGACGGTATAGGTGCCCGGGGAGGTTATCGACTGTGTATTCAGAGTGAGCGTTGTAGTCACCGGCGAACCTGTGACGGAGATCGGCGATGGAATCGCGCAGGGGGGCCCAATGAGGAAGCCCCCATTTTGATTGGTCACCACACAACTCATCGTTACCTGTCCTGTATAGCCGGCGGACGGAGTAATCGTGATGGTCGAACTCCCGCTGGCGCCAGACGATGCGATGGTAACTCCAGTATTGGTCAGCTGATAGTTCTGATTTGTCTCCAAGACGGTGGTGGAGGTAGAGACTGGTGCGGTGGCGCCAGCGCTGTCGCTGGCAGTGATGGTGATGGTGTATTGACCAGAGGGCGTATTCGCCTGAGTGGTTACGGAGTAGCCCAGGACGACCGAACCACCCGGCGAGAAAAATAAGACGGTCGTTTGCACGGAACATGCCGGGGGATTCGCCTGAGTCTGCGCAGATGATATCGAGCAACTCAGGTTCAGGGTACCGGTGAAGCTTGTGCTGGTTACCGAGAAGCTCCCCCTCGTGGAGCCCCCAGGACCCACCACGCTGGGGCTGCTGGACAACAGAACGGGAGGAGGGGGCACATAAACTGCCGGCTCATTTGTGGAACTGGAGGGAGCATTATTTGCGTCGCCAGCATAATTGGCCTGGATGACGTCGTTGCCAGCGGGTAGGACGTAGTTGACCGTTGCCGTTGTGATGGAAAGATTTCCAAGGAACACATAGTCAATTCCGGCAAGGTCCGAGGAGCCATTCCCGGTGAAGTCCGCCGCCGCCAAACTTCCGATTCTCAATGGAGCTGACGCGACATTTAAGCTATCTGCGAATGTGCCATCGCCAGCACCCAGAAAAGTTGATACAGCGGAACTTGCAGTGCTCATTGAATAATTGGCGACTGCTAAATCGCCTTTGCCGTCGCCGTTGAAGTCGCCCACCGCGATCGCACTACAGTCTGGGTTCACCGCGAGAGTCGATGATGCTGTGAATGTGCCATCTCCGTTTCCCAGCAGGATGGTGGTGGGATTACCGAGGGCGGCCAGATCAATCTTGCCATCACCATTGAAATCCGCAACGACAAGCTGGGATGCAACAGACTGCGGTTGGCTGGGCGCGGCCGTGAATGTGCCGTCTCCATTGCCCTGCAGGATGGTGATAGGCGTGTTAGCAAAGGTGGTGTTGCTGAAGCCAGCTATAGCCAGATCGATTTTGCCATCGCCGTTGAAGTCCGCAGCGACAAGTTGGGATGAGTCCATCTGCGGAGGATTGGGGGCCTCTGTGAATGTACCGTCGCCATTGCCCAGCAGGATGGTTGTCTCAACGCTCCCTGACAGCGCCGCGTCGAGCTTGCCGTCGCCGTTGAAGTCTGCGATGGCTATGGAAAATGTGCTGTACACCATGGACTGCCCCACGGTGAATGTACCATCGCCTTTCCCGAGTAATACAGTCAGCATTCCCGTGTCTTCATCGTCAACCATGAGATCGGTATTGCCGTCGCCATTGAGGTCGCCGACGGCGATGGCATTGATCCCATCATCTTGGTCTACGGTAGCGAACACTGGCTTAGCAAACGTTCCATCGCCGTTGCCCAAGGACACGGCGATGCCTCCGCGTGGGGAGAAGGCGATGTCGGGAATGCCATCGCCGTTGAAATCGGCGACGGCAATCAGTGGAATAGCATCGGCTTCGCCAGACGGTTCCGGCACTGCCACAGCCATAAAACTGGTTCCTCCGGTAGACGGTCCCAGTGTCGCGGTTCCCGCCATGAAGGATTGGTTGGCGAAACTGGAACTTGTTGCAGAGAACGAGACCGTACCAGATGGCGGAGTGGGTCCCTTCGTGCCGACATTTGCCGTCAACGCATAGGTGTCGGCCGTCGGCGACGCGACCGGGCCGGAGATTGAGGCGGTTGTGTACGTTGGCTGCGGGCCTGCGGGGCGCGGACCTACGGTCAACGCGATGGCGGCCGAGGCACTCGCTGCGCCGTTTGAGGTGCCGAGGAATTCAGCCTTGTAGCTATGGCTTCCAGGACCTGGACGGAAGCGCAACACCGCGGTTCCTGCGCTGGTCAATTGCGCTGTGCCCACCAGATGGATGTCCGTGCAGGAGGCCGCAGTGGCATCGCAGAAGTTCACCTGTCCAAGCGTGAGCGCCGCGCTGCCCGCCTGGACCGTGGCGGTCAAGGTGACCACGGTTCCGCCGGTCACGGAGGATACTGCATTTCCACCTGAGGTAACGGAGAGAGCTGTTTGAGTGGCCTGGGAAGCCCAAGCCGGCTGGGAACCTCCACACCAAGCCAGGCAGGCAATCGCGAGTGCGCAACAAGATGAATTGGGCCGGGCCGGCGGACGCAGCCCCGCAATCGTTCGTAGAATGCTCATACCATCAAGCTCCCGGTTGAAGCAGGGTGTCCTTCTACGAGATTTAACTGAGCATGTGCGGATTTATTCCCACACAGCATTGGTTCCCGCGCTGCTGGGTGGATGCCGATTCGTAGCCCCTGAGAACGGTCTTTGTGTTCCAGCTCGAAGCGAATTGAGGCTCTGATCTTAGGGAGGCCAAAATCTATTCGGTTCTTAAAGCCTCAATCGGTGATAGGGGCACATCAGAGGGAGCCAGCCCGGTGCGCGAAAACGGCCGAACGCAGCGATACCGTCTGTTCTATAAATTGCTCGATCGGCCGGAGGGGCTAGAGCGTGTGAAATTGGATCTCCCCTAACGACATCAGGCCAACGCCCATTTCTAGTTCAGCATATCCTCGAAGAGTGCCTCCGCGATTTGCACTCAGTTACGACCCCAGAGAATAGCCGAGTGAGTTGGACGTGATCCCACGCGCGACGCTATTGCACCTCTATCGCGGAAATAATGGCGTCTCCTTTGGTGGGTTTGAACTCAAGAGTGACGAGGCTTTCCTTGGCATTCACTTCGACCTTCCGTTGGACCGCGGTCAGAGCGCCTCCAGCAGCTTCTGCCACATCCAGATTGGTCAGAACTTTCTGCCCGTTCGCGAAAACGTCGAAGATACGTTCGCCTGGATGAAGCGACGGCTCAACAAAGGTGAAGACGACAGTATGCGGGCCTTCATCCACCGGAACACGATAGCTGAAGGTTCCCGTGCGGTATGTGGCGGCCACCTCGGGGATACTGGTCCCGGCAATCGAGGCCGGTGGCGGAGCTCTGAACCCAGATCCAGGGCCGGTGATGACCTGCGCCGTTCCGCCCTCGAAGAACGTATCCGATCCAAAACGTTTGTCCGGGCTGGCGCCAGCAACCAACGCGCCGCAATCGATATAGGTTCCCTTCGCGGCCGCGGCGGAAAGATGCCACTGAACCTTGTCCGCTACCTCTCCGCTGGGAAAGGAGCCAGTCGCCACGATGTTGTTCGCGCCGGGACTGAGAACGATACCACTCCAGACACAGATGCGATCCGGGCAGCGTTCGAGCACTCCTATCCGCTTTCCATTCACATCCAGCGAAGTCTTCGGCGCGTTGCTGTACACGCGAACGTCTGCTGTTCGGTAGGCTCGCTCGGTGTACAGGCTGGAGTTGATGTGCACCGTCGGCGTAGCCGTCCAGTTGGCTTTGTAAAAGAAGTAAGGGTCCTTCCGATACTTGTGGTCGAAGGTGACGATGCCCTTTGTGTTGATGTCCTGGGCATTGCCTTCGCTGCGCGTCGTGCTTCCGAAGTCGAAGGAGTTCCAGAGAAACGTTGCCCAAAGATACGGCTTGCTTCGCAGCGTAGACCAGTTCTGTTCGTGAAGGTAGGACTCGTATTCTTCGGCCTGGGGCCGGTTGCGAGACTCCGGGCCGCCCAGTGCATTGTCAGAGTGCAGCGAGATAGCGCCGCCAGCGCCGTATTCCGTGACCGCCATGGGCTGTGCCGGCCGCGTGTCGTGCAGGGCGTCAAGATGAGGACCCAAGTCAGAGGGCGTCCCGTAATACCAGCCGAAGTAGCGATTCGCACCGGACAAGTCGGTGACCGAGGCCGTGATGGGCACCACAGTGTCGGGTGCGTAGCGTATTCCCTCGCAGCAAGTCGCCAATGTTGTGGGCCTGCTCGGGTCCAACTCGTGCGCCAGTTGATTCAACTCTCTCAACAATGGCAGCGGATCTGGGACAACGCCGCTCTTGTTCCCGACAAATGCGGGTATGCTGTTTCCGAAATCGATCTCATTGCCGATAGACCAGGTGATCACCGAGGGATGATTGAAGTCCTGCGCGATCAGCTCCCGCAGTTGCTGCCGGGCGTTCTCACGAAGCGCTTCCGTCGGCTGCAGGCTCTCGCCTAGGGTCCACTGGCTCACCAGCGGGATTTCGTCCCAAACCACAAGTCCGTCGCGATCCGCCAGATCGTGAATCGGCTGGCCATGCTGGTAGTGAGTCAGGCGTATGCCTGTCACGCCCATCTCACGCATGGTCGCCTCGTCCGCGGCGACGTCCTCCGGTTCCCGCGCCCAGCCCTTGCCTTCACGATCCTGGTGGTAGCCGACCCCGTGCACCGCCACGTGCTTGCCGTTGAGAAGCAGCCCCTGATCTGCGTCGAAACGAACCTGCCGAATGCCAAACGGTACAGAAACACGATCCACCACTTGCGAGGACTTGTTGGAGAGTTCCACCACCACGTGATACAGGTAAGGATCCTCCACTCCTTGCCAGAGATGCGGATGTGGCACAATCACATTCGCGGTGCGCTCTTCCACACTCGCTGGCGCCAACGTGACCGTCTGCTCTTCCTGTCCCGCAATCTTGTCCTGCGCGTCAACGAGCGTGGTTCGGAGCACAAGAGCTTCACTCTGCTGACTGTCGTTGCGCATTCGTGCGCGCACTTGCATCTGCGCACTGCCGGCTGCTATCGACGTCGTCTCTGCGTAGACTCCCGCAGAGCCATAGTCCATGAGATCAAGGTGCGCCTTCTTCGTGAAGACAAGGCTTACCGGACGATACAAACCACCGTAGACGAAGAAGTCCCCGGTCAGCGGCAACACGTCCGCGGTCGAGCTTCCCAGCGCGGGCTTCGTGTTGTCCACCTTCACGGTGAGCCTGTTCTCCTGGCCCGGCTTCAGTGCGGCGGTGCAATCCAGGCGAAAGCGCGAAAAACCTCCGCGATGGGTGCCCAGCAAGGTTCCGTTTAACCAGACGGTTGCAATACGGCTTGCTGCGTCGAACTGCAGAAAGCTTTCCATGCCGTCTACGTTCGCCGGAGGCGTAAAGACGAGCTTGTACCAACCGACCCCCTGCGTGGTTACGACGTTGTCGGCGGTATTGATGTGGGTTGCGGGTGCATCTTTGTAATATCCAACCCGATTCCAGGTGTGGGGCACGCTCACGGTGGTCCATGTCCCATCCGGTTCAGCCTGCAGCTCTGTCGCAGAGTCCTGACCCATTTTGAAGCGCCAGCCACCGCGAAATGTCATCTGGGAGCGAGGATCGACAGCCGTCGAACGGTGCGTTTCGCTCGTCGACGACCTCTGTCCCTGAGTCTGCAGGGTGAGAGGCAGGAGGCAAAGCATCAGCAGGCAATGTGTGCGGTTCAAAGGCAGCTCCTGCAATCCCTATTTATTTCCATGTTCGGTAACCGAGGAATTATAAAGAGGGCATCAGATGCTGTCACTCGGGCGAAGTGAAGCGGCGCCGAAGAGGAGAAGTCGAGGGACTTCTTCCTAACGAGTTCAAGCCATCATAGGTCGGCATCTCGGAAGTACTGCATCGGGAAGCGCGTTCTTGGTGCAAACGCCCGTTGGATGCTAGAGTCCGCTTCATATCAAAGTCGAAGACTCTTAGGAGGGCACCTTGAAACGACGTGATTTTGTGAAGCTGGGCGTCCTCTCCGTGCCTTCTATCGCGCTGGCACAGTCGTTCCATCCTGATGAGTCAGGTTTGCGGCAAGTTCGAAACTGATCGGGTGCCCTGGTGGTCGGGTAGCCGGACGATTGCTCCTCTCCAACATCTCAACTGCTTCAGGTTGTGAGGATCAACCGATGGCCTTGACCTCGAGCCTGCGGAACCAGATCTCGGCGTACTCAATCTCGAGAGCGATCTTGCCACGCGTTAACGGCACGAAGCCGCCGGGATTGGCTGGGTCCGGTTGCTGCAGCCTTGTAATGGTATTGACGCAGCGGCCATTGATGATATGCGCAGCGCGGTCGCCCTGCCAGAGCACCTCGACCGTATTCCAATCGTCCAGCTTCTCGAAGTTTCCGTCTTTGATCTTGCGGCCTGTGCTCGGCTCTTCCGTGCTGGGCTTGCCGGCGGCGTTGGCGGCATCGCTATCAGGCGCAGGCCAGCCATGGGCCGGACTTAAGCCCTGGCCGAAGAGTCCAGCGTCATGCGGAGACTGCACGCCACGAACACCGTCCACCAGAAAGAAGTCGCCAACATCGCCTTCTTCAATCTGGCATTCCACGCAGCGCGGCCATACCTTGTCTTCACCCACCAACCCGTAGAGCAGCCCGTTGTCGCGCTTGCTGATCGTGCGGGGTGCAAACTGTTTGACGCCCCACTTGTACTCCAGGCGAATGCGCACATTTTCAAATTCCTGGTGCGTCGCCAGGTAGCCCGCCTCGTACTGGGTGTCGTCCACATCAGCGCCCATGATGTGGAGCATCTCGTTCTCCACGGTGAGAATGCGCTTCTTCTCCGCCACGCCCTTGCCGCTCTTCTGAAGCATGGAATACCAGCCAGTCAGATCGCGATCATTGATTAGCGAGATCCATCCGTTGGCCCCCGGCGGAGGCAGCGTCAGCTTGGGCGGTGCAGCCTGTGCAAGAGTTGTAAGAGGCAGCAGCGTGGGACCCAGCGCAAGCGTACCCATCCCCTTCAATACGTGTCGGCGGTTGATCATGCAGTTTCCTCAATTCAAAAGTAGTCACAGCCGTTAGGTTCGTCTGGGGCGTCGAGCCTCTCGCCAGCGATCTATTCCATACTAAGGTGCGCTAGCACTTATAGGTGGTCTAGATTGACTCGTCAGGATCGAAGTTTCCGATAATCCCGTTTTGCGGGAACCATGTCTCACTGACCAGAATCCGACTTCCCAGGACCAACCGATCCACAGTGGCGCCCATGTTCGATAACCTGCCCAACCTGGGCGCCACCAAATTCCAACCTTCTTTATTCGACTCCGCGCGAGAACTCCTCGATGGTTGTGGATCCGTGAAACTTTTCAGTTCCAGGATTGCCAAAGTGAATCCACCCTGAGTTGAAGCCCTTGACCATCTCGATATATAAACCAGTCCGATCTGCCGGAGTGCCCATCGCCTCCAGAACGCTTTGCCACGCCTGCTCGGGGAGCGGCACAGCCTTCACATCACGACCCAGTGCCTTGCCGAACGCGGTTGCGACTTCGTACAGGTTCGTTCCGCCTTTCGGCCCGTCGACTTCGAGCACGCGTTCTCCAGTCCAGCTCTGCTGCAGTACCTGAGCGCCGGCCAGACCGATGTCACGAGTCGCGACCAAAGGGAACTTACGATCGAGTGGTGCATAGAAGAAGGGCATTTCGCCAGAATTGCGGATGCTGTCCGACATCCCCAACCAGTTCTCCATGAAGCTGCCCGCCCGAAGATACGCCACGGGAATCGAAAGGGTGCGTGTGGCCTCCTCCATCAGATGTGTCGATGTGATCAGTCCGAGTCCACTCGTTTGTTCTGCACCGATGGAAGAAAGGAAGACTGCCTTTCCTGGCTTTGACTGATCCAAAGCTTCACGCATGGCTGCGATACCGCGCTTCTGGTCCGGCAGATCAGGTGCGGGTGCGAAGTCCGGTGGGATCATCGCGAAGACTCCCTCGGATTCCGTAAATGCTCTCGAGAGTCCCTGAGCGTCGTCATACGCCGACGTTACCAGTTCGACACCTCGATCGGCCCAACCTTTTGCTTTTTCCGGATTGCGGACGACTCCGCGAACCTTTTTGCCTGCCGCGAGCAGGTTTTCCGCTACTGTTCCGCCTACCCTACCGGTTATTCCCATTACTGTGAACATAGTTGCTCACCTCCTATACAAGTAGATACTTGTATTTATCTGAAAGATGCAAGTATTTACTTGTTTTAATGTTTCTGCAAAAATCATTGAGTGACGGTCTTCGATCCAAAGCGGAAGCGCAATGCGCGGGGAGAACAGCGATTACGAGACTTGCTTCGCGCAGCGGCCACGGTCTTCGGGCGTATTGGGTATCACGAAACCACCACGAATGCGATTGCTTTGGAAGCAGGGGTGTCTCCCGCAACGCTTTATCAGTTCTTCCCCAACAAGGAAGCAATCGCGAGCGCCCTCGCCTCCATGTACGCTCGCGAAATGGCCGAAGCGGAACAAGCGATTGATCCGGAAGGCAAACTGGACTTCACTACGGCTGTGACCGAGCTGATCGATCTATGCATGGGCTATAACCAGAAGCATCCCGAGTTTCACACTCTCGTGGTCGACGCACCGCTCACACCCTCCGCGCGCGAAGACAAGAAAATCCTGGGGCAGGTCTTCGTCGAATTTATCGCGCTCCGTCTTCGAAAGGAACGGCCGAGTCTGTCGCGCTCGGAAGCGGTTCATCACGGGCAAGTAGCGCTCATGATCTTCCGCGGCATCCTCGACGAGTTGACGATCTCCTCTCCCCACGCCCGTCTGCGCCTGCAGCGGGCTATGCGCAGCGCGATCCTGCGCTACCTCACTCCTGTACTCGTCGGATAGGGTGGACAGTCGTTGCCGAGGCCAGGAGATAGGCAGTTATTTCAGGATGGTTGGCAGATCGGAAGTTCCAAGGGACGAGCCAGGGTCTGCGCAAAGACCCACCGCTAAACCCGCTCAATCCAGATCGAAGAAAACGTATTCGGCTCCTCGTCGATCCCCCGATACCCCGGCGCAACCGTCCGCAGAAACGCCTCATCATGATGCCGGATCAACGGTGTCGACAGCGCCACCGAAAACTGGCTGTTCCCGCAAAGCAGCGCATGCAGCAGCATCGACTCGTTCCACCACATCGGCCAGACACTCTCGTAGACCCAGTACTCCGCAGGGTAAGGACCGTGATACGGAAACGGAATGTCGTGAATATGAATCAGCGGGCCCGACTGCAAAGCCGGCAGCACCTCAAGAAATAGAAACGGCACATCCCCATCCACCCGGACAATGTGGCTTGAGTCGATAAACAGCACATCGTCCTTACCCAGCGAAGTAAACACCTCCAACCCCACATCCTGTACCTCCTGCCGGAGAACGCTAATCCCGGGGAGCGTCTTCAAAGCGGCAAACGGATGAGGCTCGATGCAGGTAATCTTCATCGGATAGCCCTCACGCGCGTTCTTCATCGCTGCAAGGCTCGCATAGTAGGTCGACAGCCCCGAACCAACCTCGACATACTGCGCAGGCTTCCTCGCCCGCAGCATCGCATACAGCACCTCCGCATCGAACCTCGGATACCCAGGCCCGAACCCAAGATCCAGCGCCTCTTCATACGAGGTAAATATCTCGGAGAATTCGCCGAGATAACGGCCCAGCAGATCCGCCAGCTTCGTCTTCATCTTTTCCAGGTCGTATTCCACACCCAGCAGAGAACTCGGCCCGCTCCACCGTCTCTTCGTAGACTTCAGTGCCTCGCGCGACGGCAGCGGGGAGTAGTAGTCGCTCTTCCGCGCCACCACAAATCCGCACCGGTCCATCGTCCACTGAAAGGCACGTGCCGGAGAATTCTTAACGGAACGAAGCCCTCCATACAAACTCTCCGGTAGAGTCGCCTTCAACAACGTTCTGACTGGCATCTCCTGTGGCATTTCCGACAAGCCTTCCCTGCGATTATGGGAACAAGAGAAAACTATCACTCCCCCGACCCTGGTCGTGTCACACCGTCGTCAGACAATCGTCAAATCTTCGTCCGATTTCACCCCAGGCTAGTCAATGACCATCTCCCGTTAATAAAAATCACAATTTCCACAGAAAAGGTCTATTCCGTTGGCGTATTTTTCGACGTCGAAAAATACGCATCCAAAACGCCACGTTTACCATGCGAAACACCACAACGTCACCATCGAAAAACCACGTTCGAAACCACGTTTTTCCCAAAACACCCTAAAAACCTCAACAAAAACAGCAAAGCCCCGGGTTCACCGGGGCTCCACTTTTTTTCTTGAAACAACTTCTTAGTACATGCCGTCCATGCCGCCGCCGCCATGCTGATGTCCGCCGCCGCCAGCTTCCTTCTTCTCTGGGATATCCGAGATCATCGCTTCGGTGGTCAACATCAACCCAGCGATCGAAGCCGCGTTCTGCAGAGCAGTGCGCGTCACCTTGGTCGGATCGATCACACCAGCCTTCACCAGGTCCTCGTAGGCGCCAGTCGCGGCGTTGTAGCCGTAGTTGGACTCCTTCGATTCGTGGATCTTGCCGATCACCACTGCGCCCTCTTCGCCCGCGTTCGAGACGATCATGCGCAACGGCTCCTCGATCGCGCGACGGATGATCGTTGCACCGATCTTCTCGTCGCCTTCAAGGCTCTTGATCACTGCCTCAACTGCAGCCGTGCAGCGAATGAACGCCACACCGCCGCCCGGGACGATGCCTTCCTCAACCGCAGCGCGAGTAGCATGCATCGCATCCTCGACACGAGCCTTCTTTTCCTTCATCTCGGTCTCGGTTGCCGCACCCACCTTGATCACTGCAACGCCGCCAACCAGCTTGGCCAAACGCTCCTGCAGCTTCTCACGGTCGTAGTCAGAGGTGGTCTTGTCGATCTGTGCGCGAATCTCCTTCACGCGTCCTTCGACATCGCCATCCTTGCCGCCGCCATCAACGATGGTGGTGTTGTCCTTGTCGATTGTCACGCGCTTCGCAGTGCCGAGATCTTCGATCTTGACGCCCTCGAGCTTGATGCCGAGGTCTTCCGTGATCGCCTTGCCGCCGGTCAGAATCGCGATATCCTGCAGCATCGCCTTGCGACGATCGCCGAAGCCAGGAGCCTTCACAGCAGCAACATTCAAGGTGCCACGCAGCTTGTTGACGACCAGAGTCGCAAGCGCCTCACCATCCACATCCTCGGCAATGATGACGAGGGGCTTGGCGGTACGTGCAATCTGCTCGAGCAATGGCAGCAGGTCCTTCATCGACGAGATCTTCTTCTCGTAGATCAGGATGTAGGGATTCTCCTGGGCAACTTCCATCCGCTCTGCATCGGTTACGAAGTAAGGCGAAAGATAGCCACGATCGAACTGCATCCCCTCTACGACATCCAGCTGAGTCTCCATCGTGCGGGACTCTTCCACGGTGATGACGCCATCCTTGCCAACCTTCTTCATCGCCTCGGCGATGATCACGCCGATCTGCGAGTCAGAGTTTGCCGAGATGGTCCCGACCTGAGCGATCATATCGCCCGAGACAGGCTTCGAAAGCTTGCTCAGTTCTCCGCCAACCGGAGCGCCATTCTCATCGCGCTTGCCGATGATGGCTTCGACAGCCTTATCGATGCCGCGCTTCAGCGCCATCGGGTTCGCACCGGCAGCAACCGTCTTCACACCCTCGCGATAGATCGCCTGGGCCAGAACGGTTGCAGTGGTGGTACCGTCGCCGGCGACATCCGAGGTCTTCGAAGCAACTTCGCGAACCATCTGCGCGCCCATGTTCTCGAGCGCATTCGCAAGCTCGATCTCCTTGGCAACGGTCACGCCGTCCTTGGTGATCGTCGGCGAACCGAACTTCTTCTCGATAACGACATTGCGACCCTTAGGTCCAAGCGTCACCTTCACTGCGTCGGCCAAAATATTGACACCACGCAGGATAGCCTGACGCGAATCTTCTCCATGCAGAATCTGTTTTGCCATTGTCTTACTCCTGTTACCAGCTCAAAAGCTGGTGAAATGTTTGTAATAAGGCGCCCGAAGCGCCGATTCGGCGGCAAAGCCGCGGTATACGGCCCGAACTGCTTACTTCTTGAGGATGCCGAGGACTTCTTCTTCGCGCATGATCAACAACTCTTCGCCGTCGATCTTGATCTCGGTACCCGAATACTTGCCGAACAGAATGCTGTCGCCAGCCTTCACATCTAGCGGAAATACCTTACCTTCGTCGTTCGATTTGCCCTTGCCGACGGAGATCACCTCGCCCTGCTGCGGCTTCTCTTTTGCCGAATCCGGGATGATGATCCCGCCACGAATGCTTTCGCCCTCTTCAATGCGCCGAACCAGAATCCGGTCGTGCAGCGGTGTAAATGATGTTGTCGCCATTGCTTTGCATCTCCTTAGTGCGATTTGGCGAACGGCAAGCCGTTCGCGATTGTCAAGCGCAGCATCGGCCATCAACCGCTGGCCGCCGCCGCAAATGAATGAGTGGAACTGGCCATAGGCCCGGCTCGAAAGCAAACCAGAGAGCCGTTAGCACTCAAGCCTTCCGATTGCTAACGATAGTCAGGCCGCTTCCTGTTGTCAACCTGAATACGTGAAATGTGAGTGAAACTCGCGCAAGCCTCGCTCAGACTCTCCCGTCTGGTGCCTATGCGTACAATCCAAGCTCAAAAGTCGTAAAATGGGCCCATGTCGTTACGTCGCACCGTCTGGTCCCTCTCGTTTCTCGTTCTCTTCCTGGCCTTCACACCCTGCCTCCCAGCTAAGGCTCAGGATCAGGACGCGCCCGTAAAACGCGGCCGCAAGTACAAGGCTCCCCCGGCTACCTCGCACATCGAGGTCACCGTACTCAAAAAGGCCAATGGCAAGCCCATAATGAACGCCGCTGTCGTCTTCAACTCATCAATGAACGGCAAGGACGAGGGCAACCTCGAAGTCAAAACCGACCCCGACGGCAAAGCGACCATCGACGTCATCCCCACCGGCAGCACCGTTCGCGTTCAGGTCATCGCTCCTGGTTATGCCACCTTCGCCGAGGAGTATCAGGTGACCGATCCCACCAAGGAGATCGCCATCGCTATGGTCCGCCCAAAGGAGCAGATCTCCTCTTATGTCAACAATGAGGGTAAGGACTCCAGCAGAAAAGCAGGCGTCCAGGAGCCGATAAGGCCCACCACGCCGACATCCAAGCCCGCGCCCAGCAGTCCTCCTGCAACTTCGCAGCAGCCCGCGACTCCAAACTCAACACCTCAGCAATAACGGATAGCAACAAGGAGTCTATGGACAAGCCGCTAACAGGAAAGACTGTGCTTGTAACCGGAGCAGCCAAGCGCATCGGTCGTTGCATCGCCCTGGCCCTTGCCGAACGCGGCGCGGACGTAGCGATCACCTATCTCGCCTCCCAAACCGAAGCCGAGCAGACGGTGCAAGCACTCGAGGCCCGCGACGTTGATGCGCTGGCGATCCGTTGCGATCTCCGCAACCCCGAAGATATCGAGCAAACAGTCGCCACCGTCATCAACGACTTCGGCCGCATCGACCTCCTCGTCAACAACGCCGGCATCTTTGCATCCGAGGCTCTCGAAGAAATCTCTGCCGATCAATGGGACGCGATGTTCACCACCAACACCCGCGCACCTTTTCTGATGGCCAAAGCCGCACACCCGTATCTTCGCGCCGTCAAAGGGCGGATCCTGAACATCGGTTCGCTTGGCGGCCTGCACCCTTGGGCCACCCATGCCCACTACTGCACCTCGAAGGCTGCACTGCACATGCTCTCACAGACCATGGCCAAGGCCTGGGCCCCCGAGATCAGCGTGAACTGCATCGCCCCCGGCATGATCGTTCAGGGCGAAGTGGACGAAGCCTACGAGCACCTGGCCCGTAAGACGCCTATGCAGCGCAACGGCACGGCGGAAGATGTGGCTGCTGCCGCCATCTTCTTCGCAACCGCGCCGCACTTCATCACCGGCCAGCTCCTCGCCGTCGACGGCGGCCTTGGCCTGTAGCATCAGTTCCTAAACGCCCAGCACCCGGCGCCACCAGCTCTTCTCTTTGTACTCTGCGTAAAGCTTCAGCGGCTCCAACTGCGGAGGCATCGGCTTACCCAAAAACACGGCCAGAGGATTGGACAGGCACAGCATGTGCGCGTAGTCCGGCCCATACTTGCTCGCTACTAGTTCGAGTGCCTCCCGCATCTTCGGAACGCGCGAAGTTGTGTTGTGCGCATCTGTCGCGAGAAAATGCACCCACCGGTTCTCCAGTAGCTCATGCGCCATCCGCTCGGCGCGCTTGCCCATGCGCCCCAGAACAGACCCCGCCGTTACCTGCACCAGCACGCCACGCTGCAGCCACTCCGCCACTCGGGTCTCGTCGCTCTGCAGCGTCGGATTCCTCTCCGGGTGCGTCAAAATCGGCGTCAGTCCGGCTAGCTGCAGTTGATAGAAAATCTCCGTCAGGCCTCGCGGCAAGCCGTAGTCAGGAACTTCGACCAGCAGATATCCCAGCCCGTTAATGCTGAACTTGGTGGGGTCCGACTTCGCTTCCTGAATGTTTTCGTACGACATATGGAAGTCGCATCCACGGCCAAGCTTCAGACCTACCGCGTCACGATCGAGGATGCCCTGCAACTCAGCAATCTTTGCGTCGATGTCAGCAGGGTCGTAGAAATATTGTCCGTTCGAATGCGGCGTACAGACGATATGAGTGATCCCGTCCGCCGCAGCCATCTTCGCCATGGCCACCGAGGTCTCGAGGCTTGAAGCACCATCGTCCATGCCCCACAGAAGGTGATGGTGAATGTCTATCATTGCGTAGCTAGGTTACACCACGTCAGTTTGGCCGCACTCTATCGAGCCGAAGCCAATGACCCCGCCATCGCCTGAAACAGCAATAGCCCATCGGCCGAGCCGAGCAGCGCTTCGCTGGAACGGTCCGGATGGGGCATCAATCCAAGCACGTTGCGTCCTTCGCTGAGCACACCCGCGATATTCTCGAGCGACCCATTCGGATTCGCCTGAGCCGTCACCGCACCCTCGCGCGTCGCATAGCGAAACGCGATGCGGTCTTCCTTTTTCAGCGCATCCAGTGTGGCTGCGTCGCAGAAGTAGTTGCCTTCCATATGTCCAATCGGCATCTGCAGCACTTGTCCGCGAGAGAGGCCGTGCGTGAAGGGAGAGTCGTTGGTATCGGTGCGCAGAAATGTTTGCTTGCAGATGTAATGCTGGCTGGCATTGCGCATCAGCGCTCCCGGTAGCAGGCCTGCCTCGCACAGAATCTGAAATCCGTTGCAGATTCCCATCACCAGACCGCCGTTTTGCGCGAACTTCTTGACCGACTGCATCACTGGCGCAAAGCGCGCAATGGCGCCGGTTCTCAAGTAGTCGCCATAGGCAAATCCGCCGGGAACGAGGATGGCGTCGCAGCCCTGGAGGTCTTCGGAGGCATGCCAGAGGTAGGTTGCGGGATGGTGCGCGATCGCCTCGACCACATGGTGGGTGTCGTGGTCGCAGTTGGACCCGGGGAAGACCAAAACGCCAAATTTCATACTTTAACGATAGCATTCGCCACCCGAGAGCTTGAAAACGGGTGCGAACCTGGAAAAAATTATGGTTGTGGTGGTGAGTGCGGTTTTACAGGGGGTTTGGCGTTTTCCACCGTGCAAAATGATTGTTTTTTGCTGGTGAGAAGGTGGTCTTTTGCATGGCTGACGTGGTCTTTTAGCACGACGTTTTTCGGGTTCTAAAAATACGCCATGTTTTTAAAGTTTATTTTTGGACAGGCCCGCTGCGCGCGGGGCGGTCACTTCGTGACTTGTGTACCCCTTCGGTTGGCGCTCCCGTTGGTCGCGATGAGATATCTTTCGTCGACCAACGGGAGGCCCGTGGCGAAGCCGGTATACGCGTCACGAAGTGACCCTTAGACCGGGGCGTAGATGGCAAAGCCGCGCGGCGGAGCAGGGAACTCGGATCTGCCCTCAGCGTCCGTCGTCCGCTCGTCCGGGTGCGCGGTGTCGTGACCATCCCAGGCGATTGGAGCGAACCTCTGGTTAGGCCACTTCGTCTTGACCGAGGTGCCCGACCACTTATCTCCCAGATTGTTCAGCACATAGATCAAGCCCGGTTGATCGACGCTGTCATCCTTGAAGCCAACTCGCTGCATGATGTAGAGATCGGGGTCCGCGTGGAGAATCTGCGAGTCGCCACCGGCGTATTTGCGATGCGCTATGATCAGCGCGTCGATGCCGTTCGGCGTCAGCGGCCGCGCCAGCTCGTTGTTGTAGTAGTCGTACCAGAAGATGCTTGGGTAGCCTTCGTGCACCATGATGAATGAGTAGGCCATCATCTTGTCGTTGACGATCGCGTTGTCGCCCATATCGTGATTGTCGACAAATGTGGCGGCGTTCATCGGCCGCTTCATTACGACGGCGCCGTCGTCAGTCAGGTTTCGCAGATCGTAGTTCGGTTTGTCGCAGACATCCTTCAGCTTGTAGCGAAGAGGGAAGTCGAAGGCTGCGATCTGATTGTCCGTGATCTTGTTCACTTTATCGAGCCATCCATCGATATCGTCGGAGCCCGACCACATCTCCCCAACGACGTAAGGCGTGAAGTCTTTGCCGTCTTTGACGTAGCGATACTTCGATAGCAGGCCGATCATCCATGCCCCGAAGCCCTTCACGAAATCGAATCGGAAGCCGTCAAAGCCAAGCTCCTCAATCAAAAAGCGAGCGTATTCGAACATCGCCGTGTAGACGACGGGGTTGCGATGGCAGAGGTGCGGGAAGCCCGCGAAGTTCTCGCCTTCGATCATCACCTGTTCATAGCGGCTGGGATGAAAGCAGTTCCAATCGCGGGGAAACTTGCCGCTCTTTGGGTTGAACTTCGTCCACCGTTTCTGACCATCCAGCGGATTGACCTCTTCCTCGTCGGCGCCGGAGTTGTGGTTGATGACCATGTCCGCATACAGGCCGATACCGTTCTTGTGAGCTTTGGCAATCAGCGCCTCCAACTCAGCACGATTGCCGTACAAGGTCTTCACTCCGCCCTTCTGGTCGAAGTCGCCCAGGTCAAAGTAGTCATATGGGTCGTAGCCGACGGAGGTATGGTCGGAGGCCTTCGAGACCGGCGGCAACCAAAGCGCGTTGAATCCAGCTTTGCTTAGGTCTTCCACTTTTTCGGCGATGAAGTTCCACCATTCGCCCTCTTTTTTTTCGTGTTTGGGGGCGTCCCAATAAAACGCCTGCATCATGACAGCCATCTTGATAGTGCTCCATTGTTTGCCCATTCGCGCGAGCGTCTCCATCGCACCAGCAATGTCCGCATCGAATGAAGGGCTTGGTTTATAGTTCTGCTTCAGCAGGTCAGATGCGCCTAAGGACGGTCAGGTTGGTATGGACATCCGAAACAGCAACACGACCACCCATCTGAAGACAGCCGGCGGAGCACTGCTCAGTTGGTGGCGCGCCGCGACGCTCGATGCACTCATCGTAGGAGTGCTCTGGCTGATTGGCCTCGAGCTGATCCGTGTTCCGTTCGCTCCGTTCTGGGCGATTCTCGGCGGCATCCTTCAGATCATCCCAACCTTCGGCGGCATGATCGCGCTGATCGGCCCAGTCCTTGCGGTAGCTTTCAGCGGTCACGATGAGTGGCGCCTCGGTCTGGTCCTCGGCCTCTACGGCTTGATCGTCATCCTTGAAGGTCTTGTGATCGGTCCCTATGTTCTTCATCGAACGACGAAGGTTCCATGGTGGGCTGCATTCCTCGGACCAATCGTGCTGGGCATCCTCATCCCGTTCTGGGGAGTGTTGCTTGCGCCGCCTCTACTGGCCGTCGTCTTTGCCTTTCGCAAACCACCGCCGCCGCCTTCGTTTCCGGGTGCTCAGCCGCCCAGCATTCCGCCACCAAGCGTTCAGCCACCCGGCGCTCAGCCGCCGAGTTTGTAACGAGTCTCAGCCAGCCGATAGAGCGGCCGCCACACCAGCCGATTGATCGTAACTACCATGATCGCCATCACGATGGTTGCCAGCAGCAGAATTTGAAACTGTCCGCTGTCTGTCGCCGCGCTGATGGTTGCTCCAAGCCCGACCGTCTGCAGCGTTTGATTCTTCAGCCGGAAGTACTCGGCGATGATGCTCGCATTCCACGCGCCGCCCGATGCCGTTACCATGCCTGTGACCAGAAACGGAAAGATTCCAGGCAAGATTACGGTCTTCCACTTCTGAATGGTGGTGAAGTGGAAGAGCGTTGCGACTTCTTTGAGGTCGGAGGGGATCGCCATCGCACCCGCGATCACGTTGAACAGGATGTACCACTGCGTTCCAAGCAGCATCAGTGCAATGGAGCCGATGTTCATGCCGCCGCCGATGCGGATAAGAGCAAGGAGGAGGACGGGAAAGAGCGCGGTGGCGGGAACGGACGCTGCAATCTGCGCGATGGGCTGAGCGATTCGCGCAAGTCGAGGATGAAATCCAATCGCAACGCCGGCTGGAATCGTCCAAGCAGCCGCGAGAATGAGGGATACATTCACTCGTAGAAAGGTGGCTGCCGCGCCCTTCAGAATGCCGACGAACTGGCTCCCATGCACCTCACGCAGCAGTGCCAACGCCTGCCAGGCTGCGTAAAGAACCGCAACCGTGGCAACTAGTACGACAAGACCACGCAGTATCTTGGATACGATTCCGTTCTTTGTCGCTCCGCGATCCGCCTTTGGCGCGGGGGCGGGACCATCGACACGCTTTTCTGCGAGCCGCCGATAGAGAATCTCCTCCAATGGAACGAGAGTATTCCGCCCTAAGCTTTGCAGCGCGCGAGAGTGCTGGAACAGGTGAAGCATCGGCGAGTGCACACGCGATGCGCTCTCTACCTGTTCGAATTTGAACTTGTCGCTCCAAGCAATCACGGGTCGCCAGACGAGCTGATCGGTGGCGACGATGATTGCAATCATCGTCAACAATCCCCAGGTGATCGCTGTGTAGTTTCCTGTTCCAGCGGCGGTCTGCAGGTACGATCCCAGTCCCGGAAGGCGGAAGTCGCGCGTCCCCAGCACGAACATCTCGCAGGCCATGAGGAAGAACCAACCGCCGGCAACAGAAACCATCGAGTTCCAAACGAGGCCAATGGCAGCGTAGGGAAGCTCTAACTGGATTAACTTTTGTAAGCGCGAAAACTTATAGATGCTTGCGGCTTCAGTCAGCTCTCTCGGAATGCTCTTGATCGACGAGTAGAAGCTGAAGGCCATGTTCCAAACCTGGCCGGTGAAGATCAGCACAATCGCGCCCATCTCGACGCCTATCTGCCGCGTGGGAAAGAGTGCCACCATCGCAAGCATGACGCCGGGCAGAAAGCTGAGCACTGGAATCGACTGCAGGATGTCGAGTCCTGCGATCATCAGCGGCTCGACGCGCTTGCTGTATGCCGCGATGTAGCCGTAGCCGACGGCGAAGATCAGGCTCAGCAGGTACGCGAGAAAGATTCTTACGACGGAATAAAACGCGTACAGCGGCAGCGCGCGTGGGCTCAGTGAGATTGCGATCTCCGGCTCGGGATGCCCGAACCAGTAGCGTGCAATCACGACGACGCCGTAGAAACAAGCCAGGCCGATTCCCGCAACGCAGAGGTCGAGAAATACGGGCCAGCTGCGCTGCAATACCTGCGATCGCGCGAGCGTCTCCCGGCCTGGGATGTTGCTGAAGCTATCCGGAAACTTCATCATGCATCGATCTCCGCGGTAGAGCTTGCGTCCGCGTCGTGATGCAGCTTCTCGGACTGAATGAAGCGCCGCCGCGAAGCATCGAAGTCGAAGAGCTCTGCGTAGCGGCCCCAGTTGATGGCCGTCTCCAACTGACGCAGAGTCTCGTCTTCGCTGAACTGCTCGTCGAGCATGTCGTGGAAGAACTCCTCGGGTACGCTGCGGTCGCTCTTGGACTCGATCGCGCGCACAATCTGACGCAGGAGCAGAACGTTCTCCACCGCAGCGTTGCGAAAGAGTTCCTTTTGTCGCAGGATCTCTGAGTTCGCATATTCGGCGCCGGTGGAAGTGATGGCGGCGTCGCCTTCTGTAACCGTAAGGAAGCCAAGTAGTTGTGCGGCGTCGACGATGGGTAGGAGGTCGTCGATTTGGAAGGCGAGATCGTCGGCGAGGCGGTAGATGTCGTCCTTGCCGTTGTGGTCGAGCACCAGTTCGAGCAAACCGGCAATTCCACCGGGCCGCGCGTGGGGAAGCATCTGGTAGTGCATCTGCCTTTGATCGCGTACGGGCTTTCCGGTCGAGGTCTGCGGTAGCGCGGGTGGCTGCGCGTCCGGCTGCGTCAGCACCTTGTAGATGTAGTCGACCAGCTGCGTGAAGGCGGTGGCCTTTCGGTCACGTGGATGCGGAATCGCGACCCGGAAGTCGGTCCGCACGTGGCCGGGGTTTCGTCCGAGCACGATGATGCGATCGGCCAGCAAAACCGCCTCTTCGATGTTATGTGTAACGATGAAGATTGCTTGTGTCGGAATCGTTTTGTTTTGCCAGAGCTCCAGCAGTTCGCTGCGCAGATTCTCTGCCGTCAACACGTCCAAAGCAGAGAACGGCTCATCCATGAACAATACTTCAGGCTCGACGACCAGCGCTCGCGCAAAGCCGACACGTTGGCGCATGCCGCCAGACAGCTCCTTCGGATAAGCGGCCTGGAAGCCGTCGAGACCAACGGTGTCGAGGATCTTGAGGCTGCGCTTTCGGCGCTCTGCCGGCTCCATGCCAAGGGCCTTCAGCGGCGCTTCGACGTTCTCGAGCACGGTGAGCCACGGAAAAAGAGCGAAGCTTTGAAACACGATGGAGACGTTCACACTCGCCGTTGCAATTGGCTTCTCGTGCCAATAAACTTCTCCGGCAGAAGGCGTCGACAGACCGGTCAACATTCGCAGAAGAGTAGATTTTCCAGAGCCTGACGGCCCAAGTAATGCAACGATCTCGCCCGCACCGATCGACAGGTCAGTAGGCGAGATCACCTGAATGCGATTCTCGCTTGGTTGCGCGTAGTATTTTTCGACGCGTTCGGCACGTATGATGGCTGTCTGCATAGGAATTTGGTAGGACCGGGAGCGCTTGTGGGAATTTGTGGCGGTTTGGCCGACAACCACCTCTGCGCTCAGCGTATCATTACTGGGTGGGCGAAATATCAATCTGCCGCCTGCGTACGTCAATTTAAAACTGAACCTTGAACCTTCTACTTTTGGGGAAACTTAGCATGGCAGATTTAACCTCTACCGCAACACCCAAGCCCAAGGTGCTGGTCGCTGACGACGAGCAGGTGATTGCGAATACTCTGGCAATAATTCTCAATCAGGCAGGCTTCGAAGCTCGCGCAGTCTTCAGCGGGGAAAAGGCCGTCGAGTCGCTCGAGAGCTTCAAACCCGACATGCTCATCAGCGACGTCATCATGACCGGTATGACCGGCATCGAAGCAGCAATCATCACCCGCAGCAAGCTGCCGAGTTGTAAAATCCTGCTCTTTTCAGGCCAGGCCGCTACTGCGGATCTGCTCGAAAAGGCTCGCGCGCAAGGGCACGAGTTTGAAATCCTCGCGAAGCCCGTCCACCCTACCGATCTTCTGGCAAAGTTGCGCGGCTAGCTCTTCGGCCGCGTGACAAGAAACGACGAAAGCAGCGGGACCGCGTCGGTCCTGCTTTCTTTTGCTCCAAAATAATCGGTTACCGTTGCTCGTGGATCGAAGGGGTGGAAGAAGCAACAGGAAACTGACGCCGCTCCTTTACTTTGACAGCAGGCACTCCCGCATACACCGTCCAGGGCTCGAGAGTTCGCGTCGCAACCGATCCCAGCCCGAGGACCGCTCCCTCACCCACATTGACCCCAGGCGCCACCGACGCTCTCGCACACACCCACGCGTACGCCCCGATCTGCATCGCATAGGCAATCAGAGGAAACGCCGGGTCGTCATAGTCATGGGTCGCCGCGCAAACATACGCGTCCTGAGACAGAATCGCGTGCGAACCCAGAGTGACAGGAGCGGGATTGTAGATCTCGGCGCCGTCTCCAGCCGTCACTTGTTCGGCACAGATGAGATTCCACGGGGCCCAAACCTTCGAACGCGGATAGAAGTGACAGTTCGGCCCCATCGTCGCACCGAAGAGACGCAGAAGAAACGCACGCCAGGAATGTAACGGTCGTGGTGACGTTCTATACAAAATTGCCCAACACAGATTCCAGTTCAGCCGCCTCAGTCTGTCCTGCAACGAAAACGCCGGACGCAGATAGGGGTCTGCGGCTGTCTCCGCCGAAATATGCTCAGCCGCGTTGTAGTGAATCTGCTTCGGCATGAGGACTCTTTCCTACTCGGCTTCGACCGGGGTGGGGGTAAGTACTGTAGCTGTTCCAAATAATCGGATGATCGCCTTCGCATTCTCGCGCATGTCATAGCGGCGATGGAAGCACTGATATGCCAGCTCAGCCATGCGCTGACGTTCGGCAACCGTCATACCAATCCAACCCTTAAGCAGCCTCAACGTACCATCGGGGGTGTCAAGCTCCATCAACCCCGCGCCGTCCTCAGCAATCTCTTCCGCGATATTAACTTTATCGGCCAGCAGAACAGGCTTTCCGCAAGCCAGAGCCTCGGCAACCGCAATCCCGAAGTTCTCCTGGTGCGAAGGTAGGATGAAAGCCTCCGACCCGTAAAACGCTCCCCACTTCGCATCTCCAGTCACCATGCCGGGCCAGAAGACGCGGTCTTTGATCCCCAGGTTCGCGGCCGTCTGCTTCAACTTCGAGCTCCACTGCTGCTGGTCCGGTCCCGCCATCACCAGGTAAAGGTCGGGGTCATCGGCTGCGACCTTCGCGAACGCGTCGATCAGCATGTCGCAGCCCTTCTTGCGATGAATACGCCCAAGGAATAGGAGATATCTCTTGCCTTTGGCCTCAGGGCACTTCGCAAAAAAAGCCCGCTTCTGCACCTCGGGATCGCCTGTCGGACCGCTCGCACCGTACGGCACCACATAACCATTCCAGCGATGCAGCCAGAAGCTTTGCTCCGCGAGCCGCTTCTCCGCCTTCGATGTAAACAGCACGCGGTACGCTCCGCGCAGAATCCAGTACTCCGCCGGAATCCAGTACAGCCACTTCTTGATATGCTTCAGCGGAAACGCGTGTTTGAAGTAGGGATCGAGCATGCCGTGGGTGAACACCACGTAGGGCGTGTTGCCCGCCAGCGTACGCCAAGCAGCATAGCCGCAGTATTGCCAAAGTCCGTTCACCACCACACCGTCAAAGCGGTGACGATTTTCGCGCAGCCAGGGCAACAGCTTTGAGTTGAAGCCATAGGTGGTACGCACCGGACCGAGAGCATGAACCGGAAATCCGATATCGTTCAGATAAGGTGCAGACGGATCGTCCAGCGTGACCACCTCGCCGGTATAGCCGATCGGGCCATAGCTGAGCAGAACCCGAACCGACTCCGTAGGGCCGCCCGCCGCGGGGTTCAGTGTTCCAATGATGTGCAGAATCCGCATAAATCTTCGACTATCGACACTTAAGCATAGCAGCAGAGGTTATCCTCCCATGCTGTGCGAACTTAAGTGGTAGTTACGTCGACAACCTCCTTGTCACGAACGCGATTGCCTGTCGAAGCCCGATCATATCCTGCTCATAATCCCATCCAGAGATTCTCTTCAGCCCGCGTTGTCCCATGGCGTCTGCAGTCCCAGGCTCCGTTAGAACTCTTCGCAAGGCATCCGTCAGCGCCTTCACATCGCCGACCGGAAACACACAACCCTCAACGCCGTCGGTTACCAGATCCGGCTGGCAGCCCACGTCATCCGAGAGGATCACGGCTCGTCCGGAGTTTATGGCCTCGTTCACGATCAACCCCCAGGGCTCGTTCTGCGAGGGCAAAACGAAGACGGTCGCAAGATCGAAGAATCGTGGCAACTCCGATTGATTGCGAAAACCGCAAAATCGAACTCCGCTGACTCCGCTCTCTTTGGCACGTCTCTCGAGAGCGGTGCGCTCAACCCCATCCCCCACGATGACGAGGTAGGGAACTGGCCCGTCTGGCTCGTTCTCAATTTCAGAACAAAGGTCGAGATAGGCCTCTAACAGGTCTCCGCATCGCTTCCGTCCTTGCAGCTTCGAAGCAAACAGAATGACCGGACGGGATGGATCGAGGCCGAGCTCTTGGCGCAGAGCCTCGCGTCGAGAAGCAGCCTCGCAGCTGCGGCTCTGAAAATAATCGTTGTCTACGGCATACGGCATCAGGAACTGCGGGAGGTCCTCTCCCAGAAAGTGGCGCCAGTATCCGGCATTCGCACTCCCAATCGGCAACACGGCGTCGACCAGCTGCTTCAATCCACTAAAGAACAAACTCTTCGTCACCTGCTTCAGCGTGCCACTCTGTTTTTTTCCCAGCCGCGACTCCGCACGGAGCAGCACCGGAATCCCTAGCGCCTTCGAGATCACCATTGCCTGCAGCGTATTCAACGTCGAGTACCCATGTACCCAGAGCACGTCGAATCCGTCTGCCTCTTTGCTTCCACGCAGCCGGCTGAAGATGCCGTAGTTCAACTGCGCGGTCGGGCTGGTCCTTCGCTTATCCCAGATCGAAGGTAGAAACTCATGACGATACCCATCGAGTAGCGGCACATCCCACTTCACGTCCACACCAAAGCCCTTGTCGACGTACTCCTGAACGGAGAAATTCGATCCAAAGAAGACCGTCAGATCAATGTCGGGCTCCTGCGCGATCCTTCGCAGCAAGGGAGCCTGGTACTGAATCGGATGGCTCACCAGGTACGCCACCCTCACTCTCTTCGTGTTGCCTTGCCGGCTTTGGTCGAGAGATGTCATGGAGGTTGGCGGCCCATTCTAAGCAACGATCTTACGTGTCAGCTGAGCGATCGCTTGGCGAAGCGCCAGAATGTCCTCTTCAAAGCTCCATGCGTTAATGCGATCGAGCGCATGCCGGCCCATCTGTTCCGCGGTTTCAGGTGTAGCAAGCACGCGGCGCAGCGCCTCAGTCAACGCGTTCACATCGCCGACCGGAAACACGCATCCTTCCACGCCGTCGGTTACAAGGTCTGGCTGACAGCCAATATCGTCAGACAGGATCACAGCGCGGCCCGCGTTCATCGCCTCATTTACGACCAGCCCCCAGGGCTCATGACGCGAAGGCAATACAAACACGCTTGAAAGATCGAAGAACCTTGGCAGCTCTGACTGATTGCGAAAGCCGCAGAATCTAACGTCAGTCAATCCCTTCGCCTTCGCCCTCTCTTCCAGAGCAGCTCGTTCCTCACCGTCGCCAACGATGAGCAGGTAAGGATGTGGATGGTCCGTCTCGTCGTTGATCAGACGCTCGTAGGCATCCAGTAGATCGATACAGTGCTTGCGTTTTTGCAGCTTCGAAGCAAACAGAATGACCGGCCTTGCCGCTTCGAGCCTAAGCTCTGTTCGCAGCTCGTCGCGCCTTGCAACCGCTTCGCGGCTTCGCTGCTGGAAGTATTCATTGTCGACTGCGTATGGCATCAGAAAGAACGGTACATCGTCGCCAAGATAGTGGCGCCAGTACTCTGCGTTCATCGTTCCAACGGGGAAAACTCCGGCCACCATGTTTTTCAAGAACTGAAAGAACATCTTTTTTAGAAGAAGTTTTGGCCCGCTTCGCGGACGGTCGCGCAGCCACGATTCCGCTCTTACCAGCACCGGAATCCCCAGCGCTTTGGCGGCCAGCATTCCATGGAGTGCATTGACCATGTTGTAGCCGTGCGTCCAAAGCAGATCGTAGCCGGGCTCACCGTTGCGGCCGCGAAGCTCGCTGAAGATGCCGTAGTTCATAGGAGTCGTCATCGTCTGCGTGCCATCGTCACGAATTACCGGCAGAAACTTATGACGGTAGCCGTCGAGCAACGGCACGTCCCACTTCACCTCAACGCCGAAGCCTTCATCCTGGTAGCTGCGGACCGAAAAGTCTGAGCCGAAGAACACGGTCAGATCGATGTCAGGCTCCTGCGCGATGCGGCGCAGCAGCGGAGCCTGATACTGGATCGGGTGGCTCACCAGATAGGCCAGCCTCACCTTATTCTTCAACCCGATGCCAACCCTTGACGGTGGTAAATCCATATGTTTTCGGTTCTCGTGCAAAACCAGCCCGGTGACGCGATGTCTACTGCTGAATGGCGAGAATAAGAATAGAAGCAATACCCAACAACGTTGAGATACCGCCGCTCTTGATAGCCGCCTTCATCGGATTGGTCGGCAGGAATACTATGTCTTCGGCTAGCAGGACAGGATCAGGTGCCTTGCCGTTAATCACCTTCGAGATGTCGACTTTGACCACCTGTCGGGTCGTGCCCGTCGTGCGAATAATCCTGAGATCGTTGAATCTGCCTTCCCAGCCAGGCCCGCCTGCCAGCGCCGCTATCTTCATCAGAGTGATTGGGGAGTTCTGCTGCAGCGGAATGGCGCCCTGTGTCTTGAAGGCGCCCAGCAGATACACGACGCCAACCCGAGGCACAATAATCGTGTCGCGCGGAAAGATGGGAATATTTATCAGCGCGCTCTTTGCAGGGTCGGTTCCGAGGTCGATAATGATCGGCTGCGCCATGCCGTAGCGATTGATCGTAAGCACGTGGCTTGCTGTTGATGGCAGTCCGCCGCCTCCGACGACAACCGTCGTTGCCCCAACCGCGCCTCCGCCTCCGGCTCCGCCACCCGCGCCAACGGCCGCCAGCACATCGAACAGGCGACGTTCGCCGATCACGGGCACAATCCCGTGCAACTCTCCCAGGACAGTGACGATCTGGTTTGGAGAATCCGTGAGCTGAACCGACACCTGAGGGTCGCGATACATGCCTGCCGCTTTGAGTTTTTGTGCGATCAGATCCTGAGTCTGATGTACCGTCAGATTGTCCACCATCAAATTGCCAATCAGAGGTAGCTGAACGGTGCCATCGAGACCGACCCGCACCACCGGGCTGTAGTCCGTGTTTCCGAAGATATGCACGGATAGCACATCTCCCGTTCCCAGATAGATGTCCCGGGGCCCAGGAAACAGAATTGCCGGATCGGTCGTTATCGTGATGGGGGGATTTACCTCGCTCGAGATCCCAAGTGCAGGCCCGCTGAACTGCGCCTCCGCCTGGCGTGCGGAGACGACGATCAGCAGAAGAGCGATTGAAGCAAACCATACCCTGCGCCAGACGACCTGATTCACAAGCTTGCTTGCGCCAGTTCGGAGGCCTTCTTGTTTCTGTCTCATCGCTTCGTCTCCCCGACGTTGGTGTGGTCTTCGTGGGGGACAGTCTGCGACTCCCAGCTGTCCGAATCCACACTGGAGTAGGAGTAACCCGAGTAGCCGTAGTAGCCGTAGTACTCGGGCGAATTCAGATCAACTGCATTCAGCACGATTCCCGTAATCGCTGCCCCGGAACGCAGCAGCAGATCTCGTGCTCGACGCACCACATGCTTGCTCGATTTGCCATGGCGTACGACCAGCACAACGGCGTCCGCCTGGCGCGCCAGAATCACGCCATCGGTTACGGAGAGGATTGGCGGAGAGTCGATCACGATATAGTCGTACAGCTCTCCACAGCGCTTGAGAATGGTCTCCATCGCCTCCGAACTCAGCATCTCGGTAGGGAATGGCGGAACAGGTCCACTCGGTAGAATGTCGAGGTTGGGAATCTCGGGCACTCTCTGAACCGTCTCCTCCAGTTTGGTTGCGCCGGTCAATACGGTCGTCAACCCGATCTTCCCGTTCAACCCGAACCGATGATGGATATTGGGCCGGCGAAGGTCTCCATCGATCAGCAGAACGCGTGTGTCCCGTTGCGCCATGATCGCAGCAAGGTTGCTCGCCGCCGTCGTCTTTCCTTCCGAGGGCGTGGCACTGGTCAGAACGATGTACTTCGGTGGATGTCCGGTATTGGAGAGTAACAGCGAGGTTCGCAGGGAACGGAACGCTTCTGCAAACTGCGACTTTGGCTGGGTCAGAATACCCACATTTCGTTGTGCCGTACTGAGCGTCGCGGCCTGATCCACCGACGACCTGCGCGCTCGCGGAATGATGGCGAGTGACGGCAACTCCGTAATGCTTTCGATCTCCGCGATGCTCCGCAGGCCCGTGTCCAGGCTTTCCATCAGGAAGGCTGCCACAATGCCTGCCAGGAGACCGAAGACGAGAGCTGTGAGGATCACCGTCGACTGCGGCCGCAGCTGAGGCTCGGCCGGAGGCAGCGCCTGATCGACAACATCTACCTCCAGCGACTCAAGTCCTGACTGTACGCTTGCAGTCCGCAGTCGCTGCTGCAGGCTGTCATAGAGGGTTCGGTTGGCCTCGTACTCGCGCTGCCGCAAGGTGTACTCCACCAACTGGTCGCGCAGCTTATAGGCATCGGTCTTCTGAGCTTCGAGCGCCGCGGTCGTCTGGTCTTCATTCGCCTTCGCGATGACGTAGGTCTGCTTCGCCTGTGTGATCAGTCGGTTCTGCTCTTCGTCGATCTCTTTGACGTACTCGTCGATCTGCGCCTTGACGGCTTTGGCCTGCGGATGATTCGGCCCTAGCGAAGACTCGAGCGTTGCGTAGTTTGCTTTGGCTCCGGCGAGCTGTCCACGCAGCATGTTGAGCTCTCCCGGCGCCGTTCCTGGAGTCAACTCGATCGTGCCTTCGATCGTGTTCGGATCCATTCCACTTACCACCCGATAGCGGGCTTCGGCGATGATGCGTTGCAGCTTCGCCGCACCGGCCGCCTGGGCAAGTGCGTCGAGCGAAGCGCTGATCTGATTGTGGGTCGGGTCGAATCCCAGGATGCCGAGCCGACGCTGCATGTCCATCATCTGTTCCTGCGATGACTCGACCTCCTGCTTCAGGCCCTCAAGCGTGCCCGAAAGCCACACGGAGGCGCGCTGCGAGGACTCAAATCGCGTCTGATAGCTTCGCTGAACATAGTCCGAGATCACCTTGTTGACGATATCGGCAGAGAGCTTCGCATTCAGGCTGCTATAGCTGATGCGAATGATGTCAGTCTTCGGAACGATGGTGACGTGCAGGTTACTCTGGAGTCGATGGACCGTAGCCTGCCTGGTTTCGCCATCATCCAGACTCGCATGCTCGAGAGGGCCCTTCTTCTCCAGAAAGTCCGCGTTGTTGGCCAGGTCCATCTCACGGCACACAGTCAACATCAGCGAATCGCTCTTCAGGATCTCGATCTCGCTCAACAGTTTCGTGCTGGAATCGCCGCCGTACTGGACCGTGCTCACCCGGTATTCATTCGACGAGCCGGACCGCACTTGAATGCGCCCATAGGATTCATAGAGCTTTGGTTGGGATTCTGCCTTGAAGATGCCGTACGCCAGCCCAAGCAATACCGCAACTATCACGATCAGCTTGCGTTTCCGCAGCACAATCAGTGCTTCAGACAGCGTAGTATCTGTAACCGTAGTACTGAACCCTGCCTGGTTCGTTTCCGGAACACCCACAAGCGGCGGCTGCGTATTTTTAGAACCCATTCGCTCTAGTCTACCCGAGCGGACCTTCCGGAAGGAGGATTAGATGACCGCCCGAGTCCATATGGTCCAAAAGTGTTACCTGGTTTCTTAGTCCCCTCAGCCCCAGACGCTAGTGAAGCGACGGAAAGGAATGTAACTGCGGATACCAGGTAAGCTGCACTGCGGTCGAAGTATTCTTCTGAAGCCCTGGCATGTAGACCGGCGCCTTCCATTGCTCATACTGAAACCATGCGTTCAGTTCGACGTCTTTTCCCAGTCGCTTCACCACGCTGGCCTTGTACTGGTTCTGCGTCGTCCCGCCGGGAATAAAGTTCGCGGGTGTCTTCTTGTTCAGATACTCCAGCTGAATCCACTCGTTACCCGACAGATGATAGGTCAGCCACGCCTGACCACCCTTGGCCTCTCGCCCGATCCAGTCTCCCATGATGAATCCCTTGTTCGTGTAGCCCTGTTTCTGGATGGTCTCCCAGTACATGAACTGTCCAAGCGAAGCAGAGGAGACACCAGGGTCGGTCGATACTGCCTCCACCCTGAAATCCAACGCCCTGAGTCCGGGGAACTGCGAAAGATACAACCCGGTTCTATACGATGACCGGCGGGGAGCGCTGATCGGCGTTACATCGTCATGCACGATCGAATCGACCACGAACGTCACGTATTTACGCAGGAACGGAAGCCGGTAGGAGGCACTGAAGTCGCTGAACCTGGCACCTGGATCGTCTCGACCTTGCTTCTCATCCCCAACGGTGTCGTTCGGATCGAAGAAGCCCTTGAGAAAAAGGTGAAGGTTGACAGGCGCGTGCCCCGCTCCGCCAAAGATGATCGTCCGCGAGAAACCGAACTCAAAGTTGTCGGTCGGTCGAAACGAGAACATCTCCGAGTGGACCCACGGAGCGCGCGGCACCGTATGTCCCTTCAGGCTTCCGTAGAAAAAGTCATAACGGAGCGGACCCAGGATCTTCGAGACGAGAGGAATATACAGCGGCTCGACCCGGTTGATGCGAAACGAGTAGATGTTCTCCGCGTTGTTCGACCACGCCATGGAACTGCCCGCCGCCGGCCCCAGCCATGCGTCGCTCTTGCCCCCGGAGACCTCATGTCCCAGTACATGCACCGACGCGTACGCTTCTACCAGCCGGAACGGATTCTCCTCCACAATCGGACCCAGCGGAATCGTGGGTTGACGCGCAGCAGGATAGGGATTGATGAAGTCGTTGATCGACAGAAGCATCGCCAGGTCGTTTGAGTATCCCGTCGCCGACGGGGCGTGCTGATACTCGCCGCGCACATAGAGGGAAACCGGCCCCCACTCCTCAACCGTGGAGGCTCCTGCGATCGCGTTGAAGCCGCTCTGGTACGGTCGACCGTAGTCATTGCTGATCGTCTGGCCAAGGTGATAGCTGTCATTCAGAATCGGCCCGTCGATCCCGACCACCCGCGTGTACGACGAATCCAGCCCATAGACGATGTTGCGTGAGATCAGGCCGCCGTCAGGATCCTCTGCGCTGAGGTAGTACAACAGCTTCGCCAGAATCGACTGAGCCTGCTCATTGTCGCTGTTGACGATGTCGTCCTGCGACTTCTCCAGCATGTGCAGAACGCTTCGTCGCGTATAAGGCCGCATGCTGAGGAACATCGTGTTGCAAAAGCCCATCGAGTAGAGCCTCGACAACTCTGGATACACCCAGCTGTCGACGGGAATATAAGTCGATCCCAGCCAATCCGACGGCTCCTTCGGCTTCTCAGGAGCGTAGCCGGGATAAGCGACGTAAGGCTGCTCCGGAGTCGCTTGCGCTGGTGTTACGACCGGCGGAGGCGTAGGTGTGGGGATTGCCTCCGAGGGTAGCGGTTGTTGTTGCACCGCGTAGGGCGGCTCGCTGGGAAACGTCGACTCCGGAACCGGCGTCGGGGCAGGATTGGAGGGTGGAGGGGGAGCGGGAGGGGTCGTTGGCGTCTGCGCGATCGCTGTCGATGCGGCCCATAAACTCAGCACCGCAAAACAAAGAGAAGCTTTGGTCCGCACTTACACCTCAATCCAGGGGCCTGAACGCCGACACCAGTGTAACCGCCCGCAACCTCCGGCTCGCAGTTACCAACTGATCACCCGACAGATCATTTAGTAGACGATGAGATGCGCGTGCGGAGCCGCTCTCCGGCGTTTTTCAGCCATGTCTCGGTGCAAACCTTGCGACCAAGGAGAAAGGCCCTCATCTGCTCCAGCGGATCGTCGTTAGAGTCTTCTTGCGCTCCTTCCACCCGATACCCTTTGCATTCAATCAGAACCGGACCGCCTCCGCCTCGAATCCTCCCCAGAGACTCCTGCGTCACCCGGTACAGAGCCACCGCGTCGTTCGCATCCACGGGCATTCCCGGCATCCCCCACCCGCGGGCCTTCGCGCTCAGTTGGCGAACTCCGCCTTGATCTTTTCCGCTAGCCGGCAGGACCACGAAGATCATGGGCAGCTCCAGCTTAGAAGCAGTCTCCAGAATCTGTCGCCACTCCTTCTTGCCCAGCTCGTCGTGGCCAACATAAGCGACGACCAGGCTTCCGCGCTTCAGCGTCTTGAACGACAGCGCCGCACCCATCGCCAGCCTCAGCCGGTCGCCGACATCGTCAACCCAGGGCAGCACGCGCGCCAGCGCACCGTCCTTCGCCAGCTTGGCCCGGTCGATCTTTCCTTCATGGAACTCCGCGACACGCTCCAGCAGGGAATCGAGCTGTGCCCTCGACGGTGGACCCGAGATCAGATCCATCACCACCCCCGCCTGCGAGTCGCTCACCAGATCCCCCGGCAGAAGTTCAAGAGCGGTGCTCACCCGGCAAGCCTCCTGCCCACGCGTGGAAGCAAGCCTCCGCCGCGCCTTCACGCCCTTCTGCAACCCTTGAATGTGCTCATCTAGCGCTCGCGCATCTGCCATCACGCCATACATCTGCAGCAGCTTCTTATTCGGCACCAGCGGATTCTCGTACGACGCTTCGCTCAACCAACCCTCCAGGCAAGTCTCAAACTACAAAACGAGAGGGTTCCACCAAGGAACCCTCTTAGCAATCAAGCCCTGCAAAAACGGCTCTAGGCACGCGCCGGATCAGCCGCATCCACATCAAGACCAAGCTCCGCCATCGCCTTCTGCGCCGCTTTCGCTTTGAACTTGCCGTCACGCGCCAGCTTCGACAACGTAGCCCCGACAACAGCCTCAGCACTCACTTCAAAGTGTCTCCGCAGATGCTCGCGGTTATCGCTCCGGCCAAAGCCATCCGTCCCCAGCGTCACGAGCCGCGAAGGCAGCCACGGCGACAGCAGATCCGGCACCGACTTCATATAGTCGCTGGTAGCAATAATCGGCCCGGCCGAGTTTCCAAGCGCCTCAAGCACATACGGCACCTTCTCCTTCTCCGCCGGATGCAGCCGATTCCATCGCTCCACCGCCAACGCATCCCGCCGCAGCTCCGTATAGCTGGTCACGCTCCAGACGTCGGCATGAACGTTGTACTTTGAGGCCAGAATCTCCTGCGCTCGCAGCACCTCATTCAGAATCGGCCCGCTGCCAAACAACTGCACCGTCGCCTCACCACTTGCAGGCTTCAGCTTGTACATCCCGCGCAGTATGCCCTCAGCCGAACCCTCCGGCATCGCGGGCATCACATAGTCTTCGTTGTACATCGTGATGTAGTAGAAGCAGTCCTCGCCCTTCTCATACATCCGGCGAATCCCGTCCTGAATCACCACCGCCAGCTCATACACGTACGCGGGATCGTACGTCACGCAAGTCGGCACCGTACTCGCGAGCACGATGCTGTGGCCATCCTGATGCTGCAGTCCCTCGCCAAGCATCGTTGTCCGCCCAGCCGTTCCGCCCATCAGGAAGCCCTTGCCGCGCGAGTCCGCAAACGCCCACACCATATCCCCGATGCGCTGAAATCCAAACATCGAGTAGTACATATAGAAGGGAATCGCCGGCACCTTGTAGTTCACATACGCCGTGCCCGCCGCGGTGAACGAGGCCATCGACCCCGCCTCCGTAATCCCTTCCTCAAGAATCTGACCATCCTTGGCCTCGCGGTAGTAGAGCAGCATGTCCGCGTCATGCGGCTCATACTTCTGCCCCTCCGGCGCATAGATACCCACCTGCCGAATCGCCGACTCCAGGCCAAACGTCCTGCCCTCGTCCGGCACAATCGGCACGATCAGCTTTCCAATCGCCGGGTCCTTCATCAGGTGCCGCAGTATGCTCACGAAGCCCATCGTCGTCGACACCGCGCGCTTATTCGAGCCGGCCGTCCACTCGCCAAAGTACTCGAGTCCCGGAGCCTTGAAGTCGCTCTTCGGCACCTCGCGCGTCGGCAGATATCCACCGAGTACCTTACGCCGCTCCTGCATATAAACAATCTCAGGAGAATCCTGCGCGGGACGATAAGGCGTACCTGACTTCGCCGCCGACTCTGGAATCGGAATCTCGAATCTCTTCACAAACGCCGCCAGCCCATCATCAGCCAGCTTCTTCTCCGAGTGCGTCGCATTCCTGCTCTGGGCCGAACCCAGCCCATGGCCCTTCACGGTCTTCGCCAGAATGACCGTCGGGCCGCCCTTGTGCTCGGCCGCCCGCTTATACGCGTTGTAAATCTTCGTGTGGTCGTGCCCACCGCGATGCAGCAGCGCAAGCTCGTCATCGCTCATATCCTTCACCAGCTCCAGCAGCTCGGGATACTTTCCAAAGAAGTGCTCGCGCAGGTATGCTCCACCCTTCGCCTTGAACGTCTGGTACTCGCCGTCGACGCACTCTTCCATCCGTCGCAGCAGCAGACCCGTATGGTCGCGCTCAAACAGGGCATCCCAATCCGAGCCCCACACCACCTTGATCACGTTCCATCCAGCGCCGCGGAACACGCCTTCCAGCTCATCGATGATCCGCTTGTTGCCGCGCACCGGACCATCCAACCGCTGCAGGTTGCAGTTCACCACAAAGATCAGATTATCCAGCTTCTCCCGTGCCGCGACCGAGATCGCGCCAAGGCTGTCTACCTCGTCGGTCTCGCCATCGCCCACAAAGGCCCACACCTTGCGCTCGGTCGGCTCAATCAGCTTCCGGTTTTCCAGATACCGCATAAACCGCGCCTGGTAGATCGCATTCAGCGGCCCGATTCCCATCGACACCGTCGGGAAGTTCCAGAAGTTCGGCATCAGCCACGGGTGCGGATACGAGCTTAGTCCCGGTGTATCCCGCAGTTCATGGCGAAAGTTCTTCAGCCGGTCGTCGTCGAATCGTCCCTCAAGATAGGCCCGCGCATACACACCCGGCGAAGCATGGCCTTGAAAGTAAACAAAGTCTCCCGGCTGTTCGTGCCCAGCCGCCGTGTACTTGGCGCGGAAGAAGTGATTAAACCCAACCTCCAACAAGGTAGCCAACGAGGAGTATGTCGAGATATGTCCGCCAATTCCGGCGTCCTTTTTGTTCTGGCCGTGAACCATCGCCATCGCATTCCAGCGAATCAGGCTCTCGACCTTCCGCTCCATCGCTCTGTCGCCCGGATACGGAACTTCGTCGTGTTTCGGGATAGTGTTGCGATAGGGCGTCGTCAGCTCGCTCGGCGTCGGAACTCCCGCTTCATGCGCACGTCTGCGCAGAGCCTCCAGCAGCTCGGAGCCTTGCTCCCAGTCCGCGGCAACGACGTCGTCAAACGCCTCAATCCACTCGGACAGCTCGGCGGTAAAGTCCTGTTTGGCGGCTTCTTCAAGTTTCGTTGTCATAAGTCTTCTCGCGCTCCCACGCTTATAACGATATAAGGGTTGCTCGAAAACGTCATCTGGGCAGGTGCAAGGTCCTGCCGGACGGGCCTCCTGCGCGGAGGGCGGTCACTTCGTGACATGTATACCGGCTTCGCCCTGGCAGAAAAAATCTTGATTGCGACCAACGGGAGCACCAACCGAAGGGGTACACAAGTCACGAAGTGACCGCCCTCCGCGCAGGAGGCCCGTCCGGCAGGACACCGCCTCTAAGACGAATAATCCGCATTAATCCGCACATACTCTTCCGTCAGATCACACGTAAGAAACCGGCACTCCGCCTCACCCAGCCCCAGATCAATCGTGATCGTGTAATCCCGCGCCTGCATCTCCGCATGTGCCGCCGACTCCTGAAAAGCGGCCGACCGTACCCCAAGCTCGAACACCGGCTGCGCTCCAATCGTGATATTCACCAGCGCCGGATCGAACGCCACCCCGCTATATCCCGCCGCCGCCAGCAGACGCCCCCAGTTCGGGTCCGCACTCGACCAGGCCGTCTTGCACAGAGGCGAGTGAGCAATGGCCTTCGCAATCTGCTTCGCCTCCGCCTCCGTCCGCGCACCGGCGATGTGCAGCGTCACTACGTGCCCCACGCCCTCACCATCGTCCACAATCTGATACGCAAGCGATCCGCACACCAGCTTCAACGCATTCGCAAATGGCTCCTGCGTGCGTGCATCCAGCTTGACCCCACTCGCACCACTTGCCAGCAGCAGCACCGTATCGTTTGTCGAAGTATCGCCGTCGATCGAGATCGAGTTAAAGCTCCGCTCCACCACAGGCTCCAGCAACGAACGTAGCTTTTCACTCTCAGCCGCAATGTCGCTGAACAGATAAACCAGCATCGTCGCATGCGCGGGCCCAACTGGCGCGCCAAGCTGCGGATGGATCATCCCCGCACCCTTCGCCACGCCGAAGATCCGAACCTCAACTCCATCCACATCGACAGAAGCCCGAGCCACCTTCATCTTCGTATCGGTCGTCATAATTGCTTGCGCAAACGAATCTGCGTGCTCAGGCGTCGCACCCATCGCCTGCTCCAGTTCAGGCAGCGCGGCGAGCACCTTCTCCGCTGGAAAGGGAACGCCGATGATTCCGGTCGAAGAAGGAAACACCTCATCGAAGATGCAGTGAAATCTCTCCGCTGCGGCCACGCACGTCTGCACGCATGCATCGACTCCCGGTTGCCCGGTCGCACAGTTTGCATTTCCCGCATTCACCAGCACCACGCTCACGCGCCCACCGGTCGAAGCCATATGCCGCCGCCCAACTGTTACCGGAGCCGCCACCACCTGGTTCTTCGTAAACATTGCCGCGCCATTCGCACCCTTGGCCGCGACCGCAACGGCCAAATCCGGCTTGCCGCTAACCTTGATACCTGCCTTCACCGCACCCCACACAAATCCCTGTGGCAACCCCTGCGCCTTCAAAGCCTGCTCATTCTCCATACCTCTACTCTACAATTCCGCAGCAAAGTGGAAATTCGCCGCCGCATTTGCCGGCCGCAGGTTGTCGCCGTTATTGCATTTGCGGTGCCTTTGCCAGTGCATTTCTAGTTGCCATCCCCGGAGGGAATCTGCGGCTGTCTTTCACGTGAGCGAATCCCAATCCGCCCCAAAAACTTGTCAAGCCCCCAAATCGCGAAAAGCCGCGCCAATCCAGCACATTCGCGTAGCGTATGAGTTCTGCCCGATTCGCTACAATTGATACAGAACAAAGAAGAGCCCCGGCACGCCGGGGCTTTTTCTAATCCGAGAGGAGCAACAACCCGTAACCCCTTTGCTTGGACGAATTTGGCCGTAACCCTTTTCGTATGACGAATTTGCAAAAGATGAGATGTTGTAAGCTAAACAAAAGAAGAGACTTACGCGCAGGCAACCGGGGGGGGGGTACCCTCAAAGGGCAATCGGCAAGGTACGGCCCTCCAATGAACTCTGGCGAGCCAGTTCAAGCAGCTTGATGGTCCGATACCCGTCCTCAGGCTTCACCGCCAACTCGGCCGTGCCATTGATCGCATCGCGAACATTGGCGTAGTAATTGCGATAGTCACCCAATTCGGTCCTCACCTTTGTCCGACTGAGTGTGCCAGGATCGCCAGGATTGGGAGCAACGGTCAAGGTGCCCCAGTGCTCTTCGGCATCGGCCAGCCACTCGCCCTGTCCCATGCGAGGCAGCTTTGCCCCACCGAGGAGCGCCGGCTCCTGCGGGTCGAGACCAAACTTCTTGAAGCTGCCCCGAGTCCCATGCAGCAGAAACCTGGGCGCAGCATCGCAAGCCAGCATGCTCGAGCGGCAGTGCGCCCGCATCTTCGGATACTCGAGCGTGATATCGAATGCATCCTCGATATCGGTCGAGTCGCGATCCATCCGGACGCTGGCCGTGATGCCCTCCGGCACCCCAAACAGCGTCAACACCTGGTCCACGAGGTGCGGACCAAGGTCGAACAGCAGCCCGTTGCAGCCGCTCGCCCCCTCCTTCCACGAGTTCTCGCGAGGCAATGGCCGGAACCGGTCAAAGTGCGACTCGTAGGTCACCAGCCGCCCCACCGCTTCGTCCTTCAAAATCTTCTTCACGGTCAAAAAGTCGCCATCCCAGCGCCGATTGTGAAACGGAGCCAGGACCCGCTGGTGTTTCAACCCGAGTTCCTTCAACTCCAAAGCCTGCTCGCTGGTCGCAGCGAACGGCTTGTCGACAACCACATGTTTTCCAGCCGACAGAGCCTGCTTGGCGAGGTCGAAGTGAGTCTCATTTGGTGTTCCAACCACGACAAGCTGGATCGCAGGATCGCTCAAAGCCTCCTCAAACGACCGCAGAATCCGAGCCGAAGGGTAAGCCTTCCCAGCCTCATCACCCTTACGCTGAACAATCGCCTCGAGCTTCAGCCCAGGAACAGCGCTCACAAACGGTGCGTGAAACACCTGTCCCGCCAACCCAAACCCAACAACAGCAACCCCAATCTCAGCAGCCATCCTCAACTCCTCGCAATCTCACGCAACACCGCCGACCAGCGCGGCCCGCGTACCCCGGTCCCAACGTCAATCCCCAAAAGCATGTAGGGAGTCCTCAGGACAAGTTTGATGAAAGTGTACCGAATGCATCTTTTGAAGATTTTTGATAATCGGGCGCATCATTAACGCATACGAGTAATTTGTGACAACACCAATGGCTTCTGTAGTTGTGTCGGGCTTGCCATAAACTAGTCTGTGAATCCAATCAAGATGCAGGGTACGATCAAACGTATGAATAAAAGCAAAACAACGGACGCTGCCTGGGCGTCGGTTCGTTCTGTCGGGTTTTGTCTGCTTCTAGCCTGCAGTCTGTCTTATGCACAGGGACCGGGCGGACAGGCGGCGCAGACTCCGGCCAGCGGACCCAGCACCGCCACCAATAGCTCCGTCGTCGCGAACGCCCAACAGAGTCTGTACACCGCCACTGGGCAAAACGGCGCTCAGCCGACGCAGGACTCCTTCAAGGGAAGCGTGGTCACAGGTAAGGCTACAGACGGCGTGCTCGATCTCTCGCTCGACGACGCCATTCAACGTGGCCTGCGGCAGAACCTCGGTCTCATTCTGCAGACCTCGTCGGTGAAGAACGCCGCGGGTCAGCGTCTCGAGGAATTGCAGCCGCTTCTGCCCACCGTCACCGGGAATGCGAGCGTCGAGGTGGAGCAAATTAACATTGCTGCGTTCGGATTTAAGTTTCCTGGCGTCGCTCCCATCTTTGGCCCGTTCCAGGTGGTCGACTTTCGTGCTTACCTCACCCAGAATCTAGTGAATGTTTCGGCGCTAAAGAATTACCTGTCGGCGAAACACAACTTCCAAGGCGCAAAACTTACCGCGGAGGATGCTCGCGACCTGGTAGCTCTCACCGTGGGGAACGCTTATTTGCTGTGCATTGCAGACACTGCGCGGATCGAGGCGGTCACCGCAGAGTTGGCAACGTCAAAAGTCTCGCTCGATCAGGCCGTTGCAGCACACGATGCAGGCACCAGCCCCAAGCTTGATGTGCTGCGCGCCCAGGTCGATTACCAGAACGAGGAACAGACTCTAATTTCGGCAAAAAATAGTCTTGAGAAGGACAAGCTCGCCCTGGCAAGAACTATTGGCCTGCCTCTTGAACAGGTCTTCCGTTTGACCGACCTCGTTCCTTTCCAGGCTCTCGATCACGTCGACCCTGAGGTCGCGTTTCAGCAGGCGCTGAAGACGCGAAAGGATCTGAAGGCATACGCCGAACAGGTGAAGGCTACCAAGGACGAAAAGACCTCAGCCTGGGCTTACCAGCTTCCTGTCGCCAGCTTCTCCGGCGACTACGGCGACATTGGCACCACGCCGGGCCACTCGCATGGAACCTTCACTGCAACGGGACAGGTAAGCGCGCCGATCCTTCAGATTGCGAAGACTCGGGGGCAGGAACAGGTCGCCGACGCTCAGTATGAACAGGCACGTGCGAAGCTCTCCGATCAGATCCAGCAGGTAAACCAGGATGTGCGCGACAGCCTGCTCGATATTCAGTCGGCGGCGAAGCTGGTCGAATCCACGCACTCGAATGTGGATCTCGCGAACGAGGCTCTCAGCGAAGCGCAACAACGATTCCACGCCGGTGTGTCGGACAATCTACCTGTCTCACAGGCTCAGTCGCAGACAGAACAGGCGAACGATCAATATATCAGCGCGCTCTACCAGCACAATGTTGCCAAGCTTGCCTTGGCCCGTGCCCTGGGCGTCGCGCAGACCAATTACAAAGATTATCTCGGAGGAAAGTAAACTTGCCAGACCAATCAGATCAGCAGCAAGGTGGCCAGACCGCGCAGATCAGCGGGACAGTGCAAATCAAGCAGAACACGGGAGACAAACAGCCTCCTCCGGAGGATTCGCACAAGCAGGAAGAGGACGACGCGCCTGAGAAGAAATCCGGCCGCAAGTTCATCGTCATCGCGGTGATTATCCTCCTTGTCATCGGAGCGGGAATCTTCTATTGGCGTTCGACCTTCAGCGAGGACACTGACGACGCTCAGGTTGACGGCGATCTCTACCAGGTAAGCTCCCGAGTCACCGGCCAGGTCATCAAGGTGTATGTCGAAGACAATCAGCCGATCAAAGTAGGCGATCCTATCGCCGAGATCGACCCCCGCGACTATCAGGTTGCCCTCGAGCAGGCACAGGCCAACCTCGCCAGTGCGCAGGCCGCGGCAATCCAGGCGACCGTTAACGTGCCGATCACCAGCGTCAACGTGAACACCAGTGTCAGCACCACCGGTTCCGATGTCCAGGGAAGTTCCGCCTCGGTAGAACAGGCGCGTAAGGAAGCACAGGCGGCAGAAGCGCGTGTCGTCGCAGCTAAAGCCACCGCGGTCAAATCGCATCTTGACGTGGAGCGTTACACCCCGCTGGTCGAGAAGGACGTAATCTCGAAGCAGCAGTTTGATGCAGCGGTAGCCACAGATGCAGCGAACCAGGCCGCCGTGCTCGAGGCCGAAGCTAACGTCATCGGCCAGCAGGCGGCGGTCACCAACGCGATCCAGAAGCTGGCCCAATCTCGCTACCAGGCAGCGCAGTCCGTCAAGACCGGTCCCGATCAGGTGCGTGTCCAGCAGGCGAAGGCGAACGCAGCTCTTGCCGACGTCAAGCAGGCGCAGGCTAAAGTCGATCAGGCTGTTCTCAACCTCAGTTACACCCACATCACCGCTCCCACCACGGGTATCGTCAACAAAAAGAACGTCCAGGTGGGTGTGAATCTCAGTATCGGACAGGATGTACTGACGATTATCCCTCTGACGAACCTCTGGGTGACCGCAAACTTCAAGGAGACGCAGCTGTCCAAAATGAAGGCCGGCCAGCCAGTCACTCTCAAGGTCGATGCCCTCGGCGGTCGTAAGTTCCACGGTAAAGTAACCCAAATCGGCGGCGCTACCGGCTCGAGGCTCTCCCTGTTTCCTCCTGAAAACGCTACCGGAAACTATGTCAAGGTCGTACAGCGAATTCCCGTTCGGATTGATTTCACGAATCTGCAACAGGAAAACGGCGACTATGCCCTGCGTCCGGGAATGTCGGTGACGCCGGATGTCGAGGTGAAGTGATCGAGAGAAACCGACACGTTATCCGTAGCATCTGAGAGGTGTAGGTAGCTTTTACGAGGTGGAAAATGGCAGTTGCAATCAAGAAAGTAAGTTCGAGCGACGCGAAAGTAGCGCCGCATTGGCATGCACATGCGAAGGAGATACAGAAGTACGGTTCCGTGGTCGAGGATATGCCTCACCCGCTGAGCGCGAAGGTCCGGTCTGATATGGTCGCCCAGCTTAATCAGCTTTTGGCCGACTCGATCTTCTTGCGCGACATGTACAAGAAACATCACTGGCAGGTCGCCGGTCCGACCTTTTATCAGCTTCATCTTCTCTTCGACAAGCACTTTGATGAGCAGGTAGAGATGGTTGATACGATTGCTGAGCGAATCCAGCTACTTGGCGGCGTCACGATCGCGATGGGCGGCGACGTAGCCGAGGTCACTCGCATCCAGCGGCCGCCTCGCGGCAGGGAAGAGGTACCGGTTCAGATCTCCCGTCTCCTCGAGGCTCACAAGATCATCATTCAGAGCTGCCTTGATATCTCGGATTTGGCAGACAAAGCGGGAGATCAGGGAACCAACGATCTGGTGATCAGCGATATTCTCCGCCCCAATGAACTGCAGTCCTGGTTCATCGGCCAGCATCTGGTGGAGATGCCGTTGATTCTTGAAAAATAGTCGAGGGGAACTCACAAACTAGTCCGAATTCGATTTTTACGCTGAAGCACACAGCCCGGTCGCGCGAAGCCTCCGGGCTGTGTATGTTAAAGGCTGTGAGCCCGCATCCAACTGCTCGCTCCAATCATCTGTAATAAGTACACTCCTATGCCGATAGCGCTCGCATTCTTCGTCCATTACGCCTACCTGATTGTCTTCCTTTGGGTATTGGTGGAGCAGGTCGGCATACCTATTCCAAGTGTCCCGGTGTTGCTCACTGCGGGGACTCTTAGTGCAACACATACCGTCAGCCATCTCTATGTCGTTATTTCGGTTCTGTTTGCCTGCCTCATCGCGGACACCATCTGGTTCGCGCTCGGTCGTCGTTTTGGCAACAGTGTTTTGAAGCTGCTCTGTCGGCTTTCCTTTGAAGCTTCCACCTGTGTCAGCAAGACCGAGGGTTACTTTACGCGGCGCGGCCCGGTCACTCTCCTCTTCGCGAAGTTCGTTCCAGGCCTCAGCACCGTGGCTGCGCCCATCGCCGGCCAAACTGGGATGCCCTACTCGAGGTTCCTTATGTGGGACCTTGCAGGTTCGTTGATTTGGGGGGAGACTTTCATTCTCGCCGGCCGATTCTTCGGCGACGTCGCCAAAAAGAGCGCACCCTTCCTTCACTGGCTTGGCCATTTTGCCTTCGTCATCTTTGTCCTGATGGTTTTGGGCTTTCTAGGTCATCGCATTTGGAAGCAGCGTAAGTTCCTGCAGCAGGTTCGCGAATTGCGCCTTGAGCCTAGCGAGTTGAAAGGGATGCTGGATGCCGCCGAGGCTGGCGGTCTCAAGCCTCCGTTCATCGTTGACCTGCGCCACCCACTCGACTATCTGCCGGATCCTCGCGTGCTTCCGGGAGCGCTCCGCATTGGCCCAAACGAGCTCAAGCTGCATAGTGAGATTATTCCGCGCGACCGCGACGTGATCCTCTACTGCACCTGTCCCAGCGAAGAAACCAGCGCGAAGCTTGCCCTGCAATTGCACAAGATGGGGGTATACCGGGTGCGTCCTCTCCGCGGTGGCTTCGATGGCTGGAAGGAAGCTGGGTATCCTCTGGTCGATTACGTTTCGGAGACGCCGAGCTCTGAGGTCGTCCAGAAAATCCTTCCAGCGAACTCCAACACAGCCGTGCCATCGATGTAAGCCGGCGACTGTCTCGTATTCGACCGTCGCATCTCAAGCACTCAACCGAAAATTAACCGTGATCGTAGTCTGAACGTCGACGGCTTCTCCGTTTAATCGGTAAGGCCTGTACCGCGCTCCTCGTATTGCCTCGATTGCGGCGCTTTGCAGCATCGTAGGCCCTCTGAGTACATGCAGGCTTTCGATGGTTCCATTTCTCGAGATAACCGCCTCCACGACAACTGTCCCTTCAATATGGGCCGCTCTGGCGATCGCCGGATATACCGGCCGAATCGGCGTGATTAACATCCCCTCCGAGACTCCAGAAGAGACGTCGATCCTTTTCTGAGGTGTGCCCGATCCGACTGTCACGTTGGGATGAGGTACGCTCCCGACGAGAAGTCCACCGGGTACTTCAGAGCGCATCCCCATTCCGTTGTCTGGAGCCAGAAGCGCAGGCTCTTCGCTCGCTGAAAAACCGCTGCTCGGGGCTATGGTCGAGATGACTGGCGGGCGTGATAACTCAGGTGACGCTGCATTCGAAGCAGCTTCCGTGACTCGCTCGACGCGGACCGGTGGCTTAGGTGGTTTCGGAGGCAAAGGGAGCAACATCTTTGGCGCTTCGATCTCAACCGAGACCGCCTCCGGATGCAGCAGAGGCAACGCGATCACCAAACCGGCGACCGCAAACTGTAGGGTGATCGACGCAACTGCGGTCCACCGCCGGCTCGAAGAGACTTCACCCACACGCGACTCTACAAGACTGTCCTCAAACATAGAAGCACCCTCCAGCGTTCGGATCTCAGGTGCGCCTCCAGCGAGGAATGCGGCCGTACTACGTTAGACACCTCAAACCCATCTATGTTCCCGCATCGGCCATCGCTGGGTGTGCACGATTTTCATCTGCCGCGAATCGACGTCAATTCTTTGCGGGGCTTCATTGCAAAGCTTTATGCAAACGCGCAACACAACCGAAACCATTACCATAAGCTTGCAGCCTCAACCGACTGCAGCAGGAGAGGGAATTGGCCTACAACGATCTACGCGAATGGATTAAGCAACTAGAAAAAGCCGGAGAACTAAAGCGCATCACCGCGGAGGTCTCTCCGGATTTGGAGATGGCCGAGATTGCCGACCGCACTGCCAAGCTTGGTCGAGGCACACCCAAGGCCGGCGGCCCCGCACTACTCTTTGAAAACGTGAAGGGTTACCCGGGCGCTCGCGTCCTGATGAACCAGTTCGGCAGCGAACGTCGCATGAGGCTCGCGCTCGAGACCGACTCACTCGACGCCATCGCCGACCGCATCCGCACCCTCATCAAGCCACAGATTCCGACGAGTTTGATGGACAAGCTCAAGATGCTCCCCATCCTCGCCGAAGTAGGCAACTTCTTCCCCAAGGTAATCGCCGCTAAAGACGCGCCATGTAAGCAGGTCATCCGCCGTGGCGCAGACGTCAATCTTCTTGAACTGCCCATCCTAAAAACCTGGCCGCAGGACGGCGGTCCTTTCATCACGCTGCCGTGCGTCATCACGCGTGATCCAAAATCCGGCAAGCGCAACGTCGGCATGTATCGCATGCAGGTCTACGACGGCAAGACCACCGGCATGCACTGGCAGCGACAGAAGGTCGCCGCCGAACACATGCGGGAACGCCTTCGCGAAGCTTCCCCGGACTCCGCCGCCCGTGTCGACCTCATGGCGATCACGTCCGGTGGAACAGCCGCCGCGTCTTCCCTCGAAACTCTGAACGCCACAACCATCACCAAGATCCGTGAAGACCGCATGGAGGTGGCCGTGGCCATCGGTACAGACCCTGCCACTACCTTCAGCGCCATCGTCCCTGCACCACCCGACGTCGAGGAGTACCTCATCTCCGGCTTTCTTCGGCAGAAACCCCTCGAACTTGTGAAAGGCGAAACCGTCGAGCTCGAAGTTCCTGCTCATGCGGAGTACATTCTCGAAGGGTACGTCGAACTTGGTGAACTCAGAACGGAAGGCCCCTTCGGCGATCACACCGGCTTCTACACCATGCAGGACGAATATCCTGTCTTCCATATCACGTGCATCACGCATCGGAAAGACCCAATCTACGCAGCCACCATCGTCGGCAAGCCGCCTATGGAAGACGCCTGGATGGGCAAGGCAGTCGAACGTATCTTCCTCCCACTCATGCAGCTCACCATGCCCGAGATCGTCGATGTCAACCTTCCCCCCGAAGGTGTCTTCCATAACCTCATGATCGTTTCGATCAAGAAATCCTACGCGGGCCACGCGCGAAAAATCATGAGTGGCATATGGGCCATGGGGCAGGCCATGTTCACCAAGTGCATCATCGTGGTCGACGAAGATTGCGACGTGCAGGACCTCGCCGAGGTCACACTCCGCACGGCCAACAACATCGATCCCGAGCGCGACATCCAGTTCACCCTCGGGCCCGTCGACTCGCTCGACCACGCCAGCCGCCTGCCAAACTTTGGTAGCAAGATGGGTATAGACGCCACGCGCAAATGGGCCGCCGAAGGCTTCACACGCCCCTGGCCCCCCATGCTCACCATGGACGCGGAGGTAAAGTCGAAGATCGACGCACTCTGGAAAAAATTGGGGATTGAGTAGTCCGCTCGCGTTACCCGTCGTTTGTTCCAGTTAGCTCAGTTTTAGCGAATAGTAACGAGCAGAGCGTTCAAGTCACTATCCAAAAAGAGAGGGGTGACACGATGTCAGCTAATCTCAACTTCGCCGATGTAAGGCTCAACTACGATCCATCACAGCCCCAACAGCGATTTCGCAATGCTGGCCTGGAAGCCGCATTCCTGGCGCCAGCTGCGCAGCTTCCCCATGCGATCCCCTGGCCGGCAGGTACAGAGCCTACGCCCATCACGCTCACTCCGCCTCCTCTCGACACAGACGATCTATCGCGGTTTGAAGGCTATGACGCGGTAGTGGTCACCTGGACTTCAGCGGAAGCCGCCGCACTGGCATCTCTCTTCACCCCGGCCAACCCAACCAGCACCTGGTTTCTCTATCGCCACAACGTCGCCCAATACATTCCTCTTGTGACGGGAGGAGTAGCTCCGTTCAACGACGACACGCCCGAGATGGCACGTTACTATCACACACTCGCCCTCTACTTCCCCTGCCAGATAGGCAAAGCAAAAGTTCTTCTAGTCAAGAGCGGTTTGCATCTGGACTATGATGGCCCGGCAACTCCAGTGAAGAAGCTGATGACCGAGATCGCGCAAACAGTTCGTCCCAAGCTTTTCATCACAACCGGCACTGGCGGCGGCATCGGTTCCGAAGTGCTGTTGGGGGATGTTGTCATTGCAGGCGAGGTGCGCTTCGACTGTCGTACCCAGTTCAAGAACGAGCCTTGGCATGATGCGGTCTTCTCACCGTCGAAGTTACCCGCTGGCGCTCTAGCGGCCATCACGCCGGCGCTCACTCAACCAAATGCCTCGCGCATTCCGAACGCCAGACCGACTCCAAAGATATGGAGCTCCGCGAGCGATGCAATTGTCACGACCGACTTCTTCGCCTTCGATGACTCGACGAATTTTTACAAGCTTCAAGGTCTAGGGCAGGCCTGTGATATGGGCGACGCTATGGTCGCCAGCGCGCTACAGGGCATTCCGAATCTCTCCTGGCATGCCATTCGCAACGCGTCGGATCCTCAGATCCCTAATCCCACCAACAGCATCAAACAGGCTGGTGACGCAGCCGCCCAGATATACGCAAAATACGGTGGCTTGACTACCGCTGCCAGTGTCATCTCCACATGGGCCGTCATCCACTCCGCAACTCATTAGAGCGAGGCCGAGGTCATTCCGCACTCTTCACCGTAATCGCGCTCAAATTCCGTACCCACCGCTGCGGCTTCTTATCTTCGCTGTCGACAAGCTTCAATTGTCCATCTTCCCCCAACGGCTTGCCCCCCATGCTGGTCGCAACAATCACGTCCCCGTTATGTTCGGATCCCTCAATCTCCGTCACCGAATACAACACCCAATACTTGTCCATCCCCTCAGCTATGAGATAGCTCCGCAGCATCTTCCGGTGGGTCGTTTTGTCCACTGGAAACCCATACTTCGAAAGCAGATCTCCCAGCAGCACCCCGGTGTAAGTCTCATCTGTCTTCGTATGTTCGTTATGCACCGTCACCGTCTTCTGCGGCATCGCAGCCAAATCCGCAACAGACAGCGTAGTCGCCTTACCATCCAGCGTCAGTACCAGGCTGGTTGAAGGCTGCGCAGGAGCGTGCTGGTGCTCCGCCATGCCTCCGGCTGGCGCAGTCTGAGCGTGAGCCTCTGCGGCGCTCACTCCTGCAAAGCAAAGGCTTACCAGTAGCGGAATTATCAGGGAGGCTCTTTTCATGGCTTCCAGCCTATAGCCCCCCGTCGTATACTCAAGGTATGTCTATCGTCCGCGACGCCGCAGCTATTGCCAAGGGAATGAGCATCACGCTGAAGCAGGCCTTCCAGCCGACCGAAGTCGAGAACTATCCTGATGGCAAAGGTCCCATGCGCGGAGCGAAGTTTGAAGAGCGCTTCCGCGGCAAGCACCAGCTGCAACGCGACGAGAACGGCCTTGAGAAGTGTGTGGCCTGCTTCCTCTGCGCCGCCGCCTGCCCTTCGAATTGCATTTACATCGAAGCCGCGGAGAACACCGAAGAAGTTCGCATCTCCTCCGCCGAGCGCTACGCCAAAGTCTACAACATCGACTACAACCGGTGCATCTTCTGCGGCTACTGCGTCGAAGCCTGTCCCACCGACGCCATCACGCATGGCCATGGCTTCGAACTCGCCAGTCTCAATGCCACGACCCTTGTCATGCGCAAAGAAGATCTCCTCATTCCTGCTCCGATGCTTCCAGACGTCGTCCGCTCGGACAAGGATCAAGCCGAGATTCTCGCTTAAACCTTTAGGATGAAGTTTGAACCCGCGACAAGTCTCCAGGGACTTGCCGGACTTCGACAGGCGCAAGCGCACCGCGCAACGACGCAAGGACATCTAATACCAATGACCAAAGCCAATCAACATCCTCTTGAAAAGATTATGGAGAGCCGAATTGCCATTATCGACGGTGCGATGGGAACGACGATCCGTACCTATGGCATGAAGGAGGCAGACATTCGTGGGGAGCGGTTCAAAGACTCTACCAAGGATCTGTTGAATAATGGCGACCTCTTCTCCATCACTCAGCCAAAGATGATCTGTGATATTCATCGCAGGTTCCTGGAGGCGGGAGCAGACATCATCGAGACGAATACATTTGGGGCGACCAGTATCACCCAGAGCGAATTCTTCGTAGAGGATCCGCGAGAGCACGGTGGCCGGAAAGACCCCGAGTTTTACCAGAAGATCATTGACGATCCGATGCTTGGTAGCCTTGCGTGGGAGATCAATGAGCAATCAGCATTGCAGTGTCGCGAGTGGGCGGACCGTGTTGGGAGTGCAACTTCGCGCCAGCGGTTCGTGGCGGGAGCCATCGGTCCGCTAACCGTGTCGCTCTCGAACTCGCCCGATGCCGATGATGCAGGCTTCCGCGTCGTCACGTTCGACCAGGTCAAGACCGCCTACATGCAGCAAGTACGCGCGCTCATCGCCGGCGGCGTCGACCTTCTTCTGGTCGAGACGATCTTTGATTCGCTCAACGCCAAGGCTGCGCTCGTCGCCATTCGCGATGTGTTCGATCAAGACGGCAAGGAACTTCCGGTGATGATATCGGCAGCGGTTGGGCGTGGAGGCGAGACACTGATCTCGGCACAAACAACCGAAGCATTCTGGAACGCGGTCGAGCACGCGAAACCACTTTCGGTTGGTCTCAACTGCTCCCTTGGACCCGATCTGATGTACCCGTTTCTTGAGGAACTCTCAGAGAAGGCAAACGTGGCCATCTCCTGCTACCCGAATGCCGGTTTGCCGAATCCACTTTCGGAGACCGGGTTCGACCTCGGACCGCCGGACATGGCACGTTATTTGGGCGATTTTGCACGCGAAGGAATGATCAATATTGCTGGCGGTTGCTGCGGCAACACACCCGAACATATCGCAGCGATCGCCAAAGCGCTCGAAGGGATGCCTCCGCGTGAATTAGTCCGGAACGGGAGAGCCGCATGAGCTTGGTCACCGAGCCGAAGCCGCTCCGTCTGTCCGGATCACAACCCTTCACTCAGCAGTCCGGCGTCTACATCATGATCGGCGAGCGGACCAATGTGGCTGGCTCGCCCAAGTTCGCGAAGCTCGTCAAAGAGGGCAAGTACGAGGAAGCCGTTAGCGTTGCTCGTCAGCAAGTTGAAAATGGAGCAAACGTCCTCGACATCTGCATGGATGAGGGCATGATTGACGGCGCCGTGGCAATGACGCGCTACCTGCAGTTGCTGGCGAGCGAACCTGAAGTGGCCAAGGTGCCTTTCATGGTGGACTCCTCGAAGTGGGAGGTCATCGAGGCCGGGCTTAAGTGTCTGCAGGGGAAGGGGATCGTAAATTCGATCTCGCTAAAGGAAGGCGAAGAAAAATTTCGCAAAAACGCCGCTGCAGTTCTGAAATATGGCGCCGCCGTAGTGGTAATGGCCTTCGACGAACAGGGTCAGGCCGCGACCCTCGAAGACAAGATCCGCATCTGCGAGCGTGCGTATCGGATTCTGGTCGACGAGGTCGGTTTCCCGCCAGAAGATATTATCTTCGATCCCAATATCCTCACCGTAGCCACCGGCATGGAGGAGCACAACAACTACGCGGTTGACTTTATCAACGCAACTCGATGGATCAAGGCCAACCTTCCTCACGCGAAGGTCAGCGGTGGCGTTTCGAACATCTCGTTCAGCTTTCGAGGCAACAACAAAGTTCGAGAAGCCATGCACTCCGCGTTTCTCTATCACGCGATCGGCGCGGGTATGGACATGGGCATTGTCAATGCCGGCATGCTCGAGGTCTACGAAGAGATTGATCCTGAACTGAAAGAACTCGTCGAGGATGTGCTGCTCAACCGCCGCCACGACGCAACCGAACGGCTGGTCGAGCATGGCGAAAAACTCAAGAACGTCGGCACGGTAGTAAGTGAAAAGAAGGCGGAAGAATGGCGCAACGGCACTGTCGAAGAGCGCCTCTCTCACGCACTCGTCAAGGGTATCGATACTTACATAGAAATCGACGCTGAGGAAGCACGCGTCAAGTTGGGCCGTCCTCTCCTGGTCATCGAAGGTCCGCTGATGGCGGGAATGAGCGTGGTGGGCGATCTCTTCGGAGCAGGGAAGATGTTCCTGCCTCAGGTGGTCAAGTCTGCCCGCGTGATGAAGAAGGCCGTGGCACACCTGACGCCGTTTATGGAAGCCGAGAAGGCCGCTCTGGAAGCGTCTGGCCAGATCGTCAAAGCGCAGGGCAAGATCGTACTTGCAACGGTCAAAGGTGATGTCCACGACATTGGCAAGAACATCGTCGGTGTCGTTCTCGCCTGCAACAACTACGAAGTCATCGACATGGGTGTGATGGTTTCGAGTGAAAAGATTCTTGAACGCGCCAAGGTAGAGAAAGCGGACATCATTGGCCTCAGCGGCCTCATCACGCCGTCGCTCGACGAGATGGTGCACGTGGCGCGCGAGATGGAGCGTCAAGGGTTCAAGCAACCGTTGCTTATCGGTGGAGCGACAACGAGCCGCGCACACACAGCTGTGAAAATAGCGCCTCATTATAGTCAGCCGGTGATTCACGTGCTCGATGCGAGCCGCGCTGTCCCGGTGACGACCAGTCTACTGAGTGAGGATGGCAACGCCACGTTTGTTACTGCGTATCGTGCAGAATATGAGGCAGTTCGCAAGGCACACTCTGCGCCCAAACAGCCTGTCGTCTCCCTTGACGCTGCGCGTGCAAGGCGGACTGCAATCGAGTGGCGCGCTGAGGATCTACCTGTCCCTGCGTTTACCGGTATTCGAGTGCTCGACAACTTCCCCCTTGCAACACTGCGCGAGTTCATTGACTGGTCGCCGTTCTTCCACACCTGGGGGATGAAAGGGATCTATCCGCGGATCCTCGATGACGAGCGCCAGGGTGTTGAAGCGAAGAAGATCTTTACAGATGCCAATGCTCTGCTGGACCGCATTATCGACGAAAACCTGATTACTGCTCGCGGCGTCTATGGGTTTTTTCCTGCCAACGCCGTGGGGGATGACATTGAGTTATATACCGACGAGTCGCGGACAACCACCCTCGATCATTTCCATTTCCTCCGCCAGCAGGCAAATAAGGAAGGCAGTGAACCTTGTCGATCGCTCGCTGACTTCATCGCACCCAAAGAAACCGGATTGGCCGATCACATCGGCGCGTTCGCGGTCACCAGCGGCCTTTGCCTCAAGGAACTCTGTGACCGATTCCGGGCAGAGAACGACGATTACAACGCGATCATGGCAGAAGCTGTCGCAGATCGCCTGGCGGAAGCCTTCGCGGAGTGCCTGCACAAGCGCGTGCGTGATGAATGGGGTTACGGGCTTGAGGAAGGGCTCAGTCCGGCCGATCTCATTCAGGAAAAGTATCGCGGTATCAGGCCGGCCGCGGGCTACCCGGCGTGCCCGGATCACACGGAGAAGGGGACGCTCTGGCGTCTGCTCGATGTCCAAGCCAACACTGGCATGCAGATTACAGAGTCTTTCGCGATGTGGCCCGGATCGAGCGTGAGCGGTCTTTATTTTGCGCACCCGGAATCACGATACTTTAGCCTCGGCAAGATCGATCGCGATCAGATCGACGACTATCACCAGCGCAAGGGAATGAGCGTGGCCGAGGTAGAGAGATGGCTCGGTCAAAATCTCAACTACGACCCTCGCCCATAGGCACACATCTCGGAGCAGCAGCGGCCAGCAAGTCCTATGTTGTCTACCACACATAGGGGCGATCGGCGCGGGAAACCACTGAATCTTCGATAAAATGATAAAAGCCCTGTCACAGGGATTTCGTGAGTGGACTATCGCAAACGTCCGCCTTGCGGTCCTTTCAGAGCGCACACCTTGAACGAAAGTAAGAAGACAATGGAAACTCCGACCAGCAGCAAGCGCGCCGTCTTGCACATATGCACCCGCGAGACGATCCGCCCACTCCGCGATCAGGTTCTTCGCCTCTCAGGCTTTACCGTAGACTCGACCCTCAACCACGCCGAAGGACTCTCGATGTTCTGGGCGCGACAGTATGATCTCGTACTGATCGACGTGGAAGGGGAAGAAGGAATACCGCACGCCGAAAAGATGTGCTCCGAGATCAAAACGGCTCAGCCTCAACAACTCGTTGCCTTCGTCTGCAACTGGCGCGTCGCTATTCTCACCGACTGCCCGGACGAGATTGTTCGAACCGAGTTCGATCCAGCCGCCTTCGCGCGAGGGGTTCACGACATCATTCCAACGAGTCCGAATCAAGTCGAAAACTAAAGCTGAGGCACTGGAATCGTTCCTTTGTCTGCGCTCACCATTGTCTTTGGCTTAGCCGTCGTCGCGCTTGGTTGATTCTGGCTCGTTGCAGGCGACTCTATAGCTTCGGCGGTCTGACCGCTGGTCATTGCAGCTGCCTGTGTCGTCTGAGCAACCGGTGTACCCTGACTAGAACTGCCCGCAACTGCCGCTGTAGTCGTCGTCGGACTAGCCTTCTTCGCGGTCGTAGTCGTCGCACTCTGTGCCACCGCGAACGAACCAGCCAGCAACAACACGCTCATCGCGAAATTTCCGGCGAACTCGAACTCCCTCTTCATCGATGACGTCTCCTCCACCAGGTTTGTACTCGCCATCTGGCCAGTACACCCACCCGCCCGCCTGTTGTCGATACAACTTCTGCGTCAAATTCTTCCACAGGTTGCGACGCTGCCCGGCCTGTGGTACAAACGATGTATTCCAGTCTGCTTCGGCAGATTTGAATTTCATGCAGAGTGGTTGAGGGACGAGCCCTTTGACGCCACGACAACCGGACAGAACAAAGGCGTACCGGTGTCAACTCTCTCCTGGGAGCCTTTGGGCCGCAGGGAACATGAGATTCGGAGCACGCAAGCCCGAATTCCAGGTTTGCACCCCGCATTTCACCTTCCCAGCCTATCCGGCAACCCCAAAACAAGAGAGTAAGCGCAAAAAGTTCCCCCTTTCCCCTCGGAAAGAGCACGATGAACTACTCCTGTAGCCGGTATGAGCTGAAGTGCAACGAGTGTGGCAAGCGGTTCGGCAACCAACCTCTCTCCGCCTGCCCCGATTGCCTAGCCCCCCTCGAAATTTCGTATGACCTTGAGGCCGTCCGCGGTCTTTTCACCAAGGAAAACATCGCAGCCGGTCCAGCGAGCATCTGGCGCTATGCAGCTCTTCTCCCCATCCCGGAAGGTTTCCAGCCCGATCTCCCCGTAGGCTTTACTCCTCTCGTCCGCGCCAAAAATCTGGGCAAGCGAATCGGTGCGGCCAATCTCTACGTCAAGAACGACGCCGTCTGCTTCCCAACCCTCAGCTTCAAAGATCGCGTCGTCTCGGTCGCCTTAGCCAACGCGCAGAAGTTCGGCTTTGACATCGTCGGCTGCTCCTCTACCGGCAATCTCGCCAACTCAGTCGCCGCGCAAGCCGCACGCCTGGGCCTCAAGGCCACCATCCTCGTCCCCGCTGACCTCGAGCCCGCCAAGATCCTCAACACCCTTGTCTACGGCGCGCGCCTGGTCCGCATCGACGGCAACTACGATCACGTCAATCGCCTCTGCACCCAGATTGCCGACGAGTACGCCTGGGGGCTCGTCAACGTAAACCTCCGCCCCTACTACGCCGAAGGTTCGAAGACCGTCGGCTATGAGATCGCCGAACAACTCGGCTGGCGTCTTCCCGACAACGTCGTCGTCCCCATGGCCGGCGGCTCGCTCATCCGAAAAATTCGCAAAGCCTTCAACGAACTCATCTACCTCGGCCTCGTCGAAGAGAAGCCGGTTCGCTTCTTTGGAGCCCAGGCCTCCGGCTGCTCGCCCATCTCGGTCGCCGTCAAAGAGGGAACCGATGGCATTGAGCCCCAGCGCCCCAATACCATCGCCCGCTCGCTGGCCATTGGCAACCCCGCCGACGGCCCCGCGGCCGCCAAGATGATCCGCAGCAGCGGCGGGTGGGCGGAGGACGTCTCCGATGTCGAAATCGTCTCCGGCATTCAGGAACTCGCCGAAACCGAAGGCATCTTTACCGAGACTGCGGGCGGTGTCACTACGGCAGTCACGGCTCGCCTCTACGCCGATGGCCGCATCTCGGCAAATGAGACCACGGTCACATGCATCACTGGCAACGGACTCAAGACCACCGACGCACTCATCGGTCGCTTCCAACAGGAGCGCGCAGTCCGCCCACGGTTAGCAGACTTCGACGCTTACCTCCGCGAACTCGACGGAATCACAGAACCGGAACTGACCACCGCAGGAGCCCTCTAATGTCTATCAAAGTTACTCTTCCAACTGCCTTCATCCGCCACACCGATGGCCGCAAGCACTTCAGCTCCTCGGCTTCAAATCTCCCCGGCCTCATCGCCGATATCGATCAGACCTTTCCCGCACTGTCGACCCAGATCAAGGATGAAGAAGGCAAGCTACGCCGCTTCATCAACATCTACGTCAACGACGAAGATATCCGATTCCTCGGTGGCGAAACCTACGCCTTTCAGGAGGGCGACGAGATCATGCTTATCCCTTCCATCGCTGGTGGAACCGTCTGAACCGAAATAGTCGTCCCGGCCGGAGCATCGAACAGATGCTTCATGGCCGTATCACTCGATCAACTTCATGGTTTCTGCTTCAGGAGAAAGCCTTTGATCCGATCCGCGATCTCTTCGCCGTGCGTCTCCAGGGCGAAGTGGCCGGTGTCCAATAGATGCGTCTCGAGATTCTTCAGATCGCGACTATATGGGGCGGCACCTTCAGGCGGAAAGATGTAGTCGTTCTTGCCCCAGACGATCAGAGTGGGCGGCTGATACTTGCGGAAGAAGGCCTGAAACTCGGGGTAGAGCGGCACATTGGATCCATACGAGAGAAAAAGATCCATCTGTATGTCGAGATTCCCAGGACGGTCCAGGCCGACTTGATCTAAAACCCACGCGGTCGGATCCAGTAATGTCTTGTCGGCCACTCCGGTCTCGTATTGCCACTGGGTCGACTTTTGGTCCACCAGAAAATTGAGTGCCTTCCGGTTCTCCGGGGTAGGTTCAGCCCAATACTTCTTGATCGGATTCCAAAATTCGAGTAGTCCCTCCTCATATGCGTTGCCATTCTGGACGACGAGAGCCTGCACCCGGTCAGGCAAACGCAACGCAAGCCGATAACCGATGGGTGCGCCGTAGTCCATCACGTAAAGCGAATATTTCGTGAGGTTCAGTGCCTGGACGAACCCCTCCACAGTGTTTGTCAGATTCTCAAACGTATAAGCAAAGCTCTTGTGGTCGGGCATACTGCTCAAACCAAATCCGGGATAGTCAGGGGCTACAACGTGGAATGAGTTCGCAAGCAACGGAATCAGATTACGAAACATATTCGACGAAGTCGGAAATCCGTGGAGGAGAAGAATCGTAGGCGCGGATTCTGGTCCTGCCTCTCGGTAGAACACGTCTTGTTCGTTCACGCGAACCGTTTTGTAGTGAACAGGGAATCGTGCAGAAGAGGGCGTCGTCATCGTGCATCTCCATTTCAATAAATTTGCAGGGATGACGAAAGTCACCCCAACATTTTCCATGGGCCCTTACCGAATACGCTGGTTAGAGCATTCAGAGAGCAAGAACGATGCCGGAAAAATGGGAAGTAAGGAAGATACCAAGCCGAACCTGCGCGATTAGCCTGCTTTTTAGCTAGAGATTCACCTCCCGCAACGATATTTCTGGCTGCAGGAGCAACGATTCAGCGCCAAAACACCTCATATCACCTGTAGCCATACCGCGACCCGCGGCAATTTGTAGTAAGAAAGAAGGTCACTTATGTTTCTCATTTTGGCTGTTGTTTTGGTATTGCTTTGGCTTGGAGGGTTCTTCGTTCTTCACGTGAGCAGCTTCCTCATTCATCTGCTGCTGATCTTTGCTTTGATCTCGATCATCATGAATTTTGTTAGTGGCAGACGCACCGTTTAGCTCGAAATGAACTAGTCTCCAAGTTAAAGGCCGAACCCATCTGGGCTCGGCCTTGTTGTTGAACTGCCTAAACTCTACTGATGAGCGATAGGCTGAGGGAGCTCGATCCCAGCTGAAGGCATGACGTTTGCGAGCGCTTCAGGAGTCTCTTCCTGCAGTTCGGGCAGATTGCCTTCAAGCGCCAGCTTTAGCACCTGGTCCATCTCCTCGACAAAATGCAGCTTCATGCTGGTCTTGAGCAACTCAGGAAGATCTGCCATATCCTTGCGGTTCTCCTCCGGCAGAATTGCTTCGAAGATTCCAGCCCGATGCGCGGCCAACAGCTTTTCCTTCAACCCGCCGATGGGAAGCACCTTGCCCCGCAGCGTGATCTCACCGGTCATCGCAATGTCGCGCCGAACCTTGATCTTAGTAAGAGCACTCGCAAGCCCCGTAGCGAGCGTAATGCCAGCCGACGGACCATCCTTCGGAATCGCTCCCTCCGGTACGTGCACATGGATATCCACGTTCTTATAAAAATCCTTCGCTAAACCCAGATGATGAGAGCGCGAACGAATATACGTCAGCGCAGCCTGGGCCGACTCCTGCATTACATCACCAAGCTGCCCGGTGGCAGTCATCTTGCCTTTGCCATCGAGCACCTGCACCTCGGTTTGCAGAATCGTCCCGCCCATCTCCGTCCAGGCAAGGCCTGTGACAAGACCTACCTCACTCTTCTCATGCACCTGCGAGTCGCGGAACTTCGCGACGCCTAGGATGTCCCCGAGATTCTCTCCGGTGATGGTTTCCTTATGTTCCGCGCCGTTCTTCACCACACGACGAGCAACCTTACGGCACACATTCCCGATCTCGCGTTCCAGATTCCTGACGCCAGCCTCGCGAGTATAGCCACGAATAATCTGCTTCAGGGCGTCGTCTTCGAAGATGATCTGCTCGTCCGTCAGCCCAGTGGCTTCCCGCTGCTTCTTCACCAGGTACTGCTTCGCGATCTCCAGCTTTTCGATCTCGGTATAGCCATGCAGCCGTAAAATCTCCATGCGATCCTGCAGCGGGCCCGGAATCGTATGCAGCACATTCGCTGTCGCGACGAACAAAACCTGCGACAGGTCGTATTCAACGTCCAGATAATGATCCTGGAACGACGTATTCTGCTCCGGATCCAGCACCTCGAGCAAAGCACTCGCCGGATCGCCACGAAAGTCCGAAGCCATCTTGTCTATCTCATCCAGCATGAACACCGGATTCTTGGTCCCAGCCTTCTTCATCGACTGGATAATCTGCCCCGGCAGCGCACCAATATATGTCCTTCGATGACCGCGAATCTCGGCTTCATCCCGAACGCCGCCGAGCGACAGCCGCACGAACTTACGGCCCGTAGCTTTGGCAATCGACATCCCCAGCGAAGTCTTTCCCACACCCGGAGGTCCGACAAAGCAGAGGATCGATCCCTTAGGATTCTTCACCAGCTGACGAACCGCAAGGAACTCAAGAATCCGTTCCTTGATCTTCTCCAGCCCGTAGTGATCTTCGTTCAAAATCTGTTCTGCATGCTCGATCGAGCGAATCTCCTTCGACCGCTTCTTCCAGGGCACAGCCAGCAACCAGTCCAGATAGTTCCGCGACACGGTAGACTCAGCCGACATTGGGGGCATCGCCTCCAACTTCTTCAGCTCCTGAAGCGACTTCTCCAAAACGTCCTTCGGCATCGCTGCTGCTTCAATCTTCTTCTTCAGCTCATCGAACTCCGACTTCTCTCCCCGACCAAGCTCCTTCTGGATCGCCTTGATCTTCTCGTTGAGGTAGTACTCCTTCTGAGCCTTCTCCATCTGCCGCTTTACACGCGACTGAATGGTGCGATCCATATTCAGCTTTTCGATGGCCACATCAAGCACATCCGCAACCTTGGTCAGTCGGTTTTCCGGATCGAAAACTTCGAGCAGCTGCTGCTTCTCCTCGATAGAGAGCTGCAGGTTCGCTGCGATCGTATCTGCCAGCTTGGCAGGCTCATCCGCGCGCACACTCGCCGCCATCGTCTCGTAGTTCAACGACTGCTGCAGCTTCACATACTGCTCAAACAGTGAGTGGACTCGCTGCATCAACTGCTCCACCTGGGGAGTCATCTCCAGTTGCGTCTGGCCGGTACGAACCGTCGCTACAAAGAAGCCATCGACATCATTGATCTCAGTCGCGCGAGCCCGCTCCACACCCTCAACCAGCACCTTAATGTTGCCATCCGGCATTTTGACGCTCTGAACGATGTTGCCAATCGTTCCCGTCTCGTAGATATCGTCGGCATTCGGCTCGTCCACGGAGGCGTCGTGCTGCGTCGCAAGAAAGATCTTCCGGTCACCCGATAGCGCCTCTTCCAGAGCCCGTACGCTGGACTCGCGTCCAACGACAAAAGGCGTCATCATATGCGGAAAGATGACCATGTCACGAATGGGCATCATCGGAAGCTTGCGAACATCGCCGCTTAGCGCTTTTTTTGGTTGATTTGTCATCTCTCTCCAATTAGACGTTAAAACGCCGGAAATGATGCAACGGCGTCGCGGCTTCAGGTGATTGTAATTCCTCGGACCTTATAAAGGTATTCCACAAAATGCGCCCGATGAAAATTGAAACCGCAATCCGCTCTTAAGCAGCAATCGCAACGACAGCTTAAGCCGTTGCGACACACTGAACATCAAAAAAACAACTAAACCCAACAATACGTAGCAATCCGCGCTCCACAACCACGCACTTCCTTAACCCGCTTTTTCCAATAGCATTGGGAGAGTCAGACTGTGTTTCTTCACCATCTCCGCTGTGATGGAAAGCTCTTTGACCTTCTTGTTCCCCGGAACGTAATACATCAGATCCAGCATCAACTCTTCCAGAATCATCCGCAGACCGCGAGCTCCAACCTTTCGCTGCAGGGCCTCACGAGCGATCTCTCGCGCAGCCTCGTCGGTGAAGATGACCTTCACGCCCTCGTAGTCGAATAGCTTCGTATACTGCTTCAAGATCGCATTGCGTGGCTTGGTCAGAATCTCTACCAGGGCCACCTCATCCAGCTCGTCTAGGATCCCCAGCACCGGCAACCGGCCGACAAACTCTGGAATCAACCCGTACTTCAACAAATCCTGCGGCTCTGCCTGACGCAGCAGTTCTGCATCTCGCTGAGCCCGAATCGGGGTTACATCTCCGTCTTTCGCGTCGGGATCTGCAATTGCCTTGAACCCCAGTGCCTTCTTGCCAATCCGTCGCCCAATCACCTTCTCGAGGCCAACAAACGCTCCCCCGCAGATGAAGAGGATGTTTGTCGTATCAACAGCCGTAAACTCCTGGTGGGGGTGCTTTCGTCCTCCCTGAGGTGGCACATTGGCGACAGTACCCTCCAACAGCTTCAACAGGGCCTGCTGTACTCCCTCACCCGAAACGTCACGGGTAATCGAGGGGTTTTCATCCTTGCGTCCGATCTTGTCAATCTCGTCGATGTAGATGATCCCGCTCTGTGCCCGCTGCACGTCTCCGTCTGCTGCCTGCAGCAGCTTCAGAATGATGTTCTCAACGTCTTCGCCCACGTATCCAGCCTCAGTCAACGTGGTGGCGTCCACAATCGCGAACGGCACATCCAGCATCTTCGCCATCGTCTGTGCCAGCAACGTCTTACCTGAGCCCGTTGGTCCTACCAGGAGAATATTCGACTTCGCCAGTTCCACATCGTTGCCGCGGGTCTTGTTCATCTGAATGCGCTTGTAGTGGTTGTAGACCGCCACTGCGAGCTTCTTCTTCGTCTGGTCCTGTCCGATCACGTACTCATCCAGAAACGCCTTTACCTCCTGAGGCTTAGGCAAGTGAGCAGGCGCTGCACCTGGCTGCGTTTCAGTGCGATCGTCTTCCAGAATCGAGTTGCAAACCGCCACGCACTCATCGCAGATATAAGCCCGTGGATAGTCCGAAGGAGATGAGATCAGCTTGGCGACGGCGTCCTGCGATTTATGGCAGAAAGAACAGCGAAGAGATTCGTCTGAGCCCCGTGAAGTTTTCATAGATGCGACTACTCCTGAGTCGTGCGCGCAACAAAGTCTTACTGTAAGTTTACACCCGATTCAACTTACAAAGCATGGTTCGAGGGTGCACCACAGTACCCCGAAATAGTCATATACGCAAGAGCCCGAACCATAGGCTCGGGCTCTTGCAATCCAAGTGCCGTAGTTATGTGCGAGGCCGATCGATGATGTCGTCGATAATCCCGTACTCTTTCGACTGCGCGGCCGTCATAATGAAGTCGCGCTCCACATCCCGCTCGATCCGTTCCAGCGTCTGGCCCGTGCTGGCGCTCATCAGCTTGTTCGTAATCTCGCGAATCCGCAGAATCTCGCGCGCGTGAATGTCGATATCGGTAGCCTGACCGCTCAGGCCCCCCATCGAAGGCTGATGGATCAGGATTCGCGAGTTCGGTAGAGCAAATCGCTTGCCTTTCTTACCCGCCATCAACAAAAACGCACCCATGCTGGCAGCCTGCCCAATGCAGAAGGTCACCACATCGTTTTTGATGTACTGCATCGTGTCATAGATCGCCAGGCCGGCTGTGATCGATCCACCTGGCGAGTTGATGTAGAGCTGAATGTCCTTCTCCGGGTCCTCGCCGCTCAAAAACAGCATCTGCGCAATGATCACATTGGCAATATTGTCATCGATCGGTGTGCCCAGAAAAATGATGTTGTCCCGCAGCAGACGGCTGTAAATGTCGTAGGCGCGTTCGCCCCGGCTCGTCTGCTCGATCACCATCGGTACTAGTCCCATAACACTCTCTTTCTTTCTGTCCGTTAGCAATCCGACAACTTCACTCTACGAAGCCAGCTTCTCGTAGAGCACGCTTCCAGTCTTCTCGCGCCGCATCTGCTCGCGAATCCGGTCCAGCCCGCCATCGTTCGACAGCCTGTCACGAAGGGTCTCCAGTGGTTCACGCGATTGAATCGAGAGCAACAACAGCTCGCGCTCCAGATCCTCCTCGCTCAGCGTGACACCCTCCACCTCGGCAATGCGGTCGAGGATCATCGAAACCTTCACCTCGTTCAGAGCGAGATCACGCTGAGAGGCGCGCAACTGCTGGAAGTCCAGCTTGCGCATATCCTCCACCTTCATGCCCTGTTGCGCCAACGCACGCAGCCCGCGATCCAGCCGTGCCTCGATCTGTTGCTGCACGAACGCCTCAGGAACAGGGAACTGGAACTTCTCGATGAATTCTCCGAGCATCTTGTCCTTCGCAGCATTCTCGAGGGCGCTCTTCTTGCGATCCGACGCATGCTCGCGCAGCTTCGTCTCGAACTCATCCCAGCTCTCATAGTTACCCAGCTGCTTGGCAAACTCCGCATCCCGCTCAGGGAAGCTCTTATGCTTGATGCCCTTCACGGTCACGTCGTAGCTCACCGTCTGTCCTGCAAGACGCCGCTCGCCGAAGTCCGCCGGATAGTCCACCTCAAACTTCAGCTCCTGCCCAGCTTTCGCTCCGCGCAGCGCTTCGTTGAAGGCAGCCAGCGTATTCTTCCCGCCAATCTCGATCAGCACATTCTCGCCCGTAATCGGTTCGTTGGTCGAAGCGTTCTGCACTCCATCCTCGGTCACCGTCTGCGCCAGATCCTTAATGTCGCCGCGGAACTGGATCTCCGCCCAGTCGCCATCCACCAGCGGCCGATCTTCTTCCACCGGCTCAACGGTTGCGTGGCTGTCCAGCACACGAGCCAACTCGGCGGCGTACTCCTCGTCGGTCAACGCAGCCTCAGACTTCGTCACCGAAACACTGTCGTAGCCCGCAACGTCGATCTCTGGAGCGACTTCAAACGCAGCCTTGAACTTCAACGGCTGTCCATCGAAAAGCTGAAGATCCAGCAACTGTGGCTCCGACACAGGACGCAGCTTCTGTTCGTCGATTGCCTTGCGAAAACGCTCCGACACCAGGCTCTCCAAAACCTCTTGTCGAACTTCCTTGGCAAACTTCGAGCGCACCAGTGTCTCCGGTACCTTGCCTGCGCGAAAGCCAGGGATTCTCGCCAGCTTCTGGTACCGTTTCACCACGGTCTTGAAGCTCTTCGACACCTCATCCGCTCCAACCTCCACCTCAATCTCGCGGGTCAGTTCGGGGTTCAGTGCGGGAGCATGCTGATGCGTATGCTCATGGTCGTGAGCGTGGTCATGATGTTCATGCTCATGCGTAGTCGCTACTTCTGGCTGCAGCTCTGCAGTCTCATTTGTCTCTGTCATCTCAGTCGGGGTCAAATCCATGCCTTCCAGTCAGCGTCTGTTTATGCCGCACCGTCGCCGATACCCTGACGAGCGCGATCCACGCCTCTTATCTACTGTACGAGTCCGGGACTGAGGGGGTCAAACGTCGTCCCATCTTTCGATCTCTTCCGGTCGATCAGAAGCCGCAATCCAATCGCTCCATCCACGGAAAAGCTGCTCTAAAAGTGCTCCGGCGAGGCCGAACTCAGGGAGAATATCTCTAACCGAATCCTCCACTGGGTTGACTGCCCCGGCTGCAGCACCACCATTCCGGTATCTTCCTGTTTGGCCCACTCTCGCCCGAAGGGATCGTCGTAGTTATACTGTGGCTCGATCGAAATATACGATCCATCGAGCGGTGCGTACACCCGCAAAGCCTTGATGGTAGGTGACGTTGCCGTGATACGCAGCCCATAATCGCTCTCCGGATCGCGCAACTCCGCTACCGGCCCATCCGTCATGATGCCCCGCTTCAACTGCACAAAGCTATCGTCGAGATTCAGGGCGCCCAGTTGGGCTCCATTCCTGCCCGTAAAGTCATACTCGGTCCCCGTAACCGGCAGTAGGCGTCCACTCAGCTCACCGGTGCGGCGATCCTTCACTTCTGCTCGAAGCCCCTCTGGCAGTCGCAGAACCATCTGCCCGCGATGTCCGCTAAGAATGGCAAACCTCGGGTGCCAGCCGATCCCGATCGGCTCTGCAGTATCGCCGATATTATGGGCGACGATCCGCAATTCAATCGCCCTTCCGCTTAGCTCCACGGTCGTAGTAATCTCCGTTTGCGAGAGCCAGTGGCCATCAAAATTCCCCGGCCGAAACGTTGCTTTCGCCTCTCCTCCATCCGGCATAATATTGGTGTTCACCGAGGTGGAAGGCTCCTTCAGCAGCAGGCCGCCGGCGGCTACCGCACCATCCAGCCCATAGCTATCCTTCACGCCCGTCGGCAGGTTCAAATGAACTCCTCGCCATACAGCCGTCACGTCCGCCCCATCCGGTGTCCGTGTCCCCGAGAGACGGCCTGCCCAGGGCGTTTCAATCGCCGCGCCCATCGCCAGGCTCTTTGCTCCTGTAGCATCCACCCCAGCGCCGCTCAACTGTTCCGTCGCTTCGCTCAATGGCGGCGAGGCAAGCAGATTCATCTCGCCCTTCTGTGGAAGATAGGCAGAAATCTGCAGCATGTTCATCCCACGCCCCGGCAGCAGAGTAGCCGACAGAAACTCGGGGCCGCTTCCACCTATCATCTGCGTGCGCTGCAGTTTGATAACCTCCTGCCCACCCGGACGAAACACCACATCCGGCTTCGGCTTGGCCTGAAGCTGCTTCTTCAGCATCGCAAACTGTCCCAATCTGTGGGTTCGCCATCCAAAGGCCAAACCCGCCAGCAGCAACGTCAAAACCAGCACAGTCAGCATGCCGGAGCGCATCACTGCCACGTGCCATATGCTTCTGCGACGCTTAGCGGCCCACTCCTTCAGGAGCGCCCAATACATCCTGCTCAGTCTCGGATCTTCCAACTTCCCGCCTATTCCCGTCGTGACATACAAGCATCATTCTACTGAGTTGTTTGACGCACCCATCGTCCCGACCGTCTGCCTCCAACTATCATTAGAAAAGTGACGCCAGCCAATACACAAAGTACGTCTCCACTCCTGCTGCAGATTCGTGAAACCATCATCACTTGCGAGCGGTGCCCACGCCTTCGCGATTACTGTCGTGGTATCGGCGAAACCAAACGCCGCGCCTACCTCGATCAGACCTACTGGTCACGCCCTGTACCCGGCTTCGGCGATTCTCGAGCCCGAATCTTGATCCTCGGTCTCGCCCCAGGTGCTCATGGAGCCAACCGCACTGGCCGTCCATTCACCGGTGACGGCTCCGGCGACTTCATGTATCCGGTCCTCCACGAACTCGGGCTAGCCAGCAAGCCCCGCGCCGTAACCCGCGACGATGGCCTCAAGCTTCGTCACGCGTGGATCGCTTCCGTCGTCCGCTGCGCCCCGCCCGGCGACAAGCCTCTCCCGCAGGAGATTCGCAACTGCGGCACCCACCTCGCCCAGGAGATCCAGGCCCTGCCGCGCGTACGTGTCGTCGTGTGCCTCGGAAAGATTGCTTTCGATGGATATATGGCCCTCCTCTTGCAAACCGGCGTCATCACTCGCAAATCTGACTACCACTTCTCGCACGGAGCCGAATATCCTCTACCGAACGGCCTGCATCTTCTCGCCACCTACCACCCTTCCCTGCGTAACACCAACACCGGTCGCCTGAACCGCGTCATGTTCACGCGCGTCTTTCTACGGGCAAGGGAACTGGCCGGACTCTCTGTCTAAAGCTGGTTCTTTTCACCGAATAGGTCCAAAGCAAAAAAAGCAGGCCCCACGATCATTGCAAGAAAAACAAGTGCGATCACAACGTCTCTCATCACTCACCTCTTCCACAATGTAGCGTGCCGCTCCTGGGTCTTCGCAGACATACAAAATTAGGGAGCCGCTTCGCCATTATCTTGAGAGATTCCTCGTAACTGCTTCAAACGCTTAGCAATATCAAGAAACAACCAACCAAATGCTACCCCTGCGAATCTTACTTACCCAGAGACGTAAAATCTCGCACGAGGTATTCGAATGAGTGCAAAGAACTACTGGCTTGCCTTCGGAATCGGCGTTTCCGCGGGGGCCGCAATCGCTCTCCTCTATGCTCCTCAAACTGGAGTCAAAACCCGCAAGCAGATCCGCAAAAGGGCGGAGAACGCTGGCGATTATCTGGAGGATGCAGGCAACTACCTGAAGGCTCAAGCCGAGCGCCTCAGCGATGAGGCTCAAAAGGCTATTAAGCGAACCAAGGGCCAAGTGGAATACGCAGCCGACAAGGCAGGCGACGCCGTCAACAGTGTTGTAAAGACCGCTCAATCGCTGGTCTAGAGTTTTTCACTGTACCAATCTGCCTTCTCTGGAAGGTGCAACATCCCGAGCCTCTTCGGGATGTTGCACGTTAAGCCACGATTCCAAATGAAAAGCCCCAGCAAAGTAGCTGGGGCTTTTCGTTCACCATTTTCTGACCTAAACAGTAGTAAGTTCAAGCCCAGCTAGCTTCTCCTCGCCATCGGCAGAGATGGGACGATAGAACAGCTTGTTGTTCTCCATGTAAACCTCAAGGAACGCTGGACGCTCAACAATCCCGCCGCCGATCAAAGCCTCCGACAGAGGATCCTCAACAAACCGCTGTAGCGCTCGACGCAAAGGTCGCGCACCATAGCTTCGATCCGACGCCGTCTTCTCGATGATCCACTTCTTCGCATCGTCGGTTACAGAGATCGTGATCGCCTTGTGCACCAGGTTCACGTTCAACTGCTGCACCAGCAGTTCGAGAATCTGCATCAGGTCCGCATCCGACAGCGACGTGAAGATGATGATCTCGTCCAACCGATTCAGGAACTCTGGATTGAAGGTCCGTTTCACCTCGCCTCGCACCAGTTCTTCCATCTTGTCCAGCACCATGTCTTCCTTTTCGCTTTGGAAGCCAAGACCCTGCCGCTTCTGCAGATGCTTCGCTCCAATATTCGAGGTCATGATGATGATCGTGTTCTTGTAGTCGACCGTATTGCCGAGTCCATCCGTCAGCTGCCCGTCTTCAAACACCTGCAATAGCAGATTGAATACATCCGGATGGGCCTTCTCAATCTCATCGAGCAGCACCACGCAGTACGGATTCCGCTTCACTCGCTCGGTAAGCTGACCACCCTCTTCGTAGCCCACATAACCCGGTGGCGAACCGATCAGTTTGCTAACGGAGTGCTTCTCCATGAACTCCGACATATCAAAGCGAATCAGAGCCTTCTCGCTGCCAAACAGGAACTGCGCCAGCGTCCGCGCCATCTCCGTCTTGCCCACGCCGGTAGGCCCAAGGAACAGGAAGCTTCCAATCGGCCGCGCAGGATTTTTCAACCCGGCACGTGACCGTCGAATCGCCCGCGCCAGCGCCGAGATTGCCTTATCCTGCGAGATCACGCGCTTGTGCAGCTCTTCCTCAACGCGCAGCAACCGCTGCGTCTCCTCTTCCTTCAACGAAGTAATCGGAACGCCAGTCCAGCGGCTCACCACGTCTTCGATATCCCCGCGCGTCACGATCCCCGCCGAAGAATCATCCAGGTGATACTTGTCCCGGAGCGCCCGCAGATTCTCCCGCTCCTTGCGCTCTTCATCCGAGTAGAACCGAGCCTTCTCGAACTCATGATTCGCAATCGCGTTCTCCATCCGGTGCACGATGAACTTGATCCGCTTCTGCACCTCGGTCAGTTCCTCAGGCATCGAGGTCTGCCGCAGCTTCACCCGAGCACCCGCTTCATCGATCAAGTCGATCGCCTTATCCGGCAGGAAGCGATCAGGAATATAACGACTGGAGTGCGACACCGAGAACGTAATCGCGTCGTCGGTATAGCTCACCGCATGGAACTTCTCGTACTTCTCTTTGATTCCCATGATGATCTTGATCGCATCTTCCTCGTTTGGCGGAGGAACCTTCACCGCCTGGAATCTGCGCTCAAGGGAACGGTCCTTCTCGATCGATTTCCGATACTCCGCAGGGGTCGTCGCGCCGATGCACTGAATCTCACCGCGGCTCAACGCCGGCTTCAGAATGTTCGCTGCATCAAGCGAACCCTCCGCCGAACCAGCCCCAACCAGGGTATGCAACTCATCGATGAACACAATGGAGTTCTGATTCTCCATCAGCTCCTTCATGATCGTCTTCAGCCGCTCTTCAAACTGCCCGCGATACTTCGTGCCCGCAACGATCAACGAAAGATCCAGCGCCAGCACCCGCTTGTCGGCAAGGAAGCTAGGCACCTCGCCATCGGCAATCTTCTGCGCCAGCCCTTCAACAATCGCGGTCTTACCCACTCCAGGCTCACCAATCAACACCGGATTATTTTTCGTACGCCGGCACAGAATCTGAATCACACGATCAACTTCGCTATCGCGCCCGACCAACGGATCCAGCTGCTGGTCCATCGCCGACTGCGTCAGATCTCGCGAAAACTCCGCCAGCATGCTCTGTTCGCCGCGCTGTCCCTTGCTTCCACTCGACGAAGGAGCCTTCTCCTGCGTCGTCCGCTGAAGTTCTTCGCGAATTGCCGGCAGCCGCAATCCTCGCTCCTGCAGAATCTCTGCGGCAAAGCACTTCTCTTCGCGCAGAAGTCCCAGCAGCAGATGCTCGGTCCCTATATGTTTATGCGACAGCCGTTCTGCCTCTTCCGCCGCATACGCCAACACCCGCTTGCATTCATTCGACAGCGGCAGATCGACCGAGGTCGATACCTTCTCCCGAATCGTCGTGTGCCCTTCAATCTGTTTGCGGATCGACTCCACCGATGCGTGCGACCGCAAAAAGCGGTTCGTCAAAGCCTTGTCCTCACGCAGCAACCCAAGCAGAAGATGCTCGGTCTCGATGTAAGGCGACCCAAACTGACTGGCCTCATAGCGGGCAAAAAAGATCACCCGCCGCGCCTTCTCCGTATAGCGTTCGAACATATATCCCCTTCAAGCCGGTCACCACCCAGCCCGAAGGCCGCATAGCGCCGTTGGTCCCAACAACCGTCTCCGTGCCGCTCGCTCCCGGAGACCACTCAGGCTACTTCAACCTACGAAGCATCCATCCCACTACTTCTTAGTGTAGTCGCATGCACAAAATATTCGAAATCACTCGAAAGTTATGCATAAACTTAGCACTCTTGTTAGACGTGGCCTGTGCAAAACCAGCACCAAATTGGGTGCACTGTGTATGGAATCAATCTTTCCCGTATATTGGATGAGTTTATCGAGCCCGAAGGAGCTGAAAAAGGGCTAAATTCATATCTTGATTCACTAAAGTGTTGATCAGCAACTGGGTCTCGCTTCAGTGCGCCGATTCAGATTGAACCATCGCTCGCCCATCCGTGAGCCTGCCTTCCCGCAGCTTTAGCACCCGGTCACACCGTTCCGCAAACTCCAGATTGTGCGTCACCAGGACACTCGTAAGCCCATGCGCCTCATGCAGACGCTGAATCAAACCGAACACCGCCTCCGCGGTTCTCCCATCCAGATCTCCCGTCGGTTCATCTGCTAGCAGCAGTTTCGGCTCCGTGACCAAGGCCCTCGCCACGCTCACCCTCTGTTGCTCCCCTCCGCTCAACTCCCCGGAACGATTCTCCCCTCGATCGCCAAGCCCCACCTCGTCCAACCAGAATCGCGCCTTCTCCAGCGCCTCCGCCGATCTGATCCCGCGAGCCAGCAGAGGCATCGCGACGTTTTCGAGCGCCGTAAACTCTGGCAGTAAGTAATGAAACTGCCATACATACCCCACGTCCCGATTGCGAAACTCCGCTGCCTGCCGCGGCGTAAGCGAACTCAATCGGCTCTCACCACACCAGACCTCTCCAGCCGTAGGCGTATCGAGCGCCGCCAACAGATGCAGCAGGGAACTCTTCCCCGCGCCGCTTTCCCCCACAATCGCAACCATCTCCCCCGCATGAACCTTCAGGTCCAGCCCACGAAACAGCTCCAGCCCGGCTCGCCCCGAACCACTCTTCCCCGCAACGGCCTCATACGTCTTCGTCAGCCCCACCGCACGCATCACGACCGTGCGCTCCCGCACCACAGGCAGCGGCTCCAGCGTCCCCTCATTCTCAAACCTCACATCTCCATCCAACGGATCGCTCAACCCTTCACCTCATCATCCATTCCCAATAGAAATCTCATCTCGACCGGAGGCGGCGTTTTGCCGACGTAGTGGAGAGCCCCCCGCATTTGCCTTCAGCTATGTATCTCTGCACCGAAGCTTTTCGCAGCGTCGTGCTCCGGCCGCCTTCCAAGTGAAATCGCAATGCGATTCCACGCATTCATCGTCGTAATTGCCAAAGTAAGATTGACCGTCTCAACCTCATCGAAGTGCGCCCTCACCTCGTCATACACGGCCTCCGGAGCATGCCCCTCCTGAATATTCGTCACCGCATCCGCCCAAGCCAGCGCCGCCCGCTCCCTCTTCGTATAAGCCTCCGACTCTAGCCAATCCCCAACGCCCGCCACCCGCTCCGCAGTCTCATTCGCCCTCTTCAACTCAGCCGTATGGACACGAACGCAATACTCACACCCATTCATCAACGAAATCTTCAACCTCACAAGTCCCAGCAACGAAGCCTCCAGCCTCGTCTCTGTATTCAGGTAGTGCTCCAGCGCCGTCATCTTCGCTAACCCCTCCGGCGCCAACTGCCCATACCTCAATCTCGGTTCCATATTTGCTCCATGCTGGGACGTGAGCCGATTTTCTCAATACTAGAAGTCTAACGCTCGTTAAACATTGAACCAACTTGAACTTGCATGCTGTAGCATGCTGTCTTATGCCGCGTCCAAATTCCACGATGCTCAACATCGTTTTCTTAGTCGGCACTTCTTTTGCTTTGGCTCAGACGCCCTCTACGAACGGTGTCAAACCGATCACGATATCTCGAATACATCAGCTATACGCCGAAGATCAGAACGAAAACCCAGGCAATATTACTGAACAAGAGCACAACCGGCATGGAGTTGTTCGGCGATCTGAGATTCGATTGATGCTTGCCAAAGGGGAGATCGAAACCGCAGGTGACTTTCATGATGCTGCCGTCCTCTTCCAGCATGGCGAGGCGGCGGATGATTACATGATGGCTCACATCTTTGCGATTGAGGCTCTTTTGAGAGGCGATAACTCCTCGAAGTGGATTGCTGCGGCAACGCTAGACCGGTACCTGCAAATCATTGGTAGACCACAGATTTTCGGCACGCAATATGACGCCGAAGCCGCAAGCGATGCTTCCAAAGAACAGGGCAAACTTGTCGATCCCAAGGTTGCGAATCTTAGACGGACGCAATCCCCATATAACGACGAACTCTTGCCGGACAGTGTTCGAAATGATTTTTGCGTTCCCGACCGTATACAGCAGAAGAAAAATTTAGAGGTTCTAAATACAGGGCATTATCCCGAACACATGGTTCCTGCTGGCTGCTCTCGATAGGATCATGTTGCTGAATTCTCACAAGATCAGCCGCTGATTGAGCAGGAGAGCGAAGACACCTCAGCTATCGATTCGCTTCTCAACCCCTCGTTCACTCATATCGCAAAGCCTCCGCCGGCAACACCTTGGCCGCGCTCCCACTTGGATAAATCGTAGCAATCAGACTCACACCCAACGAGACTGCCGCCACAATCACCGCATCCCAAATCCGCGGCGCGAACGGCAGATAATCAATCGAATAAACCGCAGCATCCAGCCGGATAAACCGGTAGTGTCCACCCAGCCAGCTCAATCCATAACCCACAATCAGCCCCAACACCGTCCCAATCACCGAGATCAACAACCCCTGCATCAAAAAAATCCGACGCACCTGATCCGCCCTGACCCCAAAGCTCATCATCACTGCAATATCGCGCGTCTTCTCCATCACCATCATGGTCAGCGCAATCAAAATATTCAGTGCAGCCACGCAAACAATCAGCGCGAGCACAATAAACGTCACCACCTGCTCCAGCTTCAACGCACGAAACAGCTCCCGATTCTGCTCCATCCAGTTCGTTGTCTGAAACCCCTTACCCGCCGCATCTTCAATCGCCCGGCCAACACGATCAGCGTGATAAAGATCATCCACCTTGAAGCTGATCACCGAGATCAAATCTGGCTCACTGAACAGACTCTGCGCATCCGCCAACCGAAGAAACGCGTAGCTCGAGTCATACTGATAAAACCCTGACTTAAAGATCCCAGCCACTTGAAACCGCTCATACTTTGGCACCAGCCCCAGCGGTGTCAGCTCGCCCTGAGGACTCGTAACCAGCACACCATCCCCAACCTTTGCTCCCAACGTGTCCGCCATATCCTGCCCAATCACAATCGGCGGAATCTCTCGCGACACACCGTTCCCACAGTCATTTCGAGGACGCGCTCCATCCGCGCAAGGAGCCTCCCCCCGAGCCAACGGTTCCAGCGCCGATGCCGAACCCTGCACCACGCTCTGCAGCAGATCCCCCACGGTCTTCTCATCTGCCGGAATCACTCCCTTCACCAATCCGCCGCCACTCCGGGCACCCTTCGAAATGAGCACCTGCCCATACAATCCCGGAGCCGCCGCCACCACATGCGACACACCGCGAAGCCGCTCCAGCAACGGCCTCCAGTCCCGTATACCGTCACCCGCCACGCGCATCAGGTCAACATGCGAAGTCGACCCCACGAGCCGCTCCTGCAAATCCCTCCGCATCCCATTCGTAATCGCAAGTGCAATGATCAACGAAGCGACTCCAGCCGCAACCCCAATCACCGAAATAGCTGTGATCACTCCCACCACAGCCTGTCGCCGCTTCGCCCGCAGATAACGCGCCGCAATAAAAAATTCAAATCGCATCGAATCCCAGCTTACTATTCAGCTCCCTCAAGCGCCGAGCAACGCGAGGCCCGCACGCCTTTCACCCGTCTCATTAAGGTATACAAGTCACGAAGTGACCGCTCCACGCGCAGTGGGCCCGTCCGGCAGGACACGCGCATTAATGCGCTATTACCTTAGGCAGATTCCAATGCTTCGCCACAGCCACCATCCGCAACACAAAGCAACAAGCCCCACCCAAGGTCATCGCAATCGTTCGAGGCACCTTCAACGCCAGTCCAATTACCATCACCGCCGCTCCCACCAACGCAGCCGAAGCATAAATATCCGTATTCAAAATCCCCGGCACTCGCGCCATCAGAACATCACGAATCGTCCCACCGCCCACGCCAGTCAGCACGCCCATAAGCACAGAGATCATCGGATTGATTCCAAACTCCAGCGCCTTCCCCGCACCCGCCATCGCAAACAGAGCCAGTCCCGCCGCATCAAGGGTAATCATCAACTGCTGCGGCACATGTTGAAACGACGGAGAAAAACAAAACACCGCAGCCCCGCCCGCAAGCGCCGTCGCTCCATATCTCCAATCGCGGATACTGTTCGGAGGCACAGCGCCAATTAACAAATCTCTAACGGTGCCCCCGCCCAGTGCCGTCACAAACGACACGACCAGCAGCCCGAGCAGATCCAACTCGCCCCGAATTCCAGCCAGCGCCCCCTCGACTGCAAAGACAAACGTCCCTACGAGGTCAACCGCCAGCAGCACCACATCCTGCCCGTACTTCGGGAACCAGTCTCGCAGCGCCATTACCGCACAACCGCCTTCACAGCCACCACATTCTCGTACCGGTCGTACACTCTAACCGCCAGCACATGCTCCTTCGCATCGGTCACACTTGCAGGTGCGGCTGGCACAGCAACGGTAAAGTCATAGCGCTCCGCAAGCGAATCCGAAACCTTCCCCACGGGCTCCAGATACTGCCACGGTCCCGCATCGATCGAGTACTCTGCATGCGCAATCGGCGAAGTAGCATCGCGAGCCTCCAACGTCGCATGAATCGACTCCCCGGAGTATTCGTTCGCTTTTCCGGCGCCGCTCTTCGTAACAGACCGCACCATCGTCGCCGTCAGCACTCCAGGCACAGGCGGCGTAGTGTCCACGACAAACACCTCGCTTGCCCGTTCTCCTGTCAGCGCCTCCGCATCCGTATGGTTTGGCGCATCGCTCGCCATCACCTTCACCTCATAGCTACCATCCGGCAATAAAGGCGAATCGAAGCTGAACACCTTCTCCGAGATGTTGTCTTTCAACAGCCGCCAGTTCGCCTCGCCCACCCCGCGATACCACACAGCGAACATCAGGTCATCGCCGTTGTCATCATGCGCCATCCACCGAACCGTCACTGCGGTCTTATCCTTCTGAGCGGTCAGCGGAGTTGAACTCGCATCCGGTGAAAAGGTCACCGGCGCCGATCCTGAAGCAGCAGGGAAGGCCACCTGCACCGTCGCATTCGCCGGGACCGGAGTAACCGGCGTCACCCGCGCTCCTGGCTGTACCACCACCTCGTCCACCACCGGAGCAAGATTGCGCTGGAGATAATTCAATGCCACTGCATCCACCGTGCCGCTCGGCCGGAGGACTGCCTTCCACTGCACAAACCGTCCCGCCGGAACCGTAAAATTCCCACCCGTTCCAACCTTTACCCATTCGCTCCAACCCATCACAGGACTTTCGACGTTGCCGCTCCGCACAAACAGATCAAACCCCGCTGGCGCTCCGGCCCTTACCTCCGCACGTCCCCACTGCGAGAAGCTTTGCGCATCGAAGACATCGCTCGTATAGGTAGCCGCGGTTGCAACCGCATCGCCCAGTCGAAACACCTTCCCGCTATTGCTGGTAGCGATCAGCAGACCATCCTTCACTGCTGCAAAAGCCATCCCCTGCGATGCCTCCAGGTGTGCGACATCGCTAAACCGTCCTCCACCGTCCGTATCCACGCGATACACGCGGCCCCGATTTCCCGTGGCCGCCAGCAGGCTCCCATTCCGTACCGCTAGCGCGTACACCACATCATCCTTCAGCGTCAGCAGCTTCTGCGGAGCGCCGTCCGCCGCAATCTTGTAAATCTCAGATCCATCCGGCACCAGCGTATTCGCGCCAGCAGCCGTCGACGACCCTGGCTGCACAAATGTAATCGTCACCCCAACGCCGCCCGTCACCGGTAATGGAGGAAGCGTCGAGTGTCCTTTCGTCCCCACCCCCGCGGCATAAATATTCCCGGCGGCATCAGTCGCCAGCGCTGTAATCTCTCTCCGTCCCGCGGCGTATGCCGCAAACGGCTTCGCCCCCGCTGTCTGTGTCGCAAAACGATACACAACACCCGATCCATCCGACCCGGCCCACAGCATCCCATCCGCACCAAGCAGCAAACACCGAATGTGTTGATCAGCGGTCTTGAACAACACCTCTGCCTTACCGCCTCCCGCAGGCACTCGGTACACTACCGCCGGAGCTCCCGCCGCAACATACACCTCGCCACCCTTTCCCACCGCCAGGTCCCACAGATACTTCGGCTTCTCCTCCGTCGCCGCCGGATCGAACAGCACCGCCGCTGCTCCTCCATCCGCTGGAATCCTATACACCTTTCCATCCGGTGATGTCGCCGCGAGCACGCTTCCGTCAGCCGCGACACGAACCGCCTGAACCGCCAGCTCCTTCCCTGCAAAAATCTGCGTAGCCTTCCCCGCGGCTGTCACCTTCATAACCAATGCCGACCCTGCCGCCGAGCCCCCAAGCCCCACATAGCCGTTTCCGGTAGCATCGCTGGCCAGCGACCACGCGTAGCTCTTCCCGCTCTCATACATCAGGGAAGTCACGGGGCCTGGCTCCAGCCGCCCATCGCTGCGGATAGCCACACCCTCAGCGTTGCCCTTTTCCATCTCGTCGTAGCGCTCAACGCTCCACAGCTTCGTACCCTGCGCGCTCACCCACCCGGACAGCAGGGAACACCCCACCGCCAATCCCGTAACCAACACTCGTCGCATCATTCTGATCCTGAGTCTAAAGCACTTCGTCTTGGAAGGTACTTCCTTGAAGAATCAGTTCAAACTTCGGGTGATGCTGTTTTTAATGAGGCATTCAACATTTCTTGGACTAAGATCCTCCTCAAGAATCTATTGAGGCTAAAGTAGCGAGCGGAGAAGAGTGTCGCCTCTCCAAAGCAGCGGTTAGTTTATGCATTATGTGGCACTGCAAGGAGACTAATGCCACGAATTACTGTCCTGGTTCCCGTCTATAACGGAGCGTCTCATTTGGATGAGACGATAACTTCTTTGCTGGCTCAGACTTACAAAGACTTCGAACTTCTAGTCATTGACGACGGAAGCACCGACAACTCGGTCGAAATCATAAAGTCCTTCTCCGACCCGCGCATACGCATCATGCAAAAGGAGAATGGAGGGCTTTGCTCAACTTTGAATCGGGGCATACAAGCAGCTCGTGGCGAATACATTGCTCGTAGTGACCAGGACGACATCAGCTTTCCGCATCGATTGCATCGCGAGATGACGGTAGCAGACACCTATCCCAAAGCTCTTGCCATCTTCGCCTACAACACCAAGATCGGCGGGAAACATTCGTGGGCAAACTCAGATAAGCTGACGGCAACCAACGGTGTCAAACTCTACGATCCCATAAAGGATGGGTGCCTTCTGGGTTCTACCATGCTGGCTCGTACCTCGGCTCTGCGCGAGGTCGGTGGATTCCGGGAGCAATATTATCCCGTGGATGACTGGGACCTTGAGTGCCGTCTTGCCGAGAAGGGGCAGGTACTGGTGGTGTGTGAGCCTCTGGTCGCCTATAGATTCCATCGCGACGCCAACACCTACAGAATCTTCGCCGAGATGCAGCGAAAGAGATATTGGACAGAGGACTCACACCGTCGTCGAGTGCAAAATCTTCCCGAAATCTCGTTCCAGGAATTTCTCACCCAGCTGCCCAGAAATATCCCGGCAAGGCTTCAACGCCGCCGACTAGGTCTATGGAAACTTCACACCCGCATCGCTGGGCAGCATCTTCTCGACGGCAATTATCTGAGAGCAGCAGCCAATCTGACAGCCGCTTCGGTTCTTCACCCGATCGATATTTCGAAAAGAATTGGAAGGATGCTGTTCCGAGAAAGAATCCCAGTAACTCCCAGCGTCGAAACCTCCGTGGAGTGACTGTGGAGGGAATACAACTGCTTCCAGAATCTCCCGGCAGTAAGCACCGCAATAACGCTCAAATGAAAAGCCCAACCCCCTGAAGGGATTAGGCTGGGGTGTAAATAGCGGTGAAACCCCACCATTCATTGAAGTCCAGTAAGTCTCAGTTCGTCAGAACAGCCCGATACCGAACCTGGTTCTTCTTCACTTTGGTCACAGCGTCGTTCGCCTTCGCCATCGCAAACTTCTCGGTGACCGCTTTTATTCCATGCCGTGCCGCTACATTCAGCATCTCGCTCAGCTCATGCGGACTACCCGTGTTACTACCCGCAATCGCCTTCTGGCTGTGAATCAAGGACGCCCCCTGGATCTGCAGCGGCGAAGGAGACGCGCCAACGATGCAAAACGTACCCTTCGGACGCAGCGCACTCACATAGGCCTGCCAGTCCTGGTCCGCGCTCACAGTCGAAAGTAGAAAATCAAACGACCCTGCCACCTTCTTCAACGCGCCCGTATCCCGCGTATTTACGAACTCGTGCGCACCCAGCTCCTTCGCCTCCGCCTCTTTATCCTTCGAGGTCGAAAACGCCGTCACCTCCGCGCCAAATGCCTTCGCAAACTGCACACCGAGATGCCCAAGGCCACCAATTCCAATGACTCCCACACGCGACGAGGGCCGCACGCCATAGTTCATCAATGGCGCATAAACCGTAATGCCGCCGCACATCAGTGGAGCCGCATTTTCGCTCTCAATCGCCGTCGGAATTGGAACCGCAAACCGCGAGTTCACCCGAACTCTATCCGCGAACCCTCCGTTCCGGCCCACGCAGGTAGGCTGCGACTTCGCACACAGATGCTCTTGCCCCTGCCGGCACCACTCGCAGATCCCGCAGCTGTCCGCCTGCCAGCCGACTCCGACCCGCTCACCCATCGTACGGTCCTTCACCCCCGAGCCCACCCCCACAACGGTTCCCACAATCTCATGGCCCGGAATAAACGGATACTTGCTGATCCCCCAATCGTTATCGATCAGATGAACGTCGCTGTGGCACACGCCGCAATGTGAGATCTTGATCTCCACCTCATGGGTCTGCAACTCGCCCGGATCATACTTGTACGCCAGTAAATGTGCACCGGCCGCGTGCACCGCAAAGCCATGAATTTCACTCATTCGAAATCTTTCCTTTTAGCGCGGAACCTAACCGTCGCGCCTACCCTTTGATGCTACAACACCACCCAGAGCAAAAAAATCATCCACACGCTAATCGCACCATTGCAACAATCGTGTAACAAGATCTGCTTCAACACTTATTGGCCCGCGTATTCCCTCACCGTGCTACTTCACAATCATGTTCAGCACCTGCGAGCCACTCACAGCATACCCCGCATCGGTCGACCCGCCAGCAACTACACTCTCCCCCGTTAGTTGCATCTTCTGAGCATCTTTTAACGGCTCAAAAACATTCGCCATCGACAACGGCATCTGCGGCAAAGCCTCCCCCTCCAGCACCGCCTGAGTCGCATGATCCAGCAGGGTCACATACACGCGGTCGTTCGCGTGCATCCTGTTCAACGCCGCCACCGTATCTGCCAACCCCACGGACCGCTCCGCCCCGTTCTTCGTCGTCAATCGGTCCACTGTCGCGCCATCGCTCACCACCACCCGCATCGTTCCCGCGGCCAAATCCTCAGGCAGTTTCATCTTCACTCGCACCATCCGCGCCTCGGATTGGTACGGATGCACCATCGCCTCCACCTCAATCTCATCGCCCGCACGCACTTCCATTTTGCTCAGCCGCGCAGACTCCAACACCGCGGTCATCCTCGCAGGAATCGCCTCCGCCTTCAGCCTTACCCCCGTCACCACCGGTTGATCCAACGCATTCCCATAAACCTTGCTGAAGCGGTCGTTCACCAGCAGCGCCGCATTGATCGTCGCCGGGTTCAACTCATTCTGCGCCATCAACCCCTGCATCCGTACCGTCGGCAGACCCTTGACATCGATCTCGCCCGACAGACGATAGCTCAACTCCTCCGCCGCCGTATTGTTCGTCTGCAGACTTTGATACACCGACACCAGCATCGCCGAGGGTGTCAGCTGCCGGTTATCCAGCACCTCAAAGTGCAGCGTCTTAGCCTCTGCCTTTGCTCCCTTATCCGCTGGAGGAGGCACCACCTCTACCACCACCGGAATCATCCGCGCCTCCAACCCAAACCGCCCCATAATCGCCGAGGCCCGATCCTCCGTGAATGCCCCCACCGTCTCCGTCGTATTGATAATCTTGAACGCATTCAGCGGCGACGCCAGCGAAGCCAGCACCGTCGCCTTCGTCATAGGCATATCCACCGGCCCATACTGCGTTATCGGATGACCGCAAGCCAGCAGCCGCTTCGGATCCACATAGGTCACGGTACAAGTTCCCGCCATCGACAGGTCGCCCCGCACCAGCACCGCGCTCACAGCACTCCCCGGCACCAGCGGCTCCGGCTGCACCGCAGCAGAGTCCGCGCCACCCAGCCCAACCACCGGCGTCAACCCCATCGCCCTGAACCTGTCTCCAAACCGCTCCACCGTCTCCTGGCTAAAGCCGCCCATCACCAGGGGAGTCTCGATCGCCCGCATCTGCGGCTGCCCTTCAAAATCTTTGCTGACTGAAGCAAGCCTCATGCCCGCCGCGCCATCTTCATCCCGCACCTGCAGCATCGACTCGATGGGCGTAATCCCCGCAATCGGCTCTTTGCTGAACTGCCCAATCCGATAACTCAGCGCGCCCACCAGCCGCCCGTCGATATAGACGGGGCTTCCGCTCATTCCCGCCACCACACCCGTATACTCCGGCTTGTCCCCATGCAGCCGCGCCAGAATCATGTCCTGCCCCGGCCCCAGCGCATCCCGCAAAAGCCCTAGAATTTCCACCTGCATCGGCTCCGGATTCACCCCTTCGAACACCGTATAAGCGACGCCCCGCATCCCCCGCTTCACCTCAGCCAGCGGAAAGAACTTCGTCACGGCCGGGGCAGCCGAAGGCACCGGCACCGCCGCCCACCCCTCCCCACTCACCGTCTGAACCTGCGCCTGCGCCCCACCCACCAGCACAGAACTCCCCAACATCCCGCCCACTGCCAGGCCAACCATCCACAACCGAGTCTTTACCGCAGCCATCACGTCTACAGAGTACTAGAACGCTCTCATCAACGGCGATCCGCCGTACCCTATGCGAATATTGAGTCACCTATGAACCGGAGACAGCTCCTCACCGCCGCCTGCTGTGCCGCGCCTTCCATTCTGTTCTCCACCGGCGAGGCTCAATCGAAGCCATCCGCCAATCACTTCCAGGGTTCGCCCGAGCAAAGAAACTCACTCCGTAAAACCGGCGAAGCGATTCGTTTCGCCTTCGCAAAAGGCGATGTCAAAGAAATCCTCGCGTACCATCACCCCGAGGTCATCAAGGCTCTCGCCTACCAGAACTACATCGTAGGGATCGAAGCCCTCAAAGCAGATTTGCTAGGTACCTTTCGATCCTTCAAGCTGGAGTTCCTCGAAAACACCCCCGAAACCATTCTCTTCAATCAAGGCACTGCCGTAGAAATGAGTCTCTTCACCATCCAAAGTGTCTCCAAGACGGGCGGCCCACCCGCCATCTTCAAAGGACGTTCCATGGTCGTCTACGTCGAGTACCCTGCAAGCCCCACAGGCTGGGCCTCCATTCGGGAGACCATCCAGCCAGCATCAACCGTAAACTCATCAACAAACATTTAGCCTTAAGCGCCTACTCACCATAGGCAACGAAAACCCGTCCAACATTCGGAGTAAAGTTTCAGATGATGACAATCCTTCCGCATCTCAGGGCCCGCATCCTTCTCCTTCTCTCCTGCTCCATTGTCCTCACCCTGCCCGCCGCCTATGCCCAGGACAACTCTCAGGCGCCCCAGCAAACCAAACCCACCCCACCCTCTCCCGACGACGCCGGCCCCGACACCGACAACGGCACCATCGTCCTCAAAAAAAAGAAGGAAGCCGACGAGCCCCCGCCGCCCGCTCCCGTCGCCCCCAAGGTCAAAAATCCCGATAACGAGACCTTCTCCCTCCGCGTCGACGTCCCCATCGTAAACATCGACGCCAGCGTCATCCTCGACAAGACTCACCAGTTCGTCCCCGGCCTCAAGGCCAACAACTTCCTCATCCTTGAAGACGGAGTCCCCCAGACCATCACCAGCGTCCGCACCACGCAGACCCCCATCACCGCCGTCATGCTGCTCGAGTTCGCCGCCAATAGCTACTACCTCATCAACGACATGCGGAACGCCTCCTACAGCTTCTTCCGCACGCTGCGTCCCGATGACTACATCGCCGTCGTCACCTACGACCTGCGCACCCACATCCTCACCGACTTCACCAACAACAAAGAGCTCATCGCCCAGTCGCTCTCCTCTCTCGTCATCCCTGGCTTCTCCGACACCGACATGTTCGACGCCCTCTACGAGACCCTCGACCGCACCAGCCGAATCGAAGGCCGCAAGTACATCATCCTCATCGGATCTGGCCGCGACACATTCTCTAAGCTCACCCTCGACAAGATGCTGGCCAAAGTTAAATCCACCCAGAACATCACCATCTTCACCATCAGCACCGGAGCCATGCTGAATGAAATGCGTGGCGGAGGCGGCCCACGCGAACTCGACTACCTTCAGGCGCAAAATCAGTTACAAACCTTCGCCAGGATGACCGGTGGCCTCAGCTTCGCCCCCATCTTCCAGGGCGAACTCCCGGACATCTTCTCCCAGATCAACCAATCCATCCGCAACGAGTACATCCTCACCTACCGCCCCACCAACAACAAGAACGACGGCACCTACCGCAAGGTCAAAGTTCTTCTGGTCGACAACGAAGGCCACCCCCTCCGCATGCAGGACGAAAAGGGAAAACCCCAAAAATACTCAGTCATCGCCCGCGACGGTTACAACGCCAAACTTCCCGTCGAGTAGCGCCGCCTTATGGAGTAGTTCACGGCTGGCCCACATCAAAAGGCCACCGTCTCACGGTCGCATGTATTACCCGATTGTTTGGGCTTTGAAGCGGGCGGAAATCATTCCCAAGAATCTTGCGGAAGGTTTCAGCCTGCTCCGGCGACAGCTCTGCCCACTCCTTCAAAATCAGCCACGTCACCACCGGGCTACAGGGCGGAGTCGTTAGAGATCCGGGATACGTGAAGTATTGCGATGAATCGGTCAGCGCCTTCTCAAGATTTGGTTTTACCGTGACCTCCGCTGACGTCGTCTTTTCAGGCAGACCAGCATCAATCAAGGTTTTTAAGAACGCGTTCGACCTTCCAACCCTGTACAGCATTCCGATCACTGCAAAATCCGTATCCGAGTGCCTGAAGACAAAGTGCACTTCCATCACGCCATGCTTGCCCGCCACAGTGTGTTCCGAGACAGTATGAAAGTGAAACTGGAGGAGAGAGTAGTTGCGTCCATCCAAGGTCAAAGAACTCCCGAACGCAGGCGTAGCCTGAATCGTGTAACCCAGATTCTTCATCACGAATGGCGCCTCGACAAAGCTGACATCCAGAGGCCGAAGTGCCGGGTCTTCAACCACTGTTTCAATGTCAATCGGCGACTGTCGGGCAGAAGGCGACGGAGCGCATGCCGAAAACTCTTTTCCGTCTTTGCCGTGCAACTCCGGCCAGAAGCCCGGACCTTTATCTCCTGAGTAAGCAAAATCGTCAGCGTTGACACCAGCAGCGGCAGCGAGAATCTGCGCATGGGCTGAGATACCACACAAGGCACACACCAGGACAGCAAGAGCGAAATCTCTCTTCATCTATGAAATCTCCTTTCGGGGCCGGGATGCTCACTTTACCATGCGTTACGAAAACAGACCATAAAAATGGCCGTTCACAGTTACTCTATGAACGGCCCGATAAAGTCTGTTCAGATCATCAAACAGCCTTCTGCAACAACTCCCTCACCGCCGCCGCAATCTCCTCCACATGCGTCTCCAGCGCAAAGTGTCCCGTATCCAGAAACTGGACCGTCGCATTCGGAATATCCCGCTTGTAAGCCTCCGCCCCCGGAGGAATAAAGAACGGATCGTTCTTGCCCCAGATCGCCAGCAGCGGCGGCTTCGCCTTTCTGAAGTACTCCTGAAACTTCGGATATAACTTCACATTGTTCTGATAGTCCAAAAACAGATCCAGCTGAATATCCGTATTGCCCGGCCGATTCACCAGGGCATAATCCAGCCAGTACCCCTCAGGCTTGATGGCCTCAGGATTCGGCACCCCATGCACATACTGGAACTTAATCCCTTCGAAGCTAACCGCCGCCTTACGAACTTCCTCACGATTCGGGCCCGAAGGATCGCTCCAATACCTACGAATCGGCCCCCACGCATCACCCAGCCCATCCTCGTAAGCATTCCCGTTCTGCGAAACGATCGCCGTCACTCTCTCCGGATGAGCCATCGCCAAACGAAACCCTGTAGGCGCACCGTAGTCGAACACATACAACGCATACCGCTTCAAACCAAGCGCATCAGTAAACGCCACCATCGTCTTCGCCAACGCATCGAAGCTGTACTTGTACTGCCGTGTCTCCGGCACCTCAGTAAATCCAAACCCTGGCAGATCCGGCGCAATCACTCGGTACTTATCTGCCAGCCGAGGAATCAACTCGCGATATTGAAACGACGAAGCAGGGAAGCCGTGCAACAGCAGCACCACCGGCGCATCAGCCGGCCCAGCCTCACGATAAAACACACTCACACCATCGGCCTCAACGCGATGAACGGTAGTCAGCGGCACTTCTGAACTCTTGGACATAGCTTTTGTTCTCCTGGGACTTCCGATGTTCTTCAAGCCTTGTGAAAGGCCAGCTGGAACAGCGGTGCCGACCAATGCAAGCAAGCTGCCACCACCTGTAATGAAGTTGCGACGATCCATACTGTCCTCCAAACACAATTCAACTCCAACCACCGAAAATAAATTTCAGCGGTTACAAATAAGATGTAACCTGCCCAAAGAGGTTTCAGGAGTTACAATAAATAGCGGAGGAAATTCACCCCATGCCGAACGACTCCCAGCCCGTCCCACCTCTCACGCCACCGCGTGTGGCAGACCATCTCGCGCTCGAACTTCTTAATACGGTCTTCCTACTCAATGGCGAACTCGTAGATTCTCTCCAAACTGACAAAGACGTTCTCCGATGGCTTGCCGACAATGGTTGGCCGGTCAAGGATAATCTCGCGAACTCAAAACCTGACACCCTGCTGCACAGCGCCCGCACCTTACGTGAGGCGATCCGCAAGCTCGTCGAAACCAGAAAGGCAGGCAAGCGCGCCGACGTAGCCCACTTCAACGCCTTCCTTGCCGAATCACAAAGTCATCTCAAACTCTCACCCGGCAAAGGCGGAACCCTCAACCTCGAGCGCGAATGGAAGCAGCGAACCCCCGAAGAGATTCTCGCCCCCGTAGCCGAGGCCGCAGCTGAACTCCTCGCCACCGGCGACTTCAACCTGGTCCGCCACTGCGAAGACTCCGAGTGTGTCCTCTGGTTCTACGACCGAACCCGCTCTCACCATCGTCGCTGGTGCAGCATGGCCACCTGCGGCAACCGCAACAAAGTCGCCGCCTTTCGTAAGCGCCATCAGGCAGAAAATTAGCCCCACGCCAGCAACGTTACCGAGGTCGCGGTATCGTCAAATCCAGGTCCATGGCAGTCATCTGCTTGGTCACCAAAATAATCTGCCCCACGTGCTGCTGCACATGACCCACCACTTGGTAGATCGCCTCCAGCACGCTCACGTTCCGCCCCTGCGGAGTGATCCTCTCCGCCAGTCGCTCCGCCGGCACCGCCGCAATCACACCCTTTGCCTCATCGAACGTCGAACGGAACAGCGCAATCAGTTCCTCTCCACTCATCCCCCCATCGGCGCTAAACTCCGCATCCCGCACCCGCACATCCGGCGCCCCGCCCACTCCATGCATAATCCACTGCCGCGCATTCCCGCAAAGATGCAGCACCAGATTCCCCACAGCATTCTCATGCGCCCCCTGCCGCTGCCACACCTGCTCGTAGCTCAGCTTTCGCAAACAAGCCTCAAAGCACTCAGTCATCATGTCGAGTCTGCGACAGGAAACATCAAGAAAATCGGCAGCAACAGCATCAAGCGTCGTAGTCATCCCAGCATTCTAACCCGCACCACTGCGTCAGACGTTGACGGGATAGGAGATAGGGGGCTCCAAAACTGCCTCCCCCTGTAGGATGGTGGTTCGGAAATGCTTCTTGGCTCTAGGAGAGAAATGGACTGGGAAAAGGTAGCGCAAATCTATGAATCGTACTTTCAATTGCAAGATCTACGTAACTTCGAGGAAAGGCTGTCGCGCCCTTTCGTATGGGGTAGTTTAACTCTCGATCACACTCACGCTTCACAGTTTGCTGTCGAACTGAACCGTCTCGGGCTAGAAGCTGGATTGGAGAAGGGGCTGCTGCAGGAAAGGGTTGCAAAGCGGGTACTTGACCTCGAAAGACTGAAAACAATTGATGCCAACACTCCTAAAGCGACAGCAAAGGCGAGGGAGAGGCAGACCGGACGGGTGCAGAATCCATTTCATGACTTTGTTACCGAAGAGATCCGAAAATTGGGCGACAAAATAAAAGCTATTCCTACCAACGTCGAAAAATCGAGTTGCGCATTGAAAACACTACTGAAAACCCGCGAATGGGTGTTGAATGACGAATTGCTGGATGTGATCGTCTTCATGCGGAAAGAAATCAGCGACGATCTCATTCAAGATGTAATTGCTGACTGGACAAAGGATCGCAACAAGAACATTCAGGACCCCGTTCGACCTTTGAGCAGTATTTTCTGGTCCGCACCGAGCGGCAAGTTTGTCGAGTGGGGCGTCTCACGATACAGATTCGCGGAGCATTTTGATGTCGGAGGTTTCGAAGACGCATTCAGTGATTTCGAAAGAGAATTGTCGGGTCTCCTGTCTGAGGATGTTGGATCGTCCGGCATTCGCTCTCTTTGTTTCGATTTGTTGATGATGAGTCGAAGTTCAAAGCTGACCGTAGGACTCAGTGACGAAATCGAAATCGTGTTGAAACGCGTGTACGAAAGTGCCGAAGACGAAAAGTGGGAAGAAGCTGAAGTTCGTCCTGGAAGCCCATACAAGGTGGCGCCGAGTGTCGCGACAACCGCAGTCGCCTGCCTGGCAATCTTGAGACTCTCAACATCCGATTCCCAGAAGAAGCTCGCTGTGGCTGCTGCCAAATGGCTACTTCAGCAACAAACAAATGAAGGTGCCTGGTGTACCGATTTCGAAGTGAATGCAGGAATTAAGAAGCAACCGGATGTGTTTATAACAGTAGTTATCTGTGAGGCACTGGCACGGGCCGGATTGCCGGGTATTTCACATGCTCTCAAAAGTGCGAAAAGCTGGTTGATGTCACAGCAAAACGAAATTGGGTTCTGGCAGGAAGACGGATTCAACTATTCTCTTTGTACCGTGATTGTTTTAGAAGCGCTAAATTCACTCCAATCCCTCCCATCTATTCCTACTGATCCTTACTTCATCGCAGCCCAGGGGTTTCTTCGAAGATCCTTTAGGTTTCTGCGAGAGGACAACCCCACATCGCGAAGGCTGGCTGTCATAGCGGCGCACCAAGGGTTAGAGTCTTTGCTTTACTCCTTTCTCAATCACGAACAGAAGAAGATTTGGAGAGACCACGCGGAGACAATCGGCTTCAGAGAAGCATTAAAGGTTTTCCAGGAGCACCTGAAGTTTAAGAAACTCCTGAACGTCAACGAGATCATTCCATATCGAAGCCAACTTGAATCGCTCGCACATCTGAGGGATGAGATTATCCACAAGGCGGCTGATGTCACGGAGGCCAGTGTGCGACCGTTAATAGAAGTGACATGGCACTTTGCGTCGAAATACTCGCGCGAGATACTCAAAGTTGATCTGTTGTACTGATCGGAAACAGGCTGCGTTTCTATTGGGTTCTCTTTTGTGGGAGGACGTGGGACGAAATAGATACGTTCCGAAGATCGTTTTGATCAAATATTTTGACTGCTCTCCAGCATAGAGAAGTTGGACTGTAACCGCTGCCACGCGTAACTCATATTGTGGCAGCGGTTTAGGGAGAGTATGGGGCTTGACCAGATTTTGGTAATTTGGTTACGAGCCGCAGGTAAGAGCAGCGCGAAGTCAAAGCAAAATGCCCTTACGGAGATTAGCAAATTTGTTGAGGGGCACACGGCAAAGAAGCACGTTTTGTAGACAATGTTCACTCCAAGTCTCTTGCATGGCTGCGACGGTCGAATATTAACGTGTACTTGATTATTCCCGGAGTGTATAATTCGCCTCGCAGAAAGATCCAAAACATACAGGGCCCTTCTTGTTGTTGTTCCCCAGCACGACGCGAAGAGGAGAACTTTAGAGTATGCCCAGTGATCATCTCAGCATCGACGAATTTCTGAAAGATCAATCCAGCTCAAAATTTACCGCTACGGTCGAGGCGATAGAAGACAAGCCCGATCTTGTGAAAGTAACTCCGTGGGTAGCAGCCAGCAGGACGTGCTTGTGTCATTTAGCGATAAATGTTCGAAAATCTTCCCTTGAGGGCGTAACGCCTACCGGCGACACCCATGTTTGTTGTGGTAAAAGTCTCAAAATCGTGGAATTGCATTTCAAAAAGGGCGAAACCCTTACAGCAGAAGATGTTTTCAGCCAGCTGAGTGCGTCTGCGCGGGGATCGGCAGAGTCCCACCATACAGGACACGGACAATTGCCGTCGAACCCTATGCCGGGAGTGTCATACAGCCTATATTCACCTCACTTTAGCCGACATCCGCAGTCACATATGCGGCCCCCCCTTGATTGCAGTATTCAGCTGCATGAATGCAATTCGAATTGTCTTCCGCTCCCGGATGGCAGGGAGTGTCAGGAGATTTGTCAAATTGGCTATCAAGCGTGTATTGCAGCCCATCAGCCCCCACCACCTCCACCCCAACCCCCACCCCCGTCGCCGTCACATCCTTCTTTTTGCTACCGACTTGCTCAGGAGTGCTATTTAGCCTGTAATCACTACGAATTCGGAATGCGTACAGCTTGTCAAGCCGCATGTGCCGAACGTTATCGATTGTGCTTAGGCCATTGAGTGAAGGAGGTCTGATGTCCAAATTGATGAACGTCGAGGAATTGATTGCCAGTCAATTAGAGTCCGTAAACACTGCAACCGTTGAGGCGATCGACGATAAACCGGCATTCGTTAGAGTCACGCCCTGGACTCGATCATCTGGATGTCTCTGTCATTTGGCGCTGGATATAAGAAAATCGTTGGTGGCAGGTGTCAGCCCGACCGGTGATACTCATGTCTGTTGCGGCAAGACGCTAAAAGTCGTCGAGCTCCACTTCAAACAAGGTGAAACCATAGCTATAAATGATGTGTTTGGACAGCTGCATAAATCGGCAATCGCGGCTGCGTCGTCGCAAGGTTTCGCGCAGCCTCAGTATGCGCCTGGGCGCGGCCCAGATTACAGGCCTCCCTTCAACTGCTTAGCGCTTAGCCGTTGCTTGGACAGTCCCAGCTGTGGCGGCAATATTTTTTGTCAGGATTGTGACTTTTACAGACTGGCTTGCACTCCGTGGGCCTCAGTTCCAGCGATGCCTTTCTGGCACGGTGGGTGGTAAACGTTATTCATTGGATCGTTTTCGCGGCATCGTGGGAACGATGCTAGTTGGATCGGATCACTACTCAGAAGTCCGATTCCGTCCAACCAAATACCATTAAGCACCATTGCAGAAAATAGCCTGTAAACGCTCCTGATTCTTGGCATGCGGCCTGCTGCGTCCTGCGCGAATATCCAGCAGAGCACGTCGAGAGAGTCCGCCTTCACTGATCAACGTCTTTAGAGGCAACCGTTTCAACACGGGCAAAATCTTCGTTTGCCACTCATCCCGGCTCTGGTCTATATATTCCGTGTAAATGCTCTCGCCGCAATGCACGAGTCCCGCATCGACATCTTCCAGGTGGTTGGACTCTTTGCCAATGTATTTAATTTGATCGACGGTGACGTGCCGACGTTGGAGCAATCCGACTGTCTGCTTGTCACAGGGATTTCCCGTTGCATCTGCGCATTTCGATTCAGGATGAAATTCATATTCACAAAGGACGTCCCCGTACGTCTTGACCAGGGCCGTTCGCGCGCTTCCCGTGTGCGCGGAGGTCGAAATCCGATAACTATTCCCAGAATATTGATCAATCCAGTCCGTCTTGAGCCACTGCGACGACCTGTTGTTGTACGGCGCAATGAGGTGGAAGTGTTCAGGGTCCGCTCCTTTGGGATGACCGAACGGCTTCACGTGGCAAGTTAGCAAGAAATTGAATGGTTTGATCTGTTCCGAGTAGGGTTTACCCTCGTTCAGTTTTGCCAATGGCCGGATGACAGCGGGACTGCTTACCGTGACGCGACCAACAGCAGGCCGATCTTCAAATCCGAAAGCCACCGCCGGTAAACCGAATGCATTGCGCACCATATTCAGCCATACCTGTCCGACCCATTTCCGGTCGTCACTTTCGGGATCGGTTGGATTTAGTAGATGCCCAAGGCCATGCTCAGACCATCGATCCTCATCGTTGTTGACTCCCTTTCTGAGCAGTTCAGGATTGCCATGTTTGTCTTTGAGGAACAGGGCATACCGCTTGGCGGAGATTGCGTAGCAGTAAAGTTGCCGCTACTTTCCAGTTTTCGGCTCAAAATTATCTCCTTCGATTTTCAGAACTGATCCAGGTATTGCATCCCGGTCGTAAGGATTGAGAGCTTCAAACCGCTTAGCAATCTCCTCAACCTCTTTCCACGAGAGGGCTCTGATCGCGGGCTGGCCATCTTTTAGATACGATCCGCCTGGACATGGAATGAGTCCGCCGCGCTCTGTCGCCACGATTGCCATGGAGTCGGTATCTTCCATTGCATACGTGCCACCTTGCTCCGAAACACAATGTTCTAGTAGCGACAGCATGAGTCGTGCACCGCTTGTAATCAGAGCTGCGAGGGGTGGAAAGCAGTATTTGCCTGGAATATCTGGATGTTTGACCTTGCAGGTAAACGGATCAGGATCGATACCGTGACAAAGAACATTCACTCTCTCGTCCGATTCCTGTGGGTTCATCTCTGCGTAAATGCCGTAGCTTGTGGAATTCGCGAGCACTTTGAGGGCTTTGTCCAGCCGGCCCTTTTCAGACTTTGGCATGTCTGTGCGAGAAGCCAACCTTTTGCGCTCCTCAATGACGACTTTGAAGAGATCCTGATTGCGAGGGTCAACCTTGATCGCCTTGCGGAGACTAATTGGTTTTAGTCCCTTAGATTTGCCTTTTGCCTTCAACCGGAAGGCAGCGACGATCTTCGGAACGCGACCAGCTAGAATCACGGACGCAACGACATCAGGTAATGCAAACCAGAGCGCAGTCGAGTTCTCTGCGTCGCTGTACATGTGATTTACGCCTACCTGCCAATCATTGCTTGCGGTGGCGTATTTGCTCCTGGAAGGCAGAATATCGCCGTCGGGGATTATTTGGACAAACGCCGTGAGATTTTTCCAGGTATCCGGATTAAATAAATAATCAGCCGAAACGCAATTGAGAAATTCGGTTATTTCCTTTTCGCAGTGCTCTTCAATTGTGATTTCCCGAGCCGTCACGAATTCCCAGAGACCCATATTGATATTCACGATTGGATACATCGAAAGAAAATCCGTATAAACCACCGGTTTTGGATTTTTTCTAATATGTGCGCTCGTGCGTCCGCCAAAAAACGCGGATTGAGCGTAACCGAGATATTTCTTCGGAAAATCAGGCTGTCTCTCAAGAATTGGCGTAATTCCCATTGCATGCAGGTGAGCTTTACCAATCGAAGCTGGTGAATATGCTTTTGTTGGCTGCAGCTCTATCGGATGTTTATCAAATTCCGCAAGCAGCTTTTCCGCCAATTCCGCCGTGGCCAAAACGTCTCGCCGGTTGTAGTCGATGTATTCGCTTGTGATATCGCCATTGTGTTCAGCATGTTGTTTTCCGTGCTCCACTTCGAATGCTTCACACGCATCCGCCAGAGAATATCCCCTGTCCGTTAAGGCAAACGCTAACGTTCGCAAATCTAGGAAATGCCCGCGGAATTTAGATCCCTCCTCAGGCTCACCCGTTGGCGATCCTTCAGGAATGAGATCCTCGGGATCACATCCGTTCCGAGCCGTGAATCCCTTGAGAGCCCGTTTTCCATCGATGTGTTTTATGCATATTCTTGGCCTAAATCGGTTTTCGAGTTCGTTACCGAACTTGTCAACATAAGGCCAAAGGCTGAAGGAGAAGCCCCCAGCGAACCGTCCACGTGCCGCAGTGGCATCGCGAGCGATTCGTGACAAGTCGAAGGGGAGATTGAAACCGACCAGAAGACAGCGGCCTTTGTACACAGCCAAATAAAACTTTGAAACAAATTGATTCAGTGTGAGGAGCTTTAATTTTGTGTTGTTAGCTTCTGCCGGATGCTCCGCAGCGTAACGTTCAAGAACTTTGCGGTCCTGGTCTGGTAAATCGTTCGGGAAGAATAATCCTTCTTCCTGGCATTCCCCATTGATCAAAAATTGATAGCTGCCGAAGGTGAGGCGTTGCGTAGCATCGACCCGCGTCTCCGTATCGAACACCAGCATCGCATTGGGTCCTCTCCATTTGTTGCGCTTCTGGTTGCTTGCTCGTGAATCTTCGGCGGGGGAAATTTCTTTCTCAGGATAAACGCGGACTGCAATCGGGAGTGAACTGATTCGTGACATTTGTTCTTACCCTTTCCTCGCAAATTGAGCTATAGGTGTACCGAACCACCAATTTGGTCCGAGTCTTTCGATCAGAACTGCACTCAGCAACTCCAGCATCTCGGCGATCCAGTGCAGTAGTTCCTCGATGAGGTAACAAACTGTTTCGGTGAATCCTCGAATGCATCCGGCAGCAACTCGAAGCGGGCAGCCTTTAGGATTTTCGAGCGTTTCTTTCGGCCAGTCGTACTGACCCACGCTCAACACGGACCGATGATCGTTTGCCGGTATAGCCACCGTGACGTGGCTGTTCGATTTTCCTGCAACATGATGGTTATCCATGATGGTGTGACCCCTCTTTGTCCGTAGACATTCGGCACAGATCCCGCTACGTCCAACCAACGCTTCAATCCGTGTCTCGCCGCATCTGCAACGATTGTTAATTCCGACACGGCGCGCAGTAGTCGACTTGCGTTGGTAGGCCTTGATGGGTCTCGTTGCGGCTGCATATTCTTCATGTGGTCCTCGCATACAGGGATTCGAACGACAAAACACCAGCGGACCCCAAGCGGTTCAATGCACTGAGATCTACCGACAGCGGAATATCCACACCATTTGCATCTCTGATGTGCTTGCCCTGGAACTTCTTGAGTCGCGATGCGTCGCCAGTCTGCAAATAGCGATGGAGGGCGTTCCAATATTCGGCAAGCAGCGTAACTTGCTTGGAACCCTTCACTGCGATGTCGCGTGTTCCGTCCGGTGTCGGGATCATGACCAGTCGCAGCAGACTGTCCGACTTCTTAGCTGCGTACTTGCCGTTCTTCTGTTTTTGCAATGCTGTTTTGCCCCACCTGGTTACAGTGCGTGGGCTAATGCCTGCGTCGCGCGAAGCCTCGGCGAGAGAAATCTTCTCGCGTCGCATCTTCGATACCACGCCGAGAACTCGGTCCCAGGTGTCCTTGAACTTTTCCGGCTTTGCGAGGTATTGGGCTTCTGTGCGAGGAGCGGCGACCTTCGCTCTGGCTCGCGATTGATGAGCAACCTTCTTGGCTTTCGGCAATGATCCCTTCCCGGCCTTCTTTGTTAAAGCTTGCGCTCTGCTCTGAGCTGAGGGGTTTTTGACGACGCGCCACCCGTCACCCCGCTGGCACTTTTCGAAATTTTAGCCACTTGTTTTGTTTTGCGATGTGCGTTCATGCAGTCGAGATTGCGGGATTCGCTAGGCCTATACAAGACCCCTGGCTGATGTGATCCGCTGCAGGTCAAAACATCTACTTAGCTGTTTTGGCCCAAATTGATCGCCAACGTATCGGGTTTGATAGCCTGAGATGCCACCCATACATTTACGGAGATTCGCATTCTTGAAAGAAGAGACGCAGCAAGAGATTCTGAAAGTCTTGGATGGGCTGATGAGAGACCTTTCCGCTTGGTTGCGACAACTGGGTCTCAGCGAGGAACAAGCTATTGCTCAATTTAATGCGGCCATGCGTGAAAATGGGATTTTGGCAAATCTGATCCTGAATCGAGTGGATGACGTTCTTCCGGTGAAACGCTCGGGCAGGACCGAGCCTCCGCAGCTCGAACAAGAACTTGCTCTATTCCGATCAGGAGAATTTGCGGATCGGCTTTTGAGACAATCCGAACCGACAGCCGAAGAACTAGATCAGATCGGATCTCTGAAGAATGTTTTAGCTGATCTTCGTAGCCGGATGCAGGATTCAGCGAAGGGTGGACCACGCCATAAAACGGGCGGTCGACCTAACGTGCTGGAAGATCCGGCGGAGCGTGCAAAGATTCGTGAAATGATCAGAAGTCTTCGTGGCCCCGGTGTCAGACTTCAAGATCTGTTCCAACGCATGGCCGACAGATACGGGGTGAGCGACACTTCCATCAAACGGATTTGGCTGGAAAAGACCGACTAAGATTGCATTTGGTCGTGTAGAATTGGTCTCGTAAGTGGTTCATATGAAACGGACTTACCGATTGTTGCGAGCAAGCGATAAGTCCTGACCACCAAGGAGATCTGACTCCGATGGCAGCTACAGTGACCGTAGCGCAAGTGGCCCCCTTGCGCAAATCTAGCAGCCCTGACTTACCCCCAAGCGGCATCAACTCAGCTCCATTGCGACCCCGTAGAGGTGTCCTAGTTCTCTATGGGTACGGCACTAGTGTTCGTGTCGAACGTGGCCATCTAGTTGTCGAAGATGGTGTTGGGTTTGATCGATACAAGGGTCGCTTTCCCAGAGTTGGGCACGGACTTGAGCGGTTGGTAGTGATCGGAGCCGATGGCGTTGTGTCCCTTGCAGCCTTGCGTTGGCTTGCTGATCAGAATGCGTCTTTCGTGATGCTGGAACGAAATGGAAACGTCTTGGCTACAACCGGACCGGTCAGGCCGTCGGACGTTCGGTTACGCCGAGCGCAGGCGCTGGCCCATCATACGGGTGCAGCGTTCCGAATTAGCCGAGAGTTGATCGATCGTAAGCTCGCTGGACAAGAGCGTGTCGCGAGCCAATCTCTCAAAGACCAGACGATAGCCACACAGATCAAGCAGATTCGATCTGAATTGGCTGAAGTCGAAACACTTGATGGAGTTCGGTCTGTTGAGCTACGCGCAGCCAAGATCTATTGGAAAGCTTGGCGCGCAGTCCCAGTTAAGTTCCCTGAAAAGGATCTGCCTCGCGCACCGGAGCATTGGCAAAAGTTCGGCTCTCGCGCGTCAACCCTTTCAGGTTCTTCTCGACTCGCAGTAAATCCTGTCAACGCGATCTTGAACTATCTCTATGCGCTGCTGGAGGCGGAGTGCCGTCTCGCTATCGCAGAGCTTGGACTTGATCCAGAGATGGGAGTTTTGCACATGGATACGATCAACCGAGACAGCTTGGCGTGCGATCTGATGGAGGCTATCCGGCCCGAGGTGGATGCCTACGTTCTCAATCAAATTTTGAAGCAGCCTCTCAAGAGAGACTGGTTTTTCGAAGAGCGCAGCGGAAATTGCCGACTGATGGCTGACCTGGCGAGTCAGTTGGCAGAGACGACTTCGACTTGGGCTCGCTTAGTCGCCCCGCTCGCCGAGTGGACTGTGAAAGAGATAGCCTCGACGACGAAATCTTGCAGAGCGACTCCAGCAACTCGGCTGACACAGAATCACAAGCGCGAGATGCGAGGCGGCAGTCCGTTTGTGGCGTCGAAGAGCTCGGTGACCTTGCAGAACGTCTGTAGTGACTGCGGTAGTCCAATTATCAATGGAAACGAAAAGTGTAGGGTTTGCTCAGTTGAAGAGTCGAAGGAGCGGCTTACAAGAGTCGCAACAGAGGGTCGCGTCGTTTCTCATTCCTCAAAAGCTCAAGCTAAGCGATCAGAAACGCAGATTGCCAGACAAGCCAATATACGGAAGTGGTCGATTTCAGACCAACCATGCTGGCTGACTGCTGAGTTCTATGCGGAGAAGATTCAGCCGCAAATCGCGTTCTTATCTAGCAGTCTCATAAAGCGCGAACTTGGAGTCTCGCGAGGGTATTCAGCTGAAATTCGACATGGGAGAGTGCCGCATCCACGGCACTGGTGGACTTTGGCTAAGCTTCTAGCGCTGTCGGAACAGGAACATATGTCGCAAATTTCGTATGGCGAGCGGAACGAAAGCTTACTTCTTCGGACGGGCTTGTTGCAACACCGCTTGCCAGAAGAAACCGTTTTGAAAGGCAAGCAAAGCAAACGAGACTACCTGCATCGATTCGAGACTTTTCACAGACTGCAGGGAGCCGATGAGCGGCAACAACAGAATCGGCGAGATGCAGAGCGGCTTGGCAAAATCGAGCCATGAAAACGCCCCCCGAAGATAGAATATGGATCGTGCAGCGACCCCTAGGATGATTGCGCCGAACATGGCGAGCGAAATCCATAGAGGGGAACTGCCTGAGCCGAAGGTCACGTAGCCGGTACTCGCACTCGCAACCAGGACGTCGAGGACAATGAGACCGAGGAGAGGCAGCAGCTCAATTAAGAATCGCTTGAGTTCGCGGGTACGCAACCAGTCAATAACGATAACTACGAAGTAAAGCGCAGCGCAAAATTTTAGGATTGTTGGAATGGACATAGGTTTTATTTGGGCATCTGACTAAGTCGATTTTTAGCTTCATTGTTGCCGGCAGCGGCCGCTTCCTCATACCACTTCCTGGCTTGCTGGTAATCCTGTGCTACACCACGGCCCTGGTCATAAAGAGAGCCCAGAACATACATGGCGAACGGATTCCCACCGGCTGCGGCCTTCTCATACCATTGCCGAGACTGCCGGTAATCCTGTGCTACACCACGGCCCTGATCATATAGATCACCCAAATTGTACATGGCGAACAGGTCCCCGCCGGCTGCGGACTTCTCATACCATTGCCGGGCCTGCCGGTAATCCTGCGCTACACCTTGTCCATAGTCATACAGATACCCCAGGCTATTCATTGCGCTCGCACCCCCGGCAGCTGCACCCTTCTCAAACCATAGCCGAGCCTGCTGGTAATCCTGTGCTACACCTAGGCCCTGGTCATACAGATAACCCAGGCTGTTCATTGCGTCCGCATTCCCGGCGGCTGCGGCCTTCTCATACCACTGCCGAGCCTGCTTGTAATCCTGTGCTACACCATGGCCGTGTCCATACTGATTCCCCAGGTTATTCATTGCGGTCGCACTCCCGGCAGCTGCGGCCTTCTCATACCACTGCTGAGCTTGCTGGTAATCCTGTGCGACACCTTGTCCCTCTTCATACAGATACCCCAGGTTATTCATTGCGTCCGCATTCCCGGCGACAGCCGCCTCTTTGAAGGCCCGAGATGCGTCTTTATAGTGCTCTGCGCGGTACTCCGATTTACCTAGTTCAAGTACGTTATCAGCAGGTTCGCCGAATGCTGTCGCTCCGCCAGGGGTCCAAGGCTTTACATTTCCCAATTGAACCTGCCGCCCTCTGTTCAAAAAGAAGAACTCACCGATGCTACCGTTGCGGGATATGTCACCTTCCATGGGAATCTGGCTACCGTTGGTTACATAGGGAATTTCCGAATGAAGATAACTATCCAATTCGTGGTACGTAACGACGCCATCTCGCGGGGAATTGTCAGCGGCACCCGCTAATCCGGCAAAAATCTTTTCAAAGAACACGCTGCCGGGACCTACTGCTGCAAGTTGAAGGCTCTCCTGGTTCGCGCGGCTGGCCATAATCGCGTGGGCTCCATGGTCCCCCGGTCCAAGCGGATTGGCCCCGAAGGATTTCCGTCCGAGAAATGCTCCGCTCTGACACGCGTTTATAAGCACTAATACTTTTTCCGCAGCATCAATGTCGGAGTCAAGAAGAGTCCGCAGGAGACCGAGGTCGATTCGGTTGACGGGATCGGTCTTCGAGGCGGCCGAACCGGTAAGGAGGAAGCCACGTGCTGTCTCTGCGGTCCCTTCAGCGTAACCATGGCCGCTAAAGGCAAAAAGGAACCGGGAGTGCGGGGAATGGCTGAGACGGTCCGGAAAGTAGTTTTCCAAAAAATAATTCAGATTGTCGAGATTCACATCCCCGTCTTTGAGCACAATGATTTCGTCAAAGAATTCCTGGTCTTTCAGATAAGATTTCAGCTTTTCTATGTCGACGGCTGCGGGCTTTAGATCCCTGTCTATTGGCGATAGATTTGGATACTTCGTTACTCCTACAATTATTGCGTAACTGCGGCCAACTGGCTGAGATGTCAGGCTTATAGAATTGAGTGCTTTCTCATACAAAGAACGCTGGTCGGCATAGTAATAGAAGAGGCGCCTGTATTGTTGGGGCACGTTGGGGGCTTGTGCGAGTATGCGGGTTGGCAGGCAGCAAAGTAACAGGGCCAGGGGCAATCTTTGGTTGCTCAATAACTTCACAGACAAACCCCCTGATAGGAAGTCAGCCTAGAGTAGTCCAATACTGAGACTTGTTCCAGAGACAAAACGCCGATGCGCTTGGCGGAGACTTCGCGCCGAAGCGGTCGAACTGTTCACGTTTTTGCGACTCCAAAAACCGCGCGGAGTTCTCTTCCGGCCCATTTTGGGGTACCAGTCTCGCAATCTAGTCGCCAGATGATAGTGAGGGGCAGTTTTGGAGCCCCCTATCTACTATCCCCGTCAGACGTTGACCTTATCTTCCTCACCTCGTACACTCTTAAGAGGCAGTCAGCGAGCACCCTGTTCGCGACGCAAAGCGCACCACGCTAAGCATTTTGCCCCCTAGTTCAATGGTAGAACAGTCGGCTCTGAACCGATCAATCGGGGTTCGAATCCCTGGGGGGCAACCAATCGTGACTCATCCACTAAGTCCGCAGCTAATAGCGTATAGATTGAATGAGTTACAGGTGTTCCAAAGCCATTTTCGCTATAGGCTAACCCATCAGGGAACATCCGACGCAGAATCTTCTTTTCCCTTGTAAATCGCTCGTTTGCCAAGCAATCGAGGTGTTCCAAAGGATATGAGTTAGGTGTTCAATCGCAGAGTCTATGTCCAACACATCTGACTCAGCAAAGGACAGACGCTCCTCTAGATCGGCGATAGCTTCCACAGTGCTTGCATTCAAACTCTTGAAGTCTTCTTTGCTCAAATCTCCATCTGCCATCTGGTCCAACACTCGCCGCTTACGCGCCCTCTGCTTTGATAGTTCACTCCTCAGTGCAGCGGCATCCGTGGCGGCGGTCTGCACGCGGCCGACCCAAGCATTGCGGAAGACACGCTCTATAAGCACCATCTGTTCCTGCTTCGGAGTGAGACGTTCCAGCAGGTCAATGAACGCCGCCTCGACTGTCTCAGCCTTCGCATTGATGTGTCCCTTGGCGCGGTGGCATCGGTAATAACCAAACTTGTTGCCGAGTTTGCCAGTGCTGAGGCTGGCTGTGACTGGCTTCAGACAATCAGGGCAGAGAATCCAACCACGGAGAGGAAAGTCTTCGCGCTCTCTGACGTGTGCGACAGGTGCCGGTGCGCGTCCTGAGAGCACAGTCTGCACACGGTCAAAGACCGATTCAGATACCAATGGCTCGAAATCACCCTTTACGCACTTGCCCCACTTCTCGACAAACATCTCACCCATATACAACCGGTTGAGGAGCATCTTGCGTATGGTTTCCTGCGTGAGAGGTACGCCTTTCTCTGACCTCAAACCAAGTGCAGTGACAGCAGCTAGAGCAGACGCTTTTGTATGCTCACCTGTCGCGATGAGTTCAAACAATCGAGCGATGAGCGACGCCATCTTGGTTGGCGTTGTTCGGATTGCCGCCAATGACTTTGATGTTATACATGCCTATGTGGCGCGAGTCTTTCATCTGAACTTGCCAACTCCGGCTGCGGGTTATGCAGGTGATGCCATCAAGTTCGATGTTGTATGCGTCGTCCATAACGATGCAGTGCCAATTCTTCTTGTGTATCCAGCCGGTATCAGAGTACGGGTCCTGCGGTCCGTCGTAGATGATCGTGCCGGTACCGAGGACGTGTACGTTTTCAACCTGCCAGAGGTTGAGCGAGCCGAAGATGACTGCACCGCCGGCAAGATAGATGGTGTCGCCGGAGTTGGCATCGATGTTTTCGCGATGGATTCCCGATTCGTAATAGCGGACGTTTGGCGTTGAAGCGGTGATGCCTGAGTGGTCGATAGGGTTGGCGAAGAGGAACAAGATGTCAGCGTCGGCGAAATGGTCGCCGGGGCGTGTAATCGTCAGCTTTGATGGCCCAGCCATGGTGAAACTGATAACCGCCCCGTGCCGCGCCGGACGAATGCCAAAACGCGTCGGTCGAACCTCGACACCGCTGTCCCAGAAGTGCGGATCCTCCGCAGTCACGGAGACATTAACCGGACCGGAGGTGTCAAAATTCAACAGGTAGTAGCTCGTTGCTGCGTGCAGGACATCCGTACTTCGTCCGTTCAGGCTCACGCGGAAGTGCGAAGAGCTTACCTCCGCCGGGACGTGATACATCCTGAGTTGCGGAACACCCTTTGCGTACGCTGCCTGGGTAAAAAAAGTCGTAACAATCCAGACCGTTGTGACCAGACGAATGATCAAGTCATTGAGTGAAGCGGAGAAATGGGACATTTGCTCAGATGACTCCTGGCAAGACTTACATTTAAAATCCGACCGGTTTCGGCAGCTCTCACTGCACTATATGGGCGTTATGATTCAAATGAGCGACGGTGATTTTGCATCTCCTGGCATGAGTTCTGATACTTGTACCAAATAGCATGGCGGTAAGAATCGCGAAATTGCATGGACGGTTGAGTAGAAGTATCCGCCGTGCTCATCAGGCATTTTGACTCCGGTCAACGTCAAGGTACTGTACGGTAATGACTTGTCTAATCAGCAATCGTGTGAACTTCTCACAACCTTCGGTGCAGGTAACTTACCGTGGAAAATACGTACGACCGCTCTAACCTCGAAAGTGCAAACTTGATCACGTAATTTTCGGGGTCTGCTCGTCGGGTGCGCATTGCGGCGAAACGAGCTCGCCGAGTTCGATGTCGAAACCATTCAGCAACACGAGGGTCGGTACGTCTGAACGATCTTGACGGAAACAACACCGCTAGGGTCGTTGAGCAACGGCGGAGTAAATCGTGCCGCCGAACCGTGAACGCTGCGTCCCCAGCTTCTCGACCCGCTGGACTCCTGATTCGGTGAAGAGTTCGCGGAGCTTTTCGAAGCCAACCGGATAAGGTCCCCATGGACTCGGTTTTGATCGCTCGTACTCCACAATCAAAAAACAGTCAGTGAGGGGTAGAAGCTTCTTTAGAAATAAGTGTTGGTCCTGAATGAAATGAAGAGAGTTCGCCATGAGAATCCCGTCGACAGACGGAAGGCGAAGACCGGGGCTTCTCAGATCTGCAAGAACCTTACGAATGACGACTCCGTGATCCTTGTCCGGAATGGATTCAAGGGCCTTCGAATTAAGATCGACGGCATGAATTGTGCTGCCGGAGGCGAGTGATTGGGCAAGCGCCCTCGTGAAGGTTCCAGTGCCGCAACCGAGATCGCACCAGGATTGGATCCTGTTCTGCTGCAAAGTGGGATTTCTGATGAGGGCCATCGCCTCACTGATCTTCATATCTCAAATTTACTGTGGACTACATATACCCACATGATGGCCTCACTGCTTGCTTCGTCTTGTGTTCTGTTGAGAAGTCGAATTAGGAGTGGGCAACAACGCTCCACAATCGAAGCTTGAATCCCTATTTCGCGTGTGGAGGAACAGTGTGGGGAAGAATGGGTAGAACCCTCCTATCCCTCTTATTTACAGCGCGCGCGAATCCCTGGGTGCCACCAAAGCACGTCTCAGCGCTACCTCACCCAGGCATCCCGTAAAAAATCGAAGCTCCCCGCCCCACGCGGCACAACTCCCTCAACTCGCCGAGTATGAATCACCTCATTATTCGGATACCACATCGGAATTCCTGGCAAATCCTCCGCCAGAATCTTCTGCACCTCAACGTAATCCGCTCTCCTCGCCGCCCGATCCGAACTCGCCGCCGCCTCCGTCAGCAAAGCATCCACACGCCCATTCGAATACCGCCCCCGATTTCCCCCCTTCGGCGGAAAGCTCGTCGAAGCATATGCATACCGAAAGATATCCGGATCTTCATTGCTCCCAATCCATCGCAGCGCATACATCTGGAACGCACCCTTCGTCACATCCGCATAGAACGTCCCAAACTCCGCTGACCTTATCTCGAGTCGAATCCCCGCCGCTCGCAGCTGCTGCTGCAACACCGTCACCATCAGCCGAGTCGTCTCATCCGTACTCGTCTTTATCGTCAACCGCAGCCGCACCCCATCTTTGCCGGCAGGGAAGCCCGCCTCCTCCAGCAGCCTCTGCGCCCGCGCCACATCATGCGGATACTGCGCCAACTCCGCATCCGTCGCCGCCGCCCAGTGTCCCTCCGGCAACAACGTATCCGCCAGCCGAGCCTGCCCCCGCCAGATCGCATCCACAATCGCCTGCCGATCCATCGCACACGCAATCGCCTGTCGCACTCGCTTATCCTTCAACAACGGATCTGTAACATTAAATGTCACATAAACCACCGGCGACCCAATCCCCGACTCCACCTTCAGGTTCGGCGCACTCTCCAGCGCATGCACCATATCCAGCGTCACCACGTTGCTCGCCACGTCAGCCGATCCCTTCTTCAACTCCAGCGCGCTCGTAATCGCATCCGGCACCACCTCAAACCGCACCCGCTCAATCCGCTGCGCACCGGCAGGTACCTCCTGCATCCCCGCCCAGTACTCATGATTCCGTGCAACGATCACCTCTTTATCCTGCACCGCGCTCACAAACCGAAACGCCCCCGACCCCACCGGATGCAATCCAAAATCTCTCCCGCTCCCACGCGGCACCACGCCAAACAAGCCATCGCTCACATTGAACAACAGCCCCTCATCAGGCCGTTTCATATGCACGACGACCGTCAGCCGGTCTCTCGCTTCAACCGTGTCCACCGCCGCGAAGCCCCCGCCCTTCGCAGTCACAACCGAACCATCGATCAAACTCCTCATCGTGTAAGCAACATCCTCCGCCTCAAGCGGCCTCCCATCATGAAACCGCACTCCATCGCGCAGATGAAAAACCCACGTCAACGGATCAGGCTGCTCCCAACTCTTTGCCAGCCACGGCTGCAACTCGTAGTGCTCATCCTTCTTCACCAGCGCATCGAAGATCAGCCCACCCACTCGTTCCGACTGCGCATCCGCCCCCACTCGCAAATCCAGATTATTCGGACTGCTCTCAATAATCACCACCACCGAACCCGGCTCTTCCACTCGTCCGCGACAACCAGTCATTCCAACGGACACGGACGCAAGGAGCAGGCAAGCCAATCTTCGTCGGATAGCAGCCAAAATTGCTGTAGACCTCGTACCAGCAAAGGATGTCGTCATCTTGTCCAGCGCGCGTCAGGAAGCCCTAAGGCCCTCATCTTAGTTTCACGATCATCCCAACATCTCTCAAGCATGGGTTATCTTCCCGAGCATCACAGCTCTCTGCGCCCCCGTAGCCGCGGGAATATTTCCCGGCAGATTGAACCAGCTCAACCAGGCAAGCAGCGCAAACGCAACTCCCTCCTTGGCCTGTGACGGAACGCCCAACTCCTCCATCATCCGCACCTTCACTCCCATCGGCTCCAATCCTTCCGTTAGCAGCCCGATCAAGGAAGCATTCTTCGTCCCTCCTCCTGCAACTACGAACTCCACCGGAGACAGCGGAGCTGCCTGTCCTACGTGCCCCCACACAAACTTCTGATAAGCCTTCAAAATCGACGCAGCTGTCAAAGCAGTAGCGGTAGCGATTACATCTTCATCTCGACCCTCACTCCCACCCGCCTTGCGGCACATCGCAATAAATCGCGAAACAAACGCCTCTCCAAACTGCTCTCGCCCGCAAGACTTTGGTGGCGGGGCGGAGAAGTAAGGTTCCTTCAGAATCGCATCAATCACATCCCGCCGTACGAGCCCGGTTCGAGCCACCGCACCGCCACGGTCAAACTCCCGCTCATACAGTCTCTTCATACAGGCATCGATCACCATATTTCCCGGCCCCGTATCGAACGCCATCAGCCCATCCACTCCCGCCTCTGCCGGAACAGCGGTAAGATTCGCAATCCCGCCAAGATTCAGCAAAACCCTGCTTACCTTCGCCGAGCGAAACATGCAGTAGTCCAGCATTGGCACCAGCGGAGCGCCCTGTCCCCCAGCAGCCAGATCCGCCGGCCTGAAGTCGCTCACCACAGGAATCCTCAGCTTCTCCGCGATCACTGCTGCTTCGCCCATCTGCCATGTGGCACGCGTCGCCTTACCCAGATAGTTCTCCGAAGCTCCCTGGTGGTACACCGTCTGCCCATGACAACCCACCAGCTTCACCTTCACGCCAAACTTCTCCTGCGCCTTCGCCACTGCATCTGCATACACCTCACCCAATCGCCAGTTCAGCCGCGCAAGCTCTGCCACCGGAATCGCATCAGCATCCATCGCACGCAGCACTTCCGCTCGCACATTCTTTGGATAAGCGACACCCAAATGACCCAGCAGCTTGATCCGAGGAGTCCCACCCGCGCGCAATGCGGGCGCGATCCGACAGATTGCAACATCCACACCATCCGCCGAGGTCCCACTCATCACTCCAGCGACCACCATGCTCTTCATCAATCCCCTCTCAATCGAAAAGCACCGGGCAAAGCCCGGACCCAAGCATCAAACCCCACCTCAAAAAGGTACACAAGTCACGAAGTGACCGCCCCGCGCGCAGCGGGCCCGTCCGGCAGGACATCATCCCTTCAACTCCCTTTGCAACTCCGCCAGCAAATTCAGCGCATCACGCGGAGTCAACCCATCCACATCCGCCTCCGCCAGCCGATCCACAATCCGCTGCGACAACGGGGTAAACATAGTCATCTGCATCTGCACCCCTTGCGCAGGCGAAGCCTCTCTCACTTGCTGCGTCTCCGCCCGCTCATGCACCTTCAGCACCTCACGCGCCCTCGCAATGACACCGCTCGGCAACCCCGCCAACCGCGCAACCTCAATCCCATAGCTCTTACTAGCCGGCCCCGCTTCCACCGTATGCAAAAACACAATCCCCCCCGCCGTCTCCTTCACCGTCACCCGCAGATTAGTCAGCCTCGCCAACCGATCTGCAAGCAGCGTCAGCTCATGATAGTGCGTAGCAAACAGCGTCCTCGCCCCAATCCGATCATGCAGATGTTCCACCGTCGCCCACGCCAGACTCAAACCATCATAAGTAGCAGTCCCACGCCCCATCTCATCCAGCAGCACCAGCGAGCGGTTCGTAGCAGTATTCAAAATCGCGGCCGTCTCCGTCATCTCGACCATAAACGTCGACCGCCCCCGAGCCACATTATCGCTAGCCCCAATTCGCGTATAGATCCGATCCACCAACCCCAGCCGCATCCTCTCCGCAGGAACGAAGCTCCCCATCTGCGCCATCACCACCAGCAGCGCAGCCATCCGCAAATACGTACTTTTCCCTCCCATATTCGGCCCTGTAATCAGCAGCACCGCCGGGCCAGCATCCGCATCCAGATGAACCGAGTTCGGCACAAACCGTCCCCCACCCGACTCCTCCATCCGTCTCTCCACCACCGGGTGCCGAGCCTGCACAAACTCCAGCACGCCCGACTCCTCCACCTGCGGCCTCACCCATCCACGCAGCGCAGCCAGATGTGCAAAGCACCCCAGCAGATCGATCTCTGCAACCTTCCTCGCAGTCTCTCGCATCCGCCCCGCAGCTTCCAGCAACTGCCGCCGCAACTCCGCAAAGATCTTCTTCTCGATCTCGCCACTCCGCTCCTGCGCGGTCAAAATCTTCGTCTCATACTCCTTCAACTCAGGAGTAGTAAACCGCTCCGCATTCACCAGCGTTTGCTTCCGCTCATAATCCGCCGGCACCGCCTTAGCATTCGCCTTAGTCACTTCCAGGTAATAGCCAAACACATTGTTAAACCGCACCTTCAGCGACCCAATCCCCGTCCGTTCACGCTCCCTCTCCTCAATCGCCGCCAGCGCCTGCCGACCACTCCGGCTCAACTCTCGCAGCTCATCCAACTCCGCGTCCACCCCCTCGCGAATCGCCCCACCATCCCCAAGCGACACCGGCGGCTCCTCCACAATCGTCCCCACAATCATCTCGTGCAGATCTTCCAGCGGATCGATGCTCTCCCCCAACTCCCGCCACCTAGCACTCCCAAACAAACGAACCGCCGCCACCACACCCGGCAAACACCCCAGCGTCTTCGCCAGCGCCATCACCTCTCTCGGCCCAGCCGAATCCAGCGCCACCCGCCCCAGCAGTCTCTCCAAATCCAGCACCCCATCCATCGACCGCCGCAGCTCTTCACGCCGCCGCAGATCACCCGCTACCTCACCCACCGCCTCCAGCCGCGCCTCAATCTCCACCAACCCGCTCGCCGGCCGCAGCAGCGAAGCCCGCAGCAACCGCTTTCCCATCGGCGTACAACAAGCATCCATCGTATAAAAAAGCGTAGTTTGCGCCGACTCCCCCGAAAACAGCGGTTCCACCAGCTCCAAATTCCGCACACTCACCGCATCTAGCTCGAGACAAGTAGACCGCTCATAAAACCGCAGCCCATCCACATGCTCCAGCCCACCCTGCTTAGTCGCCCTCATGTAATGCAGCAGAGCCCCAGCCGCCACCGCAGCCGCCTCATGCCCACCCAGCCCCATCCCATCCAGCGAATGCACCTTAAAGTGATTCCTCACCAGCGGCACCGCATAATCCGCCGTAAACACCCACTCCTCCACCGCCGTCTTCGTCCGAATCCCATCCAGCCCCGCCGCCGTCTCGCTCTCACCCGCCAGATTCACCCCACCCAGCAGCCCCGTTCCATACAACAACTCCACCGGCCGCACCCGCCCCAACTCGTCCACCAGCCCCGCCCATCCACCCGGCCCCGCAAACTCCGTAGCCCGAAACTCCCCCGTCGAAAGATCCAGGAGCGCCAGCCCCCACACCTGCGCCGCCCCCGAACCCAACACCCCCGCACTCGCCAGATAGTTACTCTGCTCTGCTCCCAACGTCGGATCGAGCGCAGTCCCCGGTGTCAGCACTCGCGTCACCTCGCGCCGCACAACCGCCTTAGTCTGCTTCGGATCCTCCATCTGCTCCATCAGCGCAACCTTGTACCCCAGGCGCAGCAGCTTCTGCAGATAAACCTCAGCCGCATGGTACGGAACCCCGCACATCGGCTGCTTCTTCTCGCGATCCCTTGCCGTCAGCGTAAGTTGCAGCACGCGCGAAACAAGAATCGCATCCTCATAAAACAGCTCATAAAAGTCCCCAATCCTGCAAAACACCAGGCAGTCGGGATACTGCGTCTTCGCTGCAAAATATTGCCGCATCGCCGGCGTAGCCCCAGCCGCCTCCGCCGCAAAATTCGTTACCGTCTCATTCGCCATCCCATTCATAATCCCACAACACCAAGGGCGCCGAAGGCGCGTCAGCCTCGATGGCAGATCGCGCCGTGTGCGCAGCACGCCGGTGCCTGTTTTTGCCTTTACCCAACCCAAAGCCAATGCGGTACACTCATAACCAAGAAGTCTTAGATCTTCCACGAGAGGTTCTACCCAATGACACAGTCGACCTGGGCCACGCCCGACTTTGAAGAAGTATCCCTTAACTGCGAGATCAACTCCTACGCTCCCGTAGAACTCTAAGCAGAGTTTCTGTGCGGATTAAAGTCCTGGGGGCCGCCGCAGGTGGCGGCGTTCCCCAATGGAACTGCACCTGCGCGAACTGTCTTGCCCTCCGCCAGAATCACCCCGACATCCAATCCAGAACCCAGTCGCAACTAGCCGTCACGGCAGACGACGCCACCTGGTTCCTGATCAACGCCTCTCCCGATCTCCGCCAGCAACTCATAGACAACTCCGAGATCCACCCCGACCCCTCAAAGGGCCTGCGCAACACCCCCGTCGCCGCCATCATCCTCACGAGCGCTGACCTCGACCACGTCCTCGGCCTCCTCCTGATGCGAGAGTTCACCCCCGTCCGCATCTACGCCACGCGCCCGGTCATCAGCATCCTCAAAAAAAATAGCTTCTTCCAAATGCTCGATCGTCTCCCCGGACAATCCCGCTGGACCGAGATCGAACCAAACATCCCCTTCGACGCAGGCGACGGCCTCACCTGCACCCCAATCGCACTATCAAACAGCCTCCCAACCTATATCAGCGAAGAAGACCGCGCCTCCCTCGACCCAACCGGCGCGACCATAGGACTCATCCTCGAAGGCCCTCAGGGCGCACGCGCCGCCTACCTGCCGGCACTACCATCCGTGTCCGGTTCCTTGAAGGAGCTCCTCTCAACATGTTCCACTATCTTCATAGACGGAACCTTCTGGAGCGATGACGAACTCCAAAAAATCCAACCCGGGACCCCGTTAGCCCGCTCCATGGGCCATCTGCCAATCAGCGGCCCCGATGGCTCTGTCGCATCACTTCAAGCCCTTGAGAGCACTCGCAAAATCTACACTCACATCAACAACACAAACCCGATCTTGCAGGAACAAAGTTCAGAGCGTCGCGCAGTCGAAGACGCAGGCTGGGAAGTGGCATGGGACGGACTAGAGATAGCGCTGTAGAGCAAACAGAGTCGGCTGTGTTGAGCAAGGCCGAACTACGTCAACGCCTCCAACAGGTAGGCGAGGCGATGTATCACCACAAGCATCCCTTCCATCTGCAAATGCACGCCGGACAACTCACCCGCGGCCAGATGCAGGCCTGGGTTCTGAATCGCTACTACTACCAAAGCCGCATCCCCATCAAAGACGCCATCATCCTGTCGAAGTCCGAAGACGTGGCCCTCCGCCGCGCCTGGCGAAAACGTATCATCGACCACGACGGCGACACCGGTGCAGGTGGCATCGAAAAATGGCTGCAACTCGCAGAGGCCGCCGGCCTCGACCGCGACTACGTCATCAGCACCAACGCCATTCTCCCCGGCGTTCGCTACGCAGTCGACGCGTATATCGATCTGGTCACCAACAGCACTCTGCTCGAAGCCGTCTCCTCCTCGCTCACCGAACTCTTCGCCGGCCAACTCATCGCTCTTCGCATGGACGCTCTCGCGAAGCACTACCCCTGGCTTCAAAACGGACTCGCATACTTTCAGGGCAGGCTAACCCAGGCTCCGGAAGACGCCGCCTTCGCCTTCGACTACGCCGCCGAACACGCCGACACCCCGCACCTTCAATCATTGGTTGTTCGCTCGCTTGAGCGAAAGTGTGCTCTCCTCTGGGCTCAACTCGACGCCCTCCAATACTGCTACGTCGAACCCGGATCGCTCCCCCCACAACCCGACGTCTTCCGCCCGAAGCCATCATGAGCGAACCCATCGCAGACACAAGAATTCCGCGCCTCGCAGTAGGTTGCCGCGTCCGCACAGTCTCACCTGACGAAGCAATGCTTCTGGTCCCTGAAGGCGCTCTTCGTCTGAAAGGCGCAGCCAGCGAGATCATCGGCCTCATCGACGGACAGCGTTCTGTCGAAGCAATCACAATCGAACTCCAACAGAAGCACGCCACAACCGACGCATCGCAAATCGCCGCCGAAGTAAAACAATTCCTCGAAAAACTCCACGCCCGCAGCGTCCTCCTCTACAAGGACTAGGCGGTATTCAACAGATAAACGCTGATGGAACGCCGTGATCTCGCGGATTCAGATGAACGCTGATGGAAGGCTGTGATCCCCGGATTCAGATGAACGCTGACGTAGTGCCGTGACCCCCAATAAACCGTCGTCCTGAGCGTAGTTTAGCGCGGCACTTTGCGCCAAACGCAGTCGAAGGACCTGCCATGCCTCCAGGGGTTTGCAAAACCGTTTGGCCATTTCAGTCAAGAATCCTGCTTTAGTAGCGAAGAAAAGGGCCTTCCGGCCGGGACCGCTACGCGCGGGGCGGTCACTTCGTGACACGTGTACCGGCTTCGCCAGAAAAAATCCAGTCGCGACCAACGGGAGCGCCAACCGAAGGGGTATACAAGTCACGAAGTGACCGCCGCCCGCGCAGGGCGCACTTAAACCGGCATACAATCCATACAAGCCGCAAATGCCCACACACCCAGGCCCACTCTCACTAGTAGCAGAAGTAACCCATCGCTGCCCCCTGCACTGCGTCTACTGCTCGAACCCCCTCCAAATGCAGTCCGCGACAAACGAGCTAACAACCGAAGACTGGACCAGAGTCTTCCACCAAGCCTCAGCCTTGGGCGTCCTCCACCTCCACCTCACCGGCGGAGAACCCCTCGCACGACCCGACATCGCAAAACTCGTAGCAGCGGGCAGGGAAGCGAACCTCTACGTCAACATGATCACCTCGGGCCTTGGCCTCACCGCCGACCGCATGACCGAACTAAAAGACGCAGGCCTCGAACACATCCAGCTAAGCCTCCAGGACGCAGACGAAGAAAAGGCCAACGAATTCGCCGGAGCCCGAGCCCACGCCCACAAGCTCAAACTCGCCACCCTCATCCGCCAACAAGACATAGCCTTCACCGTCAACGTAGTAGTGCACCGCGAAAATCTAGACCGCCTCGAAGACATCCTCGCCCTCGCCGAGTCCCTCGAACCGCAAAGAATCGAAGTGGCCCACGTTCAGTACTACGGCTGGGCCCTAAAAAATCGCGACCGACTCATGCCCACTCCCAGCCAGGTTGAGCGTTCGGTCCTACTCATCCAGGCAGCCCAATCCCGTCTCACAGGCCGCATCCAGCTGCAAGCCGTCTTTCCCGACTACTATGCCCGCTACCCCAAACCCTGCGTCGGAGGCTGGGGCCGCCAGATGATGCTCATCGACCCCGCCGGCCTCGCTCTCCCATGCCACGCCGCCGCGATCATCCCCGGCCTTGAGTTCGACTCAGTCCGCACCCATTCCCTCGAGTGGCTCTGGCAACACTCTCCAGCCTTCAACCGCTTCCGTGGCCAAAGCTGGATGAAGGACCCCTGCGCAGACTGCGACCGCAAAGAGATTGACTTCGGCGGCTGCCGCTGCCAGGCCTTCCAACTCACCGGAGACGCGGCAAACACCGATCCAGCCTGCAGCCTAAGCGACCTCCACGCTGACCTGGTCGCCATCACCCAAACCCCACCCCCGCCCCCTACTCAATGGGTCTACCGCATCCTCGCAAACTCCTGATTCCACCCTGCTGCCACCTCAAAATCCGCCCCCAAAAATAAACTTCAAAAGTTTGGCGTATTTTCCGACACCAGAAAAAGTGGATGCCAAAACACCACATTCACCACGCAATCCACCACAATCTCACCACGTTTTCACCACCACAAAAACGCCAAAATTCCCTAAACCCCTACAAAATCCACCCTTTCACCGCGCAGGATTTAATTTCGTACCCCAATTTCCACACATACCCCATTTGAGGGATATCAAGGTGTATTCCGACAGCCGTACTCTCGTCTTCGTTCAAAAAGGACAAGAAATATGGCCAGAGCACTGTCATCGATGCAAGTGGGTATTAACTTCAACCCCACGAAACCCACCAAATCCGCCAGAAACCGCAAAAAACAAGGCTCAAGCGCCGCCTACGGCATCGTCTTCGGCCTTCTTTGTTCGCTGATAGCCTGGATGTTCCTCGCATACGGAATCTACCGCATCCACGCCATGTTCCTCGCCGCTCGCTAAGCCAAAGCCGCGCCAACACAGGTTGTTCCGGCGATCCTCTCCGTAAACCAACGAGTATTCAAGCCGATTCGCGCGCTCCCAGCAGAGACAGCGAAACCGTCGGCACCCCTCCAGAATCAAACTCATAAGCGATATACTTAATGTTTGCGGAAAACTCCGCGAAGCATTACTCAGTACGTCACTTATGTCCCTCCTCTGGCTCAGAGTCGCGGTCTCTCTCTACGGCATCGCCGCGCTCGCGGTCTTGCCTGCAGCCCTCTACGACCGCCCCCGCTGGCGTCACATAGCCATCCCTGCCACCGTAGCCGCTGTTTTCTTCCACTTCGTATCGTTGGCCGAGATGCTCAACCAGGCCCACCATAGACTTCCCGTCGATACCCACGAAACGCAGACCCTCCTTGGCCTCCTGCTCGCCCTGGCCTTTCTCCTCGTCTACGCCCGCTACCGCACTGTCTCCCTAGGCATCTTCCTTCTGCCCATCTGCTTTCTCCTCGGTCTGGTTCCAGCCTTCCATCCCGGCCAGGAGAACACCACCTTCCCCATCCTCCACACCGGCTGGATCTTTCTCCACGTAGCTCTTCTTCTCGCTGCCTACGCCGCGCTTTTCCTCTCCATGCTTGCCTCGCTTCTGTATCTCGTTCAAGAGCGCCGCCTCAAGCAAAAATCTCCAACCATCTCCTGGCTGCCACCGCTCGAAACGACCGATCAGATCGCACTCAAAGCTCTTCTCTTCGGCCTCCCCTGCATGACCGCCGGCCTTCTCATCGGATCGCTCATCGCCCAGGCCACGGTCGGCGCTTCCTACTTCCGCGACCCCAAGATCCTTCTCGCCTTCGCCATGTGGCTGGTTTACGTGGCGATGATCCATATACGGCGCATCTCCGGCCTCCGCGGCCGACGAGCCGTCTACCTCTCCAGCTTCGTCTTCCTGGTCGTTCTCACAGTCTGGGTGGCAAACCAGTTCTCTGCAGTCCACAGGTTCGCCGCCCCATGACCACAACGACACAGGGGCGCCTCGTCCTTCTCGGCATCAATCACAACACCGCGCCAATCGAGGTTCGCGAGCGTCTCGCCATCCCCGCCGAGCGCCTCGCCGACGCCACCCTGACCCTCCTCCACCAGCCCGGAATCCGCGAAGGCCTCATCCTCTCCACCTGCAACCGAGTCGAACTCCTAACCCTCCAGGACGACGCCGAAGCCACGCTGCCACAAACCAAAATAGATCTCCTTCGCTTCCTTCACGAGTACTTCGCCGTCTCGCCCCACGACATCCAGCCCCACCTCTACGAGTTCCGCGAACGCGAAGCGGTTCGCCATCTCTTCCGCGTCGCCAGCTCGCTCGACAGCATGGTCGTCGGCGAACCCCAGATTCTCGGTCAGGTCAAAGAAGCCTATACGATCGCACGCGATGCGGGCGCGGTCTCTACGCATCTGGAAGCTCTGCTGCAACGCACCTTCACAGTCGCAAAAAAAATCCGCACTGAAACTCAAATCGGTTCAAGCTCCGTCTCGATCGCATCCGTTGCTGTTGATCTCGCCACGAAGATCTTCGGATCACTCTATGGAAAGACCGTCCTTCTCGTAGGTGCTGGCAAAATGTCCGAACTGGCCGCCCGTCACCTCATCCAGAAGGGCGCATCGTCCATCCTCGTCACCAATCGCACCCAGTCCCGCGCCGAAAAAATTGCCGAGAACTTCAGCAGCCTTACCGTCCACACCGAAGCCATTCCCTTCGAGGCGCTCTACGAGCAGGCCGACCGCGCCGACATCGTCATTACCTCCACCGGCGCCCCACAAAAGATATTCGGACGCTCCCATGGCCAGCACTTCCTCCATCGCCGGCGCAACCGCCCCATGTTCTTCATCGACATCGCCGTCCCTCGCGACGTCGATCCCCGCATGAACGAGGTCGAAGGTTGCTTCGTCTACGACATCGACGATCTCCAGCAGGTCGCTGCTGCCAATCTGGCTGATCGCAGCCGCGAAGCTGCAGCAGCAGAAACTATCGTCAGCAGGGAAGTGGACAAATACCACGAGCGTCTCCAATCCCGCGACGCTGTTCCCGCCATCAAAGCCCTCCAGCAGCAGGCCGAACAACTCCGCATGGCCGAACTAGCGCGTTCTCAATCTAAACTCGCGGATCTTACCCCTCAACAACGCGAAGCCGTAGAAGCCCTCACCCGTTCCCTCACCGCCAAGCTCCTACACCCTCAACTGGCTGCCTTGCGGGAGTCCACGCGCCCAAAAACCTCCGAGTAGACTCAGGCCATCTTTGCCTGAGCCACTAGGAGCCTGAGCCACTCGGAATTCTCGTGATCCACACCAGAACAGCGAAACTAAACTGCGCCGGAACCACGAAAGACTGCCGGAATAGTTTGAAACAGAATCTTGATATCAAGCCACACGGACCATTGGTCGATATACCGCATATCCAGAGCCATCCACTCATCGAAGCTGATCGAGCTTCGCCCCATCACCTGCCACAGACATGTAATTCCAGGTTTGACGCTGAACCGTCTCCGATGCCAGTCCTTCGAGAATCCTTCATAATCTCTCACAGGAAGCGGCCGAGGTCCGACCAGACTCATGTCTCCGCGTAAAACATTGATGAGTTGAGGGATCTCATCGAGACTCGACTTCCGCAAAAACTTCCCCAAGGGTGTGATGCGAGGATCGTTCTTCAACTTGAACGTAGGACCTTGAGTCTCATTCAAGTGCTCCACCTGAGCCATCAGCTTCTCGGCATCCACCACCATCGTACGGAACTTCAGAATCTCGAAAGGCCGCTTTCCGTAGCCGATCCGAGTCTGCCGAAAGAAGACCGGTCCTTTGGAAGTCAACCTGATGAGCGCTGTGACCAGCAGAAAAACGGGTGCCAGAGCCAGCAACAGTACCGCAGAAACCACTGCGTCAGTCAGTCGTTTAATCATGAAGCCCCAGGCATTCCATGACTCATCATGCAGCGTGATCGTTCCTACGCCGCCCGGTAGATATGCAGTTCGCTTCGGCTGTTGCTGATCGAAAAACGTTCCAATGCTTCGAACCGCAATCCCATGATCACGACAGGACGCGACTATCTCCGCGATCTGTTGATAAAAAGATGCCAGCGGCAAAGCAACAATCACTTCGTCAATCGACATCGTTCGGAGTAGGGACGGAATCGAATCCAATCCTCCCAGCAGAGCGCCCCCATTGGAGCTGGCCGTTTCTTCAGACCACCATTGATCGTCGACAAAGCCCTGTAGGTGATAACCCCACTCCGGGTGAAGCGCTACATCCTGCGCAAAGCCGTGGGCGCGCTGATTCGTACCAACCACTAAGATATGACGTAGGTTATATCCCCTCGAACGAAACACACGCGCCAAAGCTCGACCCATAAGCCTCGTGGATACGAAGATACCGAAACTCACCACTCCAAAAACGATGCTGATAAAACCGAGTTCCGCGATGCTGTGCCTCGAGTGCGAGCACACCAGTCGCAGCCAGAGAAAGCAGGAGAGCGCGCAAAGGAAACTCGCCAGAGATACATCCATGACTTCTCTTAGAAGCCCGTCCACTCTTCGAGACCGATAAAACTTATTCGACCGGAGAATTCCGTGCCATACTACCGCTAATACGAGCGTCGCAAGGAAGACCTGGATAGGGTGCCGAGTTTCCAGTGACTCGAGGAACCCAAAGAAGCGGTGCCCGGAGGTAAAGGCGTACACTGCCCCCAGAGTACTGAACAACAGACAAATGTCGCCTAGCTCCACCAACTCGATAAATATCTTTCTGTTAGGTGGCGTCATTGGTGTAGCCCCTTTATCAGTGCGGTCCAGCAAGTTATGATGCGAAGCCAACAAGGAAAAAAACGATTACCCCACGTCACTAGAGTAACCAGGTAGAAAGCGTTCCGCAATGAAGCGGACGATCTAAGAAAGCCTTCTCATGTACAACGAGTGTTCGCTATCTTGCCTTCTGTAAGCATGTAAGCAATTTTGAGGCCGGACAGACGGTCAATGAACCTAATTCTTTAACCAGACCAAAAGCATCATGAAGGTGCCCGTATACGCCCTCTTTGGAATGTGATCTCGAGACCCGAGAGTTGTGTGAAAGGATTTGCGGTTTGGACTACCAAATGCTCATAAGTACACATAGAAAAGTGAGAACGGCCATGGAAACGACGGATTATCTACTTGGAAACTCTGGAAGTGCTAAAAAATTGCTACTAGTTGGGAACTTTCGTTCCTTTCGTACTTCGGCGGGTGCACTTTAGTCGCATTCATTAACTGCGATACGGCACTATAATGAATTTATTGATAATGCAGATTCTGGCGTTTCCGTGCGACGGAGAAATATGCAAAACGAACCGGGTATCCGCGATGTTTCCAGACTGCTTGACCAACTCTCGATCCCAGAGAGCTCATCCGGCTTAGCGAGCCGATATCGGAATAGTCTGCCGTTTCCTCATCTCACCATCGACAACTTGTTCAACCCAGAGCAACTCACGGCTCTGGTGCAGGAGATGACCCAGGCCAGAAGTTCCGACTGGGTGCATCACAATACCCAGAATCTCGAAAAGCTTGGACAAAAGTCAGCTGCGGGGCTTGGTCCAACCGGATTTCAGCTCGTGGCGCTGCTCCATTCCGCTCCGTTCCTCTATCTTCTTTCCGAAATTACTGGAATCTGGAATCTTCTGCCTGACCCCTATATGCATGGCGCCGGTTACAGCATTATTCCGCCAAAGGGAAAGTTCGACGTTCACATCGATTCCAATGCGGATATTACCAGCGGTCTGATCCGTCGCCTGGCCCTGATCATCTACCTCAACCGCGATTGGAGCCCCGACTATGGCGGCCAACTCGAGTTGTGGAATAAAGACGCCACCCGCAAGGAAGCTGAGATAGAGCCCATCTTCAACAGAACGTTACTCATGGAGATCTCGGAGTCTAGTTACCACGGCATCAATCCAGTAGTAGAACCAAGCGGAAGATCGCGCTATTCCTTCATGATCTACTACAACACCGCTGGAAACATTCTCGGCAAAGAATTGGGCGTGCATAGTTCGATCTATGCTCCGGCTTGCTATCGGCCAAAGCCCACTGTGCGTAGTGTGGTTCGCAAGTGGACGCCTCCGGTCTTCTACGATTTTGTTCGTCAGAGGATGAGGTAGTTCGTCTCGCCGATGGAGTAATTCAAAAGTTGCCGGCAGGCATTCAGCTTGGACCCGAACTTCATAGGCAATCAAACTGAGATTTGCATCTCAGCCAATATGTCTGTGCCGAGAGGCGCTCACGTCCCTTTCGGATGAGTCAGTCTTCTCACTCAATCCGCATCAGATTGCTTCACAATGAAAGAGCCGGGGCTGCAGTGCAGTGAACCCACAATAGATTTTTTGAGGTCTGATGCGGATTCTGTTTCTACACAATCGATACATATACCGAGGTGGAGAAGATGAATCCCGAGAGCAGGAGATCGCGATGCTTCGCGCTCGCGGAGAAGAAGTCCTCGATTATGTGCTCGATAATGCCGAAATAAAAACTGAAAATCTGATTTCCGTCGGTATGCGTTCCATCTGGAACGCCAAAGAAGCTGATCGATTGAAAGACCTGATTCGATCGACCAGGCCTGACCTTGTGAAGGTCGATAACTTCTTTCCTCTGCTTTCCCCGTCGGTCTTCGCCGCAGCGAAGGCAATGGGCGTCCCTACAGCACTTTCCGTACGAAATTACCGGCTCATCTGTCCTTCCGCCAATCTGTTTCGCGAAGGCCACGTATGTACTACCTGCATCGGCAGCAAAGTCGCATTCGCCGCCATACAGCATCGCTGCTATAGACAGAGCTATCTTCAGTCGGCTGCCGTCGTTGCCAGTAACGCCTATGCTCATCTCCGCGGTACCTGGACACACTCCGTCGATCGCTACATCGCTGTCAGCAGCTTTGTAAAGCAGCAACTTATCGAAGGCGGGTTTCCCGAGGAGAAAATTCTCGTGAAGCCGAACTTTATCTCAGATAGCGGTATCGGCGACGGTTCTGGCGGCTATGGTTTATATGTCGGCCGATTGACTGAGGAGAAAGGTGTTCGCTCGCTTCTGAAGGCTTGGTCGGATGTTCCGCAATCAGTCTCTCTGAAGATCATTGGTGATGGCCCACTCGAGGGCGTCGTCCGTCAGGCGTCGGATGCTGATCCGAGAATCGAGTCCCTTGGACGAAAGTCGCTCTCCGAAGTCTGCGAATATCTCGGCAAAGCCGCCTTCCTTGTCTTTCCTTCGGAGTGGTATGAGCCCTTCGGTCGCACCATTGTTGAGGCCTACTCGAAAGGAACACCTGTGATTGCAGCCTTGACCCCACCGATGAAGGCCATGGTTGAGCATGACGTCACCGGCCTCTTATATAAGCCAGGCGACAGCAGGGACCTAGCCTCCTCCGTAAGCATCCTAATGGCAAGTTCGGAGCGTCTGAATCTAATGCGTGCTCAGGCCAGAGCCAAATATCTTGCTGTCTACACAGAGGATCAGAACTACCGGCAGCTTATGGATATCTTTCACCAATGCATCACGAACAATTCTGCCCAAACCATCGGAATGGAGAGTCGATTGCAACAATAAATGGTGAGATACCTTCTCAAAGTAGAGTCAGTCTTATAAGTTGACCAGCATCTGCGAAAGTAACAAGCTTTTCAACTGACGAGAGTAATCTGGAATTTGTTACATGTTTTGAACAAATTGAAGTTCGAGATAGGTCTCACAAAGAACGAAAATCCTAAGCAAGGCTCGCAAATGACAGTAAGCAATACCACAAGGATGAAATCTACAACCTGCAACGATCTGCAAGTCTACGGCTCCGAGAAAGCTCTATCGCATCACAGACAGTTCGAGGAGACCTATAAATCCTGTGGTATATTCATGAGTAAATATCTTATCTGCACTGTAAAAATTTTATCCCTCGAGCCTCACGAGGGTGTTTCTCTTGAGCTAGCACAATTCATAGCATTCCCCCATGGAGCGGCACCGACCAAGGGCGAATGCGCAAAAGGATTATTGCTATGAGTGCACTTCAGCCACACTCTTCTCTTACCAGACCACAATCTACTGCTCTGGGCACCTTATCGGATGGCTCGCTCTTCGGATCCGTGCCTTCGGAGTACGAGACGCTTTCAGGCGTCCTCAGGGTTCTGCGCAGGCGATGGAAGACCGTTGCTCTGGTAACACTCGGTATCTTTCTTCTGGGCTTGGCGGTTTGTCTGTTGATGACCCCGAAGTACGCCGCGGTGGCCACCATCGAGATCAATAAAGAAGACAATAGCGCAAATGTCTCCACCGATGTCGTACCTGCCTCGCCGACTGCCGATGAGTTGAAGGCCGAGATCGAAACCGACATCAGCGTGCTCCAAAGTGATGGTCTGGCGCTCGCCGTGATTCATGACCTCAACCTCACGCAGACGCGACCCTTCAACAAAGCTATTGTCGCGTCCGAAAAAGGGAAGCCCCTCGATCAGGCGCCTCTCACCCGAGAAAAGTTGATCAAACGGTTTGAGAAGAGTCTCACCGTCGAGTCGCCGCCGGATACCCGGCTCATTACGATTACGTTTTTAAATCCAGATCCGGTTGTAGCCGCGAACGTCGCAAACGCGATCGCGCAGAAGTTCATCGACAGCGCGATGGACCGTCGCCACAACTCAACCATTCAATCCTCCTACTGGCTTCGAAAACAGCTCGAAGACCTTAAGAAGCAGGTCGAAGATTCGGAACAGAAGCTGGCGGACTACCAAAGAGAATCCGGCCTGGCGGGTGTCCAGCTAGCCGGTGGTGGTCCCGGCGACAACGGTGCGACCGCAGGCACAACACAACACAGCACCGTAACGGATCGGCTCTATGGACTGAACCAGGAGCTGACCGCTGCAGAGTCCAACCGCATCGCCGCGGAGACGACCTTCCACCTTGTCCAGTCGCAAGATCCTGAGGTAGTGATCGGCTTGGGAGCAGCAGCGGGCGCAGGCGGCGCAGGTGCACTTCCCGGAGATGGAGGGATTCAGCTCATCCGCTCCCTTAGAACTCAAGAGGCTGAGCTCGCACAGGAATATGCAGGAGCGGCCGTGAAATACGGCGCGAATAATCCTCGCCTCGTGCAGACGCAACAACAGCTTGATGCCATCAGGGCGCAGATGCATGCCGAGCTTCAGCGCATCAGTAAGCGCGCTGAGAACTCGTACATCTACGCAAAGAACAATGAAGAGACAATTCGGCAGCAGTTCGTCAAACAGCAGTCTGCCGCCAATGAGATGGCCGACTCGACCGTCCACCTTCAGGTCTTGGCGCAGGAAGCAGCCTCCAATCGAACTCTCTACGAGAATCTCTTTTCGAAGCTGCAGACGGCAAGTCTCGCCTCGGGCGTTCGTGCCACCCGCATCGATATCGCGGATCAGGCTCGTCCCGCCGGAACCCCGGCCATACCGAACTATCTCAAGTATCTGTCTCTCATTGCAGGCATCGGCATGTTCTTCGGCATCTCGTCTGCCTTTCTCCGAGAGTCTCTCGATGAGACAGTCCGCAGACCGCGCGATTTCCAACTCCTCGGAGGCCTGCGCATGCTTGGCTACGTCCCCCGGATGGGAACCAAGAGTCTGTTGACGGTATCGGGCGGAGACAGCAAGCTGATTGACGCGCCGAAGGCTCCCTTCTCCGAAGCCTTTCGTGTCATTCGAACCTCGATCCTGCGAGTCTTCCCATCCAATGGGCCTAAAACTCTACTCGTCACCAGTGCTGCTGGCCGCGACGGCAAGACCACAGCGGTCTACAACCTCGGAGTGGCCTTTGCTCAGCAAGGTGCGCGTGTTCTTCTGTTGGATTGCGATCTCCGCAACCCCGATCTGCATCGTCTCTTCGGATGCGCGATCTCTCCCGGCGTAAGCGATCTTGAAGACCCGGTCACTGAAGCCGAAGTTCGCGGAGTCGTTCGGCACACTTCTTTACCCAATCTCTACATGCTCCCCGCCGGGCACCCACCCGCGTTTCCCGCCGAGTTCTTCGAATCGCAAACCTTCGATGCGCTTCTGCGCGTTTGCAGCGCAGACTACGATTACGTTCTGATCGACAGTCCTCCCATCCTCTCGGTCACGGATACCTCCATCATTGCGAGCAAGGTGGGCGGCACCATCGCAGTAGTTCGGTCACGCAGAACCACCCAGTCGGTGCTCTCCAGCATGATCGACAGCTTGCATCACGCCAATACCCCGGTACTCGGTGTTGTGCTCAACGATGTTCGCAATCCGACAGCTGACGGGTTCCATGGTTACAGCTACTCCAGGCAAGAGGAAGGTCAGGTTCATGCGACTATCTAGTCTTTATGGAAAGATGTGTCTCGCTCCACTGTTTCTAGGGGTCTTCACACTCTCGTCATCGACAGTCCGCGCTCAACCTCCCCAGCCGAAGGTCGGAGGAAACGGGACTTTTGACGGCGCGGGAGCGGGCGATACTCCGGGCGCAAATGGCAGAAGAAGGCTAACGACTCTAACTGCGGTTCCCGAGGACTTCTCCGCGCTTCAACTCGCCCCCGGCTTTCTTCTCAGCATGGAAGTGTATGACGCTCCCGAGCTATCCACCGACGCCCGCATCGACACCCATGGGGACATTACTTTACCCATGATCGGATCAGTCCACGTCGCTGGCCAGACGATGACCGAGGCCGCCTCTGCGATCGAGGCACGTCTCAAGGATGGAAAGATTCTCAATAGCCCTCAGGTCACTCTGAATATCAGTGAATATGCCGGTTCGAACGTCAGTGTTCTGGGCGAAGTGCACAATCCAGGACGGATCGAGTTGTTGGCGCCTCATAGCCTCGAGGACGTCATCGCTCTTGCCGGCGGTGAAACTCAGGTAGCGGGAAACGTCATCGAGATCCGCCATCCGGAAGGCGTCACCCCGCAAAAAGAGATGGTCCATTATTCCCGTGACCCGGATGACATGACGCTCGTCGATACAAAAGTTCATCCAGGAGACACAGTCACCGTGCGGCGTGCTGGTGTCGTCTACGTGCTAGGCGGGGTTACTCGACCAGGCGGGTACGTTATGCAGGAAGGCGGCGAACTGAATCTGACCCAGGCTCTTTCGCTCGCCTATGGGACGACCCTCAACGCCGCAGTCAGCTCCATGCGGCTGATCCGCAAGCTCCCGGACGGCCAGGTGCAGGAGACGAACATTCCATATAAGGACATCGAGAAGGGAAAGATTCCGCCTCCGCGGTTGCAGGCTGAGGACCTCGTCTATGTGCCTATCAGCAAAACAAAGACGATTCTCACGACCGGAATCTTCGCAAGCACTTCACAGGCTGCCATCTACGTCTATCACTAGGGCCTCCCTTGCTGACTTCAGCCGCAGCTTCGCCGTGCAGACCAGCTAACAGCGGGAGATCTCTAAGTCGGTCTCGCAATCATCTCGGAAGCCGCAACTGCGAAACACTCTCTTCGTTGCAGCCCGACTCTATCGCCTCTCGGACAGGATGGAAATCTTTATGACGGCAGATCAACCCTACCCGTTGCAGAAACAGAATCCCCTTCTGTACTGGACGACGTTGATCTTTCTCGTGGGGGTTCCGAACTTCATTCATTTCGACGTAACTGGCCGCACGCACGAGCAGGGTCTGCTCAACCCGACGTCCCTCAGTGCGATGGCGGTCAACTTTCTCTCTACCTACATCCTGATCGTTGTAGTGATACTGTCGCGGCGGCCTCTGTTCTGCCGCAAAGTGAACATTGCGGGTTGGCTCTGGATTGTCCTCCTTCTCCAGATGCTGTTGTCCACGGCTCTTGCGCCGGCAAGTCGCCTTACCCCTCCCACATTCAGCGATAACTTGATCCCTCTCTACCGCATGTACGAGTGGATCCTCGCTTTCGCCCTTGTCCTTGCGCTCTACACCCGTACTCCAGAAGATCGTGGAACGGAGTTGATGGTGGAGCTCATCGGACGCATGTCTTGGATTTGGATCGCGATCACCTACATCGTACTTCCGATCATGCCGTCCCAGGTCTACGGTGGTGCAGGCGAAGGCGAGATGACCAGCGTTCATGCGCAGCTTGGTGGTCAGCTGCTATCGCCGTCCTATCTCTCCACGCTCTCTGTGGCCGCTTTTTTCTACGCACTTTTTTTCTTCCCTCGCGGTCTCGCCAGATTTTGCGGATGCGTGGTTGCTTTTGGCACCCTCGTCCTGGCTCATACGCGCATTGAACAGGGTAGCTTCCTCATACTGATCTTCTTGTATGCGGTATTTTTCTCGGGCCTCTTCTTTCTGAGGATTGCCACAATCGTCTCCACAGCGGTTTTGGCAGCACTTGGCATCTTGTTTCGAAGCACGATCCTCGAGTACATCGCTCGTGGTCAAAATGCCAATTCGCTGGCAACACTGAATGACAGAACTCGCGTGTGGGCAGCCGCTATCGAAGCAATCCGTGCCAGACCGATCCTCGGATACGGCTACGTCGTGGGTGCGAAGAACGCGCTCAAAGATCACTGGATTTACGCGCACTGGATTCCGCCTCACGCCCACAACGAACTCATTCATGCGTTTCTCAGTGGCGGCATACTTGCGGCTCTTCTGGCTCTCTGTATCTATGCCCGGGCACTTTGGGCCGGCTTCAGAACCGCGCATCGTGGTCTCCAACAAATCTTTCTTCTGTTCATCGTCATACTTTCCACGGTGAGATCTCTTGGAGGTCCAAACCTGACCTACATCTTCACTCGACCCGGCGCTGTGTTTCTACTTGCCTTCATAGGGCTTGTCGGCGGCGCCGCATCACACTCATCTCGATCGAAACTTCGAAAGGTCTCGCAATCTTCCATTCCGTCGATCCCTCAAGAAGTCGGCGCATAGAGACCCTTCCTGCGCCAGTGATATCCTTAACCCAAGTCACGGATTCGGCAAGAGCACTTAGCTGTCGCCTTTGGATTTCTCCTGATGAACCGGTCTCCCCAACGTTCTCCTCTCCAGCCCGCAGAGGTCCCAGTGGGTACTGAACTCTTGGAAAAAAAACAGACTTTTCTCGCTCGAATCCTTGCACGGATTGGTGGCGGCCGAACGCCGGCTGCTCTCTTCGATCAGGGCCTGGTCAGCGGCGCAAACTTCGTCACCAATGTTATTCTCGCGCGCTCCTTTGGGCTTCGTGACTATGGTGTCTTTGCCCTTGCATGGGTCGGAGTCTTGTTTGCCAACAGCCTTCAGTACGCAATGATTGTGACGCCCATGATGAGCGTGGGCCCCAAACAAGATCAGGAAGACCGGCCCGCCTACTACGGCTCCGTGCTCGTCCAGGAAATTGCCTTTGGTCTCTTCGTCGGACTCATCATGTTCGTCTGCGTGTGGTACTCCGCAAGGTACTTCCCCCAGTGGCACATCGCAGGCCTTGCCCTGCCAATCAGCGGTGCCGCGGTCGCTTACATGTTGCAGGAGTTCCTTCGACGCTATTTCTTCTGCACCAGCCAAAGCAAGCACGCTCTCACCTGCGATATCGTGAGCTACCTTACTCAGGTGCCGATCATCTTTTGGCTCTCTCGAAGCCACGGTGCGAAGCTATCCACCATGCTCTGGATCATCGCCGCGACCTCGCTGATCGGATTCCTCTCTTGCCTCCGCTGGTACGAGCACGTTACCTACAGTCGGCATGCCCTTCGAACCGTCTTTCTCCGACATTGGCAAATGTCTCGCTGGCTCGCGCCATCGGCCTTTATGCAATGGGCATCAAGCAATCTGTTTCAGTTGGCCGCTCCGGTCTACTTCGGTGCTGCGGCCTCGGCTGTTCTGCGCGCCTCACAGAACATCGTAGGTGTCGCCCACGTCTGGTTTCTCGGACTGGACAACGTCGTGCCCGCAGAGGCCGCACGCCGGATGCGCCGTGAAGGCGTTGAGGGCATGTTGCGTTACGTCAGGCGAATTACTTTGCAGTGGGGAGCCATAACGCTTGCTTTCACGGGCCTCGTGGGTTGTTTCCCTTCGTTCTGGTTGAAGCTCGCTTATGGAACGAAATATGCAGGTGACGGATTCGTTCTCCGCGCATTCGCGTGCATCTATTTAGTCGTCTTCATCTCGGGCCCATTGCGTTATGGCTTGCAGGCACTGGAATACACCGCTCCCATCTTCTGGACCTATCCTGTTCTGATCGTTTTCTCCGTGGCGCTAGCCGGGCCCTTGGCTAGCAAACTTGGGATGAAAGGAGTCATGATAGGAATGTTGGCGAGCCAGGTTCTCTTCCAGGGACTCATTGGGATAGCATTTTGGCTGAGAGTTCGAAAGATCCGTCGCGAAGCCGCGTTAGAGGGCGCCGAAGCGTTATATCCCCGCTAACGCCAGGCTTTTTCTGACACGTGGCGGCCGGACGATAAGGCGGCCGCCTCTTCAAGAAGAGCGATATCTTTCGCCGTATAGGTACTCTGAATCTGCTCATCGTTTCGAGACTGAAGAACGTTGCCGTGGTAAAGCCCGCTATCTTGCGTCCCAGGAACAAACGGAAACCTCAGAGGCCGACTCCAGATCTGTCGCGTCTTCATCCCGGCTCGCAACGCGTTGACGTGCAGCCAGACATCATCTGCCTTTGGGCAGTGCTGCAGAAACTCAGTTCCGGCAACTTTCAATCTCCGCAACAGTGAAGGCGGATAGATGCAGCCGGACACACCCGTAGCAAAGTGAAGAAACTCTGGCTCCGTTGATCGGCATGATGCCCACGTCTGATACGGCGTGATAATGCCCTCCGAAAGCTTTATCCGATGCGCCCGATAACAATTAACGGCCTCTGGAAGTTCGCGATGCGCTCGAACCAGACCCTCCAGCCACCACCTGCTGTAGAGAAGATCGTCATCAGCAGTCGCAAGCGGTGTTTCGAAGGTATCGCTGGACAAAAGATAGGGATAATACTTCGTGTGTGGACCGAAGTTATCGCTCAGGTAAATCTCAAGACCTCTCTTCACCAGCCTTTCAAGGCCAGCAGATCGATTGGCAAACGCCTCTGCGTTATCCACCCACAAGATAAGCCTCGACGGCAGAACAGAGCCGGCAGCAATCGATTCCAGCATCAGGTGAACCGACCTCAGCCGCTCTCCATAGGTGGTCACTGACACCACAGGCCCACCGGGTGCAACCACCGGGGCCTTCGAGCGCTCATTGCGTGAACGCAAGTATGTCAGTTGAAACTTTGTAACTTTTGTCTCGTTTCTCAAAACGAACAGCCAGGCCTCAATGGCTTGACTCGATAAGTCAATCTTCGTGGCACGTAGCGTCAAAAAGAGCCCCCTCGTAGATGATAAAAATAAAACCAATCAAGGCTGTCGAACGCAGCCGTCACGTTGCCTTCTCCACAAGCTCCGCATACAGCAGCTCAGCTTTGGCCGCACGAGAGGCCCACGTACTCGTCCTGGCGAAATCCCAGCTCGCGCGCGACATCGCATTCTTTTGATCAACGCTCATCGACGCGAATCGATCGACTGCATTGGCAAGACCGCACACAACCTCAGCAGGAGTCGTTACCGGCACCTTGATACCCGCCTCTTCAGGTACGACGTCACGGGCGCCATGCAGATCCAGCGTAATCACCGGCAGTCCAACGGCCATAGCCTCCAGCAACTGCACCCCGGAAGTCTCACGCAGGCTGGTAAACAGAAGCACGTCATGCTTCAGATACTCTGCTCGAACCTCCTCCCACGACAGTCGTCTTCCCGCCCAGTGAACGCGGTCACTCAACCCTCGCTCAGCGATCATCTGCCTCACGGTCGCCTCCGCAAGTCCGTTCCCGACGATCGTAAGCGTCCAGCCATGCTGCACCTTGGCAAGCGCATCGAGCGCCATCGGAAGAGCCTTCCTCGGCAAGATTCTCCCCACCCAGATCAACCGCACCGCAGGCGTGCCTAACTTGAAACTCTTAGGCTCCGGTGCAAGATAATCCGCACCCACTCCGTTATCGAACTGCAGCCTGACGTCTGATCGTCCCATCGCCCGTATCAGCTGCATCGTATCGTCGTTCGCCGCGAGCACCGTAGTCATCTTCCCGAGCCACCGTCTGTGAAGAGGAGAGAAGGGAAGTGCTTTTGTCAAAAGTGTTCGACGCTCCTCGGCACGCCTGCTCGATCCGAAGTACTCCAGCATGCTTGCAGGCGCTGTCTGACCTCCTCCCACAGGCCCGAACACAGTCGGAACGCCTAAACGCCAAAGCTGCGTCGGCACATGAATGCTCGTGTAAGTAACGTGATGCACAAGATCAAACCGCTGCTGACGATTCAACGACCGCGCAACTCCGACCGCGAACATCTGCCAAAGCGCGTAGTGCATCCCGGTGCCAGGTTTGAACAACTTCGTCGGAACCGACACGTAGCCGAAAGCAAGATTTCCATTCGGATGAGCCTGCCGGTAAGCTTCAATCTCGTCGCGCCCCTCGCGGCGAGTCAATACTGTAACGTTGATTCCGCGTTCTGCCAGATGCATCGCCCAGTTCCAGCCATTGCCCGGTTCAGAACCCGAGTTTGGCATGCATGCATAGGCTGAAAGCAGAACATTCATTCGCAACAGACCTCTTCTTCAAAGATGTTTTTTCTACGTTGTTTGTATAATTAAGAAGCCTGCTGATTGACCGCAATTGCATCTGCAGGAACAGTTTACCGAGAACTGTATCTTTGATGCTAATTATGAGAGGACAACAGATCCTCAATCGTCCATCCTGATCGTACTTCCACCCGAGGACACACGATGAAGATGCGCTTGGCATTATTCCTGCTGCTCTTTCTAAGCGGCATCTATGCAGGGGCCACGACTTATACAGCCACTGCAACGCATCTCACCATGCACGTCGGCGATCCTCTGCCGCCTCTGATCTTCAAGATGTCGTCCTACTCCGGAACCTACGCTGGCCTCTTCAAAGGTCAGCCGAAGTTGAGCACGTCCGCCACTTCCGGCTCTCCCGCAGGCAACTACCCAATCCGAATCTCAGCAGGCTCCATGACAACCGTCAATCGAGCTGACAGCCTGACCTTCGTCGATGGCACGCTTTCAATCATCCCTGCCGATGGAATCGGTGCGCGACTCACAAACAACATCGTCTACCCTCCAGGCTTCACGAGCGCAGCCGCATTTGCAATCATTGACGTGACACACAACCCCATAGCCAATCTCGTAGGCGATGGAGTCACCGACAATACTGCGGGGCTACAAAGATTATTCGCATTTGACAGAGGATCGGCCGAAAGCAAAGTCAGCACCTCTGTCAGCGGCAATACCTACACCGTGACTCAAGTCGGCGGCTCCGTATTTGCTGGACTCGCGCCCGGCTCTCCCATCCGAATAGCAGGCGGACTCTACACCATCGCTGCCGTTCTTGATCCGCAGCATCTCACGCTCACCACAAACCCCGGCAGCCTCGCCAACGTAAACGCACGCCTTCCACCGAACGTAGTCAGCACCAACGGAACAACCGTTACCGCCGTCAGCGGCCCTACCTTCGCAGCGCTAAAGCCAAACTTCAGCCTTCAAATTGGCAGCGTCTTCTACAAAGTTGCGTCCGTCACGGATGCAACGCACCTCGAACTCACCACCGCCGCGCCCCCGCTCAAAAATGTCAACATGTTCTACGGCGCAGGCGCAGGCGGCCAGCTTGGCGCCTTTCCGATGTTTCTCTACTTTCCCCCCGGCGTCTATCTCGCAAGCGACACCATCATCCCCTACGGCAACTACTGGTCCATCTATGGAGCCGGAGCTCAGACATCCATCATCAAACTCGCACCCAACTCCCCTGCCTTCAACACAGGAACAAATCCCGTCCAGTTTTTCAGTCCGCTCAGCGTCAACAAGAACGACAACTTCCACGTCTTCATTGAAAACATCGGCTTCGAGTCAGGCGTCGGTAATCCCAACGCTGAAATCTTCACCACGCAGGTCAACAACATCGGCGCCATCAGAAACGTTCAGGTCTGGTCCGACGACTCAAACTGCGTCAACGCTCTCAACCTTCGTCGCGCCTATCCTGGCCCAGGCATGATGCGCAACGTTGCCGCCTATGGATGCCAGAACGGCATCTACAGCAATCAGCAGGAGTACAGCTTCACCTTCGAGGACATCACTCTCGAAGGTCAAACCGTCGCAGGCATCGGCAGCACAAACATGAAGTTCAGTATTCGCCATCTGCTAAGCGACAACAGCGTACCCGCTCTCCAGGCCGAACTCTTTCACGCCAACACAACCATCATCGACTCGGAGCTTTTCGGAGACAACTCCAGCGGAATCGCCCTGCAGAATGGCAAAGAGCGTGGTCAACCGGGTTGTCACCTCTACACGCGCAACGTAAAAGTCATCGGCTACGCAACGTCGGAGGCAGACTACTGCGTAACTCCCGCCAAGATGTATAAGGGAGACCTCACAGAGACCTGGTCGGGCGAAGCTCAAACTGTGTTCGATCAATCCGCTCCCCCGGGCTCTCTTCATCTTCCCGAATCAGAGACACCACAGCCCAACGACCCGGATCCACGCACTTGGACAGTATTGGGAACGTCTGTTTCCACCTGGGCGGCTACCATCGCGCAATCGAAATCTCCAACCGTCTACGCTCCGCCAGGCCAATACGGTGGTCGCGGTTCGTTCGACATAACAGTCCCCGACACGGTCAATCATCTCCAGTTCTTCACGGCCATGCCCACACCAGGCCGAACCTTCTTCCTCAATCTCAACGTCGCGGGTTCCTCGAAGACTCCTCTGATCATTGAGGGTTGCCCGAACACCGCCTGCAACATCAATCACACAGGATCTCGAACACTCGTCCTGATCGACGACAATACCTACAACTATTCAGCCTCTCCAGGTGCAGGCAATCTCTATCTCGATGACGCCATCCTCGGTGCCAACAACAATCCGGGCAACACCGTCACGTTCTATCCCACTCAGCACATCTGGGCTCGGCAACTTGATCAAGAACAAGCCCATGCAGACCAATTGACCTGCAATGGCTGCACACTCTGGATCCTTGGCTACAAAACCGAACACAACGGCACAGACATCGTCGCCACCGACGCGCAGGTCGAGATATTCGGATTCTTTTTCTACAAGCTCTCCACCGCGGCGCCCGACTCCACGACGATGAAGATCACGGATTCGAACCTCTTCGCGACTGGATACGAAAACATCAACATCGCCGGCTATGGAGCACCTAACTGGGTCATTGAAACTCGAAACGGCAACACCTCGCGCCTCGCCGCTCCCGGTGTCAACAGCCCTCAACATCTCCACGTCTTCTACTCCTACGGAGGCAAGAAAGCGTCAAACAATTCGGTCCGTAAAATTCACGGCACTATCAATAATTTCTAAAAGCAGCCCTCCCCGTTTGACGGCGTAGATATCGAAATTAGATCGCGTCCGCATACAACCTTCAGCGACCACAATTGCCGAGCTCGTTCTCGTGCAGAGCAACGCAACTGCATCTAAATTACAGAACACATCGCAGGAGCCAAACGATTTGCGCATCATCCATATAATTCCAGGAACCGCCGACCCGAACACGGCGAATGGAGTTAACAAAGTCGTACACTGGCTCGCCACGAACATGGTGGCACAGGGTCATGCATGCGAGGTCTGGACATTACTCGCAACGGAGCAGCCTCCCACTCACGCCCACACCTACAAGCTCGTTGCATTCCCAAAAAGCAGATCGCAGTTCGGCTTAGCAGAAGACCTCCGCGCAGCACTGTACGCTCTACCGGAGAGCGCATGGGTTCATCTGCACTCTGTCTTTGTTCCGCAGCTCACATCAGTCGCAAAATTACTCCGCAAAAGAAACATACGATTCGGCGTCACTCCCCATGGAGGCTACCTCTCTGACCGCAAGGGCCGCTCGCTCGCAGGCCGACTAAGGAAGCGGTTCTATCTCTCGCTGTGGGAAGGCTGGACCCTGCGAAATGCTTCTCTGGTTCACGCAATCGGCCAGACCGAAGTAGATGACCTCAAGTCTCGATTTCCCACCGTTCATCAGATCACCCTCATCCCCAACGGCTTCGAATTGCCCGCTGCCCAGGACATCGCCGATGAGGTCATGAAAATAAAATCGGCAGATGCTGAGGCCACCGAGCCCTCAATTGTCTATTGCGGGAGAATGGCAATCTTTCAAAAGGGACTAGATCTTCTTGTAGAAGGATTCGCACGCTATCGGAAATCCGGAGGCACGTTGAAGTTGACGATGGTGGGTGACGGTCCTGATCGGCCTCAGCTGCAAACGCTCGCAGATCAGCTTGGCATCGCCGACGCGATCAGCTGGACAGGACAAATCTTTGGATCGCCTCTGCGCACCACTCTAAAGGCGGCGATGTTCTTCGTTCACTCCTCCCGCTTCGATGTCATCCCCACAGCATGCCTCGAAGCGGCTTCATGCGGCGTCCCACTCATCGTCTCCGAGGAGACCAACCTCGCCGATTTCGTTCGTCATTGGAACTGTGGTCTGGTCCTCGCTCCCAACACCCCCATTCGCCTCGCCGAGCTCTTCCAGCAGGCAGAGGAGTTCACAACCGCTGAACGCACTCACATGGGCGACTCCGCAAGAGCAATGATTGAAAACGATTTCACTTGGAGTGAGATCTCTCGACGCATCATCCTGGCGATAGAACAAACCAACGGCAGATATTGAAGAGACATTGCTATAAAAGAATTAAAAATTCTCAAGGTTGTGGACCAAGTCTCTCGCGCAACTTGGTCTCATCGAACAACTTCTGCGCTTCGATGCGTAAGAACCACCCTTTAGTACCATTGTGGCGGGCGGGGAAGTATGCAACTATTTGCGAATGAGAAAATGCCCTCCCCCTCCCCAATTTCTCTCTGAGATTTCTGCGCCCCGCGAAATCCATCGAGTGCCAACAACCCCTCGCGCAGCAGTAACCGCGATCGTCTCCCTTTGTATCCTCGTGTTGGTTGGTTGTTCCGGACAAACCATTCCCGTCACAGAGGGTGGCACGGCTGCCCCGCAGCCGCTCACCGTATCGGGCGCAAATCTTAACACGGGAACACTCTCCTTTCCCGCAGGCTTTATGACCTCCGTCAAAACATACGGTGCCAAAGGTGACGGAGTCACCGATGACACGGCAGCAATTCAGAGCGCCCTCTCCGACGGTCGATCGAATGCGTCAGCCGACTACTACGGAGTGCCCAAGGCGCTATATTTCCCGCCCGGAACCTACCTCGTCAAGAACACCCTGCAGTGGGTCGGATGCTGCGTCACGCTGCAGGGATCAGGTTCGTCCAGCAGCGTCATTCGCCTCGCACCGGACGCCAGCGGCTTCAACAACTCCGCTGCTCCAAAGCCGGTGATCCTCACCCCACTTGGCAATCAGTCCTTCCGTCAAAACATATGGGACCTCGGCTTCTCGATCGGCCCCGGCAACCCTGGCGCCACCGCGCTCAACTATGTCTCCAATAACATCGGCTCCATCCACAATGTTCTCGTCAAAAGCGAAGACGGAAATGGCCACGCAGGCATCGACTTGACGCGGCAGTACGCTGGTCCTCTCATGATCCGCAACACCGAGGTGCAAGGCTTCGACGTAGGCGTGGATCTTCAGAACGCCGAGTACAGCACCACCATCGAAGGCATCACTCTCTCCGGCCAGAACATCGCTGGCATTCGCAACAGCAATCAATTGGTCAACGTTCGCGGACTCACCAGCACCAACAAGGTTCCTGCCATCACCAACAGCGGCGGATTCGTCGTCCTGCTGGACGGCAGCCTCTCCGGCGGTATCGCCTCCGTTCCCGCAATCCAGACCAACAGCACGATGTACCTGCGAAACGTAGCCTCGAGCGGATACGAAGCGACGTTGCAGGATTCAAGCACCGCCACTCCGACCCTTACCAAAGGCACCATCGTTCATCTCGTAGTCGGCGGCGCTCCGTCAACCCTCACGGGAACCGCATCCTCCACTACAGGTGTCAACATGTCTATCGGAGAGACGCCATCCTTCACAAGCACAAGCCTCTCGGACTGGGCCGTCTTCACGCCTAAGTGGTACGGAGACACCTCAGGCCTTCAGGCCGTGCTCAACAGTGGCAAGCACACCGTTTACTTTCCGTTCGCCGCATATTTCTCTTACAACGAAGCCGACGTTACAGTACCCGACACCGTCGATCGAATCGTAGGATTCTCTTCCGTGGTCAACCTCGGCGCAGGGACAAATGGCGGCGGCATTCGCTTCGTCGTCACTAGCAACAGCACCACGCCACTCATCATCGAGCAGTTTGGTTACGGAATAAAGATCGATCATCGCGGCAGTCGTCCCGTCGTTCTCAAAGATGGGTTCATCAACAACTACGCGAGCTACCCCGGCGCCGGCAAGCTCTTCCTCGAAGATATCGGCATTGACAGCTTCAACATCCAGAAGGGCCAGCAGGCGTATATACGTCAACTCGACAATGAGGTCTCCGCAACCAAGATCTCCAACCTCGGCGGCTCCCTCTGGATCCTCGGCCTTAAAACCGAGCAAGCCGGCACAGTCATCAGCACCGCCAGCGGCGGCGAGACAGAGCTTATCGGCGGCATGATTTATCCAGCCATTGCTGTCCCCTCCACACAAGCCGCCTTCGTCTCCACAGACGCGCAAACCTCCTACATCTACAAAGAAGACGTCTACTGCAGTGGCTGTGGATATGCCACTCAGGTGCAGGAGACACGCTCTGGCGTAACCAAAAAAATCACCTCACCGACCACTGGTAACTTCCGCATGCCGCTCTTCGTCGGTTACAAATAGTAGCTTTAACATGGGCTGTCGATGCAGACGATCGGTCGACAGCCTCTCGCTACTTTCGTATACTGACCTAACAGATTCTGGTAATAGAGTTAGAGGAGTTCACTCCGATCGAGCGGGCACTCTCTACTGATCTTCAACATCTGATGCCGTATTCATCTTCACAATCGAGGCCCGATCATGATCTCTGGCGATCCGCCAAGAATCAACATCCTTGGTGTCGGCATCAGTGCACTCTCCATGGAGAGCGCGCTCGAGCAGAGCGAGGCGCTCTTGAACCGCAGCGGCAACGGATATATCTGCGTTACGGGTGTACACGGCATCATCGAAGCCCAATCGGACGAGTCCTTCCGGACCATCCTCAACAAATCCTTCCTATCAACCCCCGATGGCATGCCCACCGTCTGGCTTGGCCACCTGCACGGCTTCAAGCACATGACCCGCGTCTATGGCCCCGACTACATGCTGAAGATGTGTGAACTCTCCGTGCAGCGCGGCTATCGCCACTTCCTCTACGGCGGCAGGCCCGGCGTCGCCGAGGAGTTACGAAGCGAGTTGATCCGCCGATATCCGGGCCTGCAAATCGTAGGCACCTACACTCCTCCCTTCCGACCGCTTAACGCAGAGGAGGAGCAGGATCTGCGAGCACAGCTTGAAACATCTCAGGCCGACATACTCTGGTGCGGACTCAGCACGCCCAAGCAGGAGCGATTCATGTCCGCCTATAGCGGCCGCCTCCCCGTAAAACTCATGGTCGGCGTCGGCGCAGCGTTCGACCTCCTCAGCGGCAATCTGGCAGAGGCCCCCGACTGGATGAAACGTTCCGGCCTCCAGTGGCTCTACCGCCTCATCAAAGAACCGAAACGTCTGTGGCGCCGTTACCTCCTCAACAATCCAAGATTTATCTGGCTCAGCTTTTTACAGCTATCCCGTCTCCGCCGCTTTTCTATGTAAGAAGGGAAGCGTCTATTCGGTCCGCAACGCCGTCATAGGTTCGATATTCGCTGCACGCCGAGCAGGAATAAACCCCGCAATCGTAGCCGACCCCAGCAGCACAACCACCGCGATCAACAGACTCACCGGATCGTACGACCGCACACCATACAGTTGATCAGCCATCACCCTCGCTCCGAAGATCGCGATCGGTACACCAATCACGAGCCCCAGTCCAGCCTGAACGAACGCGCTTCGCATCACCATCCGCACGACCTTCCCACGGTCTGCTCCCAACGCCATCCGTAGCCCGATCTCGCTCGTTCTTCGCGCCACCTGATACGACGTGATTCCATACAAACCCACGGAAGCAAGCACCAGCGCAAGCCCTCCAAACAACATCGTGAGCCGGGCAATCAACCGCTCCTGCGTAAAGTTGTCAGCCACCTGGTAGTCCAGCGAGTGCAGATCAAGCACCGTCAGGTCTGGATTTATATTCGCCAGCGTTCGTCTCACCGTTGCGTCGAGATTCTGCGGCTCGCTCCGAAAAAATAGAGTCACCGAATTGATAAAGAGTGCGCGTCCTTCCGCCATCGTTTCATTCGGATCGGTCAGCCCCGTCAGCGTCTGATTGAGCGGACGAAAGTACATCGGCCTGAACTCGTCGCGCGGATTCTGATATTTGGCATCTGCCACAATGCCAACAATCTCGAACGACGACGAGAACTTCTGCTCGAAGACTCCGAAGTGCTTTCCTATGGGGTCTTCCTTGGGAAAAAACTTCTTCACAAACGCTTGATTCACCACGGCCACTAGCTGCGACGTTGCCGTATCCTGATTCGTAAATCCTCGCCCGCGCACAATCGGCTGTCCAACCGTCTCGAAGAATCGAGTACTCACTCTGTCCCACGAAGAGTTGTTATGGTCATTTGGTCCGGGCGCCGGTCGTCCGCTAACGAACACACCCTCGCCCCAGTTGTTTCCTTCAAGCGTGCTGTAAAGCGCCAGCCCAACGCTCTGCACTCCTGGCAACGACCCAAATTGATCTTCCAATGCCCTGTAAAACGCTGGAAGCGTCTCCGGCGTATAACCTGCGCCGGCCGGGTCAAGATGCAGCACATACCTGTTCGTCGTCTGAATTCCAAACTTCTGATGCTCCATATTTCGCAGGCTCTTCGTCAACAACCCCGCGCCCACCAACAGCACCAGCGACAGCGCTGCCTGAAACACAATCAATGATCTCTGCGGCAGCGACGCCCGATCTCGCGTCGAGCGGTTCGCACCACGCAATGCCTCCGCCGGATCGGCATGGGATGTAATCCAGGCCGGCACAACCCCAAAGATCACTCCGGTCAGCAGCGACAATAAAAACGCAAACCCCAGCACCGCCAGAGAAGGACTCGCGGCAATTGGCAGATTCGGCGAATCAGGAAATGCGAGAGACAAAATCACACGCGTCCCCGCATAAGCCACGATCAAACCGGCCAAACCACCCACACACCCCAGCAACAGGCTCTCCGTCAACATCTGCCGAATCAACCTGCTCCTCGCCGCGCCCAGTGCCATTCGCACCGAAGTATCAGCTCTCCTCGTCGTACCGCGCGCCAGCAGCAGGTTCGCAACATTCGCGCACGCAACCAGCAGCACCAGCCCCGAGATCGTCATCAGCAGATAAAGCCCCTTGCCCGTCTGCTTCTGCAGATTCTGTATCCCCGCGCCACCCGGCACGATCACCACATGTTGCTTTGGAATATTCGCCAACCCGCCATTTCGAGAGTAGCTAGGCTGCGCCGCAAGAAACTGTCTCAAGCTACCCGACATCTTGTCCTGCAGCGCGGTGACGCTAATCCCCGGCTTCAACCTCCCCACGGCATAGAGCCAATTGCTATCCCGCACATGCAAAATCGAATTCTTCCCTTCGATCGCGGGTTCCATCGCCAGCGGAATCCACAACGCCGGCGGATCGCTCCTGATCCGATCGCCAAAGAATCCCGGCGGAGCAATCCCCACCACCGTCGCGGGTTGTCCCTGCAGATAAAACGTCGAGCCCACCACCTTCGGGTCTCCACCATAATCCGACTGCCAGGCCTGATAACTCATCACCACCGCTGGAGCCGCACCCGGCGTATCATCCGCATCGGTCAACACCCGCCCTGCAAACGGTCCAATCCCAAACGTCGTAAAAAAGTTACCCGAAACATACTGTGCACGTTCAGACTTCGCCGGCTCCGAGCCTCGCCGCGTGGTCTTCTGTTCACCCCCCGCCTGCATCGCCGCAAGCCGCTCGAACTCCGGCGTAGTCTCCTGCAGATGCTTGTACAACTCATAAGAGAAAAGGTCGAAGTCCCCATTGTCATTGATGTAGCCACCATTGACGCAGCAGTCATCCAGGTCGCCCACACGAAACAGCGTCTTCGGATCCGCTACCGGCAGCGACTTCATCAGCACCGCGTGCACCAGTGTAAAGATCGCGGTATTTGCCCCAATTCCCAACGCAATCGTCAGCACAACGGTAATGGCAAAGCCAGGCGACTTGTAGAACTGACGCAAAGCAACCCACAGATCCTGCATGAAGTCCCTCCAGCGCTCGTGTGTCTCTCAGGCTCTTACGCTCCCATCGCCCGGTTAGTTCCAGACAATTTCGCCTAGTCCGACCAAGGCCACTCCTTCGATACCAGCCATAGCCACTCACCCCGCCACTCCACCGACCGAGTCGTATCATTCCGCCCAAACTAGAGGGCCTGGCTTCCATTCCGCCACATTGATGACAACTATCTGAACCATCGCACTTCGCATCCCGTATCCTAGTTAGGAATATGAGTTCCGAGCACAATAATCCCCGCAATCCCATCCGCATCGGCAGCCGAGGCTCCCAACTAGCCCTCTGGCAGGCCAACCACATCCTCTACGCCCTCCGCGACGCCGGCTATCACGTCGAACTCGAGATCATCCGCACCACCGGCGATCGCATGCAGCAGCCCGGCTTCGTCCCACCCCCCAACCTGGACGGCAAAGGCATCTTCATTAAAGAAATCGAAGAAGCCCTCGAAGAAGGCCGCATCGACCTCGCCGTCCACAGCCTCAAGGATCTCCCCACCAAACTCGCCCCTCAGTTCACCCTTGCCGCCATCCCCAAACGCGCCGACGCCCGCGACGTCTGGGTCTGCGAACCATACTGGGCGCTCCACACCCTCCCCACCGGTGGCCGCATCGGCACCACAAGCCCGCGTCGCCGCGCTCAGATCCTCGCGCTCCGCCCCGACGTCACCTTCGTCGATGTCCGCGGCAACATCGACACCCGCCTCCGCAAACTCGAGCAGGGCCAGTGCGACGCTCTCGTCCTCGCCGCCGCCGGCCTCGACCGCCTCAAGCGCACCGAATCCGTCCATCAGCGTTTCTCTCCCTGCGAACTCTGTCCCGCTCCCGGCCAGGGAGCGCTAGCCCTCGAAACCCGAAGCGAATCGCACGTCATCGACGAAGCCCGTGACGCCTACATCCGCAACGCCATCACCTTCCTTGAGCATCCCTACACTCGCTTCGCCATTGAAGCCGAACGCACCACCCTCGACGCCCTCGGCGGCGGCTGCTCCCTCCCCATCGGCGCTCACTGCTTCCACGAAGAAGGGAAGTGGAAGATGGTCGCTCAGGTCGTCTCACCCGACGGCGAATCCATGGTCCAGGTCGAAACTGAAGCCGCCAACGACGCCGATCCCACCGACCTTGGCCTCCACGTCGCCGACGACCTCAAATCCAGGGGAGCACTCGATCTCCTCGCTGTCCCAGCCATCTGAAGGACCTCACAAATCTTGAACGCTTAGCGTTCGCGGATCTGTTACGCGCTGCATCAGGCCAGCGGCGATCAGCATGCAAACGCCCCCGGCAATAATTGCGTATATCCGATTGTTGTGAAGAAAGTGCGTCATAATCCATCCGAAGAACAGCGATGCCAGGATCTCTGGCGTCACCACAAAAAAATTGAAGATCCCCATGTAGACTCCGGTTCTCTCCGGAGGCAGTGACGCCGCCAGCATGGCATACGGCATCGAAAGCGTGCTCGCCCACGCTATGCCCACACCCACCATCGTAAACAGCAGCATGTATTTGTTGTGCATCAAGACCACCGACATCAGCCCGATTGCCCCGCATAGCAAACACGCAGTGTGAGTCTTCTTGCGACCAATCGCCTTGGCAAGTCCTGGCAGCACAAACGAGAATGCAAAGCACACGGCCGAGTAGGCTGCGAAGCAGACTCCTCCCCACTCAACCCCCGCTTTATAGTTCGGTGAACCAGGGTCATTCGCGCCAAACACGTTGTGCGCCACCGCCACCGGGAAATAAAGCCACATGCAGAAAAGACCAAGCCAGGTAAACAACTGCACCGGCCCCAGCCTCCGCATTGTCTCCGGCGTATCCTTAACTGCCGCCAGTATCTCCTTCGCACTGGCCATCAACCCGGCCTTGCGGCTCTTGGCTCTGCGAAAAGCCTCCATGTCTTCTGGTGGATATTCTGGAGTGGTCACAATAGTCCACAACACGGCGCTCATAAAGGCAGCCGCCCCAATGTAAAAAGAGATCCGCACCGTGGTAGGTACAGCCCTCGCGTCCCCAACGACTTGATTCATGTGAAACACGTTGGTCAGTAACCAGGGAAGTGCCGACGCGATTACCGCGCCCAGGCCGATAAACAGACTTTGCATCGCAAAGCCCCGCGTCCTCTGCCCCTCCGGCAGAATGTCCGCGACAAACGCGCGAAACGGCTCCATGCTCACGTTGATCGACGCATCGAGAATCCATAACATCCCCGCCGCCATCCACAAGCTCGCACAGTTCGGCATCAAAAGCAGCATCAGCGAGCTGAGTATCGCTCCCGCAAGAAAGTAGGGACGTCGTCGCCCTAATCGTCCCCACGTGTTATCGCTGGCGTATCCGATGATTGGTTGAATCAGCAAACCTGTCAGCGGAGCGGCCAGCCACAGAATCGGAATCTGATCCGCCCTCGCTCCCAGATACTCGTAGATGGCGCTCATATTTGCCATCTGCAGACCCCAGCCAAACTGAATCCCCAGAAAGCCAAAGCTCATGTTCCATATCTGCCAGAAGCTCCGGTTCGGCTTTCTCATGGATGGTCTTCCTCTGGCATCAATTTCAAGCAGCGACGCAGGCTCAAATTCATAGCGGGCAAGCATAGCAGTCATTACCCGCCTGGGGACAGGGGAAAGAAAACAAGGCTTCGATCTTACCGCTCACCCAACATCAAAACAGCTCCCGAGAACGTCGACAGGCCTCCCGCAACTCAGCACGACCCCGATGTCGCCTTAGCGAGAATAGCGTCCATAGATCAGCCATCAATGCCTTTGAGGCCAATCAAATTTGTAGGCTCTTCATAATCCCCTTGTACTCGTCTTCTGTAAAAGCCCGCATCGTCTGTGTTGTAACTCCCCCCTTTGCAATCGTCGATAGGATCGCCTTCGCCATCACCTCATCGTTTGGCGCTTCGGTAATGATGACCATATCGTGAGTCCCCATCGTGAGAAAGTAGTGCAACATCTTAACGCCGTCCGCCGCAAACGCTTTCTTCGCAGCTTCCAGCCTGGCCGGACTCTCCTTCATGTTGTGCGCGCCTTGTTGCGTCCAGCGGCCGAGCGAAATATAAGTTGGCATAAGTTTTCTCCTTTGGTGCGGCATCCTAGGCCCGGAATGAGAATCAAGTCAACAAGCGCCGCATCAACCTCGCGTAAGACTCGTACCGCTGGCGCGACATACAATATCCAAAGGATGCCAACCCTAACCAACAGACGCATCCTCATCACGCGAACCCGCCACCAGGCCTCCGACCTCGCCGCTCAACTCGAAGCCCTCGGCGCGACCCCCATCCTCATCCCCACCATCGAGATCGCCCCTCCCGAAACCTACGCCCCACTCGACGCCGCCCTCACCTGTCTCCGCACCTACGATTGGCTCGTCTTCACCAGCGCCAACGCCGTCGAAGCCTTCCACCGCCGTGCCCAGTTCCAGCGCCTCACCCAACTCCCCAGACACATCGCCGTCATCGGCCCCGCCACCCTGCGCGCCGCCAACAACATCGGCCTCACAGTCGATCTCGTCCCACCGAAGTACATCGCCGAATCACTCGCCGAAGCGCTCCTCCCCGAAGCCTCCGGCAAATCCTTCCTTCTAGTCCGCGCCGCCGATGCCCGCGACACAATCCCCGAAGCCCTCACCACTGCGGGAGCCATCGTCACCATCGCCGAAGCCTACCGCAACCAAGTCCCCCCCGACTCCATCCCAGCCCTTCAAGCCCTCTTCCGAACCCCAGCAAGCTACCCCGACGCCGTCACCTTCACCAGCGCCTCAACAGCCCGCAACCTCATCTCTCTCCTCGAGACCGCAAGCCTCACCCTACCGCCAGGCATCCTCCTCGCGTCCATAGGCCCCATCACCAGCCAAACCCTCCGCGACCTCGGCTACGAACCCACCGTCGAAGCTGCCGAAGCCACCATACCCGCCCTCGTCCAATCGCTTCTGACTGCACTCACCTAGCAAAGATCCCATACGCATTCCCGGCAGCAGCGCTAAGACCGCGTCCACACCGCGAACGTCTCCCCCAGGTAGATCGGAATGCTCATACTACCCAAAGCGTTTTTCTGCACCATGCGATAGCCAAACTCGCTGGCAGGAATCCGATGCTGCGACAGACGGTACAAAATATATTCCAACGTAAACGAAGCAGGGCGACGATCGAAGGCGACCCACTGCAACCCCACCTTCTCTCCGCAAAGCTTCAAAGTATCCCGGTCAAAGTAGTTCAGATGTTCAGCAAGAAGCAAAGGCCATCGCTCGCCAAGCAGCCTCGCCTGAATGCTGCTGATATCCGGAAGATTCGCGAACAGATATCCCCCAGGTTTCAGCAAGCCTGCGCAATCTCCTAAAAATGCCACCGGATCGGTCACATGCTCCAGCACATCCCACAGCGTAAGCGCATCGAAAGACGCCGGAGCCAGGTTCGCCTCCTGAAGCGTAGAGCAGTACACTTCGCCGCGACCGCGAACCGCCTCCTTGGCATGGCTGGCCAGCACCTCCGAAGGCTCCACTCCCGTCACCGCCCATCCTGCCTCTGCAGCAACAGAGAGAAACGAACCCGACGCGCAGCCGACGTCCACCAGTTTCCCGCCCGAGGCATGTCGGCCCACCATCTTCAAATGCCGCTCAGCTGTCTTCAGCCGCCCAGGGGCTTCCTTCTCATAGACGGTAGGGTCCATCTGCCGATAAAGCGTGTGAAGCTCTTCATCCGCAGGCCGAAATTCGGAGAAGACAAACCGGCACGACTGGCAACGAAGTATCTTTCCGTGAGTCACGTTTGTCCGCGACGACCCCAGCGCGTCCGCAGCGAGAGTCCCACCCTTCGCGTCAATGTAGATCTCTATCTTTCCACCAGAACACAACGGGCACTTCGGTCCCACCGCATCAACTTCAGACATTCTCTCTCCACTGCGAAGCCCAATTTACCAGCAACAATCAGCCATCTTTAGAAACCGGCGCACCTGCACGTAAGTCGCGACAGACCGCGATCGGCACGCCATACCCACCAAGATACTAGATGAAACTTTTCTCGAACCTGCACGGCAAGGTCTTAATCGAGGACAGCTCTATCAATGAGAACTCCACGTCTTGTCCCCGGAGTTGCAAAGCCTCTCCAGCGTGCAGTCCACGCACCGAGGCTTCCGCGCCACACAGATCTGCCGCCCATGATGAATCAGCTCATGCGAAAATGCGATCCACCGATCCTGCGGAATGATCTTCATCAAATCCCGCTCCACCTTCTCCGGCGCACTCTCCTTGGTCAACTCGAGCCGCTTCGACAACCGCATCACATGCGTATCGACCACCACTCCCACCGCAATCCCGTACCACGACCCCAGCACCACATTCCCCGTCTTCCTAGCCACCCCCGGAAGCGTCAAAATCTCTTCCATCGTCTGAGGCACCTTCCCCCCAAACTCCTCGGTCACCACCCGCGCCGCGCCCTGAATCGACTTCGCCTTATTCCGAAAAAATCCTGTCGTCCGAATCAACTCCTCAAGCTCGGGCAGGGAAGCCGCCGCCATCGCCTTCGGCGTAGGAAACGCCTTGAACAGCGCCGGCGTCACCAGATTCACCCGCACATCCGTACACTGCGCCGACAGAATCGTAGCCACCGTCAGCTCCCACGCATTCTTGTGGTTCAGCGCACAAACCACTCCCGGATAAGTCTTCCGCAAAGCATCGAGAATCGCAGCGACCCGCTCCGACGCCAGAGGATTCACCGTCTTCCCAGCTTTCTTCTTAGCTGCCACCGGTTCAGACTTCGCGATCGCCCGAGCCTTCGCCCCAACCACAGCCTTAGCCTTCGCACCCCGCGGTTGCTCTGTCAGTGTTCCAGTCCGAACCACGGTAGTCTTCGCCATCCGCTCTAACCCAGCCGGTCCAGCATCTCTGCTGGCGGAACGCGCACACAGCTGAAGATCGGCGTGTCCTGCAACGTATACATACTGATCTCCGTCTCCCGAAGTTGCTGCACCAGATCCAGAAAGTCCTCCGGAAAGTTCGTCTCGAACGCCACAACAAACTCCTGGTCATCAATCCCGAACGAGTAGGTCGTATTCAACTTCACCCGCGGATACATCAGCCCAATCCGAATATGCTCATCCATCAGCCGCTTCCGCTCCGTAGCCGGAAGCAAATACCAAGGCCGCGTCTTCCAGAACGGATAGATAAAGATGTACTTCTGCCCACCCGGACGAATCGCTCCACGCCCTTCGCCCTCACTCTCATCCGGACGATCGATCTGATACTGCGACCGCTTCGTCATCGCCAAAAAGTTATGCGGCGAGTTCAAATACCCACCCAGCGGCGTCCGCATCAGCTCGCTGCGCATCTCATTCAACTCATCCACACCATACCCAATCGACCAGACGCACATATCCACATCGCCCCGCGTCCCAATCGTCGAGTACGTCAACGAAACAAACTCCCCCGGCTTATTCCACTTCGTCAGCACATCGACAAACGCCGACTTATGCTTCGCCTTCTCATCCGCAGGCAGTCTCCGCCACTCCGGCATCACCTTATAGAAGCTGAAGCAGACGATCTGCCGCTTCACCGCCGGCTTCGACGGATCATGCGGAGCGGCCCCATAGCTGCTCGCCGGTCGTCCCGTCGTCGCCGCAGCCGCTGTAGTTTCGCTAGAGATAGAGGTTCCTGCTTCCGTAACAGTATTCGACATGGTGCAAATCTCCTGACTCCTCCATGCTAGCTCATTCGCCCGTAACCCTCACCTCGTATACTGCACCTACATGTCAGAGAAGATCATCGCCCTCCTCATCGGCGCCATCGCCAGCGGCGGCTACGCCAGTGTCGTCCTCCTCATGGCCATCCAGTCCGCCTGCATCCCCATCCCCTCCGAAGTCATCATGCCTCTAGCGGGTTACGCCCTCGCGCACACCCAACTCCAGCTCATCATCCTCGCCACTGTAGCATCTCTCGCATCGAACCTCGGCTCCATCCCCGCCTACTGGGTCGGCGCAAAGGGCGGACGCCCCATGGTCGAACGCTACGGCAGCATGATGCTCCTCAGCCGCCGCGACCTCGACCTCGTCGATCACTTCTTCGCCAAGTACGGCTCCATCACCGTGCTCATCGGACGCATGCTTCCCATTGTTCGCACCTTCATCGCCTTCCCCGCCGGTGTCGCGAAGATGAACCAGCTCCGTTTCCACATCTACACCTTCATCGGCTCCTGGCCCTGGTGCTACGCCCTCGCCTACATCGGCATGAAGCTCGGTGCCACCTGGAACACCAACCCCCGCTTCAAAGAGATCTTCCACCGCTTCCACCTCGGCGTAGAAGCCATCATCATCATCGGCTTCATCTGGTTCGTAGTCTCCCACTGGAAAAACCGCATTCGCACCGAACCCGCATAGGAACTTCGGTGCGTTGGGGCGAGTCGAAGAGACTTTGATCTCCAAAACCCTGACAACGCCATCTAAGCCCGATGTATTACGCCAGCGCCAGCGGCACGGCCTCTTCCCAGCGTCCCTGTGCTTTCAAAATGAGTTCTATCACTTCGCGCGCGGTGCCTCGCCCCGCAAGTCGCTGAGTCGTGAAGTGACAGACCGCTCGCAACTCGGGCACTCCATCGGCCACGCAAACCGCCAACCCAGCTCGCTTTGCCAGAGGAATATCAGGCAGGTCGTCGCCCATATAAGCGACCTCTTCTTCCGTCACGCCGGCCTTTCGCATGCACTCCTCGAAAGCCTCTGTCTTTTTCGCCTGTCCCAGATAGACGAACGTGACCTTCAGCTCCTCGGCGCGCTTGGCTACAGCGGGTGAGGACCGTCCAGTGATAAATCCTGTTTGAATTCCCATCGTGTGGGCAAGCGAGAGTCCCTGCCCATCCTGGGCGTTGAATACCTTCATTTCGGATACGGCCGCCGAACCATCAGGGGAAGTCGATGAAATCAGGCATACGCCACCATCCGTTAGGGTGCCATCCACGTCCATCAGGAAGAGCTTAATCTTCCGGGCGCGTGCCAGCACATCGGGCGAAGCGAGGGCAACGGCTACGTCGGTCATACGAACGATTCTAATGCAGACGTCGGCGGCCTCACTCGGCACTGCGGATATCGCACGCCCTCGCGCCGCCACTCCATTTGCCGCCACCCTCCCCGCTAAGCGATACTAAAGAGTCCGCATTACACGGAATATCGCACGATAGAAGGGTACCGCCAAGAATGTCTACACCCCCGGCCGCTAAGCCAGCATCCGCTGCGCAAGACGCGGCAGCCATCAAGCCTGCCACTGGAAAACTAGGCGTCATGATTCCCGGCATGGGAGCCGTCGCCACCACGCTCATCGCCGGAGTAGAAGCCATTCGCCGCGGCTTCGCCAAACCCATCGGTTCCACCACCCAGATGGCCACCATCCGCCTCGGCAAACGCACCGACGCACGCAGCCCACTCATCAAAGAGTTCATCCCCCTCGCAGACCTCAACGACCTCGTCTTCACCGGCTGGGACATCTTCGGCGGCAACCTCTACGACGCAGCCAAGACCGCGCAGGTCCTCGACCGCGACCAGCTCGAACAGATGCGTCCCTTCCTCGAGTCCATCGAGCCCATGCCCGCCGTCTTCGACCAGCACTACGTCAAGCGCCTCACCGGCCAGAAGGTCAAGACCGGCAAGAACAAGTGCGACCTCGCCAACCAGATCCGCAACGACATTGCTGAGTTCAAAACCAAGACCGACCGCCAGGTCATGATCTGGTGCGGCTCCACCGAGATCTACCTCGAGCAGACCGCCGTCCACCAGACACTCGAAGCCTTCGAGAAGGGCCTCGTCGACAACGACCCCGGTATCTCCCCCTCGATGATGTACGCCTGGGCCGCGCTCAAGGAAGGCGTCCCCTTCGCGAACGGCGCACCCAACCTCACCGTCGACATCCCCGCACTGCAAGAGCTCTCCAAAAAGATGAACGCTCCCATCTGCGGCAAGGACTTCAAGACCGGACAAACCTTCATCAAGACCGTTCTCGCTCCTGCGTTCAAGGTCCGCAACCTCGGCGTCAGCGGCTGGTACTCCACCAACATCCTCGGCAACCGCGACGGCGAAGTCCTCGACGATCCCGACTCCTTCAAGACCAAAGAGGTCTCGAAGCTCGGCGTCCTCGAACACATCTTCCAGCCCGAACTCCACCCCGACCTTTACAAGGACCTCTATCACAAGGTCCGCATCAACTACTACCCACCTCGCGGCGACAACAAAGAAGGTTGGGACAACATCGACATCTTCGGCTGGCTCGGCTATCCCATGCAGCTCAAGGTAGACTTCCTCTGCCGCGACTCCATCCTTGCCGCACCTCTCGCCCTCGACCTGATCCTCTTTATGGACCTCGCTGCCCGCACACCTTTACTGCGTGGCCTCGGTATTCAGGAGTGGCTCAGCTTCTACTTCAAGGATCCCGACTCCGCACCCGGCGTCTACCCTGAGCACGACCTCTTCATCCAACACATCAAGCTGAAGAACACTCTCCGTCACATCATGGGCGAAGAGCTCATCACTCACCTCGGCCTCGACTACTACGGCGACTAGCCTCACATCGAAATCCGACGACAAAAGGCGGCTGTGAAGACTTCTTCACAGCCGCCTCTACCGTTAACGAGATTCGCTTGCCTGCTGCCCTAAGGTTGGACCAGGGGAACCTGCGACGCTAGCTGCAAGTCAATCAGCATGACCAGACGCCGATCCATCTGGAAAAATAGAGCGGTCTTTCTGCCCGAGATCACTTGGCTGAAGATCGGGACGTACTTAAGTCGCAACTGCGCTGCCTGCGCATCGACGGTCAGCAAATTGTTAGTGAGTGCCAGGGCATGCTCATCCGTGAGCGAACTGTTCAAGGTGTTGGCATATTCCTTAATGACCCCATACTTCGCATCATTGATCTTGACCAACTCTGCGGTGTACTGGTCATAAAGAGGCCAGAACTTCACCGCCTCGGCATCACTCAGCTGAAGATTCGCGGCAATAATCTGTTTCTTCTGAGAGCGAATATCTTTCCTGAGTAAATCGACGTCCTGATCTACAGTGTTCTGGGCCGGTGGGTTGGAGGGTGTTTGCGCCGAACTTTGACCACGAGACACGCCAGTCAAAATCAAAATTGATGCCAGGCTGATCGATAGAAGATTCTTCGTCGTCACAGATGTCTCCTCTTATTTCACGTTTTCTTTTTATGTAGACCCGCGACCTGGCCCGGAAGGCGGATGGGTGCCATCTGATATCACGCCAACCGAACTGTCAACTCCATCTGGCGCTGCACATCGTCAATTCACGCCGCAGCTGTCCGAAACCAACGCGCACCCGTATGCAGACGCGAACTCGAAAACCTACTCCGCCACTTCCATCATCTTCGCCCAAAGCATCTTCGTCCCCGAATCGGTCTTAGCCGACACCGGAAGAATCTCCTCCACCTCGTGGAACTTTTTCAAAGCAGCAATCGACTTCGCCAGCTGATTATTCGACAGCCGATCCGCCTTGGTCCCCACCACAAGATACGGCCGCTGCGTCTGTTTGAAATATGTAATCAATTGAGTATCATTTTCCTGCGGCGGAATATTCGTATCCACCAGGCAGATGCAAAGCGCCAGCGTCTCCCGTTCCGCAAGATAAGGTTCAATAAACGACGGCCACTCCGCCGAAATCGACTTCGAAATCTTCGCATAACCATACCCGGGCAAATCAGCGAAGATCAACGTAGGCCGCACCTTCATCTTGTCGCCCGAACCCTCATGTAACGCAAAGAAATTAATCGCCCGCGTTCGCCCCGGCGTTGAAGAAACCTTTGCCTCCTGCGATCCCAGCAGTGAATTAATCAGCGAAGACTTGCCCACATTCGAGCGCCCCAGAAACGCCACCTCAGGCGCTCCATACGTCTTCGCCTCAGAAGGGAAGTGCGCGACATCGGTCGCAGACAACAAAAAAACAGGATTCAGCCGCATCCCACAAGTCTACCGTCAATAGTCTCCGCTCCCCGAAACAGCGCAGCCGCAAAAAAAGGCACCTGCTCCCAAACAAAGGAGCAGGTGCGGTACCGCTTCAATATTTATTGTTGTGGTGGCGGCAGGGGGGCTGGCTCGGTTTCCTGTGGCTCCCTCGGCTCTCTCGCCCTCGCCGTAACCGTGACAGGCGCCGTCAGGTGGAAGGTCACGGTGGACTCGGACGGAATCACAACGTCCTTGTTGCCCGTAAACGCCGCGCCAGCCGTTCCAGCGCCCGCGCCCAGCAGTCCGCCGATCAGCGCGCCCTTGCCGCCGCCGGCCAATCCTCCGATCAAGGCACCCCCACCCGCACCGCCACCGATAAACCCGGCGCTCCGTTTCCCCTTGCCCTTTTCATCCTTCTCATAGGAACTCGTGCTGACAGACATTCCCGAAATCGAGGTCACAGCGATACCAAGCGCACCCGACCCCTTGAACTTTCCGCGGCCCTTCGCAGCTACCACCGTACCGACAACATGGGCTCCACGCGGGAAGACAACTCCACCCCCCGAACTCTTCACCGGAGCGGCCAACACCCCAGTAAACCCATCCCCAACATTATTATGGCTCGCGCTCAGCTGTTCGGTTACGGTCACCGTAACCGCAGTCCCTGCCGGAGCAGTAATCCTCACCGGCGGCGGAGGAGGTGGAGGAGGTAGCGGAGCCGCCGCAACTGCCGGCGATGCCGGAGGCGGTGGCGGCACAGCGGGAACCGACGTCGTCGGCGATCCCGCAGGCGGGGCAGCAGTCATCGCTGAATTTGTGGAATTCGGTGCCGCCGCAGGCGTCGCATCGGGGCTCGCACTTTGTGTCGGAGCCGGAGCGGGAGCAGGCGTTGAGCTCTTGCATCCGCTCAAAAGTAGGGTCGACGAAAGAGCTAAGCTTGCTACGAGATACATCGTTTTCAAACGCATGGTCTTTCTCCGGTCGCAAGGATCTGATTGGCGAAGCACTCTACTGGGATAGATTAGCCTTCTTTCCTGAAAGTTGTCCGAAAATCAGAGTGGGCGAAGGAAGCTAACCTGGACCAGTTCTGTCATCCGGCAATGGTGATTCCTCTTCCTGTATAAGGTGTAGACCGTCATTAACCAATTGGCCACTATTCAGAAGCTGCAATTACTTGCATATCGCACCAGTGAAAGCTCTTGCAAAACACTGCCTCCGTGGTCCACACTTCAAACCTGTCCCATACGAATGACCCAAAAGTGTCACGAGTTATTTAGCAACAGAATGACCAACCTCGGTTATGCTCCATCATGAGATGTTGAGAAGTTTCCAGTTGTCTCGTAACTGTCCTCCCCACAGGGGCCTTCCTTTCCGAAGAAGCTCCGTTATCGAAGGATGTTCCAGATGTTCTATTAGAGCTTTTTCTTTGACCTGGCAATTCGATACCCTTTTTCCCCAGCCTGTCTCACTTCTTAACTTGACGTTGTCCGCTGGTCATCACACCTTGTCGCTACAGAATCTACCTTGAACAGCAAACCGTACTACCACCTTCGGAGGGAACACCCATGATTGGCAATTCTTTCGCCCGGCTGACGGGCTCAAAGCGAAATCTGCTCGCGCTTATGGCTTCGAGCGCGGTATTCACGGCCGGTTGCGCCAATATGGCGACCACGGCTTCGAACCCAACCCCGCTCGGTCAGGCTGCCACACTCAGCGGGAAGATCCATGGAGGCAATCAGCCTGTCGTTGGAGCAACCGTTAACCTGTACTTCTCCGGACTAAAAGGCGGAACGCCAGCCGCTATCGCCGCTACGACGACGACCGACACCGCAGGCTCCTTCGCCTTTAGCAAGGACCCCGTCAACGGCAACACCGATACTGGAAATACCTTCTCCTGCCCAACAGGCTACAACCCACTGGTCTACGTGATCTCGAAAGGCGGAAATACTCAGAACAACGGTGACCCAACCCAGACAAACGCCGCTGCAGCCTTCATCTCGGTCTACGGCAACTGCCAGGGGCTTAGCGCGGCCAATCACGTCGACATGACAGAAGTGACCACTGTAGCCACAATGGCTGCGGTTCAACAGTTCTTCAACCCATTTGGCACGATCAACGATGCCATCGTCTTCGACGGCACGGGACAGCAGTCCAACATCGTAACTCAGTTCCCCGCTACCATTGCTCTTCTGGCTGATCCCTCCGCCGGCACAGCTGTCACCTCGACAACGCTGACCGCCGGTACAGGCAACATCAATCCCGCTGTCACCGTCACTGCAACGCCAGAGCCCGGCAAGGTCAACCTGCTCGCGAACATTCTCTCGGCTTGCATCAACCAGGCCACCGGAGCCGCAGCCAACTGCAGCTCTCTCTTCACCGCCGCTGTGCCGCCAAACACCGGATTTACCACTAACTTCGGCAACTCGAGCTTCGCACCGGCCATCGACACACTTCAGGCCATCTACTACATGCTTACCAACCCGAGCAGCGGCGGCACTTCCAACGTGGCTACCCTCTTCGGCCTCGCCGGCGGAGTCAGCGGCCCCTACCAGCCGGCGCTCGCTACCCAGCCGACGGATTGGACCATCGCGCTTAACTACACCAGCACCAGCACCTGCGGCACCACCACAGGAGGCAGCGGCGGTTTCATCAGCGGGCCGATCGACATCAACATCGATGCAGCTGACAACGTCTGGATCGCCAACTCCCAGGCCGGTACAGGCAATCTCTCAGAGATCTCGGGCGCTGGCGTACCGACTACCTGCGTCTTCCTTGGCAGCGGCGGATCTCAGGGCGGCGCCACCATTGACTCGGCAAACAACGTCTGGATCGGATCGGGCGCAAACCTCTATCGCTACAATCCCACCACCACCGTCGCCACCACCTTCCCGGTTACCGTGTCGCCCATCGGCGTCACCGCAGACGGTGTAGGAAACGTCTACTTCACTGCCGTCAACGGTGCCGTTGGCTCCCTCTACCAGCTCCCCGGAGCCGCAGGATCGGGCGGCGCGGTCACTGCTCTTCAAATCTCCGGCAACGTCGGAGCCCACCCGGTTCGCCTCATGCCGGACTTCCAGGGCAATGCGGTGCAGGGCAATATCTTCGTTACCTCCGGCACGACCTCCGTTGCCGAGGTCTCGCCCAGCACTGGAAGCGGAAACCTGAACGGCTTCCTTACCTCTTCCATTCCAACCTCCGGCAACTCCTATGGCATCTCCATCAGCCACGACAACAGACTCTTCATCTCATCCATCGACAGCGGTGCTATCGATGGCCTCGTTCTTTCCGCAGGCACCTACACAAATATCTCTGGCTTCCCCTTTACCACTCCGGGCACCATCGGTATCGCCACTCCGACCTCGATCTCAGTCGATGGTCGTCTCAACGTCTGGATTCCCAACAATACCAACGGCACTGGCACAGGCAGCGTAAGCGAACTCGCAAGCCAGGGCACTGCAACCGGACTCTCTCCCTCTACCGGATTCCAGAAGGATGCTTCCTATCTGACCTCCGGGCGCGCTCTCGCAGTCGACCAGGCCGGTAACGTCTGGGTCGCAGGCGACGGTACCAACTTCATCACTGAGATCGTCGGCGCCGGTGTTCCCCTCTTCCAGCCCTACGCGATTGGTTTGAAGAACGGCCGCTTCCAGACCATCCCCTAATCCAACCCTTCACCAAACCACAAGAGACCCCGGAGTCATTCCTCCGGGGTCTTCTTCATTCATCCCGTAATTGACCAATCCATCTTCATCGCTCTCGGCGTCCATAACAGCCCTGGCTCTTCCGGTAGAGTAAGAGTAGTTTGCGAAAACACTATCCATTCCATCCTCTCCGCAGAATGCATTTGACGATCTCTCATGGGTAAGCAGAGCCTCACGCATCCTCCCCGCACCAAATACGATGCCCGCGGGATTGCACTCTTTCTTCTCTGCCTCCTGTCTCTCCCCAGGCTCTCCGCCCAGACCGCTTCGGTCTCCGCACTGACGATTCCCCTCATTCTTCCGTCTGCCATCGTCTTTGACGCAACTGGCAACCTCTACTTCGCAGAAACAGGCAACCACGTCATCCGCAAGGTCGACACAGTCGGCAACATCACCATCATCGCTGGCACCGGCACCCAGGGCTTCTCCGGCGACCTGGGCCCCGCAACCTCCGCAACGCTCGACTCCCCCCAGGGTTTGGCCCTCGACACAGCCAGCAATCTCTACATCGCTGACACGCACAACCAATGCATCCGCAAACTCAACCTCACCACAGGCGTCATCACTACGATCGCCGGCAGCACCTCCGGCTTCTCCGGAGACGGCGCTTCTGCCCTATCCGCCCAACTCAGCCTCCCGACTGCCCTCGCGCTCGACTCCTCCGGCAATCTTTACATCGCCGACACGGGCAATCACCGCATCCACAAGCTCAACCTCACCACCACCATCATCACGACGCTTGCGGGTAATGGCACACAAGGCTACTCCGGCGACCTAGGTCCAGCCACATCCGCTGCCATCGACTCCCCCACGGGCATCGCGTTGGACGCCTCCAGCAATCTTTACCTCGCCGACACCCATAACCATCGCGTTCGCAGAATCAACGCCGACAATGGCGTCATCACCACCATCGCCGGCACCGGCTCACCTGGCTTCTCCGGCGACACCACCGTCGGGACTGCTGCAAATCTCGCGCTCCCCCACGGCCTCACCTCGGATTCCGCCGGCAACCTCTACCTCGCCGACACCGCCAACCACCGCATCCGGCGTATCGATGCCACGACCGGCATCATCTCAACCGTTGTTGGCGACGGCACCCAGGCCTTTGCCGGTGACAACGGCCCACCTACCGCCGCCTCACTCGACAGTCCCACCGCAACAACACTCTCACCGGCGAGCAGCCTGACCCTCTCTGACACCGGCAATCAGCGCATTCGTCAGGTAGTAACTCAACCCTCCTCAACCTCGATCACCACCATTGCAGGTGTCGGCGTCACCGCCCCGGGAGTCCTCAACCTCACCGCTCCCTCCGTTATCCCCTACGGCACCGGGCAACTCACAGCCTCTCTTGCAACCAGCCCAGCCACCGGCACGGTTACATTTTTCGAAACCGTCAACACCACAACGAAAACCCTAGGCTCGTCTCCCGTCGTCTCCAACACCGCCACTCTCTCAACTTCAAGCCTCGCTGCCGGCGCTTACAATCTCACGGCAACCTACTCCGGTGATCAGACCCATCCGTCCGCACAGAGTTCTCAACTCGCTCTGACCATCACGCCCCTTGAACTCACCGCGACCATCGCACCAATCTCCCTCCTCTACGGACAACCGATTCCGAACCTGAGCGGTACCATCACCGGCGTCCTTCCCCAGGACGCAGCAAATCTCACCGCCACCTTCACCACTACCGCCACCGTCGGCTCACCCGCCGGTACTTATGCCATCACGCCCATCTTCAAAGGCTCAGCGGCAGGGAACTACACCGCTGCATCCCCCGCAGCGATCACCATCCACCCAGCCGCCACTCTGATCACGCTCAGCAATCTCGTAGCAACCGGCACTACCGGATCGACGGTGACCCTCACCGTCCACGTCGCCAGCACAACCATCGGCACCCCACCCGGTTCTGTCACCTTGCTCGATGGCAATAGCCCCCTCTCCACCATCCCCCTCTCAAGCTCAGGCGACGCGGTCTTCCTCACCTCCACTCTCGCCCAGGGCGCTCACAACTTCACCGCGGTCTATGACGGAAGCCCGAACTTCACCCCCAGCCTCTCCGCCCCTCAACTGATCACAATCGGAACAGGCCCACCCGCAAACCCCGACTTCGCGCTCGCCGCAACCGGCACCACCACACAGACGATTCTCTCCGGCGCAAGCACCAGCTTCACGTTCGCCGTCCAGATGCAGAACAATCTATCCAGTCCAATCACGCTGGCCGCCACCGGTCTCCCGAATCTCGCCACCGCATCCTTCAACCCCGCGTATCTACCCCCTGGCGGTACGCCCAACACCTTCACCATGACCATCGTGACGCCGAAGACGACCGCGACGAACGTCAATCCGCACGGCCGCCTCTTTCAGCCATTCCTTGCCGCAATCTTTCTGCTATGCCCCATCGCCGGTCTAGCCTTACCCCCACGCAAACGCGGCGCAGCAACAAGGTTCGTCCTGCTCACCATCGCCGGCATCACCCTCCAACTCACCTGCGGCTGCGGAGACCGCATCAAGACCGATCCAGCATTATCCAGCCAGTCGAAAACCTACGCCATCACGGTCACCGGCACGGCCACCGGCCCAACCGGAAACGCCCTGCAACACTCCGCCACCGTGACCCTCGTTCTCGATCCCGCCAGCTGAGTCCTCAGCCACACAGCAACTAACCTGGCCCAAGCAGTCGCAGAATAAAAAACACCACCACGCCCGCAAGGAAGACCAGCGCCATTCGCAACCCAGGCTCGCGATTCACCTCAGGCACAAGATCCGTAGCCGCGACATAGATCGTCACCCCAGCCGACAGCGGCAACCCCACCCGCACCCAGCTAGGCTCAAGATTAATCACGAGCACACCAAGCACCGTCGTCGCCCCAAGAAACAACGCGGAGTTCAGCGCCGTCGCCGCGCCTCTTCCGCCGGCCAGCATCACGCTCGCCACCGTAAAGCCCTCGGGAATCTTGTGCAGAAACACCGCGAAGAACAAAATCCATCCCAGCCAATGCGACAGCACAAACCCCGACCCGATCGCCACGCCATCAAAAAATGTGTGAGTCGCTAATCCCAACAGAACCGAGTAGCTGGTCTTCGCCGCAATAAACTCGTGCTCATGGGTCTTCTCCCCAAAGTGAAAATGTGGCACCAGCGAATGCTCCACCAGATGCACCGCGCAATAGCCAACCAGAATCAACAACGGAGCAAACCGCGGATTCACATGCAGCCCCTCCGGGATCATCTCAAGCACTGCCGCAGCCAACATGAAACCCGCACCCAGCGCGACAAAATAGCGCAGCGCGCGCGCCGAAGGCGACTGCCGCACCAGCAAAAACCCGCCAAGATAATCAGCCAGTCCCGCCACCAGACCCAGCGTCAGGCTCAACCCGAGCGTCGACACCCCTAGCTCCTCATGCCGATCTTCAGCGCATCGCCATCCGTTCCACAAAACAAAGCAGCCGCGCCCAGCCGCAACAGACCAACTACACAGATTTTCATGTTCTTACGATTCTACCGTCTCTCATTGCGACTCACGCGACAGCACAAACACCACGCCCAGCCCGCAAAAGAACACGAAGCCCTCCAACCTCTCCGACAACGTATGCAATCTTTCAAAGTCCACCCGGCCCGGATTTCCCGCTGGAGCCGTCTCCACCGCCCCGCCCGCCAGCGCCCGATCCACCTCCATCGCCGGCAGTATTTTGAACTGCGAATAAAACGTTCCCGCCATCATCATTCCGGCCAGAATCATCTCGATCGCAAACTCCACCCTCGCCGTCACTCCGGCCCGTAGCCACAACAGCCCCGTAGCAACATAAAAGATCGCGCCACCCACCAGCCCGATCCAGTGCAACACCCGCAGCGTCCCTCCAACAACAATCCCAGCCTCATGCGCACTCGGCAAACTATGAAAGGCCACCGGCGCCACCACAAAGGCGAAAAATCCAAGCCCACCCACCCACGCCACCATCGCAAACAACCGCAGGGCCCGCAGCAAAATCTGCATCCTAGACGTAATCCCTTCCAATCAACCGTTGAATTCGTTCCTTCATCGGAGGATGCGTCGAAAAAAGATTCCCGATCCCGCCACTCCCCAGCAAAGGCGCAACAATAAACAGATGCGCATTCGAAGGCGAAGCCTGCATCGGAATCCTCTTCGAATAATCCTCCAGCTTCTGCAGCGCCCGCGCCAGCGCATACGGATTCCCAGTCGCCGCCGCGCCCGTAGCATCAGCCTCAAACTCACGCGTCCTCGAAATCCAAAGCTGAATCAACGAAGCCGCAATCGGCGCGACGATAATCATCAACAGTCCGCTCATCCCACCCCCGCCGCGTCTCTCACGGCTGCTTCCACCACCGCCAAACAGCGAAGCCCAATATCCCATCCGCGCCACCATCGTGATCGCGCCCGCCAGCGTCGCAGCAATCGAGCTGGTCAGAATATCTCTGTTCCGCACATGCCCCAGCTCATGCGCCAGCACGCCCTCCAGCTCCTCATCATCCAGCAGTTGCAAAATTCCATGCGTCACCGCCACTGAAGCATGTTGCGGATTTCGCCCCGTAGCAAACGCATTCGGCGACTCCGTCGGCAGCACATAAATCTTCGGCATCGGCAGCCCCTGCTTCGCCGTCAGCCGCTCCACCGCCGCATACGCCCGCGGCAACTGCTCCCGAGTCACCGGCTGCGCGTTGTACATCCGCAACGCCAACTTATCCGAAAAGAAATAAGTCACAAAGTTGAAGACAACCGACAAGGCAAACGCCAACACCATGCCATTGCGCCCACCAAAGCGATCCCCAATCAGGATCAGGAACACAGTCAGCAACACCAGAAGCAACGTCGACTTGAACGTATTCATCGCCAACACCTCAGACTACGGGGCCCGCCACATTAGACGTATCCACACTCCGTTCGCCGCGCGCCAGCGCCCTGCGCAACACCACCTCAAGCGCCGCCTTCTGCTCTACATACTCGCTCTCAGTCAATCTGCCTTGAAGCCTATCCGTCTCGAGCGCAAAAAGTTCTTCCTTCATCGCCGCAAGCAGGGAATCCGAACCGGCAGCCGTCGCCCCCGCCCCAACCGGACTCGCCACCGGCGCAGGTCCATTCCTCAACATCACACCCGCACCCACCGCCAGCACCAGCCCAAGCCCACCCAGAATCCACCACTTATACTTCGCCCACGGATCATTCGTCCCCTCAGGATCAAGTGGCGTCCCCAACCCCCCACCCGGCCGCGTATCGCTCGCCGCCGTACCCGCTGCCCCACCCGCACCAGCCTGCGCCGTCGCATCCGCCGCCGGACCACCTTCACCCGCCGCAGCAGCAGCACCCGTATCCCGCGGCATCTGCCCCGTCCCTGACACAGTAAAGTCCAGCGCCTGCGACGGAGCCACACTCCGCGCCACATAAGTCTGCGCCGTCGTCTCTTCGGTCACCGGCGTATAAGGTGCAGAAGGCCCGGGCTTGAACGTCATGCTCTTCGGCATCATCACCGCGATCGTATCCGTAGGCATCATCACTCGCGGCGAAAACTTCAAACTCCCGCTATAAGGCAGCTTGTACGTAATCTGAAATCGCGTCTCCCCCGGTCGAATCGGAAAGATAAACGCATAATGATTCGGCTCTCCCAACGGAACGGGCGAAGCCTGCACTGGCATTCCACCCGGCGCCAAAGCTGCAGACCCCTCCACCACCGCACCCTCCGGCAGATAAAACTCAAACGGCCTGTCACTGAACTGCGTCAGCGGAGGACTCGACTCGTTCTTCACGAAAAAATTCTCCACCACATGCAACGCCTTGCCGCTCTCATCCGTCTGCAGGCGCATCACGTCCGCCTCGCTGCTCACACCCTTCACCTTCGCAGCAGCGTTATAAACTTCCACCTCAACCGACTGCGTCCCCGGAGGCGCCGGCCGAAAATAGTTCGCCTTATCATGCGTCACACGCACCAGGTGAATCGCCTGACTCTCGTTGGCCGGAATATCCAGCGAAAAGCGGCCCCTCGCATCCGTCTTGGTCCGCGTCGCCTCCTGCATGCCTTGCTGCAGACGAATCAACACCACATCATCGCCAGCCGCAGGTTTATTGGTCGTCTTATTTGTAACCGTGCCGGTGATCGAATCGGCAATGGCAAAGCTAGAAAACGCCGCCACCATCGCAGCAGCAACAACAGAACGTCGGAGGAAAGGAGATAGAAAGCTCACCCGTCAAGTTTACGTCAAACCTCGCCATGCAATCTGCGATTGAAACAGGGCAGGGAAGTTATCATCCCTGCCCACGATTTATTTCCCACGATTTATTCGGAGCACGCGAAAGCGCCTTCTTTGCGACGACCGTAAACCAAGACCGGACCACTCGTCATACGGCGGGACACACTAAGCTCGGCTTCGTCGCCCAAAATCCCCACGAGCCTCAAGCGAATCCATCTCTGCAATCACTCGCGCCGCTTCATCCTCCAACCCCGCCCGCTGATCCGCATAGTCTTGCTCGGGATATTTCCCAGCCAGATACTCGAAGTTCAGATCCCGAAGATTCTCGTAGATAACATCCTTCCGCTCCCGCAGATAATCCACCCGCGTCTTATCCGCCTGCACAAAAGGATTTCGCTCCGGCCAGAAGATGAACCCGAACAGCGCCAGCGTCAGCACCACACCCGCAATCATGCCCATCTCAGTACTCCGTCTCTCGCCGAATCCGTTCGCGCATCGCATCACTTCCCACTACAACTCCGCCCGCAGTCACCGCCCTGCGTTGTCTCGACCGCGACGACCACATCCGCACCAGCAATCCCGTCCCAATCGTCGCCAGCAAAAACACCGCCATCGGCGCAACCCACGCGACGTTATCGAACCCTCCGCGAATCGGAGATGCGAGCACAATAGCCCCATATTTCGCGGCAAACCAGTTGAAGATCGAAGTATTCGTCCCTCCTCCATCGATCTGCGAATGCAACTCCCCGATCATCACCGGAGAAACCGGGCACCCCACATGGTTGCACTCCAACAGGATCTGCCCGCATCCGCAGGTGCAGATCATCTCATGCCCCATCTTCTCAAAGCGCGCATCCGGTGACGCACCCAGCATCACCACCGCCAGCAAACAAACCATCCCAGCACCAGCAAAACGTCGAAAGCGACCAACGGGAGCCGCAACCGAAGGGATACACAAGGCACGAAGTGGCCGCCTCACGCGAAGTGAGCCCGTCCGGCAGGACGCAACGAAACCCTCGAAAACAAAACCCTCAAACATGATGAACCTCAGCCTCAATCACCGGCGTCTCAGCCGTCACGCGAGCAGCCGTCCGCGCAAGATTCGGCACCAGCGCCAGGAACGTCCCACCCACCACAATCAGCACCCCGATCCAGATCCAATTCATCAGCGGATTCAAAAACACCTTGATAATCGGCCGGTCCGTATCCGGATTCTTCCCCTCATAGATCACATACAGATCGCTGGCCAGCGTCGAGTGCAGCGCCACCATCGTCGACGTCGTCTGGCTCGCCTGATAAAACCGCCGCTCCGGAGCAAGCTGCGTAATCTGTTTGTTCCCACGAAACACATCGAGCAGCGCATACTCCGTGTCGTAGTTCTTATTGCTGTCCTGCGTATAGCTCTTGCACACCAGCCGATACGGCCCCAGCTTCAACGTATCGCCAAAGCCCATCTCCTGCTCATGCGATTGATTGAACGCTCCACCGGCAATCCCGATAAACATCACCACAATGCCGAAGTGAACGATATACCCGCCATACCGCCGCGTATTCCGTCGCACCAGCAACACCGTAGAAGCCAGCAGATTCTTCCCGGTCTGCGTCGCCACCACGTTCGCTCCACGCAGAAATTCAGCCGTAATCGCCGTAATCACACCCGCCGCCAGCGTAAACGTCACCAGCGAAAACAGCGTAGCCTGCCAATCGTCACCAGCCTCCCACGGCCTCACCCCCACAGCAAGACACACCACCAGCGCCACACCCATCGCAATCGAAGGCAAAATAAAATTCCTTCGAATCGACCGCAGCGAAGTCGAACGCCACGCCAGCAGAGGCCCAATCCCAGTCAGAAACAGCAGAAACAATCCAATCGGCAAGTTCACGCGGTTATAAAACGGCGCGCCCATCGTGACCTTCGTCCCCTGCACATACTCGCTCAACACAGGAAACAGCGTTCCCCAAAGCACCGTAAAGCAAGCCGCCAGCAAGATCAGATTGTTGAATAGAAAACTAGACTCGCGGCTCACCAGCGACTCCAGCCTGTTCTCACTCTTCAAATGATCCCGCTGCTTGAAGAACGTAAACAAACAAACCGCAAACACAATCAGAATGAACCCATAAAACCAATCGCCAATCGAACTCTGCGCAAACGCATGCACCGAGCTCACAATCCCCGATCGCGTCAGCAGCGTCCCCAAAATCGTCAGCATAAACGTCGAGAAGATGAGCCACACATTCCAGCTCTTCATCATCCCGCGCTTCTCCTGCATCATCACCGAGTGCAGAAACGCCGTCCCAGTCAGCCACGGCATCAGGCTCGCATTCTCCACCGGATCCCAACCCCAGTACCCGCCCCACCCAAGCACGCTATAAGCCCAGTGAGCCCCCAGAAAAATCCCGCACGTCAAAAACAGCCACGTCACCATCGTCCAGCGCCGCGTTATGTGAATCCACTTCTCCCCCGGATACCGCATCATCAGTGCACCCAGCGCAAACGCAAACGGAACCGAGAACCCCACATACCCCAGGTAAAGCATCGGAGGATGGATCACCATCTCCGGATACTGCAGCAGCGGATTCAATCCAAACCCATCCGTCGCCACCGGCCCCGGCTGAATCGCAAACGGAGGTGCTGCAAAGTTCAGCAGCAGCAAAAAGAACACCTGAATCCCCGCCAGAATCGTCGACGCAAACGCCGACAGCCGCACATCCACCTTGTGCCGCATCCGCAGAACAAATCCGTACGCACTCAGCAGCCACGCCCACAACAGCAGCGAGCCCTCCTGCCCCGACCACAGCGCAGAAAACTTATAAGCCGTATTCAGATCGCGATTGGTATGGTGCAGAATGTACGAAACCGAATAGTCATTCGTAAACGAAGCCCACACCAGCGCAAACGCCGCACAGCTCAGCGCCACAAAACTTGAAATCCCCGCCCGTCGCGCCGTCTCACCCAGCCGCCCTGCGCCGCCATCGACGCCCGCCGCCATTCCCCGCGTCCGCCACAGTGCAACCCCACCCATCACCAACGTGTAGGCGCTCAGCGCCAGAGCTAGCAACAGCGTAAAACTTCCAAACTCCGGCATCGGATGCAGTCGCATGAATTCCCCTGCCCTATTCTCTCAAGGGCAGACCGTATCAGCAATAAACCATCGTTTACCGGACACGCTCTACTGGGCCGTCAGCTGCCCCGAGTCGTGGCTTCCGTCCCGAATCAGCCCATGAACCGTCGCCAGCAGGTGGTCCGGCATCAGCGGCTTCATCCGAAACGTCACATTCAAGCCGACATACTCTTCTTCGGCCTCCTCCAGCCCGCTGATCACAAGCACCGGAATCGTGGGATTGGTCTTGCGCAACGCCTTTACAAAATCCGCCCCGTTCATCCCTGGCATCACATGATCGGTAATCACCAACCCAATCTCTGCAGGGAACTCCCCGGCCCCGATCTGATCCAAAGCCCGTGTAGGATTCAGCGCCGCAATCACAAAATAGCCCGCACGCTTCAAAATCGTCTGCCGAGTAGCCGCCTGCACAGCATTATCGTCAATAAGAAGAATGGTAGCTGGCATGCGAGAGATCGCTTGTTCCAGGGGAGAATTCATCAATAGATCCAATTCAAACCTCTTTCCACAACCTTAATCAGGCAAATCTCAGTGATCTGACCAATTCCACAGTCGGATGCAAAATCTCGGTAAAACGTTGGTACTTGATCTCCATCTTCTGGAAATAATTAGCCAATCATAGGACATTTTTCCCCTCCACTACGCCATAACTCCTACAACCTTTGTGGCTACACCTCTCTACAGGATTTGGAAGACAGTGCCCAAACAATTTACAGTTGGCCTCAGTACCATTCCACTCATAGCGATTAGAGCAGCTCGAACTCCAAGGGTTACCGTGAATCTTTCCATCATTGACTGGCTCATCATGCTGGTCTACTTCGTCTTCGTCTTGGGCATCGGCTTCGCCCTCAAGCGCTACATGCGCACCTCGAACGACTTCTTCCTCGCCGGCCGCTCCATCCCGGCCTGGGTCTGCGGCCTCGCCTTCATCTCCGCCAACCTCGGAGCCCAGGAGGTCATCGGCATGGGCGCCTCAGGCGCTAAGTACGGCATCATCACCAGCCACTTCTACTGGATCGGTGCCATCCCAGCCATGGTCTTCGTCGGCATCTTCATGATGCCCTTCTACTACGGCTCAAAAGCCCGCTCCGTCCCCGAATACCTCCGCATGCGCTTCGACGAGAAGACCCGCGCCGTCAACGCCTTCACCTTCGCCATCATGACCGTGCTCTCCTCCGGCATCTCCATGTACGCGATGGCGCTGCTCATCCAGACCCTCGGCCTCCTCCACGGCGTCATCCCCGACGCGTACATCTTTCACGTCTCAGTCTTCTTATCGGCGATCATCGTCCTCGGCTATATCTTTCTCGGAGGGCTCACCAGCGCCATCTACAACGAGGTCCTTCAGTTCTTCCTCATCGTCGCCGGCTTCGCCCCCCTGGTCTGGATCGGTCTCCGCAACGTAGGCGGCTGGCAGGGAATCAAGCGCACCCTCCCCGCCACCATGACCCACTCCTGGCGCGGCATGGCCCACGCCTCCACCAACACCCTCGGCGTCGAGTGGGTCGGTCTCGCCATGGGCCTCGGCTTCGTTCTCTCCTTCGGCTACTGGTGCACCGACTTCCTCGTCATTCAGCGCGCCATGGCAGCCGACTCCGAGGTCTCCGCCCGCCGCGTCCCCCTCATCGCCGCCATCCCGAAGATGTTCTTTCCCTTCCTCGTCATCCTCCCCGGCCTCATCGCCGTCACGGTCACCAGCCACATGGCCGGTGCAGGCCAGGGTTCCTCAAATGGCCAATATCATCTCGAAGTCAGGGAACGCCCTGCTACTCCTGCAGAGCTCGCATCTCTAGCTTCATCCAAACCCGTCAAGGTCCCCCTCGACGAAGCTCACCCCCACGGCATCATCCCCGAAAAGACCGATCCCGTCAGCGGCCAACCCATCCTCGACAGCCGCGGCAACCCCGTCTACAACTACGACCTCGCCATCCCGGTCATGCTCCTCCACTTCTTCCCCACAGGAATCCTAGGCCTCGGCCTCACCGCGCTCCTCGCCAGCTTCATGTCCGGCATGGCCGGCAACGTCACCGCCTTCAACACTGTCTGGACCTACGACATCTACCAGGCCTACATCAACAAGCGCGGCACCGACGCCCACTATCTCTGGATGGGCCGCATGGCCACCATCGGCGGCGTCGCTCTCTCCGTCGGCGCCGCCTACCTCGTCACCAACTTCAACAACATCATGGACGCGCTGCAACTCGTCTTCTCCATCGTCAACGCGCCCCTCTTCGCCACCTTCCTGCTGGGCATGTTCTGGAAGCGGACGACAGGCCACGGTGCATTTACAGGATTGATCGCAGGCACCGGCGCAGCTCTCCTCCATCACGGCCTTACCCTCCCCACCGACGCGACGCCCGGCATCCACGGCGGCTGGATCGCCATCCTCCACCACTATCCCAGCGACATGGCCCAGAACTTCTGGACCGCCATCTTCGCCTTCACCGTCAACCTTCTGGTCACCATGGCGGTCTCGCTCGCCACCACCCCACGCCCCGAGGCCGAACTCGTAGGCCTGGTCTACTCCCTCACTCCCAAGCCCATCGAAACCCATCTGAGCTGGTACCAAAAACCCGCCATCCTAGGCGTAGTAGTCCTCGCCATGCTCATCGTCCTCAACCTGGTCTTCGCCTAACGGAACCACAAGTGTAGATTTACGGTCGTCATCCTGAGCGCAGCGAAGGATCCCTGTAGTTGTTTTTGTATTTGCACTTTTGAAACTGTCCTTCTGACGTGAGCATGTCGAGGGAAAGAACATCAACCAAGAATCAAAGGAGCACCATGGGACTCGACATCCGCATCCCCCTCGGCCTGATCTTCCTCCTCATCGGCGGCCTCATGAGCGTCTACGGATTCATCACCCGCCACACCGCCGACATCTACGAAAAATCCATGGGCATCAACCTCAACCTCACTTGGGGTCTGCTCATGTTTCTCTTCGGAGCCGTCATGTACATCGTCGGCCGCCGCCAGAAATGGCAGGACGACCCCGTCAACCCCCGACCCTGGGAGCAAGGCAACCGCCCCCGGCACTGACAACCAGGGGAGCAAACGCCATCCCATTGGCCTTCCAGCTGTTAGCATCAGGGAAACCTAACCTGACCTTCCCGCAATCACCTTGTTTCTCTCTATCGTTACCAAATCTACGGAGACCTTTGGATGTCGCGAGTCGTTGTTATCGGAGCCGGTGCCATGGGCCTGGCCGCCGCCTATCGAGCAGTCAAACTGGGCCACCAGGTAGACCTCATTGAGGCATCACCCGAACCCGGCGGTATGGCAGGCCACTTCGACTTCGACGGAATCTCCATCGAACGCTTCTATCACTTCGTCTGTCACAACGATCTCCCCACCTTCGCCCTGATGAAAGAGCTCGGCATTGGCGACAAGTTGGTGTGGCGGCCCACCACCATGGGCTTCTTCTCCGGCAACACGCTCCACCCCTGGGGAGAACCCATCTCTCTTCTGAAACTCCCCGGAGTAAGCCTCATCGACAAACTCCGCTACGGGCTCTTCGCCTTCGTCTGCACCCGTCGCAACCACTGGCCTGCCATCGAAAACGAGTCGGCCAAAAGCTGGATCATTCGTTGGTCCGGAGCCGCCAACTACGACCGCTTCTGGAAGCCGCTCTTCGCGCACAAATTCTACGAATACGCCGACAACATCTCCGCAGCATGGATCTGGACCCGCATCCGTCGCGTCGGCCGCTCCCGCAAGAGCATCTTTCAAGAAGAGCTCGGATACATCGACGGCGGTTCCATCACACTCATCAACTCCCTCGTCGCAGCGATTCAATCCCTCGGCGGAAGAGTCCATCTCGGCAACCCCGTCCAGCAAATCACCGTCGAGCAGGTCACAGCCCAGCAAAACCGCGTCACCGGCGTCCAGACCACCAAAGGTCACTTTCCCGCCGACGCCGTCATCTGTACCGCACCCACTCCGCTCGTCTCCGCCATGATTCCCGAGCTTCCCAGCGAATGGAAGGATCGTTACAACGCCATCCACAACATCGGCGTCATCTGCGTCATCTTCAAACTCACCCGCTCCGTCACCCCGCACTTCTGGGTCAACGTCTCCGAGCCCGACATCGACATCCCCGGCATCATCGAGTTTTCCAACCTTCGCAAAGCAGGCGACCACACCATCCTCTACGTGCCGTTCTACATGCCAGTAACGAACCCAAAGTTCACCGCGCCAGACGAAGACCTGGTCGCCGAAGCCTTCGCGTGTCTCCAGCGCATCAACCCCAAACTCACAACCCAGGACATCGTCGCCACCAAAGTCGCTCGCCTCCGCCACGGCCAGCCCATCTGCGAGCCCGGCTTCCTCGCCAAGATCCCACCCGTCCAGACTCCCATCGCTGGCCTCCAGATCGCCGACACCTGCTTCTATTATCCCGAAGACCGCGGTATCGCCGAAAGCGTTCGCGTCGGCGCAGCCATGGCCGAATCCATCACCAGCGGAAAACCAGTCCACACCGCACCCGCCGTCGTTTAGAAAATCCGAGCAGTATCGATCGGAAAATGAAACTATTGGGCGACCGAAAACCTGTCTATTTCGCAAGGCGATCAAAAACTCATCATCTCGCAAGCCAAGAGACTTGGGCGACCGAAAACCCCATCATCTTCGCGTGCCAAAAGACTTGGGCGACCGAAAACCCATCATCTTCGCGTGCCAAGAGACTTGGGCGACAGAAAACCCATCATCTTCGCGTGCCAAAAGACTTGGGCGACCGAAAACCCATCATCTTCGCGTGCCAAAAGACTTGGGCGACCGAAAACCCATCATCTTCGCGTGCCAAAAGACTTGGGCGACCGAAAACCCCATCATCTTCGCGTGCCAAAAGATCTGTCATTTCGACCGAAGCGGGACGGCTCTTTGTCCCGCGCAGTGGAGAAACCCGCTGTTTTCCCAAGATCAGTTCAAACGACCGTTCGCTCGCTGATCACCTTTCACCGAGCTGTCATCAAAACCAGCCGAAACTCTCGAGGACCTTCCGCATCCTGAAACACTCTCTTGCGATAATGGAACCATGAAGCGCCGCGAAATCAAGCAGTACGAGTTTGTCCGCAAGATCGGCACAGGCGGCAGCGGCGTCGTCTTCCTCGCCACCGACACCCTCCTCCAGCGCCCCGTCGTCCTCAAACTCCTCAAGCGCGGCAACCTCACCATCGAGCAGGTCCGCGCCACCCAGCTCCGAGAAGCCCGCCTCGCCTCCGCCATCGACCACCCCAACGTCTGCGCCATCTACGACGTTGGCGAAGCCCCCGAAGAGAACGGCGACGGCGAAGAAGCCTACATCGTCATGCAGTACATCCCTGGCAAATCCCTCGACAAGGTCATCGCCGAAGGCCCCGCCAGCCTCGAGCTCGTCCTCTCCGCCGGCATCCAGACCTCCGACGGCCTCTCCGCCGCCCACTCGCTCGGCATCTTCCATCGCGACCTCAAACCCGCCAACGTCATGCTCACCGACGGCGGCCTCATCAAGATCCTCGACTTCGGCCTCGCCCGCCGCCTCCGCCCCGACCAGACCGAGTTCGACCCCGGCGGGCCCGTCAACAAGCGCATGCCCGCCGCCGGAGCCACCTACACCGCCCGTGGCGGCACCATCGCCTACATGGCCCCCGAGCAGTTCGTCACCGGCCAGTCCAGCGTCCAGTCCGACATCTTCGCCCTCGGCCTCATCCTCTACGAGCTCGCCACCGGCCGCCACCCCTTCCACCGCCCCGACGCCGCCGAGTTCCAATCCATCCGCGCCATCCAGTTCGCCGACCCACCCTCCATCCGCGAGATCGCCCCCGACCTCCCCATCGAACTCGAGTCCGTCATCCTTCGCTGCCTCGAAAAGCAACCCTCCGCCCGCTTCGGCTCCGCAGCCGAAGTCCGCGACGCCCTCAAGACCATCATGCGCGCCATGCAGCTAGACTCTGTCCTGCTCCCCGGCGACAACATCCGTCCCTCGCACCAAACCCGTCTCCCCCTAGACGCCCCTGACGAAGAAAAACGCACCACCGGCATCCTCTCCATGCTCGCCGAGCGCTTCCGCGAGTCCGGCTCCTCCTCCACCACCAACCAGAACAGCATCGTCGTCCTGCCCTTCGTCAACTTCGGCCCCGCCGACGTCGCCCCCCTCTACGGCTACGCACTAGCCGACGCCATCGCCACCCGCCTCACCCGCATGTCCACCCTCGTAGTCCGCCCGTCGAGCTCCTTCATGAACATCCCCACCCAGCAGCTCGACCCCCTCAGCATCGGCAAAAAACTCCTCGTCAACTTCGTCCTCGCCGGCAACTTTCTCCGCTCGGACAAAGGCTTCGACCTCAACTGGCAGCTCCTCGACGTCCCCAACCAAAGCGTCCGTGCCGGCGGCTCCATCAACGTAGCCTCCTTTGATCTCGTCTCCGTCCAATCCGAGATCTGCAACGAAGTCTTCAGCACCCTCCAGGGCTTCGGAGATCTCGCCCCCCACGAAAGCAATCGCGGCACACCTCCCGCGCGCTCCCTCAATCAGGCCCTCTCCGAGCAGTACCTCCAGGCCCGCGCCGTCCTCTCCTCCTTCATGACCCGCACCGGCAGCCGCGACGACCTCAACCGCGCCTGCGAGCTCTTCACCGACGTCGTCAAGAAGGACGAAAAATACGCCCCCGGCTGGTCCGGCCTCGGCATCACGCATCTTCAGTACGCCCGCCACGGCCTCGGCGGCCAGATGCACGTCCTCGAAGCCCGCCGCGCCTTCGACAAGGCCCTTCAACTCGACCCCGGCTCCGTCGAAGCCAATCTCTACCGCGTCTACATGCTCCTCTCCCGCGGTGAAAAAGAGTCCGCCCGTCACGGCATCGAAAACCTCCTCCAGACCGCAGGCAACGACTGGAACGTCCGCCTGGTCGCCGGTCAGACCCTCCGCATCGACGGCATGTACGACGAAGCCCTAGAGCAGTTCAACGCCTCCCTCCGCATGAACCCCTCGAACGCGGCCATGATCTACAACCACCGCGCCCGCGTCTACCAGTACCAAAATCAAATGGAGCTAGCCTCCGACGAAATCGAAAAGGGCCTCACCCTCGAGCCCCGCCAACCGCTCCTCCGAATCTCCCTCGGCTACCAACAGATGCGCACCGGCGACCTCCCCAAGGCCATCGAAACCCTTGAAAACGTCATCCGCGACGAGTCCTCCCTCCGCATCGTCTTCCCAACCATCGCCCTCTGCTACGTCCAACTAGGCGAGCGCGAAAAAGCCGCCACCTTCATCGTCGACGAAACTCTCTCCGCCGCCGAAGCCGACAGCGAGATGGCCTATCGCCTAGCCACCTACTTCGCCCTCGAAGGCGACGAGTCCGAAGCTCTCCACTGGCTTCGCCGCGCCATCTATCTCGGCAACGAAAACTATCCATGGTTCAGCATCAACCCAGCCTGGCGCAAACTAAAAGGCCACGCCGACTTCGAACGCATCCTCGAAGACCTCAAAAAAAGCTACCGCCGCAACCAGAAAAACTGGAAGCGCCTCCTAGCCCAGGTCAGCAACTAATCATCACTCCCCGCAACCTAAAATCACTCACCCAGCGCAATCCCGAAGCCACGAGGGAGGAGAGAGGTCTTCCTGCCATCCTAGAAGTTGTCATTTCGACCGAAGCCAAGCACAGACCAAACGCAATCCATAAACGTTGTCAGTTCGACCGAAGCCAAGCACAGACCAAACGCAATCCATAAATGTTGTCATTTCGACCGAAGCCAAGCACAGACCAAACGCAATCCATAAATGTTGCATTTCGACCGAAGCGAAGCACAGACCAAACGCAATCCACAAATGTTGTCATTTCGACCGAAGCGAAGCACAGATCAAACGCAATCCACAAATGTTGTCATTTCGACCGAAGCCAAGCACAGACCAAACGCAATCCACAAATGTTGTCATTTCGACCGAAGCGAAGCGAAGTGGAGAAACCCGCTGTTCCTTCCCATCACCCACTATCTCAAATCAACAGGCACATCCCACACCAGCGACAGATCCTCCCACGTAGGATTCTCTCGTTCAATCAAAAACACCTTCTTCTCCCTACGCCAGCGTTTGATCTGTTTCTCACGAGCGATCGCTGCTGAAGGAGTAGTAAACCGCTCGAACCAAACCAGCCGATCGCAACCATAGTCACTCGTAAACCCTTCAAACCTACCTTCTCTGTGTTGTTTTACCCGCACTTTGAGATCGCTAGTGAAACCCACATACAAAACTCTACTTCGATTCGCAACAAAATAGACGTAGTAAATCTTCCCCTCCACCGCCCACCTCGTACTTTAATATCGTCATTTCGACCTGACCCTGAGCAAGCGAAAGCGCGCCGAAGGGGAAGTGGAGAAACCCGCTTCTCTTCCTGTGTCTCCACCAAAGTTGAACCTTCGCACGGACCCCGCAAGCCACAATTAAACCAAAAAGGCCGGGAGATGATCCCGGCCTTCCCACACAACCAAAAACCAACTACCGAGCCGCGCCCACCCCACCCAAAGCACCCGCGTTCAAGCTGCTAACCGGCGAAAGCGGAGTCAAAATCATAGGCGTAGTCAAACTAAACACCAGCAACTCATCCTTCGGCAGCGTAGCCTGACGATCCTGCTTCAACCAGATATAAGTGCTAACCCCCGCGCCAATCCCCGCACCCACAATTGCCCCGACTCCACCGCCAATCAACGCACCCGTAGCCGCACCCGCACCAGTCACGCCGCCTACAATCGCCAGTGTCTCCTTCACATGGTCCTTCCGCTTCAACGTTCCTTCGTTGTCCACGTTGAACTCACTCTTACCCGTATCGATCAACTGCGCATGCACAATGTAGTGCGTTCCATCCGGCAGCGTAACGTCGCTCGTCTCCAGGTGCAGCATCGCAACACCCGAAATACGCCGCCCACCACGAACCTCCGTCACTCGCCCCTCAAGAGTAGAACCTACCGGAATGATGACTCGCCCATTCCTCTCTATTGCTTCTGTAACTGTCCCGGAAAATCTGCTTCCTGCAACCGTCGAATCTGTACCCAGCGTCTCGCCAATCTTCACCTTCAGCAAAGTCCCTTCGCGCAAAGTGCCTTGAAGCTCCGGCACACTCGTCACGATCATCGCATCGGCAGGATCTTCCGCAGGAGCCTCATGCATCACATCATTCGAACCCGCAACCGCGGCACCCTTATAAGGAACATAAGGCCCATACTCCACCGCAGGAGACGCAGGCACCGTCGCCGGCACATCTGCACTCGGCTTCGCTGTCGGCGTCTGCGAACCCGCCTGCGCGGCTGCATCATCACTACTCGTAATCGCCACAGGGTCGGGGTTTGAAACGCCTGTCATCGCACTCTGTGAAAACGCGGGAGCAGCAGCAAGAACGAGAGCAGCGGTGGTGATGTGCATCTTCATGGCAATATCCTCAAACAGATTTCCAAAGCCAGCGCTCAAACTCAAACACCGGATCTTCCAGAACTTCTATCACTCCAAAGAGTAGAACTAGCTTCAGCTCCGCGCAACAAATTCGCGAGCAGGGAATCGACCCTGCTAATAAGACCTTCAACGCCCTCGCTACGCCAACCGAGCGCAGCACACTTCAGAAACGCTCTTGCCGCTGTCCAAAGAGCTGTCATTTCGACCGAAGCGCAGCGAAGTGGAGAAACCTGCTTCTCTACCAACGCGCCGAAACTCCTCGTCTCTCCGCTTCAATAATTCATCTTCTTATCGTGGCAACCCAAAGCAATACCCCTAATCCCTTTGCTAAAATCCGTCAGGTGAGTCCATCCGACGCAAAGCTGGTGCAGTCCATCACACTCGCAGGTGGCAGCACCCTCCCCGTTGACCGCCGTCCAAAGTTAAACGAACGGTTGAACCACCGCGTCGTCTCCCAACATTCCGCAACCCCTACCAACAGGAGCAATATGACCGAGATCGTCTCTATCCACGCACGCGAAATTCTGGACTCCCGCGGTAATCCCACCGTCGAGGCCGACGTCATCCTCGACAGCGGAGCCAAAGGCCGCGCCGCCGTACCCAGCGGAGCCTCCACCGGCGAGCACGAAGCCGTAGAACTTCGCGACGGAGACAAAGAGGTCTATCTCGGCAAAGGCGTCCTCCAGGCCGTCGAAAACGTCGAGACCATCCTCGGACCCGAACTGACCGGCATGGACGCCAGCAACCAGCGCCTCATCGACGCCACCATGATCTCCATCGATGGCACCGAAAACAAATCCAAACTCGGAGCCAACGCCATCCTCGCCGTCTCCATGGCCGTAGCCCGCGCCTCTGCCGAAGCCCTCAAACTCCCCCTCTACCGCTACCTCGGCGGCGTCAACGCCTGCCTCCTCCCCACGCCCATGATGAACATCCTCAACGGCGGCTCCCACGCCGACTCCAACGTCGACTTCCAGGAGTTCATGGTCATGCCTGTCGGCGCCGAAACCTTCTCCGACGCCCTCCGCTGGGGCACCGAAGTCTTCCACACCCTCAAAGGCGTTCTCAAGAAGAAGGGCTACAACACCGCCGTAGGCGACGAAGGCGGCTTCGCTCCCTCACTCAAATCCAACGACGAAGCACTCGACCTCATCCTCGAGGCCATCCAACTCGCCGGCTACACCGCAGGCGAAGACATCTCCATCGCCTTAGACCCCGCCTCCAGCGAGTTCTATAACAAAGAGACCGGCAAGTACGTCTTCAAGAAATCCGACAAGCGCGAGCTCTCCTCCGCAGAGATGACCGCCTACTGGGAGAACTGGGTCCGCCAATACCCCATCATCTCCATCGAAGACGGCCTCGCAGAAGACGACTGGGATGGCTGGGCGCATCTCACCAAGGTCCTGGGCGACAAGGTACAACTAGTAGGCGACGACCTCTTCGTCACCAACACCCAGCGCCTCCAGCAGGGAATCGAGCAAAAAGTCGCCAACTCCATCCTCATCAAGGTCAACCAGATCGGCACCGTCTCCGAAACCCTCGAAGCCATCGAACTCGCCCGCCGCTTCGGCTACACCAGCATCATCTCCCACCGCAGCGGCGAAACCGAAGACACCTTCATCGCCGACCTGGCCGTCGGCACAGGCGCAGGACAGATCAAAACCGGCTCTGCCTCCCGCACCGACCGCATCGCCAAGTACAACCAGCTCCTGCGCATCGAAGAAGAGCTAGGCCAATCCGCCGAATTCCTCGGCATCGAATCGGTCAACTTCGGCGAATAACTCTCTTCGAAATCCGTTATCCCAATCGAAGCCGCTCACAGTCTCATCGTGAGCGGCTTCTTGTCAGACAGCAACCGTCTCAGCCTGCGCCAACTCAAAAGTTAGGTTCACCGATCGCGCACCAACCGGCTTCGTCCGATGACGCACCCCGCGAGGTATCGTAAGCATCTGTCCCGGTGCAAGCTCCCGCGACCCGCTCTCGAACTCTATACAAAGCCGCCCCTCCACCACCAGAAACGTCTCATCCGAGTTCGGATGAAAGTGCCAATGGTAAGGCTCAACCATCGTGGAAATCCGAACGACATGATCATTAATCTCAGCGATCGGATGATTGTCATATCCACCATGCGCCGAAGACTCCGCCGTCACCGTGATGACCTCTGGAAGCTCTCCATTCATCATGAATCCTCACCTTCCAATCTATTCCCCTAATCCTTGGCGACCCGCAACGAGAGCTCCAAAACGCAACCGCGTCCCTGTAGTTTGCAAATCACTGAATACCCATTCATAATGGCCAGCGAACTGAAAACCCAGCCTCGCCGGTACGGAGAACGCATGCCAAGCTCCCGCAAGCGCAACACCCTCTTCACGCTCCTTACCATCATCCTCCTGGCCCCCTACCTCTCAGCTCAAACCGACGCCTTCGTCCAACGCTCTGGCACCAAACTCACCCTCAACAGCGCACCCTTCCGCTACTCCGGCCCCAACATCGAATGGCTAGGCCTAGAAGGCTACGGCCCCCACGACCCCATGGGTCCGCGCCTCCCCAGCCACTTCGAGATCGACGACGCCTTCGACACCGCCGCCGAGATGGGCGCCAAAGTAGTCCGCGCCCAAACCATGGGCGACACCGTAGGCTGCCCCCTCTGCATCGAGCCCTCAGAAGGCAGCTTCAACGAAGCCGCCTTCGCATCCAGTGACTACGCCATCGCCACCGCCCAGAAACACGGCATGAAGCTCATCATCCCCCTGGTCGGCGACTGCGCCACCTGCGCCGGCGGAGGCATCGGCCAATACCTCGCCTGGCACCGCAAACCCAACCCGCAAGACTTCTTCACCGACCCCGCCCTCATCGCCGCCTACGAAAAACACATCGACGCCGTCCTCAATCACCTCAACCCCATCACCGGCCTCCGCTACAAAGACGACCCCACCATCATGGCGTGGGAGAACTGCAACATGTGCGGCATCCTCACCATGCTCTCCGGCGGCAACGCCACCGCGCTCGGCCAGGTCTCCACCTGGGTCGAAACCATCGGCGCCCACATCAAGCAGACCGACCCCCACCACCTCTACCTCGACACCTCCGGCATCTATCGCGTCTACCCGCCGGTCCTCGACAACAAATCCACCGACCTCGCCACCTTCGAGTTCTACCCGCACTGGGACATTCTTCTCGGCCCCAACCAGCCCCCAACCACCGCCGCCACCTTCACCCACGACGCCGCCACCGTCACCAGCCACGGAAAAGTATTCATCGTGAATGAATTCGGCTGGGACCGCACCGACTGGAAGACCTCTGCCGACTTCGAAAACGTGCTCAACACCCTCTCCACCGACCCCAACGTCTCCGGCGACGGCTTCTGGGCGCTCCAAGCTCACCTCGACAACTTCGGCTTCCAGCCCATCCCCGCCGACAGCAACAACCCCGTCTTCGCCGAGCACGGCGAGTCCGGCCAATGGTGGGCGCTCTACTATCCCGGCGTCAAAACCCTCGTCAACACAGCCGAAGACATGGCCGCCCGCGCCCAACTCCTCCGCGCCCATGCCTACACGATGTCCGGCATCCCAGCCCCTAAACACGCAATCCCACCACGCCCCGTCATCACCTCAACTGTTATCGTCGGCCTCATCGCATGGCGCGGCTCAGCCGGAGCCGTCCGCTACTCTGTCGAGCGCAACGACGCAGGCTCAAAGGAATGGAAGCCCATCTGCGACCGCTGCGCCACCGACACCGACGACCCCTGGGTTGATCCGCACGGCGCCCTCGGCGGCGTTCATTACCGTGTCATAGCCTGGAACGCAGACGGAGTCCCCAGCGAACCCTCCGACCCAAGATAGAAAGGATAAGAAAAAAAGCCGAGCATCGCGAGGCAAGGTACACAAGTCACGAAGTGACCGCCCCGCGCGCAGCGGGCCCGTCCGGCAGGGCACAAGCAGCGCAGGACCGCATCCAACAACCATGGACTTAACTCCCCAAGACCATCTCTTCGTCCTAACCGGAGCCGGCATCTCCGCCGAAAGCGGCCTGGCCACCTTCCGCGGCTCCGGCGGCCTTTGGAATGGCTATCGCGTCGAACAGGTCGCCACCCCCGAAGCCTGGGCCGCCGACCCCGAGCTAGTCTGGCACTTCTACTCGCAACGCCGCCGCAACGCAGTCTCTGCCCAACCCAACGCAGCCCACCTGGCCCTGGCCAAAATCGAAGAGCAGCTAGGCGACCGCTTCTATCTCTGCACCCAAAACGTTGACGACCTCCACGAGCGCGCCGGCTCCCAACGCATCCACCACATGCACGGCAGCCTCTTCGAATCCCGCTGCACCCGCTGCAACCAGCCCTTCCCCGACACCGCTCTCTACGAAACCGCCGAAACCCTCCCCCTCTGCGCCAAATGCAGAGCACCCGTCCGCCCGCACATCGTCTGGTTCGGCGAGATCCCCCTCGACATGGACACCATCTACCGCAAACTCGACCGTGCCACTGTCCTCCTCGTCGTAGGCACTTCAGGCTCCGTCTATCCCGCCGCGGGCTTCGTCCATATCGCCAACCAGCGCCGCATCCACACCGTCTACGTCGGGCCCGAAGAGCCTCTCAACCGCGAAGCCTTCGACGAGATCCTCCTCGGCAACGCCACCCAAGTGCTTCCCTCGCTCTTCCAAGAAGATCATTCAAACCTCCCACGCTACTTTTAGAAGCACTATGTAAATCAATGAAAATAAGCTACTTATTAATAGTTCCTATTGACACAGGTTCTATACTGAATTCATAGCATCACTCGCAAAGTCCGGCCACCAAGCCGGACTTTTTCATTTAACTCACACGCAAAGTTCGAATCCAGAAGTCCGGACTCAAGCCGCTTCTTTTGAAGACTTTGCACAACAAGTACCCCCGTGGGGAGGGGCCTCATGCAAGCAGTCATCAACTCGGTCATCGACAAACCGAAACGCTATCAATGCCGCCACATCTTCACCGACGGCCACCGCTGCGGCAGCCCATGCCTGCGCGGCGAAGAGCTCTGCTACTACCATCACACCACCCGCAAACCCGCCACCGGAGCGCGTCGCCGCCGCTGCCGCCGCTCCGCCTTCGACCTGCCTCTGCCAGAAGATCGCTCCGCCATCCAATCCTCCATCGGCCAGGTCCTCCAGCGCATCGCCTCCAACGATATCGACCCGCGCCGCGCCGGACTCCTCCTCTACGGCCTCCAGATCGCAAGCCTCAACCTGCCCCGCGATCTCGCCCCATCCCGCGCAACCGTAGCCGAAACCGTCGAAGAGATCATCCTCGACCCCGCTCTCGGCACACTCGCTCCACGCTCAGAGGCAGGCTTGGAGGTCTCCCGCCGCAGCCCAGTCGCGGCGCTCTTCGATCGGCTCGGCCAACTCGGAATCACGGAAGAAGACTCCCTCAACACGTCAGAACCACTCCACGCAGCCGCTCCTCCCACCGAGGCTCAAACCGAAGATCGAGTCGAGGCCCAGGTCGAAGATCAGGTCGAGCCCCAAGCCAGGCATCAGATCCTTCCCACCCTCCATGCCGCTGCCGGCGAGCTAACCCACACGCCGCCGTACCATCGCAAGCGCGGTCAGATCTTCATCTTCCACATCTTTGCCAAAAGGAAGATTCTGAAGGCTATACCAGGGGATCTGTCTGAACTCGCTCGCAGCCCTCAGCGTAGCCCGGCAAAGCTCCGTAGCCGACTCCGACGCAAAGCCCGGCGCCGTCTGCTCCAGCAGCGGAATCAGCCGCTCCACACCGAAGTGAGTTCGTCCATGCCGAGTCTCCATCACGCCCTTGGTCACCATCAGCAGCTTCGCCCCCGGCTCAAACGCCTGCATCACAGGCTCATGCGTCAGGTGCGTAAACAAACCCAGCGGCACCGAAGCACTGGCCAGAACCCGCGCACCCTCCGAGTCATGAAAAACAGCCGTCATCCCGCCCGCGTTCACATAAGCAAGAATCCCCAACGCAAGATCGTAGCAACCAATAAATGTCGGTGCGAAGCGGACGCCATGCGCAGCCCTCAGCAACTCATGGTTGATCTCCTGGACCAGTTGCGCAGTCGCATCCATCACGTTCGTGCCCTCCATCCCGAGAAGCTCCGTGCCCCGGCGACGAAACGTATCCTGAACCTCTGCGGCAATCGACTGCGTCTCCTCTTTGGTCCCCGCAATATCTGCCAGCAGAAAAATCACATGCGATCCGAGGTTGATCGCATCAAAAAAATCTCCACCCGTCCGCGCCGAATCATACTGAGCATGCAGATCAAGACCCTCCAACCTTTCCAACTCCATACGGCGAGGAGTTCGACCGACCGCAGGGGACCCCACTTCAGACGACATAAGGACATGCTCCAACCAACTAATCTTTCCGCGATTGTAACGCCGCCCGTTACCGACTGGCCGAGCGAATGTCGTCTGCAAGTTAACGGGTCATGTCGTTTCGAACGAATCTCAAGCATCGCGCAAAAGGGAAGTCAACAAACTACACTCCCTGTCTACTGCGTAGAAACCAACGAAATCAGATCACCTTCCACCAGACCATGAGCCAAGCGACCGGCCCGGTGGAGAAAGCCCCGCCCACGAGCCTCCACCAATCTTGATATTCTGACCTTCAGAACCAGACAGAGAGAAACCAAGTCACCATGCCCAAAGCACCAGTCGTCCTCACCATCCTCGACGGATGGGGTTACCGCGCCGAGACCCACGGCAACGCCATCGCCCAGGCCCGCAAGCCCACCTACGACGCTCTCCTCCGCGACTTCCCCAACACCCTCCTCCGCGCCAGCGAACACTTCGTCGGCCTCCCCGACGGCCAGATGGGCAACAGCGAAGTCGGCCACCTCAACCTCGGCGCCGGCCGCATCGTCCGCATGGACATGACCCGCATCGACACCGCCATCCTCGACGGCTCCCTCTACACCGACCCAACCCTGGTACGTGCCTACGAACTAGCCGCCCAGAAGGGAAGAGCCCTCCACCTCATCGGACTCCTCTCCGACGGCGGCGTCCACTCCCACCAGCGCCACCTCTACGCCCTCCTCCGCATGGCCGCCGAACACAAGCTCACCCGCGTCTTCGTCCATGCCTTCATGGACGGCCGCGACACCATGCCCACCAGCGGCCTCGGCTACCTCGAGGACCTTCTCCGCAAGTTCAACGAGTACAACGTCGGCCTCTTGTCCAGCGTCAGCGGCCGCTACTATGCCATGGACCGCGACTGTCGCTGGGAAAAGGAAAAACCAGCCTTCGACGCAATGGTCACCGGCAATCCCGAAGGAGGCCGCTATAACGGCCCCACCGCCCGCATCCGCGAGCTCTACAACAACGGCATCACCGACGAGTTCATCCCACCCTTTACCTGCATGAACCCAACGGACGACACACCCGTCGGCCTCATCCGCGACCACGACGTAGTCATCAACTTCAACTATCGCGCCGATCGCGCCCGCCAGATCACCCGCGTCCTGACACGCAAGTCCGGCCTGACCGCAGACCCCATCGGTAGCCAGGGCCTCGCGCTCCCCAAAGCCACAGAACTCGAAGCAGAGATACCCTTCAGCAGCATCCCCGCCGACCTCCACTACGTCTGCATGACGCAATACGACAAAAACTTCAAGCTCCCCATCGTCATCCCCGCCGAGTCGATGGATAATCTCCTCGCCAACCTCATGTCGCAGGCAAACCTTCGCAACCTCCGCGTAGCCGAGACGGAGAAGTACGCCCACGTCACCTACTTCTTCAACGGCGGCATCGAAAAGCCCTTCTCCGGCGAAGACCGCGCACTCATCGACTCACAAAAGGTAGCTACCTACGACCTCGCCCCCGAGATGTCAGCCGCAGGCATCGCCGACGCCGTCATCAAAGCCATCAGCGACACCGCCTTCGACGTCATCATCGTTAACTTCGCCAACGCCGACATGGTCGGTCACTCCGGCATGATGGAACCCACCATCCGCGCCGTCGAAACCGTCGACACACAACTAGGCCGCATCTATCGCGAGATCAAGCAACGCGGCGGCTCACTCCTCGTCACTGCCGACCACGGAAACGCCGAGATGCTCATCGACCCCGCCACCGGTGGCCCCCACACTGCCCACACCACCAACCCCGTCCCCTTCCTCTACGTCACCGAAGAAGGCAACAAGCCAACCCTCCGCGAAGGCGGCAGCCTCCGCGACATCTCCCCCACCATCCTGTCGCTCCTCAACCTGGACCAACCCAACCAAATGACCGGCGGCAATCTCCGCACAACTCACACGCCCAAATGACATGCGTTGCAGGGAGAAAAATCCGCTCTTATTGCAATGGTGCTGAGATTTTTGGTTGTCATTCCGCAGAGAAGCGGAGGAATCTGCTTTTAGTCTCCGCTCGCTCCGTCCACTGCCAGGAATTCGAGGTAAGGTTTGGATATCGTCGCAATCCTATCTGTCGCAGACTCTTTCATAGAATCTCTAGTATCCCTCGCGAACGTCACGTCGATCTTGATGTAGGGGCAACGCTTGTAAACATAGTGATTCTGGTCACGGGAAGACAAACTTCCCTCGGTGGTGAAGTATTTCAAGATGTCGGCACGGGTCTTGCCCGTGCGCAAGTCGTCCACGATTCTGATGACTGTGCCGATCTCGTGTTGGAGAGTCGGATCGCTCTGCCAAAGTTGGTTTGAGGCCTGACCTTGTGCTAGGCCATATATAAAGAAAAAAGCTAGACAACAAATGCCGATCTTTCTCAAGATAGTGTTACCTCACGATACGATCGCCACCGTACCATCCGCCCTCTTCGTAAACGCATGTATCAACCGGCCCTGTTCATCCAGGTGCCGCAGCGTCAACAACTCCGGCGTAACTTGAAGGTCGCTGAACCCATAAACGCGTTGCGCATAAGGCCCACGCTGAGCCTCATCGATCAACAGCGGATACAGATCCGCCCCACCGCCGCCCGACAAAACAAAGGAAGTCGGATGCCCATCGAACTCCAGGTGCTGCATATCATGGTCATGTCCCGCCAGATACAGATGCACCTTATGCTTCCGCAACAACGGCTCCCAATCCCGAACCAGCACCTTATGATCCCCATGCGGCCCATTCGAAAAGATCGGATGATGCCCCATCACAATAAGAAACGGAGTCTTCCGCGGCTTCTCCAACTCTGCCGCCAGCCAAGCCAACTGCTCCGCCTGCTGCTCCGGAGTAAGCGTAAAGTTCACTCCAGCCGCCTGAGGCCCTTCAGGCCGCGGCATATTGCTATCCAGTGCAATCACCGTCATCAAAGGCTTCTTCACCGGAAACTCAAAGCTGTACCAAAGCGAAGGCATCGTCCAGCGCGTACCACCCAACTTCGCATACTCCAGCTCAGCCGCCACTTTACTCTGCGGCATCCGCTGATAATCGTGGTTCCCCGCAATCGCATACGCCGGACAATCAAACACACTCTTCGGATACATCTCTTCAAACTGCGTCTGCCAACGCACATCCTTCACACCGCCCGGCAGAGGCCCATACCAGTTATCCCCAAGCATCAGCAGCGCTTCGGTGGTGAACCCCTGTCCACGCACATAAGCCTGCATCGCCTTCGCCACACGGCTCTGTGCCTCGAAGTTCTCATATCCCCAATCGCCCACCATCAGCAGCCGCGACGCACCGGTCGCCGAACCGATCTGCTTCGAACTCGCAAGCGACGGCAAAGCACCCAAGCCAGCCAACGCACTAAACGCGAAACTCTGGCGCAGAAAACTCCGCCGCGAAACTACTTCACTCGGACCCATGAACCACCCGTTTGGTTATCTATGTTCGTACAAAGACTTAGACGAATCACCCCCGTCAAAAGCCGCGAAGGGAACAGCTAAAACTCGCGCCGTCCTTCCATCGCCCGCGTCATCGTCACCTCATCGGCATATTCGATATCGCTTCCCGCCGGCACACCCGTGGCAATTCTCGTCACCTTCACATCAGCCTTTGTCTTCCGCAACTCCAGCGCCAGATATCCCGCCGTAGCCTCTCCCTCTGTCGTCGGCGAGGTCGCCAGAATCACCTCATCCACCTCAGCCAAACGAGTCAGCAGATTCGCAATCCGCAACTGCTCCGGCCCCACCCCGCCAATCGGCGAAAGTGTCCCATGCAACACGTGATATACGCCGTGATAACTCCGCGTCTTCTCAATGGTCCCTATATTCGTCGGCTCTTCCACCACGCAAACCAACCGCTGACTCCGCACCGGACTCGTGCAATATCCACAAGGATCAACATCCGTAATGTTGTTGCAGATCGAGCAAAGCCGCAGGTGTAGCTTCAACTCCCGTATAGCCACCGACAGCGCCTCAGCATCCTCCGCCGACGATCGCAGCACATGAAACGCCAGCCGCTGTGCGCTCTTGCTCCCAATTCCCGGCAGCTTCCTAAGCTCTTCAATCAGCCGCGACATCGGCTCCGCAAAGCGATTGGGGTTAGCACCAAAAGAACCAGCCACTTATCCCAACCCCGGTAGATCCGGCAGACCTAATCCACCCATCATTCCTGCTACGCTCGACTTCATCGCCTCATCCGCACGTCGCCCCGCTTCATTCACCGCTGCAGCAATCAAATCCTCCAGCAACTCCAGATCGCTCGCCGAACTCCCCATCGCAGTCGGCTCAATCTTCACCCGCAATACCTCTTTCTTGCCGTTCATCCGGACGGTCACTACGCCGCCGCCGCTCGAAGCTTCTACCACCGTTGCAGCGAGCTTCTTCTCCATCTGCTCCTGCATCTGCTTCGCCTGCCCCATCATCTCTTTCATTTTTCCCAGATCAGAAAAATCCATCATCCCTCCAGTGCTGTCATGAGTGACTAGTCGTTGTCCCGCAGATCGATCACATTTCGAATCTCGGCATTGAACAACGTCTGAGCCCTCTGCACGATTGGATGCTCCATAGCCTTTGCTTGGACGCTACCACTTTTCACCGCTCGCGGTTTTTTCGCATTGGCAGCGTTCTTTACGCCCGGCAGCAACACCAGCTTCAATGCCCCAGCATCAGCGTCCCGAAGCGCAGCCTTCACCAACTTCTCCACCTCGGCATTGATCACCAAGGGCAGCATCGTCTTCGACAGTTCCGTCTGCACCCGGATCTCGCCTTCCGTCACCGTCCACTCCGCGTCCGCCAACGCATCGGCCGGCGTCGCCTGGTTCTTCGCCGCCAACAAAGCATCAACGGCCACCCTCTGGAACTCCTCTGCAGAATGTAACGCAGCTGGTTGCATATTCAACCTGCTCTCGGTCTTTGCACTCTCCCCCTGCGCAACTGCCTCCAATCTTGCAACCGCCGTCTCCGCCAGATCCCCTAACTCCAACAGCGCAGACCCCTTCGCATCACCATCCGTCAGCACCATCTCTGCAGGCGTCGCAACGGAGACCGGCATCGGTACCGCCACAGGCACAGGCATCGGAGCCGCAATCGGCACAACCGGAGCCGCAACAGGAACAACAGGAACCACAATCGGTGCTGCCACCACGGCTTTCTCATCAAACCGGTTTCTACTCTGATCCTTTTCAAAGGGAGAAAAAGCCGGTCTCGCGCTCGCTACCGTGGCGCTCGTCTCAAGCACACGCGCCGCCGCCCCTCCGCCCACTGGATTCCTCGGTGGCGCGGCAGCAGGCGCACTCACTGTCCTCGCCGTTGCCACACCTGGGCCGGGCCTCGCCCCGCCGGCAACAGGGAACTGACTCAACACCGCTTCAATCGGCAAAAGCCGCCGCAGATGCACCAATTTAAGCAAGCCCAGCTCAAAGTGAAACCTCTGCTCTTGCCTATATCCCAGCTCATCGAACGTCTTCAACATCACCTGCAGAAACCGAGTCAGCTCCTCTTCACTGAACAGCGCAGCAGACCGCCCCGCACGCCGCTGCTCATCCGCCGAGATCTGCAGCAACTCTCCCGCAACCCCATCTGCACCCGCGCCATCGACGCCGATGCCGGCAATCTTCGCAATCACCGTATTCCGCAGATACCTCACAAACTGCCGCGCCAACTGCGCCGGAGAGTTCCCCGCATCCAGCAGCTGATTTGCAACCGTAATCACCTCGGCGCTCCGATTCCAATCCACCGCCTCGAGAATCCGCTCAAACACCGCATTCGGAACCGTCCCCATCAACTCCCGAATCTGTCCCGCATCCAGCCGTGCACGCCCATCTTCCACCGGCGCGCTCGCAATCGCCTGGTCCATAATCGAAAGCGCATCGCGCATCGACCCATCGCCAGCCTCCGCGAGTAGACTCAGCGCAGCCTCATCCGCATCCACACCCTCACGCTCTGCAATCCCGCGCAACTCGCCAAGAATGTCCACCAGTTTCACCGCATGAAAGCTGAAGTGCTGACATCGCGACCGCACCGTCTGCGGAATATCCTCCGGCTGTGTTGTCGCCATCATGAAGACAATATGATCCGGCGGCTCCTCCAGCGTCTTCAGCAATGCATTGAACGCCGCATCCGTAATCTGGTGGGCTTCGTCCAGGATGTAGATCTTGTACTTATCCCGCGCCGGCCGATATCGCGCCGCATCCCGCAACTCACGAATCTCGTCGATGCCACGGTTGGTCGCCGCATCGATCTCGATCACATCGACCGCATTTCCCGCCCTGATCTCCGTGCAGCTCTCGCACACCTCGCAGGGCTCTGCCGTCGGTCGCACCGCCGAGCCAATCGCATTGCGGCAGTTCAGCGCCATCGCAAGAATGCGTGCAATCGTTGTCTTCCCTATGCCGCGATGTCCGCTGAAGATATATCCATGCGCTATCCGACCTTGCGTCAGCGCATTCATCAACGTCACGGTAACGTGATCCTGTCCCGCAACATCCGCGAAACGCTGAGGCCGGTATTTCCTTGCAAGAACCTGATATGCCATATGGAAAGTAGGGAAGTCGCGATCGTCGCAACAACTCGTCAACGTCTATTGTATCGTCCACCAGCGGAGCGTTTATCATCAGCGCAGTATGGCGCCGCAGGCGCGTCAGCCTCGATGGCAGATCGCGCCGTGAGCGCAGCACGCTTTCAGTCTTTGCCTGGCAAAACGTAGAAAACTACCGCCCAGCCCGAACCGCAGCCCGCGCCTTCCGAGCCCGCCGCTTCACCTCAGCATCGCTGAACATCGTCCCCCGGCACTTCGCGGCACCACAATAGCAGTTCTGTTCATCATCGTCGCTGTCATAGAGGTTGTACTCATACGTCAGCTCCTCTCCCGCCGCGATATCCCGAATCGCAACGATGAACACCCGACCGTCCACGTTGTCCGATTCACAGTTCGGGTCGCACGAGTGGTTGATAAACATCGCGGTCCCAAACCCATCGATCACCAACCCATTCTCCCCACAGCTGAACAGGTAGGTAATATCGCGGTCCTGATACCTATCATCCGCCTCGTCTTTGGTAAACCTCGGCCCGTCATACTCGCAGACCCGCTTGCCCTTTTTTATCGCTCGAGTTGTATAGCAGCCCGCCGCATGAATCGACGAAGAACGAATAATGAGTCCATCAACCATAGTCAAAGAAGTTCCATCAAATAAAATAGAGGCAGGGAAGCAGCCTGGGTCAGCTGACTATAACAAACCACCGCGCAACATCGTCAAAGTATCAAACAAGAACTCCGAATCCCTATGGCAATCGGTCTTAAAATCCGCGCATCGCTCGCCGCCTTCCTCTTCTCCGCGGCCTGCCACGCACAGAGTGCGCCCGCGCAAAATCAACCAGCCCCATGCCCGGCCCCGAGCCAGAACGCCTCTCAACCATCCACGCCGTGCCCGCCGCCGGCAAAAAAACCTTCAACCGCCGAACAGTTCCCGTTCCCCGGCGCTCCCGCAAAACCCGCACCACCTGCAACCCCTGCACCCGACTCGCCCGGTGCCACAACTCCCTCATCTGCCGCAACCGAACACCCCTTCCCAACCACACCAGCCCCCGCTCTCCCCGGAGACGACTCCAGTAGCAGCAGTGGAAGTAGCAACAGTGACAGTAGCAGCAGCTCCAGCGGCACAGATTCAGACGTCCCTGACACCGACATGCCCAAACCCGGCGCCGAAGGCAGCTCCGTCCATCGCAAACTCCCCAAGGTCGCGCGTGTCCAGACCGACGACGAGCGTGTCGACGAAGACCTGCGAGTCGCCAAGTTCTACATGCGTGACGACAACCTGAAAGGCGCCTATCTCCGCGCACAGGACGCCGTCAAAACCCAGCCCGAATATTCAGCTGCTCACTACGCCCTCGCCGAGATCGCGGAAAAGATGAAGAAGAAAGACGAAGCAATTGCCGAGTTCGAGACCTATCTCAAACTGGACCCCGACGGCGAAAAAGCAAAAGAAGCCCGCAAAGCACTGAACGAGCTCAAGTAATCTTGCCTCAAACAAGACACCGCTCACCCCCGCAGAGAACACTAGCCGCCACCCCTCGAACCGGTGTAACGTGATCCTGCTTATGAACACCACCCTCCACCGTCTTCAGCGCGAGATCGCCTTCTCCCTCGACGGACTCGACGCCGCCCAAACCCAGCTCCAGCCACCCGCGCGCCCGCACAAATGGACCATTCAGCAGATCATGGAACACCTTCTGCTCAGCTACTCCGGCACAGAGATGGCCTTGAACGCGCGCCTCACCAAGCGAACCCCCACCCGCGCAAAGCCCAGCGTCCCACAGCATATGGCCCAGTACACTCTCATCCATCTCGGCTACTTCCCGCATGGACGCAAAGCCCCGCCGCTGGTCACGCCTGCGGTCACAGACCGCCAACTCTGCGGAGAAGAACTCACCAACGCTGCGGCCGAACATCTGGCACATCTCGATCAGCTATGTGCTGAGGCAGAAGAGATCTTTGGCACAACCTGCCGGTTCGCCAGCCACATGGCCCTCGGGCCGCTCAACGTCAACCAGTGGAGAAAGTTTCAGCTCATCCATGGCGAGCATCACCTCAAACAAATTCTCGCCATCCGCAAAGCCCACAATCTATCGCCGATCGAACGTACAACTCACTGAGCACACCCCAATCGCTCACTACCCCTCCGACTCACCCAGCACACTCTCAACCTGCTCTTCGTCCAGATCGTCCTCCACCCGCAGATAGCGCCGCATATACCGCAGTGGCTCCTCAGCCGCCGCCATCTCCTTCAGGTGATAGAGCCATGCATCCTCACGCGCACTCCGCCGCGTGTATCCCTTGCGCTGCACCGTCCCAATCGAGCCGTCCTTCATCCTGCGGGTAAACGACTGCATCGGAACCTGAAACGTCATCAACTCGCCCGGCTTCCAGAAGCTCGACGCAAACTCATGAGAGAAAAGCAACGCATAGTAACGCCGCTCCGCCGCCAGCACCTCTACAGCGTGGCGAGCGTTCTGCCACGGTAAACCCAGCTTCCCCACATACCATCTACGAAATTCGAACCCGTTAGTGCGCGCCTGCCCGACCAGCAACTGAAGCAACTCGACCCGTGTCATAAAGTCCGTTTCACTCTGTAGGAAGATACCGCGGCTCTCGCCAACTTCCGGTGCCCAAAGAGTACAGTCTGCCATGACGCGCGTCCAATTCCGTGTACCCTACCTCAGACACGTTCTCTCGATCGGAATCTGTCACAGAAGACATCAAATACCTCAGCGCTTTGTACACCAGGCCCGGAGAAGAATCATAAAACGCAGCGTGAAACCACTCAGTTTTTTCCTCGCCTTCCTGCTGGCTGCCACAGCCAACTCGCAGACCTATAACCCTGCCGCCCATACCGACCCCGTCAACCTCACCCCCGAGGTCCACGACGCCTTCGAACACTTCTATGCCCTCGACTACGAAGGCGCTCTCTCACGCTTCGAAGCAGTCCAACTCACCCACCCGCAGAGCGCCATCGCCATCGGCAACGTCCTTCTCACCATCGTCTTCCGCGAACTCTATCGCCAGGACCTCCTCGACACCACCTACTACGCGCACGACTCCTTCCTCACCTCAAGACGCAACGTGCCCGTTCCTCAGCCCGTCCGCGATCGCATCGAATCGCTCACCAACTCCGCCGTAGCGCTCGCCGATCAGCAGATCAACGCCAACCCCAACGACGCCAACGCCTACTTCGCCCGCGGATACGCTCGCGGCCTGCACGCCGCCTTTATCACTCTCTGCGACCACAGTTATGTCGCCGCAGCCCGCCAAGGCCTGGCCTCTCGCAACGACAGCGAAGCTACTCTCAAAATCGATCCTCAGTACGCCGACGCCAAGATGGCCATGGGCATCCAGCAGTTTGCCGTCGCCAGTCTCCCTCGCCTCGTCCGGATGCTCGTCGGCATCGCAGGAGTAGGAGGCAACAAAGAAAAGGGTCTCGATCTTCTCCGCGAATCCGCCGCTCACGGCATCGTCACTCCCATCGAATCCCGCACCGCCCTCTCGCTCTTCCTGCGCCACGACGGACGCTACGCAGAGGCCATCGTCGTTCAAAAGGGTCTCGCCGACCAATACCCCCACGACTACCTCTTCCGCCTCGAGGTCGCGAACCTCACCAAGGACTCCGGCAACGGACCGGGAGCCATCGCTCTCTACCGCGCCATCCTCGCCGACGCGCAAAATCCCACCTACTTCGTTGAGCCGCGCCTCCACATGGCCTACTTCGGCCTCGCCGACACAGAACGCGGTCAGAACCAAATCGCCGAAGCCGCGCAAGACTATCTCCGAGCCGCTGCCCAGCCCACATGCAGCGACTGGATCCGCCGCCGAGCCCAACTCAACGCCGGCGAAATGTTCGACCTTCTCCACAGACGCGACGAAGCCACCAGGCAATATCAGCTAGCGTCAGCCGGAGGAGGCGACCAATCTCAATCCGATGCCGCCCACCGCTACCTCAAGACCCCCTACGTAGGAAAATAAAAAAGTACACCCGCCACGAAGTGGCCGCACCACCCGCAGTGGGCCCGTCCGGCAGGACATACGCGGCGAAGCAAGCGCCAAGCAAGAGTCGTCACCCGCACTCATCGCCCGCAAATCCTGCTAGCCTTTTCACACCTATGCGATTCCCTCCCCACCTAGCCGCCGTCCTCGCATTTACCGCAACCCTCTGCGCCCAACAACCACCCCAAACCAACACCAGCATCCTCGACGCCAACGGCACCGCGCACGTCACCCGCGTCGTCCCCGTGCCCACCACCATCAGTCCCGAGGCTCAGGCCACCCTCCGCCGTCCCGCCGGAGCCGAAAACCAAACCCTCGCCGAACGCCGCACCTCCACCGACGCCTGGCAGACCCACGCCGGCGAAGTCTCCCTTAAAGCCTATCCAGTCAAGATCGAATCCCTCACCATCGCCGGTGTGCCCGTCCGCAATGTCATCCCCCTCGACGAAACTCCCCAGCACCCTGACCGCGTCCTCATCAACGTCCACGGCGGTGGCTTCAACTCCGACTCCGGCTCCTTCACCGAATCCATCCCCATCGCCAACCTCACCCACACCCGCGTCGTCTCCGTCCTCTACCGCCTCGCTCCCGAGCACCCCTTTCCCGCCGCCGTCGACGACACCATCGCCGTCTACCGCGACCTCCTCAAAACCTACAACCCCTCCCACATCGCCCTCTACGGCACCTCTGCCGGAGCAATCCTTACCGCCGAAGTAGCCGTCCGCCTCAAACAACTCAACCTCCCCCTCCCCGGCGCGCTCGGCATCTTCGCCGGCACAGGCGACTTCAGCCAAACAGCAGACTCACAGGCGATGTACGCCCTGCACGGCCTCACCGGCAGCCTTCCCGTCGCCGGAACCCAACCCCGCAACACCGAGTACACCGGCACCACCGACCCCAAAGACCCCGTACTCTCGCCCCTCTACGCAGATCTTCACGGCATGCCCCCGACCCTCTTCATCACCAGCGGTCGCGACTCCCAGCTAAGCGGCACCATCATCCTCCACCGCGCCTTCCTCCGTAGCGGCGACGACGCGCGCCTCATCGTCTTCGAAGCTCTCACTCACGCCTTTTGGAACGACGTCAGCCTCCCCGAGACCAAAGAGGCCTACGCCTACATGGCCGACTTCTTCTCCCAACAGCTAAATCACTAGCAACACACGCGGGTTGCTGGCTCACACTGGAACCGGCAACCCCAGCCTTACGTATTCAATCTCAGAGAGCGTATGGCAAAATAGAAGCTCTTGGAGACGCCCATGTTCTGTACCCAGTGTGGCAATAAAGTCGATCCTTCCTCCCGTTTCTGTACTGCCTGCGGAGCACCCGCAGCCGCTGTTCCGCCTCCCATGGGCAGCTACCCAAACACAGGACAGCTCACCCGCCCACGCCACAACCGCATGATCGCCGGCGTCTGCGCTGGCTTCGCTCTCCACTACGGCTGGGACCTCAACCTCGTCCGCGTCCTCACAGCTCTCATGATCGTCCTCACCGGCGTCGGCGCCATCGCCTACATCGCCGCCTGGGTCATCATCCCCGAAGCACCCTACGCCCTTCCCGCAAAGAGCATCTAAATCTTGCCCAAAAAGACCCCCTCCGCCCCTCCGCCCGAAACACGCCCCAGCCCACGACCCTTCGCCTACCGCAATCGCCTCCTCCACTGCGACGGAGCGGACCTCACCGCCCTTGCCGCTGAACACGGCACCCCACTCTACATCTACTCCGCGCATCAAATCTCCCACCGCTTTCAACTCTTCGCAGAAGCCTTCGCCAGCCGCCCCCACACCATCTGCTACGCCGTCAAAGCAAACTCCTCCCTCGCCATCCTGCGTCTCCTGGCAAAGCAGGGAGCAGGCTTCGACATCGTCTCCGGTGGCGAACTCGAACGCGTCCGCAAAGCGCACAAGCCGGCCCTCAAAAAAGTAGTCTTCTCTGGCGTCGGCAAACAAATCTGGGAGATCGACGCCGCCCTCAACGCCGACATCCTCCTCTTCAACGTCGAGTCCGAAGCCGAGCTCCATCTCCTCGCCGCTCGCGCCGAAGCCTGCAACAAAGTCGCCCGCTTCGCCCTCCGCGTCAACCCCGACGTCTTCGCCGAAACCCACCCATACATCTCCACCGGTCTCAGCGAGCACAAGTTCGGCATCGACATCAAAGCCGCACGCGCCATCTATCGCGCCGCAAAAAAATCAAAGTGGCTCGACCCCGCCGGTGTCTCCGTCCACATAGGCTCACAGATCCGCAAAGTAGATCCCTTCGCCGCCGCCCTCACCCGCGTCACCAGCCTCATCGCCGACCTCCGTAAGGACGGCCACAACATTCGCTACGTCGATGCAGGCGGTGGCCTCGGCGTCGACTACGGCGCAACAGCATTCGATCCAGCAAAGCAAGTTTCAAAGTACGCCGCCGCCCTCACTAAAGGCCTCGGCACCGAATCAGCCCATCTCCTCCTTGAGCCCGGCCGCTTCATCATCGCGCAAGCTGGCGCGCTCCTCACCCGCGTCCTCTACGTGAAGAAAAACGGCGCAAAAACCTTCATCATCACCGACGCCGGCATGAACGATCTCATCCGCCCCGCGCTCTACCACGCGCACCACGAGATAATCCCCATCAAACAGCCAGCAGGGAAGTCAACACTCATGGCCGACATCGTAGGTCCCGTCTGCGAATCAGGCGACTTCTTCGCCCGCGACCGCATCCTCCCACCCGTCAAACCAAACGACCTGGTCCTGCTCCTCGACGCCGGAGCCTACGGCATGTCGCAAACCTCCAACTACAACTCCCGCCCCCGCCCCGCCGAACTCCTCATCGACGGCGCCACCACGAAACTCATCCGCCGCCGCGAAACCATGCGCGACCTCCTCGCCCCCGAACTGCTCTAGCTTCCTGGCAGTCCTTGCTGTTGTCTTTCTTGTTGTCATCCCCGAAGGGGATCTGCGGTTGCCCTTGTCTTTGCGGTTGTCTGTTTTTTTGTTGTCATTCCGCAGCGAGCGGAGGGACCTGCGGTCGCCATGGTTTTTGCGGTTGTCTGTTTTTTTGTTGTCATTCCGCAGCGAAGCGGAGGAATCTGCGGTTGCCGTCGTCTTTCATTCGCACAGGAAGACATCTCTTCAAACAACAAACATCGGTCATCTCGACCGAAGCTACTCACAGCCTCATCGTGAGTAGCGCAGTGAAGAGCCCCCCGCATTACGCATCCGCTTCAGGCAACATCACAGCAGTTGTTCTCGAGACCGCTCTTGCTCTCGCCATTCCCTGCAACAGACGTCATCTCGGCACACCAGTCAACTCTCGCACTACGGCTAGCGGAGCCTTCGCATGAATCTCATGCGCACCTGAGAGAGGCCGCCCGAAGGCGGCCTCTCCGTTTTAACACTTGCTACTGACAGCAAGTGCCGCCATCACAACACGCAGGGTCTCCGCAGCAGACGTGAAACGTTGCGGCAGAAGCCGACAGAGACGAGAGCATAACTGCTGCAAATACCAACGATAGGACTTTGATCTTCATAAAATCTCCTTTAGGTTTTTCGGCAAGGAACGACACGACCACAGATAAGAACGGGCCATGAAATGCGCGCAGGCATAGAGAATCTCTCTAAACTCGCAGATCGTCCTTAAGCTGAAAAACCGTCGGATGATATCGCAATCCCTGAGTAAGTTCATGCAGAGCCACGTGGGGCGGAAGGGCCGCTCCGGTGTGGAGAACACACTCAGAACGTGGTGTGAAACGGACTTCCTCCGATTTGCTCTCTTGTTTTTCCGCTGCTGTGATGGACGCCTGACACGCCGGACAAGATACAGGCGCATTGTTCACAGGTAGTGGGCAGCAGGGAGAGTGGTCCGGCTCACATAGTGGGAACTTTGCAGAGAGATGCTCGGCAAAAGATGCGCTCGTGATCCAAAGGCATGCGAGGAGAAGCGCAAACGTTCGACGAAGCTGGCGACTCGGACTCACAGATTAACTGTATCCCATTTTTCTTCTACCTCGAGTCCGTCAGTGTCCGAACTTGCCGATAACCCGACTTGCGGGAACTACGGGATTACTTCCGGATTGGGAGCAATGGACCGACTCTAGGACCGAACCATATTGTTCGGCCTATGATCCACAGTGAAAGCCATGGACCACCTTACGGACGAGACCATTCAAACCATCGAGCGACTCCACTCAGCGTGGATGGAGCTTGAAGTGGCTGGGGAGGCACAAGGCTTGCTGGCTTGCTGCGCCGAGGATATCGAGTTACGTCCTCCGGATGGGCCGTCGGTGTATGGCCGCGATGCGGTTCTCGCGTACTTAGAAGAGGGAACTGCTCAGATTCACTCGATCGAGATATCTGACCGCCGCCTTTGCGGATCAAACGAAAGTGTGTCTCTGACTGCGAACTATAGAACCACGTTTTCTCTGGCGGGAGACCCCTCCCCCAGGCAGGCAGCGGGAAGCCACAGATGGGAACTGCGGAAACAAGTGGGTCTATGGCTAGTCTTGCTTGTGAGCTGGTCATCGTCGGCCACGACTGATCAACCTGAGCGACAGACACCCTCTCCACTTGATCCAGCCTCAACCGACTGAATAGTCACATTGCCGATAACCCGACCTTCAGGGAACTGCCTAAGCCCATGGTCCATAGTGTAGATGTACTAAGCACATTTCCGAGGACCGATAACCTTGGGCGCGTTCGTAAGCAGGTGTTGGGCAAAACCGTGCGAGCGCCGCGAGCGTAACTTTCGTGGCAAGGTTTTCATGGGGCTCAAGCAAATTTCGGTAATTAGAAACCTCAACACATCTACTCTGATAAGCCTACCTTGGCTCCGCTTGATGCTCTCCGAGTTCCTCTAGCTTCCGCCTGGCGTTGCTGTTGGATGGGTCTTTCTCCAACGACTTCTTGTAGCAGTCGGTAGCTAGCTGTTTCTGACCGGATCTCATGTAAGCCTCGCCGAGGCTGTCATAGGTGTTCCCTGAGTCGGGATAGTTCTTCACGTTCAATTTGAAGATGTCTATTGCTTCGGGGAGGTGGCCGTCGGCCATGAGTTCGTAGCCCCAGTTGTTGACTGCAGATTCATCGAGCTTGAAGTCTGGGGATTCTTCCGTATGGCTGCATAGATATCTTCGACGTGATCGAAGCCCTGCTGACCCAGTTCAGCACGAAAAGATTCCAGAGTTGCTGGCATGCCTTTTGCCGGGCGGTAGGTTGTGGAGAGGAAGTGTTCGGGCGCGCCGTTTTCAGCAGGTGTTTTCTTAATCCATTCCTTTGCCGCCGCGTCGTGTTTCAGATAGGCGTCGAGAAAATGAAGCGTGTAGCGGGCGATCCAAGCGTAACCGGCGATTCCGTCCTCGCGACCATAGTCAGCTATCTGTTCTTCGTGAAAACTCTTCCATACATCCTCGTTCCGCTGATACATCGAACTGTGTTCGACGTGCACTAGCCCCAACATATGCACTAGGACGAGATCACCGTGTGTCCACGCGTTGAGGACACTGGGACCTCTGTTCGCATCGCTGTTCAGGTATCGGGACTCGTCTTCGAGCGTCATTCCTCCCTGGGTGAAAAATAAAAGAGGAATCGTCATCTGCTCGGGGATGCACCTCGCCTTGCTTCACCAGTCCGGGGTAATAACGCATACTGCCGTCAAGGGCTACTAGGCGTCGATACGGTTGTCTTGCGCAGCGGCGAAGAGGTTGGAGATGCCGCCCCAGCTAAATCCCGCCACAGCGATGGCGGACATGTCAGTGTTGGTCAAGGTTTGTGCATAACCGATGAGAAAAGAGATGTCGCGCGCCTGGGCGATGATACCGGCGAGATCGCCCGTCATCTCGCGTGTCGATGCTCCCATGTCCGGGCTGGCGATGACGACATAGCCGTTGCTGGCGAGGTATTCGCACAGGTCGGCGTTCTCCCAGGACATTGCGGAGAAGCTGGGTGCGTAAATCACGACGGGAAAACGCCCAGCTAGGGCTGGGGCATCGCGCACCGCCCACATAGGCATGGCGAGCGTGGGCTTGATGCCGTCGAGCCACTTCTGATGGGCAATGGACAGATTCGGCTTGTCGAAGCTTGTCTCCGTAGCCGCGAGATTGCCGTAATCGCCGACGGTCATCGATTTCAAAGCAGTTTTTCGGCTGGATACCAGATGAGCGTCTGCAGGGGGCGAGCTCGCTCGCCTTTATAGGGCTTTCCTAGATCGTCAGACTGGGACTGATATGTGCGGGAGTAATCGTATTGCTGGACCACCTTGAGGCCCACAAGTTGAGGTCCGGGCTTCTCTATGAACCGAAATGTAGGTGCGCTTTGAGCCGGTGCGGCGACCGAAATTGCTACAACCACCAATGCACCGATAATCAAGCGAGTAATTTCGCTCATCCAACAACCTCTTAAAGGACCTACTTTGCGCCGCAATGGCGGGAGTATAGCACCGCTAAGATGCTCAATCGCCTTCTATCAGCACAAGCGCCGTGGGCTAACTCCTACAAGGGATTTTGTGGGAATTGAGCAGCTAAGGACTGCGATATTGACGGAGTTCTCGGAAACTTCATTCTTGAACTTGCCGCAAACACTGACTTTCCGGGAACGGGGTTTCGTCTAACGCCTAGGTATACTAAGCTCAAAGTCCTTCATGGCTGTCTTTGCTGAAGATTCACCTTTTGCTCATTGTTAGGCCCGGTCGGCGACGTTGCCCCTTCGGAATGTGTAGAGCCCTCTGCCACAGTGATAGGTCCGAACTGTAATTTTGCAACGCTGTTTAGGAGCCCCATGCTGAAAGTAGCTGCATCTCTTAACTCGCTTTTCGCTTCGTCACTTTTGACTTGGCGTCGCGGCATTTTGATCGGCGCGCGGCGATCAAGCCGCTTGGTGATGCTCCGGTCGGGATGCATCCAGCTTCTCACCGCCACCCTGGTACTGCTCGTGATGACAGCCTGCAGCGGAGGAGGAGGAAGTAGCAACTCTGCTCAAAGCCCCACCATCACGAAGCAGCCCGCGAATCAGGCTGTAACTGTGGGACAAACTGCGACGTTCAGCGTTACCGCCACAGGAACCGCGCCGCTCACTTATCAGTGGTTCGACAACGGAGCAGCGATTGCAGGAGCCACTTCGAGTACGTACACCACTGCTGCGACGGTGATCGCAGACAATAGCTCGAAGTTCACGGTCACTGTATCCAATGCTGCAGGATCGACCACTAGCAATCCTGCGACGCTTACGACAATGATTGGCTTGCCAATGATTACGACGCAGCCGTCGAGCGTGAATGTTTGCAACAGCGCCTCGATAACGCTATCTGTAGTAGCACTCAACGCAAGTACCTACCAGTGGTCTTTTAACGGATCGCCGATTGCCGGCGCCACCAGCTCGAGCTACTTCATCGCTAGCGCCACTGCAACCAATGCCGGCAGCTACACCGTCACGGTTACAAATGCTGCGGGCAGCGTCACCTCACAAGCGGCCACGGTGCTGGTGGGAACGTCTCTTGCGTCGAATCCTGTAAGCCTTTCGATCGCACAAGGCCAGACCGCCACATTCTCCGTTGCGGCTGCGGGAGACGCTCCCTTTAGCTACCAGTGGTACCTCACCGCTCCCGGCGGTTCGACTGGAGTTGCGATCGCTGGTGCCACCTCAAGCACCTATACGACCCCGGTAGAGGGACTTAGTTCCAGCGGCTCGCAATACTACGTCACCGTGACGGACGCCTGCGCGACCGTTCTTACCAGCACCTCCGCTACCCTCACCGTCACTCCAGGCAATGTGCCCCCCACAATCACCACGGCACCTGTCAGCCAAACCGTAGCCATTGGCAGCACCCCAACATTGACCGTGACCGCTGTTGGACCTCCCACGCTCACCTACCAGTGGTATCGCATTCCGGCGGGAAGCAACACCGGCACCGCGATCACGGGTGCAACCGCGGCCGCTTACACTGTGCCGGCTGCAGATACTACCGCCACCAACGACCAGGATGCCTACTACGTCATCGTATCGAACAGTTACGGGCAGGCCACCTCTCCAATCGCCATTCTTGTGATTGGTAATGGAATCCAGATCACGAAGCAGCCTGTAACCGCATACGTCAGCGCCGGAGGATCGGCTACGTTCTCGGTAACGGCTACTTCTGCCCTCCCTCTGACGTATCAATGGTTCGAGGCCGCGCCCGGAACCTCCAGCTTCTCCGCGATCTCAGGCGCAACGAGTGCGACCTATACCCAGCCTTCGACGGCAACCACCGATTCTGGCTCGGTCTTTCATGTGGTCGTCAGTAACGGATCTTCTGCTTCTGTAACCAGCGGTCCAGCTTCACTCTTCGTTGGAGCTCTTCCAGCTATCGGCAGTCTTTGCTCCGGTTGGCTCCCGAATGGCAGTGCGCTACCACCTTCCGCTTCCTGCACCGCTCAACTTACCGGGGCTACGACTTTTCAAAGCGGTCAGATCGTTTGGCCTAACCTCATCTCTACCGGCAACCTTCAAGTCAGTTTCACTTTCACGACCAGTAATTCGAGCCCAACTCCAGCAGACGGCTACACCATGACTTTGGCCGACCCCTCTCGCGGAGCAACGACCACCAGTGCCGGAATGGACGGAGGCGGGCTGGGAGCTGAGGGAATTCCCGGAGTCGTGGTCGCCTTCGATGACTATCATGATCTCAACGATCCACCTGTTCCTTACGTCGCAGTGGGTAGAGGAGAGGTCAGTCAATGGGAAAATCCGTACTTCATCGTCAATACAAATGTCCCTCCACTCGCCACCGCCACAGCTACGGTGTCGCATAACTATGTCGTCTCAATCGTGCAGGGAATGACGACTGTCACGATGGATGGGCTGCAGCTTTTTTCCGGCAGCGTCAACGTTCCTCCCGTCGCCTACCTCTACTTCACCGCATCTACCGGCGACAACTTTGAACAGGCAGTCATCAGCAACGTATCGGTCACAGTCACTGCACCGTCAAACTAGCGGACGGGGGGAATCCAAAGATGGCGGGTGAGCCATTCACCAGCGCAACCAATATCTCGTGTGCCTCATTTTGTACCAAACGTTGCCGTCCGGCGTTCTGACTGGAATGTCGTCATGGTGATCTTCGGGACAGAGGGGTAGGGACTTACGCAATTCAGGCTCGAGCGCGAAGTTCGTCGCAAGAGCGCCGGACTTCTCACCCACACAGTGGATGCCAACACCGCAGCTCTGTTCCTGCTCGTCTCCAAGTATGGCTCACGGACGTCCTTGCTCCGGGCCGGGCCGTGCTCCGCCCCTCTTGTGTCGCCTCCCAGACCCCTGAGAAGCTCAAGCAGGCTCCTGCCGGCCCCAAGGGGGCTGTTCGTCTACGGAGAAACCTCGGTGAGCTTTATGTGGCGGGATTAAAGTTGGCGTGATCCATGACCTTTCAAAACCAGGTGCATACAAGAGTCGCATCGATCGTTACGACGAATCGGATATAACGCCGGGACAGAAACCGGCCATTTACCTATCGTTCACTCAACCCGGCTGACAATCTTCGAGAATCGTTTAGCAGGTTCCTGAAAATTGGCCGAGTGAACATCCCTGGAAACGGGGTTGTGGGAAACTTCAAATATTGGCTTTTTGCTCTCGCCATTCTCTCCACAGTCTGTCAATTCGACGCACTAATCGAGTCCCGAATCCCCGCCAGCGGAGCCTTCGCATTCAACACCACACCATTATTCGGCCCAGCACTCACACCCAGCTCCTTCCATAACGCCGGCAGATCTACATCCACCGGCTTCTCGCTCCACTTCGCATACATATCCGTCAAAACAGTCGTCCCCGTTGCGTGATCCCCGATCTGCAGTACACGCGACAGCGGCCAGTCCTTATCGATCCCACCCCCGCTATCGACAACCGCGCGCAGAGCATCTCGAAGCCCCTTCTTGTCGTTCGTCTGACGTCGGATCGAAACATCCGCCATGAGACAAAACATCGCCCCACCCCAGTACGTCCGTCCCCAGGTCGGCGTCTTGTTCATCCCCCGATCCCCACGCTCCGGCTCGCCATTGTGCATCTCGTGCAAAAACTCCGCCCACACCCTCGCCTCGGTCAGCCTGCCCGTCCCCGCGCGCGCAATCGGTTCGATGTACGTCGCCAGCCCCTCTTCCATCCAATGTTGATCATCCGGAAGATCCGGCAACGCCGTATGCACAAGCTCATGCGTCATAACCCAGTCATCCTTAAGGTCGTCTCTGGTCGCATGCTGCGCCAAACGAATCCGTGTCAGAGCAGGAAAGCCCCCCATATCTCCCCACGTAGTACCGTGAATCGAATCGGACTCGCCAGCGATCGGTTCAATCACCACCCGCGCCCGCGCCACCGGAAATCTGCCGTAGTACACCGCCACCGAATGCGCCGACGCCTGCACCCACGAGACAATGTCCGAGTGCGACAGATCAAGGTCTCCCGCCGCAAAGTCGACCTGAATCATGCTTCCGCCCTCCACAAAACTATGCGAAGCGACGATCTGCTCCCTCGAGTGTCGGCTTTGCGCACAACCGACGCAGCAAGGCCAGACAAACGTCAGGTACACACACATCAGTATAGTAGTCCGTCCCCCCAAACATCTCATTCCAACCTCAAACCGGACTCTGCCCGTTCACTCGATCTTCTAATAGGACTCTCCCGCGGTCGAAACCGTTACACCAAACCCGCAGCTGTCCCGCCGGACGAGCCCACTGCGCGTGGGGCGGTCACTTCGTGACTTGTTTACCCCTTCGGTTGGCGCTCCCGTTGGTCGCGAACAAAGATAATTCCGACCAACGGGAGGACAACGCGAAGCTTTAAAAAGGCGTGCGAACGCCCGCACTTCGCGCAGGAGGCCCGTCCGGCAGGACAGCTTCTAGCGGGATGCATGATCCCCTCCCCAACATGCTAAAATCACAAGGTCGCGCAAGCCCGCAACCGATCGTAGGCACACGCAAAATCAACACCGAGGTAGTCCATGTCCGGCCACTCAAAATGGGCGACAATTAAGCACAAAAAGGGCGCAACAGACGCCAAACGCGGCAAGATCTTCACCCGCCTCATCAAAGAAATCACCATCGCCGCCAAGACCGGCGGAGGCGATCCCGACGGCAACCCCCGCCTCCGTGGCGCCATCGCCGCTGCCAAAGCCGAGAACATGCCCGCCGACAACATCAAGCGCGCCATCCAGCGCGGTACCGGCGAACTCGAAGGCGTCAGCTACGAAGAGATCACCTACGAGGGCTACGGACCCGGCGGTGTAGCCCTCATCGTCGACGTTCTCACCGACAACAAGAACCGCGCTGTCAGCGAGATCCGCCACGCATTCTCCAAGAACGGCGGAAACCTCGGCGAATCGAACTCCGTCTCCTGGATGTTCACCAAGAAGGGCGTCATCACCGTAGCCAAATCGACCGCGTCCGAAGACAAGCTCACCGAAATCGTCCTCGACGCCGGCGCCGAAGACCTCTCCGACGAAGGCGAAAATTGGGAAGTCCTCTGCGACCCCAAGGACTTCGAAGCCGTCACCGAAGCCCTCAAGGCCGCAAAGATCACCCCCGAACACGCCGAGGTCACCAAGATCGCCTCAACCTACACTAAACTTGAAGGCAGTCAGGCCAACGCCATGATCCGTCTCCTCGAGACCATCGAAGATCTGGACGACACCCAAAATGTTTACTCCAACTTCGACTTCGACGAAGCTGCGGTAGCCAACGCCAGCCACTAAGCAACAACGGTAGCTAAGCCCCAAACGGCCGCCGTTCAACGGCGGCCTTCTTCTGCCACCAACACCGGAGACCTAAGTGATCAAGCAACTCGCACGCATTGGCGCGACCACCCTCTGGGCCCTCGCCCTCCTGCTCGCCGCTACTCGCCCCTCCTCCGGCCAGGCAATCGTCACCAACGAGAACAACCCGTTCCTCGATCCCAAGGGCCATCAGCCCCTCGAGATCGGAGCCATCGTCCAGGGCGGCTTCGGCGTCACGGAAAACCGCGACGACTTCAAGTTCCTCATGGCAGGCGTCCACGCCGGCAAGGTCCTCACCGGCAACATGGGCCACGGTCCCCTCCGCGGCAACTTCGAATACGCCGTCGAAGCCTTCCCCTTCTGGCAGTCCTACACACCAAAATTCCAGCGTCCCTTCTGCACCAACCCACCCGGCACTCCTCCGCAGTGCACCCCCTTCTACACCGTAGGGGGCACCTTTACCGGAGCCTCCGTCACCCCAATCATCCTTCGCTGGAACGTCATCGGCACCAAAAAATTCTCCTTCTGGGGCCAGGCAGCCGGCGGCCTCCTCTGGACCAACCACAAGTACCCAGCCTTCGGCGGACCACCCTACAACTCACAAAACGACGGCAAATACGCCGACGCCAGCGTCTTCAACTTCACCCCGCAAGGCGGCATCGGCTTCCACTACTTCCTCCGCCCCCGTCGCTCCATCGACTTCAGCGCCAACGGCGTCCACATCTCCAGCGCCTCCCTCGGAGACCGCAATCCCGGCGTCAACGCCAGCGTTCAGTTCTCCCTCGGCTACACCTGGTGGAAATAACTCTTACAATAAGCCGCGAATCGCGCACGAGCAGTAGCTGAAATGAATCCAGAAGCCATCATCGAGTGCGTCCCCAACTTCTCTGAAGGCACCGACGTCGCCAAAGTCGAAAAGATCGTCGCCGCCACGCAGGTCGAAGGCGTGCGCCTGCTCGACTGGTCCCTCGACACCGCACACAATCGCTCCATCGTTACCCTCGCCGGCTCACCCGCCGGCATCGTCGAAGCCGCCGTCCGCGCCGCAGGCAAAGCAGCCGAGCTCATCGACCTCACGACGCAAAACGGCGTCCATCCTCGCATCGGTGCAGCCGACGTCATCCCCTTCATCCCCGTCAGCGGAGCCTCCCTCGCCGACTGTGCCGTCCTCGCCCGCCAAGCCGGCCTCCTCATCTGGCGCCGCTACGGCATCCCCGTATACCTCTACGGAGCAGCCGCCGCCCGCCCCGATCGCGTCCTCCTCGAAGACGTTCGTCGCGGCCAATTCGAAGGCCTCCGCGACGCAGCCCTCCGCGACGCCACCCGTCGTCCCGACATCGGCGGCCCCGAACTCCACGAAACCGCCGGAGCCTCCGCCGTCGGAGCCCGCAGCTTCCTCATCGCCTACAGCGTCCACCTCCAGCAGCCCGACATCGCCGCCGCCCGAGCCATCGCCCGGGACGTCCGCGCCGCAAACGGTGGCCTCCACGGCGTCAAAGCCATTGCTGTCCTCGCCAACGGCCGCGCCCAGGTCAGCATGAACGTCACCGACTTCCGAATCACCCCCATGCGCCACGTCCACGCCACCGTCCAGCACCTCGCCCAGCGCCACGGCGTCCTCATCGAAGAAGCCGAGCTCATCGGCCTCATCCCCGAAGCCGCCTATGAGCCCGATTCCGATTGGGTTCGTCAAATAAGCGGCTTCGATCCGGACGGAAAGGTATTAGAGCGCAGGCTTCACTCCCCAATCGCGTGGCCTAAGCACTAACTCTTCCAAAACCACCGCATCTACCACGAAAGTAGCAAGCTTGCTAACAGAACTCGTCTCATCCAGTCTTGCAACCAGCGCGTATTCACGGAACAATGGTGGTATTGCAGCTACACTGCTAGTAGCTCAAGGAGCAAAAGGATTTATGAACACAACCAAGCGCACTCTCTTCACCGCAGCCGTAGTCATGGCGACCATGTTGGCCCCCACCTTCGCCTCCGCTGCCCAGCTCTCCAGCGACGCCAAGTCCGCCACTCCCAAGGAAGTTCAGCAGCTCATCGTCGTCGACTATCGCGCCATGCAGAACTCCCCCGCTGCCATGGATCTCAAAGACCGCGTCCTCCCGCCCGAGCTCAAGCGCCTTGAGACTGCGCTCAAGAGCTCCGGCCTCAAAGTCGACCAGGACGCCGACGTCCTCGCCTTCGCGGCCTTCCGCGATTCCAAGGGTGAGGGAACCCGTATCGTAGGCATCGCCCAGGGCCAGTTCCACACCCGCGAAGTCATGGCCAACTTCACCAAGAACAAGATCAAGCCCACCATGATCCGCAACAACAGCGTCTATCCCATGGGCTCCAACGGCATGAGCGTCGTCTTCCTCAACCAGACCACCATGGTCTTCGGCGACAAGGAATCCGTAAAGGAAGCAATGGACGCGCGAGACGGTATCACCTCGAACTTCCTCGCGAACAGCGACATGGTCAACGAGATGGCAGTCGTAGACACCAAGGCAGTCTGGAGTCTCCTCGACGCCAAGGGCACACAGACCATGATGAAGAGCGTCCTCGGCGACGCCTCTCAACTCGCCGACTACGACACCGTCAAGAACCGCATGAAGAGCAGCCGTTACACAATGGACTTCCAGAACGGCGTCAAGTTCGATATGGCCGTCGTCATGTCCGACACACTCACTGCCGCAACCGCTGCCACCTTGATGAAGGGCGTCTCGATCCTCCGCAAGAACTCAGGCACACCGCTTGAGAAATCGGCTCTCGACCAGACCACCATCGACTCCAACGCAGGCACTCTGACCGTCTCCTACTCCTCCTCCGACAGCCAGTTCGCCAGCCTCCTCACCTCGCCGCTCTTCCAATCCGTAGTCAAGTAAGCACAGCTGAAAGCAATCGGACTCACCCACAAAAAAGCCCGGCCACCGCATCAAGCGAGGCCGGGCTTTTTCTTTCCTGTGGCACGAAGACGTTGTCATCCTGAGCCGCTCTACAAGCCAGCCAGCGGCCGGTTCAACTCCGTCTGCCACTTGGACGGATCCGGCCCTACCTCCGTGCCCGTAAGATATCTCTCCCAAAGATCGGCCCCCGTCTTATACCCGCTCTTCACGATCCACGCCTCCAACTCACCCCATCCAGCACCAAGGCCCGAGTAGTCGCCGTGATACACCGTCCTCGCCACCTTCATCGTAGGCCACACTCCGGTCTGCACACGGCCCGACGCCTTAATTGGTGCGGCTACCGGCACACCGATCTCGAAATCAAACGTGTCCTTCGGAGCTCGCAGGTGATGGGTAAACCACGGCCCGGCCTCCGCCACTCCCTGCGCAGCCACAGCAGCCTTCACCTCGTTCAACCCCGGAATCATAACCTTCTGTATCTCCGAAGCCGGAACCGTGAGATGAAGAAGTGCCACAGGCTGCGTATCTGTCTCAACAATCCGCGGTGTCTCGATCATGATGTCTTCTCCTCGTTATTTTGTTTCCGTCACACTGCTTTTTCTCGTTCAAAAGGCATGCGGCTATCACGCGAACGCATAGCACCGACGTTGTTATTCGATCGTGTCGCTCTATCGCTTTCTGCTTGCTAAGGATTCAAATCAAAAGCCGGCCGCAAACTGCCATCCATATAAAACGGCACCGACGTATGGGAGTGTGTGATCTTCCACTGACCCGCGTCCCGCTTCAAATGAAGAGTGGAGCGCATCCAGAAGCTGACCAGTCGCGCTCCCATCTTCGAGGTGGCGTTCATGTGCATGAAGCCATGACAGAACGCAACATCGCCGCTGACCGTCACCTCAAAATCACGCGCTTCGATCTCCACCGGCCCATCCCAGGAATCAAACCACGCCTGCTTCTCGCGGAGATCGATTCCATGATGAGTGAGCGGCGGAGCCAGATTGTAGTCGGCCGCATCTGCCGCGAACAACGCCGCAAATCCGGCAGCATCTTTGTCATGATTCGCCTTGCGGAGTTGATCGATCACCGCCAGAACTTCGGCCTGATCCTTCGAAACATCATTCTGTATCGCTACTGTCGCCATCGTGGTTCTCCTCTCTGATTAGCTGCGCGGCCCCTTTGCTGCATCGTCAAAACACACGCCAGTCCTATCGGATAGGCACCCACACCTCGATATCGCCCTCGCCGATCTTTGGATCAAAGCCCTCACCATAACGCTCAAAGAAACCAGCCGGCCCAAGCCCGAGCGAGTAACGCGACTTGGGCAGCCAATCGTGCTCAATCGCATAGCACGTCTCCTGAAGCTTTGTGATGTGACCCCGATGTGCAAAAACCGCATACCGCTGCGAAGGCATCTTTACAGTGTTCAACTCCGAAGGAACTCCCTCAGAGCTTTGCACCTCTACTGCCGCCATATAGTCGAAGCCGTCCGGCAAAGGAAAACAAACCCCATATGCCACCTGGCCCACTTGTCCCGGGACCTTATCGATGTAAGGTACAAAACGCTGCCAAAGCTCCGGAATCTTTCCCATCGTTGCTACCGTGTAGTTGCCTCGCAAACCTGCCAACAGCATCGGTTTTCCATCCTCGAACCGCGGCGCTTCCAACAACCCCTCAAATGCTTCATCTCCTCGCTGTGGCGGTACCTCTGTCATTTCGAACGCTCCTTGGATCGGATTGAGAGAACAACATCTCAATATACCGATGGAGATGATCAATGCAATCAACTGCTATCTCGGATCCGCTCTTCGCCTTCGCAAGAATGAAAGCTCCCTGCAACGTAGCCTGCGTGTAAAGCGCGAGACTCTGCGCCGTCCACTCCCCCTCAACGCCGTATTTCCGAATAGCCTCTTCGATGTCTGCCTCAATGGTCGCCGCGTGGCTACTGATGCTCCTGTTGCAGGCCTCCCGAATATCCGGGTTGGTATCGTAGACCTCCTGCACCATCGTTCCCACCAGACAGGTAAAGTCCGCCAGTTCTCCCCGCAAAATCTCCTTGCGAAAATCCACATACGCCAGAACGCGATCTAGTGGATCGGCCAGCTGCCGGTAGGGCGCCGATCGAAACAAACCGCTGGTCACCTCTTCCCAGTGCTCGGCCGCCGCCAGTGCTAGATTTTCCTTGCTCTTGAAGTGATGAAAGAAGCTGCCCTTGGTCAATCCGGCCGCGGCGCACACATCCTCAATTCGAGTGGCCGTATAGCCTTTGACTCGGATTACATGCATCGCCGCATTCAGAAACTTCGTCTTCGATTCGTGCCGCGCGTCGATCATGTAGGTAGGTCCCATGGTTGGCAGCTACAATACCAACCAGTTGGTATGTTGTCAACGTAAGATTTTCCCACGCCGATCGCATCCGCCAACGCCAGACTCACACGAGACCGCGAAAACCCTCAGCAACCAGGCGAGCCCCCGACACGGACGTAACTTGCAGATGAAAAGCAGCCATACCGCCCCGCTGCGCTCTAGTCGCACCACGTTTTCTACTGATCGCCAAAAGCTGTCAAGTCCTCTTTTTCGTCAAGTGTCGATTTATCAATAGGATAGACGTGGCGTATTAGTTCCAACCCAACAGCTATACTGGATATGTCTCAGAGTAAAAGGGGTTCTCCTTTTTCGACCTTCTGGTCGGAGAAACCCGTAAGTCCTTTGACTGGAAGAATTTGCACGTAACCCCTTTGATATGAGTAATTTGCGAGCAATTATACGCTGTAAGTCGTTCATTCAAAGCAATTTACGCGCGTTGTACCAGGGGGGGGGTACCCTCCCTAGAACGCAAGAACAACGCCAAATACATTGCCCTGAAACGAATACTTTCGGCTGAATTTGGTTCCAAACTTCGCCTGATACCCCTCAAGCCCATCCCGAGTGACGGCTGGCGTTGAAATCGTGCAGTTCGAGTCTGGAGAGGCAAGCTTGCTCTTCCAACCGCCGGCGATCATGTTGCAAAGTTCTCCGATCGCATCATCCACCATCGGATCATGCGGCTCTGAAGGGGTTCCCAGCAACGCCTCAGCAGTCACCGAAGCGGTAGCCTGGCTCGCGTACAAAAGGCACTCGCCATCCACGCCACCGGTAAATTGAATCCTCGCTACGATCCGCCCCTCCACCGTATCAACCTCACCCTCCAACGGGTCGCAGCTCCTCTCCAGCATCGTCTCGAAAACCTCCGCGACCGCTGAATCCAGCCGAGTCACTGCCTCATCCTGCGCGTTTGACACAATCGTCCTCTTCCCACTCCCGGTTTTTATTCCGCAACAACTCGAGCAACTCTCAACCAACTAAGATTCACCAGATTCCAAGACTCGAAGGACCGAACTGAAAGATCCAATCCGAACGATCAGCAATAACGTTCTACGCAGCCCGCAACAGAGGAAGCACGCGCGCTTTCACTTGCTCGGCCGTGAACGGCTTGCAGATATAGCCTTGAGCACCCGCAGCAATCGCTCGTAGCACGAAGCTCTCATTGCCTTCCGTCGTAATCATCACGACAGGAACACCCTGCGCGAGATTCTCCTGCTTCCGAGCCTCCAGAAACTGCAGTCCATCCATCACTGGCATGTTGATGTCACTCAGGATCAACGCCAGCGCACCGGAACCTTGATTGTCTCGAAGAGTCTGCAACGCCTCCTCCCCATTCGAAGCCTGCAACACCTCGCTGAGCTCGAGGCCCGCCTGCCGCAACGCTCGCTCGATAACCTTCCTCATCACTGCCGAATCATCAATAATTAGAGCTCGCACCGACCCTCCCAACGCTTCTTCTGGTCTGACTGCTGTATCGGCAGATCAACAGCAATCTTGAACGATCGTCTCCTTAGCACCTTCTAACGATCGCCTCCGAAACTTCGGCCACCGAACTGCATAAGCTCGTGGCATGGACAGCGGACTCTACGCAGCATATACAGGACTCCTGGCTCGCACCCAAGCGCTCGACACCGCAGCCAACAATCTAGCCAACGCAGGAACCTCTGGCTTTCGCGCCCAGCGCGACTACTTCAGTGGGGTTCTAGCAGGTGGCGTCGATCAAGATCCCGAGACAGCATCGCAGGTCGGCCAATCTGTAAACGGCTTCGGAGTCTTGGGGGGAAATCGACTTGATCTCGGACAAGGAGAACTGAAAGCCACCGGCAATCCGCTGGATCTCGCCTTAGAAGGTCAGGGATTCTTCGCTGTACAGACCGCCAACGGCATTCGGTACACGAGAGATGGAGCGTTCTCCCGCTCCGCAAAGGGGATCCTTCAGACAAGTCAGGGAGAGCCGGTGCTCGATGCCAATCTCAAGCCCATCACTATTCCCACCGGGAACATCTACGTCTCACCCGATGGGAGCATCTCGGCCTCTACAGCGGACGGCAGTGTGATCGTAGGTAAGGTCGGAGCCTTCGATTTTTCGGATAGATCAGTTCTCACCGCTGAGGGCTCTAACCGATTTTCCGCGAATGGGGCAAAGCCTATTGCCGCGAGCGTCTCGGTAGAACAAGGTTCGGTAGAAGGAGCCAACGAAGATGCCGTTCACGGCACAATGCAGCTCGTGCTGGTGCAACGACAAGCAGAGATGATGCAAAAAGCATTGAGCGTATTCAATAACGACTTTGATAAGACGGCGTCAGAGGATCTTCCTCGAGTCTGACAAAAGGTCCATACTTTCAGAGTTCTCTACAGGAAAAGGAGCTTGAAATGATTCGTGCATTGTATACAGCCGCAAGCGGAATGAGTGCCCAGCAGACAAATCTGGACACCATCGCAAACAACCTGGCCAACTCAGGGACCGCGGGTTTCAGACAGCGTCAGGTGCAATTCGAGGACATGATTTATCAAAACTTGGTCACTCCTGGTTCCGCCGAGACTCAACAGACTCTTTCAGCCGGTTTGCAAGTGGGTCTGGGCACCAAGACAGCCGCGAGCGAAGTGATTATGACGCAGGGTGATCCCAACAATACAGGGAACCCATACGATCTTGAGATTCAAGGCGCTGGGTTTTTCCAGGTTTCACTCCCGGATGGAACCATCGCCTACACGCGAGCTGGGAACTTTCATTTGAATAGCCAGGGCACGATTGTGACCTCAGCTGGGGACACGATCTTGCCCGCAATCACAATTCCGTCTAACGCGACTAATGTTGTGATATCTCAATATGGCGTTGTGACGGCAACTCTTCCCGGACAGACAAACGCTGCTCAGCTTGGCACGATTCAGCTTGCAACTTTTCCTAATACAGGAGGGCTAAGCTCAATCGGCAGTAATTTGCTGCAACAGACAGCATCCTCGGGCAACCCCATCACCGATACTCCCGGAGGGACAAGCGGGATAGGAACGTTGCAGCAAGGGTATCTAGAAAACTCAAATGTTGATGTCGTAGCAGAGTTTGTACAAATGATTCTGGCGCAACGTGCCTACGAGAGCAACTCCAAAGTCATACATGTCGCCGACGACATGTACTCGCAGATTAACGGCCTTGTTAGGTAAGGTGACTATGTTGATTGTCTTTTCAAAGTTCAAAAAGATTAGCGGAAGATCCTTCCTTACCCTTTCCGGAATATGTCTCGCCCATACCGCTCTCGCAGCTTGCTATGCAACACCACTTACGGCGATTGCCGCAGCCTCCGTTACTTCGTCGTCTTCGATATCGGAGAAACGTGGTTATCGAGTGGAGGGGATCCAGTCGGACCCTGTGCTAAGGCAGACCTGGGCCATGGTACTTCGTTGCGATCATCCAGAATGGCCAGCGGTTGCCGTCCCACTGCGTGATTCAACCCTGCCGCCAGGAGCCAGACTGCAGGAAAGTGCAAAGAATATTACGCAATCTGTTGTAATTCGCGCCGGCGAGATTGTGAGGGTGTGGAGGCAAGAGACATCTCTGCGGATTGAAGTCGCCGGAATCTCAGAAGGGAATGGCGGATTGGGTGACCTTATAAAAGTCCGACTAATTCGTAGAAATACCGATGACCAGTCTATAGATGAGCAATTCTCCGGTATTGTTCGAGGGCCGTCTGATGTGGAGATGAAACCATGAGAGAAATTCGACGGACAAAGTTAGCTCACAGTTCGATTCAACTGCCACCACCTAACAAGATCAGGAATCTTACGAATCGACCTTTATGGGTGTTACTCGACAACAGTGAGTTAGGTTGTTTTGCGCCGATAATAGTTGCCGCTTTGCTTGTGTTTTCGACATTACCGTCGCAGGCACAAACCGAGGCGATCCATAAATTGATTGAGCCAAAACCTAATGTGGCTGCCGCGTCTTTATCCTCGTATCTGGAAAGGGTACGCGCGGAAAACTCCAACGTTCAGCCTGCACCGGGATCAATCTGGACTGACAATGGAAGGCTCACCCGCATCAATACGGACGTGCGGGCCATGCGACCACATGATCTGATCTCGGTTGTGGTCTCCGAGAGCCTGGCAGCGTCGACGGACGGTACTGTGAAAAACTCGCGAGCGTCCAACGCGAGTTCTTCCATTTCAGGCCTAATCGGCACATTGCGTGCCGGGAACGCACTTCAGAATTTAATCAACCAAACATCATCATCGGGACTCAACGCGCAGGGAACAAGTGCAACTAATTCGAGCCTGAGCACTACGTTTGGAGGCCAAGTGATAGAGGTCCTTTCAAATGGGATGCTTGTGATCGAGGCGGCTCGGCAGGTTGAGTTTAGCCAGCAGACGCAGACGATTATTTTGAGGGGGCTCGTCCGTCCTGAAGATATCTCTCAACAAAATCAGGTTCTGTCGACGGCCATTTCTAGCCTTGAGCTTGAGGTGCGTGGCAAGGGAATTATCAACGACTACACGCATCGCCAGAACGCCCTTGTCCGTCTCCTACAAAAAGTGTTGATCTTCTAATGAGGAATTCTATGTATGTTGCTAGCGATCCAAAAAAATCACAGGTCCAGAAATCACTCACAAGACTCGCGATCTCCTTTTTGTGCTTTTTGATTCTTTCTTCTACCGTGGTTGCGCGCGCACTCTATTCAGACCAGACGATACCTGGACCAAGGCTAGCTCGCGTCAAGGATATCGCTTCGATCGAGGGTATTCGCGACAATCAATTAGTTGGATACGGGATAGTTGTTGGTCTGCAGGGCACCGGCGATAGTCAGCAAACAACCTTTCCTGCACAAACATTGGCGTCAACGTTGCTCCGCATGGGCGTCAGCGTTCCAGCAGCTGCAATCCGAGTCCAGAATCTCGCGGCAGTCTTTGTTTCCGCGACGTTGCCACCCTTTGCTCGTCCAGGTACCAAACTCGATATTACTGTCTCATCCGCAGGTGATGCGAGGAGCCTCGAGGGTGGGTTGCTTCTGATGACTCCTCTTTATGGATCAGACGGCAAAATATATGCGCAGGCGCAGGGGCCGTTGGTTGTTGGTGGCTATTCGATCAACGTGAATGGAAATGTAAAACAATACAATCACCCCAATACTGCTCGAGTTCCTTTCGGTGCGATGGTAGAACGCGGTGTTCCTCTGGATTTGGATGGAAAAAAACAGTTTTCACTCTTACTGAATGATGCTGACTTTCGTGGCGCAGAGGCCATGGCCCTTGCGATCAATCGTTCGTTGGGAAGATCTGCAGCACACGTTCTCGATAGTCGGAGAATCGATCTGCTGGTCGGAGTGGATGAAGAGGTTCCGGCTCTACTGGCTCAGGTCGAATCAATAGAGGTACCTGTCTTTCCTCGAGCGAAGGTGGTTGTCAACGAGCGTACAGGAACAGTAGTTATTGGCGGAACGGTAGTGTTGCAGCCGGTGTCTATTCTTCACGGGGGACTAGCAGTCAATGTGGTGAGCGAGTTTCAGGTGTCGCAGCCAAATGCATTTTCCTCAGGTGGCACAACCCAGGTCGTGCAGCAGACGCGAGTTGATGCCCAGGATAAACCGGTCAACCGAATCGAGCTCAAGCAAGGAGCTACGGTAGATGACTTAGTCCGAAGCCTCCAGATGATTGGAGCCTCAGCGCGCGATGTCATCTCGATCCTCCAGGCGATGAAGTCAGCAGGCGCACTTGAAGCGGAGATTGAAGTCCTATGATGATAGATCCGGATATCTCACGCCTTCCTACCGCGGAGGCCCAAAGACAAGCCAAGTTAGTGGATGCCGCACAACAATTCGAGGCGACGATGTTGCAGGAACTGCTGAAGCCAATGCAACACGGCCAAAGTAGTTGGGGAGACGAAGAGAAGAGCGAAGACTCGGCCTCGGACACCATCAGCGGCTTTGGCACCGAAGCAATTGCCAAAGCCATATCGAAGAGCGGTGGCTTTGGGATCGCTCGACGGGTGGTTGAGCAAGTCACCCAAGAACATCAACGACGCTAAAAAGAAAATCGTCGAGTACTAAAGTTTGCGTGTTGGATGCCGATACAGTCAAGTAGACGGAGGCTGATCATGAGCTATACAAGTGGAATCGGCGGTCAACAGACAGACAACGCGATCACTCCATCTGGGGCGCAGCCAGTTGTCTCGGTGGATACGTCCGGAATCGCTGCCAAGAAGCATCAAGTACTCAGCGCGACTGCGATACACGACGATGAGACGGCTGTGAGTTCGACGGGAGGGCTCGTATTACAGGCTTTGGAAGCGTCGGACACACGAACTGCGAAGGTTTTATCCTTGCAGGAGGCGATCGCCGTTGGGAGCTATACAGTTTCGTCGTCAGACGTGGCAGATAAAATCGTTCAATCCTTACTGAAATAGCGATGGCAATCGATCAAACAGTCCTTGCGAAATGCAGCATCGTAGTGGCTAACCTATAGTCATCTCGATTTTGGGTAGAGAGCCAGTTGCTTGAACTCATCCTCGAAATTTGGGCAGAATCTGGCTTCAATTTTACCGCCTACACGGGAGAAAACACGGGATACCAATGGGTACACTTACATCATTATTGAATATAGCCAGCGAAGCGCTGCTGGCAGATCAGGCCGCACTGAACGCGACCGCCAACAACGTCGCAAATCAGAATACACCTGGCTATACACGCGAGGTTGTGAGTTTTCAGTCGGGGGATTCAGTTTCTCTAAGCGGGGAGTCTCCGAGCTCGGGCGTAACCGCCACTGTTTCGTCTCTGAGGGATAGAGTTCTTGAACAGCGCGTGCAACAGCAAACGCAGACGACGGCGCAGAGTGCCGCACTTCAAACTGCTCTGCAGCAGATCGAAAACATATTCGGACTGACCTCGGCTTCAACGGGTTCAGGGGCGGTAGCTTCGTCGCAGCTTGGTACTGCGATCAATGGATTCTTCAGCTCTCTCTCTTCCTTAGAAGCTAACCCGTCTGATACAGCAACGCGGCAGAAAGTGCTAACTGCTGCGAGCACGTTAGCTGGCGCCTTCAATTCCGCATCGAGTCAGCTTTCGCAGATATCAACTAGTCTCAATCAGCAAGTCAGCGGTGATGTCGGTCAGATAAATACCCTCACGTCTTCGATAGCGTCTCTAAACTCTAAGATTGCTAGCCTCAGCCCTGACGCGGATGCTGGAACTCTCGAAGACCAGCGTCAGGAGGATATCGACCAACTCTCTCAACTCGTGGGGCTGGATCAGATTTCAACTTCACAGAATGGCATATCTTTGACAACCAGCGGTGGCGCGGTTTTGGTCAGCGGTGATCAATCATTCCAAGTGAGCACGACACAGGTGGGCGGAGACACTGACGTTCTGGCAGGTGATCCCCCTCAGGACGTGACCTCAAATCTCAACGGTGGAGACGTGGGCGGAGCTTTGCAGGCAAGGGATCAGTACTTACCGGCTTATTCATCTGCACTAGATAATCTAGCCTTTTCACTCGGAACTGCAGTGAATCAGCAGAATGAATTGGGAGTTGACAGTAGCGGAAACCCAGGTCTAGCAATCTTTAGTCTTCCAGGTAGCGCGACTGGTGCAGCAGCAGCGATCTCCGTATCCGCAACTTCCCCTGGAGCCGTAGCCGCGGCCACTGCTGGCGAGGGATCTTCGGGCAACAATAATGCTACGGCGCTTGCCGATCTTTCCACTACGAATGTGGTCGGGAGCCAAACTGCCACAGGCTTCCTCGCATCATTGCTCGATCAGGTCGGCGGAGACGCTTCTGGTGTAACAACGGATAATGCAACACAACAGGCTGCGCTCACTCAGCTCACTACTCAGCGTGATTCGCTCTCGAGCGTGTCTTCCGATCAGGAGGCGTCGAACCTGACGCAATATCAACGCTCCTATCAAGCGGCGTCTCAGGTGTTCTCGATCGTTGATACTCTGATGGCGAGCGCAATCAATCTTGGTGAAGAAACTACAGTGACCTAGGAAAGCGCTGTGTTCTTCAGCTTGCCTAACCAACTAAGAATCAGGAGCGCACACTTGCGAGTAGATCCGAATTACCTTAGCACTCTAACTGGGGCACTCAATCAGTCCAGTTCTATGATCAACAACCTAACGTCTGAACTATCGAGTGGGTTGAGTGTCCAGTCGCTTCAGGACAATCCGGTCGCGGTTGCTCAAAGTACCCTTTTGGCCAGTCAGATTGATCAGACGGACACATTCGTTCAATCAGCTTCTGGAGAAGCTTCGATGATGCAGGTTGCCGACTCAACTTTGGGTGACGTGGTGGCTCAGGTGACACAGGCGCTATCGCTCGCCGTCGAAGGCAGTAACGGTACTCAGAACGCGGCAGACAATGCTAGCGTTGCTCAGTCTCTTAGCGGAATCCTTAGTGAAGTGGTATCGCTGGCCAACACCAGCTATCAGGGGCAATACTTGTTTAGCGGCAGTCAGGGATCAGTTCAACCTTTTACGCTGAACACGACTGCTACTCCTCCAACAGCTACCTACGCGGGCGACACTAATGTGCAATTCATTGAGGTCCCAGGAGGACAGAAGCTTCAGATCAATCTACCCGGCTCCTCAGTTTTCGGTTCGGGAGCTACCGGGATTGTTGGCGCATTGAGTCAATTGATCGGCGATATTTCGGGTGGTGCCTCGACTGCGACCATCACGACCGATACTGCTGCTTTGAACACAGCTCTTGGCCAATTGTCCGATCAGCGAAGCACTCTCGACAGCTCTTTGAGTCGACTCAACTCCGCCACTACGTTCGCGCAAACTACCGAAAGCCAACTTGAGGTGGCACAAGGTGGCCTAGTCTCTGCAAATCCTGAGATCGTGGCGACTCAGCTGTCGTCTGCGGAAACCCAACACCAGGCCTTGTTGAGTGTCATTAGCAACTTGGGGAACCAAGAGGATCTATTTCAGCTTATGAGGTAGGTGGATTGTTCACCATTTGGTCGCCATCTCTCGAACGAATGCGATTCCTCGTCCGTTCAGGCAGGACGGGATATCCATTTTCAGGTGATCGGAGTCCATTCGCGTGGGAATCAGCGCCGTTCAAAGCTAAGCGAAATTGCTGTCGTCTCCTCCACCCGACCCGTCGTCGCCAAAATCGCTGCCGTCATCCAATGAAGCATCATCAGAGGATGTGTCCGAATCCAAGCTCGTATCGTCGATAGAGTCAGAGCTGTCCGAACCATAGAGTGAGTCTCCATCGTTCGAGGAGTCACGTGATCCGAAGTCCCGATCTTCTTGCTGGCCAAGCGACCTCTCATCGGCAGAGACATCCCGTCCGCCACGATCATCGCCATAGTAGTTGTTGACGATCTCTTCGGTAGGACGCTGACTCCCATCGAAGCTCCCAAATTCTTGGCCACCGCCGCCATATCCAGCTTCATGCCCAAATCCATGCATCAATGATTCGACGCCTTCAAAGGCTAGCGCTCCTGCAGCCACCCCAGTCGCGGTTTGGAGAGCACCCCTCAGAAATCCACCACCCCCCATCCCTTGTGGAACTCCGTATTGAGGAGGCGCTCCATACTGTGACGGAGGAGCACCGAACCCACCGACCGGTGCATACTGCGGATACGCAGGCACCGGCTGTTGAGGATAGCTCTGTGGCGGAGGCGGGGGCGCCGGTTGGTCATCATGTCGTCCGAGCAAATTCCCCAAGAAGCTCGTCGAATGTTTCGGCTCAGGGTGCTGCTGCAGTTGCTCAATCTGCGCCTTTGCCTGAGTTAGTTGTACCTGCGCCTGTTCTAGCGCGTACTTCTGCACCAGCACCGTCTGCGCCAGAATGTAGAGAGCGTCCGGGTTTCGTCCTAGACCCTGTTGCAGCATCTGTTCCGCATCGATATCTTTCTCTGCAAGTTGTGTCTTCTCAACTCGGTCGATCAGACCGCTGATCATGTCCTGTTCCTGAGGAGTCATCTTTAATCCTTTCCGTTATCTTGCGCAGCTGTTTACAGGGTCGCACAAATTAGGACACCAACACTTGACCATCGACCTGATGGACGCACCATACGTCCGAATGTTGCTATTGGCATGTAGATCTTCTGATGATTCGTTAGTCGTTACTCCGTGGCGCGCAGGACCACAATGGTCTCGTCGTCAAAGTGGGCCGTTCCGGACTGAAAATCGTTGACGGCCTGGAGTATGGCGTTCACTGTGAACTGCGCAGTGGGGTGATGCTGCGACTCGAGGAGTTGTGTGAGACGTTCATCGCCGAACATGTCATTGGTGGCGTTGACGGCGTCAACAATGCCGTCGGAGAAGAAGACGATGAGGTCGCCGGGGCGGGTGGAGAGGGTGAACTCCTCATACTGGGCGTTGGGGAAGAGGCCCAAGGGAAAGCCTTCAACCTGAATGGTGCGGACGCTTGGGGGTTTTGTGATGTCTGAATTGGCCGCCACGAAGAGAGGCTGGACGGAGCCGGCGTTGGCGATCTGAAGGGTTTGGTTGCTGTCGTCCCAGACTGCGATGAGCATAGTGACGTACTGGGAGTCGAGCTTACGCTCCTGGAGTTGGTCGTTGAGCGCGGTAAGCATCGCCGCGGGGGAAAGGTGTTGGGGAGCGAGGGAACGCAGGATGCCGCTGACAAGCGCGGCGTAAAGCGCAGCAGGAGCGGCCTTGCCGCTGACGTCTCCTACGGCGATGGCGATGCGTCCGGCGCCGTAGTCGAGATAGTCGAAGACATCTCCTCCGATGGAGCGGGCTGCGACGAACTCGGAGGCAATCTCGGCGTGTTCGAGCTTGGGTGGACGAGAGGGCATGAGGCGGAGCTGAACCTGGCGAGCCATGTCGAGGTCGCGCTCCATGCGCTGCTCCTCTTCGTGGATGCGCTGGTAGAGGCGGGCGTTGGCGATGCTGATGGCGACCTGCGACGCGAGGGTGGAGAGAGTGCGCTGATGGTCTTCGTTGTAGTAGTTGACGCGGGTGTGCTCGAGGTCGAGGACGCCGATAACTTCGCCCTTGTAGACGAGGGGGATGGCGAGTTCGGAGCGTACCTCTGGGTTTGCCTCCACGTAACGTGGATCCTTGCGGACGTCGGATGCGAGGACGGGTTCGCGGAGTTGGGCCGCGGTGCCGATGAGGCCTTCGCCGAGAGCGACGGTGCGTTCGCGGGTGACGCGCTCGCCGAAGCGGGAGGAGAAGCGGTGCTCGAAGAGCTGGGTGCGATCGTTCCACAGGAGGATGGTGAACATGTGGAAGTCGATGACACGCTTGAGGAGCTGGCCGATGCGCTCGAGGAGGTCGTCGGGATCGAGGATGCTGGTGATCTCTCGGGAGATGTCGTTGAGGACGGCGAGGGTTTGCGCCTGGCGCGAGACGCGGGTGTAGAGGCGAGCGTTCTCGATGGCGATGGCCATGCGCGAGGCGACCAGCTCGAGGAGGCGCTGATGCTCCATCGTGAAGTAGCCGATGGTCTCGGACTGCAGATCGAGGACGCCGATGACCTTGTTCTTGACTACGAGCGGGACGGCGAGTTCGGATCGGACTGCGGGATTCGCATCGATGTAGTTCTCCTGAGTGGTGACGTCTTCGACGAGGAGAGATTTGCGATGGAGAGCGGCTTGACCGGAGACTCCGCGGCCGAGCTTGATGCGCATGCGCTCGATCTCGCTGGAATGGCCGATTTGGAAGCGCATGCGGAGATCCTGTGAGCGCTCATTGATGAGCAGGATCGCGAAGATTTTGTAGTCGATGACGGCGCGGACCAGGTCGGCGACCCGGTGCATAAGGGTGTTGAGGTCGAGGGTGCTGTTGAGGGCGTCGGCGAGTTTGTGGAGGAACGCAACCTGGAGGGGTTCAACGCGAATGTTTGGGTCGGCGGCGTGGGGGTGGAAGAGTTGCGGGGTTGGAGGGCGGTAATCTCCCTCGTAATGGTGCTCGGGCTTGGGCGCTTCGGGGCCGGTGGTTGGAGTCGCGCTCGGTTTGATCGGGGAAGACATTCTGCTTTGGGTTGATCTTACCGGGTGAGGTGGGGTTTGGGGAGTGTCTGGCCGGAACTCCTTTCGTTGTGACCGATTGGCTACGTAACGACGCCATGCTTGTTCGTTTTGGCCTCACCCAACGATCTTCAAGTCTGCGTTCGCTTGTGCGATGCTCATTCTTGCTCTCGAAGGGGGGTACCCCCCCTGGGGTTACCTTCGGCTAAGTCTATTCCTTTGTTTGGTTTGCGCGACACCTATCCTCGCAAAAACGTCATTCTAAAAGGGTTACGGCTAAATTCTTCCATCGAAAGGGGTTATGGCGCTGCCTCTCGTTGGCCAGAGATGCGGGCTCACTGACCGGTTGTCGAGAATCGACACTATCTCCATTATAACGGCGTACGTGGAACTCATACGCAAGGTCTATCCTGCTTATTCTAAACAGGATATGACCTTACGGGGCTTGACAGGATTTTAACGCGCACACTCGCGATTGTCCGCGAATCGAAACGGGGTCAGTAGCCGGGGGCGGAGGTGGATGGTTCGACAGCGTGGCCGGCTAGCTCGTTGACGATTTTGACGCTGGCACTGGCTCCGATGCGGGAGGCTCCGGCTCGCAGCATGGTGGTGGCGTCGGCGAGCGAGCGGATGCCACCGGAGGCTTTGACCCCGGCGCGAGTTCCGGCTACGCCGCGAAGCAGTCCGATGTCGTCTGCGGTGGCTCCTCCGGTGGAGAAGCCGGTGCTGGTCTTGAGGAAATCGGCTCCAGCGGAGAGGGCTAGCTCGGAGGCTCGGAGTTTCTCTTCGAAGGTGAGGAGACAGGTTTCGAGGATGACCTTCACGATTGCTCCGGCTGCGTGGGCGAGCTCGACGACACCGTGGATGTCCTGACGAATGGCTTCGTAGTCGGCGGTCTGGCCGGACTTGAGGAGTCCGATGTTGAGGACCATGTCGATGTCGTGTGCGCCGTGGCGAAGCATGTGAGCGGTCTCTTCCTGCTTGGAAGCGGATAGGGTCGCGCCGAGAGGGAAGCCGATGACTACGCCGACGGGAATGCCTGTGCCTTGAAGAGCGGCGGCTGCGAGCGACACCCAAGTGGGGTTGACCATCGCGCAGGCGAAGCGGTGTTCCGCGGCCTCGTGGCAGAGCTGGAGGACTTGATTGCGGGTGGCTTCGGGCTTGAGGAGGGTATGGTCGAGGACGGCGGCGAGATTTTGCGAGGAAGAGAGTGTGTGTGCAGCGAAGGCTTCGGCGTCAAAGTGCTCTGGGCCGTGCGGGAGTGGATCGGTGATGGACAGCGTATTCAAAAAGCGCTCCTTCGGCGAGGGGAGGTGACGGCGCCGGGTTACTTTCTATCATACCGGGGTCAGAGCTGGCTTTTCGGCTGTGCGCCAGGCGAGGGCCATGTCGTCTCGGAGGAATTGATAGAGTTGTTCGCCGGACTCTTTGTCGCGAGCGCGGAGGATGGCACTGGGGTGGATGGTGGCGATGACTTGGTTGGCGTAGGGGGTGTTGAGAATCTTTCCGTGGTCGCGCATGAGGGAGAAGGTTCCGCCCAGCAAGGACTTGGAGGCTGAGGCGCCGAGACAGAGGATGACGTGGGGGTGGATGGAGTCGATTTCAGCGAGGAGCCATGGGCGGCAGGCACTGATCTCGGACATGCGAGGATTTTGGTGGAGGCGGAATTTGCCGCGCTGAACGAATTTGAAGTGCTTGACAGCGTTGGTGACGTAGACCTTGGAGCGCTCGATGTTGAGTTCGTCCATGACGCGGTCGAGAATTTTGCCGGCGGGGCCTACGAAGGGTTTGCCCTGGAGATCTTCCTGATCGCCGGGCTGTTCACCGACGAGAATGAGTTTTGCGTGGGCTGCTCCTGCGCCGGGAACGACCTGGGTAGCGTGCTGGTAGAGGTCGCATCCTTTGCATGATGGGAGGGCTGCGCGAAGTTTGGGGAGCGAGTGGTCTTCGGGGACGAAGGGTTGGGCGGTTGGTTGTTGTTGCTGGTGTGTGACCATGTCGGCGACTCGACTTTGAGATTTGGTAATGAGGTCGGGCAGAAGCGAGATTTCGGGAAGATTCTTCCAATAGCGGACGGGCATCTCGCTGCGCATCATCTCAGGGTTGAGGCGAGCCGGGTTGTAGATGCTGGCGTAGTAAGAACGCCAGAGATCTTCGAGCTCGTCTTCGGCGGGGGCGGACTCGCGGGGCAAGCCGGGGGAGAAGGTGAGTTGTTTGCCGGTGGGGTCCCAGGAGACGGAGGCATCGGGGGTGAGGATGGTCCAGCGCATGATGCCGAAGCGTTCTACGAAGAACGGCGCGGCGAGTGGGAGGATGCGGTGGTCTGGCTGGTACCAGGCGATGAAGTGCTCGCAGGTGTCGGGCTGAGAAGGCGTTGGTGTGGCGGCGGGATCGGGTTCGCAATGAGGGAGCTCGGTGTGGTTGAGTCCGAAGGGAGTGGGTGTCGCGAGAACCAGATGATGGGGACCGGGTTCGGTGCGGAAGGACTCGTCGACGACGATGGGGCGAGGATTTGGGTCGTCGGGGTCGAGGACCATGCGGAAGCGCAGGAAGGCATGCATCTTGTGCAGGTCGCGGCGGACTTGCGACTCGAGGCGTTCGAGTTCGGCGATGTCGGGGTCGACTGAGATTTTGAGTAGATTGCGGTTGGCTTGCAGGCGATAGAGGATGCGGTAGAGAAGATTCCAGCGCTGGGGGTCGCGATGGACGGCGGCGTACTCGGCGGATTCGAGGAAGGCTTTGGAGGTGTGAGGCGTCGGGAGTGGATCTCCGGTGGGCGCGTCCGAGGTTTCGAGGGTGAGATCGAGCGTTGACGGAACTGTGGAGTCCTGCAGGTCCAGTTCTTCGGGAAGGTAGCCAAGATGGAGGGCTTCGCGTGCGGCTTCGCGCCATGCGTTGAAGTCGGGTTCGAGAGGGATGCGCTTCATTAGAGAGAACCGCTGAGTGCACTGAGAGGTGCGAACAGATCGAGCTGGGTGATTGGTTGCGCCAGATTGGTGGCGGGTTGCTGATGAGGGATGTGGTCGACGGTTATGAGGTAGGGTAGGACGTTCTTCACGCGGACGTGAAGTTTTTTTAGGTCGTCGATGAGGAGGCGATGGTATTTGCGGATGCTGAGGATGCGCTCTACGTTTCGATAGCCGATGCCGGGGACGCGGAGGAGGGATTCGCGTGGCGCGGCGTTGACGTCGACCGGGAAGAACTCGGGATGGGATTTCGCCCAGGTGGTCTTTGGGTCTTCGGTGAGGGAGAGCGATGGATCTTCTTCGGTGGTAAGTTCGGCGGCGGTGAAGCCGTAGAAGCGCATGAGCCAGTCCGATTGATAGAGGCGATGCTCGCGGATGAGGGGAGCGGGCTTTAGCGGAAGGCGAGCGTCGGCGGCGGGGTAGGGACTGAAGCCGGTGTAGTAGATGCGGCGAAGTTTGTATTGGCTGTAGAGGTGAGTTGCCGTTTTAAGGATTTCGCGATCGGTGGTTGGTGTGGCTCCTACGACCATCTGGGTGGATTGGCCGGCGGCAGCGAACTTTGGTGCGGAAGGGAGCTTGCGGCGATCTTCGTCGGCCTCGTCTTTGCGGAGGGCGATGTTGTTCATCGTGGCTTCGATAATGGTGGTCTTCTTTTCCGGGGCGAGTTGGACCAGGTCTTGCTGGGTGGGGAGTTCGATGTTCGCGCTGAGACGGTCGGCGTAAAGGCCAGCTTGTTCGATGAGGCGCTCGCTTGCTCCGGGAATGGCTTTGAGGTGAATGTAGCCGCCAAAGTGATGCTCGGTGCGAAGGGTTTTGGCTACGTGGAGGAGCTGCTCCATGGTGTAGTCGGGGGACTGGATGATGCCGGAGGAGAGAAAGAGGCCTTCGATGTAGTTGCGCTTGTAGAAGTCGAGGGTAAGTTGGACGACCTCGTCGGGAGTGAAGCGGGCGCGCCGGATGTCGGAGGAGATGCGATTGACGCAGAAGACGCAGTCGTAGGTGCAGAAGTTGGTGAGGAGGATTTTGAGGAGGGAGACGCAGCGGCCGTCGGGGGTGTAGCTGTGGCAGATTCCCATGCCATCGGAGTGGCCGACGCCTTGGCCGTTGCCGCTGCGCTTGGCTCCGGAGGAGGCGCAGGAGGCGTCGTACTTTGCGGCGTCGGCGAGGATCTCGAGCTTTTGCTGGATGTTCATGCGTGATGAGGAGCCGAGTGATTTGATGCCTTATTGTAGCGAAGAAAAGGCGAATATTACGATTAGGACTTGATTCGATTTGAGCGGTTCAACATCCAACAGAGGTGACTATAGATAACGTAGAAAAAAGGCTTCGACTTTCGGTGCTGGATCAGAGTCCGGTTCCGGCGGGGAGTTCTCCTGGGCAGGCTTTGGAGAATTCGATTGAGCTGGCGCGGCTGGTGGATGGGCTTGGGTATCGGCGGTTCTGGATGTCGGAGCACCATGCGATGGATACGCTGGCGTGTACGGCTCCGGAGGTGATGCTGGCGCGGATTGGTGCAGAGACGAAGCGGATTCGGATTGGGTCGGGTGGGATTATGCTGCCGCACTACACGTCGCTGAAGGTGGCGGAGTGTTTTCGGATGTTGCATGCGCTTTATCCGGACAGGGTGGATTTGGGGATTGGGCGCGCGCCTGGGGGTGGGCCGATTGAGGCGCTGGCGTTGAAGCGGGACCGGAAGACGAAGATGCTGGACGATTTTCCGGAGCAGGTGAGCGAGCTGCTGGCGTTTCTTGGGCATCATTTTCCTGAGGGCCATCCGTTTGCTGGGATTCGGGTTTCGCCGGAGATGCCGGGTGGGCCGGATGTGTGGATGCTGGGATCGAGTATGTGGAGCTCGGCGGCGGCGGTGGAGTTTGGGCTGCCTTATTCGTTCGCGCATTTTTTTAGCCCGGTGAATACGCGCGCGGCGATTGAGACTTATCGGCGGAGCTTTAGTCCGAGTATCTATCGGAGCGAGGCGGAGGCTACGGTGGCGGTGGGCGTGATCTGTGCGGAGACGCAGGAGGAGGCGGAGTTTCTGTCTTCGAGCGTGCGGTTGCTGCAGAGGAGGATTCGGCAGGGGGATCGTCGGCCGGTGGCTTCGCCAGAGGATGCGGTGCGGGAGTTGAGACTGCTGGGTGATATGCCGATGGAGGAGGGCGAGTGGCCGCGGTATTTTGTGGGGACGCCTTCTGCGGTGAAGGAACAGTTGGAGGCGATGGCGGAGGAGTTGGGGATTGGGGAGTTGATTGTGAATACGATTGTGTGGGAGCAGGCGAAGCGGTTGCGGAGTTATGAGTTGTTGGCTGAAGAGTTTGGGTTGAAGCCAGATGGTTTGAACTCGCTTGTGGAGTCATCTCGGTAGCAGAGCTTTGTTCTCATGCGCCCCCCCCCTTAAATGACTCAGCCACAGATGGGTGTCTGTGGCTGTTATTGAGATAGGCCACCCCGATTTTTATAACTCTTATCGCAGGGAGCCTCCGCCGGGCGGCGCTCGACGATCGGAGGATGATCGACAGATTTGAGATTCAGCAATATCTATCAGAACATGGACGGATGCTTGCGGTAAACAACTCTGATTTCATCTAAACAAAGGTTTGCATTTCGAGTTAGGCACTTCTTGTCATCACGAATATCTGACGATAAGATGGGTTCCCATCAACATTCTTCAATATTGGTTCCAAGATTGAGGGAAGGGTCCTGACGATTTTGCCAGTAATCCTTACGAAAAGATGGTTCATTTCCCGCTTCATCATCCATTCATGAAAACGTAGGCTCTCGTTGCTGAATTGCTCGACCTGCCAGCCAGGAAGGTTCTGGAATAGCTCCGGCTCGGGAAATTGAGCATCCATGTGTTCTTCGAGCCACTCCGGTACTTTGATGCCCTTGTCGAGATATTTCTCACGGAGAGCTGTATCTGAATCATGAGCTGCTTTACCGCATGGAAAACCGAAAATCACAAGCTTGTCGGCCACACGAAGGGCTTCGCTGATCACCTGCACTCGAAGGCTGGGTGGAATGTGCTCCAAGACATCAGAGGCCAAGACCATATCAAACGAGCGGTCGGCAAGCGGTAAGTCAGCTGCAGAGGCGGCCAGCTGAGTCATTGGCCACTGTTCTTTCGCAGAAAAGGATAAATCGCAGCCGGTGAATGGGACCTTCCTGAATGTTCCAATGCCATAGGGTCCAGATCCAATCTCTAGCAATGTTCCTGATTCGTAGAGGCCATGCTTCTTGATGGTGCGGATGATGGGAAAATAACGTGCTGCCCAATTTAGCAAAATTCTCTCCTTGCTCTCTGATCATAAGACATATGGAGTTTCATCAGGCCGGGACCGAGAAACTGCAGACCTCACGGGCCACACTATCGGATTCGTGTTCGCAGGCATTCTCCGCGAGTTTGACGATCACGGCATCGAATAGCGCCAATACCTCTGCATGCGCTTAGTAGTCGTTGAGCATCGCTAGAGGTCGCTGATTACCAGACCGCGCGGCTTCGGGGCATGGTTTGCCTTGTTGAGCGCGCTTTTTGCGGCTTCGTCGATTACTGCCACGATTTTTGCGGGCTCTTCGAGGATGGACATGTGGCAGGTGGAGAGAATCGTGGTCTTCGCGCCCATTTTCTTTGCTGCTAACTCTTCCATAGCTGGCGGGAGCATTTGATCCTTCGTAGAGATGACAGCCCATGTGGGCTTGTTCTTCCAGGAGGCGACGGTCAGTTTTTCGTCGAACATGGGACCGTAGCTCTGGCCCTGTACTGCGAGGAAGAACTCCCGCTCTTTTATCGGGAGTCCTTCGGCAATATATTTCAGCATGCCCTCCGAGGTAACGGTGGCGAACTTTTCTGCGTCAAGTCGAATCTGCTTTTGTCCTTCGGTCCATCCAAATGGACTGCTGGCGTCGTTTGCGGATTGTCCCGCATCAGGCGCATAGGCGGTTACATAGACAAGAGCGGCGATCTTCGGATCGTCACCGGCCTGGGTGATCACAGCACCTCCCCAGGAGTGGCCCACGAGAATTACGGGACCATCCTGGAGCGCGACAATTCTCTTCGTGAAGGCCACTTCGTCCGCTAGGGAAGTCATTGGGTTCTGCACAGCTACCGCGTTGTAGCCCAGGTCTTGCAGTAGTGGAATGACCTTCGACCAACTGGATCCATCTGCGAACGCGCCGTGAACAAGAACGATGTTCTTTACTCCTGAAGACATGGTCATACTCCTGTTGCTTCTGATTCGCTTGCCCTGAAAGATATTCGAGAAGTTTTGCTGACGCTTGAATTAACTTCGGTGTCGTAGCGATCGCCCGTGCCCTTGTCGCGAAGCTTCGTCGGCTACGTATGAAAAATGCGACCGTTATGAACTTCGCTGAGTCATATTCCATGCACGCGAGTGTGTTCTAATTTGCTGGATCTTACTACCCATCTAGAAGGAGTGCATATGCCCATCGTCAAAACCAAGGACGGCGTTGAGATTTTTTACAAGGACTGGGGAACAGGCCAGCCTATTGTGTTCAGCCACGGCTGGCCGCTGTCGGCAGACGACTGGGACGCGCAGATGTTGTTCTTCCTCCAGCATGGCTATCGTGTGATCGCCCATGACCGCCGCGGCCACGGGCGCTCAACCCAGGTTGCCGACGGTCACGATATGGACCATTACGCGGATGATCTAGCCGCTGTTACTGCTCACCTCGGCCTGAAGGACGCCATTCATGTTGGCCACTCCACTGGTGGCGGTGAGGTGGTTCGTTATCTCGCTCGGCATGGCGAAAAGGGCGTATCGAAAGCTGCGTTGATCAGCGCGGTACCGCCGCTCATGGTGAAGACTGCCGCTAATCCTGAGGGGCTGCCCAAGTCGGTCTTCGATGATCTGCAGGCGCAGCTCGCGGCCAATCGTTCGGAGTTCTATCGCGCTCTGCCGACGGGACCTTTCTATGGCTTCAATCGGCCGGGTGTGAAGTCCTCGGAGGCCGTCATCGAGAACTGGTGGCGTCAGGGAATGATAGGAGGAGCGAAGGCGCACTATGACGGCATTGTGGCCTTTTCTCAGACGGATTTCACGGAAGACCTGAAGAAGATCACGATTCCCGTGCTGGTGATGCATAGCGAAGACGACCAGATCGTTCCGTATGTTGCGGCCGGGCCGAAGTCTGCGAAGCTGCTGAAGAATGGGACGATGAAAACCTACAAGGACTTTCCGCACGGTATGCCCACTACGCACGCGGAGACGATCAATGCCGATTTGCTGGCGTTCCTGAAGAGCTGAAGGCCGTACTCAGTCGTGCCTTCTGCGGCTTCTGCATGCGACAGAAGGGCTGTGAGTTGGTCGAAGCAGGATGTTTATTCGATGGTTGCGGGCCATGTTTAGTGGCCTGCGACTTCGGAGGGGAAGATGCGGATGTCTTCGACGCCGCGGTAGCGCTCGGCGTAGTCCATGCCGTAGCCGATGACGAATTTGTTGGGAATCTTGAAGGCAATGTAGTCGGCTTCGATGGGGACGAGACGACGCTCGGGTTTGTCGAGGCAGGTGGCGATCTTTAGCGATGCGGGTTTGTGCTGGAGCATGAGGCCGCGGAGATAGCTGAGGGTGAGGCCGGTGTCGAGAATGTCTTCGACGATGATGACGTGCTTGCCTTCGATGGGATTGTCGATGTCCTTGATGAGCTTGACGGCGCCGGAGGAGACGCGGGCGCGGCCGTAGCTGGAGACGGCGACAAAGTCGAAGGTGTTGTCGACCTGGATGGCGCGTGCGAGGTCGGCGAGGAAGATGGCCGCGCCTTTGAGAACGCCGATGAGGACGATGGATTGGCCTTTGTAGTCGGCGGAGATCTGAGCTCCGATTTCGCGGGTGCGGTCGGCGATCTGTTGTTTGGAGAAGAGAATCTCCATCTCTGCGGCGGGGGGGAAGACGGGCGTGCTGGAGGACATAAGGGATAGGCTAACCCGAATAGGGGGCTGAGGCAAAGGCCGCTATACTTTAAGCGAGCGAGGATTATGTTTCCCTATATCGATATTGGCCCGATTCATCTGGGTACGTTTGGGCTGTTGCTTTGGCTTGCGGCAGTGGCGGCGACGGTGGTGCTGCATAAGAATTTTGTTCGGAATGGCGTTGATGCCGATGCGTTGAACGTTGTCGCGTTTGTGGTGATCGCGGGCGTGCTGGGTGCAAAGGCGTGGCATGAGCTGCAGAATCCGGCGGATTTGTATGCTGCGTTTCGGCAGATTGTCGCTCCGGGATGGAGTCGTCCGTTTGCTGTGGCGATGGACTTTCTGCACTGGTTTCAGGCGGGATTTGCGTGGTTTGGCGGGATGCTGGCCGGAATCGCGATGTTGATGTGGCAGGGCAGAATGGCGAAGCCGGATGGGTTGAATGGGGGGAAGGCTGCAGTGCGGATGCTCGATCTGGCTACGCCGGCCGCTGCGATTGGATATGGCGTGGGGCGGATCGGATGTTTGACGTCCGGTGATGGGGACTACGGGATCAACACGACGCTGCCGTGGGGAGTGCATATGGCGAAGAATGCGTTGGTGCTGCCTACTCCGCCGGACGCGCTGGTGCAGCCTACGCCGGTGTATGAGTTTCTGTTTGCGATGGCGCTGGCGTGGCTGCTTTGGCAGTTGGGCAAGAAGGCACGGCCGCTTGGCTGGATGACGGGGCTGTATCTCTTGCTGAGTGGCGTTGCGCGTTTTCTGGTGGAGTTTGTGCGGGTGAATCCGCGGCTGTATTGGGGTATGAGCAATGCGCAGGTTGCGGCGTTGGGCTCGGTGGTGGTGGGGTTGATCGTGATGGTGGCGACGCGGCGGGGGACTGTTGTGGTTTCGCCGGTGGTGGAGATGAGTTCGTAAGGGAATTTGTCCTGCCGGACGGGCCCGTTGCGCGCGGTGCGGTCACTTCGTGACTTGTGTATCGCTTCGCTTGTACCTCCCGTTGGTCGTTATCAATGATTCGACCAACGGGAGGATTATGCGAAGCCTGTCTAGCGTTTGTCTCGGGCCATCTCCTCGCGGAGGGGTGGTTGTGGGGCGGCGAAGAAGGCTGTGGAGATGAGGCCGCCTAGAATCGCACCGAGGATGGGAGCGAGCCAGAAGAGCCAGAGTTGACTGAGTGCCCAGCCTCCGACGAAGATCGCGGGGCCGGTGCTGCGGGCCGGGTTGACCGAGGTGTTGGTGACGGGAATGCTGATGAGGTGGATCAGCGTGAGACAGAGGCCGATGGCGATGGGAGCGAATCCTTTGGGGGCGCGCTCGTCGGTGGCGCCGAGGATGACGAGGAGGAAGAAGGCTGTCAGGACGACCTCGGCGACGAAGCAGGCGATGAGCGAATAGCCGCCGGGGGAGTGGTCGGCATAGCCGTTGGAGGCGAAGCCGGCGGCGAGGGTGAAGCCGGGTTTGCCGCTGGCGATGAGGTAGAGAACACCTGCGCCTGCGACAGCTCCGACGACCTGAGCGACGATGTAGGCGGGGAGTTCGGAGATAGGGAAGCGCCGGGCAGTGACGAGACCGATGGAGACCGCGGGGTTGAGATGGCAGCCGGAGACGTGGCCGATGGCGAAGGCCATAGTGAGGACGGTGAGGCCGAAGGCTAGCGCAACGCCGACGAAGCCGATTCCAAGGTTGGGAAAAGCTGCTGCGAGGACGGCGCTGCCGCAGCCGCCGAAGACGAGCCAGAAGGTACCGAAGAACTCAGCTGTTGCGCGTTTTGAAAGATCCATGGATAGCCTTTCTTGCTGGTGAATTCACCGTTGATCTCATGTTGATGTGGCATAACGCAGGTGCTTGGGCCGGATTGAGGGGAGGGCCGAAGTCTAGCATAGGGCGGTAATTTCCGCGTTAGAATCTTGCAGATGATTGATTGTGACGGAGTGGATGACGGAGCCTGAGAAGATACCGGCGGTGGGCGAGATCTGGAGTCGCTTCGATCTTGGCGAGGCGACCAAGGTCATCACGATTCTGGCCGCGTTCGCGTATGCGACGGGTGCGATCGCGATTAATACGTATCTGCATGGGCTGGGGATCGTGGATTTTTCCTTTGCCAAACCGAAGCTGTTGCTGACCGGGATCGTCGTGTTGTTCACGTATCTGCTATTGGCGTCGCCGGCGTTTTTTGTCGCGTGGTCGATGGCGACGCGCCACGAGCAGACGGTGCGGAGGCTGTCTTCGCTCGGGCATATTGCGATCTTGTTTGTTGGTTCTCTGATGTTGCTTCTTGGCGCCTCGGTTTTTTCCTGCTTTCAGACGCATCCGAGCATGGGGCAGAGCACGGTTTGGCAGGTATGGAGGATCACGAATCCGGGAGGCAGCGTCTCCAAGCGGTTGCTCGCGTCGCTGCTTGTGACGTTGGCGGTTTATCTTCCTGTTCTGATTGCGGCTGTGTCGGTCTATGTGGCGGCACGATTGTTCGACCGGGAGACGTCGGAGGGGCGTGCGTCGCAGATCAGTTTGAGACGATTCTCCCTGGTGATGGCAGTTGCGGTCTTCGTGGTGGCGACGATCGGATACATCTGTGTCTTCACGAATACTTTCTATTCAGTGATTCCGCAGGAGTTTGGAGGAGGACAGCCTTACTTTGAGAACGTCGTGGTTGGGAAAGATGATTTATGCCAGTTGCAACAGCTTGGCATACCGTTTGTTGCCGACCAAAGCGATATCACGCTGCCCTTGCCGGTGTTGCATGAGACGGACACGCTGGTAGCGGTGTGGTTGAACGATATGTCCAAAGGGGAATGGAATTTTGTTGTCGCGGTGCTCGATAAGAAGGTGATCACCGCAACGAAGATCGTTGCAAAACCGGATAGTCCGTTTCCGCCGCGATTGTCTCCTCTTGTGTGCAAAGACTGACTCGAGCTGGCTCTGAGGGGGCTGCGGCATATTTCAGAGGCGTTTGAGATAGGCTTTGGCGGCTTCGAGTTCGGGGAAGAGACGTTCTTCGGCCTGGAACTCGCGGGAGTGCACACAGCGGCGACCGGCTTTGACGCGGACTGGATGCTTGAGGTGGAGCATCTCGTGGTAGAGGAGATACTCGATGGCGCAGCGGGGGGTGTCGGGTCGGTCGAAGACGCGGCTGACGACGATGGTGTTGTGGGCTGCGTCGTAGTGGCCGAGCATGCGGCGGGCGTGGTGAGCCGACCAGGTGAGGGTGGGGCGGCCGAGGAGGCCGTGGAAGAAGCGGGTGTTGAGCGACTCGAAGACTTCGTTGAGGTCGTAGTGGTGGCCGGTGGGGGTGGAGAGACGCTTGCGGCCGCGGGTCTGGCGGATGTGCTCAGCCTGGCGGGAGATGGCTTCGGAGGAGACGTGGCGGCGGTAGCGGTCGGCGTGGGCGGAGGCGATGGGCTTCTTGTAAAGCTTGGCGAGGAGGATGTGGGCGATGGCGTGGTGAACGTGGTCGGGGGCGGACTCGAGGAGATCTGAGAGGCGGACGTGCAGGCGGCCTTCGCGGAGGCGGATGGTGGTGTTGAGTGAGGTGAAGCGGCGGAAGCGGATATCGAGCGGAGGAATGGGGGCGCGGGGGCGGAGCTCGCGGTACTGCTCCTCGAAGACGGCGATGAGTGAGGTTGAGGCCGTGGACTTCGGTTTTGCGGTGCGGGGTTTTCTGGGGCGGGATTTGAGCGAGGGCGTGGGCGATGAGGGAAGCTCGTGGACGGGGAAGAGGGATGGCGTTGCGGACGAGGAGAAGAGCTGCATGAACTGGCGCAGCGGTGAGGGGCCGGGATGCTTCGGTGGGTTCAGAGCTTGTCCTTTGTTGAATTACTGAAGGTGGTTTTCTTCAATGCAAATAGGGCGACGAAGAACTGCGCATAAGAACAATTTTATAAGAGGAAGAGCCTGGTGCGGACGTGCCGTTTGGGGTTCGGGTGCGGAACTCCAGGTGTCGAACGATACGAATGGCGATGGTTTCAGCGTGGGGGGTCGATTGGTGCGTTCTTGTTTTCTTTGGGGGGCGGATGCGCGAGAAACCATGCCTTTTGCTCTTCGATCATCTGCGTGGCTTGGTCGTGTAGGTCGTGAACGGCTTCGAGGGCGAGTCTGCGCGAGACGTTGTAGGCTTCGTCGTCGGGCGGGGTTTTGAGGTTGGAAGACCAGCGCTCGGTGGCTTCGACTAGCTTGGGTAGGGCTTTGCGGATATCGCGGTGGCGGGGGCCGTAGTCGTCGAGGTTGTCGTTGAGCTCGTCGGCGATGGCGGTGAACTGCTCGAGGAGATCGTGGGTGTCCTGTTCGCGGCCGGGTTTGCGCGGGCGGGCGAAGAGATCTTGGATGGATTTGTTCCGATTGTCGAGGAGTTTGATGAAGAGGAGGACGCGGTCGCTGGGATAGTAGGCGGCTTCGCGGAGTTGCTCGATCTCGCCGTCGGAGAGAGCGGCTTCCGGTTTCTGAGCGTGCAGGGAGAGAGCGAGCGGGAGCAGGAGGAGAGCGAAGGAGAGTCTACGGAGCATCGGTTCCTGGTGTCGGATTTCTGAGTGACTCGATTTTACTTTTTGAAGACCTGAGCGAGAAGCTCGTCGTGGACCTGGTCGAGCTGCTTGAGGGTCGCTTGCAGGGTGTCGCGATCTTCGTTGGAGGCTTTACGGAGATATTCGCCGAGGCGGTACGAGGTGTGGTGCATCAGCTCTTCGGCGTTTTTGACACGTTTGGAGTTGCTGGAGAGATCCATGTGGATGAGCTTCGCGTAGTCGTTGACCTTTTTGAGGGTGGCGGTGGCCTGGTCGACGTCGCCGTCGAGCATCTGTTTGCCCGCGATCTCGGTCATGACGTGGACGAGCTCGGTGTAGAGGAAGCACTGGTCTTGAGGTTTGGCTTGCTGGGCGCGAAGTTCAAGCGCAAGGAGTGCTTGGGCGTTGGGAAGGTTGTCGTCGACGTTGGCGGCTCTGGAGGGAGTTGCTAGAAGCAGCGGCAGAGAGAGGAGGAAGGCGAACCGAAAGATCGATTTCATAACGCACCTCTTATGGGAGCGCTTGCCTACTTCGTGTTTGCGAGGGTGACGAGGCGGTGGCGGGCCTCCCACTCCTCATCCGGAAATTGGCCGTTTGCCACGGTGAGGAACTGTTTGTACAGGTCGGTCGCCTGTTTGGTGTGGTGCAGTTTGTCGTGCGCAGTAGCCGCGAGGAACAAGGACGACGGCGACTGTGGCTGCACTCTACCACGAATATCTAACGCTTGCAAGGTGGTTGTGGGGTCGTTGTTGGCGGAGGCGGCAAAGGCGAGATGGCTGGCGGCCTGGGCGAGATCGTCCTGGTTCGGGAAGGCTTCCGGGTGGGCAATGGCACGCTTGAGGAGGGCTTCGGCTTCGGCGAAGTTTTTGAGGTGAATCTGGACGTCTGCGCTGTCGTCGAGGAGGGTGGGGTCCTGGGTGGATTTGTTTAGGAGCGAGGCGTAGAGGGGGGCGGCCTGGTCGTACTGCTGGTTGCGGCTGTAGAGGCGGGCGAGGAGGCGGGTGAGAGTGGCGTCGTCGGGGTGGGCGGCGTGGAGTTTGGCGGCGAGCGGGATGGCCTGGGCGGTTTTTCCTTGCTGCTCGTAGAGGCTGGCTAACTGGGCGTTGAGGGTGGGGTTGTCGGGATCTTTGGCGAGGGCGGCGGTGAGGAGCGATTCGGCCTGGTCGGGTCTTTGCTGGTGGAGGAGGAGGTGGGTGAGGGCGGCAGTGACGTCGTGATTTTGCGGGTCGACGGCGAGGAGGCGGCGGTAGGCGAGCTCGGCGGCGGTGTTGTCGCCGGAGGCTTCGGCTAGCTCGCCGGAGAGGAGGATGTCGTCTGGGGTTTCGGGGGTGAGTTTGATGGCGGAGAGGAGTTCGTCGCTGGCGGTGGCGGGGTTGGCGGTCTGGTCGATGCGGGCGAGGGCGCGGAAGGCGCGGGCTTTGAGGGCTTGGTTGTCGGTGGTGAGGGTGGTGGCTTTGAGGAGTTCGGCGTGGGCGTCGGTGAGGCGGCCGCCGCGGGCGAGGAGGAGGCCGAGGGCGAGGTGGGGATCGAAGTAAGTGGGGTCGGCGGCGATGGCGCGGCGGTAGGTGGCCTCGGCGGCGGTGGTCTGGTCGAGTGCGTCCTGGGTGAAGGCGAGGTCGTAGAGGAGGTGGGCGTCGGTGGGAGATTTTTCGGCGAGGGGGGTGAGGAGTTTGAGGGCGGTGGGGTAGTCCTGCTTGTCGAGGGCTTCGTTGGCCTGGGTGCGGAGGGGATCTTGCGGTGCGGTCTTCGGGGGAGCGGTGGTGTCGATGGCGCCTGCCGGGAGCTGGGCGACGATGGGCCCAGAATAGGTGAGCAGGAGGGCACAAAATATATAGGAAGGAAAGGTGGAGATAGCGCGGTAGAGCAAACCTGGGTGCGCTCGTTTGTTGCTTGCTGCGTGGTGCATTGCCGGTACTCCCCCTCCCACCCTAAAAGTGTGCAAAGTATTCGATCTCGACACTTTAGGTCTGGACTTCCTGCGGTTCGTTAAGTGCGGAAGCCCGGCCTGGAATGGCCGGGCTTCGACAGCTTTTCTGTCTTTTAAGAGTAACAGACGAGTCAAGAGGGTGCGGCTGGAGACTGGTACGAAACTCTGCCTGCGGACTCTCCCATCTCTGGTGCAACCTCCGAGTTGTCGACACGGGAAACTTGCGAATTGGGCCCTTCCGCTCCTCTGGATGGGAGCCTCGGGATGCCCTCATCAAATGAGAGATGAAGTTGCCGAAGACCCGACTTTCGAGGAACAGCGCGAAACGCGATGAGAGGCCTTGTCGCTATTGGAATTACTTGAGACGATTATCGGCATGATTAGCCGTATCTTCGATGGACCAAATTCTGGGTACGCGGTCCTCGTAGTCGGGGGTCTTTATTTGGCAATCTATGCATGCTTCACGGACTATTTCGTCGATGAAAGTGAATCGTCCCCAATGTCAGAGGAAGACAAGGAGCGATACGCGCTGAAGGCGACGAAGGTTACCCGGCCCATCATGATCGTGATCTTCCTTTCCATCGCTGGATTTGGCATGTGGAAGATGTTTCAGCCCTAGCCACTGTCACCGGATTTCCCTACGCAGATCGGTCCTACACTTCGGCGTCCTCGACGTTCCCGGTAAATGGGGTTATCGGAGGGCCGAGGCGAACTTGCCGAAAGCCCGGGCGGTCTCAACCGGTCGATGCAACACTGGCTTGCAGTTTACTCGCTGGCGTTTGAAAGCCCAAGGTCTCTCGCGGGCGTTGGTTTAGACGGAGCGCGATCTTGTTGAGATGGGCTTGAGTGTGGACGGACAAGTCGGTCTTCTTAGGGAAGTACTGTCTTAGCAGGCCGTTGGTATTTTCATTGGTTCCGCGCTGCCATGGACTCTGCGGGTCACAGAAGTAGACCTTTACATTTGTGTCCACCGTGAAGCTCTTGTGTTTGGCCATCTCCAGCCCTCGGTCCCAGGTCAACGAGCGCCGCAGAGTTGCGGGCAGTTTAAGCACGTGCTTGCTCAACGCGGCGACAACCGTCGCGGTATCTTTGCTGGGCACTTTGATGAGCATGACGAAGCGCGAGTGCCGTTCCACCAGGGTTGCGATATGAGTGTTTTGGCTGCCTGCAAGCAGGTCGCCTTCCCAGTGGCCGGGAACGGCGCGGTCTTCAACCTCTGCCGGTCTTTCGCTGATCGAGATAGCATCGACGATCTGACCGTGGGACTTTCCGCCAGCCCGAGCGTGCCGTGAACGACGGATCAGCCGCTTGGACCGGAGATGCTGAACCAGCTCTTTTTTCAGCACTCCACGGGCCTGGATGAATAAGCTGCGGTAGATGGTCTCGTGGGACACACGCATGCTCTCGTTGCTGGGATAATGGACCTTCAGCCATTTCGAAACCTGTTGCGGCGACCAGTCCAGGATCAGTTTACTGGCCACGATCATCCGCAGTTCCTCGTGGTTGGCAAGAAGACAGACCTTGGGTCGCAGAGCGGACTCCCATGCCTGACGATCGGCTTCACTGGCTCGATAGAGTGGACGCCCGCCATGACGTGCCACCTCACGGCTCACTGTCGACACAGGACGTTGCAATCCGCTGGCTATCTCCCGGATCGGCGAACCAGCTGCGATTCCTCGTGAGATCTCTTCCCGCTCGGACAAGGTCAGCGTTCGTGGTGAACGCCGACGCGGAGCAGGAGCGATCCCGCCGCGCTGCGTCAACAGGAACCGAATGGAACCATGCCCCTTACCGAAGGCTCGCCCAATGTCATGCAACGACTCGCCCGCCTTCCAGCGCCCCCACATCTCGATCCGCTGCTCCGTGGTAAGCCTGTTCCGTTTTCCTTGTGCCATAACCACCACCTTTAGAAATTGAATTCATATCAGATGGTGTTGCACCGACCGGTTGAGACCGCCCGACTTTGAAGGCATTAGAATGCACCCCATGGGATCTCTTAGAGTTCAACACGGAGATGACTGGATCGCCGCCAAGGCGACGATCGTGGCGACCAAGAAGAGGCTGCTGCCTTGGAAGTATGGCGGCGCGATGGACTATCCACTCCCTGAGTACGTCGTCACCTTTTCCTACACGGTGGGTGACCGCGAATTGACGGGCAAATATGTGACTACTTCGCCTCAAGAGCGTGGTCATACGTTCAACATCTTCTACGATCCCGAGCACCCGGACAGAAATACGGGACTCGATGAGCCGGTCAATCCATGGGTCAAGTGGACTGCAAGAGTTCTAGGGATAGGCGCAGTCGTTGTGGCGATATGGCTTTGGGGCGATCGGGACTGGTTCCAGAACTAATAGCTCGTCGGTCCGCAAAACGGAGTTATGAGAAACGTCTACCTTGAACTTGCCGCAAACCTGACTTTGTGGCACTACGGGTTACTTCCGGTTTGTCGGTAATTCGCCCAGAACGAGAAATCTGGAAGTGCCATGCCCACCCTGTTCGGTTGAGTTGGCGATTTATCTATCTAGGTCTGACGCGAACGATCAACTAAATATTGGCGAGTTACTGGAGCGAAGAGATCTGGAACCACGCTGCCGTCGATCTCGATATTGTCTTCCATTGGGTCTATCAAAGGCCGTGCGTGCAAAACGGCACGGTATTGCTTCTTCATCCGACACAAGCGTATCTTCTCAAGCAGCAACGAGTGGAAAAAGATTCCGGCCTGGTACAGGCGAGTTCTGTTATTACTCTCCCTTCAGCCATACTTCCACGATATCCAAGCGCATATACCGTAGAGAAACTCTGGTGCAAGGATGATGCTTAAAGCCGCGCAGGAAGCGCTCATTGAGTCCGAGCTTCGGTATCGCCGTCTATTCGACACGGCCCACGACGGCATCCTGATTGTGGATTTCGCGACAAGCCTGATTGTTGATGTGAATCCCTTCCTGCTGGAACTCCTGGGGTACAGTCGCGAAGAGATCGTGGGAAATCCGCTTTGGGATTTCGGGCTGTTCAAAGATAGAGAGCTGTCCAAAATTGCTTTCGACACGCTCAAGGAGAAGCATTACGTTCGCTATGAAGATCTGCCGCTCGAGACCAAAGATGGCATGGCCATAGCAGTTGAGTTTGTCAGTAACGTCTATGGGGAAGGCGACCGAAAGGTTATACAGTGCAACATTCGTGATATCACCGAGCGGAAACATGCAGAGCAGACGGTCCAGCAGCTATTACAGTCGCGGCAACTGGAGGCCATAGGCCAACTCGCCGGCGGCGTCGCCCATGACTTCAACAATCTGCTTCAAATAATCCTTGGCTACGGTGAAATGCTCGTCAATAGTCCGAATCTCAATGATGCGGAACGCAGGGCCATAGCTAAGATGAACGAGGCAGGCACATCGGCAAAGAACCTGACGCATCGCCTTCTCGCATTCAGTCGTAGACAGGTACTGGAGCCTGTCTTCATGGATTTGAATGATTCTGTGACGGAAGCGAATGCCATGTTGGCAGGGCTGATCGGCGACGATATCGAATTGAAGATGAACCTCAGTCCCAAGCTGGGTACGGTCAAAGCCGATCCTAACCAGATCGAACAGGTGCTCATGAACCTGGCGATCAATGCTCGCGACGCAATGCCGAAGGGCGGCAAAATTACTTTCGAAACGGCGAACGTCGAGATCGACGAAACCTACGCTCAACAGCATCTTTTCATCAAGCCCGGTCATTATGTCTCGCTTTCCGTAAGCGACACGGGGACCGGTATGGACGCCGAAACCCAGGCTCGCGTCTTCGAACCCTTCTTTTCCACCAAGCCGACGGGGAAAGGGACCGGGCTGGGGCTGTCGACCGTGTTTGGAATTGTCAAACAATCGGGCGGGTCGATTAACATCTACAGTGAGCCCGGGCATGGAACAACGTTCAGAATCCATTTTCCCTGCCGAGGAGAGGCGGTGGAACGGCTGCAGGAGACCAAGCCGCCTCCGCTGCTTGGCGGCAACGAAGTGATTTTCGTGGTGGAAGATACAGTGCTGTTGCGTGAGCTTACCCGACTCCTTTTGGAAGGAGTCGGCTATCAGGTATTGGATTCCGGGGTACCTGACGAGGCTCTTCGCATGGCGAAGAACTATGTGGGAGCCTTGCCCCTGCTGATCACCGATGTGGTGATGCTAGGTATGAGCGGAATTGAACTGGCAAAGGAATTCGCGAAGATCCGACCTGAGACGAAGATCCTATACACCTCAGGGTACCCGGATGATGCCATCGCTCGACACGGTGGGCTTGCGAGCGGCGCATCGTTCCTGGAAAAGCCCTTCACTCGGGATGCCCTGCTCAGGAAAGTACGAGGAATCCTTGACTCGTCGGGGTGACGCTCGGCAACTTTGTTCGCATGTCAAGCTTCGTCTCCCGCTTCCGCTTCTTAGAGGCATCTGAGCGCGGGGAGTTAGCCCGTAACGCCAGAGCGTCGAAACGCTCCTTTTTGGCTCGACCTGATACATAGCGAGCACTCTGTAATCTGTGGGAATAGCACCGCTAAACGCTCCAGGTAAATCGGCTTCTCGTCTGCTAAGTTCCTGATCGTCGCAAACCGAAATAATCCTAACGTTGGCAGCTTGTCACTTTGTAGTGCGCGAAAAACGGAGTTTGCGGTAACTTCGAAACTTTATAGGCACCTGAAATAGTCCGGGGTCAATAGACGCGCCTTCCGGTGATGGTGTAGATCGCGTCGGGAGGATCCTCTGAGACGATCACCTTTTCCTCTGCAGGTTTCACCTTCTCCTCCGGGGGTTTCATCACCTCCGCAGCTTTCATCGCCGGCTCTGCGGGTTTCATCGGCTCCGCAGGTTTCATCACCTCTGCAGGCCTCAGCGCGTCCGCAGGTTTCAATGCCTCCGCAGGCCGCAGTGCGTCCGCAGGTTTCAATGCCTCCGCGGGCCTCAGCACCTCCGCAGGCTTCAGTGGGTCTGCAGGTTTCAATTCCTCTGCAGGCTTCTTCGCCTCCGAAGGTTTCTCTGGGATCATCGCCCACGCGAAGCCGTGCGCCAGCCACAAAAAGAAGCTGGCGAAGAGGCACACCAAAAAAAGGCCAGCGAAGAGGAGTACTACCTGGCCTTTCGTGTTGGCGTCGGCATACAACCCGATTGAGAAGAAGGCGACGGTTGCGAATGAGAAGCCGCCCGCGAATCGCCCAAGTCGACGCGATAAAACAATCATGCGATTACTCATTGAGGTCCTCCGTCGCTTGCGAAATAAACCCGGAGAGCTTATTGAACAGACCGTTTCCCTGTCCAGGTAGCTTGCACCCTCCGTCCAGGGCTTCCAGTCTATCCCGATTCTTCGAGGAGGTTTAGTGTGCGAATCACCTGGTCGCGGAGTTGTGAAGAGGCGGAGCTTCTCCGGTCTATCTTCCAATGTGGCACCAAGAAACAGAATATGAGTAGGGCCGTCGCCACCTGGTATAACAAGAAGAGTCTGCTCCTGCCGCATCACCTTTGACCGTATGCCGTGAAAACGTAATCCTTTGTCTTCACTGCCGTGTGGCACGCGAATCCGCACTTGGCGTCGGTCCCCTGTGGCGGCTTGTCACCTAGGTTGCCGAGCCTGAAATTGCCGGACGCGGGGTCAATCTCGAAGACGCCGTAACCCCATCCGCCGCTGTCGGCAAACCTCTTGCTGTCCTTCACCATGAGATCAACATCATGCTGCGTACCTGGCACGGTTGGCGCTCCGGGTTGAGCGGTATCTACCTTCGCGTTCCAATGAACCTTCACCATCTTGGAGCCATCCGGGAAGGGCTTGCCGTTGCCGGGAATTCCTGCCTTATAAGCGTTGATCATCGCGGGATTTCCGAGGATCGCAGCGACCGCAGCTCCGTTATGACTGACGGCGATCACCGGCCAGGTTTCGTATCCTCTGAACTCAGAGAACGCGAGGCCATTCGGTATTTTGAGGGTGTACTTGTCCTGCGCGGAGATGACGGGTGGTGGCTGTGACGGCACTGATGTGGTGGCGGGAGCGGCGTTGGGGCCGGGAAGTTTGTGGATGAAACGTGCAAGTTTCCAGGTGTCGTTATCGGAGATGCTCGACTTCCAGGCGGGCATTCCTGTGAGGCGAACTCCGTTCTGGATGATCCAAAACAGTTCAGCGTCGCTCCAGTGCTGGACGTGGGCTGAGCTCAGATCCATGGCGGGCGGGGTCATGTTGCGCCCGAGGTCACTGTCTCCGCGCGCATCTGCACCGTGGCATTGGGCGCACGAGCCAAGAAATATCTCGTGGCCCTGGCTGACGATTTCGTCCGTCTCGGGTAGCGGGTTGCTCATTTTGCCCGCCTCCAAGGGAATGGTGACGTCTTTAGCTGCGTTGGCCAGGCTGGTCTCCCCCTGAGAAGGAGGTTTGCCGGCTGAGCAACCTTGCAGCAAGGCTCCGACGATTGCACTGATCGCGCCAAGGATCAGCTTGTGTTTGATCGCAACGCTGCGATTACTTCCGCGCAAGCCGCCAATCCACGGCAGACCCATAGATTTCCTCGTAAGTTCAGGCATGGAGTGTTCCTTTCACAAAGAAAGTTTTCTAGGCCCGATCCAGCGTGTGTCACCCTTTGGAGATTCTGATGTCTGGAATGAGAATGCGGCGTTATTTACTTTTACTGAGGGCCGTCACGCTCACGCGGCGCGATCTATTTTTACTCTGGTGCTTATGTTTTGGAAAGACTGGCTTTCTTCGCGCGTGGCTTGATTGGGGGACGGCTTCGTGCCTCGGCGATGGCTGCGAGGTTCTTTTGCATGGATTCGAGACGCTTGCGGCCCGTTCGGGATCCTTCTATCAGCTCTTCGACGTTGATTAAGAACTCGGGCAGGTCCATCTCTTCGCGAAACTGGGCGAGGTAGGGTTGAATTTTGGCGTATTGGAAGTACATCTCGGGGCAGGTGTCGTAGAGCAACTCCGCATCGAGGGCACCGCTTTTTACAAAGGCGGCGACCATCTGCCAGTATCCGTACACCTGAAGAACGAAGCTGCTTTGCTTGTTGCCTGCGCTTACGATTTGGATAAATTCGGTGGCGGATGCGGGAAGAAACTCGCCGCCTACGTAGGAGCGCGCTTCGCGCATGACCGTCTCACGCCGGAGTTCATACAGCTTGAGAATCAGTTCCGCTTGGCGAATTGCGTTGGCGGTGGTCGTTTTCTTCTTTCTCATCGCCTTCACGATAACAGGCGCGTGAAGGGATGGACTGCGTAAAGACGAAGAAAATTATGCGGTCACGCGACATCAGAGACTTTGATTCGTTTGGTGCGCGCTGCTTCTTTGAGTTTGTCGTAGTCGCGTTCGTTTTGTTCGCTGTAGGCGAAGGCGAATTTTGTAAGGGCTTCGTCGATTTCGTCGGTTTTACCGAGATAGCCTGCGATGGTTGCGGGGTCTCCCGATTTGGCGTGCGCCAGAGCGAGGGCCCAGCCACATAAACCGCAGTACGCTACCATCCCTTTGTGATTCGTGGTCGCGGGGTCGAACTCGTAACTGCCTTTCATGTCACGTAGCTGACGAACGTAGAAGTTAGTTTTGTTGAAGGCTCCCCATCCCAGAAGAATGTCTGGCGAGCCCTGGATCAGGTGTTGGCCGGAGACGACGCGGAGGCCTTCGTTCTGAAATTTAGGTGCCTTCAGGTACGGTGCGAGTACGGACTCCTGGGCTTCTTTGTATTGGAGGAAGAGTGGATCGCCTTCGTCTTTGCCTCGCATGAACGCGATCCAACAACGTGTCCCGACGCTGCCTACGCCAACTACCTTTCGGGCGGCGTCCACGACCTGATAGCGCGAGATGAGTTGTCTTCGGTCCTCGGTGAGGGAGGTGAGATATTGTTCCAGGAATATTCCTAGAGCCTCGTGAATCGGCATGCCATGTTCCGTCTTGGTTTCGCGCACGACGAACGGGGCGTTCTCGACGATCCGTTGCTTGTTGTCGACCAAGTCCGTCATCTTCTCCAATACCTGGAGGTGTGATCCTTTCTTTGCCTTGCTAATGGCCTTCTTCCAGAGGTCTAGGCGATTTGGTGGTGCTGCAGCCAGGATGTCGTTTTCGTGAATGACGGAATACCAGGTGGCGAGGTAGCCCATATCGGCGAATTCGCGCATTCGTTGCCGATAGGAGCTGACGACTGCACGGCTATACTCCTCGCAATCTGCATGGTCTTTTCCGATGAACTGGCCGGCGACGACGGCGCTGGTTACGAGTCGTTTCAAGTCCCATTCCCAGGGGCCGGGAATCGTTTCGTCGAAGTCGTTGATGCCGAAGACGAGGCTGCGTTCGGCGGAGGCGAAGACGCCGAAGTTTGAGACATGCATGTCGCCGCAGAGCTGTACCTGAAGGCCAGTGACCGGCGAGGAGGCGAGGTCCTGTGCCATGACGGCGGCGGTGCCACGTAGGAACGCGAAGGGCGATTGCAGCATGCGGGCGTAACGGACGGGGATGAGCTCCTGGAGACGAGTCTTTGCCTGGGCCTCGAGGATTGCGACAGGATCTTTGCGGTTCTTCGGGAGTTGGTGCTCTGCAAGGCCGGCTCTTGGCACGGTGGTTCGCAGGCGCTTTCCGGCTTCTTCGCGGTCAGCTACGGAGGGACGCGGCGCGGTGAACTGATCGGCGAGCTTTTTGCTGATCGATGGAACCTTGGCGGACGACGCTTTTGTAGATTTCGGCATTCGAGGTTCCTCAGGTGGAAGCTCTCTCTTCGACCGCTTCCTGAGGACCGATGCTGGTCAGACGGTGTCTTTGAGCCCTTCAGGAGATAAAGTCTGTCGAAGGGATCAAATGTTCTCTTATGTTGTGGTTTACGTCAAGTTTGTTGCGGCTACGCGGTGGTTTGGAGTTCTGGTTCGGCTTTGGGGGCGGCGAGGTTGAGGACGGGGGCGAGCCAGTGACCGGTGTGGCTCCGCGGGTTGGCGGCGATGTCTTCGGGGGTGCCGGTGGCTACGATTTGGCCGCCGCCGGAGCCGCCTTCGGGGCCCATGTCGATGACCCAGTCGGCTGACTTGATGACGTCCAGATTGTGTTCGATGACGAGGAGGGAGCCGCCGCCTTCGATTAGTTTGCGGAAGGCTGCGAGGAGTTTGGCCACGTCGTCGAAGTGGAGGCCGGTGGTGGGCTCGTCGAGGATATAGAGGGTGCGGCTGCGGGCTTTAGCGGCGGTGTCGTTCGTGCTGCGGGTGGTGATGCTGCGTGCTGTGGCAAGGTGGGAGGCTAACTTGACGCGCTGGGCCTCGCCGCCTGAGAGCGTGGTGGCGGATTGGCCGAGACGGACGTAGCCGAGGCCGACTTCGTCGAGGACGTAGAGCTTGTCGACGATCTTGGGATGACCGGCGAAGTAGACGAGGGCTTCCTTGACGGTCATGTTGAGGACGTCGTGGATGTTTTTGCCCTTGTAGCGGATGTCGAGGATGGTGGATTTGTAGCGTGTACCGTTACATTCTTCGCAGGGGAGCTCAATGTCGGCGAGGAACTGCATCTCGACGGTGACGGTGCCGTCGCCTTCGCAGACGTCGCAGCGGCCGCCGGGGACGTTGAAGGAGAAGTGCCCTGGGCCGAAGCCGCGGCGCTTGGCGTCGGGTTGTGCGGCGAAGAGTGCGCGGATATCGTCGAAGGCTTTGATATATGTAACTGGATTGGATCGCGGGGTGCGGCCGATGGGGGACTGGTCGACGAGGATGACGTCGTTGAGGTGGTGGGTGCCGGTGAGTTCGCGATAGAGGTGCGCGGGATCGGCGCCTTCGGTTTGTCCGAGAGCCTGCATGAGAGCGCGGTAGAGGACCTGGTGGACGATGGTGGATTTGCCCGAGCCGCTAACGCCGGTGACGCAGCAGAGGAGGCCGAGAGGGATGTCGATGTCGACGCCACGGAGGTTGTGGATGCGGGCGCCGGTGAGTTTGAGGTGCTCGCGGCCGGGTTCGCGGCGGTGTTTCGGGACGGGGATGGTGAGGCGGCCGGAGAGATATTTTCCGGTGATGGAGTTTGGGTTTGCGGTGACTTCGGCTACGGTGCCTGAGGCGAGGAGATGGCCGCCTAGCTCTCCCGCTCCGGGGCCGAGGTCGAGGAGGTGGTCGGCGGCGCGGATGACGTCGGGGTCGTGCTCGACGACTAGGATGGTGTTGCCGAGGTCGCGGAGGTCTTTCATGATGCCGATGAGCTTCGCGGTGTCGCGGGTGTGGAGGCCGATGCTGGGCTCGTCGAGGACGTAGAGGGCTCCGACGAGACGAGAGCCGAGTGAGGTTGCTAGCTGGATGCGCTGGGCTTCGCCGCCGGAGAGGGTGGAGCTGAGGCGGTCGAGGGTGAGGTAGTCGAGGCCGACCTGGAGGAGGAAGTGGACGCGCTGGCGGACTTCTTCGAGGATTTTTCCAGCTACTTCTAATTGTGCTGGTGATAGTTGCAAATTGTCGAAGAAGGTTTGCGCGGCGGTGATGGTGAGGGCACTGGTCTCGCAGATGTTCTGGTTGTTGATTAAGACGGCGCGGGCTTCGGCGCGGAGGCGCTGGCCTCGGCAGTCGGGGCAGAGTGCGTAGCCGCGATATTTCGAGAGGAAGACGCGGACGTGGAGTTTATATTTTTTGCGTTCGAGGGCGGCGAAGAAGCCGCGGATGCCGGGGAAGGTGGCGTTGCCGTCTTCGATGAAGGCTTGTTGCGCGGGTGTGAGGTCGTACCAGGGGACGTCAGTGGGGATCCCTGCGGCTTTGGCGGCGCGCTTCATCTCGCCGTGGTGGGGGCGGTATTTGGTGGTGGTCCAGGGGGCGATGGCGCCTTCGTCTAGGGTCTTCGACTTGTCGGGGATGATGAGGTTGGGGTCGAAGTCGATGGTGTTGCCGAAGCCCTGGCAGCGGGGGCAGGCGCCGTAGGGGTTGTTGAAGGAGAAGAGGCGTGGCTCGGGTTCGCGATAGGCGCGATGGCAGGTGGTGCACTCGAACGCGGCGGAGAAACGGAGACGAGTTGGCGGTGTGGGTAGAGAAGCGGGTTTCTCCACTTCGGCTGCGCCTTCGGTCGAAATGACAGATTTTTGTAATGGTATGGCTTCGGTCGAAATGACAGCGTTTCCGCTGGGGACGGTGTGGAACTGGACTTCGCCGGATTCGCGGTAGCCGGTTTCGATGGCGTCGACGATGCGGGCGCGGCTTTCGGGAGTGATGGCGAGGCGGTCGATGAGGACGAAGATGGGTTGGGTGAAGTCGAGCTCGAGGAGGGATTCGGGGGTGGAGAACTCGACTATTTTGCCGGATTGATAGAGGCGGTTGTAGCCGCGGCGGCGCAGTTCGGTGAGACGGTCTTTGAGTGCGTCGGTGAGGGTGAGGGTGTCGATGGCTGCGGGCTTTGTGGACTTCGCGGATTTCTTTGCGGCGGTCTTTTTGGGCTTGGGCGCTTCGGCCTCGACGTCGGGCGTGGCGATCTGCATCGGCTCGAGTTTGACTTCGGTGCGGATGATGGGGAAGAGGACGTGGGTGCGTGTGCCTTCGGGGAGAGCGAAGAGTGTGGTGATGATTTCGTCTACGGTGTCGTGCTTGACGATGCCGCCGCAGTGGAGGCAGGTGACGGTGCCGCAGCGGGCGTAGAGGAGACGGAGGTAGTCGTAGATCTCGGTTGCGGTGGCGACGGTGGAGCGGGGATTGCGGGTTTGATTTTTTTGCTTGATGGCGATGGCGGGGGCGAGTCCGTCCATGTGGTCGACGTCGGGCTTTTCGATGCGCTCGAGGAACTGGCGGGCGTAGGCAGAGAGAGATTCGACATAGCGGCGCTGGCCTTCGGCGTAGACGGTGTCGAAGGCGAGGGAGGATTTGCCTGAACCGCTGACGCCGCTGACGACTGTGAGGGCGTTGTGCGGGATGTCGACGTCGATGCCCTTGAGGTTGTGGGTTCTTGCGCCGCGGATTGTGATCTGGTCATTCATAGGGAGTGGGTACGGACGTGAAGCTTAGGAGTCGGTTGGTTGCGGGCGAAAGATTTCGATGAGGAGGAGGCAGGCGCCGATGCAGATGCAGCTGTCGGCTACGTTGAAGTCGGGCCAGTGGTAGTTGCCGATGTGGACTTCGAGGAAGTCGACGACGTAGCTGTAGCAGAGGCGGTCGTAGAGGTTGCCGACGGCTCCGCCGAGGATGAGCGCAAGGGCTACGGTGCTGACAGTGAGGGCGCGGCCCGCTCGCCAGAGCATTCCGATGAGGACGATGGCGGCGATGACGGAGAACGCGATGAGGATGTTGCGGACTGTTGTGGGCGAGGCTGATTCGGCGAACATGCTGAAGGCGGCGCCGGTGTTGTGGACGTCGGTGATGCGGAAGATGCCGGGGATGACGGTGTGGGCCTGGCCGTTGGGGAGTTGCTGGACGACGATGCGTTTGGTGATGCGGTCGAGGATGACGACTGCTGCGGCGATAGCGAGCGCAACGCCGCGCCGGTCGCGCGACTCGGTCGCGATGGCTGGCGTTGCGGCTTCGAAGGTCGTCTTGTTCGGTGAAGACATCAGGATTGCGGCTCCGTTGAGTTGCTGGGTGGTGCGTCGTAGGGTGGGAAGTGGATGGCTTCGAGAGCGTCGGCGCAGCGAAGGCAGACGGTGGGGTAGTTGGCTTGCTGGCCTACGTCTTCGGTGAAGCGCCAGCAGCGTTCGCACTTCGAGCCTGCTGCGGGTTTGGCCTGGACGTAGAACGCTCCCTTTTCTACGTTGCCTTCGGTGACGATGGCGTTGGAGATTTCTACCTGGGCTACGCCGAAGAGCTCGGGGAGAATGGATTTGTATTGCTCGAAGACTGGATTGGGGCGCTCGGAGACGCTGTTTAGCCAGCCGAGGACGATCTGGGTCTCGGATGGTTTGTTGCTGATGGTCTTCGCGGTTCGGGCCTCTTCGAGGACTTTGAGGACTTCGTCGCGGAGGGTTAGAAGCTGGTCCCAGTCTTCTTCGAGCTGGCGGGTGGTGCCGGGGATGATCTCGGCCATGGAAGGGAAGAGTGCGAGATGGACGCTGGACTCGCGGTTTGGCAGGGCGGGCAGGAGTGCCCAGACCTCGTCGGCGGTGAAGCTGAGGATGGGCGCGATGAGACGGGTGAGGGTTTCGGCGATGCGCCAGAGGGCTGTTTGTGCGCTGCGGCGGCCGGGATGGTTGGGCGCGAAGGTGTAGAGGCGGTCTTTGAGGACGTCGAGGTAGAGCGCGCTGAGGTCGGTGTTCACGTACTCGTTGAGCGCGTGATAGGCGCGGTGGAACTCGAAGTCGTCGTAAGCGGCTCGGATTTTCGCGTCGAGCTCGGCGGTACGGGCGAGGATGTATTGGTCCTGCGGCTGTAGCTGTGCGAAGGCGATTGCGTCGGTGGCAGGGTTGAAGTCGTGGATGTTTCCGAGTAGGAAGCGCAGGGTGTTGCGCAGCTTGCGGTAGTTGTCGCTGACGCGCTGCATGAGGTTTTCGCTGGCGGCTACGTCTTCGCGGAAATCGACGGAGGCTACCCAGAGGCGAATGACTTCCGCGCCGAGACGCTTGGCGATGTCGACAGGATCGACGCCGTTGCCGAGGGATTTGGAGAAGGCGCGGCCTTGCTCGTCGAGGGTCCAGCCGGAGGTTGCGACCATCTTGTAGGGGGCGTGGTTGCGGACGGCGACCGAGGTTAGGAGTGAGGAGTGGAACCAGCCGCGGTGCTGGTCGCCGCCTTCGGTGTAGAGGTCGGCGGGGGAGTGGAGTTCGGGTTCGAGATCGAGGACGGCGTGCCAGCTTGCGCCGGACTCGAACCAGACGTCGAGGATGTCCATCTCTTTGCGGAACTCCTGGTGATGGCAGCTTGCGCAGGCGGTTCCTGCAGGGAGGAGAGCGGCGGCTTCGTGCGCGTACCAGGCGTCAGCACCCTCTTTTTGGAAGAGGTCGACGATGCTCTGGTTGACGGCGGGTTCGTTGAGCGGCTCGCCGCATTTGTCGCAGAGGAAGACGGCGATGGGAACGCCCCAGATGCGCTGGCGGGAGATGCACCAGTCGGGCCGGGTGGCGATCATGTTGGAGATGCGCTCTTCGCCCCAGGCCGGGTCCCAGACGACTTTCTTGATCTCGTCGAGGGCTCGCTGGCGGAAGGTGGTGACGGCGCCTTCGTCGGTGATCATGGGGGTTTCCATGCCGATGAACCACTGCTCGGTGGCGCGGACGATGACGGGGTTGTGGCAGCGCCAGCAGTGGGGGTAGGAGTGCTCGAAGCTGGTGTCGCTGAGGAGCGCGCCTTTTTCTTTGAGGAGCTCGATGATGACGGGATTGGATTTGAAGACGGTGAGGTCTTCGTAGGGTTGCGCGACTTCGCCTCCGCCGTTTGTGCCGGTGTGGCGCTGGCGGCCGGCGTTGTCGACGTATTGGATCTCGGGGAGGTGGTAGCGTTGGCCGGTGTAGAAGTCGTCGACACCGTGGGCGGGTGAGGTGTGGACGGCTCCGGTGCCTTGCTCGGCGGTGACGTAGTCGGCGGTGACGCCCAGGATGCTGCGATCGAGGAAGGGATGCTGGAAGGTGGACTGCTCGAGGTGGTTGCCGGTGAAGACCGCGACGATGTCGGTTTGCGATGCGGGCTCTGCGGGGTTCTTTGCGCTCATCAGACGGCAGTGGGTGATGACGGAAGACATTAGCGCTTGCGCGACGATGTAGGTGCCGCCTTCGCAGGCGAGGGCCACGTATTCGAGGAGTGGGTTGAAGGCTACGGCCTGGGAGGCGGGGAGGGTCCAGGGGGTGGTGGTCCAGATGATGGTGTAGAGGTCTTTTACTCCTGCGAGTGATGGGGCGATGGCGGCGGGATCGCTGGTGAGGGCGTAGCGGACGTAGACGCTGGGTGAGGTGTGCTGTTCGTATTCGACCTCGGCTTCGGCTAGCGCGGTGCGATCGTGGATGCACCAGTAGACGGGCTTGAGGCCTTTGTAGACGAACTTCTTTTCGAAGAAGTCGTAGAAGGTTTCGACGATGCTGGCTTCGTAGCCGAAGCTCATGGTGAGGTAGGGATCGTTCCAGCGGCCGAAGACGCCGATGCGTTCGAACTGGCTGCGCTGGAGGTCGACGTACTTCTGCGCGTACTCGCGGCAGGCGCGGCGGACGGCGATGGGGTCCATCTCGAGTTTTTTGCGGCCGAGTTGTTCGTCGACTTTGATCTCGATGGGAAGGCCGTGGCAGTCCCAGCCTGGGACGTAGGGTGCGTCGAAGCCGGCCATGGTTTTGGTTTTAACGACGAAGTCCTTGATGCACTTGTTGAGGGCGTGGCCGAGGTGAATGGCTCCGTTGGCGTAGGGAGGGCCGTCGTGGAGGATGTACTTCGGGTGTCCGGCACGAGCGGCGCGGATCTGCGCGTATAAGTCGCCTTGCTGCCACGCTTCGAGGCGCGCGGGTTCGTTCTGCGGCAGGTTTGCCTTCATGGGGAAGGCTGTCTGGGGCAGATTTAATGTGGACTTCAACGCCTTAGGCGCTGGATCCGGTTCGTTGCCTTCCGCGCCGATTGGCAGGTTCAGCGTCGACTTCAGCGCTTTGAGTTCGGGTTTTGCCTGGGTTGCTTCCGACATTCGGTCCTCTTGGTTCGTTGTGACAAAGATCCAGTTTGTGGCAAACCTCTATTGTAGACGGCGCGGAGGGGTGGTACACAGGATGGCAAGGAGACATTCCCATGGTGACGTGCGTCCAAGGTAACGAGCGTCCGCTGGCGAATGTTTGTAGAATGTTAACAACCAGGTGCTGTTGCCAGAGCCGGACTAGAACCGGACTGGCATTTGGAACGTAAATAAGAGCAGTAGTTTCATGGCGGGCATGATTTTTGGAAGTGGTGTGCGGAGGCTGCGGCTTACTGCACCGAGGCGAAACGGCTTATGGCGAATAGTTTATTGACACCACCACCGCAGATAGACCCAGAGAGACAGGCTCCGACCCTGCGACCGGCAGATGCTCCAAAGTTGAACGAAGAGACCGATGGGTCCATGTGGACGTCGTTCTTTGCGAACCTTCGGGATGCCTTCAGCAAGTCAAACGAAGCTCCGCTGCAGCTGGAATCGAAGCCGGTTGATAGCGACATGGTGATCGAGGAAGAGGGAGTGTTTGCCTCTCTTTGGAGCAGCATGCGGGATGTCTTCTTCCCGGTAAAGCTGCCGCCTCTGGTGCTCGAGTCAAAGCCGATCGCTGTTGTCGATCGGATGAAGACCAAGCAGAATCCGATTGCGACGACGTCTGCTGTGGTGATCTACGGATTAATTATTCTGCTGATCGCGTTTCTGCTGGCGAAGAAGGTTCAGTTTGCAGCGCCGGTGAAGACGATGCAGGTGACGGAACTCTCGGTTCCTCCGCAGGCTCCGCCAAGGGCTCAGGCGATGGGTGGAGGCGGTGGACAAAAAGGGCCTACTCCCGTGGTTAAGGGATCTCCTCCGAAGTTTGCGGATACGCAGATTGTGCCGCCGAATAAGCCTCCGCTGGTTGAGCCGAAGATCAAGATTGATCCGACGATTGAGGTTCAGCAGGATGTGAAGATGGCGAGCAACCTGCCGCAGGTCGGAGTTCCGAACTCGCCCATTATTGGGCCGTATTCAGGTGGCGGCGGCACGGGCACTGGTCTTGGATCTGGCAACGGTTCGGGGCTTGGGCCCGGCTCGGGTGGCAATACCGGTGGCGGACCGAGGCGGATTGGCGGAGGGGTTTCGGCTCCGGTGCTGATCTTCTCGGTTGAGCCGGAGTTTTCTGAGGAAGCTCGGAAGGCGAAGGTTGCCGGAAACGTTCTGGTCAACCTCTGGGTCGACACCAATGGGAATCCGAGCCACGTTCATGTGATTCGCGGCGTTGGCATGGGTCTGGATGAGAAGGCGATGGAAGCGGTGAGGCAGTACAAGTTCAAGCCGGCGATGGAGAACGGCAAACCTGTTCTGGTTGAGCTGAACGTTGAGGTGAACTTCCAGATCTTCTAAAGGTTGTTTTCTGAAAGATGAAGAGGCCCGCTCAGTGCGGGCCTCTTCGTTTTGGTGAGGATGCTGGTTGGTTATGCGGTTTGGAAGGTGGCGTGACGTTTCGTGTTGCTCTCGACGCGTACCAGCCTTGAGTCGGGTGCGGACCTGAGGCTGAAGCGGTCGACCTGCTGCTCGAGCGTGACGGCGGTGGAACGGAGAGATTCGATTCCAGCCGCGGTGGTGGCCATCTCCGTGAGATTTTCGTGGCTGAGGGAGTGGATCGAGTGCAGGCTGGCGCTGGACTGATCGGCAGCGGCGGTCTGCTGGGAGGCGGCGATTGCGATCTGGGCGATCATGCGATCGACGCGCTCGGCCATACCGATGATGCGCTCCAGAGCTTCGCCGGCCTGGTTGGTGGTGATGACGCCCTGCTGCACGGTGCCGGTGCCGCTCTCCATGCTGGCGATGGCGGTGAGGGTGCGGTCCTGAATGCCTTGAATCATGCTGGCGATCTCGCCGGTGGCCTGAGCGGTGGACTCGGCCAGACGACGGACTTCTCCGGCGACTACGGCGAAGCCGCGGCCCTGGTCGCCGGCACGAGCGGCTTCGATGGCCGCGTTGAGGGCCAGGAGGTTGGTCTTGCGGGCGATCTCGTCGATGACGGTGACGATCTGCGAGATGCGGCGGGAGTCGTCGCCTAGGAGGCCGACGGTGGCGGAGGTGTCGCTGACGGCCGTGGCGATGGAGTGCATGCTGCCAAGGACCTGCTTGACGATGGTGCCGCCTTCGCGGGCGGTTTCGGCGGCGCTGCGGGCGGTCTCTGCGGCGGACTGGGTGTGGCGGGAGACCTCGGCGATGGAGGCGGACATCTCCTGCATCGCAGTGGCGGCCTGCTGGGTCTGCTGACTTTGCTGGTCCATGCGGCGATGGATCTGGTCGCTGGCTGAGCCCATGGTGGCGGCGCTGCCGGTGATGGTGGAGACGGTCTCGGCGAGCGTTCCGATGATTCCGGCGAGGTTGGTCTGCATCTTCTGGACTGCGTGCGCGAGGGCGCCCGTCTGGTCGGTCGTGTCGAGGGCCAACGGCTGGCCGCTGAGGTCGCCGGCGGCGATGGCATCAGCACGTTGCATGACTGCGTTCAGGGCGTAGGCGATCTTCCGTCCGAGGTAGACCGATACGGTGATGCCGATGAGAGAGGCGATAATGGTGCCGAGCCAAAGGACAATGAGGGTGAAGTGGTTGGCTCCGCGGAGCTGTGCCTGTTCTTCATTGGCGAGGCGGGTCTGCGATTGAGCGATCTCGGTGATGTTGGAGAAGAGGCTCTTTTCGAGAGGCAGAATCTGGTTCTGCAAAGTGTCGTAGGCTGCAGCCGAGCCTTGGGGGGTCTTCGATTCGTTCAGGTTCTCGACTTTTTCTTCGAGGGTCTTGAGCGCGGCGAGATCGGAGTCGAGGGCAATGAGACGCGGTGCGTCGGAGCCGAGATCGAAGTGGGATGTCTGCTGATGAAGCAGAGCGAGCGAGCTCTCGGCCTGCTCGAACTCTTCGCGTCGCGACTTGCGGTAGAGAGCGGAAGAGTTCGCGTCGATGCCGAAGAGCATGTAGGACTCAAGCAGACGAACGGTGTCGGTGAAGTGAGAGCGGATGTCGCGACTGGACATGATGACGGGGATGCGGTTCTCCGTGACCATGTTCGACAGGACGTTGGCCTCTTCGATGTATCGGTGGGCGATACTTGCGCTGAGAACGGTAGTGGCGACGATGGCGCCAGTCATCAGGAACATCTTCGACTGCAGTTGCATGAGGACCTCGGAGCGAAGTTAGGAGAGTCGATCGGCTTTTAGGGTTGGCAGATACCGCCGGGATGGATCCCGACGGTGGTTTCGGTTGCGAGGGATGTCTGGGTTACTGACCGTCGTTACTGACCGTCGATGTTGAAGTTGACTTCAACCTCGGACTCGGTGGCATCAGGGTTTGGGGCGAAGCGCCAGTGAGTGACGGCGTCCTGCGCTGCGGGCGCGAGGAGGGCGTGGCCTGACTCTACCTTGGTGCTTGCAACAGTGCCGTCAGCCTTGATGGAGACGAGAAGAACGACCTTGCCGCCGACGTGCATGCGGCGCGCCAGCTCTGGATAGGCTGGGGCTGTGCGGGAGACGATTGCGCGGTGAACATCGCCTGCGAAGGCAGTGCCAACGCAGAGGGCAACGCTTCCGGCAAGAAGAAGTGGGCGCGAAGAGCGAAGTGGGATAGCCAAGGAAAACCTCCGGGGTACAGAGGTTGTATCGGCGGAGGTGGGGGAGGCTTTAGCGGAGAGAGAGTACCGGCGGGGTGATTTCGGCGAAGGTAAGGTTTCCGGCGGGGCTGCCGGTGCGTTGTTTCCAGTCGAGGAAGAGCTTGCCGTAGCTGTCGGTAAGGCAGGTGGTGGGGGCGATGTCGAGTGCAGCGAGGGTCTGGTCGATCCAGGCGGTGGGACCTTCGAGTTCGGCGTAGGTGCCGATGGGGGTCTCGTCGAGGACGAGGTGTGCGGTGGTCTCGGAGGCGGGATCTGTTGGATGAGACCACTCGGTGCGGTATTTTTCGTAGGTGAAGGCGGGGGCGTAGCCTAGCTGCAGGAAGATCTCGGCCATGGCTTCGAGGTTGCCGATGGTGGTCTCGTTTTCGATGCGGATCTTGTAGCGGGTGGTGTCGACGGGGGCCTGCTCGTCGGGGAGACGCTTGTGGGTGACGGTGCAGAGATTGCCGTATTGGCGGAGGCGGAGGATTCGTCTGCGGGCGCGGAGGTCGCGGTTGGGAGTGTCGTAGAGGGTGTTGTGCTCGAAGGTGCGGGGTGTGACGAGATGGAAGCCGAGGTGTGGGAGGCGGGTTTGGAGAGCTTCTGGATCAGGGACGGAAAACTTGAGTTCGATCTCAGAGTTCTTCATGGGGCGAGTATACGGCGGTGGGCCGGTGAAAAACGTGTACCTTAGTTTGTTTTTGCGGCTTTTTTTAGCCGGTCGCGGATGGCGAGGCCGAGGCCTTCGGGTTTGGGTAGCGGGCAGAGAATGATGGCGACGTTGCGGGCGTCGAGGTCGCGCAATCCGGCGAAGAGGGTTTGGGCGAGGGCTGTGGGGTCTTCGAGGGAACTCCAGGGAAAGACTTCGACGTGGTTGGTTGGGATGGTCCAGTTGCTTGGGAGCATGACTCCGATGCGACCTTCGGTGGTGGCGAGGCGGGAGTTCAGGTCGGCTTCGCTGTCGACCAGGATGAGGCGGGCGCGGGGGGCGTAGTGGCGGATGCCGACGCCGGGGGAGGGTAGACTTTGCGGGGTTGAGGGGGCTTGTTGTGGAGGCGTGTAGATCGTGACGGGGCCGGCGATGGACTCGAGCATGGCTGGGGTGATGGCGCCGGGGCGGTAGAGGATCATGGGGGAGGGATTTGGGTCGAGGACGGTGGATTCGACGCCTACGCTGGTGGGGCCGTCGTCGATGACGGCGTCGATGCGGTGGTCTAGATCCTGGAGGACGTGCGCTGCGGTGGTGGGGCTGGTGTGGCCGAAGCGGTTGGCGCTTGGTGCTGCTAGGGGGAGCCCTGTGGCTTCGAGGAGTGCGTGGGCTAGCGGGTGCGCGGGCATGCGGACGCCTACGAGGGGGCGATTGGCGGTGACTGCGTCGGGGATTTTTTCTGTGCGGGGAAGGAGGAGGGTGAGGGGGCCGGGCCAGAATGCTTTGATGAGGCGCTCTGCCTGCTCGGAGACGGTGGCTACTTGGTCGAGCATGGCGCGGTTGCTGACGTGGACGATGAGGGGGTCCCAGTGGGGGCGGTCTTTGGCGAGGAAGATGTTGGCGACTGCGTTGGGGTCGAGCGCGTTGGCTCCGAGGCCGTAGACGGTTTCGGTGGGGAAGGCTACGGTGCCGCCGTTGCGGAGGATCTCGGCGGCGCGGGCGACGTCTTCCGGACTGGACGAGAGGCGCAGAGTGTTGCGGGCGTCGGGCGTACTCATTTTGCGGCTAGTTGGCCGGCGAAGGCATCGAGGGAGAGGCTGCGGAGGAGGTTGCGGCGCATTCCGCTTTGGACTTGATCGAGGCCGCGGGACGCGGATTCGATCCAGGCGAAGTTGAGGGTGGTGCTAAGGCGGTCGAGCTCGGGGCGTAGGTCGGTGTTGCGTAGGAGCTCTGGAGTGCCGGCCCCTAGGAGCAGGAGATCTTCGAGGAGGAGCGAGAGGCTGCGGAGGAGAGCGGAGGTTTTTTGCTGACCTTCGGCTCCGGCGCGGTAGGTTTCGGTCATCTTGAAGAGGGCGGTGTGGTCGGGCTCGGCGGAGCCACTGCTGGCCGCGGCGGCGTTGCGTAGAAAGAGGAGGGCATCGGCGCGGGCGGCGGTGTAGGCTTCGAGGTCGAAGCCCAGGGCTTTGCCGGCGGCGCCTTGTGCGAGGCGGGCGATGAGGGTGCGCTGTTTGGGGGGCACGTCGGGGCGGCGGTCGGCGAGGAGCATCTCGATCTCTTCGACGGGCAGGGCACCGAGGCGCACGGTGGCGCAGCGGGAGCGGATGGTGGGGAGGAGTTCGCCGGGATTTTCGGCGAGGATGATGATGTGGACGGTGTCTGGTGGCTCCTCGAGGACTTTGAGGAGGGAGTTGGCGGCTTCCTTCATCATGTTTGCGGCGGTGAGGATGAAGATCTTGCGTGGGGCCTCGCTGGGGAGGTAGTGGGATCGCTGGATGACGGTGCGGATCTGGCCGAGTTTGATGAGGAGCTGTGGGGGGTCGGGTGGGACGATGAGGACGTCGGGGTGGGGCTGGACGAGGACGCGGGTCTCTTTTTTGTCGGTCTCGCGGAGCTCTTCGCGGACGGCTACGGCTTTGTCGATCTCGTCTTCGAGGTTGGCTGCGCTCGCGATGCGGGTGCAGTTGTGACAGACGCCGCAGAAGCTGGCGAGTGAGACGCCGTTGGACCAGAGGTCGCGGGGTTGGCGCTCGCACTCGACGGCCATGGTGAGCATGAGGGCGAGGGTGTATTTTCCTGCTCCGGTGGGGCCGGCGAGGATGAGGGAGTGGGGGAGTCGGCCGGCGGCGATGGCGGTGCGGAGGTGCTCGATGGCGGTGCTGTTGCCGAGGAAGTCGTTGAAGTTGACGGGCAGAGCGTTTGGCGTGGTCACGACTTGCGGCTTCCTCCTCAGGCGTAGGTTCGATGCAGGTTCGGGATGGTCACCCGTGGTACTGTTTGGTGCTAAAGTATTCGGTCTATGAAGGTTAAGTCTGGACTTTGTTGGGAGTTCTTCTTTGAAGAGAAGGCTCTGAGCCCGGCTCTTCGCGGAGTGATCTCCTGCTTCTATGATACGCGTTGTAAGAGGGGTAATACGCCAAACCGGGGAGGCTATAAAAGGCGCTCCGTTAGCGGGTTTGGTGCTGTCTTCGAGGTCTTTGGGGGTTGACAGCAATTTTTTAATGTTTGAGTTGGGCCATGTTGCCGTAGCAGAATACTCCACGAAGATTCATGCCCCAAAGCATGACTGCGGCGGATCAAGTCGGCAGTCACTTTTCAGAGGAACAAGGCCAGCGGGTCGCTAAGGAGTTGTGTGAACGTCAGAAAGCACGTAGGTAAGACAATCGCGTTGATTCTGATAGGAGCGTTCACCGATCTTTGGGGACAGAACATCAAGATCGTCAGGCCGAATGCTACCGATGAGACGACTCAGTACCAGCCGCAGTCTGAGCCGGCGATCAACGAGCCGCTGGAGAGGTACCCGCAGGAGCTGGACTCGGCTGTGGCGGCGCTGGGGTTGGTGCCGGCAGATCCGCTCTTTCAGACCGATCCTTTCAGGGTCGTCACCAAGACGGTGGATATGGGTGGGAGTTGGCTGGAGACGAGTGCTCGGCTTCGGTTCGGAGCGACGTATACGTTTCTCAATCAATATGCGACGGTGATACCGGATACGGCGCAGCGTCATGACCAGATAAGCGGACGGCTCGACTTTACGGGAAACTGGGCGGTGTATGAGCATGGAAGCACGGCTGGCTCGATTGCGCTGCTGGTGCGTTCGGGAACCAACATCGGGATGAGTCAGCAGTGGAACCTGAGCGACCAGATGGGGTCGGGTATTTTTTTGAATTGCCTTCAGGGTGGTGGGGCGCAACGGCCAATCACCGTGAACGTTCTTTATTGGCGGCAGGATTTCCTGCATAAGAGACTGTCGTTTTATGCAGGCAAGATACATCCGAATCAGTTTGTCAGCCTGAGCTTTCTGAACAACGATGAGAGAACTCAGTTTTTGAATGGAGAGAATGACGGCAATCTTGCGATTACTTCGGACGGAACGTATGCGGGTGGAGGAGCGGTTGATTTTCAGATGACGCACCACTTCTACATGCATGCTTTGGCGATTGACACCATCGGGTCGCAGTACACGGGGATTGGAACGATGGCGCAAGGGAAGTTCCTTGAGGGCGTGGAGTTCGGCTGGTTTGATGGTGCGCCTGGGAGCAAGTATTTGAAGCTGCGCGCCGGAGCGTGGCGTGACGATACGAAGAACACGGGAAGCGGGCATGGTGTCGCGTTTGGTTTCGATCACGAGTATGCGAATGGATGGGCCCCCTTTGGTCGGTATGGATTCGCGACGGAGACGGGAACGGCTATCAGACAGACCGATACGCTGGGACTGACGAACGTTAGCCCGTTTGGCCGGCGTGGCGATATGTTTGGGACGGCGTTCAACTACATTCAACCGACGCGTATGGGGAAGCGACACGAGAGTATCGTCGAGACGTTTTATCGGATTCGCATGACCAAGAGCATGGAGATCGGGCCGGATGTGCAGGTGTCGATTCATCCGATGTATGCGGCGAAGGCTTATACAAGCGTGCTGCTGAATGCTCGTATGCGGATTATTTTTTAGTGCGCCCTGCGCGGGCGGCGGTCACTTCGTGACTTGTGTACCCCTTTGGGTGGCGCTCCCGTTGGTCGCGATTGAATTTAGTAGAGGAGTACAGCTGTGTTGTAGGTGGTGAACTGGGCTTGTTTGCTGGCGCAGACTGCAACTTCGGCGGTGGTGTATCTGCCGGTGGAGATGGCGCGGAGCAGAGCGTCGGGCAGGAGAGTTGGATCGGGGCCGTCCCACTGGACGACTAGCTTGGGAGAGCCTGCAGCGCCACTTTGCATGGTGCAGGTTTGATGGGCGTCGGCGTTGGATTCGGCGGGCGCTATGCCGTGCTCGAGCAGGATCTGGGCGACTTGTTTTTCTAGCGAGTTGAAGGATTGGACGGTTGCGCTGCGGGAGAAGTCTTCGACGGCGGAGAAGAGGCCGTGATTTTTTGTGACGGAGATTCCGACTGCGTTGAGATTGGGGTCGAGGATATTGGCGCGGTGGCTGGGGCTGTTCATCCAGGTTTGATGGATGAGCGGGACGTCGGTGCCGCGGCCTACGTTTTCGGCGATGGTGGTGAAGTGAGCTCCTGCTTGCGCGCCGCGCGTGGTGAGGTCGGGTTCGCCGGGATATTGATGGAGGAGTTCCCCGGGTTGGTTGCGGACGCGTTGGACATGAGTTTTGGCTGCGGATGCGAGGGCGTTGTCCCAATGGAGCGGAGGCAGGTTGTGCGCGGCGCGGGCTTGATTTGTGAGTTGGAGGAGAGTCTGTTCGGGCGAGGTTGGCGGGGTTTGTCCAGTGAAGGAGGATGCTGCAAGGAGGAGAGCAAGCAGAAGGCTACGTGCGTGCGTTCTATTTTGCATGTGTGTGATTGGAGTTGGGAGATTGGAGTAAAGTTGGCCGCGTGGGATAGGCTTTTTGAATTTGGATACGATGATGATGAGGTGAAGGCGAATGAAGACAAGTGCGCGAAATACGCTGGCTGGAACGATCAGCAAGGTTACGAAGGGCGCGGTAAACTCCGAGGTCGTGTTGGCGACTGAAGCTGGGAGCGAGATTGTTGCGGTGATTACGAATGGCAGCGTGGAGGCGATGAGGTTGAAAGAGGGGATGAAGGCCTGGGCGTTGGTGAAGGCCAGTTGGATCATCATTGGGAAGGAGATGGACAAGAGCAAGATCAGCACGCGAAATATTTTGTGCGGCTTGGTGGAGACGATTCGCGAAGGCAGCGTGAACGATGAGGTGTCGATCCGGTTGCAGGGCGGAGAGCTGTTGACCGGCGTGATTACGGATGGAAGTCTGCATCGGCTGGAGCTGCATCTGGGCGAGCAGGTGTGTGCGGCGTTCAAGGCTTCGAGTGTGATTGTTGCGGTGGATTGATTTCTTGCGTGGTCAGCGGGGGATGAGCTGCATCATGAGCGGGTCGCGTGGGCGGAGGGTTATTTTGGCTTGCACCTCGGGTGGGATGGTGCCGAGGTAGTTCATGCGCCAACGTTGGGCGAGGGTGGCGATGCTGAAGACACCTTCCATCCAGGCGAAGCTTTCGCCGATGCATTGGCGGCTGCCTCCGCCGAAGGGGAAGTAGGTGAACTTGTGGCGGGCGGCTTTGTTTTCGGGAGTGAAGCGGTCGGGGTCGAAGCGGAGTGGGTCGGGGAAGTATTGGGGGTCGCGGCCCATGATGTATTGGCTGAAGAAGAAGTGCGCTCCGGATGGGATGGTGTAGGGGCCGAGGGTGATGGGCTTGGTGGACATGCGACCCATGGCCCAGGCGGGTGGGTAGAGGCGCATGGATTCGGCGAAGACTTGTTCGGTGTAGCGGAGGGCGGGGTAGTCGGCCAGGGTGGGGAGGCGTTGGGTGGGGCCGGTGCCGAGGACTGCGTCTAGTTCGGCGTGGAGTTTGGATTCGATTTGCGGGTTCTGGCTGAGGAGATACCAGGTCCAGGTGAGGCCGTTGGCTACGGTTTCGTAGCCGGCGAGAAAGATGGTGAGGACTTCGTCGCGTACTTGTTCGTCCGACATGCCGGTTTGTTGGGTGGGGTCTTCGGACTCGTACTTGCTGGCCAGGAGCATGGAGAGAAGGTCGCCGCGATCTGGTTCGCCGCGGGCGGCGGCTTCGCGATGTTCGCGGATGAGGCGGTCTACTACGGCGTCAAGGCGGGCTTTGGAGCGGCGGAACTTCATGATGCCTGGGACGGGGAGGTGCATGAAGGATTCGATTTTGGGGAAGGCGACGATGAAGTTGTAGAGGCCCATGATGGTGTTGACTTCATCGTTGATGCTGCGGATGTCGGCGGTGACGTCGGTGTTGAAGAGGGTGCGGGCGACGATCTCGAGCGAGAGCTGCATGCTGGCGGCGGAGATGTCGATGTGCTGATTGGGGCGCCAGGCTTCGCGTTGGTGGAGGGCGCAGGCTACGATCTGGTCTCCGTAGGCGGCGATGCGCTGGCGATGGAAGGCGGGCGCGGCGATCTTGCGCTGGCGCATGTGGATGGGGTCGTCGGAGGTGATGAGGCCTTCGCCGAGAAGGACCTTCATGCGGCGGACGGTGCGCTCTTTGACGAAGCTGGTGGCTTGGGTGACGAGGATCTCGCGGATGGACTCGGGGTCGTTGATGAAGACGATGGGGGTGCCGAGGAAGCGATAGTGGGCGATGTTGCCGTAGGTTTTGAGGAGGTACTCGAAGAGGAGGATAGGGCTTCCGAGTTTGACCCAGGGCCTGAAGGCGTAGAAGGGAAGTGAGTGCTTGAGGCCGGGTGGCATTCGGCCTTGAACACTGTTGCGCGGAGGTGTGACGGAGGGGATTGGTTCCGGCGGTGCTTCGAGTGTCGGGGGAGGGGTGGTCATCTTGAGGCCTTGATGCTTCTCTTAGATGAGGAGAACACAGTTCGGCGGATGAGGTATGGGGCGCCTTGACGAAGTGGAAAGAAGGTTGGTTAGGCTTTGGCGTTGTCGAGGCGCGCCGCGACGATTTTTTTTATGCACGTTTGTATCTCGTCGATGGAGGCGTCTTCGCGGATGGGGACGACGCGGTGGGGTTCGCGGGCGGCGATCTCTTCGTACTTGTCGTAGATGCGGCGGTAGAAGTCGTCGGGCTCGCGCTCGAAGCGGTTTTCGTCGGTGCCTAGTTTTTCGACGTGGCGCTGGTTGCGGCGGCGGGCGCGGCGGAGGGAGGATTCGAGCGAGGGGAGGAGGAGGAGGGTGAGGTCGGGCTGGAGGTTGTTGCAGGCGGCGGCGTGCATTGCGAGGATGCGCTCGCTGCCTAGCTGGCGGCCTCCCCCCTGATAGGCCTCGGAGGAGTCGGTGTAGCGGTCGCATAGGACGATGGAACCGGCGGCGAGGGCGGGGAGAATGACTTCGGCGATGGACTGGGCGCGGTCGGCGAACATGAGAGCCATCTCGGCGGCGGGGGCGATGGGGCCGTGGGCAGCCTCGGAGCGGGAGTCGAGCAGGATGCTTCGGATGCGGTCGCCGAGGGGGGTGCCGCCAGGTTGGCGGAGAGTGACGACGGTGTGGCCTTCGGACTCGAGCGAGGTGGCCAGGCGGCGTAACTGGGTGGTCTTTCCGGAGCCGTCGAGGCCTTCGAAGGTGATGAAATATCCGCGGGGCATAAGCTTCAGCTTACCGCAGATGGTGCAGATGGCATCTTAGTGAGGAGGCAGGGCGTTGCGAGCTGCAGAACGCTTTTGGCTGGTTTGCACGCCTGCTGAGGAAAGCAGGAGGATGAGATGCTTACCATCGCTTTTATTGCAATGATCGTTGCGTTACTGGTAGTGGGCGGAGTGATTGCGTTGATGATGAGAGATCAGAGACGCAAAGGACATAGCGGAGATGCTGCTCCCGCCACACATGGACGAGCTTCTGGGGTTCACTCGCGGTAGGTCGTTCATAATCATTGGCTTCTGTTGGATGCCAAGGAGGCGGGATATCTCTGTCCGGGGGCGATTGGAGATTTTGCGGCTAAATATATTGCCAGTTTAAGTGTGGAAAGCCTATTATGTTCCGCGCTGCGGAAAGCGGTTGCAGCGGAGGGCTCTAAGTTATGACGGTAGTCGTTTTTGCAATGCTCTTTGTGGTATTGGCGCTGGGTACTGTGGTGGTGTTGATGCACCGGGCTCACACGCATGCGGTTCGGCTCAGCTCGCTAGAAGTCGCGACCGAAATGCAGGGCGGAAATTTAGAAATTTAGACTGGATCAGGTTATTTGCCTGATGTGACGGTCGTGTCGGGTTGCCAGGTGACTCCGGTGGGAGTGATCGCGATAGACAACAAACCTTCGGCTCCTTCTTTGAGGAAGGGGCCATCGGCTTTGTGGTCTTGATGGGCGCTGTCGGTATAGAGCAGCTTCATGGGGCCGGAGCCTAAAACTTTGAACCGGTAGTGGAAGTCAGAGCCGGTGGCGAGGTTTTGTGTGCCGAAGCTGGCGCTGGGGTAGTCGACCTCGAGGAGCTCGATGGGCTTTCCTGTGCGATTGCTGACCGTGGTAGCTACGTAATGGGAGTGGCAGCCGATGGTGGTGAGGCTGGTGAGAAGGACGAGCGCGGGCAGAGGACGCATAAGGTTTCAAGAGTATCAGGGAAAGTCCTGATGGCTCGGTCGTCTGAGCCTCCAGCCGAGGACAGCGGGTTTCTCCACTGCGCGGGACGAAAAGCCGTCCCGCTTCGGTCGAAATGACAGATTTTTGTTTCGGTCGAAATGAAAGATTTTCGCTTTGGTCAAATGACAGATTTTCGCTTTGGTTGAAGTGACAGATTCTCCGTGATCTTACGAGTTGAGGCGAACAGCGGTTTTCGCTTAGGTGGAATGACAGATTTTCGCTTCGGTCGAAATGACAAAGCTTTTTTGGGTTGCTGGAGGGCGGGTTTTCGTGGCGTTGTTGTGCGATCGAACGGCGCTGACTAGATGAAGGGGAGGAGCTCGGAGTTGCGGGTGGGCTTGTCGAGGATGCGGGCGGTGAGGACGGCACCGGAGCGGTTGTCGTGGAGGGTGATGGGGAAGGCGAGGACGCTCCAGGTAAGCTGGGGTTCTTGCGGGCGGGGTTGGGCCAGCAGGCCGCGATGGGTGCGATCGATGTAGGTTTCGCGGGTGAGGCAGACAGTCTGGAGGACGTCGCTCCAGTCGCGCATGAAGGGACGTAGTTCTTCGTAGACGCTGCGGCCGATGAACCACTCGCGGGGTTGGCCGAGGTATTCGGCCACGCTGTCGTTGCAATATTGCCAGATGCCGTTCTCGTCGAAGATCTGGACGAGCACATCGGAGCCGATGGCCATGGCGATGCGGGAGTAGAAGAAGTCGCGTGCGTCGACGACGACGGGTGCGCCGCGGCGTTTGGCTTCGAGAGAGCTGAGGGCGTCGAGGAGGTCTTCGACAGAGCTGTGACCTTTTAGGAGATGCATGTCTTCGACGCCGCCGAAGTAGCGGTCGATGGTAGCCGAGAGAATGATGATGGGAACGTGGGGACGACGGCGGCGGAGGAGAGCGGCTACTTCGGTGCCGAACTGGCCGGCTCCGAGGTGGTAGTCGAGGACGGCGATGTCGATGTTGTTGAAGAGGTCGGTGGCCTCTTCGATAGTGGCGGCGGGAACGGCTTCGTAGCCGTGCTGGCGCAGGATGGCGGCGCGAAGGTGGAGATTGGTGGGCTCGTCATCAAGCAGTAGTACGCGAACGGGTTGTGCTGTGGTGCTTTGCATTTCGGTAGTGCCGTTACTAAGACCTTCGGGAGGTTCCGCCATCGTTCTACCCCCAACTGCTTCTAAGAGTTATATACGAGGAGGTCACTCGCTGGATGGTTATTTTAGTTTGGACTTTAGATCCCTCAGGAGTTCGGGGAGACGATTGAAGAGTGCTACGGAGCGAAGCCATTGCCGGTTGTCGATGGCGGGATAGCCGCTGACGACTTTTCCGGGGGCTACGTCGTTGGGGATTCCGCTTTGGGCGGTGGCGATGGCTCCGTCGCCGATGGTGCAATGGCCAGCGACGCCGACCTGGCCGGCGAGGATGACGTTTTTGCCTACGATGGTGGAACCGGCGAGGCCGACCTGAGCGCAGAGGAGAGTGTTTTCGCCGACGGTGGAGCCGTGACCGACCTGGACGAGGTTGTCGATCTTGGCGCCGGCGTGAACGCGGGTTTCGCCGATGGAGGCGCGGTCGATGCAGGCGTTGGCCTGGATTTCGACGTTGTCTTCGAGGATGGCGCGACCGGATTGGAGGATCTTGTACCAGCCGCCGTCGGATTGGCGGGCGAAGCCAAAGCCGTCGGCTCCTACGATGGCTCCGTTCTGGAGGGTGACGTTGTCGCCGAGTTGGCAGTGCTCGCGGACGATGGCGTGGGCGTGGGCGAAGAAGTTGTCGCCGATGGAGGCGTGGGGGTAGAGGACGACGTGGGGGAGGATGATGGCGTTGTCGCCGACGGTGACGTGATCGCCGATGACGGCGTAGGCTCCGATGTGGGCGTTCGCGCCGAGGGTCGCAGTTGGCGCGATGGCGGCTGTGTGGTGGATGCCGGGGGCGTAGGCGGGTGTTTGGTAGAAGAGCTCGATGGCGCGTGCGAAGGCGAGGTAGGGGTTTTTGAGACGGAGGGTGGCGGCGTTGATTTCGGGGAAGTCGGGTTCGACCAACACGGCCGTTGCCTGGGTGGTGTGGGCCAGGGAGGCGTATTTGGGGTTGGCGACGAAGGCGAGCGCGCCGGGAGTGGCGGTTTCGATGCCGGCTACCTGGGTGATTCGGGCGGTGGGGTCGCCGTGAAGGGTGGCTCCTAGATGGTCGGCCAGTTCGGCCAGGGTGATGGACTTCGCGGGGGATTGCATGGGGAAGATTGTAGAAGACCTCGGGTTGATGGCGCGGCAAACATCGGGTTTCTCCACTGCGCAGGACAGGAGCTGTCCCGCTTCGGTCGAAATGACAGATTTTTCCGTCGTCTACGAATTTTTCTGTCATCTACGATTTTTCTGTCATCTACGAAATGACAGATTTTTCCTTGAGAGATTGAAAATCAGTTGGGGCGGGTGTTGGGTGGGATGAGGTTGGTGAAGAGATCTTCCTGGAGGCTGGGCACCGAGGAGGCGGGAAGAGGTTTGCGGCGGGAGGGTGAGGTGATAACGGCCAGAAGTTGAAGTTCGGTGATGGAGGTGCGGGGGACGAAGATGCGTTGGGTGTTGGAGCGGACGTCGGGTGGGGTGAGTTGGAGGCCGGCGTCGTGGATGAGGTCGTCAGCGAGAGAGATGTCGATAGGAGCGAGGCCTTCGAGGAGGTCGCCGGAGCGGAAGGTGAGCCGGAGCCAGAGGCCCTCGGTGCGCGGCTTGGCGAGGAAGGTGCGGCGGGTGAGGCGCTCGGGGTTGGCGGTGTCGTTCAGGTTGAAGTCGCGGACGTAGCAGATGTGCTTTATGTCGTTGAGGGCAAGGGGGATGACCCGTCCGCTCAGGTCGAGTAGATCGACGGTGTGGTTACGGACGAAGCCGGCTAGCGGCAGGTAGCCGGGAAGGGTTTCGTTGGTGAGGCGCCGGACGATGACCTTCTTGTGCGCAGAGGACATAAGGACTCGCGGATTGTCGCATACCAGGGACTAGAGCAACGAAAAAGGTGCATTCAGAGTAGTCAATTCGCTAACGCTGTGTTACATTGGCCTTTTGCGTTTACCTGTGCTCACCATTATAAACGCTTGATTCGTCGGAGCTTAGCTTGGCTTTGACGGGTTGAAGTGTCCGGTTTGAACCGGCTTGGAGTAAAAGTACCAGTTATGGCCGACTACATCTACCTGCTCGAAAATCGCCTTTCTCAAGCGCAGCGCTCCGCGTTGCTGGCAGTCCGTGAAGTAGCTCGTGCCAAAGGACTTACCGTGTTTCTAGTGGGCGGCGCGGTACGGGATATGACCAGCGGATCGCCGGTGCGGGATCTGGATGTCGTGGTTCAGGGTAATGCTCTCAAACTCAAGAAAGATATAGAGAAAGCCCACGGTGTGATCACAGGGGAGTCAGAGGGGGCGCAGGCGTTTTTTGTGCGGTTTCCCGGTGGCGTGAGGATGGAGATTGGCAGCACTTTGACGGTCACTTATCCGAAGCCGGGTAAGGCGGTGGTCAAGGCCGCGACGATTCTGGACGATCTGCGGAGGCGTGACTTTACCGCGAATGCGATGGCGCTCTCGCTGAACGACGGATCGTATGGGCTGCTGATGGACCCGCTGAACGGGGTTGCGGATATCGAGAATCGCGAGCTGCGGCTGGTGAGCAACTATGGATTTATCGAAGATCCGGTGAGGATGATTCGGGCTGCGCGGCTGATGGCTCGGCTGAGCTGGCAGATGGATGAGAAGACCCAGGCTCGGTATGAGACCGGGAAGCAGGAGGGGTACATTTCGGCGATGGACGAGTTCCATCGCGGGTATGAGACTGAGGAGATCTTCCACGAGGAGGATCCGCTGCGGGTGTTGACGAGGCTGGAGGCTGAGGGGTGGGTGAAGCACCTGTTCCCGGCGCTGTCTGCCACTAAGGCGAATGTAACGGAGTTGGAGAAGCTGCGGGATTTGCAGGGGCAGTTGCAGATGCAGGGGATTCATCCTGAGGCGTCGGTTGCGAACTTCCCGTATTTGACGGCGAAGATGGCTCCGAAGGACGTCGCGGCGCTGAAGAAGAGCTTTGCGCGGCAGGGATTTGTGGCAGAGATCGAGGCGCTGGAGGATGAGGCGAAGGCGTTTGCGACGGAGCTTTCGGGCAAGGGTGCGGCGACTCCGTCGCAGGCCTGGAAGTTGCTGCATGCGGCCAAGCCGGAGTCGATTCTGTGGGTGGCGCACACATCGAAGAACGCGGGGATTCAGAACAAGTTCAAGGGATTCTTTACGGAGTGGGCTCAGGCGAAGCAGAAGCTGCCGTACACGTTGATGCAAGAGATGCGCATCGTTCCGGAACTGCCGGGATATAACGAGCTGCTGGACAAACTGTTCTTTGAGTTGATGGATGGAAAGCTGGGGACGGTCGAGGAGATGAAGGCGTTCCTTGAACCGTACTCGCCACCGGCACCACCTCCTCCGGTTCATCTGCGTAGGCCGCGTGCGGCGAAGAAGGATGCCAAGCCTGCGAAGAGCCGGAAGAAGGCTGTAGTGGAAGGGAACGGAGAGGGCGTGGAGGCGATTGCGGCTTCCGGTTCGGATGAGGTTTCAGCGAGTGCGCCGTCGGCGGCGAAGAATGGGGCTGGGACTCCCGCGAAGACTGCGGCGGCCGCGGCTCCAGCGAAGGCTGACGCGAAGAAGGCTGCGGTGCCGGTGAAGGCGGCTGCTCCCGTCTCGAAGAATGGTGCAGCGAAGACGGCTGCCAAGGCTCCCGTGAAGGCTGCTGCCAAGAGCGTGGCTGTAAAGCCTGCGGCGAAGAAGGCACCGGTCAAAGCTGTAAGCAAGGCTCCGGCGAAGAAGGCTGTCAAAGCGGTAGCGAAGAAGGCACCGGTGAAGACGGTCGCGAAGAAGGCGGCGGTAAAGGCTGGTGCGAAGAAGGCACCTGCGAAGGCTGTCGCGAAGAAGGCAGCTCCGGCGAAGAAGGCGGCTGTCGTGAAGAAGGTAGCTGCGAAGGCTGCTCCGGCGAAGAAGGTTGTTGTAAAGCATGCTCCGGCAAAGAAGGCTGTGAAGGCGGCTCCGAAGAAACGGCGCTGAGGCTCCGTTTTTTTTCGGGAAGAGGCACAAGCGTAGTACGACGGTTGAGCAACGAGCTTGACCTGATGTCTGTCGCCATTTCGGTTAGTGGCCTGTCGGCCCTATCGAAAAAACTCCTGCAGGTTGTTTTGACGTACCCAAAAGACTTCGTGAAGTGGGTTGAAGTTTTTGCCTCAGCCGAGGGGTGAGGTTCGCACGGCTGCATCTCACCTTTCGAGGTGATCTTCAATGGTGGTTGCAGTGTTGCTGGGGTCTGTGCGGAGCGATCGGATGGGTGATCGTGCCGCCAAGTGGGTTGCGGCTCAACTGGAAAAACGGGGGCATGAGCCAGAGCTTGTTGATGCTGCGGAGTTGAAGTTGCCGCTGCTGGACAAGACGTGGAAAGAGATTAAGAAAGATCCTCCGGCGAAGTATGAGAAGTTGCATGAGAAGCTCGCTCCGCTGGCGAAGCTGTATGCGCGAGCGGATGGCTTTTGCGTGGTGAGCGCGGAGTATAACCACTCGATTCCGCCAGGGCTGACGAACCTGCTCGATTATTTTATGGAGGAGTACTTCTTTCGCCCGTCGGCGATCGTTTGCTATTCAGCTTCGTCGTATGGTGGCGTGCGCGCGGCGATGCAGTTGAGAGCGCTGCTGCCAGAGGTGGGGATGCCGACGATTCCTTCGTTGCAGCCGATTCCTTCGATTGGGAGTTCGCTGAGTGAGGAGGGAATTGCGCTGACACAGGAGTTGGCAGAGAAGAGTGGGAAGTTCTTCGACGAGTTCGACTGGTACATGCGTGCGATGAAGGCGGAGCGTGCCAAAGGTGTGCCTTCTTAATTGGTCTACTCGCCGCGCATGAGTCCTGAATCTTAAGGAGTCGAGCGCTTATGGTCCATGTAACGCGTCATCTCGGAGCTGGGGACGGCGTCGGATGCGAAGTTGAAAGTGCCTTGATCTTTTACTTCGCGTGCTGCTCGTAGAAATGCTCCGAGAGCGGCACGGGCGAAGGCTCCGCCTACACTGATTCTCTTGACGCCGACGGCTGCGAGTTGCTCAACGGAGAAGGTTGCGCCTTTCAGCCCCATGAGGACGTTGACCGGTTTGGAGACGGAGGCGCAGACCTCTCGGATTGCTTCGAGCGTGGGGAGTCCGGGTGCGTAAAGAACGTCAGCGCCTGCGTCGGCAAAGGCCTGAAGGCGACGGATGGTGTCGTCGAGATCGGGTTTGCCGTGGAGGAAGTTTTCTGCTCTTGCGGTGAGGAAGAATTGGTGACGGCTGGCCATCTGAGATGCTGCCGCGATCCGATCTGTAGCGTGTTGTAGTTCGTAGATGGGATCGGATGGGTCGCCTGTGGCGTCTTCGATCGATCCGCCGGCGAGTCCGGCGGCAGCGGCGAATCGAATGGTCTCGGAGCAGCTGTGGGGCGAGTGACCGAATCCGTTTTGAAGATCGGCGGAGACGGGAAGGTCGGTGGCTTTGACGATCTCCGCGGCATTTTGCAGGATGTCGTCGTGGGTTATTTCTGGCGCGGGGTCGCGATGTCCCACGGAGAAGGCATAGCCGGCGCTGGTGGTGGCGAGAGCTTCGTAGCCGAGCGTGGCGAGGATCTTTGCGGTGCCGGCATCCCAGGGGTTGGGAATTACGAAGGCTCCTGGGCGCTCGTGAAGCGCTTGAAAGGCTTTGTATCTTTGCGCGCGTGTCATCTTTGGCGGTCTCCCTGGAGATGTGCGGGGCGAGCTAGCGGTGGCGTTTGAAGAGGGTTAGGGTGCCTACGAAGAGGCTGCCGGCGGTGAGAGTCATCAGAATGATGGCGTGGCGGTAGGCGGCCTGGGTTTTGGGTGGGGTGGCGGCGGTGTTGTCCTGGCATTGGGTACAGCCCTGGGCGTGGGCGAATAGTGGGCTGGCGAGAGATGCGGCGAAGAGGACGCAGGCGAGAAGAAAACTTCGTGCTGTTTCTTTGTGACGGGGGTCGATCGGTAGAGAAGCAGGTTTCTCCCCTACGCTGCGCTCCGGTCGAAATGACAGCGTTTTCTGAGGCGGCTGCGACAGATGCGCTGGTTCATTGGAAGAAGACGAGGAGGGTGAAGAGAAAGAGCCAGCTGTTTCTTTGTGACGGAGGTCGATCGGTAGAGAAGCGGGTTTCTCCACTACGCTGCGCTCCGGTCGAAATGACAACGTTTTTTGAAGCGGTTGCGACAGATGCGCAGGTTTCATTGGAAGAAGACGAGGAGGGTGAAGAGAAAGAGCCAAAGTAGGCCCATGGCGTGCCAGTACCAGGCGGCACCGTCGACTAATATCTGGCGGTTTTCGAGCTGGCGAGAGACGTAGAGGCCAGTGAAGGCGGCGAGAAGGGCGGCGACTCCGAGGAAGAGGTGAATGGCGTGGACGCCGGTAATGAGGTAGAAGAAGTGGCTGCTCTGGTTGGTCTTGAAGAAGACGTGTTGGCGCGCCAGTTGGCGCCACGCTACCCACTGACCTGCGAGGAAGAGTACGCCGAGAACAATGGTCGCCGAGAGCCAGGGTAGAGCGCGGCGGGTGATTGGTTTGCCGAGGCCAAGCCACTCGTCCATGACGTCGGTCTCGCGAAACATGTTGCGGCGGGCGAACTCGATGGTGCCGGAGCTAAGGAGGAGGACGACGGTGTTGAGCCACAGGATGGGCGGAATGGTGGTGGGGAGCCACTCGTTGACGTAGTGGTTGTAGGCGTCGAAGTGGCCGGTGGACTGGTTGACGAAGAAGGTGCTGACGATGGCGACGAAGAACATGAGGTCGCTGGCGAGGGCGAAGAAGATGCCCATGCGATAGCGATGGAGGCGCTCGTAGGGGCCGCGTCGGCCGTGGGGGCGTTCGTTCCAGTTGTCGTTGTCGCCCCCACCGCCGGTGCGCTTGTCAGTGGGTGGACGACGGCCTGCGCCGTTGTCGTGGTCTTCAACGCGTCGTTTTCGTTCCTGCTCAGTTTTGTTGGGAGTGATGATTGCCGGCATGAAGTTGCCCTCTGGGTCGACGCGTTGTGGACAGCTTACTCCGGTTTTGAGTCTGTGGCATTTTGAATTTCGTCCTGAGCGAAAGAGACGGGTGCCCATTGCGGCAGGAACGAAATTTCAACCTTGTTGGATTGATAGTGGCATGGCATTCGGTGAACGGAAATCTCTGATGTATCGGATGCGGATGACGGGGTGAAAGGATTCATGGCCGGATGCCATTCGAGTGTGGTGGCTTGCCATGGATTAGACGACGCGAAGGTTCCTTTGTACAGGGACCGAGCGAGATTTAAGAGAAAGAGGAGCTGGGCGGCGGCGAGGAAGAGGGCTGCGTAGGTGATGAAGCGGTTGAGGGGCAGGGTGTGGGAGAGTAAGGCGCCGGCTGGGCTTAGGGAGCCTCCTGGGCCGGGGATTCCGGTGAGTTGGGCGTAGTGACGGGGTTCTCCGGCCAGGCCGGTGAGGTGCATGGGGAGGAAGACCGCATAAGCTCCGATGAGGGTGCACCAGAAGTGGAGATGGCCGAGAGGCTCGGACAGGAGACGGCCGGGATGACTGTGGGTGGCGGTGAGGAGGGGGAACCAGTAGTAGGTCGCGGCGTAGAGGCCGAAGATGCCGGCCATTGCCATGATGAGGTGAAAGTGGGCGACGACGAAGAAGGTGTTGTGGAGGTACTCGTCGAGAATTGGCTGGGCGAGGATGGGGCCGGTGAGGCCTCCGGTGATGAAGAGGCTGACGAAGCCGAGGGCGAAGAGCATTGGGGTTTTGTAGGACGGGCGGGAACGCCAGGTGGTGGCGAGCCAGCTTAGGACCTTGGCGGCGGCGGGTAGCGCGATGGCCATGGTGGTGATGGAGAAGGCAGAGCTGGCGAAGGGGTTGAGGCCGGCGACGAACATGTGGTGTCCCCAGAGGAGGATGCCGAGGAGGCCGATGAGGAGGGTGGTGAGGATCATGGTGCGATAGGCGAAGACGCGGCGGTGGCTGAAGTTCGCCAGCAGCATGGAGGTGAGGCCCATGCCGGGGAGGATGGCGATGTAAACCTCGGGATGTCCGAAGAACCAGAAGAGGTGGAGCCAGAGGAGGGGGCTGCCGTTGCCGCCGTGGTGGAGGACGCCGTTGACGAGGTCGCCAGTGGGGAGGAAGAAGCTGGTGCCGGCGTGGCGGTCGCAGAAGAGGAGCAGGATTGCTGCGAGTAGGACGGAGAAGGCGATGATGCTGAGGAGGGCGGCGGTGAACCATCCCCAGACGGTGAGGGGAAGACGCTCCCAGGTCATGCCGGGGCAGCGGTTGCGGAGGATGGTGGTGAGGGTATTGATGGAGCTGGCGGTGGAGGCGATGGCGAAGAGAGCGATGGAGGCGAGCCAGAGGTCCATGCCGAGGGCTTGGCCGGGGCCTGCGCTGGGGATTGCGCTGAGGGGTGGGTAGCTGGTCCAGCCGGAGATGGCGGCTCCGCCGGGTGCGAAGGTGGCGCTGAGAAGAGTGATGAGAGCTAGGGCCGTGAGCCAGAAGCTGGCGGCGTTGAGGCCGGGGAAGGCCATGCTGCGGGCGCCGATCTGAGCGGGGAGGATGAGGTTGCCGAAGCCGGCCAGTGGCGCGGTGGTGAGGACGAAGAAGAGCATGATCGTGCCGTGGATGGTGACCAGGGCGAGGTAGTCCTCGGGGAGGATGGGGCCGTGAAGCGGAAGGGGCCAATCGGGCCAGACGAGGTGGATGCGCATCAGCAGCGAGAGTATTGTGCCGATGACTACGGAGACGAGCGCGAGGATCAGGTATTGGATTCCGATGATGCGGTGATCGGTGGAGAAGATGCGGGAGAGGATGGGTTTCGGGGTTCGTTTGCTCGCGCGCTGGGATCGCGTTGGGGGGATGTTGGAGTGCGGGGTCATTGGGCCGCCTTTTGTTGCGTGGCGAGCCAGTTTGCGAATTGGTCGGGCGGGAGGATGCGGAGGGTGGCGTTCATGCGGTAGTGGCCCAGGCCGCAGAGTTGGGTGCAGAGGATCGCGTAGGTGCCGGGGGTGGTGGGGGTGAAGTGGAGGTGGATCGTCTGGCCGGGGACGGCGTTCTGTTTGAGTCGCATCTCGGGGATGGAGAAGCCGTGGATGACATCCTGGGCGTTGAGGCGGAGGTCGACTTCGCGGTTGGCGGGGAGGACGAGCTGGGAGGAGACGTGATCGTCGGCGGAGTGAGGATCTTTGGCGTCGAGGCCGAGGGGGTTGCCTTCGCCGGGTGCTACGAGGTTGGGGTGGGTGAGGCCGAAGGTGGCGTCGGGACCGGGGTAGCGGAAGTACCAGGCGAACTGGACTCCGGTCACCTCGACCTGGAGGGCGGTGGGTGAGGCTCCGGTGTAGCGGGTCGCGGCCCAGAGGCGTTCGGCCTTGACGGTGAGGGTGGCGAAGAGCAGGGCGAGGGCGGCGAGCGGGAGGTACTCGATGCGCCAGAGGTGGTTTGGAGCGGAGTGGCGGCGGGCGAGGAGGCCGGTGAAGAGGATCACGTGGGCCAGGGCGAGGAGGGCGAGGGCGATCCAGAGGTTGAGGAGGAGGTGATGGTCGAGCGCGGGTCCGTGGGCGCTGGCGTCTGTGGGCAAGGACCAGGGAAGTAGGGTTGCGGCGCTGGTGAGGCGGGACCAGATCACCTATGCAGGATATCTTGTCTGTAGTTTTGTCTGCGCTTTCGGTGCTAGGAAGCGACGGTGGTGTGGGCGGCGATTCTGTGAGAGGCGATCAGGTCGAGGAAGAGCTGGTGGACGCGGAGGTCGTGACCTAGCTCGGGGTGGAAGGTGGCGGCGAGGAGATGGCCCTGACGGACCAGGACAGGGAAGTCGTCGCGGGTGGCGAGGGTTTCGACCTCGGGGCCGGTGCGGGTGATGCGGGGGGCGCGGATGAAGACCATCTCGAGGGGGGCGCCGGGGAGTTTGGTGGGGGCGGTGAGGATGGTGGAGTCGATCTGGCGGCCGTAGGCGTTGCGTTCGATAGTGATGTCGAGGGCGGCGAGGGAGATTTGCGGGGGATTTTGTACGTCGTTCGCGAGCAGGATCGCTCCGGCGCAAGTGCCGAAGGTGGGGAGGGTCTGGACCAGGCAGCTGAGGGATTCGAGGAAGCCGTTGCGCTCCAGGAATTTGAGCATGGTGGTGGACTCGCCGCCCGGGATGATGAGACCGTCGATGCTGGGGGTTCCCTCGGGCGTCAGGAGTTGGTCCGGGGTTCGGATTAGACGGGTGGTCACGTCGAGGGCTGCGAGGGTCCTGGCGTGGGCTTCGTAGGCGCCCTGAAGGGCCAGAATGCCGATGGTTGGGGAGCTCGATGCTGTGCGATTATTGGTCATACCTGCTACCCCCACCCCCCCCCATATATGCCGCGTGTAAGTCTATATCTTGCACTTAAGCGAGATCAATGTTCGTAAATTCTTCCAACGAAAGGACTTATAGACAAATTCGTCTCAGCAAAGGACTTAGAACAGAGACGTTCATTCCGAGGAGTCTTTTGGCACGATATTTTTGCCACACTTCCAGTATAGAAGAGTGGAGAGCGTAAATGCGCCACGCGTAACTCTATACGCAAGAGCGGGTTAGGGTGAATGAGCCCTTGACAGCTTTTTGCTGATGTCCCTTTGAGTGCGGAGGAAGCAGGGCAGGGCAAAACCGATGCCTCGCCAGAGTGCCGGCAAACCGGTTGGGGATTTGTCTGAGGCGCCGCTTGGTAGACACGGAATCGTACCGGAGTTCATGGAAGACAACTCGCGGCGTGCATGGGTTGTTTCGCCGATGCTTGATCGACTTCTGTCCTGAGATGACATCTGAGAATTCTTTCTCCTATAGAATGGCCGCGAACGAAGAAGCGACTAACTAAGGTGATAGTTCTTTATGCTGAGGCGGGGACTACTCTTCGCATTCACTGGTCTTGTCTGTACACTCGCTCGAGCGCAAGGTTCGAGAGAGGGTTTCGATCGCGTTCTCAGCTCCCAGGTTCCTCTACAGGCTGATCTTCTCGCTCCCCTCGATGCAGGCAAGTTAGCGCGCGGCGCGGCCGTTCTAGCCAAGGCGCGAGTGGATTGGAATAACCCGACATGTCATTTGCGTGCGGGTGCCATTGTCATGGGCCACATCATCGATCTTGGGCGGCGATCAAAACAGAACAAAGGATCGAGCGTCACCGTAGCCTTCGACCACGCCGAATGCGAGGGCAGTGTGACTCCGTTCACTTTCACTCTGTTTGCCATCATTGCCTATCCCCAACTCGATGAAGGGGTCCCGATGGTCGGCACCGGTGACGTTTATGGCCACGGAGGCATGACGTCTGGTCACGGCGGAGTTCCGATGCCGGCTCCCACGCAGCTGGGCATGGGTAGCGACATGCTTGCAAGACGAGGGGAGACGAAGGATCTCACACCCGCCACCATCGAATCAGGCCAAGTCGTCGGTCTCAAGAAGATCAGCCTGCGCGTTGGCACCGGTCCTGGGGGCTCTTCTATTGTTTCTTCGCCCAAAGACAACGTTCGGCTCGAAGGCGCCACTCAACTTGTTCTCATGCCTGGCGGCACTGTCACTCCTTCACCTCAACTTTCTGCGGCGGGCGTGTTTGGCGACCCAACTTCATCCCCGGCGCCAACACCGCCATCTGTTCCCGCGCCTATTCCCACCACCATTGCGACCAACTCCATCACACCAGTGGCCGCGCCGGAGGTAGACGAAACCAGTATCTGCACCGCGCCTTGTTCCCTAGTTCCTGATGCACCTGGCCCTGCGCTACCTAACGCATCCTCTTCGCTCTCGACCACTGTGCTCGGCTTCACGCCACATGATCGAAGGGAGTATGAGGCCTTCGACTTCGAAGCCACGCTCAGCTTTCTCAACGCGCAGAATCTTCTCTTCACCTACGATCCCCACCATCTGCGCCAGCGGACTCCTCATGGCATCGACGGGGAGTTCGTACGGACGGTTCGTGCGGCCCTTATGGATCCTTCCACTCTTCACGTGAAGCAGATCTTCGATTGGAAGATTCAGGGAGAAGGCCAGTATCTCTGGCATGCTGGCCCCGATAAGATCCTTGTCCATCTCGGTCCCAATCTGCGTGTGCTCGGTCCCGACCTTGCTGTTCTGCGCGAGATTCCGCTGCAGGGCAAACTTGTCTTCGTATCGACGTCACCCTCCGGAGATCACATTGCCATCGGGACCTTGCACGAGCGGCACACTCGCGAGATGCACGACCAGCTTGTCGAAACCCTTAGAAGTCCACCGGAAGAGGATGTTGACATTCAACTCCTCGATAACGATTTCCAAGTGGTGCTTACTGTCCGGCAAAGCTCGGGCCTTCCGCCACCCGTGCTCTCTGCTGCAGGCGAAGTTAGAATCAACTCATTCGGGCTAAATCATTGGCACATTCGGGAATACGGCTGGGACCACAGTGTCCGCACCATTGCGAAGGTGATCTCCCAATGCCGCCCTGACCTTGCAACGCCTCTTCCCGATGCCATCTTCGTAATCGGCTGCAATGGGTCCACCGATCAGAACTGGTATCGCATGTTGCGCCTCGATGGTCATCCTATTCTCGAGAGCCACGGCACGTCCGAAGATCTTGAACAGACTTCAAGCAGCAGCAACGAAGCATACTTTGCTGTCCGAGTCGTCCGCGCCAATAATGCGATATCGCGGGGAGATCGATTTTACAAACAGGACCTCAAAGAGCAGGAAGTGAGCGTCTACCGTGCCAGTGACGGCAAGCGGCTTTTCTCTACCGCTAGCCCCGGTATTTCACTCGCTGAGCAGTCCTTTGCGCTCTCGCCTAACGGCACACAACTCGCCGTCCTTTCAGACCTCACGATCTCGCTTTATCCAATTCCCAAACAGAATCCGTGACAGAGTCGTCTTAGATCAGAGTTCTTCTGAATCATGAGGAAAGGCCGGTCTTTTTGGGTCCGGCCTCTTTTGTAGCGGTCGATGATGCGTTGGATTAGTGATGGCTTGGATTAGTGGGCGCCGCTGGCGTGGAACATCTGGTTGACGGTGCGGATGAAGTGCTCCGAGCCTGGCTTGGGAGGGACGCCGCCGGAGAGGATCTTCTCGTAGGTGACATCGCTGCCATAGTAGGCGGTGGTATCGTCGGTGTTCTGGTGGACTACGTCTCCGGAGAGATCGATGCCGGCGAAGACGCCTTTGCTGCGTGAGTAGGTGAGGAAGGCGGCGTTGGCGACTTCAGTGGTGTTGGCTGAGGTGTTGCGTCCGACTGGGCCGGCCGCTACGGAGGCGTCCCCGCCGAGCTTCAGCTTGTCGTGGAGGAGGCGCTCGAAGGAGTCGTGGGTGGTGCCGACGAGGACAAGATCAGTGGATTGGCCACCGGCCTGGAGACCGAAGCTGGCGCCGCTGAGTTGGATGAAAGCTGGGGCGCTCCAGCCATGACCGGTGCGGCAGCTGACGACGCCCTGTCCGTATTGTCCACCGAAGATGAAGGCTCCCTTTTTGAAGCCGGGAACGACGGCGATGCAAGTAGCTTTGGCTGCGATGTCGTCAGGGATGCCTTTGTCTGGGGTCTCCATGAGTTCGTGAAGGACAGTGCCAGCGGCCTCGATGCGTTGATCGAGTTTTTCGATGTCTGTGGCGGCGGAGGCGCCGACGGTGAGCGACATGGTGAGCGCTGCGGTGGCGCAGAGTGTTTGGATGAAATTTTTGTTCATCATATTTCGTTCTCCCTTGTTTCGCTTGATTTCAGTGTTTGAAATTAAATGACTGTGATGCGATGCATATGAAATGGGAGGAGTTGTGCAGGAGATGGTTGTGATTGATAAACAATCCAGCGGGGAGGAGTTTGTGGATCAATCAATTTATGGAGAAAAATTGTCAGCCGACCACAACTTATTTGCGAGATTGAAAGAAGACAGCGGCTCTACAAACATATGACAAATGCCGTGGAATAGATTGATAGTGTGGCTTTCCAGCGGGCTGAAGCCGGCTCGTCAAGGAGAACCACCTTTATGAAGAAGCAGAGCAGTACGATGTCGAATCCGCTGGATCGCCGCTCGTTTATGAGAGGCGGACTGGTGGCAGGGGGCGCAGCAGTAATGGGCGCCGGATTGTTGAGCGGCAGCAGAGAGGCTGTGGCGCAGGACTATAACAATGGACGCGGTCTCAGCAGGGGGGATGCAGCGATTCTTCGGTTTCTGGCCGCGGCGGAGCTGATCGAGGCTGATCTTTGGACGCAGTATGCGGAGTTGGGTGGCCTGACGCCGGGCCAGAAGCCGGTAGAGGACACCCCAAACTTCACCCCGATGAATAACTATCAGGGGGCATTGATGGCCCTCGATGGAGATGGTCCGCAGTACATTACCAGCAACACTTTGGATGAGGTCAGCCACGCAGACTTTTTGAATGCGTATCTTGTATCGAAGGGCGTGGATCCGGTTAATCTCGATCAGTTCCGTACGCTTCAGGGAAGCAAGGCGACTGGTGCGAAGAACATCGGCCGACTCACGAACCTGATGCACCTGAACGTCGATACGAGCTGGTTTACGCGATATCGGAGCACGACGAATCCTGATGCAGGTGCGACGTTTCCGCAGGCTGTTACGATCACCAACCGCAGTGCGATTCCTGTGACGAATGCCGACTTCAACAATCCGAGTCATATTCAGGTGATCGCCAATATTGCGGCGTTTCATTTTGGTTCGATCGAAGCCGGCGGTTCGAGCCTGTATGCGAGCCTGTCGCAGAAGGTTTCGAGCGCAGAGGTGCTGGAGATCACGCTGGGAATTGGCGGCGATGAGATTGCGCACTTTCTGGAGTGGGTCGACTTTGCGGGTAATGGATGCCAAACGCCGGTTGCTCCTGTAACGGACAATGGGCTGACGTTTCCTAACTTGTTCGCGAACCCAGGCACACCCGAATTTCAGCCGAACCTTATCTTCCCGGTGCCTGCCGAGTTCATCAGCCCGAACCTTCCCAAGTGCGCGACCATTCGACCTTTGACCGACAAGTTTGCCGGGCCTAAGGCTGCGGTTGCAGCTTTGACTGGCTCGGGACTCTTTACCGGGCAGAGCAATGGGTTTTTCGCTACGCTCGAGATCCTCGCCGATCAAGCTGAAGCTGCGAGCCGTTTCTAGCCTTCCGCTGATCATTTGAGTGCCTGAACCAACGGAGCTCTTGGGTTTCTGGAGGATTTCTATTCAGAGACCGGAGCTCCTTTTTCCTCAAGCGGCGGCGGGTTTGGGACCGATACATCCTTCGTGGGATGGGTTGGAAGGCGAAGATGGTTTATACCGGAGATGTGTTAGATCTTCGGGCCAAAGTTTGGGTGTGTGTCGTGCCGTTGTTGATGGGCTTGCCGGTGAGGGCATCGGTGCCATCCGCGGTTTCTGTGTGTCGATTTGGGGCGACGGTTCCGGAAGAGATTGTTGTCACAGAGCCGGTCGATAGCGAGGCTGCGATGCGTGAGAGTCTCAGGCGCGACGCGTCGGATCATCCGGGAGAATTCGTCGTGTTTCTGACGCGGACGGGTGCGGACCACTTTGTGAGGGAACACCGGGATGATGTGGAACGCGAGACGAACAGCAGGGTCGTGTCGCGGGGGATCGTTGGGTACTGGCAGGGGAAGACGCTGGTGGTGCTGCCGTGGGCTCCGTTGAAGAACTTTCAGTAGTCGTTCGCCGCGGCTTGAAGGGAACGACTCGGCAACTCTCCAATAGATTGGTAGATCGCAAGAAGTGCGGCTGTGTCTGGTTTACCAGCCGCGGGTTTGCATGAGGTCTTGCTCTTCGATGGCTGCTGCGGCGAGACCCTTCATCGAACCGATGACGGCTTCGCTGGCTTCGGCGACGATCTTGGGGTCGTTGAAGTGGGTGGTGGCGATGACGATGGCGCGGGCGCGGCTGACGGCTTCTTCGCGCTCCTTCGGATCGTTTTCGACGTCGAGTGGAGTTGCGCGTTCCTTCATGAAGATGCCGGAGCCAACGAAGATTGTTTCGGCACCTAGTTGCATCATGAGGGCTGCGTCGGCAGGGGTGGCGATGCCGCCTGCGCTGAAGTTGGGGACGGGGAGTTTGCCGGCCTTTGCGACCATGCGGACGAGCTCGTAGGGAGCGCCGTGGACCTTGGCGGCGTTGTAGAGCTCTTCGTCGCCGAGGACGGTGAGGGCTTTGATCTCACGGACGATCTGGCGCATGTGCTGGACGGCGTGAACGACGTCGCCGGTGCCGGGCTCGCCTTTCGTGCGGATCATGGCTGCGCCTTCGGCGATGCGGCGGAGGGCTTCGCCGAGGTTGCGCGCGCCGCAGACGAAGGGCGTGGTGAAGGCGTGTTTGTCGATGTGGTAGGTCTCATCGGCGGGGGTGAGGACTTCGGACTCGTCGATGAAGTCGACGCCGAGATGCTGGAGGACCTGGGCTTCGGCGAAGTGGCCGATGCGGGCCTTGGCCATGACGGGGATCGAGACGGCGTTGATGATCTGCTTGATGAGCTTGGGGCTGGCCATGCGGGCTACGCCGCCTTCGGCGCGGATCATGGCGGGTACGCGCTCGAGGGCCATGACGGAGATGGCTCCGGCCTCTTCGGCGATGCGGGCCTGCTCGACGTTCATGACGTCCATGATGACGCCGCCTTTGAGCATCTCGGCGAGGCCGAGCTTGAGGCGGAGGGACGGGGAGCCGAAGTTTCCGTTGCCGTTGAGGGTGGGGTCTGCCATGGTGTCTCCTTGATTCTTGACTTGCTGGTGCGCGGGTGGTGGCGCGCTTGTGTAGCTTATGTCCGCAAGATTCTTAAGTTTAGCAGTTTTGTGCTGGAGTGATTGGGTTGTGTTTGGGTGTTGTTGCGTGTGATTTGAAATTTCTTCTCTGCGTGAACCACTAGAATGGGTCCATGGAGATCAAACGCAGCGGTTCGCAGCCTTCGGGCAAAGGTCCGGCAGAGTGGTTTACCGGCACAGTTCGGATTGACCCGCTCTTTCAGGCGCCCGATCCGGCATTTGTTGGCGGTGCGAGCGTTACGTTCGAACCGGGAGCGCGTACTGCGTGGCATACGCATCCGCTGGGGCAGACTTTGATTGTGACTGCGGGCTGTGGCTGGGTTCAGCGGGAGGGCGATGCGGTTGAGGAGGTTCACCCGGGCGATGTGGTTTGGTTTTCGCCGGGAGAGAAGCATTGGCACGGAGCTACGCCGACTACGGCTCTGACGCATATTGCGATTCAGGAACGATTGGACGGCAAGGCTGTGGAGTGGATGGACCACGTCAGCGATGAGCAATACCGGCGATGATCCACTCCGTGGAGTGCATTCCCCCTTCGGGTCGCTGCTCCCGTTGGTCGCGATGAAGATCTTCGCGCCGCTCGACGAAGATATGACGAGGCCATTAACGACTTTGAGGCTTTCGGGATGGATTTAGCTGAAAATTCAACGGTGGTTTATCCGGGGCCGAGGGTTGCAGGCTCAAGCTTCGCATAAGGGGCGTTGTGTGCCCTGACGGAGGCTCCTGAATGGTTGGTGAACTGACGATCGTGATTCCTGCCAAGAATGAAGTGGCGATGCTGCCGAGGTTGCTGGAGTCTCTTTGCAAACAGGACTATGTGGGGATGGCGGAGACGCGTGTGCTGGTGGCAGATGCGGGTTCGACCGATGGCACTGTTGAGGCGGCGCTGGGATTTCGCGGTCGGCTCGCGGTAGAGGTGGTGCCGGGTGGGCTGCCTTCGGTGGGGCGCAACGCTGGGGCGAAGCTGGCTACAACGAAGTATGTGCTGTTTCTGGATGCGGATGTGGAGCTGCCGGAGCCGACGTTGCTGCGGCGAGCGCTATGGCGGATGGAGCGGCGTGGGTTGCATCTGGCGACTACCAACATTGCTTGCCGACAGGGTAGTTTCTTCGATGATCTGCTGTACGCGGGAAATAACCTGATGCAGCGGGTGGGCTCGTTTACGAAGCCGTTTGCTACGGGGATGTTTATGCTGTTTGACCGCGAGGTTTTTTGGGCGCTGGGTGGGTTCAATGAGCGGGCTCTGTTTGCGGAGGACTATCTGCTGTCGAAGGGCGTGGCGCGGCAACGGTTTCGCATCGTGCGCGGGCGGGTGCTTACGACGAATCGGCGGTTTCAGAAGCTAGGGCACTGGCGGATGGTCTGGATGTTCTTCAAGACGATGGTGCATACCTGGGATGAGGAGTATTTTCTTGAGGACCAGGGGTATTGGGGTGAGGCTGGGTAAGGAGCTGTCTTGCCGGACGGGCCCACTGCGCGTGGGGCGGCCACTTCGTGGCTTGTGTACTCTTTCTGGCGATCATTAGGTGCTTTGGTCCGGCCGTTGGCCGGCGATTACACCTCTGGCGGGGTGATGCCGGCGGCGAAGAGGAGTTTTTCGTCGATGGCGATGAAGAGTCCTTTGCTGCGGGCCAGGACGGTACCGTCTGGGTGTTGGATCTCGGCTTGATGGAAGAGCTTTCGGCCTGGTGTGCCGTCTTTTGCGGGGCGGTTGAGATGGAGGCCGATGAGGACGAGCGGCTGGTAGAGCGGGACGGGACGAAGATAGTCGATCTCCATGTGGCGAGTCATTGCGAGCACGTTGAGGGGGCGATTGAGCTTGCTCATGGCTTCGTCGAGCAGCGCGGCTACGATGCCGCCGTGGATGTGGCCTGGGGGGCCCTCGTGCATGCGGTCGAGCTGGAAGTGACAGGTGGCGGTGATGGCTTCCGGGTTTGACGTGTCTGTGGTGAAGCTGAGATGAAGGCCCTGAGGGTTGGCGGGGCCGCAGCCGAAGCAGTGATTGGCGCGCTCGTCGATGGTGGGATTGCCGTCCATCGAGGCCGGTGTGTGGCGGGCGGTGTCGGGTGTAGTCATCGCTTCCTCGGTTGCATGTAGCCCATTGTAGCGAAAAATGAATAGCCATTCATTTTAAATGGGAGTTCAACGTTGGCTTACGGTGCGATTTCTTATGCGAAGAGCTAGGGGATGTCTTCAGCAGCTCGTTTGAGCGCTAGGAGCCACTGGTTACCGGCTTCGGTGAGTTTTTGGGAGGGATAGAGTTTAACCATCAGCGGCCCATCCATCGACTCTTTCATGATGAGCAAGGTTTGATTGCCTGGTTGGGGCCGCAGCTCCCACACGTGGATCGCTTTCGCCGTCAACGCGGTGCCGGTCCAACTCAGACGGCGTTCCGGTTCAAATAGCTGCACCTGCGAGTGAATGTCTGTACCGCCCGTCTTCCATGAGAAGCGTGTCCCATTCTGCAGCGGCCCTTCAACGGTTACGCTTTCGACCTGCTTCGCCCATGTGGGCCAGGAGGACGCGCCAATCAAGAGTGCCCACACCTTGGCCGGTGGCGCCGCGATTTGGATCTGGAGGTGAGTTGTTACGGGTGCGTCTTCATGAATGGAGCCGGTCGCGGAGAGTCGATTGAGCGTAGCGAGCGAGTCTCCGCAGCCGCAAATGGTAAACGCTCCCAAAAGAAGCAATACAGCTACGAGCATCGTTCGCATCCGTTTATTTATCCTCTTGCGGCCAGATTGGTCCCTGCCAATCGAGATACGTAATCGTTGCGAGACAGTTCAATCTGGCTTTCTACCGAACTTACTGGTAGTGGGTTCGCCGACGAAGACCAGGCAGTCGTTCGGGTCGGAGATGTGAAATTCCGTCATGCCGTAGTCGCGGTCGAAGAGGTCTCGGATGCGGTAGCGATCTTTGAGGGTCTTTACGTGCTTCCAGAGTGGGTGAATGTTGGAGACCTCGATGTAGATCTCGGTGTGGCCGCGAACACATTGCATGACCTCGTCCGAGGCTGCTTTTTGGAAGTGGATGGTTTGGCCGTCGCGTTCGACGATGGAGTATTCAGGGGATTTCATGATCGAGGTGAAGCCGAGAACGTCTTGGTAGAACGCGATTGTCTCTTCCATGTTGGCGACGGTGAGCATGGGGCTGATACGTTTTGCGATGGTTGCGGTTGACATTGCGCCTCCGTGCGGCTGCTTTGCTGCTGTAGAAGGGTATGCCACAGAGCGAGATTTTCAAGCGGTGCAAACAGAGATGATTCCGGGGCCGAACTTTTCGATCTTGTCGAGGCCGAGGCCTTGAATGGATCGGAGTTGTGTGAGGTTTTGAGGATGCGCAAGGACTATGTTGCGGAGGGTTGTGGAGGCGAGGACGAAAAAGAGCGGGAGGTTGAGGCGTTCGGACTCGGCCTTACGCCATTCGCGTAGGCGCTCGTCGAGAGCTTGTTGCTCTGGCGTGAGGGAGTCGATGGGGTCGGGCGTGGTCGACCGTCGCTCACGAACGTAGACTTCGAGACGCGGTATCGGGTTTGCAGGCAATGGACGCTGCAGCGATTTGTTAGGCATCGCTTCCGGCTCGTACTCTTCCATGCAGGTAGCCAACAGCGAAAGGTAAAACGATTCCGGTAAATCCCCCCGAAGATAGCTAAGATCTTTTAGCTCTGAAATCGACTTGGGGCGAACACGGAGTATTTCTGAGATCGCCGCGTCGGAGAGCAGATCAGAAGCTTGTTGATTAAATTTGAGTGACTGCGTCTCAGCGAAGCTTCGCAAATCCTCTTCTAACGCTTGGCGGTGATCGAGTGCATCGATTTGATCATTTTCTTCTTGACGCTTTCGTCTCAAAATCCGCTCTGGATTTATAAAGCGTCTTTTAGCTCGCTTGACTCCTGGCGACGTCGATGGCGTGGATTGTTGATGACGGGGATTGTGTTTACTCGATGCAAACTCCGGATCACGGCAAAGACCGACTATGGCGGCTCCATAGCGGTCGGCTTTTTCTGGGCCTATACCAGAGATTGCTAGGAGGGAGCTTATCGTTGTTGGCCGAGCTAGAACGATAGAGTGAAGCACTGAGGCCGAAAGAACGAAGAAATCTGGTACACGCGCTTTGGCGGCTTCAATTTTCCTCCAGTCAGTCAGTTTTGATTTAAGTGATTTCTGATCCGCCGTGAGATCACTATCTGCACGCTCTGCTTTTCGTTGGAGGGTTCTAGGATTTATACCTAATGCGCGGGGATTTGTTCCCGATGCTCGAGAACCCTTGCGCTTCTGCGTTCCTATGGTGGTTGAGGGACCGGCGTCTTTGAGGAGTAGGTCGGGTGGGAGGGGGCCGGTGAGGGTGCGGCCTTCGTGGGTGAGGGAGGCTTTTTTGTAGGTGACTACGTTGCCTTCGGGGTTGGTCCACTGGTCGGTGATCAGCGTGATGAGGCCGGAGCGGGTGAGGGCGTCGAGGAGGGTGTCGAAGACTTTGCGGTCGGCGGCGGGGGTGTTGCGGAGGGAGGAGGTGGAGAGCTCGGTGTGGAGTTTGCCGGTGGCGCGGCTTTGGCCGTCGAGTGCGCGGAGGATGGCGCGGAGTTGGCGTTCTTCGTCGGTGGTGGGTGGGCGGAAGGTTTGCGCGGTTGCGCTTTGAGGGGAGCAGAAGTCGCAGTGGCCGCAGGGGCGGAGGCCGTCGTCGGTGTCGCCGAAGTGTTGGATGAGGGCGGCCATGCGGCACTGTGCGGACTCGGCGAACTGGACCATGCGGTCGATCTGGGAGCGGCGGAAGGCGATCTGTTCGTCGTAGCCCTTGCGCCAGGCGGCGCTGCGGGGGGCGTCTTTATCACTGTTTGGGGCTTTGCGAACGTTGCCGGCCATGTCGATGTTGGCGGCGCCCTGGGCGATGAGTTTTTCGACGGCTTTGTCGAAGGTCTCGGCGTCCATCTGGAGGCGCTGACGGAGGAGGTCGGGCATCTGGTAGTCGCTGGTGAGAAGGGCGGCAACGCGGGTGAGATCGGTGATGGCGGGGTAGTCGCGCTCGAGGAAGAAGTCGTGCATCTTGCGGTCGGCGAAGGAGTGGAGGAGAACGGTGCGTGAGGGTTTGCCATCGCGTCCGGCACGGCCGATCTCCTGGTAGTACTGCTCGACTGAGCCGGGGAGCGCGGTGTGGACTACGGTGCGGACGTCGGCTTTGTCGATGCCCATGCCGAAGGCGATGGTGGCTACGACTACTTCGAGGTTTCCACTGAGGAAGTGGCGTTGGACGCGTTCGCGCGTGGCGGGGTCGAGGCCTGCGTGATAAGCGGCGGCAGATCCGCCAAGCGTGGAGGCGAGGTCTTCGGCGGCTTTGCGAGATGGTGCGTAGACGATGGCGGGGCGGTTGGATTTTTCTCTGAGGAGGTTGGCGGTGAACTCGTTGCGGCGGGGCTTGGAGAGCTCGACGACCTCGATGGCGAGGTTGTGGCGGCGAAAGCCGTGGATGAAGAGATCGGGTTGGGTGAGTTTGAGTTGGGTGATGATGTCGCGCTGGACGGTGGGCGTGGCGGTGGCGGTGAGAGCGATGACGGGGGCTGGGCGCAGGGCAGGGAGGAAGTCGCCGAGGGTGCGGTAGTCGGGGCGAAAGTCGTGACCCCAGGCGGAGATGCAGTGGGCCTCGTCGATGGCGATGAGGGACGGCTTGCGGCGGGCGAGCATCTCGGGAAAGTTGGGCACGCGCATGCGCTCGGGTGCGATGAAGAGGAACTGGAGGGTGCCGTCGAGGTAGTCGCGGCAGGCCTGTCGGGCTTCGTCGCGAGAGAGGCCGGAGTGGATGCGGGCGACGCGGAGGCCAGCGGCGGTGAGTTTGGTGGCCTGGTCGTCCATGAGGGCGATGAGGGGGGAGATGACGAGGGCGGTGCCGCCGCGGGCGATGGCGGGGAGCTGGTAGCAGAGGGATTTTCCTGCTCCGGTGGGCATGACGAGCAGAACGTCGCGGCCATCGGTGGCGGCGCGACAGACGGCCTCCTGGTTGGCGCGAAACTCTGCGAAGCCGAAGGTTTGATGGAGGAGGGTTTCGAGGTTCATTCTGCTAGATCGAGTTTCGCATAATCTTCGTGTGAGGGCGAAGTGGTTTGCGTCGTGGTCGAGGTAGACAGTTTGAGTCCTGGATGGTGTTCAGGTTCGTGGGATGGAGCTAGAAGATCTGGAAGTTAACTTCTACGTTCAATCGATACGGAGCCGGGGTGCCGCGGTAGGTTGCGGGTGTGAACCGATACTGCGCTACCGCTTTGATTGCTTGCTGGTCGAGGGTGAGGGCTGCTTCTCTTTCTTTCTTCGACACGGTATCGGCGATCGATTTGACAACGTGTATGTCAGTTGCAGTGCCGTTCGTAGCTACGATCAGAGAGACTACGCAGTTGCCTGAAGTCTTCTTTTTTCTTGCCTTCTCGGAGAACTCTGGCTCGACGGTGAAGAGGATCTTCGCAGGTGTGACTCCTTCTCCGGCGTGATAGATGCCGAAGAAGTCTGGATTAGGGAGCGGCTGTTTGGGATTAGGTTGTGGATCCGGCTTTTTGCTCTCCGTGGGCGATGCTGCGGATGGAGCTTGTTGCGCGAGAGCCAAAGTTGAATTTGTGAGGACGGTCGGAGTGAGTCCGATGAGGAAGGTTATGACGCTGAGCTTGGTAGCTGTCATTGTTGTCGTCCGAAAATCATAGAGAGAGTAGCAGGTTTTGCGCGACTCCCGAGTGTTTTCAAATCTCAGCTTTGGCTTTGGTGAAGTGCAGGCTGAAGGTGTGTGCGCCGGAAGCACTGAAACGATTAAATAATGGACTTTTCTCGTTGCGGTCTGTAGAAAGTTGACACGTCGACGAGGGTTTAATTTTGGAGAAGATAGATTCCGGGGTTGGTGTGCGCGATACGCGATTGATGTCGCTCGACGTTTTGCGCGGTCTGACGATCGCTGGAATGATTCTGGTGACCGATCCCGGGACTTACGGTGCAGTGTATTGGCCGTTGCTGCATGCGCAGTGGAACGGTGCGACGCCGACTGACATGATCTTCCCGTGCTTCTTGTTTATGAGCGGAGTGGCAAATACGCTTTCGTTCGCGGCGAGGATGGAACGTGGGGCAGACCGCGGGGCGCTTGCTCGGCATATCGCGGTGCGCTGCGTCGTGCTGTTCGTGATTGGCCTGCTCGTGAATGGGTTTCCTGACTACGATCTGCATACGGTGCGTATTCCGGGGATTCTACAGAGAATTGCGATCTGCTATCTTTGCGGCGGTCTGATCTATCTGTGGTGTCGCGGCGATGGGCGATTTCGTGAGTGCGGCAGTTGGGTGATTGGAGCCTTGACGGTTTGTCTTCTGGGTGGGTACTGGGCGGTGTTGAAGCTTGTGCCGGTGCCGGGGTTTGGAGTTGGCCGACTGGACTCGGTGGGCAATGTTGCGGCTTATGTCGACCGTGCCGTGATCGGCACGCGACATATGTGGGCGTACGGGACTACTCCTGGCTACGGCGTGACGTATGACCCGGAGGGGATTCTGTCGACGGTAACTGCGCTGGCTACGCTTTTGATCGGCGTGCTTGCAGGGGAGTGGATGCGCGGCAGACGCTCGGATGAGAAGAAGGCTCTGGGGCTGGCATTGGCTGGGTTGGCGCTTGTGCTGGCGGGGTGGTTTCTGCATCCGTGGCTTCCGATCAATAAAAAGATTTTGACGAGCACGTTTGCGCTGTTCAGCAGTGGGGTAAGTCTGCTGGCGTTTTGCGTGTGCTTTGTGGTGTTGGATGTGAGGCGGTGGCGGTGGTGGGCTGGGCCTGCGCTGATCTTTGGCACTAATGCGATCTTTGCCTTTGTGCTTTCAAATGTGATCACTACACTGAGCGACCGGATTCATGTGAGGGTTGGTGGCGGTAACTTGAACCTGCACGCGTGGGGTTACCAGTACGGTTTTGCTTCGTGGATGCAGCCGGTCCATGCGTCTCTGGCGTATGCCATTACGATCGTCTTCTTGAATTTGGGGATCGTGGGTCTGCTTTATCGGAAGCGGATCTTCCTGCGGATTTGACAGCGTAGATTGGTAAGGCGGGGGGAATTCAGATCTCAGCTCTCGATAGACTTGCGATGTGAGTGGGAGGGAAGAGTATGTTGAATTCGCGGCGGGAGTTCTTAGTGAAGAGTGCAGCGGCTGTGGGGACGATGCAACTCGCGAGACCTACAGAGGCTGAGGATAAGGCAACGCCTGATGCGATTCTCTCGCTGTTCAAAGGACTTCCCGGAGAGGTCGCGGTGAAGATCTATGCGCCCGCGGTTGATGGAAAGCCGGAGTTTGTGGTGCAGGCGAACTCGGCGAAAACGATGTTTGTGGGAAGTGCGATTAAGACTTTTATTCTTTGCGAGGCGCTGCGGCAGTCGGATACGCCGGAGGTTGTGAAGACACTGAGGGCTCGTCAGTTGAATCTTGATGCGAGTGTGTGGGCGCTTGATAGTGCGATCTTCAATCCGCCGAATCTGATTGGCAAGGTTTCGGAGAGGACTGCGTTAGAAGCGATGATTATCCATAGTGACAATACCGGAACGGATATGTGCCTGAAGCAGGTTGGGCCCGATAAGGTTCGGGAGTTCGTCGCTTCGGCGGGATTGAAGAGTTGTGTGGTTCCGGAGAGTACACGGTCGTTTGTCGGGTATCTGTTGGGAGCCAAGGATTACAAGAATTTCACCTGGGAGGCGGTGGGTGCGGCGGCGAATGATTCGATGGTCAACCTTCCGATGAACAGCGTAGAGACGATGGCGTGCTCTGCTGACGATTTTGTTTCGTATTATTCCCGGGCGCTGCAAGGCGGGTTTTTTAAGAATAAAGAGACGCTCAATGAATTTCGCCGGATTCAATCCCTGGGAGATGCAATCTGGCTTCTGCCTCTGCCTCTGGGTGTGAGTTCGTTTTGTAAGGGCGGCAGCATTGACGTGCCGGGGTTTCATGCGGTGTGTGCGCCGGGAGCGATGTTCGTCGGTCAACGGTGGGTATACTTCTGCGTGACGATCAACTGGGATGCGAAGGCTGAGAGAGATCCTGCAACGGTAACTGCCTTTACTGCGGCCGCGAGTGGGGCGCTTTCGATGGCGAAGGATAAGTTGTCAGTGTAATGAAGACGGTTGAGTGCCAGTGATTTGCTGGTGGGTGTGTCGGATCGAGGACTGGCTATAATTTCCAGCATCTTTCGATGTCATTAAATGATCAGATATTTGTCAGAAGGAGCCGAGGAGGCAGTATGTATCTGATTTTGATTTGTGTAGTTGGGGGACTGGTCCTGTTGTTTGGGCTTTTGAGGATGAGACAGTTGCGGAATCGACGTGAACTGGAGGAGCACAGCATCGATGCGGACTCTCTGCGGGAGCTGATGGAGAAAAACGCGGATATTCTGCTGTTCGACGTTCGGCAGCCGCTGGATCTGCTGGCGCATTCGGAGATTATTCCAGGCGCGAAGAGGCTTCCGCCTAAGGAGGTGCTCCACGAGGCTTCGCTGATTCCGAAGGAGAAAGAGTCGGTGATTTACTGCACCTGCGTGAGCCAGAGCACGAGCCGGATGATTCTCGAGAGAGCGTTGAAGCTCAACTTTACGAAGATCAAGTTTCTAAAGGGCGGCCTGGATGCGTGGAAGGCGAAGGGATATCCGGTCGAGCGTTACACGACGCCGTTCCATCTTGATACGGCGTAAGTAACACCGAAGTATCAGCACCGGGAACGCGGAATTGCGGCTTTGTGGAGGCGGTCGGAAAGGTATGATGATCGCGTCGGCAAAGCTGTAATTTGTTTTGGTTGTGTCTGTTTGGATAGCGCTCCCGGAGAAGTGAATTGACTCAGACCGAGGCTTCGAAGTTTCTTCTGGTATCTCGTGTGCCATGTGCTGTTGTTGCGTTGATGGTGGTGTTGATGTCGGTGCCTGCATTCGCTCAGGCTGCTGAGAATAAGCAACATGCTGGTGAAGCCGAGCCGAAGAAAGAAGAGCCGAGCGTTCCAATTCCTGCAGAGGCCGGTTCGGTGACAAAGCATGAGTGGGCCGCTGGTGGGCGGATGGTTCACTACACGGCGACGGCGGGAAATCTGCTGATACGGGATGAGCAGGATAAGCCGAATGGAAGCATGTTCTATGTGGCTTATACGGAAGATGGTGTGGATGCCAAGAGCCGGCCGATCACCTTTTTCTACAACGGTGGACCGGGTGCGGCGACGATCTGGTTGCATATGGGATCGTTCGGGCCGGTGAGGGTGGTGACGCAGAGTCCGGAGGCGACGGGGCCTGCGCCGTTTGAGTGGGTGCAGAACCAGTACAGCCTGCTCGATAAAAGCGACCTGGTGTTTGTCGATGCGCCGCTGACGGGATTTTCGCGTGCGGTTGGGAAGGGAACCATCAAAGACTTCGCAGGCACCGATCAGGATATTGCTGCGTTCAGGAAGTTTATTGTGCGATACATCACGGCGAATCAACGATGGAATTCGCCGAAGTTTTTGTTTGGCGAGTCGTATGGAACGACGCGCTCGGCGGGGTTGGTGAGTGCGCTGCAGAATGATGGGGTCGAGTTCAATGGCGTGACGCTGCTGTCGTCGATTTTGAACTACAACCGGCGGAATCCGGGGCTGGACTATGAGGCGATTGGTTATCTGCCGTCGTTCGCGGCGATTGCGTTTCACTATCACAAGGTGAAGACGAGTCTGGGACTGGCGGAGTGGGTGGAGCAGGCGAGAGTCTTTGCGCGGGGGCCTTATGCGGAGGCGCTGCAGCAGGGGGACAAGTTGCCGGCGGCGGAGTTCGATGCGATGGCGGCTAAGGTGGCGGCGATTACGGGGCTGAGTGTGGAGTATGTGAAGGAGGCGAAGCTGAGGATCTCGGCGACGCGGTTTCGCAAGGAGCTGTTGCGCGAGGATCAGCGGACGCTAGGACGATATGACGCGCGGTTTATGGGTTGGGACCAGGACTCGGCGGGGGAGAGTCCGAGCTATGACCCGTCGGATACGGGGATCAGCGGGGTGTATGTGGGGGCGTTTCATGAATATCTTCAGAGGGAGTTGAAGTTCATGAGCCAGGAGCCTTATTACACCTCGGGGCCGGGGGTGAATGAAGCCTGGGATTTCAAGCGCAAGGCTGCCGGGGCTGGGAGCGGGCGTGGAGGGGAGCAGACGGCGCCCGATGTTGCGGTGGATTTGGCGGATGCAATTCGGAAGAACCCGAAGCTGCGGGTGTTTTCGGCTAATGGGTATTTTGATTTGGCTACCCCATTCTTTTCAACGGAGTATGACCTGAGTCATATGGATTTGCCGGAGAAACTGGTTGATAACGTCCAGTTTGGTTACTATCCGGCGGGTCACATGGTCTATCTGAATGTGGATGCGTTGAAGGAGATGAAGGCGGATCTGGTGAAGTTCTACGCCTTGGCTCAGCAGCGCTAAAACACCGCGAAATACCTTGGGAAAAGCGCGCACGCGGCTTGCTTTTGCCGTGTAAATGCCTTAGAATGAAGGTTGCGTTAATTTCCCAGAGAGTACAACGCGAAGTGCGGAATCAAATATTGAAGAGGTACTGACAAAGACATGGCAAAGCGTCGTGGAAATCCAAACTGGGGCAAGCCTGAGCCGATAGGGCCGGTTGTCCCGACGGTAACATCGTTTGAGCAGGTTGTGAAGGAGTTTAAGCTCACACCCGATCAGTACATTCGTTCGACTCGGCTCCGTGAGTGGGCCCGTAGAAATAAGAATTCGAAGTACATTCCCGAAGCTCTTCTAGAAGCGTGGGGATTCGAGATCGAGTCCACGCTGTAAGTGTTTCGTTTCGATTTTGTAATTCGGTTGTAAAAAGAGAACGCTGCCCGGTGTGGGCAGCGTTTCTTTTTTGCGTCGGACGTAAGATGGAATGCGTCGAAAGAGATGCAGTTGGGAAGGCGGGACTATGTTTGCTGACGTGGCAGAGGCGGTGGCGGAGTTCAAGGCGGGGCGGATGTTGGTGGTCGTCGATGACGAGGACCGCGAGAATGAGGGCGACCTGACGCTGGCTGCGGAGTTTGTCACGCCGGAGGCGATCAACTTCATGGCGAAGTATGGCCGGGGTTTGATCTGTCTGACATTGACGGAGGAGCGTGCGGATTATCTGCGGCTGGGTCCGATGACGCAGGAGAATACGTCGCGGTTTGGGACCGCGTTTACGGAGAGCATCGAGGCACGCGAAGGGGTGACGACGGGGATCTCTGCTGCTGACAGGGCGCATACGATCAAGGTTGCGATCGATCCGCGTTCGACGGCGCATGATCTGGCTCGGCCGGGGCATGTGTTTCCGCTGCGTGCGCGCAAGGGTGGCGTGCTGGTGAGGGCGGGGCAGACAGAGGCTTCGGTGGATCTGGCGCGGATGGCGGGGTTGGTGACCGCTGGGGTGATCTGCGAGATCATGAACGATGACGGTACGATGGCGCGGGTGCCGGACCTGGTGAAGTTCTGCGCGGAGCATGGGCTGTTGATGGTGACGGTGGCGGACCTGATTCGCTATCGCTTGCAGCATGAGCGGTACATTCATCGCGTGGCCGAGTCACTGATGCCTACGGCGCATGGTGAGTTTCGCATGATCGCGTATGAGAGCGAGGTGGATGGTGGAGAGTCGCATGTTGCGTTGGTGTATGGGGATGTGAGCGGTGAGGAGCCGGTGACGGTGAGGGTGCATACCCACTGCCTGGCGGGAGATGTTTTTTCTACGACGCTGTGTGATTGCAAGGCGGTGGTGGATGAGTCGCTGAAGATGATTGCAGAGGCGGGCAAGGGTGCGTTGGTGTATCTGCACAATGGGAGCGCGGGTTTTGGCGTTGATAAGGCTGTGACGCCGCCGCGGATTGTGCTGCATCGGGAGCAGCGGGCTCGGGAGGGAAGCGATGATCGGGCGCATAGGACACTGCGGCAGGTGGGGCTGGGCGGGCAGATTCTGTCGGATCTGGGGATTCACAAGATTCGGCTGCTGACCAATACTCCGACGCATGTGCCGGCGCTACAGGGCTTCGGGATTGAGATCGTGGAGCAGGTTCCGGTTTCGATTGGGGCGGTTCGGCGGTAGATTTTCAGGAAAAAAATTGCTGGCGTGGCGGGGTGGGGAGAACTGCGCCTTTGTGGGCGTTTTTGAGGGTGTTTTGGCGGAATGCCGGTTTTGGGTGTGGTGTTTGGGTGGTGAAGATGTGGTGGGATGTGTGGCTGACGTGGTGATTAAGCCGCGTGTTTCTGGGCTTTGAAAGATACGCCACATTTGAGGAAGATTTTAGAAAGTTTTTTTGGTGGGTTGTGGAGTACTATCGGCACTACCTCCCCGAACAGTATGATTAACGCTTCAGGTCTGAGAGAAGGGCGATGTCGCCACAGTCGTGCCGGAGATTCCGTACGTAGGCAGTTGGGACAAATGAAGGAAGGTTTGAGATGGGCGGGCTCATGTTGACGGCAGCGGACACCGGTTTGGAGGTAATCGATCTCTTCGAGGACGCTTCGTTTGCGAGCAGGCAGCTGCACGTGCGCGATGTTGCGATGCAGATGGAGGGGATGAGCCGGCTGGCGCGTGCTTTTGTGGAGAAGCCGGAGACGATACTGCAGGAACTGGTGAATGCGGCGGTGGAGTTGTGCGGCGCCGACAGCTCCGGAATCAGCATCGAGCGCGAGGACAAGAACGATGCGGAGTTTTATGAGTGGGTTGCAACTGCGGGGGAGTATTCGGGTTTTCTGAATGCGACGCTGCCGCGAAATCCGAGCGCGTGTGGGATGTGTCTGGAGAGAGGGCGGCCGCAGCTGTTTCGTGTGACACAGCGGTTCTTCGATCTGATGGGGATTGAGGCTCCTACAGTGACCGACGGGATTCTGTTGCCGTGGGTGTCGGGGGAGACGCGAGGCACGATCTGGATCATGGCGCATGGACGCGATGAGGCATTTGATGGGGGCGATCTTCGCATGATGCAGGTGCTGGCGAACTTTGCTGCTATGGGTGTGAGGCAGCAGCGGCAGCAGAAGCTGCTGATGGAGCAAGCCATCCATGCGGCGGCTGCGGGAATGGCCAATGAACTGGCTCACCGGATCAACAATCCTTTGCAGAGCATTACGAATATTGTGTATCTGGCAGGTGCCGGTGGGATCGACGGTGACGCGAAGGCGCTGGCTGGGGAGCTGGCAGAGCCTATTCAGCGGTTGTCTGTGCTGGCGGCGAGGTTGCTGTCGCTGCCGAGGTCGGCGGCGAATCGGCAGAAGTAGTTTCGAGGGTGGTCGGGTGGATGGTCTGACGGTCAGAAGCTGGGCCGGGTGAAGCTGGCGATATCTCAGGCGAAAGCGAGATGCGGGGGGCTCTCGACTGCGTCGTGCGATGGTGCGGCCCGGCTTCGGTCGAGATGACGAGTTTTGGCGGATGGCATAGGCGACAGATGTGATTGTGGGGGGGTGACAGAGCCGCTTTGCTGGTCAATTTGACGATACCTGGCTCTTTTGCTGCAGGCGATCCGGGAGGATAATGGCTTCACTTTCGAGTAAGGAGGAGAGCCGTCATGTGTCTAGTTCGCTTTGAGAGAGCAGCTTTGTGTGTGTTGTTGAGTGGCGTTGTGTTCTCTGCTGTGGGGATGGCTCAGCTTTTGCCCCCGCCGCCGCAGATGCCGTCGATTCCGCAGGCTCCGCCGATACCGGATGCGCCGACGATGCCGCCGGACTTGCAAGCTCCGCAGGGACCGCCGCCGGATGCGCCGCAGCAGAGGCAGCAGGATCAGGAGCGAAGAAATAATCAGCAGGGGTCGGCGGGGTTTCTGGGAGCGTGGTGCGCGCAGGGAGATCCTTCGAAGCAGGCTTCGATCAGCAGCAATGGGCCGATGCTGAATCTGACCAATGAGAGTGGAAGTACTTCGATTGGGAATCTACAGGGGAACAATCAGATTGTCGCGCCGGAGTGGCAGTTTGTGACGGGGACGCTGAGTGGAGATGGGCGGCGGATTAACTGGTCGAATGGGACGTTCTGGGCTCGGTGCTATGGAGGTGGTGGTGGCGGGGGTGGTGGGTATCGAACGCCGAATCTGAATGGGAACTGGTATCCGAATGGGAATCGGTCGCTGCAGTGTTCGATACAGCAGCGACGGGGAAATCTGACGTTGCAGAACGAGGTTGGAGACAGGGCTACTGGATCGTTCAATGGCAAGTGGAGTGTGACGACGAACTGGCAGGGGAACAGGATCACGGGGACGATCAGCAGGGACGGGACTCGGATCGATTGGAGCAATGGCACGTACTGGGTTCGGTATCGGCTGTACGGGCAGTAGGTGATTAAGGCGGAGGGAACTCTGAGCTTTGGGCGGCGTACCTAACGTGCAGAACGTTGGGTCGGCGTTGACTGAAGGAGAGTGAGATGAAGCCAGGTCTGGTTGCTTCGTTGGTGGTGATGGTCTTCGTGTGTCCAGCGGCGCGTGGAGTGGATATACCGAAGATTACTGAGGTGGACCTAGTTCAGCGGACACAAGAACTTTACGATGCGGTAGGGCCCGGGAATCAGGCGCCCTGGAAGAAGTATGTCGCAGAGGATGCGATGTTCTTCGATGAGAAGGGCAGGGCGATGGACAAGGCAGCACTGATGGAGGATCTGCAGCCGTTGCCTGCGGGTTATAGCGGGACGATTCGGGTGGTGCGTCCGAAGTCGCTGCTTACGGGTAACGTTGCGATTTTGAGTTACGACTGCGATGAGGTGGAGACGGTGTTTGGACGGGAGCTGCATGCTCGCTACCACTCGACGGATACGTGGTTGTATCGGAATCAGGCGTGGCAGATAGTTGCGAGCCAGACGTTGCGGTACTACGAAGATCCGGCGGTGGGAGAGGTTCGGGAGGCGCTGTTGAACGACTATGTGGGTGCGTATGAGTTGGCTCCGGGGAATGTGGTCACGGTGACGCGGCAGGGGAGTGAGTTGTATGCGCAGCGCAAGTTGGGGAAGCCGTACCAGCTTTTGCCGGAGTCTCCGGATATGTTTTTTCGTGCGGGAGTGGAGGGGCGCCGGCTGTTTCATCGTGATGCGGCGGGGCATGTGGACGTGATGATCGACCGCAGGAATAACGAGGATCTTCTTTGGAAGAAGATTCGATAGTGCTCTGAATTTTGGATCGGGAAGAGGTATTTGTGGCGCTGTCTAATGTCTCGATATGTGTTGCGGGAGTGATTGTTCTTGTTGTCGGGTTTGTTGCCGCGAGAAGAGAGTTGCAGGAGGCGGTGGGGCTGGACAAACTGGTGGCGGTTGGAAGGGTGTTGTTTGCGGCGCCGTTGGCGGCCTTTGGGGTGGAGCATCTGGTGCTGGGCAAGGTGATCATTGGGGCTGTTCCGGTGTTTATGCCGGTGCGTTTGTTCTGGGTGTACTTCGTTGCCGTTGCGTTGATTGCTGCGGCGTTTAGTTTGGCGCTGGGGATACGCGTTCGTCTGACTGCGACGCTGCTTGCGATCATGTTCTTTCTGTTTGTGGTGATGCTCCATGTGCCGAATGCTGTGAAGGGGCACGACAGAATCGTCTGGAATGTAGCGTTGCGGGATCTTAGTTTTGGCGCGGGAGCGCTGGCGCTTGCGGGGTATTTGTGGAGTGGGGCGCGGGATCGCAGTGAGAATGTAGCGGTGTGGATTGGGCGTGTCGTTGTTGCTGTTGTGCTGATGATCTATGGCGTGGAGTTGATATTGTTTCCGCAGTTTGCGCCGGGAGTGCCTTTGGGGAAGCTGACGCCGTCGTGGGTGCCGGGGCCTCATGTGTGGGCTCTGCTGACGGGGCTGGTTTGTATCGGGGGTGGGGTCGCGATATTGATTCGGAGATATTGCCGTGATGGGGCGACGGCGGTGGGTTTGGTGATGACGCTGCTTACGCTGTTTCTTTATCTGCCGATTTTGCTGATGGCGTCTGGGGTGCCGGCGGTGTTGGAGGGGGCGAATTACGTCTGGGATACGATGCTGTACGCAGGGGCGGTGTTGCTGGTGGCGGAGGGTGCGCCGAGGGAGAGGCGTAACGACTCGGTGGTCTACGCGGGAAGTGCATCGACGATCGACTCGGTTAGGTAGCTCTTCATCGCTTGACCGAGCTGGGAGTCGATTTCGTCGGCGATGGTCATGACACCGATCAGCACTACGCTGAAGTCGATGCTCGCGAGGTTTTTCTGCAGGGTGTTGAAGATGCTGACCTGGAGGATGCGCGACTCCTCGACCATCATTGCAGCGGTATATCCCTGCCTGCGACGGACGGTGCCGTGCTCTGTGGCGGCGGCCGAGGGAAGCTCTTTGCTGCCGAGGACGGTTGTAGATCGGAGGCGCAGAACGAGGTCCTGAAATACTCGAGTCAGATGCCCGGAGCGTAGTTGGAATGACATTGGCACTGCCATCAGCGTTTCTTCTTTTTCGACGAGTAGATACCAATCCTTGATGGTGCTTTCTGCAGCGCGTTCGAGAATGGTGGCAACGGTTTCTACGACGCGGGTTCGCGATGGACCGGTGGCGAGTCTCAGCTTGATGGCATCGACCAGCATGGTTACATCCATCGGCTTGACGAGAATTTCATCTGTCTGGAGGAGGATCGCCTGAGCCGCAGCGTCCATGTGGGGAAAAGAACTCAGCAGGATGGTGACGGCTTTTGGGTTGGCATGGCGCATGGCGCTGACGACGGTGAGGCCGTCTCCCGCACCAGGCATGTGGAGATCGCTCAGGAGTACGTCGAAGACCTGGGAGCTGATGTACTTGAGAGCTTCCGTCACAGTTGCAGCGACGGTCACGTGAAAGCCGTGTTTTCTGAGAATGATGCTGAGGGTAAGGCGGATTGTCTCGTCGTCGTCGACTAATAAAAGCTTCGCAGGCGCCATCGGTCTTCCTTCCAGGAGCGCGCGAAGAGTTAAAGCTCGCGTACGGGTTCAGCTCAAGAGTACTCCTAATGTGCGATAGGCGACAGAGTGAATAGCAGGAAAGAGCTTTCCTGCTGAGTTCGGAGGCTGGTGGATGGGACGGCAATGCGGTTAGTGGGCGGTGACGATGAGGTTGAGGGTGACGGTTTGACTGAGTTCGACGCCGGTGGTGGAGGTGGCGGTGACTTGATATTGGTAGGTTCCGGGTGGGGTGAAGCGGAGGTTGGGGTCGGTGCCGCCTCGGCCGCAGCCTGAGATCCAGAGAGCGGGTAGGGTGAGGAGGATTGCGAATAAGAGTAGGCGAGTGGGGTGGGATTTTTGCGGGCTGCCTGATTTTGATCTCCGGAAGAAGAGGAAGGAGAGGGGCAGGAGGCAGAGGAGGGTGCGGTTGCGTGTTGCGTGGGTGTTTTGCGAGGTGGTGGGTGGGACGTCGGCTACGGTGTTGAGGTTTGCGGTGGAGTTTTGCGCGGCGCCGTTGAGGTTGATGCTGGAGGGGAGCAGCGAGCAGGTGGCGTAGGGGCCGGGGGTGACGGGGGTGCAGTTGAGGATGACGGTGCCGCTGTAGTTCGACTGTGGGGTGAGGGTGAGGGTGTAGTCGGCGGCTTGCTCGCTGGGGATGGTGAGGGTGGCGGTGGGGCCGCCGTTGACGGTGAGGGTGAAGGTGCCGCCGTCGACTCCGGTGCCGGTGAGGGGGATGTTGAGGTTTTGGAGGCCGGTGTTGGGGTCGGTGGAGGTGATGGTGCCGTTGCGTGGGCCGAGGGCGGTGGGGGCGAAGGTGACGGTGAGCTGGCAGCTGTTGCCGGGGGCGAGTGTGGTGGAGGTGCAGGGGACGGTGATGGCGTAGTCGCCTGTGATGGTGAGGGCGAGGTTGGTGAGGGGGGCGGTGCCGGTGTTGGTGAGGGTGAGGGTTTGTGCGGCGGAGGCTCCGGTGGCGATGCTGCCGAAGTTGAGGCTGGTGGGGGCGGCCTGGAGGTGGGACTGGATGCCGGTGCCCTGAAGATTGACGTTGATGGACACTTGAGTGAGAGAGGAAGAGACACCGAGCACGCCGCTGTGTGCGCCGGTCTGGGTGGGAGTGAAGGTGACCTGGGCGGTGCAGCTGGTGGAGGGAGCGAGGGTGCCTCCGGTGGCGGGACAGTCTCCGGCTACGGTGTAGTTTGGGCTGGCGCTGAGGCTGAACTGAGTGGCAGGGGTGGCGCTGGTGTTGGTGATCTGGACCGGGAGGGTGGCGCTGGTGCCGAGTTGGACGGAACCGAAGTTGAGTGAGAATGGTGTGACGGTGATGGGGGATGGGGTGGCGATGCCGAGAAGGGAGATGAACTCGAGGGCGGTGCTGGAGTCGGAGACGATTTCGAGGGCGGAGATGCGGTTGGTGGTGGTGTTGGTGGCGACCGGCTGTGGAGAGAAGGCGATGAGGATGGTGCAGCTCTGCGAGGGTACGAGCGTGGTGCAGGTGGATTGGACGGAGAAGTCCGGGATGAGGTGGATGGGTTGGAAGTGCAGGGTGGTGGTGCCGGTGTTGGAGAGGGTGACGGTTTGGGTTTCGGTGATGTCGCCTACCTGCGTGGGGCCGAAGCTGAGGGAGCTTTGCGAGAGGGCGTAGGAGACTAGTGGGGCGGTGTTCGAGGGTGCGGCTACGGTGATGGGGGCGGCTCGGCCGGTGAGGGTGAGGAGATCGGGGGCGCTGAGGGCGTCGCTTTCGATGATGAGGGTGCCGGAGTCTGGGGTGGCGGGGCCGGGGGTGGTGGCGGTTTGGTTGATGGGGGTGTAGGCGAGGGTGGTGGCGCAGCTTTGGTTGGGGGCGAGCGTGTTGACGCAGTTGGTGGCGGCGATGAGGAAGGGCCACTGGCTGGTTAGGCGGCGGATGGTGAGTGAGGCAGAGCCGGTGTTGGTGAGGGTGACGGTTTGGGTGGTGCTTTGGCCGGAGGAGACCTGGCCGAAGTCAAGGACGGTTTGGCCGGGGATGATGTTGCCGGAGATGCTGAGGGTGGCGGAGCCGATGCCGAAGCCTTCGACAAAGCCTAGGCCGTTGAGAGTGGCGGAGCCGTCGGTGGGGGTGGCCTGGGCGAAGAGGGTGCCGGTGATGTCGCCGTTGGTGAGGGGGAGGAAGGTGATGTTGAAGTTGCAGGAGGCGTTGGGGGCGAGGGCAGAGCAGGCGGGGCCGTTGAGGAGGAACTGGCGGGGGAGCGCGATGTCGAGGGCGAGGGATTTGGCGGTGAGGTTGGTGATGGTGAACTGACGGGTTCCGCCGAGGGTGCTGGTGGGGGCGGAGCCGTAGTTGGCTTGATTGGGGACGATCTGGAGGCCGGCGCTCTCGGTGGTGTAGGCGCCGGAGAGGGGGACGGTATAGGTGGCCGGGCCGGTGGCGGAGCTGGTGACGGGGATTGAGAGAGTGTCGGTGACGGTGGCGGTGGTGGGGACGAAGTTGACCGTGATGGTGCAGACGGCGGCGGGGGCGAGGGTGGTGCAGTTGTTGGTGGAGGTGAAGCTGGGTGTGGTGTTGGTGGGGGTGGCGATCTGGAGGGTGGCGGTGCCGGTGTTGGTCAGGATGATGTTTTGTTGAGTGGAAGAGAGGCCGGGGACGTTGTTGAAGATGAGTGCGGTGGGGTTGAGGGAGAGGCCGGGGTCGGGTGAGCCGAAGCCGGTGAGAGTGGCGGTGACGGGGCCGGTGGAGGCCTGTAGGGTGATGGTGCCGGTGCGTGCGCCAGTGGCGGTGGGGGAGAAGTTGATGTTGAAGAAGCAGGAGGCGTTAGGGGCGAGAGGGCCGCTGCAGGCGGAGCCTCCGGTTGGGGCGGTGCTAAGGGCGAAGTCGCCCGTGGAGAGGGGGGCGGTGAGGTTGATGGTGGCGGTGGTGAGGTTGGTGAGGGTGAAGAGTGAGGGGGCGCTGGTGCTATGGACGGGGACGGTGCCGAAGTCCTGCGTGGTGGGGCTGAGGATTAAGCCGGAGAGGGCTATGCCTGTGCCGGTGAGGGTGAGGGGGGATGGGGTGCCGGAGGCAGAGGAGGTGAGGGTGACGGTGGCGGCTTGGGTGCCAGGAGTGGATGGGGTGAACTGTACGCCGAGCCAGCAGTTGGTGCAGGTGCCGGTGAAGGTGGAGAGGAAGGCGGAGGTTGGCGGCTGACCGTGGCCGAAGCCGATGTCTTCGACGAGGATGGCTTTGAAGTCGGGCGCGGAGGTGGTGGCGGTGAGGGTGCTGAAGGGGGAGTTGACCTTGTACCACTGGACTGACGGTTGGCCTACGAGGACGTTGCCGAAGGCGAGGGTGTTGTTGGGGGCGGTGACGATGGCGGTGCCAGTTCCGCTGAGAGTGACGTAAGACGGAGAGGAGCTGCCGGCGGTGACGGAGAGGAGGCCCTGGCGGGTGCCGGGTTGTGAAGGCGCGAAGGTGAGGACGACGGTGCAGGTGGCGTTGCCGGCGAGGGTGGCGGCGCAGTCGGTGGCGTCGGTGAAGTCGCCGGTGAGGGTGAGGGCGAGTGGGAAGGGGACGGCGCCGATGTTGCCGATGGTGACGGTCTGGGTGACGCTGGAGGTGCTGGTGACGAGGACGGCGTTGGGGAAGTTGATGGAGGCGGGGGTGACGGCGAGGTTGGGGTTGGCGGATTGGCCGATGCCGGTGGGTTGAGGGTGAGTAGCGCCGGTGATGAGGACGGTGAGGCCTTCGTCGAGGGTGAGGGTGGTGGAGTCGGCTGATGGGGCGGTAGGGGATTTGTAGGTGATCTCGAGCTGGCAGACGGTGTGGGGTTCGAGGGTGGTGGGGCAGTGGTCGGTGAGGGTGAAGGGGGCGGCGAGGGTGACCGGAGTATGGGTGACTGCGTTGGCAGAGTTATTTGAGAGGTAGAGGTAGCGCGGGAGTGTGGGGCTGGCGTCGGCGCCGGTGCCGAATTGGGTGCCGAAGTCGATCTCGGTTGCGGAGAGGTTGAGGTCGGTGGCCTGGGAGTAGGCGGTGAGGAGGGCGGAGTTGGTGCCGATGGTCCACGGGATCTGGGCGAAGCCGTCGTTGGCGGGGACGCTGGAGGGAGTGAAGCTGAGGGTGATGTGGCAGGTGGCGTTGGCGGCGAGGGTCTTGGTGTTGCCGGCTACGACGAGGCAATCGCTGGAGGATTCGGCGAAGGTGTAGGGGGTGGATTGGTTGCTGCCGAGTTGCGAGGGGAAGGTTTGCGGGGTGTTGCTTAGATTTGTAACTGTGATGGTTCGTGTGGCGATGGGGCTGGTCGCGGTCTGGATGCCGAAGTCGAGTTCGCGTGGGGAGAAGACGATTGCGTTGGGAGCGGTTGTGGTTGCGGGGAGCGTGATGGTTTGTGTGGCGTTGCTGGCTTGAGCGGTGATCGTGCCGGGGTTCCTGCTGGTGCTGGTGAGGGCGATGCTGCAGTCGGCGCCGGGAGCGAGGGTGGTGGGGCAGTCGGTGGCGAGGGTGAAGTTGGTGGCTGTGAGTTGGAGGTTTGTTGCGATGCTGCCGCCCAGGTTGCGGAGGGTCAGGTTGGGGGAGTCGTCGGTGGAGAGGGCGAGGCTGGGGGCGGCGGTGGTGGGGTTGAGTTTGGCGAGGTAGGCGGCGGATCCGGCGCAGAGGCTTCCGGTGCAGGAGCCGGTGGGGAGAGCGGCGGAGCGTAGGGTTGAGGGGAGTGCGGTGGTTGGGGTGTTGAGGAGTGGGAGGTCGTAGGTTTCGGTGGCGAGGAGGCTGGAGCTAGCGGTGGGAGAGGCGCTGCCGGCGAAGGTGGGTTGGCCGAGCGCGTCGACGGTGAGGCCGGTGAGGGTGACGGGGGCGCTGGCGAAGGAGAGGTTGGTGGTGGGGATTCCGCCGAAGCGGATGGTTTGGTCGATTACGGGTTGGGCGGTGTTTTGTTGCGTGATGCGGAGGGCGTAGCTGTTGCCCATGGTGGAGAGGGCGGTGAGTGGGAGGAGCCAGGCGGGGTTGTTGCCTGTGGCTGAGACCCAGGCGGCGCCGGAGGGTGCGGGGGTGACGGAGGATTGGGTGCCCGGGGCCAGGAGTTCGGAGGTGATGAGGGTGCTGCCGTCGAGGGAGATGCGGAGGAGGGTCTGGTAGTTGGTGTTGACGAGCGGGCAGGAGACAGAGGCGATGGGGAACTGGCCGGGGGCGATGGAGCCGGTGAGGAGGAGATTTTGCGCGATGGGGTCGATGGCGAGGGAGGAGATGCCGGGGCCGGGGATGAAGGTGGAGAAGACGATGCCGTCGCCGGCGGGGGTGAGCTTGGTGAGGAAGCCGGAGGTGGTGGTGAGGATGTCGGGGATGATGGCGGCGAGGGTGGGATAGCCGGTGGAGGTGGTGTAGCCGGCGATGTAGGCGTTGTCGGAGTGATCGGCAGCGATGGCGGCGGGGGCGGTGTTGCCGTTTTGGCCGCTGAGGTAGGTGGCGTAGAGGAGGGTGGTTCCGGTGGTGTTGAACTTTTCTACGAAGCCGTTTTGGAGGGAGCCGGATGCCGGGGATTGGATGATGCCGGAGGGGGTGACGGGGAGCGCGGAGCCGAAGATGCTGCCGGTGAGGAAGACGGCGTCGGAGGTGGCGGCGATGGCGGAGGCGGCGGTGCGGGGGCTGCCGGCGTAGGTGAGGAAGATCGGATTTAAGTTTTGGTCGAACTTGCCGATGAACGAGTTGATTGATGTATTAGCCGCGTTGGGAAACGCTGCGCCTGAGGTTGTGGTGAGGGTGCCGGAGGTGGTGGTGCCGGTGATGTAGAGATTGCCCGCGGGATCGGTGGCCATGGCCAGGCCGATGTCTCCGCTTGAGCCTAGATGGGTTTGGGCGAGGAGGTTGGTTGCGGAGGCGTCGGTTTTGAGGAGGCGGATGCCGTCGCCCTGGTCGAGGAGGAGGTACAGGTTGCCGGAGGCGTCGGATTGGATGGCGTTGAACTGCGCGGAGTGCGCGTTGGAGGGATCTAAGTTCGATGAGCCGAGCAGGCCGGTGAAGAGGAGTTGTTGAGGGCCTGTGGTCTGTGCGGTTAGGGGCAGGGAGGAGATCAGGAGGAGAGCGATGAAGCCGCAGAGACCGGCAACTGTACGTCGGAGAGAGAGCGGTGTCTTCATGTTTTGTTAGCTGCGGGCAGTACGCTGGTGCAGCCTGACCTTAAATATTCCTTGCGCTGGAGCTGTTGGGGTGGAGGAATTGGGGAGACACGGTACCGAGGTACTATAGCTTCCCGTTTTGGGAAGCCGTATTCCGCTCAAGTTGTAGGAGGTAGTCGAGGCCGCGGGCGTGCATCTCCTGCTCGAAGGCTGGGTGAGTGGAGTACTGGATGGCTTGCATGCCGGCGGCGAGGGCGGCGGCGATGTTCTCGGATCGGTCGTCGAGGAAGAGGATGTTTTCGGGAGGAGTTTGCAGGCCCTGGGCGGCGTGATAGTAGATCTCGGGTTCGGGCTTGGCGAGATTGACGGCGTGTGACCAGGTGTGGTGGTCGAAGGATTCGATCCAGGCGTGGCGGGCGCGGAGGCCGGCTTCCATGGCGTCGGGCATGTTGGAGAGGATGCCCGTGGGGATGCCGGCGCGCTGGAGTTGCGCGACCCAGGCGAGCATGGGTGGGTTGAGGGTGGACCAGAATTCGGTGTCGGCCGCGACGAGGCTGGCGAATTGTTGTGGCGTGAGGAGGATTCCGGCGCCTGAGGCGGCGGTGTGCCAGAAAGACTCGGCGTTGAGGTCGCCGCGGTCGTAGGCATGGCGGTGTGCCCAGTACTCGCGTTGGAGGAGCTCTTCGCTGAGGCCGGTGATGGAGAGCATGCGTTGCCAGGCGGCGGGGTCGGGTGGGCCGGAGAGGACCATGCCGTAGTCGAAGAGGACTGCTTTGATGGGGGGCATTAAGGACAATTGTAAGGGACGGTGAAGAGATTTTTGTGTTGGCGCACGGCGCTGGCGTTCGGGCGTTGTCTGGGGAATCGATGGTTTTTTTCGTGAATAAAAATTCATGGAAGAAGTCGGAGCACGCCCGGAATAAATCTGCTGTGGCTCAGTTACGAGATCAGGCAGGTACAGCACCGTGAGAAACCGGGTTAGCAACATCAGTCGTATGGTGGATCGTCGTTCGTTTATGAAGAACGGTCTTCTGGCAGGAGGCGAAGCTACGGCGGGCGTCGGTTTGTTAACAAATGGAAGTTCGGCTTTTGCACAATCTGAGGTAGCAGACGGTAGTCTCGACGCGGGCGACGTCGCGATCCTCCGATTTTTGGCGGCGGCGGAACTGATCGAAACGGACCTGTGGCAGCAGTATGCAGAGTTGGGCGGCCTCACTTCTGGCGAGCCTACTGAGGTAGATCGAAACCAACCGTTGAACGCGTATCAGGCTGCTCTCTCGAATCTCGATAGCGATGGCCCACAGTACATCACCAGCAACGCCCTGGATGAACTGAGCCACGCCACGTTCCTGAATGGCTATCTTCAGTTCAAGGGAGCGGAACCAGTGAACTTCGACGAGTTTCGCACGTTGCAGGGAAGCAGAGCTACGGGAGCACAAGACATTGGGCGGCTCACGAATCTGACGCATCTCAACGTCGATACCAGCTGGTTCATTCGTTATCGGAGTGAAACCAATCCTGACTTTGGTGCCGGCTTTCCTCAGGCGATCGATATCACGAACCGTACCGCGATTCCTCTCACCGACGCTGATTTCAGCGATAAGGATCATATTCAGGTGATTGCGAATACGGCGGCGTTTCACTTTGGATACATTGAGCAAGGTGGATCGAGTCTTTACGCAGCGATGAGTCAAAAGGTGAAGCATCCTGAGGTGCTTCGGATCACGCTCGGCATCGGGGGAGACGAGATCGCTCACTTTTTGGAGTGGGTTGATTTTGCGGGCAATGGAGTGCAAAGCCCGGTCGCGCCGGTGACGGATAGGGGGCTAACGTTTCCCAATTTTTTTGTCCCGCTCACTCCGTTGACGCAACCGAGCCTGATCTTTCCTGTTCCGTGCGAATTTATCGATCCCAAACTTCCCAGGTGTTCGGTGATTCGTCCGCTGACGGATGCATTTGGAGGCGCGGTTGCGACGATTGCAAGCTTTACGGCCGATGGGCTCTTTACGGGTCAATCGAAGCGGTTCCTTAGCACACTCCATACGCTTGCTGTCGCGGCTGATGCTGCTACGCGTTAGCTGCTGCCCTGAACGAGTTTGTTTGTGCCAGGCCGCAATCGGGGATCTTGCTTTCTCAGTGAGATCTCCGATAACGGCAGAGAGATTCAATCGGCTGCGCATTAGGATGATTGGGTGAGCTATCGGTTTTCAGCGCGGACGGGTTGGGATGTGGGGGAGAGTGCGTTTGCGGCTGCGATTCGTGAAGCGCGGGCGGCGGGGCGGGAGCTGGTGGACCTGACAGTTTCGAATCCTACGGTTTGTGGATTTGATTACGATGCTGAGGCGGTTCTTGCGCCTTTGGCTAGCCGGGAGGCTTTGACGTACGATCCCGATCCTCGAGGGATGAGGTTTGCGCGGGAGGCGGTTGCGGGGTACTACGGGGAGCATGGCGCGGATGTCGATCCGGATAGCGTGGTACTGACGACGAGTACGAGCGAGGGGTATGGATATTTGTTTCGGCTGCTGTGCGATGCCGGCGATGAGGTGCTGGTCGCGCAGCCTAGCTATCCACTGTTTGATTTTCTGGCGGATTTGGAGGATGTGCGGCTGAAGCCTTATCCGTTGTTTTATGACTTCGGTTGGTGGATTGATTTCGCGGAGCTGGAAAGAAGGATTGGACCGCGGACGAAGGCGATCGTTGTGGTGCATCCGAATAACCCGACGGGACACGGCACAGGGACTCAGGAGCGGAAGAAGCTTCAGGAGATATGTGTTCTGCATGATCTTGCGTTGATCGTTGACGAGGTGTTTCTGGACTATTGGCTGGAGAAGGAAGCGGGGAGGAGTTTCGCGGTGGGACCGCATCCGGTTTTGACGTTTGTGTTGAGCGGGATGAGCAAGATTGCAGGGTTGCCGCAGATGAAGGTGGGTTGGATTGTGGGGTTCGGGCCGGAGGGGGATCGAGGGCAGGCGATGGGACGGCTGGAGGTGGTGGCGGATACTTTTCTGTCGATGAACGCGCCGATGCAGAGAGCGCTGCCGGTTTGGCTGGCGGGGAGGCGGGGAATTCAGGCGCAGATTCTGGAGCGGGTGAAGGGGAATCTTCGGGTAGCGTCAGAGAGTGGACTTGAGGTGCTGAGGGTGGAGGCAGGGTGGAGTGCGATCCTGTGGTTGCCACCGAACTTTGCTGAAGGGGATATGGCGGAGAGGTTGCTAAGAGAGGCAGGGGTGATCGTGCATCCGGGCACGTTCTATGGAATCGCCGGAGCTAGCCGGGTGGTGGTGAGTTTGTTGGGGTCGATGCGGGAGTTTGGGGAGGGGATTCAGAGAATAAAGACGGTAACAGGGCTGAACCACGGTAGTTACTAGTTCATGTGGTGCATGTAAAGCTGTGCTTTTTGTTAATCCGATAAATCGTTCTATTTATTGGTCTTGCAGGAATGGGTTTGAATCGCGTTCTGTGCCGATGGTGGTTTGAGAGCCATGGCCGGGGATGACCGTGGTGTCGTCGGGCAGGGTGAGAAGGCGCTCATGGATGGAGCTGAGAAGCTTGCGGGTGTTGCCGCCGGGTAGGTCGGTGCGGCCGACTGAGCCGGCGAAGAGTGTGTCCCCGGCTAGGAGGAGAGATTGGGTGGGGAGGTGGAGACAGACGCTGCCTTCGGTGTGGCCGGGGGTATGGAGGATGGAGCCCGTGAGGCCGGTGACGGCGATGAGTTTGCCATCTTCGAGGGTGTCGTCGGGGGCGGAGACGGTGGGGGTGGGGATGCCGAGCCAGCCGGCCTGAACGTCCATCATTTTGACCAGAGGGAGATCGTGCTGGTTGTAGAGGATGGGAGCGCCGGTGAGCTGCTTGAGGCGATGGGCGCCGGCGATGTGGTCGATGTGGGCGTGGGTGATGATGATTTTTTTGACAGTGAGGCCGTGGGTGGCGAGGACCGCGATGATGCGAGGGATGTCGTCGCCTGGATCAACGACAATGGCTTCGTGGGAGGTCTCGTCTCCAAGGATGGAGCAGTTGCATTGCAGCGGACCGACGGTGAGGATCTCGTGGATCATAAGGATTCAGGGCTCCGCGCTTTCGACGATGGTTTGATGTGAGTTGGACTACGAGGGTGAAATGAAAAATGCGCAAGCCGGAGGCCTGCGCATTCTGGAAGACTGAAGGGGCTACTTCTTGACCGGCGTCGTCTGATGGGTCGGGTGCGCGGTGCCGGTGAGAACGGAGTGGTCTCCGCTTGCGCGGGACAACAGGATCGTCAGGCCGATGGAGGTGAGCATGAAGACGATCGCCGAGTAGGTGGTCAGCTTGGTGAGGAGGTTGGCTGCGCCGCGAGGGCCGAATGCGGTCTGCGAACCCTGGCCACCGAAGGCTCCGGCGAGGTCGGCGGACTTGCCTTGCTGCAGGAGGACGACGCCAATGAGGAAGAGACAGACGACAACGTGAATGATGACGAGAAGAATAACCATCGGAGCTGCTTGGTACCTCTTGAGCCCGGAGACATGTCCGGAGAATGTTCGGATGGGTGCGGAGCAGGGTTGATCTCTCTGCTCAGAATAGTTGCACCTTAGCCTAAGAGTTAGTGTATCACCGGTTCTGAAAGAAACCCAAGGAGCTGCCGCTGATCTAGATCGTGCCCGGAGGCACAGGCAACGGAGATCCCTGCGGGGATGAACAAGAGAGGCAACAGGTTTCTATGCTGTTTTGATGATTGTGATTTTGTTAGAGGGCATCGGGTTCGAGGGACGGTTTTGGAGCGGGGGCGGGTTGCGAGGGGTAAGCGCGTAGAGGACGGCTTCCATCCGATTCGAGACGCCGAGTTTGTCGTAGATGCGGAAGAGGTGGTTTTTAATGGTGTGCTCGCTCAGTTTGAGCACAGTGGCTAGCTCAGAGTTGCTGAGACCGTCGGAGAGAAGATGCAGGACCTGTTGCTCCCGCGTGGTGAGCAGAGGCTTGCCTTGGCGGTCGACGACGTTCGTCGATCTTGGGTGAGACAAGGAAGAGACCAGGTGGACGAGCAACTCGTTTTTTGCCCAGATCTGTCCCTGATGGACGCACCGGATGCATTTGCATAGGAGTTCGAAGCGAAGGTCGGCGCTGCCGAAGATTCCCTTCGCGCCGGCGCGAAATAAGGAGATGACCTCGGCATAGTCGGGATCCTGGGTGAGGACGACGACGCGGGCATTTTTGTATGCGTCTGGGATGGATTGAAGAATGGAGACGGCTCCGAGCGAGTCCGATTTTGAAGAGCCGATGAGGATGACGTCGACGTTGGCTTCGGCTGCATTGAGAAGATGCTGTAGGTCGTTTGCGGGGAGGACGATCTTGATGTCCGGAACGGCTTGAAATGCACCCTGCAATAGCTCGCAGAGAATGATGGGGAGATTTGCCACCATCACCTTGATGGCGCCGGGGGAAGTTCGCTCTTCAGTAAATCGCTTCATGAGTCTCTCCAGCCAAAGGTTGGGCGCTCAATTGAGAACATCTTCTCAGCTATAGAGATGTTCTCCAATCGCAAAAAGCTACAATAATTGTCCTTCGTATTAAGACGTAAGTACTCGTCCAGCGTTTCTTACGGCAACTCATTTACTCGAGAAATTAACAATGAAGGCTCGAACATCGGAGTGATCGCAATTCTGATGCAGTGATTTTTCACAGAGACACTTTTACTAAATCGCCTATGAGAAAAACTTCTCAGCTCTAAGAGTTCTGAACCAGCCCAATTTCGGCATTGGCTCGAAAGTAGGCTAACGACATCTCGAGACCCTGGCGAAGCTGGATCTTCGGGGTCCATCCGAGCAGCCTGATTGCCTTGCTGATGTCGGGTCTGCGACGTGTCGGATCGTCCTGGGGAAGGGGCTTGAAGACAATTTTCTTGTCTGACCCGATGAGCTTGAGGATCTCTTCGGCGCAACTCAGGATGGTCCACTCTTCTGGGTTGCCGATGTTGACGGGGAGGTGCTCGTTCGAGTCTGCGAGGGCGAGAATGCCTGCGATCAGATCCGAGACGTAGCAGAAACTTCGGGTTTGCATTCCGTCGCCATAGATGGTGAGAGCCTCACCGCGAAGAGCCTGCGTCATGAGGTTGGAGATGACGCGCCCATCATTGATTTGTAACCTTGGTCCGTATGTATTGAAGATTCGCACGAGGTGCGTGTTCACGTGATGGTAACGGTGGTAGGCCATTACGGCTGCCTCGGAGAACCTTTTGGCTTCGTCGTAGACCGATCTGGGCCCAATCGGATTGACATTTCCCCAATAGGACTCAGGCTGGGGATGAACTTCGGGGTCGCCGTAGCACTCGGAGGTTGATGCGTGCAGATAGCCGGCGTGGTATTTCTTCGCAACTTCCAGGGTGTTGATGGTTCCCGCCGATCCGACAAGGAGAGTTTCAACGCCGAGTCGGGCATAGTCGACTGGACTTGCGGGTGATGCAAAGTTGAAGACGAAGTCGACTTCGCCGACGTCGAAAGGCTGACAGATATCGATCTCAGTAAAGTCGAAGCGGGGTTCGTTCTGTAGGTGGGCGAGGTTTGCTTCGTTGCCTGTGCTCAGGTTGTCGACGCCGATGATACTGTTTCCCGCGTCGAGCAGGGCATCGCAAAGGTGCGAGCCAAGAAAACCTGCAGCTCCCGTTACGAGGATTCTTTTTGAATTCATAGTTCCCCTAGATGCTACAACGGCTGAGCTCTTTTAGAAAAAAGCCTTACCTATTCGTACTGCAATGATATTTCAAGACCTCGAAGGTATGACGAAAGCAAAGCTTCGACTAACGAGAACGAGATGCAACGGCTGCGAGCTCAGGGGTGTGATGCCGCGTGGGCCTTCCTACGCTAAAGTAAGTGATCTCATTTTCCAGCATCAGTTCGGGATCATAAAGATTGCGACCATCGAGCACGATGGGATAGCGCATGGTGGCAGCGAGGCGCTGGAGATCCAGACGGCCAAACTCCGCCCAATCGGTGAGGATCAAAAGTGCGTCGACATCCTTAGCTGCGTCGTAGGGGTCGACCGCATACTGGAAGTTTGGACGAGGGGGGAGTATCTGCTCTGCACGCTGCATTGCTGCGGGATCGAAGGCTCTGATGGAGCATCCTTCCTCCATCAACATTCGGACCAGCTCGATGGCAGGGGAGTCGCGAATGTCGTCGGTGCCGCCTTTGAAGGCAAGGCCGAGGACGGCGAGCTTTTTCCCGCGGAGGGTCCAGAGCGCTGAACGCACCTTGCTGAGGAATCGCCGCTTCTGGTCGGCGTTGATATTTTCGACTTCGGTCAACAGTGCAAAGTTGACGCCGAGCTGCTCGGCGACGGAGCGGAATGCCGCGACGTCTTTGGGGAAGCAGGACCCCCCATAGCCGATTCCGGGCCGCAAGAATTTTGGACCGATGCGGCTGTCGAGTCCCATGCCCTGTGCTACCTGTTCCACGTCGGCGTCTGCGGCCTCGCAAAGATTGGACACGGCGTTGATGAAGGAGATCTTCAATGCGAGAAAAGCGTTGGAGGCGTGCTTGATGATCTCAGCGCTCTTGGTGGAGGTGCGTAACAGTGGCGGTGGGGTGTCGCGATTACAGACGCCGTCGATGGCTCCTGCCTTTGCGTAGTATCGGCCGGAGGTCAGGGGTTCGTAGATCCTCGACATGATATCGGCGGCGCGGTCGCTATCGGTTCCGACAACGATACGATCCGGATGGAGGAAGTCGGCTACGGCGGTTCCTTCGCGCAAGAACTCGGGGTTCGAGACAACGTCAAACATATCGCGCGAGACGCCGTTGCGTTCCATAACCCGGCGAATCCACTCATTTGTGTAGACAGGAACTGTGCTTTTCTCTGCGATCACCTTGTAAGTTGTGATGGACCGGGCGATTTCGCTCGCGACGGCCTCGACATACGACAGGTCGGCATCTCCTGTTTCGCTCTGGGGTGTTCCTACCGCTATGAAGATTGCCTGTGCTTCCCGCGTGGCGGCAGACAGGTCGGTTGTGAAACGCACCCTGGCGTTGCGATATCGCTGCAGGAGGTCAGGCAGATACTTTTCGTGGATCAGACTCTCTCCGCCTTGTAATGCAGAGACCTTTTGCTGATCATTATCCACACACACGACGCTGTGACCCATCTCTGCAAAACAAACAGCGGCTACTAGTCCGACGTAGCCAGAACCGACGACTGCAATGTGAATTGAATCACTCATACGATCTCCAATGGGTCTACTTTGGTGCACTAAATCGAGATTGGCGACTGTCGGCCAACTTTATTCTTTTTGCATGTAGCTTGGCTATTACTGGCGATGCGACCTCTATAAGATGGCCTAATTTGAGAACGCGTTGGCTGGATGGCGGAGATATCTCAGATATCGCGACCAGAGCTCGACAAGGCATCAAAGAGCGGTTGATGTTCGGAGAGCGAAGAGGGGTGACCGCGCAGGAAGGAGCTATTTCGTCGACAAGTCGATCCATGGGTCCCCTCCGCTGACTAAGGAATTTCGCTCGAGCTCAATGCGGCTCTGATACAGAAAAACGGTCAAGTCTTCTTATACCGTAGTTTGCAGTGTGGATGCCATTCTTATTTTTTTCACGGGTACCACTTTAGTGACAAGGTTTGAGTGCCTGTCGTCGGGTGTTCGACAAGAGACTGGCTGTCGATGTGTGATCATGGGCCCCGATATCGACAACGAAATTTCACAGTGTTGCAATCTTATGGTCTCGTTTTTGTAACCGTGACGTGAGAATTACTTCTCGGGTCATTTTCTTCATTGCCTACACAGTTGAAATCGGGTTACTCTGAGGCCTGACGAATTCGGGCTCAACGTGCTGCTCCGCGCTTCACTAACTTTTCGAGAAGGCACTCTCAGAAGGGGCTTCCCCAATGACACCTTCGAACAGAGCAACCATCTTAGAGCTGGCGCCAATCGGCGATATCGCGTTACTGTTTTGCTGCCTCGGGCTCTCTTATGTAACAACCATTCATCAGCCCGTCTTCGATGTGCTGAACTCGCTTGAGACCCATTACCCGATTCAGGTCTTTTCGGCGACGTTCGTGCTGGCGTTGGGATGGCATACGGCACTTCGGGTGAATGGGCTATATCGTGGGGGGCGACGGCGAGAGTCTCTGCGGGAGACCTTCAAAGCAGGTTGGGCCTGCTCGTTCTGCGCGTTGTTGAGCCTGGTCTGGCTTTGGCTGATCGGTTCAGAATCGATGCGGAACTCGGTGGATCTGGTGGTTGTCGCAGTCCTGTTCGGCATCATGAGTTTTGCGGCTATTCTTACGACCCGTCTGATCTCCCGAGCGATCATACAGGCGTTTCGCGCTCGCGGCCGAAACCGTAGACACATCCTCATCGTTGGTACGAATCGTCGTGCGAACAGTTTCGTTCGCGAGTTGGCGGGACATCCGGAGTGGGGCTATTGTGTGCAGGGCTTTGTGGATGATCAATGGTGGAGCAAGCAGACGGCTGACTCTCATCTGGGAGCTTTAGTTGGCGGACTTGATTCTGTTCCTGAGTTGCTCAGAACGCTGCCGGTGGATGAGGTCATTGTTGCTTTGCCTCTCGCATCGTTTTACCAGCAGATTGCGGGCATCATCTCGTCATGCCGCGATCACGGAATTGCGGTTCGGTTTCTGGGCACTTTTTTCGATCGGCAAGATTCGAAGCGGACAGCTCTTTTGCGTGGACCGATCAGCACAATTACGTTGCATGACGAATCATGGAATGCATGGGCTTTCATGATCAAGCGTGGGGCCGATGTGATGATTTCGGGGCTGTTGCTTATGGTACTCGCGCCGCTTTTCGTGATGATTGCTTTATTGATTAAACTGACGAGTCCAGGCCCGGTCTTCTTCAGGCAAACCAGGATAGGCTACGGGAAGCGGCCATTTGAGATTCTGAAGTTTCGTACGATGGTTCAGAATGCGGAGCGTCTTATGGCGCAGGTGGAACACCTGAACGAAACTCAGGGGCCCACGTTCAAGCTGAAAAATGATCCTCGGATTACACCGACGGGCAAGTTTCTTCGCAAGACGAGTCTGGACGAGATACCGCAACTTTTTAATGTTCTGATCGGAGAGATGAGTCTTGTGGGCCCGAGGCCACTTCCGCTTCGTGACTACGAGGGATTTTCACAGGACTGGCATAGGCGGCGGTTCAGCGTGAAGCCAGGAATTACGTGCCTGTGGCAGATTATGGGTCGGAGCTCCATTGGATTCGACGAATGGATGGCTTTGGATATGCGGTATATCGATCAGTGGTCGGTCTGGCTCGATATCAAGATTCTCTTTCAGACGATTCCTGCGGTGTTTCGCGGATCCGGTGCTGTTTAGGGGATTTCCGGCTATCCAAAAGAAATGGCCAACCGTTTACGGTTGACCTAATTAAAAATCACAAATGTGTGGATTGGTGCGGAGGAGGGGACTTGAACCCCTATGCCTTGCGGCGCTAGCACCTCAAGCTAGTGCGTCTGCCAATTTCGCCACCTCCGCGCTTTGTCTCGACGCTGGTGAGCGCGAGGTGCGGTAAGCAATCCGAAGGTAAGTATAGCATCTGGGGCGGGTTGAATGGGAGCGAGGTGTGGATAAGGTGGTGCGAAGTCAGAACTGACTGGCGAGAAAATGGTGAACCAAACGAAGAGCACCCGGAGAGTGGCGTCTGTGAGCTGACGTCACCCTCCGGGTGGGTTGGTGGGTTCTTACTAGTTGGCTGATGCGGCACGCTTCGGCGATGCCTTGCGGAGGACGTTGTCCAGAGCCTTGCCTGCAGGGGTTACGGTTACGGCACCTTCGCGGACTATCTCGGTTGCGGTGATGGCTTTACCGTAGACAGCCTTGTTGGCGTCGTCGTCAGTATCCATTGAGGCGCTAGCAATAGAGGCTCCGGCAAACAGACCGCCTTTGGCTCTGGAGTAAGTGAGGACGTCGACACCTGGATCATTGGCAGCGACAGCCTTGGCTCCAGTTGGCCCGGCAACGGCGGTTGCATCAGCGCCCAATTTCATCTTGCCGGACAGAATTTTCTGGGCTCCGGTTTTGGTTTCGACCAGTAGGACGTAGTCAGTGGAAGAACTGCCGAGCTGAACGCCTAAGCTGCCGACATCCAGTTTGTACATGGCGGGAGCCGACCATGGACCTGTCATGTCAGCACCGGAGCGGCAAACAATGACTCCGCGGCCGTAGGTTACGCCGATGCCGATACCAACTTTTTTGACAGCGGGAAACACGAGGACACATACGGATTTATCGAGCAGATTTTGCGGAATACCATTACTTTGGGCAAGCATCTGTTTGAGGACCAGGGCCGAATCACCCAGGCGATTGTCGATCTTATTTTGCGCGACAGCGGGCAAGGTGACTGCAGTGCATACCAGAGCGAGTAGCAGTTTCTTTTTCATGGTCGAACCTTTCGTGGTTTGTTTTTCGGAATATTGGCCGGTCGTCGTAGCTGCTTCAACGCACATAGGATTGACCAGCTTCAACCGGTGAAACTTATCGAAAGTACCAGGCCGTAATGCAAATGGGAGGAAGAGTGCGGCAACGGTAGGACAGAGATCAACCGCCATCGACTATGGAGGTCAAGTTAAAGGGAAAGGCCTCATCTGTCAACAGAAAAGGCCTTTGGACGTGATTGAAGGGGCGCGGGTTACAGGCAAGTTACCGTTCTGACCCCAGCCCGCTTCCCGGGGGGATCGGAGATGTTGGAGGGGTGCGCTTCCTCTTCTTAACGGGCGGTGCTGCGTTTGGCGGGCGCTGCTTCCCGTGGCCGTTGCCGTTTTTCTTCTTGCCGGGGGTTTCGATCACGGCGCGCATCCAGTAGTTTCCTTCGGCGTCGGTCTCGATGCCGTGAACTTCGCGCTCAAAGCCGGGGAAGCGCTTGCCGAACTCTTCCATCGCCAGAATGAGCTTGATGACCGGGCTTTCAGAGCTGCCGAGGCGCTCGCCGGGCATCGACATGGGAATGCCCGGAGGGTAGGGAACGAGCATGACAGCGGCGATTCGGCCGGCCATCTCGGAGAAGCGAATTTTTTCCGTTTCGTGGCGAAGGAGCTTCTGGTAGGTCTGGGCAGGAGTGAGGATGGGGTCGAAGTCTTCGTCGCAGGCGTCGTTGACGAGGCCGGAGAGGTTGAGCTGCACCATCGCGGCGTGCATCTCGTCGGAGAGTTCTTTGAGGGTGACGTTGCGGTAGCGATGGGGAAAACGGGAGACGAGCTCGGGCAGGGCTTCTTCGAGCGGGGCTTCGGAGTCGTAGAGACGCTTGAACTCGAATAGGTTTTCGAGCAGGGCGCCCCACTTGCCCTTGGAGGTGCCGACCGAGAAGAGGACGAGGACGGTGTAGTCGCCGGTGCGGGCGATCTCGACGCGGCGGCCGTCGAGGAATTCGGTGACGATGGCTGCGGGGATGCCCCAGTCGCTCACCTTACCCTGGGCGTTGACGCCTGGGGTAAGGATGGTGACCTTGGTTGGGTCCAGCATGCAGTAGTCGTCGGTGATGTCCTCGTCCTGGAAGCCGTGCCAATCTTCGCCAGCTTTGAGGGTCCAAGCGCTGGAGCGGTTGGTGAGGAGGCCGTCGGCGGCCTCTTCGAGGAGATATGTCTGCCCGTCGAGGGGATCGAAGACGTACTCGGGTTGATAGAGACGGAAGAACCAGCCCTGCTCGGCAGCGCGAAGACGGTGGCCGATGGAGGACATGGCCTTGCGGAAGCTGATGGCGTCGTGCAAGGTCTCGCTCATCAGGGTGGGACCGGCGGGCTCGTCCATCATGGCTGCGGCTACGTCGAGCGAGGCGATCAAGGGGTAGAACGGCGAGGTGGTGCCATGCATCATGAACGACTCGTTGAACTGATCGAAGTCGAGGTTGGCGCGGGGGCTGAGCTTGACGTGGATCATGGAGCCCATGGAGAAGGCGGCCAGCATCTTGTGCGTCGACTGAACCGCGAAGATGGTGGGGCGGTCGGGCATGTCGTCGGGAACGCCCATGGCGAAGCGGCCCTGGTAGATCTCGTGGAACTTGGCGTAGGCGTACCAGGCTTCGTCGAAGTGGATGCGAGGGACGGATTTCGAGAGCTCGGAGACGACTTTATTGACGTCGTAACAGAGGCCGTCGTAGGTGGAGTTGGTGACGACGGCATAGGTGGGGTTCTGATTGGCGACGCCGGTGGTGAGGGGGCTCTTGTCGATGATGCCGCGGATGAACTCGGGACTGAAGCGCTTGAGGGGGACGAGGCCGATCATGCCGTAGCCGTTGCGCGTTGGCTTCATATAGACGGGGCGCGCGCCGGTGACGGTGAGGGAGTGGCAGATTGACTTGTGGCAGTTGGCGTCGGCTACGACGATGTCGTCCTGCGCGATGACGCCGTGGCCGACGATCTGATTGGAGGTGCTGGATCCGCCGAGTACGTAAAATGTCCAGTCTGCGCCGAAGATGCGGGCGGCGTTGCGTTCGGATTCGCCTGGGGGTCCGAGGTGATCGAGCCAGGAGCCGAGCGGCGCGGTGGAGATGCCTAGGTCGGAGCGCATGATATTTTCGCCGAAGAATTTGTGGAACTCCATGCCGACGGGATGCTTGAGATAGGCGACGCCGCCCATGTGACCGGGCGCGTCCCAGGAGTATGCGCCCTGGTCGTTATATTTCTTCAGCTCGCGGAAGTAAGGCGGGAGGAGTTGCTCGTGGTAGCGCTCGACGGCGAAGTCGACGCGGTTCGCGATGAAAGCGGGGGTGTCGCCGAAGAGGTGGATGTACTCGTGGACTTGCTTGACGACTTCGAGAGGAAGTTCGCTGACGAGAGTGCGGTCGGCGATGAGAAAGATGGGGATTTTTTTGTTGCGGCGACGCACGGCGCGGAGGATCGCAAGCGCGGCTCCTTCGGCGAACTGGTTCTCGCCTTCGAGGTCCCAATCGAGAAGGATTGTGCTGTACGAAGGATCGGAGGTGACCAGAGACAGACCATCCTCTGGCGTCGAGGTGCGGACGACCTCGTAGCCTTCGAGACGGATTGCCTCGACGAGGCGCTCCATGGCGCGATCTGAAACGGAATCCGTACCGCCAACTTCACTCGCAATCAATAAAACCCAACGGCCTTCGCTCATTACACCTCTCACTTCTTCTCTTTAGTCCTCTTAGATGTTACAGGGAAGTTTTGTGGGAGGTTTATGGAGTGTTAACGTGGGGGATTTTATTGTTTTATGGCGTTGGCGCACCGGGATGACACAAGGAGAAGTCTTCGGACTTCGGACTTTGGCCGCGGCGTTCAGGATAGGTTTGTTTCGACGCAGCGGCAGTCGAGACAACCGTGCTTCGAGCAGGTGCCGCAGACGAGGGTGAGCTGCTTTTTGAGGGCTTGACGTGCACGATGAACGCGAACAGTGGCGTTGCTTTGCGTGATTCCGGCTTTGAGCGCAAAGGCCTGCAGACTGCCTTCTGCAAGGTCCACGTCACGAAGTATCTCGGCGTAGGCCGGCTTCGGTGTGTGGAGGACGTGGTCGATGCACTCGCAGACGATTTCACGAGTCCGCTTGTCGTGCCCCGCTTCGGTCTTCAGATCCACAGCCCAACGTTCCAGCGCACGATCTTCGGCAGCTCGATGGCGATAGTAGTCGATGACACTATTGCGAAGGATGCGGTAAAACCAAGCGATCGCTGACTCATCCCGACGGAGATTTGAGGTCTGTTCCATGGCGCGGAGATAAGCGCTTTGCAGGATGTCTTCGGCAGTCGCAGTAGAGTCAACTCGTCTGCGCAGGAAGCGAAGAAAGTGCTCTCGTTGCTGCAAAAGCCCGGTGAGTACGGTGGTGGACATGTTTCGAGAGGTAGGAAGCGGTGTGAGATCGTCTCCACACCGCTCCAGTTCGTTATTTGGATGCATTGCAACTGCAGTCAGCGTCGCAACAGGAGCATTCGGGGCATGTACAGATGGGCCAGCAAGAGCAATCACAGTTTTTCGTGGTCATAAAAAGTCTCCTTGTGTCCGGTTTTAAGATCCGAACAAACTAGAGGACGGACGAAGGCCGAAATCATTACAGTTGGAGAGTGGAGAGGGTGTCGCTAAAAGTGTTGGGTGAGATCGGCGAAGCTTGCCAGCTCGAGGAGTTGTTGGCCAGCGGGTGGCTGGTTGACGACTTCATGCTCGAGGACCCAGGTGAAGTCGTGGGGGATGAAGATGGCGTTCAGACCGGCTGAGAGAGCGGGATTGACGTCTGAGCGTGGACTATTGCCGATCATCCAGGTTTTGCATGCATCGCAACTGTGATGAGAGGCGAGCGAGAGATAGGCCTGATGATGTTTTTCAGGGAGCACCTCGACTGCAGTGAAGTGAGGGGCGAGGCCGGAGCGATGCAGCTTATCGGTCTGCTCGGTCTGATCTCCCTTTGTGACCAGGATGAGCCGATGGCGGGTGGCGAGTTCGCTGAGGGTGGGTGCCACGTTGGGTAGGAGCTCAATCTCCTGCTCGGCGATGGATCGGGCGAAGCTTTCGATGCGACGATGTTTCTCATCGGTCATCGGGGTGTCGGTCAGCTGCTGGAAGCAGGTGATCAATGATTGGCGGAAGCTGTGAAGTCCGTAGCCGTGGGTACGGATGGTGTCGTGCTCGACTTGATTGAGATGGCTTCGCACCTCTTCGGCTGTGTGGACGCGATGATCGAGGTAGGAGACGAAGCTGGTAATCGCACGCTCGAAGTAGATGTTGTTCTCCCAGAGGGTATCGTCGGCGTCGATGAGGAGGGTCTGGTTGGCGGGGCGGCGAGTGACCTGATTGGGGGAGTTCACAGGCTGATTATAAGGGGAATCGTGGTCCCGATTCGAGACACTCAGAGAACATGCAAAGGGGATGCCACGCTTGGGGGATGTATCCCCGGAGAGGGGTATGCCAGAGTTGAAAGCAATGATTAGTACTGTTCTCGCGCATATGGAAATGTCGAATGCAGGATTTACTCACGATCGCAAACCCTCTGTGATTGTGGGTTATAGAGTATGGAACCCTTTCGAAGTAGAACTGAGAGCTTCCACGGATGGTCAGTATGATCAAGTCGCGCAGGGTGTTACGCGCTCGATATCTGTTGTGAAATGACGGTTGCGTGGATCCGTGAGATTTGATCGACGCTGAAAAGATAAGAGGCAGACCAGAGGCATGATTCCAGAGAGTGGCCAGAGGTTCGGTCCGTACGAGATCCTGGGCAGACTGGGCAGCGGCGGTATGGGCCTGGTTTTTCGTGCATGGGATGAGCGGCTGCATCGCCAGGTTGCGGTAAAGCTGCTGCATGAGAGCTACAAGATGCCGGGGATGCGAGAACGTTTTCTGCAGGAGGCGCGGGCGGCATCTGCGTTAAATCACCCGAATATCTGTACGGTCTTCGATATCGGCGCACAGGACGGCACGCCTTACCTGGTGATGGAGTTGCTCGAGGGCGAGACAGTGAAGTCGCGGATTGAGCGTGGCGCGCTTTCGCCGGAGGAGATTGTTCGCTATGCGTTGGAGATCTCCGACGCGCTGGCGGCAGCGAACACCAAGGGAATCGTCCACAGAGATATTAAGCCGGCAAATATTTTTTTGGTAAAGATGCCGAATGGAAAGAGCCAGGCGAAGGTGCTGGATTTTGGCCTGGCGAAGATCGGGCTTGAAGAACGTGGGGGGTGGGAGTCACGGACGCTGGACATGACGCTGTCCGGGGCGACGGTGGGAACGGTGGCGTACATGTCCCCGGAGCAGGCGCGGGGTGAGGCGCTGGACGCACGCTCGGATTTGTTTTCGCTGGGTGTTGTGTTGTACGAGATGGCGACTCGGCGAGTTCCTTTTGAAGGAACGACGAGCGCGCTGATGTTTGTTCAACTTCTCAGTCACACGCCGGATTCGGTGCGTACCTGGAACGAATCGATTCCTCGTGAACTGGAGCGCGTCATCTTTAAACTGATGGCGAAAGACCGGACAGACCGATTTCAAACGACGAAGGAGTTACAGGAGGCACTGACTAAGGCCGGCGGCAAATTGGGTCGAGGCGGATGGTTGCACAAGGGATCAATGTCGGCCGTTCCACTTGTTCGTGCGTATGATCCGGTAGCTCCGCATAAGGGGCCGAAACGCAAGTCTGAGTCGGGTCAGGGGGGGAGACCGGCTCAGCCGCAGGCTAAGTCTTCAAGCGATAACAACAGACTGGTCCGTACTGCTCCCGGCCATGGGAAAGATTATGCGGGCGCTCTAGAGGGCGCGCGTTCGATGCAAGCCGGAGTTCCAACAGATGAAATTGAGTATCCTCAGTTGCAGCTTCGTTCGACGTACAACGTCGGCGACTCTTCGAAGGACGCCGTCGACGAGGAGGTTGAGCATGTCGCGTTGACGGCGCCGAGTTTGCGATACGGAGAATCGGTTCCGCTAAAGTCTTCCGCCGTACTAACGAGCTTGGAAGACGGCATTGAGGATGTCGTCGGGAAAGAGTTACCGGAGTGGTCGCGTTCTGAGGACGAATCCTACGCGGAGTTGGTGGCGGAGCAAACGAAAAAAACACGTGTACGGATGGCAGTCGCTCTGATCGCAATCCTAGGCGTGGCGATGGGTGCCTCTCTGCTGATGGGCAGAAGTCTGTTGCGACCGATGGTGCTAAAACCCAGTGATCGATTGCTGTTGACTCTTATCCAGAACAAGACCGGAGATCAGACACTGGACGGAACGCTGATGCAGGGTCTTGAGATCGCGCTGCATCAGTCAAAGACTTTGAATGTGCTTGGTGGTGACGCATATCAAGCGGGGTTGCGACAGCTCGAGACAGAGAGCAGGGATGTCGTGATGGCAGCGCCTGTGCAGAGTGTCGCGCAGAAGGTTGGCGCGAGGGTCTATTTGTATGGAGAGATCACTGGATCGGAGGCACCCTACACGATTAGTGTCGATGTTCTGAGGGCCGATACTAACGACAAAGTGGCAAGTATTGATGTGATTGCTACAAGCGAGGAAGAGATTCCGGCTGCGATCGGTCGACTGGCTTTGGCAGTGCGCAAAGAGATTAGTGTGGATAGCAAAGCGGACATCCAAAGAAGTGTTCCGTTTGTCGATGACGCTTCGGCGAACCTGGAAGCGCTGCATGCGTATTTTTCAGGTGCAGCGGCTGAGCGGAATGGTCATATTGTTGATGCATTGAAGGCGTATCGAGAGGCCGTCGGTTTTGATCCTAAGTTTGTACAAGCACAGATGCGGTTGGCGTGGCTCTATCGCGAAGAGAAGGCCGAAGTTTCATCGGCAAACGCAGCTGGATTGGCTCGGGAAGCGGCTGCTCACGCTAGTGATGCGGTGAGGCTGCTGGCGCAGTTTTGTTTTGAGATGAACGGAAGTGGCGATCTGACGCATGCTACCCGGACGATCCACGAATATGTGATGAGGTATCCGCTCAGTGTTGACGGGCAAAAAAGTCTAGCGTTGACGTTGCGAACGCAGGAGAGATTTCAGGAGGCTCTACAGGCGGCGCAAAAAGGCTATGAGGAGAATCCCTTCGACGGGGAGACATACGTGGAGGCAGAGCGCGATCTGATAGCGATGAATCGGTACGGCAGTGTTCTCGAGTTGAGTTCACAAGCGGAACACGAGGGCGTCCCGCGGAATGTCAACCTTTTGACAGCGGCTCACTTAAATGGAAGGGAAGATCTTGTGACCGCACAGATAGCAGAGTTGGAAAATGCTCTTGCGATCTCAGCGCCGGAAGATCGCATGCAGGTGACGTATGCGAATCTGAACAATTACGCCCTCTTTCTCGATAACACAGGAAGGAGGAGCACTGCCGTGGAACTGTGGCGGAAGACCGCTGCGAGAGCTGGCGACGATAGTCAACTTTTGGGCACGCAAGCATATTTTTTGGCGCAGGGCGCCCTGGATCAAGCTTTGGCTGAGAACTGCACTGTCGCCCTCTCGATGGTTGAGGATGTGAAGGGCTTGGAAAAAGGGCCTAATGCGATGTTCGATGCGGGAATGGCAGCCGCTCTTTGCGGTGATCAGCCGTATGCGGTGAAGACTACCGTTGCGCTCCAACAGAATTTTCCACGAAATACTGTGGCCACCCAAGACTATGTTCCAGAGTTGCAGGCTGCGGCTGAGATCGGGATAAACGAGCCGGAGAAGGCCCTTCCGGGTTTAGACACAAGCGCACAATACGACCGGTCTTTGCTGGCGGTATACCTACGCGGGATGGCTCATACTGCATTGGGCCAAGCGCCGCTAGCCGCCATTGAGTTTGATTCGTTGCTGGCTCGCCAGGGTGAGGCGTCGATGCAGCAAGGAGATGTTTATCCGATGACGGAGATAGGCGCAGCGCGGGCCTACAAAAGCAGTCGTAATCAACTCGCAAGCGTTGAGGTTTATCGTAGGTTTCTAAAGTTGTGGAAAGATGCTGATCAGAAGGATCCTCTAGTAACTGAAGCGTTGGCTAGGACTAAATAGCCGGTCATAGGTCTGGACGTTTAATTTTAGTTATAGACACAGCAGGAGTTCGCGCAATAACTAGGTTGGATTCAAAAACAATCAGACTATAACCTAGGCCTCCGGAGCGTTCTTTGCCAAACTGTAATTCAACGAGCACACACATCGCTTGCAGATTGCGTTGGTCTCCACATCGAGTGAAGCCCTGAACTCTCTCGCCCGATCTCCATTGACTACGTCTTCTAGAGTCGAGTGAGTCATATTTCCTATTGAGTTGTGAAAGAAGCAAGGACGGACCTCGCCGTCGATTTCAACGACGGCTGAAACCCAGGGAGCGTTGCAGAGAGGAGCCTGGGGAGAGACTTGTCCGAGATGCTCGCGGAAGCGACGTGGGATCCTGCGCAGCTTCGCCGGTGACTCGGCAATAAATCTTCCGTTGATGTCGATTTCAAAGTCTTGAATCATCTGTTCGATTTCAGCTTCAAGATCGATTGTTTCTTTGAGGGTCAGGCCAATTTGGTTTTGTTTTTCTGTAGGCCATATCTGAAGACGATTGAAGGCCTCGGAGGTTAGATCCGCGGCGAGAAACGAGATGGAATTCAAGCCCCAGGTCTTAGCAGCAGTGACGGTCTCTCGCAGATGACGATGGTTGGCTTTTTGGACGGTGGTCCGGCAAGTAATGGGTATGGATGGATTGCATCGACGAACGTCAGCGACGCCTTCGTGTATGAGATCGAAAGCTCCCTTGACACGGCGGATACCGTCGTGAACCTCCCGGGGACCGTCCAGGGAAATGATGATGTCATCGAAAAGGGTTGCAACTTCAGAGGCACGCTTCAGCAACAGAAGACCTGTGGTCAGTAGAGTTAGCCGAATGTGTTGATCGCGGAAAAATGTACAAAGCGCTGCGAGATCGTTATGGAGGAGGGGTTCGCCACCGGTTAAAACTACTTGTTGGACCCCGAGTCTTTGCAACGAAAGGCGGTGACGCTCCAAATTCTCCAGGCGAATCTGTTCTTTCGTATCACGTTTCCAGATATCGCACATGACGCAGCGACAGTTGCAGAGGCTATGCACATTCAATATCAAGATCGGCAGATGGGTGATTCGTTCGGCCTGCAGGGGTCGTTTGGTTGATGCCTCATGCAGCACTGGCATGTTCCACCTTCTTTCCGCCGACTCGAAGATCTCTTCCAAGAGTTCTTCTTGCTTGAGCGAGCAGACTATCAATCGGAGCTCGTAGCCATCGTCTTATGCCGTCGACGAATAGGGGCTGCAGTCCGACTTGAAGCGAGTTGGGGAGAGAAGCAAATAGAGAATCGCTTGCGAGTTGGACTCTGCCTCCTAATATGACTAGTTCAACCTGGTCTACCGTAAGTTGCGCAACGGTTTCTGCCGGTGTAAGGCCCTTGTCGCGCACGGCAATCAGATCGGCTACGGCGCCCGGACGAAGACGCCCCTCTCCGTTCCGGAGTCGCAGGACACTGGCCGATTTTACGGTGACCATATCGAAGAGAGACTTGGCATCGAGGCCAATTTCATTGCGCGCGAAATTTATTTCGTCGAGTAGATCACCGGCAGCTGTGAGTGGAGAATCACTGCCTAGAACGACTGTGTGAATAGATTTGATCAAGGTTGCGGAAAGAGCGGAATGAAAGAGGAATTGATTCGAAGTCGGGCAAATTACGAGTGCTGAACGACGTTGATTGAGAAGTGAAATCGCTTTGTGATTCAGGGCCAAGCCATGTACAAGTACAGTTCGTTCATCGAGAACTTCCAGCCGGTCCAGATCAAAGATCTCCTGTGCGCTTTTTGCATCGACACCTTCAGCCGCGTGAACCACGAAAGGAAGGTTCGGCGGAGTATGGTCAAAGTTGTGCAGGAGATTTGGATCCATCGCAAGAGAGTGTGCCCAGCCGAACTTGGCGAGTACTCGAACCGGGAAATCGGCGGCGATTAGTTCCCGCGAGAGCGGATTGTGGTGGCAGACAGTGGTTACACCACATAGCAGATTGCGGATGGCGCCCCATAGCAGCCGTGTCGGCTTTGGCACTTTGCGATGACAGGCAATTGTGGCTGCGTGAGTCCTATGGATCTCTCTCGCCCACTCAGCTGAATTCAGATATGGTCCGACGCCAAGGTTTGGGAAGAGACTGAACTCAAGATGATCGTGGGCGTTGATAAGGCCGGGAAGCAATAAATAGCCAGATAAGTCTATGGTTTCCTTTAAACTAATTCGCCTCTCCCCCCCGATCGGCGATTTGGCTATAAGGGCGCGGATGTTTCCGCGTTCGACCTCAATCGACCCTTCTGTTGCCGACCTGGGTCCGAGGGCATATCTGCCTCCGGAGAGATGAAGTGTCTGAGAGCTTTCAGTTGCATCAGAGAGCTTTGATGCGGGCGATCTTTTTTGCAACTGCAGAATATAAACAGCAGGAAGATCGGCGGATTCTTCATAAAACGCCAGCCTGCCATTTTCCTCAAATATTTTTCTCTCCTCCAAATCAAAGGCGGGCTGGATGTTCGCAAGTAGTTCGAATCCGTAAGCCTTGAAAGTATCAACGATCATTTGCAGGGAGTGTCCATATACACGGAGTTTCTCTGTTGACCCGTCGTGAGTGAATGACCTTGTCCAATTACAGGAAATTGCGGTGTCTGGATGCATATCTGTCAAAAAGACATGGGCACCCGGACGGGTAATTCGGTGCAATTCCTTAGCGAAATCTTTCAGATTTTCGAGATAGCTTATAACGAAAGAAGAGACGACGAGGTCAATTCTGTTGTCAGATATGGGTAGTGCGGTGCAGGCTCCTTGTAGCAGAGAGCACGTGGTTCCAAGTTTTTCTGCAGCACGGTGCAGCATCTTTGTCGAGGAGTCAACGCCAATCAAACTCGCTGCACCGCGTGACGTCAAGAATTGGAGCCATCGGCCGGTGCCACAGCCGGCATCCAGAACGTGCAGGCCGTTGATATCTGGGAGCATCTGACTTAGAAAACGCTGCTCTAACATGAGGAGCGGATTAGGCTGCTCATCATAGACCTGCGCCCAAGTATCGAAGACATCAAAGGAGGACAAAGCGGTTGCAGTCACAGACTTTCTCGCTTTGGTTTGCGGAGGCTGATGAATTCGTTGGCCCATTGAAGTTCAACCGGAAAGCGATAAACTCCGAGAGCGTATCGCCATGCACTGAGAGTTTTTAGGAGGATACGGCTCCACTTCGGCGCGCGGATGTCCTGCACTGTTGGCCATCGCGAGCCAATGACAATCTCGAAGTTGTCTATGAGATCCTTTGTTTTACGTTGAAGCCACGGAGCTTGTGTGTCGATGCGGAGGGTGAAATCCATCCATTGCTTTGAAGCCCACTCTGCGGGTGTGGACGGCCATGCGATCTGCCCATCTATGTTGCCATACATGTTTCCAGGTTGAGGTACCGGCGTGTAGTGGTAGATGATGATCTCGGAATCAGGGTTGATCTTCTTCAGTTTGCGAATGAAGGCGAGAGTCTCCCTTGTGTCACGTTCTGGATCGCCGGGGTTTCCGATGACGAAGGAGAACTCAGGAATGATACCGAACTGTTTTGTTCGTTCTGCGATTGTGACTGTTTGCTCTGTGTTAATGCCCTTCTTCATCTCTTTGAGAGCCCAGTCGGAGCCTGACTCTGCGCCAAAGAAGATCATCGTGCAGCCAGCGCGTTTGAGTGCAGCGAAGGTTTCGTCAGAGTACCGAGACATCACATCAACCCGGGCTTCGCACCACCAACGAAGATTGAGATGTTCAATTCGCTTGGCGAGTTCGAGAGCGTGATCTTCTCTGAGAAAGAAATTCATATCGTAGAACTGAACCGAATCCGCACCGTACTCGGTCACCAAATGGGAGAGAATGGCAGCGGTACGCTCTGGAGATTCCATGCGCTCTTTGTTCCCATAAGCAGCGTGGACACCACAGAAGCTGCAGTTAAAAGGGCAGCCAATGCTGGCGTGGTGGACGGCAGTACGTTTCCCAAAAAAAGAAGGACGAAGATATTTTTCGACAGGAAGTCGATGGAATGGCGACCAGGGGAATTCATCCGGTCCTTTCATAGGCCGCTCTGCGTTATTTCTTGGTAACCCGAAGATGTCTTTGTAAGAGAGGCCGAGAATGGAATCGAAAGCTCGCTGGCCGCGTATCGCGTCGAGAAGCTCAAGGAGAGTATCTTCGCCTTGGCCGCGAACGATGTAGTCTACATATTTTGCATTGAGCGCGGCATCTGGATAGACGGAAGGGAAGTAGCCACCCCACACGATCTTCACATGAGGATAGGCCCGACGTATCTCACGGGAGGCGTCCATCGCCGCGACCATCTGCGGTCCGGGCATGACGGAGACGCCGAGTAGTTCAACGTTGTATTGTTCGATTAGCCGCAAAATGGAGGCTACGGGATTGTCGTCTACGTTGCCGTCAACGATCTCGTAGTCTTCGCGGCCCTCAAGCACGGCGGCAATAGCCAATACCGCAAGGGGAAGCCGTCGGTTGCGTGGTTTTGTAGCTCGCGGATTAAAGAGAAGGATCATTTTTGTACTCGGGCACTGTAGATTCGAAATTGAGATGGTTCACGTCTCGCCTGCATTTTGGCGACTAATGGCCGCATAGACCAGCGGAAGCCGTAACTCGGCTGGTGCACCTGCCAACGAAATTCGAAGCGCGCTTCCAGTCCTTGAAGACGTTGATCGGTGAGGAATTCGAGGCTGTTGAGACTGTCGGAGGCAATGCCATAACGTTGAGTAAAAGACCTACGGCGTTCGATTACCATTTGTTGGCCGCTTGCTTCGTTGCTATACCATGGGGTGTCGGCGATAAGAATTGTGCCCCCCGCAGATGTGCAACGTAAGGCTTCGGCAATGGTCTTCTCGTAGTCTTCGGAATAATGAAATGAAGCGTTGAAGATGACAAGATCGAACGCGTCGTCCATGAGGGGAAGCACATCAAGCTCTGCCTGTACGCGTGGAAAAAGCGTAGTAAGCTGCTTCTGATAGTGAATTGCTGCTCCTAGCCCGTCTCTGTCGTTGGTAAGGAGATCCACGGCCACAGGTGCGTGCCCCCCTAGAGCGAGCCGATAGCTCATCCATCCGTTACCTGCGCCAAGGTCCAGAATTCGAAGCCGCTTTTTGTTACCGGGCTTCAAGCCAGGGAGAATATGTCGCTCGATGTAACGAAACGTCCTGGCACGTATGATCCATTGTTGACTGTTGCTTCCTGACAGGTCGCGATAAGGTAGCGCCAAATAGTACTCTGCATCCACGCTGCCGCGGCCCTCCGCAGAGCGAATAAACTCATAGTCACGAATGAAGCGGGAGAAGTGGGAAACGCGTTCGGGAAGCAACGCTCTCCAAATCCCCCCCTCGCTCGATAACTTTAGGCAACAGTCGGAACAGACCAATATAGCGTCAGCAAAATTTGTATATGACAAATTACTGATCCATCCCCTGCATCGAGGGCATCGAAGACGAACGTCGGTGTCTTCGTCCGCACGAAAATCGATGGATTCTTTATGAGCCATCGCGATCATACCTGGACTCTCTCGAAGCTAATGAGCATGTGATCTCCAATCACTCGAAATCCTGGGCACGCCGAAAGAGCTTTGTCGATCGTCTCCATGACATGCAGCAAGTTTGGAAATTTGCGGATCCATGGTTCAACGTAAGAAGGAGGAACGGTGATGCCGATGCCGACGCAGGAACGCATAACGAAGGCGGGCGAGAACGATTTTTGCAACTGACGCAGTGTCGGATAGTAGACATCTACAACAAATTCGCCTACCTTGGCCACGGCATGGCCCGAGCATCTGCGAAACGCTTCGTGGGGCCTTCCGTGAATGAGAAACCAGATGATTTCTGAGATGCAGAAGCGGGTTGATAGACAAACAATAAGGGGAGCGCCCGGCGGAATGAAAGTTGCTAGGTCTTCTGCTGTTTGGCTGAGATCAGCGACACAATTCAGACCTGAAAAGTTTGAGAAGATCCCATTGAAAGCGCCTTCCGTGCGAATCTCAGTGATTTGCTCGATTGGTAGTTGGGCGAACTTCACTGAAGTGTTCGGAGCTTCGGCACTAAGGCGCTGCTGGGCATACTGGATCATTTGTTCGGAAGCGTCGCATGCAACCACAGAGACTCCTTTCCCAGCAAGGAAAAAGGCGTCTTCGCCAGTGCCACAGTTCAATTCCAGAACGCGGTCTCCGGATCGAAACGCCTGCGCGATCACTTTCCAGACCGCATTACGTTGAGCGCGCCCGATCAGAGATCTGGTAAACAGATCGTCGTAGCGCCTCGCCAATTGGTCGAAGGCCAAAATGGCTTGTGGCTGTGCCGTAGCCACCGGAATCATGCTTCCACCTCGGTCTGCGTTGAGAGTAGACCGGCACGGGCGAGCGCTATCTCGCGGCGCAGACTGGATGCGCGATCGGATTCAGCGTCGGGAGTTTCGGCCATGCGAGCCAGTTGGACCTCATCTCGCAGGAGCTTGTCTGCGTAGCTGTAAAACTTCTGCGAATGACGTCCCTTGATCTTGATCTCGCGATCGGAACTAACTCCCCATGGCTTCAACTGAACGAGGCGACTAGAGATTTTCTGGTAGTAGGGTGTCCCTTTGATGGGATAGGAGACGGTTGTGAAGAATACATCCGGTTTGGAGATGCTGACGTGCTTAATAGTTGCTTCGATGTCTTCTAGCTCTTCACCTTCGTAGCCCCACATAAGGAACATGCCGCTTTCGATACCTCGCTCGCGGCTCATCGCGACAGCTTGTTGTACCTGCTCGATTTTTACTCCACGATCCATGGAGTCGAGGATGCGTTGCGACCCACTTTCAGAGCCGATCCAGATCCGGAAACAACCAAGTTCGGCGAGAAGGTCAAGCATCTCTGGGTTTAGACGATCTGCGCGAGAGATGCATTCGAAAGGAATGCGGAGGCCTCGGAGCTGCATCTCTCGCGCGTAATCGCGAAGCCACTGATGATTGATCGTAAAGACGTCGTCAGATATCCAGACCATGTCCGGAGAATAGGTTTGGAGGAGCCACTCCACTTCATCGACGACGAGCCGTGGAGTACGACGGCGATGAGTTTGACCGAAGACTTGATGGCTGCACCAACGACATTTATAAGGGCATCCACGAGCCGTTATGAAGTTGATCGAACCTTTACCATGCGCGTCGCGCCATGTCTTCACGTAGCGGGCAATATCGATAGCGTGGCGAGCTGGCCATGGTTGACTATCGAGATCGGCTATCTGATTACGCGGTGGGTTTTCCTGCATGTTTCCGGCGGCATCTAGGTAGGCCAGCCCGGAGATGGTAGTGCATGCGGCGGTGTCATCAGCGCGAAAAGCTTCGAGCAGCTCCTGCATTGTGAGTTCGCCCTCGCCAAAGACGACGTAGTTCGCGCCCGACTGAAGATACTCAAGAGCGTATGCACCGGGTTCGGGGCCACCTACGATCGTCTTCCAGCCTGCCTCACGCGCCTCCTTCAGAATTTCTACTACATTGCTTCGTGTCATAAGATTGGCGTAGATACCAATCACCGATGGTGTCTCGGTGCGCAGGTGATTGAAGAGCGTTTCACGACTGGAGAACGTGGTGTCAAAGACTTCTACATCAAAGCCCTTCTTCTGCAGATGAGAGCACAAATACAAGATTCCGAGTGGGGCGTAGGGCTTCAGAATCTGGAGTTCCTTGGGGTCTTCATATAGGAAATAGCCGTGAGTTAGTAGAAGCTCTGCCATTTAAGCCTGCCTCTCGGATGGGAGTAGCGTTTGCAGAGGAACAAACTTGTGTTTGACTGAACCTGCGACCACTGTATCGAGGCCGAATGTTGCCGCGGAATTTCTGCTGACGGCTTCGAGCTCGAAAACACGCTGCCAGAGCGTCACTAGGTCAGTCGAATTCATGACGGTACCTCGGCTATTTTTCCAAGAGTCGACCTCCGCGTGAAGCGCGTTTCGCAGTGCCATGTAAAAGTCATTGTTATAGGCGGCAGAAAACATGACGCATAGGTCGTCACTGTCGGTCCAATTTCGTTTCGTTCCGATCTGTTCCTGTACGCGCTCATAGAAGGCTGTTCCTGGGAGTGGGTAAGAGAAAGAGATGCCGATGTCGTCAGGGCGCATACTGCGTACTAGATCGATAGTCTGTTGAATGTCTTCCCATGTCTCGCCTGGATAACCAAATTGCAGGAAAAAGCACGCGCGCATACCGTTGTCAGCAAGCAGAGTACGTGCAGTGATCACGTCATTGACAGTTAATCCCTTGTCCATTGCATCGAGTATTCGCTGCGAACCAGATTCGACCCCCATCCATATCTCTGCACACCCTGCTCTTTTGAGTCCTGCAACAGTCTTAGGTGTCATTAGATCGGCGCGAGACTGTATTTTAAAAGGGAGAGCGCATTCCATCGTTTCAATCTCGTCTGCAAGGTCTTGTACCCACTGATGGTTTAGTGCGAATACATCATCGCCAAACCAGATGTGCTCAACACCATAAACTTCTTTCAGCTCCCGAATCTCAGTTGCTACGTCTTTGGCCGAGCGGATCTGAAACTTGTTGCCGGAAATTGGTTTGGCACACCAGTTACATCGGTAGGGACATCCGCGACTGGCTACGATGTTTGTTGAAAAATGACCGTGTGCGGAGAACCACGCCTGGCGATAAAGCGCCAGATCAATCAGTTCGCGCGAGGGTCGCGGCAGACTATTCCACGATGGGTTCTTTGGGATGCCCCCTGCGCTCTTTGATAGGACCCCTCCGGTGTCAAGATATGCGAGACCTGGTATGTCCAAGTACGGGTCACCGGATAAAATCGCGGAGCACAGAGCTACGAGCGTTTCTTCTGCTTCACCCAGCAAGATGAAATCGACGTCGTTGCGGAGGTAAGACTCGGCCTGATCTGTCATGTCCGAACCATGCGCTATTACAACTGCACCAGATTGCTTTGCTTCGTGAGCGAGTTGCCAAGCGAGTTGGCGCATGCGCGTGAGGCACATTTTCGAGAGAAAATTGAAATCATCCTCGTAGATCACCACGAGCTTAGGGCGGTGCTTTAGCAAGGCCGCTGTAAAGCCCGAGTTGGGATCTTCGAGCATGGTATCGAACACGGCGACAACGATATCTCCGGCTCTTAGAGCGGACGCAGCATAGAGCGTACCGAGAGGGGGATACGGCTGCATCTTTCGCACCTGCTTGGGGTCGTAGGGTAGATGGTAAGAATGTGTCAGCAGAACGTCAGCCATCGACTATCCCCTCTCTTTGTCTGGTCAGCATGCATTGACTGGCTCCTTTGGCAGCTCTTGGCCAGTCACCAGTGAACGACGGAGTACTATGTGTTCGGATAAGTTGGAGAGCCAGAGTTCCCAAGGGAATGAGTAGTTGCTCGAACGGAGTCGCCACCTGATGGGCATTTGAACGATAAACCTGACAGTGCGTCGGAGTCGTGAATAGCTATTTTGTTGGCGATCAATTTGATTGTTGAGGAGAAAATATTTAAGCATGCGTTGAAGTCTCGCTAACTCGTTACCCTTGAGCCACGGCAACATGTTTGCTCCCAACGGCATGTCCATCCATTCACGTAGATTTGTGGGCTCGGGAACACCGAGCTCCCGCAGTTGAGGCCAAATTGGAATTCCTGGATACGGAGTGAAGATATTTGGAGAGAAGCTGACGTTGGGAAACTGGCGACCAATGTCGCTCATCGTCTGAAAAGTAATAATTCGATCCGCTTCTGTCTCGCCCGGATAACCGAAGATCAGATTGAACGTGACACGAATACCACCTAACTGAGCCTTGCGTGCAGTTTCGTACATTTCATCGACACGCTGATGCCGCTTATTCATAAGCTTGAGAACCGAGTCCGATGTTGATTCGGTACCGAAGCCCATGTGTGAGACGCCGCTAGCGCCCAAGAGCCGTACGTCATCTTCACTCATGCGGCATAAGAAATCAGTTGAGGCTTGGAAGGTCCACTTGAACTTGACTCCCGAATCAATGATGCCACGGGCAATCTGAAGTGCTCGCGGGAGCTGAACCGGGAAGTTAGAGTCCAGCAACGCTACTTCGTCGATGCGGTATCGAGTCACCAGGTCTATCATCTCGGCCACAGTCCGGTCCGCCGAGAGTGCATTAAATCTGCGTTTATAGAAGACCATGTCTGTGCAGTAATTGCATGCATACGGGCACCCGACGCTGGTGGCATAGGCGAGTTTGCGAACACCGGAGACCTTTTCGTAAGCCTCAAAATTAGTGAGGTCGAAGGCGGGGAGCGGCAGGGAGTCGAGGGGTTCTACTCTCCGATCAGCATTGTGGACACGTCGCCCATTGCTTTTCCATGAAAGACCAGCAATGTTGTTGAGGGACCTGCGTTGTGCCAATGCTTGAACTGTTTCTACAAGTGTTATTTCACCCTGACCACGAACAACCATATCTACAAAGCTCTCGCTTAGAGTTTGGTCCGGAAGAAGAGAGGGATGCCATCCACCAAAAATGATCGGCAGCCATGGAGTATGGTTCTTGACTGTGTTTGCGACCTCAATGGCACCGCGGATCATAGGCCCAGTCAAGACAGAGATTCCAATGCATAGAGCGTCTACAGATTCGCACTCAACGCGCGAGAGATAGTTCGGTTCGATGGCGGCGTCGATCATGACAACGTCGAAGTTCGCCTCGCGAAGGCTAGCAGCAAGGGCGAGTAAGCATAGAGGAGCGCCGAGCGGCGGTCCGTCATAGGGCGGGTAAAAGAGAACTACCTTACCTTCGCTCAGCATGCGGCCTCGACCTGCTCTGGGTTGGGCTCCAAGCGGCGCGCGTCAACAACTGGCTTGAATCCGGCGGTCCTCGCTTTTAGCTTGTCATTCAACCAGAGTTCGGCAGGAAAACGATACAGTCCATGATCAAGTCGGAACCGCGCTGGAAAAGAAATGCATTTCTGAGCAAGACGGGTGATGCGGGTTCGGCGGTCCACTCCGATCGGAATCCGATCAAAGGCAATTCGAAGGTAATCGCGCATAATTTGTAGTTCTTCATGGTCACGGCCGTTCAACCATGGGAGCTTGGTATAGCGGGGAAAAAATTCGGCCCACTTTTCGAGGGAGTCGGGGACTTCTATCCCAAGTTCGGCGGCCCTGTTCATTACATTGGTTCCAGGATACGGAGTGAAGATATTCGTCCAGAACTCGGTCCCTGGAAAACGGCGGCAGACATCCATAATGAAATTCATGGTCTCTCGACGTTCTTTTGGTCCCTCTCCAGGGTATGCGAAGATAATGTTGAAAGAAGGGCGCATTCCTGCGGCCAAACATCGTGCCGCGCTTTCGTAAATATCTTCAAAGTTTTGAAATGTCTTGTTCATTGCCTTCAAGATCTTCGGAGACCCGGAATCTACACCTTGGCAGATCTGGTGAAGGCCGCTACGACGCAACAATTTCAGATCCTCCAAAGAAAGCCGCGAAGTTAGATTTGTGGTTGCTTGAATACTCCACTGGAACTCCGCGCCTGCGCGCACTAGACCTTCGCCTATGGCTCGCGCGCGGTCCAGATCGACGAGGAAATTATCGTCGACGATCCAAAGCATGCTCAGGTTGTACCTTCGGCTCAGGTCTATGGTCTCTTCAACGAATTGCTCTGCTGGAAGAGCGTTCCATTTACGCTTATAGACCGCACCGTTAGTGCAATAGGCGCAATCAAAGGGACAAGCCAAGCTGGAGGTGTACATCGCCCACCGCTTTCCGCACATTCGTTCATAGGCATCAAAATCAGCGATTTGATAGGCCTTGGGTGGTTGCTCCACAATGGGCCGAAGCGCACGTTCGGGTGTGAATGTCAGTTTGTTGTCTCGCTTAAAACCAATACCTGAGACGAAGTCCGGAGCGGACCGATTCTCAATGTGTTCGACCAGTTCAAGGAAGGACTCTTCTCCTTGTCCGCAAATAACGTAATCGATGTATGGGGCTTCAAGTGTCTGTGTAGGTAGAAGGGAAGGATGCCAGCCTCCGAGGACAATGGGGAACCTGGAATCTCGAGCTTTGATCGCTTTTGCAATCTCGACAGTTTCCCGAATCATTGGTCCGGTCACCAAAGAGATTCCAAGACAGATCGCATCCTTCACTTCTTCTAGGACGCGTTGCTTATAGTTCGGGGTGATCGTGGAGTCTATGAGCACGACCTCATAGCCAGCGCGTATCAAGGGAGTGGCAACAGCGAGAATACCTAGTGGCGCGGTAGCATCGGAGCTCGCGAAGGATGGAAAGAAGAAGACGACTTTGCGGGCTTTAGGCAATTCGATTCCTCACTCATTTTGGACGATATGACTAGCGGCGACCGCAGTTGTCATATCCGTGTCAGTGCTTTGTAAAGTTTTTTTAGGGTGGCAAAAATCCGGTATCGCTTGGGATAGAGTGAAGTTCGGCAGGTGTTCCGATGAAATCCGTTTTGGTCGATCCAACTATTCTGCCCTACGCCCAAGAGCTTCGTTTCGCAGGTGTGGTGTGTGATTTGATCACAAACTCGTTCGAACTACGAGCTCTACTAAGCCAGCTTTCCCACGTCGAGAACTACCAAGCGGGAAATCGATTCAGCATGCGCATTGTAGTGAACGAATCTTCGTTGGACCCGATTGAAAAGCCCCACTTCCGCGGTTTACGCCATTTAGTTACAGCTTCGTTTGGCACTGGCAACATCTTTATCTTCGATGTGTTGCGCCGCACACTTAGCGCAAGTATTTCTAGAGTGGCAGCTACGGACCTTCGTTTCTGGAGCGAGAAGCTCATCCCAATCTCTCTAGGAGTGCTAGGTGCAGCCATGGGATTGGTTCCTATACATTGTGCGTGTCTTGAGCGGAATGGTGACGGGCTGCTAATAGCTGGCATGTCAGGTGCGGGAAAATCCACTTTATCTGTTGCCCTTGCGCAAAATGGATTCAGCTACGTCTCCGATGATTGGACCTATATGTCACGGCATCAGAGTTCTCTGGTAGCGTTCGGCACATCAGCTCCGGTCAAGCTGTTGCCAGATGCTACTAATCACTTTCCTAGTTTGGCGAACTATCGCGTACAGAAGTCAATGAATGGAGAGTTAGCCTACGAGGTGGACATCGCCGAAGCATTTACAGTCCGAGTTAAAAAAGCGTGCGAACCGCGATGGCTGATTTTTTTGGAGCGAATACCGAATTGCGAGGTTGAGTTTACTTCTGTGGCATCGAGCAAAGCCAGAAGCTATCTCAATTCTAGCGTAGAGAGATTGCCGACGGAGCTGTATGAAGCTTCTGCGATGCGGGATCTCACACTCGAAATGGTATCAAGACTGCCATGTTGGTTCCTCCGGTATGGAGGTGCTCCCCAGGTCGCCGCGGAATATCTTGTTGAGTTTGTCGCTAATCAAGCGCGGGAGATATTTGCGTGAAGCTCGATGCGATACCGTCTCCAGATCTTTTGCGAAGGTTCGTGGCAACGCCATATGTATTCACCGATAACGTCGGCCCCAGTCGACATTCTGTCCGATCAAATGAGTTGGGAATAGCATTGGCCGTTCGGCGCTCCTGGAGCACTCGTAGAGCTGAGAATTTGCCTACTGTGGTTTCGTGGCACCTTATTCGAGACGGGTTTGCGGCCAATACTAGTACCGAAATGACCCTTGTCTCCGCGGGAAACCTACGAACATTGATTGTTGGAACGGAAACTATCCTATGCTATGACGCGCAAAGATCGGAATGTCTGGGATTTGTCTCCTCTAGGACTACAATCCCACGCTTGTTCTCAGAATTAATCCCCGTCTTGCTGAAGATCTGAAGCTACCCATGTGACCGGCAAGCCTTTTACAAATAAGTGACAAATAGCACATTACGCAGTGACAACTAAACTAAGTGAGTCAAATAAGGTCAAGAGCGTTGGATATGTATGCGCTCCATTCTCGACATGAATAGCGGAAGTACCTTTGATGATCTTCCTAAACCCAGAAAAAAGTGGTGAGGTGAAATGAAAAGCCAGATTTCAGCAAAAGCAATTCTAGTGAGTATTTTGTCTGTGGGCTCATTTGTTGCGCCCGGATTTGCTTCAACCTCTGATGCTCCCGTTACGATCAATGTTTCGGTGAAGCGTTTCGCCTACGAGCCGTCAGAAATCACCCTGAAAAAAGGCGAACCAGTAGTAATCAAGTTGACAACCGAAGATGTTGCTCATGGTTTGAAATTCAAGGAATTGAACCTTAACACCAAGATCGAAAAGGGAAAAACAGCGGAACTCGCATTCACGCCCACACAAACCGGAGACTTTGTAGGACACTGCTCAGTATTCTGTGGATCCGGTCACGGCTCAATGACATTAACCCTTCACGTTACAGAGTGACAATGCGCAAGACTACTCCAATCTTGTTGCTCTCTCTAGTAGGAATGACTGGATGTAAGTCTGCTCCTCCCGGCCGAATAGAGGACAATGTTTTGACGTGGAGCAAGCACGCCTTATTCATTCGCAACCGCGCGCAACGTAACCCGCTCCAGCGTTCCGACGCAAACATCACTGCGGGGCGGGAAGCTTTTACACACTATTGCGTCGCATGTCATGGAATGGATGGTCGAAACACCGGTGTCCCGTTCGCAGACGCCATGTCGCCTCCCGTACCTCCGCTTAGCTCAAGCAAGATTCAGTCCTACACGGATGGGCAACTGAAATGGGTGATCGACTATGGTATTGCACCATCCGGCATGCCGGCTTCGAGGGGTATTCTGAGCGATGACGAGATATGGTCGATTGTTTTGTTTATTCGAAACCTGCCGCCCGCAGGTAGTCTCGGTGATCCAGCTCTTTATGACAAGTAATCAGTCATAAAAAAGCGCCAACATGAAAGAGTATGCGGCGAATGAATTATCAATTGGCAGAGGCAGTGATTGCCACATTTCGGAAAGAGTGCCCGAGCGGCCACTATGAGGCACTTTCCAAGTTTAATTGCCGGGCGTGGCAAGGGACTTACAGATGGTTGGATGCCAGTGGCCTCGCGCTTTATTTGTTGGATCGCCTCCAGGTGTTGGGCATTCAAGCAGCGATTCCTGAGCCTGTTTTGCTTCGCCTCCAGGAGAATGCGGAGGATAATCAGGCGAAGACCAAGGAGCTGTTTGAAGAGTTTATAGTGATTAATAGAGAGTTCAGGCAAGCGGGTCTGCGCTACGCCAACCTCAAAGGCTTTACTTTGGCTCCCGATGCGTTCAGAGAAGCCGGACAACGTCTTCAGCTTGACCTTGATTTCTTGGTAGATCGCTCTCATGTCTCTCGGTGCCAAAAGACGTTAGAGCAACAGGGGTATTTATTAACTGGGGAGGGATCCAACGTAAAGGAGTTTAAAGCCGGCGATGGACGGTTGCCCATCTTGAAAGATCTCTATAAACCGAAACTTCAACGTTGCGTAGAAATCCACTTTGACGATGTTAAGGAACCAGATGAAAGGGCGCGCCAGGACGATAGGTTAGTCAGAGCGGGCGTGAGGCGCTGGGAAGACTTAGAGCTACCAATCCTTGCTGATGGGGATCGATTTATTGCGCTTGCGCACCACTTATTCAAACACCTCAAAAGTGAATGGACGCGTGCATCATGGCTTCTCGAATACGCTAACTTCGTCAATTTTAACGAGGAGAATGATGCACTGTGGGCCGAGGTTCGGCGGTGCGCTTCGGAAAGCGAAGAAACCAAGCTGGCCATCGGGGTTGCGACTCGGGTTTCGCAGCAGATCTTTAGCATACGGCGGATGCCAGATACGCTGGCGTGGACAATTCAGCAACTGCCTCAAACGGTCAGTCTTTGGCTAGATCGGTATGGAAAGAGAGTCGTCTTTGCGACGTTCCCTGGAACAAAGATCTATCTATTGCTTCATCAGGCCATAGCTCGCGATGGAATTATGGGATCCCGAGAGGCTAAAAGACCATTTCCTTTACATAGGCCCGCAAGAATCACCGTTAGTAGTCAGAATACGAGTTTACTAGCCGATCTGCCCAAGGAACTCGAGGAATGCCGGTTCTTCCTGTTTAGGTTGTACTTCCATCTTGGGCAGGGCTGCTGTTACATGATCGAAGCGACCCGCTGGAGGAGGGAAGTCGCGCATTTACGAAAGACAGGTTTACACCAGGGTGATCTACAGATAAGAAGTCTCGATACTTAGAAGCAGGATTAAGGTGAAAGCTCTCCAGATGAGTGTGATCAAACAATTGAAATGGAGTGTGATCGCTCTTGGCTGTCTGGTTTTATCAACAGCCGCAGTGCATCCGCAGCAACTGCAGGTACCGAGTTTACCGACTGGACTACCTTCTGCGTCGCCTTCGACTACTACGACTCCTCTGTCACCGGACGCAAACACTTCCGACGATGGCGAGAGTGACCGGACAAAGGAGGGCACTGCAGGGAATAGTGCCAATCCAAACAGCGTTTTAACGGCCAGCCAAATTCTGATGATTGTTCAGACTCGTCCAGAGTTGGTCGTAGATCTGAAGCAAGTGATGGCCGACTACCTGCAACAAGGAGGAACGACTGTTCAAGTAGATTCCATTACCGACGACATGTTGTATCAGGGCATATCTTCGAATGCGGGACTGCGTGGAGCAATCAGCGTGTGGCTGCGGGCGCGCGGATACCTAGATGATCTCGATTTAGAAGGACAGAGCCTAGGCACACAAGCAATCGACGACACTACCCGCTCTCCATCATTGTCGGGGTCAGGAGCCATAGACTCTTCTGGAGGGATTGGTCTAACAGGTACGAACACAGCTGACTCCGGAAGACTAGAGACTCCTAACTCAGATGTGATGACAAGAAAAAATTCGCCGGTGTCGCGGGATGACGTAGGCCGTTCGTCTCAAAACAGGTCAGACCGGAATAGTGGCAGTACTACGGAAATCATTCATCAGACAACCCCCTACAATCTTCAGTCACTTCGCGATCTCTACTCCCAGGTTCCTGAGCAGACTTCGAAACTTAGACGATTTGGTTCGGACGTGTTCCTTGAACGTGGCTTGGCTACCACACAGATGTCGATTGATGTGGCCATCGGACCAGACTATATTTTGGGCGCTGGCGATGGCCTGATTGTCAATTTCTGGGGAGGTATCTCGCAGAGTCTTCCGAGAACTATTGATCGCGAAGGAAAGATCGTCCTCCCTGAAGCGGGTGCAGTTTCAGTAGCTGGATTGTCGATCCAAAGGGCTCAGGAGGTGGTCCAACAGGAGCTAAGTAAGCAGTTCAGGGATGCGAAGGTAGCCATCACCATTTCGCGATTAAGGACCATACGCGTCTACGTAGTTGGCGACGTGCAACGGCCGGGGGCGTACGACATCAGTTCATTGTCGACCCCTCTCAACGCACTCTATGCAGCTGGCGGCCCGACTCGGTTCGGCTCGTTGCGCATAGCTCGTCAGTACCGTGGACAAAAGCTGGTGCGCGAAGTCGATCTCTACGATTTTCTTCTCCACGGTATTCGATCTGAAGAAGATCGGCTCGAAGCGGGCGATACGATTCTAATTCCCCCCGTTGGCAAGCAGGTTGCAATCACTGGAATGGTCAAACGTCCGGCTGTCTATGAACTAAAGGATGAGAAAAAGCTGTCCGAAGTCTTAGACGACGCCGGAGGGCTGCTTGTGGCTGCTGCGGTGACCCGCACTAAGATTGAAAGAATCGATCCACAGGGTCATCGAGTGACGCTGAGTCTGGATCTGCCTGAAGGAACTACAAGGGAAGGATCGCAAGTAACAATAGATGGGTTTGTGGTCCAGGACGGCGATCGGGTTACCGTGGAACCGATTCTCCCGTATAGCGAGAAGGCCATTTACGTAGAGGGACATGTTGTCAGACCTGGAAAATTCTCGTATCACGATGGTATGAAACTAACCGACGTTCTTCGTTCTTACCAAGACCTTCTTCCGGAACCAGCCGATCGCGGAGAAATTATTCGGTTACTCCCCCCTGATCTACGCGCGGAGGCTATTTCGTTTAACGTTCCCGACGTCTTGTCTGGTAATGAAGAGATTAGCCTGCGGCCTTTCGACACGATTCGTATAGTAGGTCGCTATGAGGCTGATGCTCCAAAGGTTCAGATACATGGAGAAGTAATTCATCCAGGGGAATACGCCCTATCTCAAGGAATGACGGCTGCACAACTAGTTCGTATGGCAGGTGGATTCAAGCGTAGTGCGCTGCTTGATAACGCAGACCTCGCTAGTTATGACGTAAAGGACGGAAGAGAGGTCGTAAGCCGGAGACAGGCGGTGCGGATTGGAGCAGCAGTAAACAACTTTGATTCGAACTCCGATGCAACGTTGAAAGTTGGAGATGTGCTCACAGTCCACCAAATATCTGGGTGGAACGATATTGGAGCTTCAGTAAGCCTCACCGGGGAGGTCACTTACCCCGGGTCCTATGGGCTACAGGAAGGGGAACGGTTGAGCTCAGTGATAAAACGAGCTGGTGGCTTCCGATCAACCGCCTACCCCTCGGGGGCCGTTTTGATCAGACTCCAGGTGAAAGAGCTTGAAGATAAGAGCCGAAATGAATTGATACGTCAAATCGAGACAACGTCGGCGGGTGCGAGGCTGGCGCCTAGTCTCTCTGCGCAAGACGACGCCGCAACATTGCAGTTGCTTGTTCAACAGCAGAAAGAGGTAGTATCCCGGTTGCGCAATCAACCTGCGATAGGACGCCTCGTCATCAAAATAAGCACCGACATCGCAAGCTGGGAAGGCACACCTGCAGATATTGAAATGCGGAACGGAGATGTTCTGACTATACCTAAGAAGCCAGGTTTTGTCCTAGTTACTGGCCAGGTCTATAACGCTTCGGCTATTACTTTTGTTCCTGGGAAGACCGCGGGGTGGTATCTCCAGCACGCAGGGGGTAGTACAGAAGGCGGCAATAGAAAAGAGATTCTTGTCATTCGAGCGAATGGTCTAGTGGTCGGAAGGGGCTCAAACAATTGGCACGAGCCGGGAGTGCTTGACTCAAAGTTAGGCCCGGGTGATGTTGTTGTCGTCCCCCAAAAAGTGTTTGGTGGATCAGCGTTGTGGCGAAATCTTTTCGCTTCGGCACAGGTATTCTCTTCGATTGGATTCGCAGCTGCACTAGCACTGCATTAAAACTATCAATGCTCAACCTGCAGGTTACAACGATTCGTGTTACGTGTGGCTTGCAGCTTTTGGTAGTTATTTGACGACGAATCTACGAGCTACTACTGAGGTGTGAGCGATGCAAAATCTATTAGAGCCAACATCTCGAGCATTTCCACTAAGCCACGACATGAGTCCTACAGATGTTGTAAAGAGACAAACCTGGATTACGAACGCGTCGCTGTTTTGGAATAACCGGCATCTCATTCTCCGTGTGGCTGGGGCCGCCTTCGCACTTAGTATGGTAGTAGCGTTCATTTTACCCAAAGAGTACGAATCAGGGGCGCGACTTATGCCTCCCGAACAAGGTGGTGGCAACGGCGCGGCGATGCTTGCCGCACTAGTCGGTAAGAGTTCGGCGAGCGGCCTCGCAGGTCTAGCAGGAAGCCTCATCGGAGCGAAAAACAATAGTGCTTTGTTCGTTGCTCTATTGCACAGCGGAACGATATCTGGACATCTCATTGATAAGTTCGATCTGCAGCGTGTATATCACACACGATATCGAGACAGTACTGCTAAACGACTCGCACGTTTGACTAAAATAACCGAGGATCCCAAGAATGGTGTCATCACGATCGTTGTGACAGACGAAGATCGCAACCGAGCAAAAGAGCTAGCACAGGCCTACCTCGATGAGTTAAATGGACTAGTCGCTAGAGTCAACACTTCATCTGCTCATCGTGAACGTGAGTTTATTGAGCAGCGACTCAACACCGTCCAAGCAGAACTACAACGTGCACAGTTAGAACTCAGTGACTTCTCCAGCAAGAACACTACGATTGATTTAAAAGAACAGACCAAGGCTACCGTAGACGCCGGAGCGAAGCTTGAAGGTCAGCTAATAGCAGGCGAATCTGAACTCAGCTCGTTGCGTCAGATTTATGGCGATCAGAATGTTCGAGTTCGTGCGGCGGAGGCAAGGGACGCGATTCTGCGACGCGAGCTACAGCGTGCGAACGAACAGAGTATCCAGGGAACGGAAGGTCAGAATCTCGATGAGACTCATCCATACCCCGGGTTAAGAGAACTTCCTCGGCTGGGCGTGCAGTGGGCGAATCTCTATAGAACTGTCCGGATTCACGAGACGGTATTTGACCTGCTTTCAGAAGAATATGAGACGGCTCGCATTGATGAAGCCAAGTCGATCCCAACGGTCGGGATTATAGATTTCCCCAATCTTCCTGAGCGAAAGTCTGGTCCCCATCGATTGTTAATAGTTTTGATCTCGACCGTGCTGTCAATAATTCTGACGGCAATATACCTTTTGGCGAAGCGGTCCTGGCGGGAACTGGATGCGTTCGATCCTCGGCGTGAACTAGCGACACAGATCAGGTCGACAATTACCGGAAAATGGGGTCGAGGTAGAAATTGACGAATTATTGTTAGCTTCGCATTGGATTGCACCCTTAGAAGGGCTAAATCATATGACCAAAACATTATCCATCTCGATTGTGACGCCATCACTCAATCAGGCAAGCTTCATTAACGACGCTCTGGACAGTGTTGTTATACAGAACTATCCGAACTGCGAGCATTTAGTGATCGACGGGATGTCAACCGATGGAACTCTAGAGTTATTGCGGAACTTTCGGACTTCATCACCGGGCATAACATGGGTTTCCGAGCCTGATAGTGGTCAGAGTGAGGCCTTAAACAAGGGATTTCGACAGGCGACAGGAGATATTATTGGCTGGCTCAACGCGGATGACCGCTACCGGATGGGGTGTTTTGCGCGCGTGGCAAAAATGTTTGAGGAGGATCCGGAGCTCGACATTTTGTATGGAGATTATCGTGTCGTAGACGAATTTGGCGGGCTCGTTCGGATTAAACCAGAGATTGCATTCAGTGCCTTTGTTCTCTTTTATCACCGGGTGTTGTATATCCCGACCACCACCACGTTTTTTCGCCGTCGAGTGTTTGATGAAGGAAATTGGATAAATGAAGAACTCCAATATGTGATGGATCTAGAGTTTTTTATACGTTTGGCCATAAGGGGATACCGGTTCAAACACATTCCGGAGCTTCTTGCCGATTTTCGATTACAACCTGCCAGCAAAACCTGCCGCGAGCCAGACAAGCAGCGGTGTGAGCACAGACGTGTAATTTTCGCCACCGTGCCGTTGCTTCGTCGATTGAAATCTGAGCGACTTAAGAGAGCCGCGCTGCTTTTCTGTCGGCCTATCGCTGGCTTAAGAAGATACGGAGAAAAAGCAATCCGCGGCTCCTATTGGGCACAGTTACAAGCGAGCTCGTTCGACAAATTCGGATCGTAAGAGCAGAGTTATGAATATTCTCATCACAGCACTCTCATCATCAACTGGTCCATCCGGCATCTGCAGGCACGCGTATAGCCTCGTGTGCTGTGCGGCTAGCCGGAGAGAGATCTCAGAAGTCACCTTGGTCATCGGGAAATGGCAAGAGGAATATTTCAGGCATTCATTTCGGATAGAAGGCGCTAAGGTAAACATCATAGTAATTGACACTCGCAATGATGCGTTTACGCGTAATTGCTGGTATCTATGGGAGCTGCCAAAACTCTTAGATGCTGTGGCTGCAGACATTCTTCATCTTTCCTTTCCTGTGCCGATTCGCCGGAATGCGTTGAATTGTCCTGTGGTCGTATCGCTACATGATCTGTATCCTTACGATGAGCCGCATAATTTCGGCTTTCCGAAGGTGTTTTTCAATAGAGTCTTCTTGCAACGTTGCCTCGAGGAAGCTGATCTGGTCGCCTGTGTTTCTGAGACCACGTTGTCCCGATTGACGACACGATTTCCTCAGATTGCCCAACGGAAGAGCGTAGTAGTCCACAATTGCGTCAACATTAACTCCGATAGGCCAAGTGCTCCTGTTATTCAAGGGCAGCCATTTTTTTTAATGGTGGCTCAACACCGGGCGAACAAAAATATATCCCTGGCGCTTAGAGCATTCGGATCGCTATTGGAAAAGGGTAGGATCGAAAGAGGTACGTTGCTGGTTATATTAGGAAACCACGGTCCAGAGACAGCCGCGATCAAAGCCGTCATAGAGCGAGAAGTCTTGGAAGATCGCGTAAAGATGATGGACAGTGTGAGTGATGAGGAATTGTCATGGCTCTACAAGAGCTGTGACTTGTTATTAGCTCCGTCTTTGACGGAGGGGTTCGGTCTCCCTGTAGTTGAAGGGCTGCTTTGCGGAAGTCGTGTTGTATGCTCCGATATTCCGACGTTCCGTGAGATAGGAGGAGAGGCCTGTCACTACTTTGACCTCAACGCTGGGAAAGATGTGTCAGCCTTGGCCGCGGTTATTTGTGATGCGCTCGAGACGCCTAGGAGAATCTCAGAGAATCTGGATAGATTTTCGCTGGGAGAAATTGCCAACAAGCTCATGGTTGTTTATGTCGATCTTCGAGAAGGATCGATGCAGGCGGCGAAGAGAAATGAGACGGTGGCGCTTCACCCAGCTGGTTCTTGATTCGGCATGCCACCAGGGACATTTGGAAGCAGCCTCTGTCAGTTCGGTCCGGAATGTCTCTAACATGTCAGGGCTTTGTCATTTGATGATACGAATGAGATACTTGTGCGGATAACCGCCAAAGAAACCTCGCGATCCCGATAAAATAAAAGAAGTTGGGAGTCAGATCCGATTGAGATTCCTGAGGAGCAAAAAACGTGAGCTTGATTCTGGTTATTGAAGACGATCCTCGGATACAGAAAGCGCTTCATCGGCAATTCACCACTGAAGGTTATGACGTGCATGTGACCGGTGATGGCGCGCAGGGCTTAGCGACCTGTAAGAGCCTAAAACCTGCCGGTGTCGTTCTCGACCTCATGCTACCGAGCATGTCTGGCCTTGAGGTCTGCAAAGGCATCAAGAGCTGGTCCGCGACTACTCCAGTTGTTGTTCTTAGCGCAGTTTCTGAGGTTGCGGATAAAGTTTTGTTGTTGGAGTTGGGCGCAGACGACTATGTCACAAAACCCTTTAGTCCGCGCGAGCTCATGGCACGGGTACAGGCAGCAATTCGAAGAACTCGCAAGCCGGCAGCGATCAGCCGGGTTAGTTTTGGAAACGTGACAGCGGATTTTTCCGGGATGGAGGTTTTCAAAGACGGTACTCCAGTGGTCCTTACAGCGCACGAGATCAAGTTGCTCCAATATTTTGTCGAACATGCTGAGCGGGTCATTACGCGGGAAGAGCTGCTCAATGATGTCTGGAACTACACGTCATACCCGACAACGCGCACAGTAGACAACCACATTATGAAGTTAAGGCAGAAGTTGGAGGTGGATCCAGGAAAGCCTGTATACTTCCGCACTATCCATGGCATTGGCTACAAATTCGTCCGCGGAAACTGATCTCGCTGCCGCTCATGGGAGAACGAAGTTAATGGATAGGCTACGGATGAGAACGACGTTGCTTATCCCACTGGTCGTCCTTTCATTTGGTTGCACGCTACTCAGTCTTCTCGTAATCCGAACAATCGTTCAACAACAGACCAAGGCGGACCTCGCATCCGACCTCCGGCACTCAGTAAAGACCTACCAGAATATTCAACGTCAGCAGCGTGAACTGCTTGCGCGTGAATCTGCCCTTCTAGCCGACTTGCCTAGCCTAAAGTCACTGATGACCACCTACGATCCGAGAACGATCGCGGATGGTGGGATAGAGTTCTGGCAGGTGAGCGGATGCGATTTCTTCGCGTTGCTTGATCAGAACGGGAAGCTCATTGTGTCCTACAATCGAGGTGCGGCGCTAGATCGTTCAGGCGTGGCACATGGGCTTGAGGCAGACCGCCACAAACCAGGCGAGCCAATTCTGCTCTCTCTTGGCGACCGTATCTACGAGATAGCGACCCAGCCACTCTACTTTGGCCCAAAAGAGCACGGGACTTTTCTCGGATCCGTGGCTGTGGGATACCCCATTGACGAGTATGTTGCCCGCGAGGTAAGTGAAGCAGCTGCGGCGCAGGTTGCGTTCGCAGTTAACGGCAGAGTAGTAGTCAGCACGCTAGGTCCGGGATTACAACAACAGCTCATTGCGCGGGGTGGGGATCTGCTGCAGATACCGACCCAGGACAAGAAGATTCAACTTGGGAAGATGGAATATCTGGCGGCATCCGAACGACTCACGACTTCCGTTAGAGAGGAGAGTCCAACGGAGATTCCTCAGCTTGTTGTGCTTAAGTCCTTTGAACAGGCAACGCAATTGCTGAACCGAGTGAACCGTTGGGTGTTGGCGCTTGCTCTTGCAGCACTGGTTGTGGGGTCCGGAATGATGGCCTCGATTTTACGCAATCTGACGCGGCCTATCGGCACGCTGGTCGAAGGGACTCGGGCTCTCGCTCAAGGCAACTTTGACTATAAACTCAGTGAAGACGGTGCCTCGGAGATAAGGGAGTTAAGCAGGGCTTTTGAACGCATGCGTATTCAGTTACGCCGCACTCAGCGGGAACTTCTGGACTCGGAGAGACTTGCGACGATCGGAAGAATGGCAAGTTCCATCTCACATGATCTAAGGCACTATCTTTCCGCAATGTATGCGAACGCCGAATTTATGAGCGGCGTCAATATCTCTCAGTCGGAACGAGAAGAGCTGATGCTCGAAGTACAGACGGCCGTTCAGGGAATGACCGATCTTCTCGATTCGCTCCTTCTCTTTACTCAAACCGGCAGGGCACTCCATCCGGAATGCGAATCGATTACGCTCATGATCCAGAGAGCGGTTAATATGGTCCGCTCCCATCCTGCGGGCCGGGACGTCAAAATAACTTTGAACGGCCTATCTTCGCTCGAAGTGTGGGTCGACGCAAAAAAACTGGGACGTGCGGTTTACAATCTGCTCCTTAACGCATGTCAGGCCGCAAAGCGTGGTCAAGGTCCAGCTGCCGTGACTCTGACTCTCATCGAAAGTGAGCGGTCGATTCAGATCAGAATTGCCGACAATGGTCCAGGTGTACCGGTTCTTGTTCGTCAAAAGATATTCTTGCCGTTTGTAAGCGAGAGCAGGGAGAGCGGCACCGGGCTTGGTTTAACCCTTGCCCAACAAATTGCGCAAGAGCATGGCGGCGGGATTGAACTCGAGGAGACCACGGCAGGTAATACCGTTTTCACGATTAGCTTGCCAAGAGCTGCGTTACAAGCGCTTGGCGTCGCGGTTGAGAAGAAGACCTCGGTTGCACACATCCCCGTCCATGAAAAAGGTTGAAGAATGAGAGAGATCAGTTTCTTACTTCTCACTTGTCTGATACTAGTTGGAGTGTGCGCTTCATCGCCCGCGCAATCGACAATACTTGCTCAAGCTCCAGTACCTTCGTCCCCTTCACCAGCAAATGATTCCTCTTCAAAACTGGAGGAGAGACTGCAAGCAATATCGTTATCACTCGATGAAGCTAATCAGCAGCTCGAACAGTCTCGAAAGGAAATTCAACAGCTGCGACAAGAGCTCTCCCAGATCAAAGGGCAGCTCGCTGCAACCAAACCGGTTTCTGAAGAGTCGATCCACGGAAATGAAGTCGACACGGCAAGGACGACGGCTTCGACGATCGAAGATCTACAAGAGAGGCAGCAAACTCTGGAAGAGCAAGTCAAGCTTCATGAGCAGACGAAGGTCGAAAGCGGCTCGAAGTATCCCGTTCGCGTTACTGGTCTGATCCTTTTCAACTCTTTTATTAATAAGGGTATTGTCGATAATATCGATCTACCTGAGGTTGCCCTCGCCGGAAGCAACGACTCGGGCGATGGCAGTGCTGGGGCAAGTTTTCGTCAAACCATTCTAGGGCTGCAGGGTTTTGGACCTAGGGTCGCCGGCGCAAGAACTTCTGCCGACGTGAATCTGGATTTCTTTGGTGGACTCGCTTATGGCAGCTCTGCAACCTCAACCGGCATCGTCCGCATGAGGACTGCTAGCATCAATTTCGATTGGGATCACGATTCGATTCAGGCAGGGATGGTAGGGCCTTTGATCTCTCCTTTGTCGCCCACCTCTTATGCAACTGTTGCCGAGCCCAGCCTGGCTGGTGCGGGAAACTTGTGGACCTGGTCGCCTCAATTGCGCTATGCGCACCAGATCCCGCTCCATTCGACCAGGCAGCTGCAATTCGAGTTAGGTTTGTGGGATCCGCCGACCGCCGGTTACAGCACAAATCTGCTAGCTCGTGCTCCCAGCCCTGGGGAATATTCCAAACAACCGGCTTATGAATCGCGCATATCCTATGGGACTGCGACCAAAAACTCTTACGGGGATTCTTTCAACGAACATCCTTTTCAGATCGGACTGAGCGGATATTACAGCCGAGAGAATTATCCTTACGGAGAGAATCTGGACACATGGGCGGTTACAACGGACTGGCGAGTACCGCTCGGCGACCATTTTGAAGTTAGTGGAGAGGGATACCGTGGCTTGGGTCTGGGCGGGTTGGGCGGCGGGGTTTACAAAGACATTCTCATCGGTGTCAATCCTGTCACTGGAGGAAACTCGTATCGAGGCTTGAACGCAATTGGCGGTTGGACTCAGTTCAAAACGCGCTTCGGCCGGTCGCTCGAGGCGAACGCGAGTATTGGTCTGGATGACGGCTTCGCAGGAGATTTTCACAGCCTCCAATTTCCAGCGACTGCCACAGAAGTGCAACTGCGCGCACGTAACAAGATGGTCGTCGCCAACCTGATTTTCAAGCCCAAGACCTACATTATCTTCTCCCCTGAGTATCGAAGAATATGGACCTGGCCTATTTATGGTGCTAGTAACTCGGCGGACATCTTCTCACTTTCGGCGGGATATCAGTTCTAGGAGATTGAGAGAGTGCGTAAGTTGCCAAGGTCGAGAACCATCCCACTCTGGTGCCTTCTGGCGGCGCTTGCAGTGCCTCAGCTACGAGCCCAGGGCGTGGAGGTGTCAACAAAGATCCTCGTGCGTGCATCGTCGTCTCCAAGTACGAGGAAGGATCACGAGACACCTAGCGTCAGCAATGTAGTCATATGGCTATCCCCGTTGAAGCCAATGACTACGATATCCCCGTCTCCAGTGAGTCAACCGGTATACCGTCTCGTCCAGAAGCACAAAATGTTCACGCCTCATCTGCTGGTCGTCGCCACCGGAACCTCGGTGCAATTTCCTAATGAAGATCCCTTCTTTCACAATGTTTTTTCACTTTTCAACGGCAAGCGGTTCGATCTAGGCCTCTATGAATCGGGCACGACCCGTTCCGTGCGTTTCGATCGCGAAGGTGTCTCCTATATCTTCTGTAATATTCATCCGGAGATGGGAGCGGTAATTCTGGCGCTGAGCACTCCCTACTATGGGATCTCAGGAGAGAGCGGCACGGTTTCCATCCACAATGTGCCGCCTGGAAGCTACCGGCTGAATGTGTGGAGCGAAAGCGGTCAACCGGTCGATAAGACTATGGCTGAACGCATCGTCCAGGTTACATCTCAACCTTTACGACTCGACGACATCACGCTACAAGCCACAGCCGACGCGCTAGCAAACCATAAAAACAAATTTGGCGAGGAATATAAACCCAATCAGGAGACTCGATATTAGTGATCGGGTCTAGAACCGCTGCGCTGGTAATGTCCGCAAAATTATCAGGCTCTTCTAGCGAATGCTTCTTGTGAGGTTGTAGTAGATCACTGGCGTTACGACGAGACTGAGAAAGATAGAGAGTAGCAGACCGCCTATCACAGCTATAGCAAGAGGTTGAAGCATCTGCGAACCTGCACCAAGTGCGAATGCGAGGGGAAGCATTCCGCAGATAGCCGCAATGGCAGTCATGAAAATTGGCCGGAGGCGGCGCTGGGCGGCATGCAACATGGCTTCGCTAGCAAGATCGGTATCGGTCTGGCCGGCATTGCTCAACACTCCATCCGTGCGGTCGGAGAGAGTATTGCGGCCATGAGATTTTCTCTCAGTGCGATATCTATCGTCCGCATCGAGCAGCAAAATGCCATTTTTTGCAACGATACCAATGACCATAATAAGCCCCATGAAGCTGGCGACATTAAAGATGGTGCCAGTGACAAGGAGCGCAACCACGACACCGGTCATAGATAGGATTGAACTGGAAAGTATAGCGACGGGAGCAGCGAAGTTGCGGAACTCTGCCAGGAGAACGCCGAAAACGAGAGCGAGAGCCAGAACCAGCACTCGGGCAAGGTCACCGAAGGACTTCTGCTGCTCCTGGTAGGTCCCTCCATACTCTACTCGCACGGAGGGCGGCAGGTTGAGGGACTGAACGGTAGAGCGAACACGCGTCATGGCAGTGCCGAGATCGGAGCCTTCGAGGCGACCACTCACGAGAACAAGCTGTTGTAAGTTCTCGCGGCGGATCTCATTTTGCGGCGGAAGTTGACTAACTTGAGCGAGGGACCCGAGACTTGCCGTGCGGCCGCTACTTGAGTTGAAGACCGTGTTCTGAATGGAATCGAGCGAAATTCGTGAGTCGTCGGGAAGGCGAACTCGTATTGTATAGGGCCGGCCGTTGACGATCATTGGGTTGTTGGTGGGAAGACCATCGAGGATCGCAGTCGCGTCTTCAGAAACTTCTGTTGGTGTAAATCCGAGTCTTCCAGTTAATATTGGGTCGATCTGAAAGCTGGTCGCCGGGCCTGAGATTGTATTGTCGACACCGTTCTGGGTGTCAACTACGCCGGGAATCTTTGAGATAGCATCTGCAACCTTTGGCCCGATTTCGTGGAGAAGATTTGCGTCGGATGCAAAGAGCTTGACCTGAATGGGTTCGGGTGAGTTCGAGAGATCGCCAATCATATCTTGAAGGACTTGTGTGAATTCGACGTCAAGGGCTGGTTCCGTTTTCTTGATCTCCGCGCGAACGTCTGCGATCACCTCGTCGATTGAGCGTGAGCGGTGCTTCTTAAGTCGAACGGTGAAGTCGCCGGAGTTAGCTTCGGTGACGGCCGCAAGCCCCATCTGCAGACCGGTCCGGCGAGATGTTATTTCTACCTCTGGCGTATTATGCAGAATCTGCTCCACATGAAGCAGAATGCGATTCGTTTCAGAGAGTGAGGTGCCGGCTGGCGTCAGGTAGTCGAGGACGAAGGCACCCTCGTCCATCTCCGGTAACAAGTCTGTTCCAAGTGCACGATAGCTGAAATATCCAATGATGACGACGATAAGACAAGCCAGTCCAAGAAGAAATGGCCGCGCCAGAGCCCACATTAACAAGCGGCTATGGAGACGGAAGATTTTGCGCATGACCGGGCCAACTTCATGATCTTGAATTTGATCATTAACGACGGAGCGTGAAGCCGCGTTGGGAGACGCAACGTTTTGGTTGCTTCGCAGGAGATGCAACGAAAGAGCAGGAGTCCACGTGAGTGCCAGAGCCAACGAAGTGAGCAAAGCCGCCGTCATAGTGACGGCGAGCGCACGAAAGAAACTTCCAGTGACGCCGGTGACGGCTATGAGCGGAAGAAAGACCACGACCGGCGTGATGGTGGAGAAGACGAGGGGTGTTGTGATCTCGTGAAGAGCTTTCCGAATGGCCTCGATCCGGGGCTCTCCGCGGTCCCGGTGTACGACAATGTTTTCTACGACAACGATTGCGTCATCAATGACAAGGCCAATCGCCGCGGCAAGACCACCCAAGGTCATCAGGTTGAACGATTGGCCGATCAGCCAAAGGAACAGAATGGTAACCGCGATCGTGACTGGAATTACAAGCCCGGCTACTAACGAAGAGCTCCAGTCTCGCAGGAACAAAAAAAGGATGACGCACGCCAAAATCAGACCGACAAGGATCGCGTCGCGAACACTGGCAATTGCTTCCCGGACGAGTTCGGACTGATCATAAAACGGAACCAAGTGAACCCCGCGAGGAAGTCTCGTCTGCAACAACGCGATCTCCTGAGCGACCGCGTCTGCGACTTTAACTGTGTTCGATAAAGGTTGACGGGCGATGTTCAGGAGGACGGCCGGTTTGCCGTTTGAGGTGACGATTGTATAGACCGGCATTGTTGCAGGCTGCACTGCGGCTACATCTGCGACACGGATGGGAGCGCCGTTGAGCGTCGTTTTGATGACAAGGCTGGACAACTCGGAGCTGTTGTGGGCCTGCGCACCAATGAGGCCCAGGATCAGTTGGTGGTTCGCCTCGTAAAGTCCAGGTGAGTCAATGATATTCGATGCCTGAATACCATTGACGAGGTCGAGGAGAGTCACCCCGGCCGATTGCATACGGGCGAGGTTTGGAATGACGTGAAACTCCGGAACGTTACCTCCTTGGACGACGACAGTACTCACGCCATTGACGCGATTCAGAGGCGGTTTGAGATCGTAGGTGGCGATCTCCCACAGTTGAGTCTGCGATACCAAATCTCTTCCTGAAGCGTCGGCGTCTGTGGTTAGGGCATATCCGAGGATGGGAAAGGTAGCAAAAGTGAGACGGTTGGTGCTGATCCGTGCGGTTGTGGGCAGCGACTGTTGGACCTTAGAGAGAGCCGCATCGGTAAGTTGAAGCGTGCGGTACATGTCGACGCTCCAGTCGAAGAAAAGGCTGATCTCGGCTGAGCCTCGGCTGGTAGTGCTACGAACGGTGACCAGACCGGGGACGCTATTGATTGCATCTTCGATCGGCTTAGTTATTGTGACCTGCATCTGTTCGACAGGCATCACACCGTTGTCGACACCTATGACGACGCGAGGAAAGTTGGTATCGGGGAAAACGGAGATTGGAACCTGAATGGCTCCGTATATACCAGCGACTGTAAGGACGATCAGAAAAAAAAAGATAGGTTTCGAAGCGTAAGAGAGCCAGAAGTCTTTGGTAGGTTGGCGAAGAGCGGGAGTGACTTCGATCATTGGCGTCACTGTTCGTCCTTCTTTCCGGCCCCGGGCTTCGTGTCCGCGTCGGTAGTGTCAGGCTTGTCGGTAGCAGTTGCTCCGATCTTTACTTTTGTTCCATCATCTAGCCCATAGGCCCCCGTTGTTATTACAGTGTCGGCAGCGGTGATGCCGCTGAGGACCTGAACGGTCTCGGGAGTTTGGATGCCAAGTACGACTGTGTGTCTGCGCGCTGATCCGTCTGCAGCAACAACCACCATGACTGACTTTGTCGTACCGTCGGCTGCTGTTTGAACGGCTTCCGAAGGAATCAGCAAAGCGTTAGACATGGCACGGCCTGTGATGACAGCATGCACGGCTGTGCCTGCCTTAAAATAGTTCTTCGGATTTTCGACGCGAAGCCACACTTCAACAGTCGTGCTCCCCGGGTCGAGAGCGGGACTAATCAGGGAAATCTTGGCTGCTATGTGGTCGGCAACCCCCGGAATTGTGACTTCGGCAGGGGCTCCCTGGGTCAGTTGCTGCGATTGTATTTGGGAGATGTGCAGCTTGGCCAACAACGCCGATGTGTCCATGATGGTAATAACTGGTGTTCCGGCCGCAGCAGTCTCGCCTTCGAAAAGAGGACGGTCTGTGACGACACCACTGATCGGGCTTCGTATCTCCGTATAGCTCAGCTGAGCCTGGGCCCCCAAGTACTTTCCTTGAGCAGAGGCGAGTTGGCCTTGTGCGTTCTCCAACATGGCCTTGTGACTCACCTCCTGAACAGCTTCAAAATGTTGTTTAGCGATGTCATAGGCAGCTTGTGATTGCACGAGAGTCGCCTTCGCCGTATCGAGATCACGCCCCGGGATAGCTCCCTGGGCGAATAGTTGACTCCGGGCCGACACGATACTCTGATTGAGGTCGAGCGCGCCCTTAGCTTGGGTTAGATCGAGTTGCGCTTTTGTGTAGTCCTCTGGTGCGGTAGCACGAGTCGCCGTTTCGTAGGCTGCTTGTGCGGCTGTGTATGCGCCTTTGTTGTCGAGTGCAGCCGCCTCGAGATCCCTGTTTTCCAGAGTTGCCAACAATTGACCTGCTTTGACAATCGATCCTCGTTGCACATAAAACTTCCGAACAGGAGCTGTGATCTTGGGCGAGAGAGCTGCCTGCGCAAACGGTGCGAGCGTGGCGTCAGCCGGGATCTGTTCGGAGATACTTCCAAGCCGGGGATGAACAACCTTGACGGTAACTTCCGGAGCAATCGATTGCTCAGCTTTCTTGCATCCGGTTATTAGAAACGAGAGGGCGCCAAGAAGCATGGTAGTCAACGCATAATTGACTCTATATGTTCGGATAACTGCCATGGTTAGATTGTTCCTGTGAGGATCTGTAGATTGGCGAGTGCGGTCTCGTACCGGACGGTTCCGTCTTCACGCGCGAGCTCGGCGCTGGTTAGCGAGTTTTGCGCGTCTACGACTTCGAGAACGGTAGCCTCGCCAGCGGTATATCGCAAGCGCGTGAGCCGAAGGCTTTCTTGCGCCGTCTGAGCGCTGACTTGGAGCGATTGCAGTTGATCTCGTGCGACCGACGCTTCGGCGTAAAATTCATCAAGTTGCGCTATGAGACGGCGCTGCGTTGCCGTAAGTGCGGTCTTGGCAGCGTCACGCAAGATCTGAGCTTGCCGCACCCTATGTTGCGTCGAGAGCCAATCCCAGACCGGAATATCAAGAGTCGCCGTAGCAGAGTAGCCCAGATTACGGACGCCGTCCCTGCCGTTGGCAGCGAACTGTGCCGCGTCGATACCGTAGGTAAAGCTGAGGCCCAGATCCGGCAGATACGCCGCGCGCGCCGAGTTCACGTCAAGACTGCTGACGCGGAGAGAACTCATAGCACTTTGTAGCTCTGGGTTTGATCGAGTGGCGGCCGCCTCAACCTCGGTCCGGCTAGCGAGAGGCGCCGGAACAGGAGATATCGTGAGGGTGAACGGTGATCGCGGATCCGGGAAAAGCAAAACGCCTAGCTCAAGTCTTGTCTTTTGCACCTGCAGCGCAGCGTCGGCGAGATCTCTTTCGCGCTGCTGCTGTTGTAGTTGCGCTTTGACGACGTCCGCATGAGCTGCTTCTCGGGCGTTCTCCCTTAATTCCGTGAGCGCGGTAAAGCTTGAGGCCTCTTGCGAAGCGCGTTGAGCGACGAGCAACCTACGGTCGGCCGCCAGAGAGTTATAAAAGAGCCCAACAACTGCAGCCACTAATCCTCGTCGAGCTATCTCCAACTCGGCCGACGCTACTGCTGCTGTAGCCGCGGCGCGGGATACTGCGGTAATTTGCTGAAGGCCGACGGTCTCAGAGATGATTCCTTGGCTTGTGTACTCATGCACCGCGTTGTTGGCGATAAAACGTGGCGCAGAACCGATAGAAGGAGAGTCGATACTGGCGTTGTTTGATCCGGTGGGTCCGTTGGCGGGCTGCGTATAAATGAACTGATTATGGTAAGTAGCATTCGGCAGCAGGGACGCACGGGCAATTGAATGGTCGAGACTGCTGATCTGACTTGCTGCAACTGCTGCGGCAAACGCGGGTTCGTTGTTTCGAGCACGTAAGATGGCCTCGTCAAGCGTGATGTGCACGGATGGGTTTCCCTGTGGTGGGGCGCTGAGAGACTGCGTAGATGCAAGCACCGTCTCTTGCCCATAGAGGAGGACAGGGGCTTGAAACAGCAACAAAACGACCACTGTTAGTGGCCTGTTCTTGTTACTACGATCTCTTTCATGTAGACGATCTGCCCCTAAACGATTGATCATAACTAATTGCGCTCGACCACCAGCACGATAAAGGACTCCGGCACAACAGTGGGACGTGGGTGCGGGTTTTCCGGCGTTACGGCAGGCCTGGGGCCGAACTCTGCGCTGACAAGATAAATTCGCCCGCTTCTCGGATCGAACGCCATGGTGCGAGCGCCTTTTTTTGTCGGGAGCGATTGCAGTATCGGATAGTCGCTCTTACCGGCGTCAACTATAGTCAGAGTTCCATCTCCGTTCGATGAAAACGCTAGCTTGTGAACGGCATCGTAGGCAGCCGCATCCGGTCCGTCTCCGATGGCTGGTGTAGCAAGGCTCTTGCCAGATTTCGAATCGGTTACGGCCATCTTATTGCCATCGCAGACCGAAAAGAGACGATGTCCAGCGACATCAATTGCCATACCTGATGGGGAATCGCAGCCGGTAAGTTGCCAAGTCGCTGTTGTCGTAGTTGTCGCAGCGTCCAGCCGAACGATGTCGTTCTTGTCCTCGATATTTACAAAAACTGTGCCATCACCATCGACAGTAGGAAACTCAGGTTTTCCGGGAAGAGGAATAGTGGCGACAACGGTGCGTTGAGCTGTATTTATGACAGTTACATTTTTACTGCGACCGTTGAAAGCCCACACCGTCTTGGAGCGGGGTTCGAAAACTATGCCATCCGGATTCGTGCCGGCGGGAATTGATGCCACTTTTTCAAAAGATGCACGGTCAAAGACAACGACAGCATTCGCGCCACCATCGGAGATATAACCAAATTTACCTGTGTCGTCAAATGTAACGCCATGAGTCCCTTTTAGGCCGGAGATGTTGCCAACGAGCTTTCCGGTATTTGTATCTAGAATTTCGACGCGAGTACCATGCGTGAGATAAAGGCGGGGCATGGTTGGATCCACAGCGAGGTAGTCCCAGCCTCCCTCCCCTCCCACGGCCCATTTAGCCTGAAGCTGGAATGGCTTTTGAGCTATTGCCTGTTCGTGAGTTGAAGGGATCAAGGTTGCTGTGGTCAGGACCAGCTTTCCAAAAGTTGCCCAGATTTTCTGTCTGATCATAGGTCTCCGTATTTTGCTCTGCGACCAAGTTACGGCCGGTACGCTCACTGTCGCAGATGAACCTTAAGACATCCTGAAGAATAGGGAAGTGAAGAAATTTTTATCTAACAACTAGAGGATTCGGTCTCGTTTGGCGGCTTTTACGGAGCGATTCCGGTCGGAGTAGACAAAGAGCGATCAAGAGGTAGTCGGACAACTACCGTAGTTCCTGAGCCCGGTTTGCTTCGAATTTCGATTGTTCCTTTTGCTTTATTAGTAATAGCTCTGCAAATGGTAAGTCCAAGACCGGTACCACCAGTTCGTCGACTGCGCGAGGAATCATTCCGGTAGAAGCGGTCGAAGACGTATGGAAGAAATTCTTTTTCTATACCACTACCTTCATCGGCGATAACCAATTCAAGCCAACCGCCGGCCGATCTCCCTATCACGCGTATAACATCTCCTGCTTCGCTGTGCTGTAGCGCGTTCATCAGCAGATTGGAGCAGAGTAATTCCAACTCGTCTCCCTCTATGTCCAAGGTAAGAGCATTGGGAACCGAAATCTCGATGCCAACCCTGTTTAGCTCGGCGAATGTCTCGAGCTGCGTGGCCACATTCTTTACGGTCTGGGCTAGGTTTGTCGGATGAATACTTGAATGATCTACCGTGCTTGTCGTGTTGCTTTCAACGCGGGCAAGGGTGAGCATCCTCACTACGATCTCTTCCATACGCCGACAGTCGATCTGACACCGTTCGAGCCCGGCCTGATACTCACTCGCGGCTCTTGGTTTCATCGAGAGCAGTTGAAGAGACGACTTAATAACTGCGACTGCCGTCTTCAACTCGTGCGTGGCATCGCTGACAAATTGATGTTGCTGTTTGAAGGATCGTTCAAGTCCCTGCATTGCAGTCTCTAGCGCCGTCGCGAGTGGAGCCAACTCCGTTGTTTCACGAATTCGATCCGAAGGTGCAAAACGCCACGAGTAAACAGAAAGGCCGGATGCTTGTGCCGCAAGCTCGTTGAGAGGGGCGAGCCCCCTGCGAAGCAACCAGAACATGACCACTCCTGTAAGAATGACAAGAATCAAGCTCGTCGCTCCATAAAATAAAACAGCATTCCACACCGCTTGCCATACAGGACTTATCGGAGAACCGTAAACGATCGTCACGCGCCGCCGCACTCCTCCGTTTTTATCTCCTGGATCTACTACCCGTAAACCGTCCATTCGAATTGTTCGATAGCGCGCGCCATGCACGCGGATCTCTTCGAACTGCTTTGACGATGTGGCCAAAACGTTGGACCCGCTTGGAATCTTCCATGCCGGAGAGTGGCCCAGGATGCGTCCGTTTTCATCCCAGACTTCATAGATGTCGACATTCGGTAGATTGATCTCGCTGCCGTCGAGCATAACGCTATCTTGAGCGTCCTCGGCATCCTGAACAGCCCCAAGAAGCGAATCAGCACGGCCGCGCAGCATGATATCGAAGGTGCGAAATCGGGCGTGTCGTTCGTACAGAACTACGAGGGCGGTTCCTAAAACTGCCGAAGCGAGTTCAACGAGAAGGACCGAAACGATGAGCTGTGTTTTTATGGACCGAAACCTCATCCGCGTGGCTGCTCTCTTAGAGATAATCTGTATCCACGGCCTCGAAGTGTTTCAATGCTCGGCTCTGTGGCGTCCCAGTCCAGTTTCCGGCGCAGATTGGAAACGTGTGCCTCAATCACGTTCGAATGATGCTCCCAGTTGTAGTCGTAGAGATGCTCAAGGAGTTCCCGCTTGGAAACGATTACCTTCGGTCGATGCATCAGATATTCGAGGATGTGGTATTCCATCGGTGTTAGATCGATCACGTGCCCCGCTCGAGTGACCGATTGCTGAAGCGTGTCGAGTTCAACGTCCGAGAGTCTCAGTAGAGGATGTGCAACACCTTTGCCTCGTCTAATCAGCGCCTTGGAACGTGCGATTAGCTCGCCGAGATCAAAGGGTTTAGCCAGGTAGTCGTCGGCGCCTGTATTAAGGAGTTCGATGATCGATGTTGCCTCTCCGCGCGCAGTCAAGATCAGCACCGGCGTTAGGTCGCGGTCGGCACGAAGCTTCCTGAGGACCCCCTGACCGTCTAGCAAAGGAAGCATCAAATCCAGAATGATGAGATCGTAACAACGATTACTTGCCAACGACGAACCCATCTGACCATCCGAGGCACAGTCAACAGCGTAACCAGGAATCTCGCGAAGAGCTGCCGCCACGTTCTCCGCTAACCTGACCTCATCTTCGACAAGAAGAATACGCATGGAGAGAGTATCGCCGATGGATGCTTAAGCCAACCTTAAGGATAGGCTTCAGCGATGGATATAAGATGACTGCTTCCCGTCATACTCTGGAGCAATGCGAGCTTTTGTGAGCCGAGCTTCCCACGCCCCACTGCAACGTAGATACTGTCAGGATGCGATCACCAACAGCAGCTAAACTCGGAGAAATCGGCTTGCCCGCACCGATACGCGAACTGGCCTTACGCAGGTGGGACGTAATCGTAGTTGGGGCAGGCCACAACGGGCTTGCCTGTGCAGCCTATCTGTCAAAGGCAGGCAAGCGCGTGCTCGTGCTTGAGAGCCGTGACCGAGTAGGCGGTGCCTGCACGATTGAAGAACCTTTTCCCGGGGTGCGCATGTCTCCATGCGCCTATCTCGCGGGCCTGCTGCATCCACTGGTTGTCTCAGAGTTGGATCTGCCCGGACGGGGTTTTCAGTGGACTCCCGCGATCAATGGGCTCTTCGTTCCGTTCCTCGATGGCACTAGCGTTCAACTGTGGGACGATGATCAGCGGTGCGAGGAAGAGATTCGCAACTTTGCTCCCAGAGACGTAGAGGGTTGGCGTGCGATGAACGACGTCATTCGCAGGTTGCGCGATGCTTTGCGTCCTGAGGGCGACAGGGACATGTGGATCGGCGAACCTCCCACTCGCGAACAAATCGAAGAGAGACTTAACGATGACCAGGAGGCGAAACATGTCCTCTTCGACTGGTCGATGGCCGAATTCGTCGAACGCTATCTGAGTGATGAACGTCTACAGACTGCATACCTGGGTCAAGGAGTAATCGGTACGAATGCGAGCCCGTTCACTCCTGGCACGGCTTCCATCCGATTTCATCATTCTTCAGGCCGGCTCAGCGGAATGCCTGGCATGTGGGGCTACGTCAAAGGCGGCATGGGCATGGTCTCGTTCTACTTCTGCGACGCCGCACGTGAAGCAGGAGCAATCGTAGCGACTGGCGTTCCCGTCGGGCAGATCATACCTGGACAAGGTGTCGTCCTCGAGGGTGGTGAGCGTATCTTTGCTCCAATTGTGATCTCGAATGCTGATCCGCGGCGAACGCAGAAGCTGCTCGGAACGGCGGCGGATCTTCTGTGGAGCAAGTGTGTCGAGAAGGTTCCAATTGAGGGTTGCACTGTGAAACTGAATGTCCTGCTGCGTGAGCTGCCTGACTTTACAGCCCGTCCGGGACAGAATCAACCACACCATTACGGGCAGATAAATGCACCACTTACCAAAGCTGAATGGAAGGCCGGGTTTGTCGCCTCGCAACTAGGCGAACTACCAGACTACTTATGGTGCGAGCTGTACTTTCAGAGCATCCACGATGCGACGGTTACCCCAGAAGGGCTGCACACTATGAGCATCTTTGCGCAATACGTTCCCTACGCATTTTCGCGTGGTACGTGGGATGAACGACGCGAAGAAGTTCGCCAACTTGCACTTGGATCGCTCTCACGCTTCTGTTCCAATATCAACAATGCGGTGCTGGACTCTCAGGTCCTAGGCCCTCCGGATATCGAACGCAAGGTGGGTCTCACGGGCGGTCATATATTCCAAGGCGAATGTCTGCCCCCTTATATGTGGTCTAATCGACTGTCCGTACGGACGCCGATGCAAGGCGTCTACCTCTGCGGAGCGTGCACACACCCAGGCGGCAGCGTTATTGGAATTAACGGACGTAACGCTGCAATGGTTGTATTGAAGGACACCGGAACATCCGACGACAGGCTTTCACGTTTCTGACGCGTGAGGTGTGTCGCAATGTGATTTAAGCCCTCAGAAAACGTCTTTGGAATGCGGAAAGTACGGGTTCGATTCCCCTTGGCGATACCACACCCTCCCCGACCTCACCTTTCGGCTGTTGCCAACTCAGGTTCTTTTAGTGCGTGCTCTCTGCGCCGCTGAAAGCGATCAAGATATAGGTACACCACTGGCGTTACGTAGAGAGTGAGGGACTGGGAGAGCAGTAAACCACCGACGACTGCGATCCCTAGTGGGCGTCGCGCCTCTCCCCCGACGCCGTGACCCCACGCAATTGGAGCAGCGCCCAGTAGAGCTGCCATGGTCGTCATCATGATCGGACGGAAGCGCTGCAAACAGCCTTTATAAATTGCCTCCGCGGGTAGCATTCCTCTTTCGCGCTCGGCAACTAGCGCAAAGTCCACGATCATAATCGCGTTCTTCTTCACGATGCCGATCAGCAGAATGATCCCCAGGAACGAGTAGAGATTCAGGTCTTGTCTGAATGCAAGGAGCGTCAACAACGCGCCGATTGCTGCGGGCGGCAGCCCCGATAAAATCGTAATGGGGTGGATGAAGCTCTCGTACAACACGCCTAGCACGATGTAGATCACCATCACTGCGATTATTAAGAGAAGTCCCAGACCGTCCAGCGAGCTCTGAAACTGCGCTGCCGTCCCACGAAAAGTAAAGTTCATCGACGCGGGGAGTCCCGACCGGGCTGTTGCTCGCCTTACTGCATCTGTTGCTGCACCGAGGGACACGCCCGGGCGAAGGTCAAAGTGAAACGTCACTGAAGGGAACTGTCCCAGATGATTCACCGTTAGCGGAGCCACCGTCTGGTTTAGAGTGGTTATTGTCGACAACGGCACCAGTCGCCCCGTATTGGACGCCACGTAAATGCTCCCTAGCGACGCAGGATCGCCCTGATACTCGGGCGCCACCTCTAGCACGACATCGTACTGCTGCGAGGCTACGGTGATCGTATTCGCACGCCGGTTACCATATGCGTCGTACAAGGTATTTGCGATCTTTTCCGGATCTACATTCAATGACATTGCAAGGTCGCGACGGATATCCACGTTTATGCGTGGCGCGCTCATCTGCAGATCTGTCGAGACATTCGTCAGCTCTTTTACCCCTTCCAGCGTCTGTTTTAGCCGCGGTGCCCAACGATAGATATCTTCTGCATTTGGCCCCGAGAGTGCTACAGAGTACTGCGATCGCGTCTCGTTCTCGCCGAGGTCAACAAGATCCGCCGGCTGCAGATACACTTTCAGCCCTGGTATTCGATCAAGTCTCTTCTGCAGATCCGCGATGATTGTCTTCACGTTTGGACGGTGTGGATCAGTCTTCAGATTCACCCATAGCCATCCCTGGTTTTGAGCGAAGACGCCAGATAGATTGCTGTCCATCCACGGCGTTTTAGCCAACTCGCGATTCACTTGTTCCCCATACGCGATCATCTGAGCAAACGAGTTGTCCTCGGCAGACTCCATCGTTCCCGAGAACCCCCCGATATCCACCGCAGGCATAAAGCTTTTCGGCACTATTATGAATAGCCATATAGTCATCGCTGTCATTGCAAAACTTAAAGCTAACACTGCTCTTGCATGCTTCAGTACCCAGTCGAGCGACCGTCGATAGCCAGTCTCTAGTGCTCCGTAGTTGCGCTCCGACCAGCGATGAAACCAGTGGTCGTCATTCTTTTCCGTATTTAGAAAGCGGCTGCAAAGCATCGGAGTCAGCGTAAGCGCCGAGATGCCGGACAACAGAACCGACACGGAAATTGTCACTGCAAACTCGCGCAGCAGGCGCCCAAGTACACCGTTCAAAAAGAGAATTGGGACAAATACAGCGACCAATGACACGGTCATTGACAGGATGGTGAACCCGACCTCATTTGCGCCGCCGAGCGCCGCCATCATCTTCGATTTGCCCATCTCGCGATGACGCACGACGTTCTCGATCATCACGATCGCATCATCAACGATGAAGCCTACCGATAAGGTCACCGCCATCATCGAGAACATGTCCACCGTATAGTTCAATAACCTCATCACAATGAACGATCCTAGAATCGAGATCGGGATTGTCGCGCTTGCAATCAGGGTCGACGAGAGCGTGCCAAGGAACGTAAAAATCACCAGGACTACCAGTACGATCGTCAATAGGAGGGTGCGGTTTACCTCAGCGATCGAATCGCGCACAATTCTTGAGTCATCTGAGACGCGTCCAAAGGCCACTCCCGGCGGGAGGGTATCAATCAATCCACGCACTGCGGCTTTGACCGCATCCGCCACCTCCACCGTATTCGCGCCGGGCTGCTTACGCACCGCCAGAATCACGCTGCGCTGCCCGTTGATCCAGAAGGTCCGCTTGTCGTTGCTCGTGCTGGTGAGGACCGTTGCCACCTGGTTCAGACGCAACGGCATACCTTGCCTATAGGCGACTACCAGATCAGAAAACTCGCTCGCTGTCGTCATCTGGCTCTTGGCTTCGAGCGAGTAGTCGCGCGTTGCGCCGTACAGTGTGCCCGTCGGCAGACTTGCGCTGTTTGATGTCAGCGCTGTACGAACCTGTTCAAGATCAAGCCCATAAGCGGCAAGTCGAGCAGGATCGGCCTGAACTCGGATCGCGGGCCGCTCCGGGCCATATACCTCTACCTGCGAGACGCCGTTCACCATCGAGATCTGCTTTGAGACGATTTGCGTTGCGTAACGCGAAAACTCCTCGTAAGCCATCGTTTGCGAGTGGAGTTCAAGCCAGACAATCGGGTTGTCCGTCGGGTTGACCTTGGAGTACGACGGTGGTGCCGGCATCCCCGTGGGAAGAACTCCTCCTGCGCGCGAGATTGCCGCCTGCACGTCTTGAGCGGCCGCATCGATGCTGCGATTCAGCGCAAAGTGCACCGTGATGTTCGTACTACCAAAGGTGCTCGATGAGGTCATTCCTTCGATGCCGGGGATGCGGGAAAATTCACTCTCGAGAGGGGTCGCTACCGTCGCGGCCATCGCATCTGGATTAGCCCCCGGTAGCTCCGCCGAGACATAGATCGTCGGATATTCAACCTCCGGCAGATTGCTGACTGGCAACGACAGATAACTTAACAGTCCGAACCCCGCGATTGCGGCGATAAGGAGCGTCGTCGTAGTTGCACGCCGGATGAAGAATTCGGAAGATCGCATGTCAACCCTCGTTGAACGGCTAAGAGAAAATACGTGGTCGGCGGGTCGATTCGTCAAGGAGAGAGATCATTGCCTGTCTCCGATCGTGGTTACTCGTGCGCCCGGGGTGAGACGAAGTTGGCCCTCCGTTACTACCGCGTCATCTGGTCGCAGACTACCGCGCCCCAGCACGGCAAGTGAAGTTACACTGCCGTTTGCAGCCTGCTGCTTGTAGCTTCGTTCTACTGTTACGGGCACCATCGTCGCGACGTTCGCCTCCACTCGCCACGCATATCGTCCATCGACACCTTGCTGCACCGCCGACTCCGGCACGACAAGTTTTCCGTTCTCCACTCGAAGCCGCAGCCGCACATTGACGAACTCCCCCGGCCACAACTCACCGTCGGCGTTCGCGAAGCTCGCCTTGAGCCGAATTGTCCCGGTCGCCCCATCCACTGTGTTGTCGATAAAGTCGAGATGACCCTTCGCCATTGTCCCCGTCCCCGTACCCGCTTCCACCTCGAGCGGTCCCTGCGCGCTTAAGCGTTGGATATCTACCAGTGCCTGCTCTGGAATCCCAAAAGTCACGTGAATCGGGGCAAGCTGCAGGAGCGTCACCAGTGTTGTGTCGTTCTCCCGTATTACGTTGCCAGCCTTTACCATCGCGGCCCCAGCACGGCCGGAGATCGGCGCTACCACATTGGCAAAGTTCATCTGTAACTGGGTCTGGGCCAGTCGCGCTCGATCAGCGTTGACGGCGCCCGCTTCGGCCGCCACGGCCGCCTTGTCCGCGTGCAGACCCGCGCTCGCCGAATCACTTGTCGAAACAGCCTCGCTGACACTCTGGCCTGAGAGGACGCCCAGCTCGCCCAGCTTCTTCGCAGTTTCTGCTTCGGACCTGCGCTGCTTCTCTGAAGCCGCGTCCCGCGCCGCCACCGCTTCCGCCTGCTGCTCCATCGCCGAGTCACGATCCAGCTCTGCCTGCTGCTGCGCCTGCTGACGATATAACGTGTCGCGATCGACGGTGAACAGAAGCTGTCCCTTCGTGACCTGTTGGCCTTCGGTGAAGGCGACCGTCTTAATCTGGCCTCCAATACGCGGCTTCACCTCCACGCTCTCGATCGCCTCCACGTTCCCTACGGCTGCGATTTCAAGCGGTACATCTTCAAGCACAGCCCGCGTCGTACGTATTGGCACGCCTTCAGAAGGCGTCGTGTTCGCGTGCGCTACCACACGAGAGCACGACGTGACCGGCAAGATGAGCAGCGTGCACAAAGTCGTCCAGAAATACTCTCTACGCATTGTGGTAGCACCTCAGCTTCAGCATCCCGCAAGCTGCGCTACATCGAAATCGATATGCAGCCAATGATGCAGAATTTGCAGGGAGCGCACGACGCTCCTAGCAGGTGAATACGGTAGATCTTCAAAAAAACCAGTTGCGGACAGGGACGAAATTTAGCGCCTTGGGCGGGTATGTCAAACCCCAGAACGCCATAAGCTGCGCATTGGCTGCAAATTGGCGTCGTTCGCTGCAAATCAGTTGTTCACAGCGATGAGAACAGCCGATCCTGATCTTTGAGTAAACTGGCGCGATGATCCATAGGCGGCGTAGATTCAACTTCAGCAGCACTCGCCAAGATCACACGAGAACAAGAGGAGGCACATGGACGCTTTGACAACTACTCCCGCTGATTTGCCTCCAATCGCGCTGTCCAACCGCGAGACGCGGCGGTCATCCACACCGCAAGCTCCTCGAGCTTTCAACGGGTACTTTGTCATTATTCCTCTCGCGACCGCGCTCGCGCTGCTGACGGCGCTGGAGTGTGGCGGCTCCCTTATGCATCCCGCTTCGCTCGTTTATGGTGCGTTGCTCTGGGGTTGGTGGGCGATCTTCGCCTGCGTTTTGGGGAGACTCGCGCCACATCTTCCGCTCGTCTCGAACCTCTCAGTTAGAGGAGTGCTCACTCATCTGGCCATAGGCTCTGCGCTCGCCCTTTCGCATCTTTACTTTTTGTGGGCGATAGGATTTCCCCTGGGCTGGGGTCCCGAGGGCTCAAAGTTCATGTGGGGATACCTCTTCAACATCAACCGTTTCGGTATCGAGTTCCTTATATACGGGTTCATCATAGGCATCACCGGAGTTCTTCAATACCAGTTGCGTGCGCAGCGCGAGAGTATGCGCTCACTTGAACTTGAGAGGCAACTCTCTACCGCACACCTTCGTGCACTCCAGGCACAGCTCGAACCGCACTTCCTTTTCAATACGCTCAACGCGATTACAACCCTCGTGGAGTTCGGCCGCCAACAGCAGGCTGTCGAGGTACTCTCTCACCTCAATGCGATCCTCAAGAGCACGCTTAAGCGCTCGACTCCGGAGAAGGTGCCACTCGCGCAGGAACTTGAGATGATCGACAACTACCTGGCTATTGAGCAGGTTCGCTTCGCAGACCGCTTGCGGGTGGAGATCAAGGTCGATCCCGGCGCGCTCGATGGACTTGTTCCTTGCTTTCTCCTCCAGCCCATCGTCGAAAACGCTATCCGCCACGGAATTGCGCCGTCCATCAACGAGGGAGTCGTCGTGGCGTCGGCCCGCCGCGAAGGTTCGACACTTCACCTACGGGTACGCGACACGGGCTCGGGCGCAGGTGGGTCGGATACCGGAATGCCGACCGATACCGATTCTGCATCAATACTGGTTCGCCCTCACGATGGCCACGGTATCGGTTTACAGAACACTCGCGAGCGCCTCGTTCACTTCTATCAGGAAGACTTCCAAATGCGCGCTGAGCCGCACAGCGAGGGCGGATTCGAAGTCGCCATCTCAATCCCTTATGAGCCAGTAGCACGATGAAAATTCGCGCTCTGATCGCAGGCGACGAGCCGCTTGCCCGCGAGCGCCTGCGCTTCCAGCTCGGTAGCGACCCTGACGTCGAAATCGTGGGTGAATGCAGGAATGGTGACGAAGTCGTCTCCTTCCTTCGTGTCCGGCCCGACTCTATGCATGTCGACGTTCTATTTCTTGATATCCAGATGCCCGGACGAGGAGGCTTCGAGGCGATCGTGCAGATACGACGGGCCTTGCAGAGCGAGCAAAACAACGCGAAGCAGATACCAATTGTGGTATTTGTAACCGCACACGACCAGTATGCAATCCGTGCATTTGAGGTTCATGCGCTTGACTACCTCACCAAACCCGTCGAGCCAGAGCGTCTCACCGCTACCCTCGCGTGCGTTAGAGAACGCATCGCATCGAATCATGCGCTCCACAACCAGGAGCGCCTGCTAAAAGTTTTATCGGATCTCTATCTTCACCCGGCCTCAGCTTCCAGTGCGCCTGCAAGAGACGTCCAGACCGGATCTCAGTCGGTAGCTTTAGCAAAGTCCAGAACGCCTGAGTATCCTAAACGTCTGCTGATCCCCAATGGCCAGAAGGACGCGGTCGTCAACATCCATGAGATCGAGTGGATTGAGGCCGCTGATTATTACGCGTGCCTGCATGTTGGGGCGAAGAGCTTCATGCTGCGTGAGAGCGTCAAGCAACTCGCCATCATTCTCCGTCCCGGGCAGTTTGTTCGCATCCATCGTTCTACGATCGTCAATATGGACTACGTCCGCGAGATCGCTCGCGAGGGCCGTAGTGAAGGCGCTGTCATTCTGACCAGCGGGTTACGCCTCCGAATGAGCAAAACCGGATGGCAAAACCTTGTCGCCGCCAGTCGCACTCGTTAGACCGCACCACAGATTATTTGTTATTTGCTTCCGCCGGGGATCACGCAGGAGAAGCTTGAGCTATCGTCTGGGTTTCCGTGGCCTGCGTATTTGGCGACCTGTGGATAGGGACACAACGGCCGTGTCATCTGCACCTTTTTGTCCGTTGTGTATTTCGTGGCGACCAACTCCGTAGGTGCTTTCCCAGTTTCAACCCAGTCCTCGAGCAGGTTCAGCGCTCCGGCACCTTTAGCAGTCGGAATTCCCAACTGACCGAATGCACTCGGCCCAGGACCGCCCGCACAATGGGCCATTCCTGGCACCATGTACAGCCTCACCGAACTCTCCGCCTGAGCCGGGCCTAGCTTGGCAACGACACTGTCATAGTAGGCAATTGTATTCAGAGGTGAGATCGCGGGATCATTCCAACCGTGATACAGGATCAGCTTGCCCCCACGCGCCGTGAATCGGCTGAGGTCGGGGTCCGTTGCATTGAGCGGTTCGGCCATCTTCTCGTTTGCCGCGCGTAGCGATGCATCGACGTTGGCTGTTAGTCCGCTCCAGGTTGGGTCGTCATAGACCATGTAGCGGAAAAAATTCTGCACGTAGTTGCTTTCGCTCGGGGCATTCCCAATTGCCCAGGCCTTCCAGCTGGACTCGTCGCCGGGCATCAGTCCGGGAAAGATCAGCCTACCTTCGCTGTCGTTGCCTCCCGCGTAGAGCTTTCGCAGTGCGCTGACCTGCGGCGCGGTGAGGCAACTCAGATCATCGCCCGACTTGCACAGCAGAGTACCCGGGTCAAAGTGGCATGCACGCGGATCGTTCAAGATCCCGTCCTTCAGCCCATCCTGAGCGTCGCATGCCGCGAGGACAGCAGCGGTAATCGCGGGCAGCTTGAGAGACGAAATATAAGCGGCCGGATCTGCCACAAGGGAATGCCCAACGTCGAGACCCGAGGTTACTAGATGGGTCCAATCGTTCGCAGGAGCACCTGCCAGAATGCCGTCGTAGTCCTCGGGATAGCGCTGCGCTTCCATCAAGGCCTCACGGCCACCATCCGAGCAAGCGTCGAAGTAAACCTTCTTGGGCGCCGTCTCGTAGAATGCTGCGACGATGGTCTTCGCTCGTTCGGTTGTGAGGTGCAGTCCGCGAAATCCGAAATCCTTGATCTTTTCAGGATGCCGGTAGGCCCAGCTTGCATCCTCCGCGTCGGCCTGGTGGCCAGTATCTGTACCGGCCGTTGCGTAACCCTTTCGAAGATTGCCCGCCATTCCTTCGTAGTAGATTGTGCCGGCGAAGCCCCCATTGCCCACATCGAGTAGCCTTTGGTTCCAGCTCTGCTGCCCCTTTGCTGCCTGCTTTTCGGGCAGCCATACCTCGAACAGGATGTGAGAGTCGGAGGTTGGGTGTAAAACGCCTGTTACTCGGCAGAAGGCTGGGAGGTCCGAGAGGGTTGGGCCATAGGGCGGTTTAAGCGAGCCCGGAGCCATAGCTTCTGCCCGGGTGATCGTCGTATCCGGCATGTTCAACGACGCAAGACTCGCGCAGGTCGCAGCGCGTCCGATGGCAGAAGATACGAGGAGGGTCAAGGAACAGAACAGGATACGTCGCATAATTTCAGCGAGTCTATCACTGGCGTGTACCAGCGACGCAAACGAGCCGCTGGTACACCGTCTGTTTCATCCCAACCATGCTTAGGCGTAGCGCATTCGTTCCAGATCGGCGATCAACCCGGGGCCGGTTGGGTCCCAGCCCAGCTGTTTCTTCGTTTGCGCGCTTGAGGCTGGCATATCCCAAGCGGCGAACGGCGCCAGCCATCCGAAATGAGCTGCTGCCTCGTCTGGAGACAGACCAACCACCGGCACCTTCAGGCCTCGGCCAACAACTTCGGCGATGTCCCGGACTGGTACTCCTTCTTCTGCGACCGCGTGGTATCTGGCTCCTGCTTGCCGCTTCTCCAAGGCGAGCCTGTAGAGACGGGCCGTGTCGAGGACGTGAGCTGCGGGCCAGCGGTTGCGCCCGTCGCCTACGTACGCGGAGACGCCTTTTTCGCGAGCCACCGCTACTGCATAGGTGATAAGGCCCTGCTTGATCGTGTCGTGAACTTGAGGAAGGCGCACAACCGACACGTTGACACCACGCGCTGCAACGGAAGCTCCCGCTAATTCCGAAGATTTACGGGGATTGGGGTGGTTGGGATCGAAGTGATCTTCGGTCGCGGGTTGACCCGGCACAGCGTTTCCCATTCCTGTTCCAGAGGTGATAACCAAGGGGCGGTCAGATCCGACGAGCGCGTCGCCGAGAGCCTCGATGGCGCGCCTATCCTTCTCACAAATCGCCACAAAATTCGAGAAGTCGTGGTCGAAGGCCAGGTGAATCACTCCATCCGACTTGGCAGCCCCTTCGCGCAGGCTCTCCGGGTCTTCGAGATTCCCTCGATGAACCTCGGCACCGGCGGCGATGAGGGACTGGGCTCCCGCATCCGACCGTGTCAGTCCAATTACTTGATGGCCGGCGTTGATGAGTTCCGGAACGACGGCTGAACCGATAAAACCTGTGGCGCCCGTGACAAAAATCCGCATTTCGCAATCTCCCTTGTTTCGTTAACTTAGGCGCATACGCGTCCTGTACTAAGCAAAGATGAGGATGATAGCGGTACGATCTATGCTGTCAGTCCGTAATACTGGCTTGATCGTCCGGAGGGGCTATGGATCCACTTTCAGATGTGCTGTCGCTGTTGAAACCACGCAGTTATCGGTCAGGTGGTTTTGACGTTGGCGGAGATCTGGCGATTAAATTTCCAAAGCATGCAGGGATCAAATGCTATGCCGTGGTCTCGGGCCAATGCTGGCTGTCCGTGGAAGGGCTCCCCGACGCGGTGCGTCTAACGACCGGAGACTGCTTCCTTTTGCCACGTGGGTTACCTTTCAGCCTTGCTACCGATCTAACGCTGACACCTGTAGACTTCCTCACATTTCTTTCTACGCGGCCCAACGGCAGCATCACCTCGCACGGTGGGGGCGGGAGTTGCTTTCTTGTGGGCGGACACTTCGTCCTTAGCGGCAGTCATGCGGACATTCTGTTAGGAGTACTTCCGCCCATCGTGCATATCCGGAAGGAATCGGACAAAGCGGCGATGCGCTGGTCTTTAGAGCGGATGATGCAGGAGTTGCGCGAGCCGCAGCCGGGCGGCTTTCTGATTGCACAACAGCTCGCAACCATGATGCTGGTGCAGGCCTTGCGACTCCATATTGCGGAAGGGCAGCGAGGAGGGGTCGGGTGGCTCTTCGCGCTCGCAGATAAACAGATGAACGCGGCGATCACCTCTATGCACGATGATCCGGCGCATCGCTGGACATTGCAGAAGCTGGCGGAGCGTGCCGGGATGTCGCGATCGATCTTTGCGCTCAAGTTCAAAGCTACTGTGGGGATATCTCCGATGGAATACCTGACACGTTGGCGGATGTTGCTGGCTGGGGACAAACTGACGAATTCTGATGATCCCATCTCCATCATCGCCCTTTCGCTCGGTTACGAATCGGAGAGCGCTTTCAGCAAAGCCTTCAGGAGAGCCATGGGTTGTTCACCGCGGCAACATCGACGTGGGCAGAATTTGGTTTCACCTTCTTATAGCGAGGCCGAACGTGCCCAGTCGAATCAGCTTGCACCGATCGCAGTTTGATAAACGCGATGCAGGACCATGGGCGATATACTGGTTGTGTGAGTAAGACTTTTTATATAGAGACGTTTGGCTGCCAGATGAATGCTCATGACTCGGAGAAGGTCATCGGTACGCTGGAGCAGCAGGGCTATGCCCGTGTTCAGGATGAAGATGCTGCTGGGCTTATTTTGTATAACACCTGCTCGATTCGCGACAAGGCGGAGCAGAAGGTGTTTCATCGGCTGAATGAGTACAAGAAGTTGCAGGGCGAGGGGAAGAAGTTCGCCGTGCTGGGGTGTGTTGCGCAGCAGGAGGGCGAGAAGATCTTTGAGAAGGCTCCCTATGTGTCGATGGTGGCGGGGTCGGCGTCGTATCGGAATCTGCCGGAGATGTTGCGGAGGCTCGAGGCTGGGGAAGAGCGGATTACCGGGCTCGATGACCGCCAGACAGAGCTGACATTTGAGACGGAGTTTACGGCGCGGTCGAATCCGCATCGCGGGTATATCACGATCATCGAGGGTTGCGACAAGTTCTGCGCTTACTGCGTGGTGCCTTATACGCGTGGCAAGGAGCGTAGCCGGACTGCTGCTTCCGTGCTAGTGGAGGCTAAGAAGATGGTGGACCTGGGGTTCACCGAGATTCAGTTCCTGGGACAGAACGTGAACTCCTATCGTGACCCTTCGGGGCGGATGTCGTTTGCGGAGTTACTGGTTGCCGTGGGAGAGCTGCCGGGGATTCGGCGTGTGCGGTTTACGACGTCGCATCCGCGCGACTTTACGCGGGATATTGTGCAAGCGATCGACGATACGCTAACGCTTTGTGACCATATTCATCTTCCGGTGCAGTCGGGTTCGACTGCGGTGCTGAAGGCGATGTCGCGGGAGTATACGCGGGAGTGGTATCTGGAACGGATGAGCTGGATCAAGGCTGCTAAGCGCGACATCAGCATTACGAGTGACATGATCGTAGGCTTTCCGGGCGAGACGGATGCCGATTTCGAGGAGACGATTACGCTGGTTGGCGAAGTGCAGTATGACGCTGTGTTTGCGTTCAAGTTTTCGCCGCGGCCAAATACGCCGGCGGTGACGATGGCCGACAGCATTCCGGATGAAGTGAAGTCGGAGCGGCTGAAAATTCTGATGGACCGCCAGCGGGAGATTCAGCGGAAGCACTACGGACGGCATCTGGGTGAGGTTCAAGAGGTAATGGTGGAGAGCTACAATCCTTCACGTAGTCAGGTTGTTGGCCGTAGTTCGCAGAACAAGACGGTGAACTTCTCGACGGCTCAGATTGTGCAAGCTCAACCTCCGATTGGAAGTTATCTGCCGGTTCGGATTACACAGACTTTGCCCAATTGCCTGGTGGGTGAAGCGATAGCGGATGCCGAGGTGCTGCCGCTGATTTCTTTGCAACGTGTTTCGGATTTTGTGGTGCTGAACTAATGAATCCTTCTACGGTTCAACCCGTCGTGCAGGCTCCTGATGAAGTGGAGATGCAGATTCGCGGGCTCATGATGGACCCTGTGACGAATATGCCGATCATCGTACTGAAAGACGTAGCGAGCGATCTGGTGCTTCCGATCTGGGTTGGAATATTTGAGGCGAATGCAATTGCGCTGGAGTTGGAGAAGACAGCTACGCCGCGGCCGATGACGCATGATCTGTTGCAGAACATGGCTCGTGGGCTGAATGCGGTGGTGCGCAAGGTTGTGGTGTCTGAGTTGCGCGACGATACGTTCTACGCGGTTATCTGGATGGATCACGCCGGTGAGACCGTGACGATGGATGCGCGGCCGTCGGATGCGATTGCGCTGGCGCTGCGGTGGGATTGCCCGATCTACGTCAATCGCGAGGTGCTCGAGAGCTCGAAGCAGGCTACCAGTAGTTCACCGAATGTGAACGCTGAGGAGATGCGGCGCTGGCTTGAGAATCTGAACGACGACGATATGGGCCGCTACAAGATGTAACTGTGGGAGTTACAACCAATTGCAGAGCGTAGCAACACGTTCGGCCCACTCATCTTCTGTGGGAAGGTGGGGCTGTAGGACGGTGTAATGTCTGCCCTGGAGGATGCTTTCAATTGCTGATCGGAGAGCAGGAGCCATGTTTTCTTCTCCTCCAGTGAGAACGGTGGCCCAGGGGGTGTCGAGCAAGATGTCGCTGACGCCTGATTCGCGATGGAGCAGGACAGGTATTCCGCGCTGAAGCGATTCGATGGCGGGTATTCCGTAGCCCTGAACGGCGGGCATGAGGAACAAATGGGCTTGCGCGAAGAGCTGCTCGAGATCTTCGTCGCGGACGAAGCCGTGAAAGTGGATGCGGTCGCCAATGCCGAGGTCCTGAGCCATGCCGCGTAGTGACGGGATGAGAGAGCCCTTGCCGGCAAGGTCGAGTCTCCAGTCGACGGTGGCGGAAAGAGGTTTGTCGGCGCGCTCGAGTTCGGCGAGGGCACGGATTATCCAGTCGATTCGTTTGTTTGGCTCAATGCGGCAGACGGAGAACATTCGGAGCTTGTCGCTTACCGGCTGGGCAGGTGGGATGGATACAGTGGTCTCGAGGCCGCCCATACGGGCGATCTTGGCGTTGATGTTGAAGTCTTTGCGGCATTCGCTGCGGAGAAATTCGCTGGTAACGATGGTGTTTCCACCTGAGCGCAGACCATAGCCAATGATGTGATTCGAGACAGCGATACGCAGCTTAGTAGAGAGGCCGCGGGAGTCCTGGTCGCCGAAGAGCGAGGGCGTGTCATGCATGAGGGTGTGAAAGCCACGCTGTCCGGCAAGGGTTGCGTGCAGTGCGGGTTGGTAGCCGGAGGCAAGCGGTTTGGGTGAGTTGGCGGGCTGTTGGTTGAAGTACGCGCGGAGCGACGCGATCTTTTTTCGTGCACCAGCTCCGGGCTTTAGTTCGACAACCTGCAAAGGGTGGGTGGTGTATTGAGCTAGATTGCAGCGGTCGAAGTAGGTGACGACGTGATTCGGCAGGTCGCGTTGATAGAGCCAACGGGAGAGTGCGGCGACGCTGCGTTCGGCACCGCCGAACTGCTCGATCTCCGTGATGATGATTGGGCGTGAGGCGCCTGGGGGTGTCTGCATGGACCAGTTGGAAGGTTCGAAATCAGCTTAGCAAGTGCGGCGGCGAGGGGCCAAATTAGCGTTGGCAAAGGTCGTTGAGGTGGGTGAAGAACTCGGGAAAGCTGATGGAAGCGGATTCGGCGCCCTGGATCACCGTGTCGCCGGTAGCGCGAAGGGCTGCGATGGAGAAGGCCATGGCGATGCGATGATCGGTACCTGAGTCGATCTCTGCTCCGTGAAGTTTCTGGTTGCCGGGTATCACGAGACCGTCTTCGTGTTCGGTGAGTTCGGCGCCCATGGCGCGGAGGTTTTTGGCGACCAGGGCGATGCGGTCGGACTCTTTGACGCGGAGTTCGCGAGCATCGCGAATGGTGATGCCGTCGCTGGTGTAAGGGGCGATGGCGGCGAGGACGGGCAACTCGTCGATGATCTGCGCGGCGAGGGCTCCTTCGATGTGCATACCGCGGAGACCGTTGGGGGAGACGTTGACCTGAAGGGTGCCTACGAGTTCGCCGTGATGTTCCTCGACGTTAAGGACCTTGATCTTGCCACCGAGGGACGTGATGACGTCGAGCAGGGAGGCCCGGGTCGGGTTCATTCCGACTCCGTCGAGGATGAGATTGGAGTCGGGGAAGAGGAGCGCGGCGCAGAGGAAGAAGGCTGCGGAGGAGATATCGCCGGGGATCGTAGCGTCGATTGCTTTGAGGGTTTGGTTGCCGGGGATGCTGAGCTTTGCAACATCACCTGACGCGGCGGTTGTGCGGTTGAGTGTGGCGCCGAAAGCTTTGAGTGCTTGCTCTGAGTGGTCGCGCGTGCGGATGGATTCGGTGAGGCTCGTTGTGCCGTTGGCCTGGAGGCCGGCGAAGAGGACGGCGGTTTTGACCTGAGCGCTGGGGATGGGGGTGTCGAAATCGATGGCTTGAAGCGTGGTGCCGTGAATGGTGATGGGCGCGTGGCCTTCGACGAGGTCGATTTTTGCGCCCATCAGGCTCAGCGGTTTGCGGATGCGCTCCATGGGGCGGTGGGTGAGGGAGTGGTCGCCGATGAGGGTGAAGGTGTGAGGATGGGGGGCGATGAGGCCGGCGAGCATGCGCATGGTAGAGCCGGAGTTGCCACAGTCGAGACGCGCGGAGGGTTGCTGAAATTTGCCGGCGGTGCCGGTTATCTCGATGGTCTTGTCTTCTTTTTGGACGACCGTTGCGCCGAGGGCCTCCATGCAGGCGAGCGAGGAGTGGGGATCGGCACCAGTTGAAAAGTTGGATAGGCGGGTGGTGCCCTCTGCGAGGCCTGCCAGCATGGCATAGCGGTGCGAGATGGATTTGTCGCCGGGGAGGGTCAGCGAGCCTTGCAGAGTAAGGGCGGGGCGGATTATCTGCGTGCTTGATTTGGAGGACATTTGCTACCAGCTTAAATGCTTTTAGGATTTGTGGGAGATGAGGCTGGGCAATTGTGGAGAGAACATGCGGGTGGCTCGAGTGCCTATACTTGAATCATGAAGGCTCCCATGGGGGAAGAGATCAGGTTTCTTTGGAACGCTACGCGTGGGAATAGATTGCGGCCTTGGCGAAGCCCCTATTTGCGATGGAGGCTGGAGACCTACTCTGGTCAACGCGCGGAGTCTGTGCGAGCGCGCGACTTCTGGAACCTGTTTTGGAAGGAAAAGAGACAGCTGGCTCGGTTTTTGCGGTGGACAAGGGAGATCAGAAGCTACTCCGAATCCGGAGAAAAATAGGAAGAAGGTGCCTTCCGGGCGTCTGAAATTCGTCCTCATTAAAAAACCGGACGATTTTACTTTTATTTGACACCTTACGTCGGCAAAGTTATTCCGTGTATCGCTATGATTGACGTATGAGCGAGTGGATCAAACTAAAGGCAAACGACGGTCATGAGCTAAGTGCGTATGTTGCACGGCCCACGGGAGTAACAGTTGGAGTTCTGATTCTTGTACAGGAGATATTCGGTGTCAACGCGCATATCCGCAGAGTGGCGGATGGGTATGCGAAGGACGGATTTCTTGTTGTGGCGCCTGCGATATTTGACCGGTTTGAGCCCGGCATACAGCTGACGTACCAGCCCGATGATATGAAGCGGGCATATGAGTTCTATGGCATGCTAAAACCCGAGACGACGCTGTTGGACGTGGCGGCGGCGTACGAGTGGGCGAATAAGGCTGGGAAGGGAATCGGTGTGATCGGCTACTGCTACGGCGGTCTGACGAGCTGGCTGGTTGCGACCCGCGGTGAGAGCTACAAGATGCACCCTGCCTGCTGTGTCGGCTACTATGCTGGCGGGATTGGGTCTGTTGCGAAAGAGAACCCGACCTGCCCGGTTATGTTGCACTTCGGGGCGAATGACAGCCATATCGGACAGGATCAGATTGAGGCGGTTCGGTCGGCTCATCCGGAAGTGGAAATCTCCATCTATGAAGGTGCGGGGCATGCCTTCAACCGCGACGTCGACCCGAACAGTTACCATGCTGCCTCGGCGAAGCTGGCGCGGGAGCGGTCGCTCGAGTTTTTGAAGAAGCATCTGACCTAAAAATCGTCCTAAATCCTTAGCACTGCTGGCTGCCCACGATTGCCGGGTTTGGCCAGCGGTGCTATCCTTATTGGGACACTAAGAGTGAACTAGAAAGAAGACTAGGAGTAGAAATAGCTGTGTTGGCATCCGCTAAAAAGACAGACATTATTGAGAAGTTCCGCACGCATGACTCAGACACCGGGAGTCCTGAGGTTCAGATCGCCATTTTGAGCGAGCGTATCGGCGAGTTGACGGAACACTTCAAGGCACACAAGAAGGACCACGGATCGCGCCGCGGGCTTCTGATGCTTGTGAGCAAGCGCCGCCGCTTGCTTGATTACCTGAAGAAGTGTGACGCAGACCGTTATCGCGAGGTCATCGGCAAACTCGGAATCCGCAAGTAACCGTACCGTCCCGGAGAAACCGTACAAACTATGGGAGCATATACGGCCTGTTCTCAGTCGGCTGCTAACTTCGTGCAAGGTCGGGTAAGACCTTGTCGCCGGGGTTGCTGACAGTGGGAGCCCGAGGCGTTGTCTCCATGGTTTTCAACCCCGGCGAAGGTCGGTTCATAAAGGACCTACTCCAGCGCAGCTCGCTGGCGGCTCAATAACCGCCAGTGTCGAGCTGCGCTTTTTCGCGCCCGATCAACGGATGACGCGATTCAAGCTTAATCGACAGAAAACGAGAGAAGAGAGGCAACATGAAACAGGATGTGATAGTTGAGCTTGCCGGCGGCAAGCAAATTAAATTCGAAACCGGACGCATGGCGAAGCAAGCCCCCGGCGCGGCACTTACTTCAAGCGGCGACAACGTAGTTCTGGCTACGGCAACTGCATCGCCCGATCCGAAAGAAGGGATCGATTTCTTCCCACTTACCGTCGAATATCGTGAATTTACCTATGCTGGCGGTCGTATCCCCGGTGGATTCATCAAGCGTGAGGGACGTCCGAGCGAGAAGGAGATTCTGACGAGTCGTCAGATCGATCGTCCTATTCGCCCCTTGTTTCCTGAAGCGTTTCGGAACGAGACCCAGGTCGTTGCGTTTGTCTACTCTGCCGACAAAGAAAACGATCCGGATGTGCTTGGCATCAATGGCGCCAGTTGTGCTTTGGCTTTGAGTGACATTCCTTTTCACGGACCAGTTGGTGCTGTTCGAATTGGATTGGTTGACGATCAGTTTGTTGTGAATCCGACATATGCCGAGCGCGCGCATAGCAAATTGAACATCATGGTCGTCGGTACGAAGGACGGAATCGTGATGATCGAGTCCGGTGCCAAAGAAATTGCTGAGAACCGTGTAGTCGATGCGATTGAGTTTGCTCATGAGCAGATCAAGAAGATTTGTTCGGCGATTGAAGATCTCGTCGCGCGCGCGGGTAAAGCGAAGCGTATTGTCAGCGCTGTGGAGATCGATCATGAGTATCTGAATGAATTGAATGCAAAGATCGGTTCGCAGTTGAAAGACGCTCTTGATACCGAGAAGCATCCGAAGTTCGAAAGCTATGCACTGGTCAAGTCGATCAAGGATGAATTGAAGAAGGGTTTGCCTGAGGACGATGGGGCTGCTGCGAAGAAGCTTAGCAAATACTATGAGCTCTTGCGGGAGAAGATCTTCCGCGACCAGGTTTTGAACGACCGTATCCGTCCGGATCACCGGGCTTTTGATAAGATTCGTGACTTGGGCATAGAGGTTGGTGTGCTGCCCCGTGTTCATGGGTCCGCGCTCTTTACACGTGGGGAGACTCAGGCGCTTGTGAGCGCGACCCTTGGTACAACGGATGATGCTCAGCGACTTGAGAGTTATGAGGGAGAGCAGAAGCGTCGCTTCATGCTGCATTACAACTTCCCGCCGTTCTCGGTTGGTGAGGTCGGACGTATGTCTGGCGTAGGTCGGCGAGAGATCGGTCACGGTGCGTTGGCTTCGCGAGCGATAGAAGCTGTGCTGCCCGCGGAAGATGAGTCGCCTTACACTTTGCGAGTGGTCTCGGACATTCTTGAGTCGAATGGATCGTCCTCCATGGCTACTGTGTGTGGTGCGTCGCTCGCGCTCATGCAGGCTGGAATTGCGATCAAAGGATCGGTTGCGGGTGTCGCGATGGGTCTGGTGAAAGAAGGCGATAACTACGCCATCCTGACCGATATTGCCGGTGCGGAAGATCATTATGGCGATATGGACTTCAAGGTCGCAGGTACGCGTAACGGAATCACCGCGCTGCAGATGGATATCAAGATCATGGGCATTACGCCGCAGATCATGCGGGAGGCTTTGGAGCAGGCTCGGAAGGGTCGGCTGTTCCTGCTCGATACGATGGATGCTGTGATCTCGGGTGCAAACCAGGAGAAGTCGCAGTTCGCTCCGCGGATTCATGCGCTGCAGATTCCTACTGATAAGATCCGTGATCTCATCGGACCGGGAGGCAAAGTCATTCGCGGCATCATTGATGCTACTGGTGTGAAGATTGACGTCGACGATTCAGGGCGTGTCAATGTTGCCTCGAGCGATGCTGATGGCCTTGCTCGTGCGATTCAGATGATCAGCGATTTGACTGCTGTTCCTGAGATTGGGAAGACTTATCTTGGTAAAGTAGTTCGGCTTGCTGAGTTCGGTGCGTTTGTCGAGATCTTCCCTGGAACTGATGGGCTTCTGCATGTTTCAGAGATTGCGGAACATCGCGTGAAGGAAGTGAAAGACGAGCTTCGCGAAGGTGATCAAATCCTGGTGAAGGTTCTGGCTATTGAAGGGAACCGCATCAAGCTTTCGAGAAAAGCTGTTTTGCGTGAGCAGCGCGCTAAGCTTGGTCTACCGGAGCCGGGTCAGATTGGTACGGATGGCGCGAGCGTCGCGGCTGGCGGCGCGGGTGGCCATGGTCATCAGGAGGTGGCCGGCGATGAGCTTGCCGGAGGCGATGATGACGCTGAGGACTTCGACGATGATGGTGACGAGTCTACAGAAGAACCTAACTTCAACCGCGCCGAGGGTGCTGTTCCTGTTCAAGCGGGCGGGGTTCCAGGGCCGAATGGGCCTGGTGGGCAGAGGCGGCCGGGTGGAGGAAGGCGTCGTCGCGGTGGTCGTCGGCCGGGTTCGGGTTCCGGTGCGCCTTCGGGCGGCGGCAATCGGTAAGGTAGCTTGATGTCCAGTGAGACCGCGCACTATGCGCGGTCTTTCTGTCTCTGGGGTGAGTCGTAATGATGAGACGCGCGGTGTGGATTGCGTTTGCGGCGGTTTGTGTCCTGTCCGCTACGTCCTGGATTGTTCCTCGTTCGGAGGGATTGCCTGCGTTGGAGTTGCAGGGGATTCGTTATGGGTTGATTGGGGTGTTTGCGTTTTTCGAGGCTCGCGGGCGGGTGCGATTCGGGAGCGTGGGGCTGCGGGTGGCGGCGGCCGGCACGGGGTTCTTTGGGGTGCCGATGGTAGTTGGGGAGTGGGCGCGGTTTGGTGTGCCTGAGATCAGCAGGTCGGCTCTGTTCGCTATGGTTCCTGTGGTTGTGGTGATCGTGGTTGCGGCTGGAGATGAAGAGCGTGGGGTTCGGCGGTTCCTGGTTCCGGCTTTGGTGGGACTTGGTGGGCTGCTGCTGTTGTTGCCGCTTCAGTTCTCGGGGTCGGCTCGCGGGCGGTTGATGCAGGCTGCGGTGTGTCTTGCAGTGGTTCTGGTCGGGTTGTCGAGTGTGTGGCTGCACCGGCTGCTGCGTGGATGGACTCTTTCGGAGGCATTGGCGGTTGTGTGTTTGAGCAATGCGTTGTTTCTGCTGGTCTCGATCGCGGTACGGGGCGAGTTGGTTTGGCCATGGAGCGAGTTGGCTTCGGTGGTGTCGCTTTCGTCGTTGGTAGATCTGCTTGAGGTGGTTTTGCTGATGTGGCTGTTGCGGGCGATGGTGCCTGTCCGTTTTGCCTCGCGATACCTGTTGATTCCGTTACTGACTCTATTCGAGGGTTATGGGCTGATTCGGCCTGGGCTTACGGTTCGGGTCGTTAGCGGAATGGTGCTGCTTGCGGCTGGTGCAGGAATGCTTTTGTTTTTGAAGGCTGGTGAAGAAGAGACGTTGCTGTCTCTTCGGTGATACTTTTCTGCGATGATTTTGCAGGGTACACTTCGGTCAATGGCTGCTTCCATGTACATTGTGGTCGAGGGCGAGGACCCTGGATTCGACATTTTTGTGAATGGACGTTTTCTGGCACGGCATGAGGATGCGCTGGAGCGTCTGGCTCTGAGGCTTGGGGTGCGTCCCCTGATTGAGTTCTTTTCGGCTGATGAGAACTCGATGTCGCTCCTCATTGAAGAGGGTGCGGGGAACCAGGAGCTGATGCGCCGTCTGCCTCCGCCCCAGTGGTATTCGCCAGCAGACGGTCTGAAGACGGTGCGCGCTCTTCTGAGGACGTTGGAGGCTGATCCGCAGCAACTGGGGACCGAGGGGGAGCAGGTGCTCTCGGAGTTGCTGGAGTATGCGTGCGTGCTCGAGAAGACGATGGACCGGAAGATGCGCTGGCATCTGGCGGTTAGCTGGCGGTAGTTTCGGCACATCTTCTTTATCAAATATACCCCCACCCCGGCTCAATGCGGTTAAGTTACTTTGTTTCAAATATATACGGAGAAGTTGGGCTGCAAAGTATTCAATCCAAACAACTTATACGTAAAGTATTCTTTCTAAATCGGTTATGGGCTTAACGTAGAAGACCCCGGTGGAATGCCGGGGTCTTTGCTATGTCCTGGATCAATTATAAGGACTTGGGTCTAACTCATACGCCACATGAATGTTCTGGATTGGAGCGGGTTTTCGTGATGTAGGGGCTTGACAGGATTCAGCCGGACCGAACCCTCCCTTCAGTGGGCCAACGAGTGCGGTCGAAATCCGGGCAGAGTCTCCGCAGGGATACAGTTGCCCACGAAGAGGAAATTCAGGGTGTCATGCCCGTTGGCAGGGAAGAGTTCGCGGTCGCTCTCGTTGAGCCAGAACAGGATTGCATCGGCCATGTCGTGAGCTTGTCTCGCGACTGTGCCAAGACTGCGTGCGATGGCTGGCTCGAAGGTATCTTCTTCGTCGGTGACCTGATGGGCAGACTCGTTCCTGCTCTCGAAGACGAACTCGCACCGCCGCCATACTGCCTGACTCTGAAGAACTGTCTCGGCGTATCGAGCTTCTTGTTTGAACAGAGCAACGATGCACAGCCTCACCAGGGAGTTCACGAGATCTCCGAGATTGCACAGTGCAGCGTGTTTGGGCATGCGGCTGATTTCGAAGAATGACGGTGTGTCTTGTGCGATCTGGATTGCTGCGCGGGAGGTGGTGCGGAGAGCGCTGCTGAGACGCATCGCAATCAGAACGAAACGGCAGTCTGCAGAATCGGTTACCTCGTGGGTTGCGAGTTTGCGGCAGATATCCTTGATTCGCTGGTGATGCTGTTCCAATTCGCGCTCAGCGCTGCGTACGGAGCGGCTGAACTCCGGAGATCCTAGCTGGTACCCTTTGATGGAATAATCGAGAGCGCGTTGTGACAAGCGTGACATCTCAACAAGCTGGACCCGCAAGACGTTGATGGGTTGATAGAGTTTCATTTCTTCAATCCTTCGACTTAGTCATTTGACTCCTTGGTCCTGGGCAATGCTGCAGAATTCAAAGCAATTGAGCTGATGCGGCAGTAGTGCGAAAACCCAAATACGAGTTACGTAAAGAGATGTTTCGAGGTGACGATGCTCTGCATTTAGTCTTTCAAAGCCATTGCGGACACTTGCGATGCCGTTGTGGGATCGATTGTTTTGCCGATCTCTGTGATTTTGGAAGCAGGGAAGCCACTTAGTTCTGCGTGGCGATGAATGACGGCTTCATCTTTGGCGAGATAGATGCAGAAGGTCTTGTCCGCAGCGACGAAGGATTCTACCCATTGAATATCCGGAGCGAGCTTGCGCAGTGCGTCGTTTGATTTGGCAGCGGCTTCCTTTAGTTGTTGCCGCTCGAGTGTTCCAACCTTTGGAATATCGCGTTCGATGACGTAACGTTTCATGCTTCCCTCCGTTGGTCCTCGGCATTGAGTTGCCTTGGATGTTCTCAAAGTACTGGGGAATGTGCCTTGCTACAAGGCGGCATATATGCCATTCTGCGTAGGTGATTCGGCCATCGGAGAGGAGGTTGCAAATGACTGGTCTCAAAGATGTCACGGTTTTGTTTCTCGACGAAACTTTCTCCTCCACAGCTACGGGTCCGATGGAGGTCTTTCGTCACGCGGGCACGTTGTGGAATGCATTCGCGGGGCAAAAACCTGTCTCTCGCTTTCGAGTGACGACAGCGTCGGTGGATGGACGCGCGGTGCGTTGCGATGGGCCGATTCATATCACTCCTGCAACATCTCTCAAACGGATCCGCAAGACCGATCTCATCTTCATTCCGTCGACGGGGTTGAGTGTAGAGGACGTAGTTGAGCGCAACGCAGAGGTGGTGCCGTGGCTGGAGCGCTGGCACAAACGTGGAGCTGCGATTGCGAGTGTGTGTTCGGGTGTGGGTTTGGTGGCTGCGACGGGGCTGCTCGATGAGAAGCGGGCCACGACGCACTGGAGCCTTGCGGAACGGTTTCGCGTGAAGTATCCCAAGGTACGATGGATGCCCGAGTTGATGGTCACGGAGGATCACAACTTTTACTGCGGCGGAGGTCTGAATGCTGCGCTCGATCTTAGCCTTTATCTGGTGGAGCGATTCTGCGGACATGAGGTCGCGGTCCAGAGTGCGAAGGCGATGTTGATCGAGACACCAAGGGCGTGGCAGTCAGGCTATGCGATCGTTCACTTGAAGACCGAACACTCCGATGGAACGATCTCAAGTGCACAGGACTGGTTCCATCAAAACTTCAATAAGGACTTTCCGCTTGAGGAACCGGCGAAGAAAGTAGGGATGAGCTTGCGCAACTTCGTTCGGCGATTTAAGCAAGCGACGGGAGATACACCTTTGATCTACCTGCAGAAGCTGCGAATTGCCGCCGCCAAGCGCCTGCTTGAGGGCGGCCATCGCTCGATGCAAGAGATCGGTGATGCTGTGGGGTATCAGGATTTGGCTTTCTTCCGCGAAGTATTCCAGCGACACACGGGGGTTTCCCCTAGTGCGTATCGGCAGAGGTTCGGGCTGTAGCCGGTTAGTGGCGGGTTTCGGTGGAGGCGGTGGTCTGTGTGGTCTGGTCGCCTTCGCCTAGTTTGCGGTGGAAGAAGTTGAAGACGAGGCCGTAGAGGGTGTGGGCGAGTTCGGGGTCGTAGCGGACTCCTTCGTCGCGCATGAAGGCGTGGGCTCCGTTGACCTCGTGCCAGCTGAACTTCTTTTCGAGTTCGTTGAGGCGGGCGAGGACGGCCATGCGGCCTTCGAGGGGGATGTGCGGGTCCTGGCGTCCCCAGATCATGAGGAGTTCGCCCTTGATGTCTGCGGCGCGTTTGAGGGAGTCGTCTCCGCCTTTGCTGAGAGAGCCTTTGTGAATGTCGGTGGCGTAGAAGCAGGCGGTGGCGAGGACGTCGGGGTTCATGGCGGCGCGGAAGGCGAGGTGACCGCCGATGCAGATGCCCATGGCTCCGAGGTGTCCGGTGCAGTCGGGGCGGGATTTGAGGTGGTCGAGTGCGGCGCGGGCGTCGGCGTCGTAGCTGGAGAGTTCTTTGGTGGTCTTGAGGACGTTTCCGCGGTCGGAGCCGGCCTGATCGTAGGCGAAGACGGTGCCGGCGGGTTCGAACTCGTGGTAGATCTCGGGCATGGCGACGATGTAGCCGTGACCGGCGAGCATGGCGGCGGTGCGGCGGATGGGCGCGGTGATCTGGAAGATTTCGGAGTAGAAGACGATGCCGGGATAGCGGCCGGGAGCGGCGGGGCGGACGATGTGGGTCCGCATTGGGCCGTTGGGGGTGTCGAGCGTGACGTATTCGTCGTTGACGATGATCATGTTTCCTCGGATGTTCGGTGGTTAGGTTTGGGGTTCAATGATCGTCCGTGGGTCTGCGGAGATAAGGGTAGCAAGGAATTGTTGATCGGGATTAAACAGTATGTCCGGCAGAGGAGCCTGCCGGACACGTTTGTTTGAGGCTGCGGAGTCTAGTGGTGGTGATCTCCGCCGTGTTCTTCGTAGTGGGCGTGGCTCTCTACGCGTGCAGATGCTGGGTGTACGTAGGGATGTGCGTAGGGGTGAACGTAAACGTTGCGGTTGTAGTAGGTACGGGTCCAGGGGTGGTGGTCGATGATGATGGCATGACCTCCCCAGCCGAAGCCTGCACCGTACCAACCGTAGACGCCGAAGGCAGGGCCGATGGTGACGGCGGGGCCGAAGCGTATTCCTGTGGTGATGATGAAACCGGGGCGTGGACGATAGAAGACGACCGCGGGACTGTAGACGGGTACGTAGAAGTAGGCGGGGTTGATAGGCTGGATTTCGATGTAGCCGCCGTTGTCGGCGACGGTGTCGTAGGCGTTGGGAACGAGGTAGCCGTAGTCGTGGGCGAGACGGCGCTGGCGTTGGACTGCGTCCATGACGTCGGGGCGTTGGCTGAGGACGGCGTTGCCGAGGGTGCCGGTCCATTGGGGGTCGCGGGCCATCATGTCGAGGACATTGGGGAAGGGCAGGAGGGCGAGGACGCTGGGGTCCCAGGGGAGATTGTCGGACTGGATGGCCTGGGCGAGGGGGTCGCCGGTCATGAAGCTGTGTTGCTGGGCCCAGGTGGCGGCGTCGGGGATCTCGTTCCAGAAGGTGGAGGCGGTGAGAACCTGCGCGAGAAGCGGGTCGGGATAGAGGGCGATGCGCTGGACTAGCTGGTCGAGCTGCTGGGGGGGCACTGGTGGTGGCGGTGCCTGCTGTTGTTGCTGATCGGGCGGGCCGGGTTGTTGTTGGTATTGGGGCTGGTCTTGTTGCGGGTAGGCTGGTGGATTCTGCTGGTAGGGCTGGGCCTGTTGCTGGTCGGGTGGAGGCGGTGGTGGCGCCTGACGTTCAATGGGGGCCTGGGCAAGGGAGACGACGCTGAAGGTCAGGAGAATCAAAGCTGGCAGCGTTTTGTGAATGGTCTTCATATCTTCGTTTATACCTGCGTTCCTTTGGCGCTTTGCGCACTCTTCCTAGACTCCATTTTGGAGAGGAAGTTGCTTATGACGCCTTGGTTTCGGCTGGCCTCCGCGAAGAACATTCAGGTCTTGTTAGTGGATACCCCTCCTGGGGTACTTTCTTGCGCAAAGTCTTGTGGTGAAAAGGCTTAAGTCTGGACTTCGGTATGTTGTGATATGTACCTGGTCTGGACTTGAGCCTTTTTGTCGGTTTAAATGCGAAAGCCCGGCGGGTGGCCGGGGTCGATCCTTATTCTTATGGGTTAAGTGTATCTGGATGAGTCAAGCTTTTGGTTGTGGAAATCGTTGCAAGTAATTGGTGAGGAGGGAGTAAGGGGGCCGAACATCTGATGCTGAAGTTAGAGTCCGTGAAGCTTTGGTGTTTGTGGTGGGTTGAAGAAAGCAATTCAGTCGTTCCGGCTACGCCTCCACTCCGGCCTTCGGCAGAGCGGAAGCGTCTGCGACGCGGCTTTGTCGTCACAACGTAGGCCCGTTGCCTTGGCGTGGCGCTTGTTCCGCGTAATTTCTCGCTTTTGGGATTCGCGAGCAGTGCGAAACCATATCTCAGGAGCGGGATGCGGAGCGTTTGGCTTTGTCGATTTCGCCGACGAGGAAGCGGAGGGGGCGGTCGGCGGCTTTGCTGATGCCGATGCGTGGGGTGGTTAGGATTTCGGTGGGATGGTGGCCGTCGTCGGCGATGTGGATGGCGGAGGTGGGTGAGGTTACGTCGAGGCCGTTGGAGTTTTGGCGGGTGATGTCGAGCGCCTGACAAAGACGGCCGGGGCCTCCGGTGAGGAGTTTGGGTTTTGTGTTGTGGGGAAGGCCGCGGAGATCGGCCATGGTTTCGAGGCCGTCGATTGGATCGAGGGCTCGGATGAGGACTCCTCCGGCTTCGCCGGGAAGATGCGCGGCGACGTTGAGGCAGTAGTACATGCCGTAGATGAAGTAGACGTATACGTGTCCTGATGGGCCGAAGAGAATTGCGTTGCTGGGAGTGAGACCGCGGGCGGCGTGGGATGCCGGGTCGATGAGGCCGAGGTAGGCTTCGACTTCGGTGATGCGGGCGGTGAGGCGCTCGCCTTGGAGGTCGCGGATGAGGAGCTTGCCGAGGAGGGCTCGGGCTACGATCTCGGGGGAGCGGGAATAGAAGGTTCTTGGAAGGAGCTTAGCGGTATGACGGTTATGTGGGGGTTGGCTCATCTTAGGCGTGAACGAGTTTGGATTAGGTGTTCCAAAGCATTCGCCCCATAAGTTTTTGCAAGTCGCTGAAGGAATAAAGGCTCGACCGACCTGATAAACGAGAGCATTCCTGCCAACTCAGCTATCTCCGCTCCGCTAAGCTGCCCTAGCATATATCTGTGGAATCTGGCTCGGATCGCCCTTTTTCGCTCCCTTCCAAGTGATACGAGTCCGTCATTCGTGAGAACGAGGCCAGTCACTCGTCTAAGACCTCTCTTGGAGGCATGAACAGTCTTCCCCTCGTTCAACATGAGTTTAGGTGATCGGATCTCCTTACATATCTCCATGACGCGCTCTTCCATTTGGCTCAACGCACCTTGTGTATTCGTTGAAAAGGACAGGTCGTCTGCGTACCGAGTATATGTAATGTCTGCTCCTGAGCAAAAAGCATTCATTGCAACGTCGAAGGCGTAGAGCAAGATATTCGATAAAAGCGGCGAGCTAGGTGCTCCAATTGAAAGCTGGAGAACATTTCCTCGCTTTTTACGCCAGAATAGAATTCTCGACAAATGTCCGATTTCTTCTTTAGTCCATACGCTGGCAAGAGGATTAAAGTGCATGAATTTTTCAAAATCGGAAGATTTGATTGATGGGAAGAAGTTTTTGAAGTCGAGCTTACAGAGGAAAGCATGGGCCGCGTGCGGCGCTGCATTGTCAAGAATGCTCTTCCCCTTACGGTAAGCGACTGCAGAGGGATGAATGGGGAAAGCTGCCAAGACGTTTTTCATTACCCAGTATTGGAGCGGCTTCACTTCCCGAGCAGGCTGGGCAATAGTTCGCTTTTTGCCAGGGGCTTTCTTTGCAATTTCGTAGACTTTATAGCGGTAAGGGGCAGACTTAATTAAGTACAGCAAGTCTGTAGGTGGCAAAGCAAGATCATTCGATAATCTATCCAGAAGACGACTCACCGTACACCCCCGGTAGGCCGCTTTGTGAATGCCTTCAACGCTTTGCTTTTTTCCGGCGTTAGCGGCAGATCTTGGCGAAGAAGTGCCCGGAGCCGCAATCTATCTGTCGGGTTCTTTGAGGCGTAAGAGACGTATTCGGGAGAGCCCGTCGAATTGATGTAGTAATCGACGTTTCCGTATCGAAATGGGGTAATGAGTTGGAGTTGCTCGAGTAGAAATAAATATTTCTTCAAGTCTTGCGGCATTACTTGTAAGCCAAGATCAGTAAGAAGCGTTTGGATCTCGTGTTGCAAAATTACTACGTTTAAAATGACGAGGTCCGCGATCAACAGCATGAGATGGCCATGGTCGCCACTTTGGAAAAGAGTCTTTTTTGGTTTTTTCGCCAGAAGGCTTCGGAGTGTTGTTTCGACCTCATCTAGTGTGTCTTTTGCTGTAACGAGGTCTATTTCGCCACGATCGCTGCCAGCGAATGAAAGCCACGGATATGACAGCACACTATCTGGTCTGATCTGCTTAAGGTGCGCTACCAGGCCATGATTAATGAATGATTGCTGCCCAGAGTAGGAATCTTCAATTACGACGACGAGCTTATCTTGGAGAAGTGCCATCTGAGAGAATGCGCCAAATTCGGCTATGGCGCCGGGGCTCTCCACGAACAGTAGAATGCAGGCCGAAAGTCCTGCCAAGTACTGTTCTAGCTCTAATAGGTCGTCAAATAATTTTCGAGACTGATACCACAGGTCAGCATTCTCCGCGAGTTGGATCCGCTTAAGGAGGGTAGGATCCTTTTTCGCCTTCTCTTCGAAAAAGTGTGCCCGTAGAGAATGTTTTAGGTCCGTTAGCGGACCACCGCACAGGAAGATATAGTCCGGTTGATTTTGGATTGTGAATGCGTTTGGTTCAACCGAGTCTGTAAACGTACTCACTAAGCGTCGCAGCTTTCCAATCGATACGTTGCTCTCTACCTCGAGATAAGCGCGGCAAGGGAAAATTTCTCAGCGCGTTTTGTCCCTACTTATACATCCAGTGGCGGCACCAGCGGTGAGGAAGTTTGCCTTGCTGCGCTGGTAAATGCTGCCAATCGTTACCAGTCCGGCGAAACGCCAGACTTTCCCCAAATCGATAAATCAATCTTTGAGGCTGTACACGTAAAGAGCAACTTCATTGTCGAGGACAATCAAATCTATGTCAATGGTGATCATCATTACCTAGCTAAACAGGAATTCTTTGGTGCGGAGTTCCTTTACGGTGTCGCGGAGTTTGGCGGCTTTTTCGAATTCGAATTTTTTGGCGGCTTCGCGCATGTCGGATTCCAGTTTGCCGATGTAGGTGTCTAGTTCTTGCTGGGTAGAGAAGTCGGGCATGCCTTCGGCTTCGTCGGTGAGGTCGGCGTAGTCGGCTTTGAGGATGCCGGCGAGGCCCATCTCTATTGGGCGGATGATGCTGGCGGGAGTGATGCCGTTTTCTTCGTTGTAGGCGACTTGCTTTTCGCGGCGGCGGTCGGTCTCGTTGATGGCGCGCTGCATGGAGTCGGTCATCTTGTCGGCGTAGAGGATGGCGCGGCCTTCGACGTGGCGGGCGGCACGGCCGATGGTTTGGATGAGAGAGCCTTGGGAGCGGAGGAAGCCTTCTTTGTCTGCATCGAGAATGGCGACGAGCGAGACTTCGGGGAGGTCGAGTCCTTCGCGGAGGAGGTTGATGCCGATGAGGACGTCGTACTCGCCTTTGCGGAGGTCGCGGAGGAGCTTGATGCGTTCGAGGGTTTCGATCTCGGAGTGCATGTAGCGGCAGCGGACGCCGACTTCGGTGTAGTAGCTGGCGAGGTCTTCGGACATGCGCTTGGTGAGGGTGGTGACGAGGACGCGCTGGTTTTTTGCGGTGCGGTCGCGGATCTCGGCGAGGAGGTCGTCGATCTGGCCTTTGATGGGGCGGATTTCGACCTGAGGATCGATGAGGCCGGTGGGGCGAATGATTTGCTCGACGACTACGCCTGCGGATTTTGTTAGCTCGTAGGCGCCGGGTGTCGCGGAGACGTAGATGATCTGGCCGGTGCGGGATTCGAACTCTTCGAAACGCAGGGGGCGGTTGTCCATTGCGGAGGGGAGTCGGAAGCCGTAGTCGACGAGGTTTTGTTTGCGGCTGCGATCGCCGTGCCACATGCCGTGGAGTTGGGGGACGGTGACGTGGGACTCGTCGATGAAGAGGAGATAGTCTTGCGGGAAGTAGTCGAGGAGCGTGGGTGGGGGTTCGCCGGGGAGGCGGCCGGAGAAGTGGCGCGAGTAGTTTTCGATGCCGTGGCAGTAGCCAACGGATTTGATCATCTCGAGATCGAAGCGGGTGCGTTGGTGGATGCGCTGGGATTCGACGAGGCGGCCCTGGTTTTCTAGTTCTTTTTCCCACCACTCCATCTCTTCGAGGATGGTGGCGACGGCGGTGGCTTTGCGCTCGGGTTGGACGACGTAGTGGGATTTGGGATAGATGGGGAGACGGGAGTACTTCTGCTTGACGGTGCCGAAGAGGGGATCGATCTGGGAGAGGGAATCGATTTCGTCGCCGAAGAGCTCTATACGATAGGCGTTTTCGTCGTAGGTGGGGTAGACCTCGATGATGTCGCCGCGGACGCGGAAGGTGCCGCGACGGAAGTCGACGTCGTTGCGATCGTAGAGGATTTCGACGAGACGGCGGGTGATGTCTTCGCGCTTTATTTTCTGGCCTTTTTCGAGCATCATCAGCATGCCGTAGTAGGCTTCGGGCGAGCCGAGGCCGTAGATGCAGGAGACAGAGGAGACGATGATGGCGTCGCGGCGCTCGAAGAGGCTGCGGGTGGCGGCGAGGCGAAGTTTATCCAACTCTTCATTGATGGTTGATTCCTTCTCAATGAAGAGATCGCCGGCGGGGATGTAGGCTTCTGGCTGGTAGTAGTCGTAGTAGGAGACGAAGTATTCGACGGCGTTGTTGGGGAAGAAGGTTTTGAACTCGTGATAGAGCTGGGCGGCGAGGGTTTTGTTGTGCGCGAGGATGAGGGCGGGACGCTGCAGGTCTTCGATGACCTTGGCCATGGTGAAAGTTTTGCCGGAGCCGGTGACGCCGAGAAGGACTTGATCTTTTTCTCCGGCGTGGATGCCGGAGACGAGCTCGGAGATGGCGCGGGGCTGGTCGCCCTGGGGCTTGTAGGTGGTCGAGAGCTGAAAGTCCATCTTTATAGGATAGTTTATGGAGAGGGTTGGATGCGAAGAGTGGCGCGATGCAGAGAGCAAATACAGGGATCCTTCGCTGCCCTCAGGATGACGGCATTTTTTTTGACAACACGGATTAGGAGGCTGGGATGAGTGTGGGAACGGAGTTGTGGCTGGTGCGGCATGGAGAGACGGAGTGGAGTTTGAGTGGGGCGCATACGAGCCGGACAGATATTCCGCTGACCGACCATGGGCGGAAGCGGGCAGAGGAGTTGCGGGATTATTTGAAGGGCACGAAGTTCGATGCGGTGTTTGAAAGCCCGATGCAGAGGGCTCGGGAGACCTGTGCCATTGCGGGGTTTGGGGATCAGGCTGTGGTGGAGAAGGGTCTGATGGAGTGGGATTACGGCGTGTATGAGGGGAAGACGACGAAGGAGATTCAGGCGCAGATTCCGGGATGGTCGGTGTGGAAGAACGAGATTGTTGACGGTGAGACGGTGGAGCATGTGGGGGAGCGCGCGGATGGGGTGATCGCTCGTGCGCTGGCGGCTGCTCCGCAGGGAGGGAAGGTGGCGCTGTTTGCGCATGCACATATTTTGCGGATATTGGCGGCGCGGTGGATTGGGTTGGACGCGACTGGGGGGAGTTTGCTGGCGCTGGGAACGGGGAGCGTGAGCCTGATGGGATGGGAACGGGAGACGCGAGTGATTTCGAGCTGGAATCGCGGGTTTGAGTGAAGCAGGCGAAACAAAAACATGCAACGGCAAGGGCAAATACAGGGATCCTTCGCTCCGCTCAGGATGACGACGAGAAGGAACAATGTCAAATGTAGTAGGAGCGATTCGTGGGGCTCTAGAAGTTTTTGATGTGCTGTGGTTGGAGGCCTACTCCTACGAAGCGGGCGGGTAGATTTTGGAAGCCGGGGATGTGGGTGAGGATGCGCAGGGCGAGCGGTGGTTTGATGGGTCCCTCGTCGCGGAGGACGCGGTCGAGGATGCGGTGGGCGAAGACCTGAACGCGTTGGGTGTTGCGGACGGCGGGTTCGCGATAGTCCTGTACCTGGCGAAGATGGTGTTGGGTGAGGGAGTTTGAGAGCAGAGCTTCGGTGAGGATGTTGGCGGTGGCTACGGCGTCCTGAAGGGCGATGTTGATGCCGATGCCGCCGACGGGAGACATGGCGTGGGCAGCGTCGCCGATGCAGAGCAGGCCTGGTGAGGACCACTCCTGGAGACGGTTGACCTGGATGGTGAGAAGTTTGACCTTGTCCCAGGAGTCGATCTCGGCGGTGCGACCGGCGAGGAAGGGAACGATGCGCTCGATGCTCTGCTGGAAGGCGGGGATGCCGGCTTGCTGGATCTGGGGGAAGGTGCCTTTGGCGATGATGTAGCCGATCTGGAAGTAGTCGTTGCGGTTGATGAGGATGATGAGGCGACCGAAGTTGATGTAGCCGAGGGCGTTCTCGGGGTCAGAGGGTTGGCGCGCGATTTTTAGCCAGAGGACGTCGATGGGAACGCCTTCGTCGTTGAGCGGGAGGTGTCCTGCGTCGCGGGAGATCGCGTGACGACCGTCGCAGCCGATGGTTATGGTGGCGGGGATCTCGACGGGGCCGTCGGGAGTCTTGGCGCGGACTCCTGTGGTGACTCCGTTTTCATTGATGAGGCCGGTGGCCTCCCAGCCCATGCGGAGGGTGAAGGGCGGATAGCGGGCGGCTTCGGAGGCGAGGAAGTCGAGGAAGTCCCACTGCGGCATGAGGGCGATGAACTTGCAGTAGGTGGGGACGTGGGAAAAATTGGCTATGGCGAAGCGTTCGCCGCCTACGATAGCGGAGAGCGCCGCGACCTGGGAGTGCGGGATGGTGAGGAACTTTTCGAGGAGGCCGAGCTCGTGGAGGAGATCGAGCGTGGAGGGGTGGATGGTGTCGCCGCGGAAATCGCGGAAGAAGTCTTTGTGTTTCTCGAGGACTGTAACCTTGACGCCGGCGCGGGCGAGGAGGAAGCCTAGCATGATGCCCGCCGGGCCTCCGCCGATGATGCAGCAGGTTGTGGCGAGCGGGTTGGGGTTGTTGGCCATTTGCTGATGAGGGTAGCAAGCGACCGGGAGGGCGTCAAAAGATTTGCGGCGGATTGGCGGCGATGAGGGAGGGCCAGTCGGTTGGGGAGTTGGCCAGGTGGTCGGGCGGGGCGTCGGCGAGGGAGTGGGGTTTGAGGCCGAAGGCACAGCCGATGCTGCGGGCGCCGCAGTTGCGGGCGGTGAGGACGTCGATGTCGGTGTCGCCGACCATGATGGTTTCGGTGGGGGTAATGGTGCTGCCGGCGAGGGCGGAGGCTTCCTTGATGAGGGCTTCTAAGCCGTGGGGGTCAGGCTTTTTGGTGTGGAAGCTGTTGCCGCCGTAGTTCTGAAAGAAGAAGCGGGAGAGGCCGAAATGAGCGCAGATGTCGCGGGAGGGGTGAACGGGCTTATTGGTGAGGACGGCCATGAGGGTTTCTGGATGTGTGGTGCGGATGGCTTCGAGGGCTTCGAGGACGCCTGGATAGACGTAGGTGTAGTCGAGTTTATGGACGCGGTAGTAGTTGAGGAAAAATGTGAGTGCTTCGGTTACATATTGCTCGTCAGTGGAGTCGCCTTCCGGGTCGCCGATGGCGCGTCGGACGAGCATGGAGGCTCCGTCGCCGATGTAGCCGGAGATGACAGCTTCGGGGAGGGTAGGCTTGCCGAGGTGAGCCAGCGTTGCGTTGACGGAGTTGCAGAGATCGACGCGGGAGTCGATGAGGGTGCCGTCGAGATCGAAGACGATGAGGCGGGGAGGGAAGGCAAGCGACATGGTTTAAGGGTAAACGATGGGCTCACAGACAAAAAAGGCGCTGCGGATGCGTTCGCAGCGCCAGTTACTGTTTGGGGTGGGCTATTTGATCTGGATATCGCCCGAGCCGGTGCCTACGCGGATGGTGGGGCCTCCGCCGCCTACGACCGCGCTGACGTGGTGCCGATTGAGGCTGCCCTGCATGGTCATGGGTTGGGCGACGCTGATGTTGCCGGAGCCGGTGTCGGCGTCGAGAGTGAAGTGGGCATTGCCGACGGAGAGCCGAACGCTTCCACTGCCGGTTGAGACCTTCCAGTCGCTGGTGGGTTGGCCTTCGGCTTCGATGTCGCCGGAGCCAGTGCTGGCCTTGAGGCCTCCGGAGATGCCGTGGAGGCGGATACTGCCGCTGCCGGTTTCGGCTTTGACGTCACCGGGGCCGGTTTGCTGAAGTTCGATGTCTCCGGAGCCGGTACCGAGATTGGTCATGCCCTGGACGCCGTGGACACGGACGCTGCCGGAGCCGCTCTGAGCTTTGACTGAGGCACCGACGTCCTGAATTTCGACGTCGCCGGAGCCTGTGGTGGAGTTGATGGCGGATCCGCGGGGGAGGGTGACCTCGTAGTCGATGCTGATGTTGTGGAAGAGGTCGTTGTTGTGACGTTCCCCGATGGTGATGTCGTTACCATTCTGGACGATCGGCGGGTTGCTGACGATCTGTTGAACGCGGCTGTCGGCGTCGCTGCCACCACTCATCCAGCCATGGCTGGAGTGGACGTGGCCGACGATGTGGATTTGATCTCCGGAGCCGGGATGGAGGCGGATGTAACCAGAGCCGGTGGAGATCGAGACGTTCGGAGAGCTGCCGGCGCTGAGGGTGCGCTCGAAGGTGCTGTCTGCTGCGAAGGCGGAGGCTGCGGCCAGGGAGAGAATTGCGACGGTGGAGGTGAGTAGTTTGATCGTCATGATGGTTCCTTATGTCGACTCTGGGGACTGCGGTTTAGATGTTAGCTCAACAGATATTAGTTGCGATCTTTGTTCGCTCAGACGGCGAATTTGAGTAGTGTCACTGGCCCTGCATGCTATTACTGAAGAATGACGGTGTCCCCGGGATTGAGGCCGGCGAGAATCTCGGTTTTTGTGCCGTTAGAGATGCCGGCTTTGATATCGACCTTTCTACGGCCGGTCTTTTGTTTGGGGTCGGGGATTTCGACGGAGGCATTGCGATCTTTGTCGTAGAGGACGGCCTGCTCTGGAACGGTGAGGACGTTTTTGTGTTCTTCGAGGAGGATCTCCGCGTTCGCGGTCATGTTGGCTTTGAGTTCGCCGCCCGGGTTGTCGATGGAGACGCGAACTTCGAAGGTGGTGACGTTATCTTTTTCAACGCCGAGTGGAGCGATCTTGGTGACCTTGCCCAGGAAGGTCTTGTCCTTGAAAGACTCTACTTTGATGCGGGCCGCTTGTCCGAGGTAAACCTTGCCGATGTCGGACTCGTCGACCTTGCCCTGCACGTAGACCTGATTTATGTCGCCGATGGTCATGACGAGGGTAGCGGTGGAGCCGAGGACGAGGATGGAGCTGACGGCGTCACCGATCTCGACGTCGCGGGAGAGGATGACGCCATCCATGGGCGAGGTGATGGTGGTGTAGCCGAGCTGCTCTTCGAGCTGCTTTAGGGAGGCCTTGTTCTGGGCTACCTGGGCCTCGGCCTGGCGTAGCTTCGAGGTATCCACGGTGATTTGGGCTACTGCTTTGTCGCGTGTGTTCACGTCGGCGAGGTACTTTTGCTGGGCGTCATCAAGCGCCTGCTGGGAGACGACTCCCTCCTTGGACATCTGGAGGTTCCGCTCGTAGGTGTGCTTGTACATGGGGAGATCGGGGGCTTCGGCGTTGACCTTGTCGTATTCGATGGAGGCTGCTGCGGCGCGGGCGTTGGACTCCGCTGCTGCGAGCTGGGCCTTCTGGGCAGCTACCTGATCGAGGATCTCCTGCTGGTCGAGTTGGGCGAGTACCTGGCCTTGCTTAACTTGGGCGTTGATGTCGGTGTCGAGACGAGTGACGATGCCGGAGGCTTTGGATTTGACTTCGACCTTGGTGATGGGCTGGACCTTGCCGGTGGCAACTACTGAGCGGGCGATATCTCCTCGCTCTGCTTTGGCAAGTTGGGAGGGCTCGAACTTTGTCGTGTTGCCGCGGGCGGCTGCGACGACGCCAAGAACGACAATAACGACAAGGGCGGTGAGGCCCGCCCAGAGCCAGGTCTTCCGTTTATTTTTACGCTGCGTGGCCAATGGTTGCTCCCGGTGTTGCTGGTGAGATGACTCTTCGAAGTGTGGTTACGCAGGAAGGCGCTGCGCGGTTCCGTTAGCTTGGAAAAAGTTTACGGTAAAGACGTGGCGATGTTGCTGAATCGACGTTTAGACGCGGAGACGTGGGAGGGAGAGAGCAGTGGGGCAGGGGAGGCGTATATGAATTTTATGCGTATTTGCGGAGGACACCCAGGACCTTGCCCTGAATGCTAACGTTCGCGGCAGGGGCGTAGATGGGAGACATTTCGGTGTTCGAGGGTTGAAGGCGAATCATGCTGCCTTCGCGGTAGAAGCGCTTGAGGGTTGCGTCGGAGCCATCGATGAGAGCGACGATGATCTCGCCTTCGCGTGCGGTGCGGGTGCGTTCGACCAGAACGTAGTCGCCGGAGACGATGTGCTCGTCGCGCATGGAGTCGCCTCGTACTTCGAGGGCGAAGACTTCGCGGTTGCCAATAATGTCAGAGAGAGAGATGCTCTCTGCGCTTTCGATGGCCTCGACAGGCTTGCCGGCGGCGATGCGACCGAGCAAGGGGAGACGGTCGGAGCCTTTTTTACCGCTGCGAACGGGGAGTACGTCAATAGAGCGGCTGCGGTTGTGCGCGCGCTGGAGCAGGCCTTTGTTTTGGAGATTGGTGATGTGTTTGTGCACGGTGGCGAGAGAGCTCAGTCCCAGACCGCTGGCGATTTCCTCGTAGGAGGGAGAGTAGCCGTTCTTCTGGGTGAAGCTGGAGAGGAAGTCGATAACCTCTTTTTGCCGCCGTGTTATAGCCATGCGGAGATTGTAGCGAATAAAAAGCGAATTGCAAGGAGCTTCTGAAAGATTTATTTGAGGGAGGTATTCAAGAGGGCTACAGGAGTTGGCTCGTAGGCGAGGGATATGCTGATTTCATGAAAATCATGGGGAACTGGCTTCGGATTTTTGGGTTGGGTGTGATCTGGGTGTTGGCGGTTTCGGTTGGGCGGGCGGAAGAGGGTGCGCAGAAGATTGCCGAGTTGGGAGAGTGCCCGTTGGCGAGCGGGGAGGTGGTGCTGGATTGCAGGGTTGGGTATCGGACCTTTGGTGTGATGAACGCTGATGGAACGAATGTTGTTGTTGTGCCTTCGTGGCTGAATGGGCGAAGTGACGAGCTGATTCCGTTTTTTGGCGAGAAGGAGACCGGGCATCGGTTGGTGGATACGTCTCGGCTTTTTGGCGTGGCGTTCGATGCGTTTGGGGATGGAGTGTCTTCGTCGCCTTCGAACAGCAAGCGGCAGCACGGGCCGGAATTTCCGGCATTCACCATGGAGGATATGGTGCGGGCGCAGTATCGCGTGCTGACGGAGGTGCTCCATGTCCGACATGTGCACGCGGCAGTGGGGCTGTCGATGGGCGGAGAGCAGGTGTTCGCGTGGGCCGTTTTGTATCCGAAGTTTTTGGATATGGCAGTGCCGATTGTGGGGACGCCGCAGGTGACGAGTTTCGATCTGTTGTCGAAGCAGGTTTTGGTCGAGGCGATTGAGTCGGATCCTGGATATATGGGTGGTCGGTATGTGACGGAGCCGGAGTTAAAGCTTGCCAATGCGATCGGGACGCTGATTGTGAGTGCGCCACAGTATCGAAATGCGGAGGTGCCGAGGGAACGGTTTGCGGAGTGGATGAAGTTGGTAGAGTCGCCACAACGACAGGACGCGAACGACAGAATGTGGCAAGCGAAGGCGATTATGCATCACGATGTGCTGCATGGAAGAACGTTGGAAGAGGTTGCGCGGGGAGTGCCGGTGAAGTTTCTGGTAATCGTGGCTGCGGAGGATCGGATGGTGACTCCGCAGCCTGCGCTGGAGTGGGCGAAGGCTGTTGGGGCAGAGACTTATATTTCGGCTGGAAGCTGCGCGCACTTGATCATGCAGTGCGATGCTGAAGCGGTGTCGTCGCGTGTGGAGCGGTTTTTGGCGCGATGACGCAGGGATTCCCGTTTTGAAATTCGCACGCAAAAGTTTGCGAAAGATCTCTTGTCAGGATCAAGTGAATGCACCAAGGTAATAAGACACCACGCCGTTGAGTAACGTGACTTCGGTTGGCGCGGATGACCTGAACATCTTGACTGTGCTTTGGGAGACGAAATGCGAGTTTTGATCGTGGAAGATGATGTAGCACTGGGATTGTTTCTTCAGAAGGGTTTGAAGCTGGAGGGGCACCAGGTGGATTGGGTGACTGATGGCGAGGCTGGACTGCGATATGCGGAAGAACATCGTCCGGACCTGATTGTGCTGGATCTGAGTCTTCCGCGGAAAGATGGAACCGAAGTGCTGGCTGAGATGAGCGGGCGTTTCGATGAGACCTCTGTATTGGTGTTGACAGGCCGTAGCCAGGTGGAGGAGCGGGTGAAGTGCCTGAACCTTGGCGCGGATGATTGCCTGCTGAAGCCTTTCAGCTTTCATGAACTGACGGCGCGGTGCCGCGCGCTGATGCGGCGACGGGAGCAGTTTGCCGATCCGGTGCTGCGGCATGGCGACGTGGAGTTGAACCGGATGGAGCGCAAGGTGATGCGCAACGGACAGCTGGTGGATCTGACGGTGAAAGAGTTTAGCCTGCTGGAGTTTTTGCTGAAGCGGGGTGGGCAGTGCTGCAGCCGGAGTGAGTTGCTGCGGGATGTGTGGCAGATGTCTCCCGATGCCGGGACAAATGTGGTGGATGTGTACATCAACTATCTGCGGCGAAAGCTGGCGGCGGCGAGTGCGGATGGCGACCTGGGGAACTCCGTGATCGAGACGGTGCGGGGAGAGGGTTACCGCATGAGCGCTGTGCGTAAACCGGTGGGACGAGTTGGGATGCTTCCCGCAAGTGCGGCGTTTGCCGGTGCGTGAGCTTGCGCAACAAAGTGGTCGCGCTGAGTTTGTGGAGCGCCTGGACATGGCCCTGCATGGTCTCTGCCAGCCTTTGACGGTGCTGCAGTGCAGACTGGCGATGGGCGAGCTGATTGGGGAACCAGATGCCATGCTGGAAGCGATTCGAGAGGCTTTGAAAGAGTGCGTGCGATTGAACCAAACCGTTGGAACGATGCGGACGATGTTGCAACAGGTGAAGGCGGATACGAATAACGAGAGGATAGGGTGACGAAGATGGGCATGGGACGGGAGTCAGTGCTAAACATGGAGACGGGCGAGGTGGCTGCCGCACGAACGGTGGTATTGGCGAGTGCGGATGCGGCACTGAGGCAGCGGCTGCGTACCTCTTTGACGGGACTGCGGTGGCAGGTGCGAGAGGCCAGTGGGGGAGCCGAGGCGATGGCACAGCTTGAGGACGCGCGGTCGGAGGCTTTGCTGGTGGATAGCTGGCTGCCAGACCTGGAGGTCGGTGAGTTTGCGAGTGTGATTCGGATGATGTACCCGGCGATGGAGCTACTTCGGGTGGATGGCGGCGTGGATGGCGGGGCGCGGAGCCCGCGACGTAATGAGTTGCTGCATGCGTTGCGCGAGGCCCAGAACGCTCCGCTGAACGATACGGCGGCCTGGGCGGCAGCTCCGGCTTCGGTGCCAGAGCCTTCTCCAGCAGCGGCCGGTGCGGGAACGAGGGCGCCGGTTCGGATGCCGTCTCCAGCGAGAAAAGATGTTGACCAGGATGGGGAGCGGGAGAGAGAAGAACAGATACGGCTGGAGTCGACGCGGCAGGCGCTGGCGGTCCTGTTGGGCCGCGAAGAAGCGGGACGGCCTGCGGCAAAGCACGAGGCGATGTTGCCAGAGATGATTGGCGCGAGTGAGCCGATGCGCGAACTGACACGGTTAATTCGGCTGGTCGCTCCGCGGTCGACGACTGTGTTGATCGAAGGGGAGACGGGAACCGGAAAAGAAGTTGTGGCGCGGGCGCTGCATCGCTTGAGTGAGCGAGCGGGCAAACCGTTCGCAGTGTTGAACTGCGCAGCGATTCCTGAGGCTTTGCTTGAGGCTGAGTTGTTTGGACATACACGTGGAGCTTTTACCGGGGCGGTGCAGTCGCGAACGGGAAGGATCGAAGCGGCGCATGGGGGAACTCTGTTTCTGGATGAGATCGGCGAGATGCCGTTGGCCTTGCAGGCGAAGATGCTGCGGTTTTTGGAGTGTGGCGAGTTGCAGCGGGTGGGGGATAACGAGACGATGCGCGTCGATGTAAGAGTGATCGCGGCGACGCATCAGCCGTTGGAGAAACTTGCTACCAGCGTCGGTGCGGAGAGGACCTTCCGACTCGATCTTTATCATCGGCTGGCTGTTTTTCCAATTGAGGTGCCTGCACTACGGGAACGGATGGACGATCTCGGGTTGCTTGCGGAGCACATCCTCGAGCAGATGGGCCAGGAGATGCCGAGAAAGCGGTTGACCCTTGATGCGGAGGCGAAGTTGTATGAACACTCATGGCCAGGCAACGTGCGAGAGCTAATGCATGTGCTGGAGCGTGGTGCGATTCTGGCTGGGGACAAAATGGAGATCGGAGAGGACGAGATTCGTTTCGGGCGAGCTACGCGAGGGTAGATCGCATTTTCGATACGATACCCGCGATTTCGAACCGCTTGTTTTAGCAAATCCAAAATTGAAGTTGATAAGAGCGCTCTCATTTGAGAGCGCTTTTGTTTGGTCGTACGACTGCATATGTCATGGCGTGGAGGTGCAGGACATGCAGACGACGACAGCGATGAGTGATGCGTTAGGACGATATCTGGATTTGACCAGTCAGCAGATGCAAACGACTGCGAGAAACATGGCGAATGTTGATACGCCTGGCTTCAAGACGCAGGGGTTCGACTTCGAAGCGGTGTTCGCTCAGCAGTTGAATGATAGCGCCGGCGCGGCGGGCCTTGAAGGCGTGCAAGCCCCGATGGAGGACGTCGATGGATTGGTGTCGCGGCCGGATGGCAACAACGTTTCGATGGACCGCGAGGGTTTGCAACTGGCGAAGGCACAAATGCAGTTCAAGCTGGGAACGCAGCTCTTGAAGGGTGAGTTCTCAACCGTGATGAGTGCAATTCATATGGATTCGAAATAGGCCATGAATATCTTTGGAGTGATGGATATAAGCGGTTCGGCGTTGAAGGCCGAGCGAGTGCGCGCCGAGGTTGTGGCTTCGAATATGGCCAACGCTGAGACGACGCGAACGACGGAAGGTGGGCCGTATCAACGCCACCATGTAGTGTTCCAAGCTCAAGATGGTGGGACGTTTCAGGATTCGATGGTGAACCAGTTGAGTGGCGGCTCGAGCATTAGTTCGGGGACAGGTTTCAAAAATATCTATAGCGGCGGGGTTATCGGTGGCTTGAGCGGTGATGTGACTGCCGCCGATCTTACGCCGGGCGGGGTTGAAGTAACTGGTGTGATCGCAGATGCAAGTAAGCCGCTGCAACGGTATGACCCATCGCACCCAGATGCGGGGCCGGATGGATTTGTGGCGTATCCGGATATCAATCCGCTGACGGAGATGGTGGATCTGATGGGGGCGACGCGGTCGTACGGGATGAACGCCTCGGCGATCACGGCGGAGAAGGGCATGTTCAACTCTTCGCTTGACCTTCTGAAGTAAGGCGATAGGCGCGGGGCGCGAAGACAAAAGAAACGTAAAGGAGGAATTGTGGTCGGATTGCCTGTTGGTCCTGGAGTGATGAGCGGAGTAGGGATGGGGGGCCTCGATGATGGCTTCCTGAGTGATGCGGGTGTCGCGGCGTCGAATGCGGGTGGTGCGGGCAGTGTGCCGTTTGCGGGAGTGTTGCAGTCGATGGTGAAGGAGACCAATTCCTTGAGTCAGAAGGCCTCTGACGCGGTGACCGGATTGTTAAACGGCTCAGGTGTCGAGGTCCACGACGCATTAATCGCGGGCCAGAAAGCGAATATGGCGTTTGAACTGGCGCTACAGGTGCGGAACAAGGCAGTAGGCGCTTATCAGCAGATGATGGGCATGCAGTTCTAAGAACTTAGGGTTCAGAGAGACGCTGGGGCGAGATGGCAGAGACAGAACAGGTTGGCGGGGCGGGGATTCAAAGAGCGGGACTGGCCGGCGCTGGTGTCGTTGGTGGGACTCCACTCGAGAAGGCGCAGGCGATGGTCTCGGCGATGCGCGAGCGGTTGATGGCGATGCCGGCGGCGAAAAGAACGTGGCTGATTGCAGCTGCGGTTTTTCTGGCTGCGGTGTGTGCCGCAATGGTTTGGTTTGCAGGCCGGCCGGATTGGCGTGTGCTCTTCAACGGGCTCGATGCAAAGGATGTGCAGCAGGTTTCGCAGGAGCTTGCGGCGGCGGGAATTCCTTACGAGACGACGGCGGATGGCGCCGGAGTGCAGGTGCCGGCAGATATGTTGGATAAGGCTCGGATGGAAGTGGCGGCGAAGGGGATGCCGCAGACCGGGCGCCTTGGTTTTGAGTTATTCGATAAACCGAACTGGGTGGGCAGTGAGTTTGATGAGCGTGTGAACTATCAGCGCGCTCTTGAGGGCGAGCTTGAGCACACGATTGGAACTTTGGGCGTGGTCAAGTCGGCTCGTGTGCATCTGGTGCTGCCGCAGCCCTCGTTGTTCACCGCAGAAGAGAGGGTGGCGAAAGCTTCGGTCGTATTGAAGCTGAAGCGGGATGCACTCGATCCGGAGCAAGCGGACGCGATCCGAAGTTTGGTGGCGGGGTCGGTGGAGAATCTCAGCACGGATCAGGTGACGCTGGTGGATGCTGATGGGCGAGTGAACTTCAAGCCGCGTTCGAGCAACGCGGCTGAGGCTGACGCTGAGCAGGCGATGGAAGCAAAGTTGGTCGCGATGCTCGAGCCGCTGGCGGGGCGCGACAACGTGCGCGCCACCGTGAACGTGAGCTACGACGAGGGCAGCGAAGAACGGACCGACGAGGTCTATGACCCAACCGAAGTGGCGACATTGAGTATGCAGAAGAGCGAACAGATATCGACCGGACGGGGAGGGCCTTCGGGCGTTCCGGGGACGGCTAGCAATTCGCCTGGTGCGTCGGCTGAGGGGGCAGTGGCGGGATCGCAGGCGGCGGCTGCACCAGGAACTCCTCCCTTGCTGCAGAAACAGGCTCAGGCTTTGCCGGTGTATCCGCAACAGAATGGAGCGCAAGGGCAGAGCATTCATCAGGAAAATGGCACCTACGGAGTTACAAAACATCTAGTGCATACGGAGCAGGGGCCGGGCCGGGTGCGGCGTGTGTCGGCTGCGGTGGTGGTGAACGATCGAAGTATGACCGAGGGTGCGGGCAAGCTGGAACATGTAGTGTGGAAGCCGCGTAGCGCGGAGGAGATGCATCGGCTGGAGGAGCTTGCGCAGGCTGCAGTTGGCTATGATGCGAGGCGCGGTGACCAGGTGGTGATGCAAAACGTGAGCTTCAGCACGAATGCTCCTGAGGTAAAGCCACCGGCCATGGACAGGCTGATGGAAGAGGTGCGCGGGCTGTTGCATACGCAACCGGGACTCGTCCGAACGGCGGTGATTGGTCTCTGCGGTGTGCTGCTGGTGCTGTTTGTGTTGCGGCCGGTTGCAAGCCAGATGAGTGCGACGTTACGCGAGCCAATGATGTTGCCGGCGGCGAGTGGCGAAGTGGGAGTGATCGGCGCGGGGGGAGAACAGTTGTTGCCGTTGCCCGAGGAATCGGCTGAAGAGATGCCGCGGTCGAGAAATAAGACCTATCAGTTGCAGCAGGGAATCTTCGAGCAGGTGTCGGAGCACATTCGTCGTGAGCCGGCGCAGAGCACGCGGTTGATCGAGGCATGGATTGGAACGTCTGAGGAGAGGTCGTAATGGGGACAGCGATGCAGTTTTCAGGTGCGGAGACGATGCGGCAGAATCCGCTGCTGTTGACACCAGAATCGGGGTTTGTGCCGGCTGACATTCCAGGGCTGCGCAAGGCCGCGATCCTGATGGTCGCGATTGGAGATGAACTGGCGAAGACGCTCTTTCAGAGTCTCTCGGAGAACGATGTACGTCGGGTGACCGAGGAGATCACGCGGCTGGGAGATGTTCCGGCAGCGCAGTTGACCCAGGTTCTGACCGAGTTTTACGGATTGCTGGAGACACAGCAGTACATGGTTCGCGGCGGACCGGAGTATGCGCTGAAGCTTTTGACGGAGGCATTCGGCGCTTCGCGGGCGGAAGAGTTGCTGCTGCAGGTAAAGAAGATTCGCGAACGTACGAATGGCGACATGGCGATGTTGCAGAATATGGACGCGCAACATCTGAGCAAGTTTCTCGAGAATGAACACTCGCAGACTGTCGCGCTGGTCCTGGCACATCTCGATGCGAAGCGAGGTTCGACGGTGCTGATGAATCTGCAGGGTGCGATGCGGGTGGATGTAGTGCGGCGCCTCGCGGAGATGCGGCAGTTCTCGCCGGAGATGGCGCAGACAGTTGCGATGGCGCTGCACAAGCGAATGGAGAAGATGGGTTCGAGCGGGAGGAAGTCGTACTCGGGCTTCAAGGCAGTCGCCGAACTGCTGAATCGACTGGATCAGGGCGAGAGTCGCGGGATCCTGGAGGAGATCGAACAGAGCGAACCGAAGGTGGCTATCGGGATACGCGAGCTGATGTTTGTGTTCGAAGACCTATGCACGGTGCCTGCCGAGAGTATTCGCGAGTTTGTCAGCGAAGTCGACAAGAAGACGTTGGCGATTGCGCTGAAGGGCGGCAAGGACAACGTGAAGGCTCACTTGTTCAAGGCAATGAGCTCACGTGCGGTCGAGATGCTGAAGGAGGACATGGAGGTAATGGGACCGGTCCGGATGAGAGACGTCAATGCGGCTCAGCAGGAGTTGCTTGCTCTGGCGAGGCAGCTTGAGAGCGAGGGACGGATGATCTTGAAGATGGAGGTGGAAGATGATCTCGCCGTTTGAGAGCGCAGGTGCAGATGCCAACGGCAGGGCCGCGGTGCGATTGCACGAGAGGCTCATGAAGTCGGGTACGAAGAACATATCGCGGCTTGAGTTTTATCCGTTGGATCGACCGACGCCCATCACTGATAGCGAAGGCGAGAACGAGATCGACGGCGCAGAGGTTTTTCCGCAAGAGAAAGAGCCAGTAGAGGGGCCGCTCCAGTCGCAGAGTGAACAGATGTTGGAGCGAATCGAGATAACGCGGACTGAGGCGATGGCCGAGGCTCGTCTTCTATGGCAGGCGGAGCTTGAAGAGGCGATCGCGGAGGAGCGGTCTCGGCTTCAAAGAGTTGAAGAAGAGTTTCGCGAACAGCGCACGAAATACTTTGCCGCTGTAGAGAGTGAGATTGTTCGGTTGGCACTAGCCATCGCGACCCGAGTGCTTCATCGTGAGGCTGAACTCGATCCGCTGTTGTTGACTGGCGTGGTAAAAGTGGCGCTAGAGAAGGTTGCAAAGGATAGTAGCGTACTGCTGCGAGTGCCAGCTAGCGAGGTTGAGAGGTGGCGGGAGGCATTTGCCGCGAATCAAGAATCCGCTCTGAAGCTGGTGGGAGATGAGCGGCTGGGAGTCAGCGAATGTGTGCTTGAAACAAACGTTGGCCGAGTGGAACTGGGTGTGAGCGCGCAGTTGGAGGAGATTGAACGAGGCTTCTTTGATCTGCTGCAGCAGAGGCCCGCATGAGAGGTGACACTCAGAGCGCCGTGGATACGGGTTCGAATCGTCTGGGCGTTTACATGACCCAGCTGGCGAATCGGCCAGCCTGGCGGTGGAGCGGGCGTGTGGTGGAGGCGAATGGGCAGACGGTCGAAGCCGAGGGCCCTTTATGTTCAGTGGGAGAGTGTTGCGAGATCGTCGATAGCGAGGGTCAAAGACATCGGGCGGAGGTTATCGGATTTCGCGGCAGGCATGTGCTGGCAATGCCTTTGAAGGAGACCCAGGGAATTCGCTATGGAGATGCGGTGCTCGCCATGGGTGTGACGCCGCAGATCGCGGTAGGGACGGAGATGGAAGGGCGAATCGTAGATGCTTTGGGGACGCCGCTTGACGGGCTGCCGACGCCGCGGGCGGCAGCGATGTGGCCGCTTGATGGGACTATACCGCACCCAATGGAGCGTGAGCCGATCCGAGAGCCCTTGCAGACTGGGCTTCGTGTGTTGGACGGAATGCTGACGGTTGGACGCGGGCAGCGAGTGGGGATCTTTGGTGGTTCGGGTGTGGGTAAGAGCACGTTGATCGGGATGATGACCCGGAATACAGCCGCAGATCTTACGGTGGTTGGGTTGGTGGGTGAGCGTGGGCGCGAGGTGCGCGAGTTTGTCGAGGATTCGCTGGGGGAAGAGGGGCGCAAACGATCGGTGGTGTTGGTTTCAACTTCGGATCAGAGTCCGCTGCTGCGGATGCGAGCGGCAATGGCGGCGACCTCGGTGGCGGAGTTTTATGCGGCACGGGGGAAACATGTTTTGCTGGTGCTCGATTCGTTGACGCGATACGCGATGGCGGCGCGAGAGTTGGGGCTTGCGGCGGGTGAGCCCCCAGCCAGCAAGGGGTATACGCCCTCGGTGTTTGCAAAGCTGGCGAAGCTGGTGGAGCGCGCGGGAAACTTTCGCAATGGAAGCATCACGGCTTTTTATACGGTACTGATGGAAGGCGATGATCAGCAGGATCCAGTAGTGGATGCGGTGCGATCGCTGCTGGATGGGCATGTGGTGTTGTCTCGGGCGATGGCCGCGAGCGGATGGTATCCACCGGTGAATGTCCTGGATTCGCTGAGCCGGTTGATGCCTGCGGTCACGGCGCCCGAGCATCGGGCGCAAGCCTCCACAGTGCGGAGACTGCTGGCGGCTTATGCGCGGTCAGAGGATTTGATTCGCATTGGAGCTTACAAAGCGGGGACCGATGAAGATCTTGACCGGGCGATGCAGGCGATGCCTATGTTGCGTCAGTTTCTTGAACAGAGAAGCGATGAGCGCGTGACGATGCAGGAGAGTGTGGCACGGCTAAACGGGATGGAGATTTAAAAGAATGTCGACACGGCTGGAGACCTTGCAACGATTGATGAATTTGTATGCTGCTGTGGAGCAGATGCATTCGACCGAACTGCAGAGGATAACAATCGCGGTTCATGAGGCACAGCGGGCGATTGAGATGGAGCAGAGTGTCGCACAGGCGGCGCGTGCAGATGGTCGCGAAGCGCTTTCGGCCGGAGATCGCGCTGGTTGGATGATTTCAGAAACCCAGCAGGAGACCGCAGGGTGGCGAACACAGAGATTGGAGAAGATTCGCCTGGAGCGCCAAGAGCTGAGCGATGCAGCCAGAGAGCAGTATGTCGCAAGCCGCTTGAAAAAAGAACAGATGAAACGAGTCTTCGAGGAGATGGAGAGGCGAGCGGCGGTGGAAGAGGGCCGAAGGGCGCAATCAACCTCCGATGATCTCTTCCTGTCGCGAAGGCGATGGACCGACGCGACAGAGATGGTGGAGGAGAAGCAGCAGATGAAGGCTTCCTAATAGTTTCGGGATGGGTTTGGTCAGTGGATTGCAATTGCATCGGCTGCACGAGATGGGCGAGGGACAGAGATGATGAGCACAGCGATTCTGATGTCGATGGGTGCGGAAGAGAATACGAAGCGCCCGGTTGCTCAGGAGTTAGATCGGTCAGAGGGAACCTCGTTCGCGCAGGCTCTTGATGCTCGCGTGGGTATCTCTTCGGAGACGGTGGGCAAGGGCCCTGCTGCAGGAGCGCCGCCTGAGTTTTGGAGTGCAAAAGCGGAGGCGACGGCCAAGAATCTGGTTGGCGTGCCTGAGGCGACGGCTGGTACAAATGCGTGGAATCTGGAGGCTTCAGTAGGAGGCTCTGCGGCGTTAGTGGAGAAGGTATCTGTCGCTGGAACACCGCACGAGGAGAGTACTCCCAGGCCGGAGTTGGTCACGAAGAATCTGATTGGCGTGCCTGAGTTGACGGCTGAGGGGAAGGCAAAAACGCTTACGGACCAGGTGGCCCCAAATGGAGGTGCAAGCAAAGAGATCGCAGCCGGCAAGAGTCGCCACTCGCAGACTGACGCTGTCGTCGAGCCGCAGGTTCGTGGGGAGACGGAAGATTCAGGAACGCAAGTTGCTGAACTGTCCGGGGACACGGAAGAGATCCCAGGGGAGACGCTCACGGGGCTGACCGTTGCTGCGGCCTTGAGCACACAGCTTGGAGAGGTAAATCCGGCGGAGGGGCAGAGGGACGAGAATCAGATTCTGATACCCGGTATCGAGACGCCTGTGACAGCGAAGGGAATTGCGACGACAGGCCCAGCACCGGAGAATGTCACCGCAAAAAAGACAATCAAAACGCAAGGAACTGACGCATCTGCGACGGTTGCTTCGAAGGATGGCACGACTGTCGTCCATGCGATGACAGGTGAGGCTAAGCCGGCACACGGCGTTGTCATACAGACTCTCGCTCCAGTGTCTGGTCAGATAGAGGCGCCTGTCGCGCTGATCGTCGCCCCGACTTTTTCACATAACGCTGTGAGTTCTGGCGTTGCAGATGGAGCGGCGCTCGTGAGTGCGACCGCGAGCAACACAACGGCGACTGCCGCAACTGCAGATGGCTCGAGTCACAAAAACTTTGTGCAGAGCATGAAGACTCCCGCGTCGAATAGTGAGACGGCACCCGTGGCTTCAGCGGATCCGACCGGAACCGCGAAGATTGACGTGAGAGCAGAGAGGGCATCGGCAGTAGCGGGGAGTCAAGCCGGCGATGGCGATGGTAAGGGACGAACTGCAGGCGAGTCTCCGGTGATCTTGATTCATTCGGTGGCTTCAGGGAGCGAACTTACGAGTGCGCCCGTGCCGCCTGGTGTGACAGGGTTAGTGAAGCTGCCAAATGGAGGGTCTGACGCTCAGACTTCGGGATTGAGTACTGGACTCAGAGAGCAGGATGGTTCAGGTGCGGCAGCGCGGTCTATGGAACCCATGCCACGAACTTTGTCGGCGACTCCAACGGCGCTTGAGGTGGGGATTCCTGATGGCACACACGGATGGCTGAAGGTTCGGGCCGAGATGACAGATGGGGGTGTCGTAAATGCTTCGGTGTCGGCGGCGTCATCGGCGAGCCAGGAGATGCTGCATCGGGAGCTGCCCTCGCTGACGGCCTATCTCCAAATGGAGAAGGTTGCGGTGAATTCGGTTGTTGTTCATCCGACGGCGGGCACAGGAACTGATTCGCTAGGCTACTCAGCCGGAACAGGAGGCGGAGCAAGTGGCCAAACGCCACAGGGAAATAACGAAGGAGGAGGGCAACGACAGAGTTCTGTGAATGCGGCCACGGAGGCCACAGAGGATGTCTCGAGCTATCAGGAGTTGCGGGGAGTTGGAGAGGATGGGACGCTACCGCTGACTGTCTATGAAGGCGGCGGAAGCTGGTTGAGCGTTAGGGCATAACGTGCAGATCAAATTTCAACAACTACATGAGATGAGGAGATAGAAGGATGGATTGGTCACAACTGAATTCGTTTGTAACATCGGGAGCGTCGTCGGCAGGAACGGTGGCTTCGGCCCTGGCTCCGAAGCAGGCGGCGGTTCATGCGACGCCGAAGGCGTCGTCGACCAACGGAACATCTAACAGCGGGTCAGCCAGCAGCAGTGCAGCGAGCGATCCATCGGATATTACGTCGGATGATTTTCTGACGTTGCTGGTGAGTGAGCTCCAGAACCAGGATCCTACGCAGCCGACGGACCCAAATCAATACATTACGCAGCTGGCACAGGTAAACAGCCTTGAACAGTTGATTTCGATTAATCAGGGGATTACGACTCTTGATGGCGCAGTGTCAGCTCCCAGCTCGGGCTCTGGTTCCGGCTCTAGTTCAGGGGCGAGCTCGGATGCAGTGTCTGCAGCTACGAGCGCCAACGCTGCGTCGGGTTTGCAGTCGATTCCGGGACAGAATGCGATATGGGGCGGCTCGACGGCGAGCTAAGACGCGATGGACAGCCCGTAGCGCCCGTTTAACGGGGTTCAGCGCGGTCAAACCGAACTACAACCAGAAAGAACAGGGAGAAAAAGATGGGAAATTTTTCGATTGCACTGTCAGGGCTTGAGGCTGACACGACGGCGTTGAACACGATTGGAAACAATCTGGCAAACCTAAACACAACGGCTTATAAGGGACAGACGACTTCGTTCGAAGATCTCTTTCATCAACAGCTTGGAGAGTCCGGCGCGGGCGATCCGATTCAGGTTGGGTCAGGAACCAAGGTTGGCTCGACTACGACGGACTTCAGCGAAGGAACACTTTTGCCGGATGCCAATGGGAACACGAGCGATATGGCTCTGGATGGAAATGGCTTTTTCATCGTGGAGCAAAACGGCCAGCAGTCTCTGACCAGGGCCGGTAACTTTACGGTTGCTAACAACGGCAGTCTGACGACCCAGGACGGTCAGTTTGTACTGGGTTATCCGGCTACAAATGGGGTAGTGAACACGAACACTAATCCCGCGCCGATCACGCTGCCAGTGGGCGCGACCGAAGGAGCTCAGGCAACACAGAATATTTCGGTGACCGCGAACCTGAACTCGGGGGCGACAGTTGGCACAACGTTTACGACGCCGATAAAGATCTATGACTCGCTCGGTCAGAGCCATCAGGCGACGATTACTTATAGCAAGACCGCCACGAACACGTGGAGTTACTCTGTGGCGCTTCCCGCCGGCGATGCAACCGGATCGGCGAATGCCACTGGCACTCTAAGCTTCGATACGTCGGGGAATCTGATTCCGCCGCAAACATCACCGACCTGGCCGACATCGAGTGCGGTGACCGTTGGAACTACTGTCGTTGACTCGAACGGCAATGTGGAGAAGGTGACCTCCATCTCGGGTACCGGCACTACTGGAGCTGCAGCCCCGGCTTGGGGCACTGCGCAGGGAGCAACTACCACCGATAACACTGGAGCCAATCAAGTTGTCTGGACGAACCTGGGGCCGGCGAGCACAGTCCCAGGGCCTATTACGTTTACGGGATTGGCAGATGGAGCCAGCAATCTCAGCTTCAACTGGAACCTGGATGGCGGCGGTACAACCCCGCTTATCAGCCAGTTGGCCTCTGCGAACAGCAACGGCGCGACTCCGCAGGATGGGTTTACAAGTGGTAACTACACGGGATTCACCGTGGATCCAAGCGGCGTGATTGAGGCTCAGTTCAGCAACGGCAATTCAGAGACGATCGGCCAGGTTGCAGTGGCGAACGTTGCCAACGTGCAGGGATTGGTCTCCGTGGGAGGCAATAACTTCCAGACGACCGAGGCCTCGGGGCAGTTCGTTGCCGGAGTGGCGGGAACCGGTGGGCGCGGAACGGTGGACGATAGTACGCTCGAGCAGTCCAACGTCAATATCTCAACAGAGTTTTCTAATCTGATTGTTGCGCAGAGGGCGTTCGAGGCCAATTCGAAGACGGTGACGACCTTCGATACGATCTCGCAGGATGTGATTGCGATGGTTCGGTAACATCTCCTGAAGCTGGTTGAGGCGGCTTAGCGGGTGCGGGACTGGAAGATCGGTCCTACCGGCTGGCCGCCTCGGCTGCTCTTTCCTCTTTGAGATCGAGCCTTACAACGCAACCTGAAAATTCGCTAATGTTCGCGGACTCTGAACTGGCCACCCGCTTGCAATCTCTTCAGGCATCATGGCTACTTCACCTACAGTTCTTGCTGGCGCCTCTTCTACGGTTCCTCCGGATTTCCCTCCTGCTGCAGCGGCAGCTCCGGTGGCGGCTAAGTTTCCACTCATTCCTTTGTTGATTGCTGTGGTGTTGGGAGTTGTTGTCGCCACGTTGGGTGTTGGCGGCGTTGTGTACTACCTGGTGCGGACTGGTCGGCTGCCTGGACGAGAAGGGGCAGCTCACAGGGCGGAAGCTGCAGCCCCGGCTGCGACCCATGCCATGGTGCTGGATCCATTACTGGTGAACCTCGCGGATGCAGGTGGGAACTCGTACCTCCGCATCGCGATGACTTTGCGTGTGGCAGATCCCGCGGAAGGGAAAGACGCGAGGCCCAAGGAAGAAAAGCCCAAAGATGGCAAGGAGAACAGTGATGCCGTCGCCTCGGTGCGCGACACGATGTTGACGGTGCTTGGGCAACAGACTGCGGACCGTCTACTGGCCGTTGATGGCAAAGAAAAGCTGAAGACAGAGTTGAAGACTGCGTTGGCCGAACATAATGCTGATCTGAAGGTGATGGATGTGTTTTTCACTGACTTTCTGGTTCAGCGCTAACACGAGATTTGACTCGCAGAAGAGACGAACGGACAGGGAGAGATGATGACGGGGACAGAGCTTGCGGTGGCCGGTATGGGAAGTGTTGGGACGAAGAGTCTGGATCTGGTGAAGACCTCGCCCGGTGCTCCGTGGATGACGCGGATTGAAGAACATCCATCTTGGGAGACACTGTCGCAGCTGCGGATCACGATGCGGGTAGGAGTTCCGTTGACTGGGTTCAGGGTGCGCGACGTGCTGACGTTGAAGGTAGGCCAGGTGTTTGAAAGCGGCTCACCTGAAACCGAAGATGTGCCGCTGATGGTCGGTCAGGTGCAGTTGGGTTGGAGTGAGTTTGAGGTGGTGGATCAGCGGTTGGGACTTCGGTTGACGCGTCTGGGGTAGGGGTGCAGGGAAAGTCGACAAAGTGTGTTGAGCGAGGAGCTGAGATGCGGTTTATGCAGGGTGTGAGACCACGAAATGTGAACGAAGCCGCGGCGTCCGAGGTACAGGGACTTGCGGGATGGGTGTTAGGTCTGGCGCAGAGTTGGCGTGAGCCTCGTGTCTCTCAGAAGAAACAGCTCCAGTTGGTGGAGACACTGCCGCTTGGCGGGAAACGGCAACTCATGCTGGTGACGTGCGCGGGGGAGAGTTTTCTGGTTGGGGGCAGCTTCGAGAGCGTGGAGACAATTGTTCGGCTGAGAGCTGAGTCTTCGACGAGCCTCACGGCGGATAGGGTGGATGCCCCATGCCGGTGAGAACTGCACTTCACCGGCTAGTGCTGGCGCTGACAGTGTTGGCGATGGCTTTGCCCGTGGCTTATGCACGGGCGGAGAGCAGGATGATGGCTGCAGCGGTGATGGCGCCGGAGTCATTCTGGGTTAGGAAGCCCGCAGGAAGCTCTATTGGGGTTCACGGTCAGGCTACGTCAAAGAGCAGCAAGTCCGGTGTTAAGGCGCATGGGGCTGTGGCGGACGAGAACACTTCGACTGCGGGGGCGAAGAAAAACAATTCGATCGCATCCGAGCTGGCGGGGAGCAAGAGCGTTCCATGGTCGATCGTCGTTGGGCTGACGCTGTTGACTCTGCTGCCGGCGTTGTTGCTGTCGATGACCCCGATGGTGCGACTCCTGGTGGTCTTTCATTTTTTGCGGCAGGCACTGGGGACGCAGACTGCTCCGTCCAACCAGATTTTGATGGGGCTTGCGTTGATGATGACGTGGTTCCTGATGCAGCCAGTTCTGCTGGAGGTCGAGCATACCGCGGTCGCTCCGTACAGCGCGGGGACGATAACGGGTGAGCAGGCACTGGACCTCGGAGTGGCACCTGTAAAGAGATACATGCTGCGCTATGCGCGGGAGAAGGACCTTGCTGTGTTTGCGTCGGCGGGCATGGCTGTGCGGCCGAACAAGAGAGAGGACCTGCCGATTCAGGTCGTAGTTCCGGCATACATCCTGAGCGAGTTGAAGGCAGGGTTTCAGATTGGCGCGATCTTGTTTCTGCCGTTTCTGCTGGTGGATTTGGTTGTAGCAAGTATTACGACCTCGATTGGCATGATGCAGCTGCCGCCGGTCGTAATTTCGACACCGTTGAAGATTCTGCTCTTCGTGATGATCGACGGGTGGAGCTTGTTGGCAGATCAGCTGATCAAGAGTTTCTAGAGCGGCGAGTTAGTGGCGATGGGAGCAGGGATGGGACCGGATCAGACGGTAGAGATTATGCGGCGAGTGTTGATTGAGGCGATGCTTTTGAGCGCACCTTTGCTGGTGGCGGCGGCCCTGGTGAGTCTTGCGGTGAGTTTACTGCAGACCCTTACCAGTGTGCAGGAGCAGACGCTGACGGCAGTTCCGAGGTTGGTGGTGGTCTTTGTCATCACTGTAGCGGTGCTGCCATGGATGGTGCATCGGCTGGTTGGCTTCACGGTGCGTTTGTTCACTGACTTTCACAAGTACCTGGGATAGAGGCGCAATGAATGGCGAAGTGAGTGGATTGCTGACAAACTGGCCTCAATACCTGACGGCAGCGGTGCTGGTGATGGTGCGGCTGAGCGGATTGATGGTGTTCGCTCCGGTCTTCTCTTCTTCGGCGATTGCCCCGCGGATTAAAGCCGGGTTTGTGTTTGCGATGACGATTCTGTTGGCGCCTGCGGTTGCGACGGTGCCTGGGGCGCGAGCGGTGCTTGACGGGAGGGCGTTGCTGGGCGAGTTGAGCGTTGGTCTACTGTTTGGACTTTCGCTGATGTTGTTGAATGAGGCGCTGACTTTTGCTGGGACTCTATTGGGGTTGCAGTTCAGCTTTTCGCTGGTGAACCTGCTGGACCCGAATTCAATGATCGAGACGGCGGTGTTGGGGCAGATGCTGAGCTGGCTGGGTGTGCTGGTGATCATCGGCTCGGGATTGGATCGTAGCTTGTTGGCTGCGGTGGTGAGGAGCTTTTCTGCTGTGCCAGTAGGGCAGGCGGTGATGCAGGCGAAGACTGGCGTGGCGCTGGCCATGATGGCGGGCGGGATCTTTCTGGCGGGAGTGCAGTTGGCTGCTCCTGTGATGGCGGCTGCATTGGCGGTGGAGGTGACGGTTGCGCTGGTGGCACGGTTGTCGCCTCAGTTGCCTTCGCTTGTGATTAGTGTCCCGGCTAAGACGATGGTGTCGTACGTGGTGTTGATAGCGAGTTTGGCTGTGTGGCCTGGATGGATTGAGCGGCACTTCACGACGTTGTTGGATGCTGCGGCAAAGCTGTTGGTGCGGGCATGAGACTGGCGATGGGGAGTGAAGCCGAACAGTCGGCGGCGTCTGAGATTTTGTGGGGAAACGTAATCGTGCTGGTGGGCTGTTGCTGCTTGAGAGGGCCACGTGGCAGATAAAGGCACAGAGCAGGCAACTCCACTACGAAAGAAGAAGGCGAAGGAGAAGGGCGATAGCGTTCATAGCCGCGAGTTGTTGTCGGCGATGGCAATGCTCGGCGGCATCATGATGCTTGGTGCGATGTCGAATGGGTTTGTGGCTGACTGGGGCAAGGTGTACCAGGAGAGTCTCCGGTCGGCTACGACAAATGTGAGCGGCTTGAATGGACAGAGCGGAGAACAGCTTTTCAATGTGGCTGTCCGCCGGATTCTCGTTCCCGCGCTTATGCCTGTGGGATTGGTCATGGCGGCCAGCTTTGCCGGGGCCTTGGTGTCGGGAGTGGCGCAAAGCGGTGGGGTGCAGATTTATCCGAGTGCAGTGGAGCTTAAGTTTTCAAAGCTGAATCCAGTCACAAACTTGGGAAACCTGTTCAGCTTGCGATCGGCGACGCGACTGGTGAAGTCGCTGGTCCCGGCGGCGGTCATGGTCGTGTTGGGATGGGGCGCTCTTAAGGCGTTGATGATTCCGATGCCGGTGATGAGTCTGCTGCGACTGCCTGCGACGTTTTCTGCGGCGTACGGGCTGGCGCTCGATGCGGCGTGGGTGACGCTGGTGTGGTCTGCGCTCGACTATGCGATCGAGTGGAGGAGCTGGAATCAACGGCTGAAGATGAGCAAGCAGGAGCTGCGCGAAGAGATGCGCGATGCGATGGGCAATCCGCAGATCAAGGCGAAGATCCGTCAGGCTCAGCGTGCGATGCGCAAGCGCAAGGTGAAGGCGGATATGTCGCGGGCGAGCGTGGTGATTACAAATCCCACACATTATGCGGTCGCGCTGGAGTTCAGCTTCGAGACGATGTCGGCGCCAACGGTGCTGGCCAAGGGGCGCGATCTGCTGGCCGCGGAGATTCGTGAAGAGGCGCGATGGGCTGGGGTTCCGATTATTGAGAATCCACCGCTGGCGCGGAGCTTGTACAAGATGGTCGAGCCGGGGCAATCGATTCCATTTGATCTGTACGCAGCGGTAGCGGGAATTCTGGCATTCCTCTATCGGCAGAAGGTAGAGGAGCGTGTGCGAAGGGATCGTCAGGCGAAAGAGAGAGAGCAGAAAGCGCAGTTGGCAAGCCGATTGTTCGATGGAAGAGGCAATGTTGGAGCGACGGGAATGGTTGGAATGCGTGGTTTTGGAGGTGGGATGTGAGTCAAACAGCGATAAAGAAGAGTGGTGGTTTTCACATGGCGAAGCTACAGACGTTGATGTTGCCTATCGCGGCTATCAGCATGGTGTTCGTCATGATTATTCCGGTGCCGAGTGTGGTGCTGGATATTTTGCTGGCGGCCTCCATTACGGCGTCGGTGATTGTGTTTTTGACGGCGGTACAGGTGCGGCGCGCGGTCGATTTCTCCGTGTTTCCGACGCTGCTTTTGCTGCTGACGCTTTTTCGGCTTTCGTTGAATCTGGCCTCGAGCCGGAGGATTTTGCTGCATGGACAGGAGGGAACGCATGCTGCCGGCGCGGTGATTGAAGCGTTCGGGCAGTTTGTGGTGGGCGGGAATTATGTGGTCGGGCTGGTTCTGTTTCTTGCGCTGATCGCGATTCAGTTTCTTGTGGTGAGCCATGGTGCAGTGAGAACGGCTGAGGTCACGGCGAGATTTACTCTCGATGCTCTGCCGGGTAAGCAGATGGCGATCGACGCGGATATGAACGCGGGTCTGATCGACGAGCAGGGCGCAAGGAAGAGACGACAGGCAATCGCGCGCGAGGCCGAGTTCTACGGCGCGATGGATGGCGCGGCGAAGTTCAATCAACGAGATTCGCTGGCGACGATTTTGATTACGGCGATCAATATCGTGGCCGGGTTGTTGATCGGTGTGTTACAGCATGGCACGGATCTGGCTACTGCGGTAAAGACCTACACGATTTTAACGGTCGGCGATGGTCTTGTGACGATGATCCCCAGTCTGCTGGTTTCGATCGCGGGCGGAATGGTGTTGACGCGGGCTTCGTCTGCGGGGTCGCTCGATGAAGAGCTGGGCACGCAGCTTCTGAAGGGGCGCAATACGCTTTGGATTGCTTGTGGTGTGTTGCTTGGATTGGCTTTGATTCCTGGATTGCCGAAGCTGTCGTTTGTATTGCTGGCAGTTGGCGTTGGATTGATCGCGCGGCGGCTTCCCGCGGCGAAGGACGCTTCTCTGCTGTTGGCGGAGGAGACCTCAGGAGTTACTGCGAAGGGCGATAAGGCGAAGGCGGCGGATGCAGCGAAGGGTGAGAATCTGGCCTCGTTGCTGAAGATGGACGAGCTGACGTTGGAGATCGGATTCCAGCTGATTCCCATGGTGGACGAGAAGCAGGGTGGACAGATGCTCAATCGCGTTCGCGCGTTGCGGAGACACCTGGCGACCGAGCTTGGGTTTATCGTTCCGCCGATTCATATTACGGACAACCTGCGGCTGAAGCCGCGAGAGTATGTTGTGAGTCTTCGTGGGATCGAGATTGCGCGTTGGCAGACAGAACAGAACTGGTTGCTGGCTGTGAACGCGGATCCAAAGGCGCGGGTGCTGCCTGGCGTGGAGACGAAGGAGCCGGCGTTTGGCGTGCAGGCCCGATGGATTCAACCGGGCTTGGAGGAGCAGGCTCTGGCTGCAGGTTATTCGGTAGTGGACCAGACGACCGTGATTGGAACGCACCTTGGAGAGTTGATTCGGAGGCATGCCCATGAGCTGCTTGGCCGGCATGAGGTGAAGCGTCTGCTGGACAGCTTGAATGACAGTCATCCGAAGTTGGTGGAAGAGCTGGTGCCGAAGCTGATGACGCTTGGCGAGGTCCAGCGCGTGTTGCAGCAGCTACTGCGGGAACAGGTTTCGATTCGCGACCTGGGGGCGATCCTCGAGGTTCTGGTGGAAGCGGCGCAGCAATCGAAGAACGTGGTGCACCTGGTGGAGAGTGTGCGGCAGTCGCTGGGTAGGGGCCTGGTGCATTCGCTGCTGGATGGTGAGGGCGGCCTAAAGGTGTTGGTTCTGGAGCCCGAACTTGAGAGCGAACTGCAGCAGACTTTCGACCCGCAGGGCGCCGGGTTGCTGCTGGGCGATGGAACACGGCCAGCGGGCATGCGTTCGGACTTTTTGAAGCGGTTGGTGGAATCTGTGAAACGCCTAACCGGAGGAGCGGCCACCTCGGCACTCCCCGTGCTTCTATGTCCGAGTCCAGCCCGTTATCACGTGCGACGTTGGCTGGAGCCGTTTCTGCCGAAGGTAACGGTGCTGGCGCCAGGAGAGATTCCTCCTGAGATTCGAGTACGGAGCATTGGCACGGTTGGGTAGAGATGGGCTGAAGAGAGATTTCGGGACGGTTCGGGGCAGATCAGGAATGGAGGAAGTATGAACACAGGGGGTTCGATGCCGATACAGATTGGACAAAGGTTGCCGAAGGGGAAGCTCTCCGGAGAGCAATGGGCTTCGTTGGAGGCTGCAGAGTTTGATGAGATGGCGGGTCTGAAGGAGACGGCCATATTCGCTCCGTTCACCGCAGAGGGTGTGACTGCGCCGGAGGGCGGCAGTGCAACGGAACGTGACCTCCTTTTGATGGAGCACTTGCCGACAGTACGCTATCTCGCGCGACGTATCCACGAACGGCTGCCTCAACATGTGGAGTTGGATGATCTGGTTTCGGCTGGGGTAGTTGGGTTGATCGATGCCTTCTCGAAGTTTGACCATAAGAAGAAGGTTCAGTTCAAGAGCTATGCGCAGTTCAGGATTCGTGGGGCGATCCTTGATTCGTTGCGGACTCTGGACTGGAGCCCGAGAGAGTTGCGACGTAAGGGAAGGGCCGTCGAAGAGGCGATTCGTGCGGTGACACAGCGGGTAGGACGAGCGCCGTCTGAGCAGGAGATTGCCCGTGAGATGGAGCTGACGCTGGCGGAGTATCAGGCACTGCTGGGTGACCTGAAGGGACTTGAGATCGGCAGTCTCCACATGGAACGGTCGGAGGACTCGGGCGACGAAGAGCTTGCTTACGTGCCTGGAGCACCGGAGGATGATCCGCTGTTTCGTTGCTTGAAGGGGGAGATGAAGCAGCGACTGGCGGATGCGATCGACGAGCTTCCGGAGAAAGAACGAATGGTGTTGACGCTTTACTACTACGAAGAGCTGACGATGAAAGAGATCGGACTGACTTTGGGCGTAGTGGAGTCGCGGGTCTCGCAGATCCACTCCTCGGCGGTGCTGCGACTGAGGGCGTCTCTTGCGAGTCTGCGGCCGGGAGATTCCGTCGGGGTTGTGAAGGCGAAGGCTTCGAAGCGCAAGACTGGAACACGGTGACGCTCGGATCGAGTTGTTGTGAGAGATCTCTAACCAGAGAAAGGGATACATGGGAAAGCAGCTTGGGCAGGGAGATATCGATGCACTGTTTGCGGCGGCTGGGGCGGCGAATGCTTCTGAGCAGGTAGAGGGGGCTGAGGCCGAAGTGCCTTTGGAGCAGTACGACTTTAGCAGTGCGGGCCAGATTAGTAACGATCAGATGCGTGCGATCAGTTCGGTGAATGATCTGTTTGCGAGGAACCTGATGCATACGCTGGGCGCATGGCTGAGGACTCCGTTCAAGATGAAGCTAGTGGCGGGTGAGCAGCTTCCCTTCAGCGAATTTCTGGAGCGGCTCTCGTCACCGAATTACATCTGCTCGATTCGGTTGGAGCCACTTGGCGCGGTTGGGTTGCTGGAACTGGAGCTTGCGCTGGCGTCGCCCATTGTTGATGTATTGCTTGGTGGCGTGGGACGGGCGTGGCCAGCGCGGGAGTTGACGGATATCGAAGATGCAATTCTGACGTCGGTCGTGCAGATGACGGTGAAGGAGTTGAACCTGGCATGGCAGTCGGTCGGGCTGGAGTTTGTCTTTGAGAAGCGAGAGACTGACGCAGCGGTGGCCCGGTTGTTGACCTCCGGGGAAAAAACGCTGTGTGTCAGCTTCGAGGCGCGTATGCCTGAGGCTCAGGGTGCGATGAACATCTGCCTGCCGGCAGTTGTCTTGAATGCAATTCTGCGACGGTTGATCTCTGAGGGGGATCGTCCCAAGAGACGATCGAAGGAGGCCCAGGCCAGGATGCGCGAGCTGTTGGCTGAGGTAAAGTTCGGCACCGCGCTGCAGTTTCCGTCAATGCGTCTAAAGGCGAGTGAGTTGGCGGCCTTGGAACCGGGCACGGTGTTGCGTCTTCCGTTAGCGAAACACTCGATCTCGGAGCTGCGTGTTGGCGGGCTGCAGCTTGGGAGAGCGCACCCGGTGCGGACTGGTGAGCATCGCGGGGCACAGCTAGAGGGGGACATCGACGGCGAAATCTTGAACGATGCCCTGGAGAGTCAGGGCGTGGTTGAAACCATGAGTGTGAACTAGGAGAGAACGGGTTATGGACAAGGTGATTGGCTCGGATGAGTTGGCTGGGATTGATCCAGGGATCGGGTTGTTGTGTGACATTGAACTGGATGCGACGCTGCAGTTCGGTTCCCGCGATATGCCGTTGCGAGAGGTGTTGCAGTTGGGGCCGGGGGATGTGGTGGAGTTGGACCGCCACGTATCGGAACCGGTCGACCTGATAGTGGGTGACAGAATTGTGGCTCGGGGTGAGGTGGTCGTTGTCAGTGGCAACTTCGCTCTGCGCATTACCGAGGTGGCGACGCCGCAACTGAGACTGGAGAGCATTCGATGCCTTTTCTAACGAAGAAGACGGGAGCGATGAGGGTGAGCGCACTGATGCCGAGTGCGTTGAGGGTAGGGAATGGAGTGGCCTGGCAGGAGGATGAGTATAGGCCGTCCAACGAGTTCGGAAGTTTTGCGGGATATGGGTTTCCTTCTCCTCAGGAAAAAACATCGCAGCGAAGGGTCTGCGGAAACTTGGAGTGTGAGAGCGGTTGGACGATGCCGTGGCGAAATCGGCGGAGGCCGATCTTCGAAGGACAGTGGGGATGCAGCGGACGTTGTGTGCTTGCAATGGTTCGGGCTGCGGTGCGTCGTGAACTTGGTGATACAGGAACGTCCGCAGCTTTGTCTCCGCATCGGCATAGAGTGCCGCTCGGCCTGCTCATGCTGGCGCAGGGATGGATTACACATCCGCAACTCCAAAAGGCGTTGGCGGCGCAGCGAGAGAGTGGGACTGGAAAGATTGGAGAGTGGCTCTTGAGCGAGTGCGGCGTGGAGGCTGAGCAGATCACGCGTGGGTTGAGCATGCAGTGGGGGTGCCCGGTGCTAACGACCGAAGGGTTTTCCCCGGAGTCGATGGCCCTGGTGATGCCAAGAATATTTATTGAGAAGTTCGGTTTGCTACCTCTGCGGGTCGCGGGCTCGCGAATTCTGTATCTCGGGTTTGCGGATAGGCTGGATGCTTCTTTAGCACTTGCGATGGAACAAATGACAGAGTTGAAGGTTGAGAGTGGAGTTGTGGAGGGTGCTCAGTTTGTGGCTGCTCAAAGTAAGCTTCTTGCTTGTGAAGGAGTTGATGCGAAGCTGGAGACTGTGGAAGATAAGGACTTCATGGCGGCGCGAATTACCGCAGTGCTGGAGCAGAAACAGCCGGTTGCGGCTCGCCTGGTTAGAGTTCATCAGGACTACTGGTTGAGGATGTGGCTAGAGAGTGGCACGGTCGGAAAGACGGGTAGTTTGCCCGTCTCGCATGAAGATGTGAAAGACCATGTCTTTACCATCCGGGGCCAATAGAACGGCGGGATTCTGATCTCATTGAAATAAAAAAGAGGGCCGGTTGGCCCTCTTTTGTGCGCGGCGAAATGTCTATCGTTGCATGAAACCCGGAGCTGGCGACATGGAAGGCGCGGCCATTGCGGAGGATGTGCCAGCGCTCATCTTGGACTCCTGCTGCGAATCCTGCTGGGGGCCTAGACCGAGCTTGATGATCGCTCTGGAATCGGGAATCAGCTTTGTCTGCCAGCCATTATCTTCCTGAAACTTCTGCATGGCTGATTCGGTCTGGGAGTCCCAGTGGCCTGAGGCTTCTCCGGAGAGATAGCCTGACTTGATGAGCGACGCCTGGATCTGAGTTGCTCGTGCGTCGTCAATGCCCCGTTGGCCTGCTGGCTTCGTTGCGGATTTGGAGTGTTTATTCGATAACCTGGGGGATGTAGGCCCGCGACGCGCGTGAGTGAATGCCAGGCATGGCATAGCGGCTGCGAGCAACAACGTCGAGGTTAGGAGTAGTTTGCCAAACTGCATAGTGAAACCATTACCTTGGGTTAAATATCGGACAGAGAGTGCAGGATCTGTCGTCAATGCTGAGGTTAGAGTATCCCGTTAGTAACGTGCGATGCAACAAAAAGGTTGACATGCGGGAATACATCTTTTGGGTGGTTTAGGCGCGTATTCCTCTGAAGAAGAGAAGGAGTAATGGTGGGACTGACCCAGTCACTCCTTCTCTGGTTCGCTTTCTACGGGAGAGTGCCACCTACGTAGGAGTTGAGGTTCTTCTGAGTTGCGGACTGAATGACAAAGACGACGTCGTCTTTGGATTTCAAAGTGGAAACGATGGCCCGATAACTGGCCTCGTCTGTTACCGGTTTGCGATTGATGGCGGTGATGATCGTTCCTTTGCCAAGTCCGATCTCGTCGGCAAAAGAACCAGGCCGCACGTTCGTAACGATGACTCCGCCTCTAATGCCGACCTTGGCCGACAGCGATGCGGGGATTGCCGATACAGTGATGCCGAGTTTGCCTTCGCCTGCATCGGTTTCCTGAGGAGTGGAGGTGTCATCCGGCTGGCCGGTGATATCCGCGTATGTCTTAGCGCGATCTCCGATAACGACGTTGGCGCTATTCTGCTTGCCGTCGCGAAGGTACCCGAGCTTTACGGTCGAGCCAACGTGGCGAGCAGAGATATCGTTGACCAGATCGTCGCCATCTTTGATGTTGCGACCGTCAATGGAGACGATAACGTCACCCGCCTGAATGCCAGCCTTTGCTGCGCCTCCGTTCGGTGTGACAACGCCAACGATTACGCCGCTTGAGAAGCCATATACGCGGTTGACAGCGGAGGATTGCGCGACCTGGAACTGAATGCCGATGGAGCCGCGAACTACCTTATGCTCTGGTCCGATGAGCATGTTGTAGACGCTTGCGATGATGTTGGCAGGCATTGCGAATCCAACGCCTTGAGAGCCCATGGACTGGGTGTAGATGGCGGTGTTCATGCCGACGACCTGACCAGCCATATCGACCAGCGGGCCGCCAGAGTTGCCTGGATTGATCGCAGCGTCAGTCTGGATGAAGCGCTGGAACTGGGTTTGTGAAACGCCGTTGGGGCTGGGCTCGTCAATGCTGCGGTTCTTGGCAGAGATGATGCCGGCGGTGACCGTTTTAGAGAGGGCGAACGGGCTGCCGATGGCGAGGACCCAGTCTCCGACCTGTGCGCCGTCGGAGTTGCCAAGTTTGACGGTAGGGAGAGGCTCCTTGGTATCGATTTTGATGACGGCGATGTCGGTGTCTTTATCGACGCCGATCACTGTGGCGGGACGTCCTTCATCACCGGGACCACCGTCAGGATCGGTGGAGAGCTTCACGTAGATCTTGTCGGCTTTGTCGACGACGTGGTTGTTGGTGATGATGTAGCCGCGCGAGTCCACGATAAAGCCGGAGCCGAGAGCGCGGCGTTCACCTGCAGCACCACCGTCGCCATCGTCGCCGCCCTGCCCACCGAAGAAGCGATTGAAGAAGTCCTGCATGTCGCCGGGGGACTGCTGGCTGTCGTCATCACTGTTTGGGTCATTGGGCTGGGGTAGACGTTGACCGCCGCGCCTACGTTTGTTGGCGGATGGCTTGGGTAGCTCTTCGGTGTTGATATTGACGACGGCTGGTCCTACTTGTTTGACGATCTGAGAGAAGCCATTGGAGAGCGCAACGGGAGATGGAATGACGAGTGGCTTCGCGTCGGTGGAGTTGACCTCGGACTGCTCTTTACCGCTGACGTTGCGCGTAAGAATGGAACCGGCCAGAATGCCAACGGACAAAGTCGCAAGCAGGGTGAACGTCGTGGTGAGGCGATGTGTGCGAATGCGTTCGAGCAGAGTGTTTTTCGGTGTGTCCATTAGTAGATCTTGACCTCAGTGTTATGTGTTGCTGTGCGCCGGACGTATGCGCGGCATGAAGTTTAAGTATAGTCGCTGCCTTAGGCTATCGTTTTGTGCGAGTCGGGGCGGGTTTCACTCTCTATTTAGACGCAAAAAAAAGACGAAAGTCTTCTTGGAGTTCAGATCGGATATATCGGGATTGGCGCGTCGGAGGGAAAAATCTCAATTGTGACGATTCCGATGAGGATGAGGGCAGCTCCAAAAAGCGAGCGGTGGCCCAGGTGTTCATGCAGAACCAGGAACGACGTGATGCAAGCGAAGACTGGTTCCAAGCTAAGGAGGATAGCGGTGTGGGTGGGAGGGAGATACTGTTGGGCCCAGCTTTGGATGGTGAAGGCCGCAGCTGTGGCCAGAAGACTGGTGACGGCAAGTGCTGTGATCAGACGTGGCGTGAAGGTTAGATGGGGTCTTCCGCCTAAGGGAAGGGTGATCGCCATCAGTAGCGCAGCCGATCCGATTTGAACAGTGGCGAGTTGGGCCGTTGGGATGCCTTTCGAGACATGGGCTAAGGAGAGAAGATGGGCGGCAAAGGCTACTGCGCAGAACAGGGTAAGGATGTCTCCCGGGCCGATGGTGCGGAAGAGGTTTTGCCAGGAGGTGCCTGCGGGTGTTGTGAGGAGGAGGAGACCGGAGAAGGCGAAGACGGCGCCAAGGGCGCTGGTCCAGCGGGGAGGTGGCGTTCCTGACGGACGAAGCGCGGGGAAGATAGTGAACAGAGGGACGAAGACAACGACTAGACCCGTGATGAGGGCGGATTTCGCTGCGGTAGTGTGCGCAAGGCCGGTGGTTTGGAATTGATATCCGGCGGCCAGGAAGAGGCCGACCATGAATCCGGAGATTATGCTCTGGCGTTTGATGGCGAGGAGTTGACGATGATTTATGATAGCCAGCGCGACGAAGGCCAGAGCCATTCTGAGCAGATTGAAGAGGAGCGGCGAGGTGTCTTGAAGGGCGTCTTTAACGAGGACGAAGGTCGCTCCCCAGATGATGACGACCGCCAGGAGCAGGAGATGAGCCAAGGTGGTGGGGCTTAATCGACGGGGCAACTAATTAGCCGTCCCGGTCGTGGGTTTGGCGGAGCGATTCGCGGTCGAGGTATAGACGGTTTCGCCGTTCACGATGGTGCGAAGGGGTTTTGTGTGGAGGAGTTGTTGGGGAGTGGCGGTGGTGATGTCGCGATCGAGAACGATGAGGTCCGCTAGATAGCCGGGTTCTAGGCGGCCCTTCTGGTGTTCGCGGAACTCTGCGAAGGCAGAGGCCTGGGTGTAGGCGTAGATGGCCTCGTTGAGTGAGATTTTTTCCTGCGGTTGAAAGGTCTGGGTGCCGGCCTCGTTCTGACGGGTTATGGCGGCGTAGAGGCCTCGGAAGGGATTGATGGACTCAACCGGGTAGTCGGTGCCGAACGCCAGAGTGACGTTGTGGTCTAGGAAGCTCTTCCAGGCGTAGGCGTATTTGGCCCGCTCGGTGCCGAGGCGGTCGGTGGCCCATTTCATGTCGGTGAGGAGGTGGGAGGGTTGCATGGAGGCGATGACCCCCTCGCTGGAGAAGCGGGCGAAGTCGTCAGGCAGGAGGACCTGGGCGTGTTCTACGCGGAAGCGGAGGGCCGCGGGGGTGGGGTCGGATGGGGACGGGGTGGTGACGATGTGGGCGTCGGAGTTGTTGGGGTTGGTGGGAGGAGGAGGCAGGGTTGCGACTTGGTCGGCAGCTCCGAAGGCGTTGAGGGCCATGTCGTTGGCGCGGTCGCCGATGGCGTGGAAGCCGAGTTGGAAGCCTGCGGCGGCGCGCTCGGAGGCTAGCTGGGTCAGATTGTCCTGCTGGTAGCGGGGGAGGCCGGAGTTGTTGGGGTCGTCGGAGTAGGGTTCGTCCATGGCGGCGGTGCGGGAGCCGAGCGAGCCGTCCATGAAGCCCTTGAGCATCGTGAGGTGGAGGAGCGGATCGTCAGAGGGATGGCTGGCGCGGCGCTCCTTGAGGATCGTCAGGGGCTTGTCGAAGGGCATCCACTCGGCGAAGCGGAGGTGGAGTTTGTGTGCGTCCTCAAGCTCTTCGAGGGCGAGGAAGTCCTCCCATTCGGAGTTGTCCTGGACGCTGGTGACGCCGTGGGCGAGGGCGTCGTTAATGGCTAGATTGAGGGCTTTGGTGCGCTCTTCGGGGCCGAGTGAAGGGATTTTGTTGAAGACGAGGTTGGTGGCGGCGGTTTCCCGGAGGATTCCGGTGGGGTTGCCGGAGGAGTCGCGGTCGATTTTGGCGCCGCCGGGGTCGGGGGTGTCGGCGGTGATGTTGGCGGCGGCTAGGGCGGCGGAGTTGGCGAGCGCCATGTGGCCGTCGACCCGGTCGAGTATGCAGGGGTGGCCGGCGGTGACCTGGTCGATGTCCTCGCGGGTGGGGAGTTTGGCGCCGGGCCAGAGGGTGTGGTCCCAGCCGCCGCCCTGAAGCCAGGAGCCGGGTTTGGCCTTGGCGGCGTAGATGCGGATGCGCTGTTGCATCTCGGCCAGGGATTTGATTCCGTCGAGGTTGATGGAGAGTTGTTGCTGGCCTGCGGCGGCCATGTGGGTGTGGGCGTCGTTGAAGCCGGGCATTGCGAAGGCGCCGTGGAGGTCGATGATTTTAGTCTTTGGGCCTTTTAGTTTGAGGATGGTGGCATCTGGGCCGACGGCCAGGATTTTTCCGTTGGCGATGGCCAGGGCCTGGACTTTCGCGGGGGTGGGGGAGGGATCGTCGGGGCGGAGGTGGGCGCCGGTGAGGATGTTGCCGTGGAGGTAGATGGTGTCAGGCGGCGTGTTCTGCGCGTGCGCGAGGGTGGTGAGGAGGAGGGTTGCGATGAGAGGGAAGGGTTTCACGAGTGGAGTGTATCGCGGAGTTGGACCTACTGGGGTTGTGAAGTGTTCGGGATTTCGGTTTGGGGACCCTCCCCCCTCCCCTTGAGGGGTATCTTGCAGGGAAGTCTCTTTGTTTCAACAACTTGCAGCCTGGGTGTGTCTGTAAAATATAGAAAGTAAGACGGTTACGCGCAAAATACTTGTTTTGTTGTAGATGCGTGGGCTACTTCGTGTCAATTTGTAAGTTAGAGACGCGGTTGTACTCTCGACAGGGTGTGTTTACCGGTTACTTCCATTATAGAAGATTGGCGGTAACTGATACGCCACGGGAATGTCCTCGTCTGGCGCGGGTTTTGTGAGTTTAGGGGCTTGACAGGTTTTGCGCTGGTCCATACCCCTACGGCACTCCGTGAGAACGAATCTCAGATTCAGAGTCGCAGTACGACAATTGTCATGTCATCGTGCTGCGGCGCGCCGGCGGCAAAGGCGTCAGCTGCACGAAACAAGTGTTGCAGCAACTCCTTGGCGTTCAGGTGCGCATGCGCTTGCGCCTCGGCGATCATTCGGTCTTCCCCCCACTCGTCTTCTGAGGAGTTCATGGCTTCGCTGATGCCGTCAGTGAACGCCAGCAGAATATCGCCGGGGAGGAGGTGAAGTATCTGCTCCTTGTAGAGCGCGCCGGCGAGCAGCCCGATGACGGGGCCGCCGTCTCCGAGGCGAAGCACCTGTAAAGCGCCGTCTTCTTTGCGCAGGACTGCGGGGGGATTGTGTCCGCCATTGACGTAGTGCAAGGTGCGCGATGCGCAGTCCAGTTCGGCGTAGAAGAACGTGGCATAGCGGTTGGAGTCGGACGCGTTGTAGAGAAGGCGGTTGACATTGGCCATCTTGGTTCCCAGATCGCCAGTGCCGCTCAGCACTTGACCGCGCAGGCTGGCGTGAAGGCTTGCCATCAACAGGGCGGCGGACATGCCCTTGCCACTAACGTCGCCAATCGCGATACCCAGTCGGTCGCAGCTGTGCGCCGTTGTTCCGCTGGCGGAAGAGATGTTTTCGCCGGACGCATGCCCTGCTTCGGCCAGCGAGCCATCACGGATGTCGATGAGGTCGTAGTAGTCGCCGCCTACTGCCTGGGCGGGCCTGCAGTGCGCGGCCATTTCTACGCCCGCAACGTTGGGGAGCGTCTGCGGGAACAAGCGCTCCTGCACCTCGCGGGCAATCTCGAATTCGCGTTCCAGCTTGGCGCGCGACAGGGCCTCCTCGGCCAGCGTGGGAATAAGCTTGTAGACGTTGACGAGTATGCCTGACGGCAAAGCCATGGTGCTGCCCATAGCAAATCCGCGTGGCAGTGATCCGCCCTCGAAAAAGCGTTTGCCTTTGCCCAGCACAATAGGATTTACCAGCAGAACCACCTCGTCCGCCAGTCCGTGATCGAGCAGCACGGAAATCAGGGACGAGCTGCCTGGGACAACCAGGTCCGGGCCGTTCCTGGATTTAATGCGTCGAACGCTATCCACGAGGTCCGATCCAATTGCCTCGAATGGACCCCATTCCAGACTCTCCGGTCGGTGGGTTACGACGTACTTGGTCGCCGCATTCAAGCGGTCCGCCATCGGACTTTTCGGTGCTTTCGGCCAGAAATTCGTCAGTATGTCGTAGGTTCGACGGCCAAGCAGCACGTCGCAGGTCTTGCCGTACAGCTCGTTCACTATCTGTAACCCAGCAGGGGAGCGATACGGCGCGGTCCAGTCGCCGTATGGAAAGTCGTCCTCCGGACCGCTGCTCGTCTGGATGACGCCATCGAGCGAGATATGCTCAATGATTTTGAGTTTACGCATATCGATCTCCTATAAATGCTCGGTTTGCACCTTCGTGAGGGACTACCCAGGACCGAATGAACGAAGAGCAAGAGCCGGCGGACAACAGTTCGACGAGGCTTTCACCGCCGAACGCGGCAAGTGACAGACTGTGTGAACTGTATTCAGCGAACAACGAGACAGCAGCTTCGAACAGTAACTAAGTATCGTATTGCCTTGCAACCAACATACTCGCCATCTGATTTCTGGACTGATGTACATGGTCAGCGGAACAGGAGGATACGAACTCCCAGAGCGATGAAGACGAAGGGGACCAGGATGGTCCCGGCGCGGTTCACTGCGTTGAGGATCATGGGGTGGTTGCCGAGCCACTTCCCAATGATGCACCACAGGGCGACAAGAGACGCATACGAGGTCAGGATCAAGAAAATGTGTTGGCGATTTACGCTGAAGAACGGAATATAAACCGCTACGTTATCTGCCCCGTTCGACAGTGTGACCAGAGCAATGGAGATGAGGCTTTGTCGATCCGGTTGTGTTGCTTCCGTTCCGTGTGGTCTAAAGAGCAGGACGAGGTGCTTTAGCCCTAACGCCAGAGGGACCAGACCTAATGCGCGAGTCCATGGATGAGGAATTGCCAGAGTCGCGAGAAGCCCAGCACAGCTGAGAAGGATGATCGCCAGGAAACCGAGATATTGGCCTGCCACGATGTTCCGCGTCGGCACGCGGCGCGCAAAAAAGAGTGTGAGGAGCACGATGTCATCGATGTTGGTCGCCGCGAATGTGGTGACGCTGGCGGTTGCGACTGCTGCAGTGGCGTTCACTCTTTCCGAGGCTAGCATATGAATCGCATTGCTCTGAAGAGAGCCGGGGAAGTTCAGACGTGTGTTAACAACATGAAAGCCTGTGACTGATAGATTAGGGTCGCCACGGCAAACTTCGAAGATCGTACGGCAGGATGGTTTGCGTTCGGTCCGTCAACTCCTTCTCCATTTTGTTCACCAGCGTATAGACACCTTCGACTTTCAGAAAGACGGGAGAAAAATCATGGCATTGCACGATACCGAAGAACTCAAAGCCGCCCCGAGCAATCAGGTCGAGTCCGATGTTCTGGACCATGAGACCCAGACTTACGTGTTCCCGGAAGGGAAGCAGAACCCGCAGACTGTCTACCAGACGATCCACGATCAGCTCATCCTCGATGGCAACTCGCAGCAAAATCTTGCTACCTTCTGCACGACCTGGATCGAACCGGAGGTAAAGCAGCTGATGGACGAGTCCGCGGATAAGAACATGATCGACAAAGATGAATATCCGCAGACCGCGGCGATTGAAGAGCGCTGCATTCACATGCTCGCCGATCTGTGGAACTCTCCTGAGGCCGCGAGCACCATTGGCTGCTCGACTACGGGATCAAGCGAGGCGGCGATGCTCGGTGGGCTTGCCCTGAAGTGGAAGTGGCGCAAACGCCGGCGTGCTCAGGGACAATCAATCGATGCGCCGAATCTTGTTATGGGGCCGGTTCAGGTCTGCTGGCACAAGTTCTGTCGCTACTTCGATGTCGAAATCCGCGAAGTTCCCATGGAAGGCGATCGTCTCCTGCTTACGCCCGAGGAGGTTCTGAAACGTTGCGACGAAAATACTATTGGCGTTGTCGTCACACTGGGCGTTACGTTTACTCTGCAGTACGAGCCGGTGCACGAGATCAGCCTTGCGCTCGACAAGTTGCAGGCTGAGACGGGACTCGACATCCCTATCCATGTGGACGGAGCGAGCGGCGGCTTTCTTGCGCCGTTTATCCAGCCGGGTCTTCTTTGGGACTTTCGCCTGCCGCGGGTGAAATCCATCAATGCTTCGGGTCACAAATTTGGTCTCGCGCCGCTTGGCGTGGGCTGGGCGCTGTGGCGCGAGAAGCAGGACCTGCCCACAGAGCTGATCTTCGACGTCAATTATCTTGGCGGCAATATGCCAACGTTTGCGCTCAACTTCTCGCGGCCAGGCGGCGATATTATCTGCCAGTACTACAATTTTCTGCGCCTGGGCAAAGAGGGCTATCGTGAGATCCAGACGGAATGCAGTGCGTTGGGGCGCTATCTTGCGGGCAAGATCGCCGAATTTGGCCCCTTCAAGATTATTTACGATGGGGAGGGCGGGATCCCCGGACTGTGCTGGGAGCTGAAGGATCCGTCTACTTCAAACTTCACTCTGTACGATTTCGCTGATCAATTGCGTGAGCGAGGGTGGCTGGTTCCTGCGTATTCGATGCCGCCCAACCGCGAAGATCTGGTGATCCAGCGGATTCTCATACGCCACGGCTTCACGCTGGAGATGGCGCGGGAGCTTCTTATTCAGATGCAGGTCGTTCTGGACGAATTCGCCCATCATCCACCAGAAGAAGTGCTGACCGTTTCGCTGGCGAGCGCCGAATCGAGCGCGCATGACCATTCCGGGCGTTAGTGTCTGTTCTTCCCGAAACGCCAAAGCCTCGATCGTTAGATGATCCGATCGAGGCTTTGGCGCTGGAGGGAGATTGTGTTCAGGCGACTAGTAGGGGCGGTAGTAGCCGTAGGGGGTTGGGTAGTAGCCGTACGGGGGCGGTGGCGGCGGGTAGCCGTAGACGACGGGGCGTGGTTGTTGCACGATGACGGGAGCAGGTTGTTGGATGTAGGTTGGGGCGGGAGCCTGGGCCTGGACTACGACTACCGAGGGGTTTTGCTGGGGGTACGCAGGCGCGTAGGACTGCTGGACCGGCTGAGGGTAGGATCGTTCGACCGGTGCGGGCTGCTGCTGGACGGCGGGGGTTGGATCCGCGTAGTTGAAGCGGGAGATCATCTCGGGCTGGTGTTGGACCTCAGACTTGGTGGGGATGCCTACGTCGTCGAGGAGTTTGACGGTGAGACGGGTCTCAGGCTTCAGGACCGGATAGGGGCCGCGGCGCGGGAGGTTGATGAGGTCGAGGGGCCAGAGGACGGGGATGAGCCACTCGACGGTGTCGCGGGTTGCGTGTCCGGTTCCGACGATTCTGCCGTTGGAATCGACTGGATTTTTTCCTGAGGATGCGATGACGCGGGTCGAGATGGGAATGACGGTGTCGTTTCCGACGACGATGCGGTCAAATCTGAGCTCCATCCAGCCTTTGCCGACGAAGTGGCCGGGGTCTTTGTAGTCTTCGAAGTGGCCTACGAGGTAGCTTCCGTAGGGGAAGACGGAGCGGCCGTACATCTCGACGTGGCTGACCTGGCAGAGGATGGCGTCACCGAGGTGAACGGTTTTGGAAGAGATTTTGTCGGAGACCATGCATTGCATGGAGGATCCGGCTGGAATGAGCTGCTCCGCCCCTGCGATGGAGATGGGCAGAATAAGCAGCAACGAGGCAAGGATGCGTTTCATGGGGGGCCTCCTCATCACACGGGATGGATTCCGTGTGCCTTACATCTTCGGTTCGCCGGATCGCGGGGGTTGATCTCGAGACGTGCCAGAATGTAGAGCGAGTTTGTTGCCGAAGATGTTAGCTTAATTTCTGGCGTATGCGTCTTAATTTTCTGGTGACTGAAATTGACACACCTCCTGTGGACTGAACCGAGTGTGCATGCCGATTTGCACCCCTCCGGGGTGTTAAATCGGCTATCGACGTTATCGGCACAAAGAGTGAATCTCATGAGTGCGTTATAAGACGAGCGTGAGAAATTCTGCGGTGTTTGCGGTGGAAACCCGGCGAGGTTCGAAAAGTTGCTTAGAAATTTGGATTGGGTTGAAACGCGACGAACGTGGGGGGTGTCCGCTTCGCTGCTCGTGGTGAGCTGTGACCAGCTTGGGTGGAAGTGGGAGTCAGTTCTTCGATTTGGTGATGGGGTAGCCCTGCCATAGGTACTCGAGAGCTTCGGGCAGCGTTTGTTGTTTTACGGCGTGGTCAACGTGGCCGGCGTCTTTGGCAAAGACAAATTGATAGTGATATCCCCTGGCCGCCAGCACTTTGGCCATGCGTTCGTTGGCAAGAACCCAGTCGTGCATGTCGTCGCGCATGATGTTGGGGTTGAAGAGGTCGCGGTCGCCTACCTCCATCCAGATTCTGATGGGTTTGGGTGGAGTGTTCGGGATCAGGTGTTCGTGGAACTCCCATGCGCCGTGGGGGGTGTCCGGGTTGGATGGCCACTGCTGATTGATGTAGGTGGCGGAGTAAGTGAGGACGCGGTGGTAGAGCTCGGGGCGATACCAGGCCATGATGAGAGCGCATGAGCCTCCGGAGCTGCCGCCCATGGTTGCGCGACCGTCGGGATCTTTGGTGAGTTTGACGTGATATTGCTTCTCGACGAGAGGGAGGACTTCGGTCTCAACAAACTCGGCGTAGCGGCCGGACATGGTGTCGTATTCGAGGCCGCGTTCGCTGCCTTGTGCGTCGCCGCTGCCGTTGCCGATGGAGATGGCGATCATGACGGGAATGCGGTGCTGTGCGATGAGGTTATTGATGGTGGTGAAGAGGGTGCTGTCGGGTCCGTCGGCGCCGACGATAAACGGTGCGGTGGTGCCGGGTACATATTGTTGCGGGACGTAGACGGCTACGTGCCGGGTGTAGGGCGCGGGGCGGCTGGTGGTGACGATGAGTTTGGCTGGGTCTTTGGGGTCGGGAGTGCCGAAGGTGCCGGGGTCGCGGGCGATGCCGGGGTAGAGCTTGCTGTCGGCGGAGCTCATGGTGAACTCGTAGATGTTTCCTTGCGGGACGTTCGGCTGGGGAGAAGTCTCGGGCGCGGGGGTGTGGGTTGGCCCGAGGATGAAGTTGCCGTCCGCGTGGGGTGAGGGTATGGCACCGTCGGGCAGCTCGGTTGCTGCGACGTATCCGCTGGTGTGAGGGTCGCGGGTGGGTGGGGTTGGGCGCTGGGCGATTGCAGCGGTGATATGGGTTGTGAGGAAGGCGGCGAGTGCCGTTGTACGGAGGATGCGAGGGGCGGTGGTGTTTCGAAGCTGAGTCTTCAACTTAGTCCTCGTGAACAGGGAGTTGGTCGGCGGTGGTTTGGAGGGTGTCGAGGAGGGTGAGGAGGATGCGGCGGAGGGCGGCTTCGCGGCCGGTGGGGTCGTACCACTCCTGCAGGGTGTGGATGCCGCCGCCGGTGCCGCCGCTGCCTAGGGCGAGGGCGGGGATGCCGCGGTAGAGGGGGATGTTGGCGTCGGTGGAGCCGAGGCGGAGTTCGGTGCGGAGGACGAGGTGGCGGTCGACGGCGCGGAGGGTGTGGAGGATGGGGGAGTCGTCGGGGAGGGTAGCGGCGGGACGGTTTCCTATGGTCTCGATGTGGAGTTTTAGTGGTGTGTTGGTGGTGGAATGTGTGGTGACGATGTCGTCGAAGATCTGGTGGACTTCGGTGGCGGCGGAGACGAGTTGGGTGGGGTCGGTGGAGCGGAGGTCGAGGAGGGCGGAGGCGGACTCGGGGATGGAGTTGATGGAGGTGCCGCCGGAGATGTGGCCGACGTTGAGGGTGAGGAGGGGGTCGGTGGGGAGGTTCATATTGGAGATCTGGGCGAGGGCGCGGCTGAGGAGGAGGATGGGGTTGGGGGTGCCGGCGTCGGCCCAGGAGTGGCCGCCGGGGCCGGTGATGGTGACACGGAAGCGCAGGCTTCCGAGGGCTCGGGTGATGGCGGCGGAGGTGCCTCCGCCTTCGAGGACGAGGGCGGCGGCGATTCGGGTGCGGTAGGGGCCGCGCTCGAAGAGATGACGCATGCCGCGAAGGTCGCCTTCGCCTTCTTCGCCTACGTTGGCGGCGAAGAGGATGGGGATGGGTGGGGTGATGTTGGCGTGGCGGAGGGCGGCGGCGATGGCGAGGAGAGCGGTGAGGCCGGCGGCGTTGTCGCAGATGCCGGGGGCGAAGATGCGGGGGGAGTCGGGGGCTTCGATGGGATCGATGGGGGTGTCGGCGGGGAAGACGGTGTCGAGGTGGGCGGAGAGGAGAATGCAGGGACGGGTTTCGCCGGGTTGGCTGTTTGATGAGGCGATGGCGGGTTGAGCGAAATACGGGGGTCTCTCCACTTCGCGGCGGACGGTGAGACTGTCCGCCGCTTCGGCCGAGATGACGTTATTGATGGGAGGTGAAGCAGGAGTTGCGTCGGGTTGGAGTTCGGCCAGGGCGTTGCCGGCGTCGTCGAGGTGGATGTTGGTGAGGCCGAGGTCGCGGAAGCGGTCGAGAAACCAGGCGGCGCGGGCGGATTCGCCGAAGGGTGGGGCGGGGATGCGGACTAGTTCGAGTTGCCACTGGCGAAGCTGCGGCTGGTGGAGGTGCAGCCAGTGAAAGGCTCGGTGGACTGCGGTTAGAGTGGCTAGGCGAGCGATGCGGCGCTGGGCGTTGACTGTGGCGGGCATCAGTACTCGACCTCGACGAGGAAGAGGCCGCGGGCGGGGGCGGTGGGGCCGGCGGCGGAGCGGTTGCGGGCAGCGAGGATTTTAGGGATGACGTTGGGGTCGAGGCGGGTGGCGGTTTCGACGAAGGTGCCGACGAGGTTGCGGACCATGTGGTGGAGGAAGCCGGAGCCGGTGACGCGATAGATGAGGAGGTCTTCGCGTTGATGCCAGGCGGAGTGGAAGATGGTGCGGGTGTTGTCGGTGGGGATGGGAGTGAGAGAAGCGGGTTTCTCCACTTCGTCGGCAAGTTCGCCGACTACGGTCGAAATGACAGTACTTTTTTTAGCGGAAGCGGAAAGGTCGTTCGTGACGACGCTCTTCGGGACGACGCGTTCCGGAACGGGCGTGTGGGTGAAGATGCCTTTGGGAGCGGGTGTGTGCGTGCTGGTTGATTCTGCCGGTGCGGTTTCCTGCTGCGATCTGGTTCGGGTGGTGAGGTCGGGGTCGACGGCGGCGAAGGAGGTGAAGTCATGCGTGCCGAGGATGTGGGCGGCGGCTTTTTGGAGAGGGGCAAGTTCAAGAGGGAAGCGGTAGGCCCAGACGTAGGGAGCGAGCATCGGTGGGCAGATACGGTCTTCGGGATGGGATTTGCAGGGGAGGATGCGGTACTCGTAAGTTTTGCGACGTGCGCTGTGGCGGGCGTGGAAGTCTTCGGAGACGGGCTCGACGGAGAGGATGCGGATGCTGGGGGGAAGGGCGCGGTTGAGGGCGCGATGAAGGTTGGCGGCGGGGATGGGTGCGGTGAGGGAGAAGGTGGCGACCTGGGCTAGGGCGTGGACTCCGGTGTCGGTGCGGCCTGAGCCCTGGGGGAGGACGGTTTCGCCTGTGATGCGGTGGATTGCCTGAGCGAGTGTTCCCTGAACGGTGGGGAGGGCTGGTTGAATCTGCCAGCCGTTGTAGGGGCTTCCGTCGTAAGTGAGGATTGTCTTCCAGTGAGGCATGGGCTGCTTTGGACGGTATCACGGTTGGTGGGTGGGGATGAGGTTATCAAGTTCAGCTGGCGGAAATGGCAGGGCCAAGTGCAGAACGACAAAGGCAACGACGAATACGAGATGGGGTGGTTTCTCCACTGCGCCGTTCACGATGGGACCGTGAGCGGCTCCGGTCGAAATGACGGCTTTGTTATCGGTTCGAAGACGACAACGACCGCAGATTTTCTGGGTGCGGAATGACTTCGGAGAATGGGAACGGCAGAGACAAGGACAACCGCAGATCCCCTGCGGGGATGACAACAAAAAAAGGCAAAGGCAGACAGAAGCGAGTGCGAGATTCCAACGACCGAGGTCGCGGGCTAGGGGTAAGGGTATGGGGTTGATATACTTGGCGCATCGTATCCGGAATGAACATTTGCCGCAGATGTTGGGAACGAAGCGAGCGATGAGTGCGTATCTGTGCTCAACCTAAGCAGAGCTTTTGAAAAGCGATGCCTGGTCAGCAGGATTTTTCCAGGTAGGTTTACGTGTCCGTTGTCTTTAAGAGTCGTTGGGAAGGTGCTGCGCGTCTGAGTAGAACTGCAAAATCTTAGCGAGACTGCAAAATCTGGTTGCGAGACTGACCCTCGCGTTTTGGTGCGGGGTTGGGAAGGCTGTGAGTCCGGTGAAGCGCCGGGCATTGCCGGTAAAACATCGAGAGGTTTCAGGAAAGAGTTGGAGAGCGAATCGTGAGATCAAAGAATATGCAGGGGGCGGCGAGCATTTCGTTGCTGCTGATGAGTCTGTGCACACAGCCGGGATGGTCCCAGCAGACGCAGAGTAGTCCGACGACGCCAGCCCAGCCGCAGGCGGTGGTGAATGACACGACGGGAACGCCAGGGCTGCCGCAGGCTCCGCAGCCGAAGCCAACCGAGCCGCTGTTTATGCGTCCAACGGCCGTCGACTACACGAAGCCGAAGAGCCATATCTGGAATCCGATTGCTCCGTACACGCCGATTAATGTTCCTACCTTCTCGATGGGGAACACGACGTTGGGCAATTTGTTGAGGGATGGGAAGATTTATCTGAGCCTGGCGGATGCGGTGACGCTGACGCTGCAGAATAACTACGATATTGCGATCTCGCGGATCAATCTGGATATTGCGGATACGGACCTGCTGCGTGCGAAGGCGGGATCGTCGCTTCGCGGTGTGTCGACGGGTCTGTTGACGAATACGATTGGCGGAACGACGACGACGATTACGACGGGCGGCGGACCGGGTGCGACGTCGGCGGGCGTGGGTGGCGGTGGTACAGGTGTGGGTGGAATCGTTGTGAGCACCAACGGCGGCGGACCGTTGCCGGAGAATCTGGACCCGGTGCTTACGGGACAACTGGAGTACGAGGCGTCGACGGCGCCACAGCTGAACACGCTGTTCAGCGGTGGATTGAATGTGTTGACTACGGATACGGCGACGTACAACTTTAATTATGCTCAGGGGTTTTTGACCGGCACGCAGTTGACGGTGGGCTTCAACAATACTCGCGTGACGACGGACAATCCGTTTAGCAACTATAGCCCTTCGTTGACGACGAGCTTTCGCGCTACGGCGACGCAGCATCTGTTGCAGGGGTTCGGCTGGGGCGTGAACGGACGTTTTATCGTGCAGGCCAAGAATGACCGGCGGATTACTGACTCGGCATTTCGGCAGCAGGTGCTGTATACGATCAACCAGGTGGAGAACATCTACTGGGCGCTGGTGAGCGCGTACGAAGATGAGCAGGCGAAAGAGCGTCAGTTGGCGCAGTCGTCGCAGTTGACCTCGGACAACCGGAAGCAGTTGGAGATTGGTACGCTGGCTCCGCTGGATGTGGTTAACTCGGATAGCGCGGTGGCGAGCGACAAACAGGCTCTTGTGGCTTCGAAGACGAACCTTGAGTATCAGCAGTTGTTGATGAAGCAGGCGATTGTGCGGAACCTGAACGATCCGGCACTGTCGCAGGCGCCGGTGATTCCGACTGACCGCGTGGCTCTGGACAGACTGCCGGAAGAGGACCTGCAGGTTGAGGATCTGGTGAAGGTGGCTTATGCCAACAACCCGCAGATTGAGCAGGCGGTGTTGAACATGAAGAACAACGAGATCACGATCAAGGCGTTCAAGAACGGATTGCTGCCGATCGTCGATGCGTATGCGTTCTATGGTGGCAGCGCGTTGGGGGGTGCTCAGAATCCAAATGCGATTAATTTCAATACGAATGCGCCTTATGCTCCAGGAACGTTTCCTTCGGTTGGTTATGGCGACGTTTTTCAAAATACGTTCAACAACAACGCGCCGGATAAGGGTGTTGGTGTGAATATGACGATTCCAATACGAAACCGAACCGCGCAGGCTGACCAGGCACGGTCGCAGATGGAGTATCGGCAGTCGGAGATGCGGTTGCAGCAGCTTTATACGCTGATTCGCATCCAGGTGACGAACCAGCAGTACGCGTTGACGAACGACCGGGCGCAGGTACAGGCGGCACAGGCGGCGCGTGACTTCGCGGCGCAGAGCCTGGATGCTGAGCAGAAGAAGTACAGGCTGGGCGCGTCAACGACTGCGAATGTGTTGCAGCAGGCGAGGAACCTGGCAACGGCGGAGAACAATTCGATCTCTGCAACGGCGGCGTATGCACGAGACCGGGCGCAGCTGTTTCAGCTGCTGGCCAATACGCTGGACCGGTATGGAATCAGTATCGAATCTGCCGTGCAGGCGGCTGGAGGTGGAGCGGGAATGCCAGCACCTGTGATTCCGGGGTTGACGGCTCCAAAGGGTCCTGAGGCACCGAAACCGATTGATGTGGCTCCGCCACAGTAGAGGACGGTGGATGGTAGAAGAGAGGGTTCGGGCTGCGGCTCGGGCCCTTTCGCTTTTCATGAGGCGATTGCGGTGAGGTGGGCACAGTTTGGATTTACGGGGGAAGCTAGAGGCGGCGGAATCTTCTGCGGGCTATTGCTGCGAGGCTCAGGATGCCGATGCCGAGCATCATGAGACTGGATGGTTCGGGAATTGCGATGGGGGTGATGCGCGAGACGCCAATGGTGAATGGGGTGTGCGGGTCAAAGACCTTCGCGGGGTAGCCGTCATTGTCATAGAGATGAGCGGGGCTGATTCCGAAGGAGCTGTCGAGATAGAGAAGGTCTTTCTCGGAGTCGATATGCTGCGCGTTCGGATGAATGTCGAGAAGATCGTTGTGGGCGTTGGTGTGGTGGTCGATCTCGAGGAGAATGACGCCCTCTAATCCATAGTCCTGACCCGAAGTTGTGACGCTGGTGAGATCGATGGCAGATGGGATGCGTGGATCTGGCTTGCCAGTGGGCGTTCCGATGTTGAAGGTGGGTTCTTGGGTGGTGGGGGTTGCTGCGGCTATGAGGATGAAGTTGTAGGTGTCAGCGTGGCCCGTAATGTTTGATGCGACCAGGGTGGAGGAGAGCATCAACAGACCGATCTTTGTACGCATGCATGGCCCTCGGTGACACAAACTGCCGTGCTCCGTAGGATGCGGTTTGTTATCGCGACCAAGCAGATTGGCTTAGTTCGTTTTTCGCTCGGTCAAAAAACATTCCCGAGCGAGCAAATCGGTGCTGATAACACGGGAGCAGAGAAGGTGCTTGAGGAGGCGTTCGCGATCTTGAGCGATGCACCGGAGTTCGTTGCGCGATGGTATCGACTGGCCGGAGTCTCGATTCATATCGAATTGGAAGTTCGACTAGACTAATGTTCTATGGGTCATGAGAGTTCTGAAGAGATCAGTGTGTACTTGAATGCGTTGGCGAAGGCTGCTTCGGCGTATCTGCGGTCTGCGATGCATCAGCCGGTGGAGTGGCAGGAGTGGGGCGAGGCCGCATTTGAGAAGGCCAAGGCTGCGGATAAACCGATTCTGCTGGATATTGGTGCGGTTTGGTGTCACTGGTGTCATGTGATGGATCGCGAGTCGTATGAGAGTGCAGCTACGGCGAAGATCATCAACGATCACTTTATTGCGGTGAAGGTGGATCGCGATGAGAGGCCGGATGTGGATACGCGGTATCAGGCGGCGGTGTCTGCGATCAGTGGGCAGGGTGGGTGGCCGTTGACTGCGTTTTTGACTCCTGAGGGGAAGCCTTACTTTGGAGGGACGTATTTTCCTCCGGCGGATCAGCATGGCCGGCCGGGATTTCAGCGGGTACTGCTGACGATGGCGGAGGCGTTTCAGAATCGGCGCGATGAAGTGAATGAATCGGCCGGAAGCGTGATGGCGGCGATTGAGCATAACGAATCGTTTATGGGAAGGAGTGGGAATCCGGGGCCGGAATTGGTGGCGAAGCTGGTCGCGTCGACGTTGAAGCAGTTTGATTCGCGGTCGGGTGGGTTTGGATCGCAGCCGAAGTTTCCGCATTCGGGGGCGATCGATCTTTTGCTGGATGTGGCGTCGCGGGTGTCGACGGTAGGAGCGGAGGATGGGCGTGAAGCGGCGAAGACGGCGGCGATGGTGACGTTGCAGAAGATGTCACGGGGTGGCATCTATGACCATCTGGCGGGGGGATTTCATCGCTACTCGGTGGATGAGCGGTGGGTGGTGCCGCACTTCGAGAAGATGTCGTATGACAACAGCGAGCTGCTGAAGAACTATGTACACGCGTTTCAGACGTTTGTTGAGCCGGACGCGGCGCGGGTGGCGCGGGAGATGATTCAGTGGATTGATGAGTGGCTGAGCGACCGCGAGCGGGGAGGATTCTATGCTTCGCAGGATGCAGACTACTCGCTGGAAGATGATGGCGACTACTTTACGTGGACTCGCGATGAGGCTGCTGCGGTGCTGACCGATGAAGAGATTGCCGTTGCGAGTGCGTATTACGACATCGGTGAGATAGGCGATATGCATCACAACCCGGCGAAGAATGTTCTGCATGTGCGGGGCACGCTGGAGGGTGTGGCTAAGGCGAATGCGATTACGCTCGAGGTGGCGAAGGAGCGTCTGGATGCGGCGAAGGCGAAGTTGTATGCCGCTCGGCTGAAGCGGCCTACGCCGTTTGTGGATAAGACGATCTATGTGGGCTGGAATGGAATGATGATCTCGGCCTATGTGGAGGCGGGGCGCGTGCTCGACATGCCGGAGGTGCGGGCGTTCGCGTTGAAGTCGCTGGACCGCGTGCTGGCGGAGGCCTGGGATGCGAAGGCTGGTCTGGCGCATGTGGTCGCGTATGGAGAGCAGGGTGGGAGTGGGGCACGGGTGGCTGGGGTGCTGGATGACTATGTGTTTTTGGGGCATGCGGCACTCGATGCGTGGGAGCTGACTGGGGAGTTGCGGTACTACACGGCGGCTGAGGCGATTATGGAGAGCGCGCTGATGAAGTTTTATGATCCGGTCGGGTGCGCGTTCTTCGATACGGAGAGTGCGGCTGAGGGTGAGACGAGGTTGGGGGCACTTGTGACGCGCAGGAAGCCGCTGCAGGACTCGCCTACGCCTGCGGGGAATCCTGTGGGAGCGGCGCTGCTGTTGCGGCTGGAGGCGTTGAATGGGCGGGCAGATTATGCGGTGAAGGCACTGGAGACGCTCGAGACTTTTGCTGGTGTTGTGGAGCACTTTGGGTTGTATGCGGCGAGCTATGGTCTGGCGCTGCAGAGGATGGTGCTGCGGGCCGTGGAGGTCTGTGTGATTGGGGACGATGCTGCGGCGAGAAGGCTTGAGGCCGTGGCGTTGGCGCGGTATGCGGTGAATAAGAGTGTGATTCGGCTGCGGAGGGATCAGCTTGCTGCGCTGCCTCCCTCGCTAGCGGAGACGCTGCCGCATCTGCCGGGGTTGGGTGGCGAGGGTAGCTTTGCTGTGGTTTGCACGGCGAAGGGATGTCAGCCGCCGGTGTCTGGGGTGGATGAGTTGATTGAGGCTATGAATAAGGCTTTGTGAGTTGTCTCTCCGATATCACTGCTTCGCTTGTGATATCGGAGAGGTGTCCTGCCGGACGGGCCCACTGCGCGTGGGGCGGTCACTTCGTGACTTGTGTACCTTGTTTGGGTGGTGCTTGTTTATGGGGTGCTCCCGTTGGTCGCAATCAAAAAGTGAATTTTGCTGCGCCTTGCAGGATGCGGGGAGGAGCTGCGCTGATGGCGTCGCCAAAGGTTGAGCTGCCGATGTCGCCGTCGACTGATGAAGGACCGCTGAACTGGGTGTGGTTGAAGACGTTGAAGGCCTCTACGCGGAAGAGCAACGCCTTAGATTCGGTGATGGCGGTTCTTTTGCCGATCGCCATATCGAAGTTGTCGGTGCCGGGACCGTAGAAGAAGCGGCGCTTTGCAGTGCCTGGTGTGCCGAGCGCGTTCATGCTGAAGGTGGTGGTGTCGAAGTAGCTGTTGCCGTTGCGGGGATTGTGGTTGAGCTTCAGGGAGCCGCCGTTGAAGTCGGGCTCGTCGATGCTGCTGTTGTTAATGCCGTTGGGATTGGTTCCGATGAGCGAGTTGTCGCCGTTGTTGATGACGGTGATGGGGAAGCCGGTGGCGAAGTGGGTGATGCCGGAGAGCGACCAGCCATTGGTGAGGCGGTTGGGATGAAGGAGCTGATCGAAGGGGAGTTGATATTCGTAGCTGATGACGAAGTTATGCTTCACGTCGAAGGATGAGATGGAGTAGCTGAGCGAGGGGTTGAAGGGGTTGACCTCTTCGCCGAGGTTCGAGGACTGGTCGAGCGATTTGCCGTAGGTGTAGGCGACGGAGAACTCGAGACGGCCGCTGGTGTGGCGGGCGCTGAGTTCGAGCGCGTTGTAGTTGGCGTGGCCGATGGTGGACTGGAGAGCGTTGCTGCCAAAGTTCGAACCGAGGGGGCCGCGGGTTCCGTTGACTTGGCCGCCGCCGATGGGGAAGTAGACGGTGTCTTCGCCGAGGGGGCCGCAGGTTGGGGTGCCGGGTTGGACCTGGCTGGGTTGGCTGAGGCTGAGGCAGAGTGCGGGGTTGCCGGGGTTGGGTTCGATGAGGACGAGCTGGCGGTGGCTGGAGGTGCCGAGATAGCTGGCGCTGAAGACGGTGTTGGGGCCAAGCTGACGTTCGATGGAGAGAACCCACTCCTCGGTGTAGGGGATCTTGTTGTGGATGTCGTAGCCGGGGATGCCTTCGATGGGTGTGAAGGCGCTCCAGTTGATGTTGGGGTCGGGGTTGCTGCGCGAGGAGTTGAGCGGGGCAAAGGTGTAGGGGAAGGGCTGGCCGTTGTTCTGGCCGCTGGCTGCGGTGGTGAACGGGGTTGCGAACAATGGCGGCGCGGGGCTGGTGTAGGTGGTGCCGTAGGGTGCGTTGGCGGCGAGGACGCCGATGGAGAGCGCGGGGATCGCGGTGTAGAAGTTGCCATAGCTGGCGCGGATGCTGGTGGATCCGGGGGCGCCGAGGATTTTTTGGAGGAAGCTTGAATCAGATTGTGGAGACCATGCGAGACCTACGCGCGGGGCGAAGCTGCGGTTGCTGATGGGAGCGAGAGTGTCGGGGATTCCGGGGTCACCGGGGTAGAGGATTCCTGGAGGCGCGCCGGGGAAGACGGTGGATTGCGCGCCGGCGACGAAAGTGGAGATCTGGTTGTAGCGCTCGCTCCATGGTGTGACGCGGTCCCAACGGAGGCCGTAGTTGAAGGTGAGGTTCGGGAGGACGTGGAAGCTATCCTGCGCGAAGAGGCCTGCGTATTTGTTGCGGGCGTAGAAGGGATTGAGCTGGCTCTGGTTGTACTGGCTGGGAACGCCGATGAGGAAGTCGGCGAAGTCGACTCCGGTTTCAGTGCCGGTGAAGACGAAGTTTCCGTTGAACTGTGCGATGGGAGTGCCGTTGACCTGGTCGGCGTGGAACTCGCCGCCGAATTTGAGGGTGTGCCGGCCGATGACCTTCGAGAAGACGTCGGAGACCTGGTAGGTGTTGTTGGTCTGGATGAGTTGATTGGCGGCGGCACCGGTGGAGTAGCCGTTGAAGTTGAGGTTCATGACGCTCTGGCCTTTGGGGTCGAGCGGGACGATGCTGGTGCTGCCGTCGGGGTTGACGAAGCCCTGGGAGGCGAGGCTTACGTTGCGACCGCCGATGGGCTGGCCGAGGTTGGTGAGGTTGCGCATAAAGCTGAGGTGAAATTCGTTGACCGACGAGGCGCTGAAGGTCTTGGTGTCGCCGAGAGAGAAGAGTTGGGCGCGGCCGGTGGTGAGTGCGTCGAAGCCGGGGACGCTGGCGCCGCTTTGCGCGACGGGGTAGGGGTCGTCGAGATTGAAGTCATCGATGAAGTAGTAGGCAGAGATGAGTCCGATGCGGGTGTTGACGTCGAAGCGTGCTCCGGCTTTGTCATCACGGACGGTTTGGTTGAAAGATGAGGTGGCGAAGGTGCCGGAGGCGGTGTTGGGTGCGGGAATGTATTGGAGGAGTCTTTGCGCGGGCACTGACCAGGCGCGTTGCGGGATGACGGCGTTGGGGAAGACGCATTGCACGGAGCTGGTGCAGCCTGGGACGTAGTAGGGCTCGCCTGAGGTTACGCCGTAGCCTAGTTTTTGGGTGAGGAGGTTTGCGAAGTAGGGGCCGCCTACCGCTCCGCTCAACATATTTCCACCGGGACCGTTGGTGAAGTCTGAGAGATTGCCGGTGCGGTCGGCGGTGGAGGGGACGCTGATGTTTCCTGTGTCGACGCCCTGGGTTTGACGTGTGCCTTGATAGTCGATGAAGAAGAAGGCTTTGTCCTTGTGAACTGGGCCGCCGAAGGTTCCACCGAACTGGTTTTGGCGAAAGGCGCCGCGCGTGGGGGAGAAGTAGTTGCGGGCGTCGAGGTCGGTGTTGCGGAGGAACTCGAAGGCGCTGCCGTGAAAGGCGTTAGTGCCGGACTTGGTGATGACGCTGATCTGACCACCGCTGAATTCGCCGTACTCGGCGTCGAAGTTGCTGGTGATGATGCGGAACTCGGAGATGGCGTCGAGGTTGGGGACGATGGCGGTGCCGCCGTTGACGTCTTCTTCGACGTCGCTGCCGTTGACGCTGAAGTAGTTGGCGAATTCGTTCTGGCCGTTGACGGAGACGGTGCCGGGGTTGAGGGTGCCGGAGGGATTGAGGATGGTGGCGCCTACGTCCTGCACGGTGCTGGAGGTGATGGAGGTGGCGGGAGCGACGCCAGCCTGGAGGGAGAGGAGGTCGGTGTAGCTGCGGCCGTTGAGCGGGACCGCTGTCATCTGGCGGCCTGTGATGACCTCGCCCATTTGTGTGCTGATGGTTTCGACGTGGACGGTGTCGTCGGTGACGCTGACGGTTTCCTTGACGCTGCCTAGCTCGAAGGCGACGTCGATGGTGAGGGATGCGTCGGTGTCGAGGACGATGTCTTTGCGCTGGTAGCTGCGGAAGCCGGGGGATTGGGCTTCGAGTTCGTAATGGCCGACGGGCAGGACGGGAAGGGTGTAATAGCCTTTGCTGTTGGCGGTGGCGTGGTAGGAGAGGCCTGTGCTGGTCTCGAGGATTGTGATCTCGGCCTTGGGAACGACTCTGCCGGAGGGGTCTTTGACGGTGCCGGAGACGCTTCCTGCGACGCTGGCCCAGGCGATGGAGGCACAGAGAACGGCAACGATGCAGAAAGCCTTGCTGATACCGAAACCGAGACGACCGAACTTGCTCAACATTACTTCTCTCCTGATCTTTCTAACCGCGCAATGAGTGAATGCGTCTACTGGATGGTGACGGGTACGTTGACTGTGGTCTGGATTGCTGAGGCTCCGGTGCCTGAAGTGCCGGTGACTACGACGGTGTAAGTTCCTTTTGCTGTGCCGGGGTCAGTTCCTGCGGAGCCGCTGCATCCGATGGCCATGAAGAGTGCGGCGGTGAGAGCTGCTGTTGTGATGAAGGCGAGCATGGCCTGAGAGCGGGTTCTGCGACGTGGCAGGGCTAGCAGGAAGAGACAGGCGAAGGTACTACCGCCGCCTGCGGCGAGCCAGCCGGGAGTCTTCGGTCTCGAGCTGCTTAGCGGGTGAGAGGGAGTGGTGTTGACGGTGAGAGAGGCTTGGCCGGTGCCGGTCATCGAGTTGGGATTGACGAAGCAGGCGGACTCGGTGAGGGTCGATGGCATGGTGCAGGTGAAGGCGATGGGTGCGGTGTAGTTGGTGGCGACGTCGACGTTGATGGGAGCGATGGCGGCAGAGCCAAGGGGAGCTGTGGTGCCGGGTGACGACAGGGCGAAGGTGGCGATGGTGATCGGGATGGCTGCGGAGAGCGATTCGGTGTATGTGGCGTCGCCTTGGTAGAAGGCGGTTAGGTTGCTGGTGCCCACGACTCCGTTGATCGGAGTAGAGAGGACGGCCTTTCCGTTGACGAGCGGCACGGGATTGCCGACGTTGAGGCCGTTGAGCTCGAACTGTACGAGGCCGGTTGGCTTTGCGGCGCCGGTGGCTGCATCGGCTACGTTGGCGGTGAGGGTGATGTTTCCGTTGGGGCTAACGCTGGTTGCCGATGCGGCGGCTGAGGTGGTGGAGGCTGAGCCGCCGGGCAGGACGAGGATCTCGCCCATCATGCCGCCGTCTTCGTGCTCGAGAATGTGGCAGTGGTAGACGAAGGTTCCGATGATGTTGGGGTCGCGGAAGTCCATGCGGACCTTGACGCTGGGATAGGGGCCGCTGCCGTTCCAGTAGGGAATGTCGACGGTGTCGCGGATGGCGGGGTCGTTGACGGGCTGGCCATTGACCTCAAGAACCTGGAAGTGGATTTGATGGATGTGGAAGATGTGATCTTCCTGGGCGCGGTTCTCGACGACCCAGTCTTCGACGGTGCCGGAGTGGACGGTGATGTTGGGTGGATGGTCCATGGTGAAGACGGTGGGGGTCTGGCCTACTTCGGTGATGAAGAAGGTGGTAGGGCTGAGCGGGTTGGTTGGGTCGAGGAGCGTCTCGGAGAAGTAGAGATTGCGTTGTGCGATGGGGGTTGCGCTGGCGAGTGCGGCGAAGCGGGTTACTTTGGCTGCTACGGACTTTGAGGGGAGATGCTTTGCGGCTGGAGTGACGGAAGAGCTTTCGACGCCGGTCTGGCTGACGATGTTTGCGATGGGGCGCGCGGGATCGAAGTCACCGTCTGGCCCGGTATTCCAGTACTGCGTGACCAGCTGTGCTTTGTCGCCGAGATTCGGCGTGGTGATGACGAACTCAGCGCGTGAGCCTGGAGGGAGGAGGATGCTGGTTTCGCTTTCGGATTGCTGGCCGCTGCTGCCTGCGGCGATGGGGTAGCCGTCGATGGCGACGATCTGGACTGGCTGGGGTGTTCCGTTGACGAGGTACTGCAGGTTGAAGATGGTGTCTGCGCCGGTGTTGGCTACGCGCCATAGCTCCTGCTGGCCGGGGTTGGTTTGTATGACCGCGGGGCTGTAGCCGGGATAGGTGACGGGGACGTAGTTAATCGAGAGGTCCCATGCGGGAATGTTGGCGTCGTCGAGCTCGGAGTTGGGGAGAAGCTGATCGCGCAGGACGAAGGTGCGCTCGGTCAGGCCGGCGAGGGAGGGGTTGACGTTCTGCAGGCCTTCGACGATGAGTGCGCCGGTGGCGCCGCCCTGGACCTGGCCTTCGCTGAAGCCGTGCGGATGAGGGTGGTACCAGTAGAGGCCGGGGGGCTCGTTGGCTGGGATCTGGACGTTGTAGTCGAAGGATTGGCCCGGCGCGACGAGGGTGTGGATTACTTCGTCCTGCCCGCATACGGGAGCAACATTGGTGCCGTGGAAGTGGATGTTGGTGGCCGCGGGGGACATGGCTCCGTTGCAGGCGCTGCTGGTGCTGATGGCTGGCGTCGCCTTCGCGGAGAGGGTCATGTTCATGCCGGCCATGTTGGCGGGGGTGGGGGGAGTCAGGTTTGCGGGTAGGTTGTTCTGGAAGTGAATGATGAGCTGATCGCCGGGATTCACGCGGAGAGTCGGGGCTTCAAGGCCTGTGCTGGTGACGTAGCAGTAGCGGAGGAGGCCCTGCGAGTCAGTCGTGGCGAGGAACTGCATGGTGACTTCGAGGACGCCATTCTGGCTTTTTAACTCAGGCGGCGCGGAGACGACGGAGCCCGTAGAGAAGCGTGCGCAGACCTGGTCGGCGGTGTCGGAGCCGGTCGCGGCAGGAGTGGAGCGCTTTGCGAGGTCTTGTGCTGATATTGCGCCATGCGTCGGGCGAGATTGCTGTGCGTCCGCGCTCGGGACGAGTGCGGAGAGCAGTATCAGGAGCAGAGAACAGAGGATATGGTTGGATCTCGGTAAAAGGTTTGTTGCAGCGTTCATTGACCAAGCCTCGAAAAAAGTGCAAGTTTCGTCTTTTGGCTGGGCGGAGAGAACCGTTCGCCATCGTGACGGTTAAATCTTTGCGGACAAGGGGGCCTTCAGCGGAGGAGCCCGTAGTTTAGCCGGGAGTGGTTCTTAGGTCCTCGCGGTCTCCGCCAAGAGTCCGCCGTGAGGATCCGATTTTATGCATGCTCAACCTTTTACCCGCGCAAACGTGGAGTCTTGAGGTTCATTCGGCTATGCCTTGTGAACTCCGACTGTAAGAGTCCGCAATCTGGTATAGCCGAAATATACGACAACATCGGTCGTAGATACAAGAGGCGTTTGTAAAATGATGGTGACGAGCGGTCCTGCGTGGTGGGCACAGGAAGGCGCTCGAGCCGGCTTGGTTTGCCTGGCGTGAGATCTTGGTCTAGGGTTAGCCGGTTAGTGGCTGTTGGGCGGGTGGGGCCGTCGGGTTGGGTGCGCGGAGGATGAGCATGTTGGCGGGATCGTTGCCGAGGGGGATTCCGTCCTTTTCGAAGGCGAGGATGATGCGGCGGCGGAGTTCGCGGAGGACGCCGTCGCGCTGATTGGCTCGGACGCGGATCTGGACGGGGTAGGTGACGGCGCGGCCTTCGATCTTGTCGACGCCGAGGATGACGGGGTCGGCGATGGCGATGTCTTTGAAGACAGAGTCGTGGCGGACGTCGTTGGCGACCTTGCCAAGGAGGGCGATGACCTTGTCGGGATTGGCGCTGGCGTCGACGGAGACCTGGAGAGTGGCGACGGCGTAGTCGCGGGAGAGGTTGGAGACGGTGGCGATCTGGCTGTTGGGGATGATGTAGAGGGTGCCGTCGGAGTCGCGGAGGGTGGTGCGGCGGAGGGAGAGGTCTTCGACCGTTCCTTTGAGACCGGCGAGCAGGACGACCTCGCCGACGTTGTACTGGTCTTCAATGAGGATGAAGATTCCGTTGAGCATGTCTTTGAAGATGGATTGGGCGCCGAGGCCTACGCCGACACCGACGATGCCGGCGGAGGCGAGGATGGGCTGGTAGGGGATATCGAAGATATTGAGAATCTGGAGAAAAGCGATGAACCCCAGGACGCCAATGGAGGTGGCGCGCAGGATGGAGGCCATGGTGCGGAGCTGTGCGGCGCGGTGGAAGTTGGCTACCTGATGGTCAGCACGCGTACGCATCTTTTTGACGAAGAAGAGAACGACGCGCTGCAAGATGAAGATGACCAGAAGAACGACGGCGATCTTGGGGAGTTTGTATTGAAGAAAGGAGATGATGTCGTTGTGCCAGTCGCGTTCGATGGTCTGGACGATACGCTCGTCTTGCGGGGCCATGGCCAGAAGGAGCATGATTACGGCGTCTCGCTTTCGGGAAAGAATACTGTGAACAGAATGCGTCAGCTGTTTGTAAGATGCAATTCAGGCAGGAATGGGCCGCGGTGGGATGGATGGAGGGCTGCTATGAGGGTGCTTCGATTGTCTGTGGTTGGAGCGGTTTTGATGGCGATGGCTTCAGCAAACGTGAGTGGGGGACAGCTTCAGCAGGTACAGAGCCAGCATTATCCTGGCCAGGTGCACCAGCCGGCCGATCTTGATCCAACCACCGATCCGCGCCGGTTGGAACAGCAGGAAGAGGTTCGAAGCACGGAGCGACAGAAGCGGCTGGTGGCGGATACCGATAAGTTGTTGGCGTTGGCGACGGATCTGAAACAGCAGGTCGATAAGACGAACAAAAATATTCTGTCAGTGGATGTGATCAAGAAGGCGGATGAGATCGAAAAGCTGGCTCATAGCGTCAAGGAGCGGATGAAAGGTTAGGGAGTAAGTAAAAGAAGCCTCTTACTTTATATGGAGTTTTGTGGCGGCGGTTTATTGGGGGTTGGGCTGGGTGAGAGCCGCCGCGGCGTTGATTAGCGGGATAGAGAGGCCGGGGAGGGTGACGGCCGAGTTTCGCATGGCGGTGACGACGGTTGCTGCGCTCCAGCCTGGATGCGCGGCGCGGAGCAGAGCGGCGACTCCGGCAGCGAGCGGGGCGGAGGCACTGGTTCCCATGGCCTGGACGTAGGGAGTGTGGCCGAGATTGAAGCAGCCATAACTGTGGGCAGAGTCGGCGGGGAGGCCGTCGGCGGTGTTGGGGAGGCCTGAGCTGCAGGCGCCCTGAATCCACCCGCTGACGCCAGTGTCGGGACCGTCGGGGTAGCTGCCGCCGGGTGCGGCGAGGGCGTTGAGCGGAGCTCCGTAGTTGCTGTAGTAGGCGAGTGAAACCGGGCCTGGGGTGCAGGTGGCGTTGGGTGTGGTGTTTTGGGCGCAGGCGGGGTTGGTGGAGGCAGCGATGGCCAGGACGCCGCGTGACTGGGCGGGAAGCTCGACGTAGCGGGTATTGGAGAGGTCGATACCGTCGTTGCCGCCGGAAGCGATGAGGACGATATTGGCCTGGGCGGCGGCGTAGGTGATCTGGTTGAACGCGGCGAGGAGGCCGGCTCCGTCTCCGGTGGTGAGGTCGGCGACGGCGCCGACGGAGAGGGAGATGACGTCGGCGCGGTTGGTGATGGCGTCTTCGATGCCCTGCATAACCCAGCTGAGGAGGCCGCTGGCTTCGCCCGCTTCGCACTGGTCGTTGGGATTGGTGTCGCCGGTGATGGAGGCGGGCATGCGCTGGAGCGCTTTGATGTTGAGGATGGTCGCCTGGGGGGCGACGCCGACGATCTTGCCGGTTCCGGGACCGATGGCTCCGGCGGCAAGCGAGGCGGTCCACGTGCCGTGACCCTGCTGGTCCTGGGGACTGCCGTCGTCGCAGACGCTGGGGTAGGCGGTCTGATCGACTTCAGTGAGATTGAGACCTATGTTGGGGGCTATGTCGGGATGGGATTGGTCGACGCCGCTGTCGATGACGGCAATGCGAATGCCTTTGCCCATGGTGGTGTCCCAGGGACCGTGCGCCGGGGCGCCGGGGGTGTTGTTTCCGTAGCCGCCGACCTGCTGGACGGCCCAACCCTGTGGGGTGGAAGTGTAGTAGGTATCGTAGGACGGCGGTGGGGGTGGGGGTGGCGGCGGGACAGTAATCGGAGCGGTCGAGACGATGGGGCCGTGGGTGGGGAGTCTACCGATGACCGGAGAGGTTGGGGTGAGAGGTTGTGCTCCGCTGTTGACGTCGGCGGCTTTGATCGCGACGGGTTTGAGGCGTAGACGAAGGGCGGAGATGATCCGGTCGTGGAGGACGTAGCTTACGTTGGGTTGGGCGGAGAGGTTGCGGAGAGTGGTGGCGTCGTCCTGCGACAGGGGAGACTGTACGGCGGCGATGCCGAGGTGTTCGTTGCGTTGGGTGAGGCGAGCGCCGGCAGACAGGACGTGGGCTTCCGCGTCGGCGGGGATGGTTGCATTGCGATAGAGGACGATGTAGCGGTGGGGAGCGACGCTGGTGGTGTCGATTTGCGCGGCGGCGAGTGGGGGAAGAAGTGGGAGAAAGAGAGCGGCCAGGCGCGAGATGATTCGGTAGAGCGGACGTGTGCCGACCGTTCGGAGACTCGGCTTTGCGAGAGCGGATTGGATGAGAACGGACACGCTGCACCTCGTTGTTGCGCTGAGTTATGCATCGGCGCCGCGAGAATTTGCATTAGTGCCAGTACAGTTGTGTGCTATTACTTTGGTCTGTCACTTGAGTGAAATCTGACTGATCCTGCTCGATTAACGGATAGATTGACCCTGTTTGATCGCACGTGCTCTAATTGCCGCCTTTGTGAAGCTAGTTGAAAGTTTGCGTTCTAAGGAGACCTTTGCATGGTTGGAGTAAGTTTTTTGGCGATGGCCGTTCAGCAGGTTCCCTATGCCCCTGCGGTTGTCGACGGTAGCGATGGACGAGTCTATCTGTGGATTGCTTTGGGCGTTGGGGTGCTGGCGCTGGTGGCAGCGTTGATGCTGGCACGGGCCGTGATTGCTTCCGATACGGGGACGCCGGAGATGCGGGCGATCTCGGATGCGATTCGCGAAGGGGCAGAGGCGTTTTTGCGGCGGCAGTACAAGACGATTGGGGCGATTGCCCTGGTTCTGGCGGTGGTTGTGTTTGTGGGGTATCGGCTTTCGCCGAGGACTTCACCCTATGCGCTGAAGACGGTGGTGAGTTTCCTGGTCGGGGCGGTGTGCTCGGGGTTGGCGGGCTTTACGGGAATGTATTGCTCGATTCGGGCGAACATACGGACGGCTTCGGCGGCGCGGACTAGCTTGAATAAAGCGCTGCAGATGGCTTTGCGTGGCGGTGCGGTGACGGGCTTGGTGGTGGTGGCGCTTTCGTTGCTGGGCGTGGGTGTGTTGTTCCTGTTCTTTGGGGGATTGGAACATCCGCAGGCGGTACCGTATCAGTTGGTGGGGTTTGGGTTTGGAGCTTCGCTGGTGGCGCTGTTCGCACAGCTTGGCGGAGGAATTTATACGAAGGCCGCGGATGTTGGGGCGGATTTGGTGGGGAAGGTGGAGGCGGGCATTCCGGAAGATGATCCGCGGAACCCGGCTGTGATCGCTGATTTGGTGGGAGACAATGTTGGCGACTGCGCGGGTCGTGGCGCTGATCTATTTGAGTCGACGGCAGCGGAGAATGTGGGCGCGATGATTCTGGGCGCGGCGCTGTATCCGGTGTTTGGCGTGAAGGGAATTCTGTTTCCGCTCATCGTGCATGCTATCAATTTGATCGCGAGCATTGTTGGTGTGTTTGTGGTGAGCACGCGTGAGGATGAGGATCCGATGCACGCGTTGAATAAGGGATTTTATGTAACCTCCGCGCTGGCGCTGGCGGGGTTTGCGGGTGCGGTTTATACGATGTTGAACGGGCCGCAGGTGCAGCCGATCTGGTTGCTTGGTTGCGGCGTGATTGGGCTGGTGACGGCGTTTCTGTTTGTCTGGATTACGGAGTACTACACGGAGGCGATCTATCGCCCGGTGAAGTCGATTGTCGAGGCTTCGGTGACGGGGCCGGCCACGAACATCATCAGCGGACTGGCTGTAGGCATGGAGACCCCGGCGATGCCGGTGGTGGTGATCTCGGCGGCGTTGCTGCTGAGCTACTACTTCGGTGTGCAGGGGCTGGCTGGTGTGGCGGGGATCAGCGACTATGCGAAGGGAATCTATGGCACGGCGATCGCCACGATGGGAATGTTGAGTTGCGCGGCATACATTCTGGCGATGGATACGTTTGGACCGATTACGGATAATGCCGGCGGGATTATCGAGATGTCGAATCAGCCGCATGAGATTCGCGACCGTACGGACAAGCTGGACTCGGCGGGGAATACGACGAAGGCGCTGACGAAGGGATATGCAATCGGGTCGGCTTCGCTTGCTGCGTTTCTTCTGTTCTCGGCTTACTTGGAGGAGATTAAAACAATTGTGACCGATAAGGTTGCACTTGCTGGCGGGTACATGCCGCCGGGATGGAGCTTTACGAATATCAACCTGGCACAGGTGCCGGTATTTGTGGGCGCGCTGCTGGGTGCGATGTTGACGTATCTGTTCAGTTCGCTGGCGATCAAGGCTGTGGGGCGGACGGCGCAGATGGTGGTGAAAGATGTGCGTGATCAGTTCAAGGAGAATCCGGGGATTATGCTGGGGACTTCGAAGCCGGACTATGCGCGCTGCGTGAATATTGTGACTGGTGCGGCGTTGAAGGAGATGGTGGTGCCAGGACTGCTTGCGGTGGGTTTGCCAGTGGCGGTGGGGTTGATCTTCCGGCACTTGAGTTCGAGCTATCAGGCTAACTCTGCGTTGTATGCACCGGGAGCGATTTTGCCAGTGCCGGCGATTGGCGGAGTGCCGGTGAATCTGGCCGGTGCTGAGGCGGTGGCTGGGTTGCTAATGGTCGGAACAATTTCTGGCGTGTTGCTGGCGATGCTGATGAACAATGGCGGCGGCGCATGGGACAACGCAAAGAAGTTTATTGAGACGGGACAGTATGGCGGAAAGAAGTCGGAGGCGCATAAGGCGGCAGTGGTGGGCGATACGGTTGGAGATCCATTCAAGGATACTGCCGGACCGAGCCTGCATGTGCTGATCAAGTTGCTGGCGACGATTACGCTGGTGCTTGCTCCGTTGTTTGTCTAAGCTGCGATGAGGATGGAGACGGGTGGCCTTTGGGTTGCCCGTTTTTCTGTGGATTTTTCTTGTGGCTGCGGGGCTGGAAAGGATCGCGGAGCAGAGCCAGGGATGGCGGCTTCCCGGTACAATCTTGTCTGCAGTTGTATTGCGCGGCGACTACTGAAGATGGTCTCAACGTAAAGGATGGGCGTATGGCAAGACAGTCTGGATCGAGTGTGCAGGAGAACAAAAAGGCGGCAGCAAGCGTGGCGGAGAGTTCGCTGACGCGTGAGCAGTTGGTGGAGTTCTATCGACTGATGTATCTGTCGCGGCGCACGGATGATCGTGAGATTGTTTTGAAGCGACAGCAGAAGATCTTCTTTCAGATCTCTTGCGCGGGGCATGAGGCGTTGTTGGTGGCGGCGGGAATGGCGCTGAAGCCTGGGTATGACTGGTTTTTTCCTTACTATCGGGATCGGGCGATTTGCTTGACGCTGGGCAATACGGTGGAGGAGCAGTTGCTGCAGGCTGTGGGTGCGGCAGATGACGTGGCGAGCGGCGGGCGACAGATGCCTTCGCACTGGTCGAGTAGCAAGTTGAATATTGTTTCGCCGTCTTCGTCGACGGCTACACAGTGTCTGCATGCGGTTGGGTGTGCGGAGGCGGGGAGATTTTTCACGAAGCATCCCGAGGCTGCGAAGAAGCATGAGGGGGACTATCGCGAATTTAAGGATGTGAAGTTTCATGGCGATGAGGTTGTTTATGTCTCGATCGGGGAGGGGTCGACGAGCCAGGGGGAGTTCTGGGAGTCGCTGAATACGGCTTCGAATGGAAAGCTGCCGGTGTTGTATGTGGTCGAGGATAACGGGTATGCGATTTCGACACCGGTGGAGGTGAATACGCCGGGGGGAAATATTTCGAAGCTGGTGGCGAACTTTCCTAACTTTCACTTTGCGGAGATTGATGGGACCGATCCGATTGCAAGTTATAAGGCGATGGTGGAGGCGGTGGCTTATTGCCGGTCGGGTAAGGGGCCTGCGCTGGTGCATGGGCATGTGATTCGGCCTTACTCGCACTCGCTGAGCGATGATGAGAGGCTGTACCGGTCGGTGGAGGAGTTGGACGCGGATGCGGCGCGGGACCCGATCTCGCGGATGCAGATGTGGCTGCTGCGTGAGGGGATTCTGGATGCGGACGGGATCAACAAGCTGGAGCGGCAGGTGGATGAAGAGGTGCAGCGGGCTGCGGATCGTGCTGTGATGGCGACGCTGCCGACTGTGGCTTCGATTACGAAGCATGTTTACTCCGAGGATTTGAGTTCGCTGGATGCGCGATTTGCGACGGAGCCGATGCCGACTGCGGACGCGACGGAGCGTACGATGGCGGATCTGATCAACTGCTGCCTGAAGGACGAGATGCGGCGGGACGAGAGGGTGGTGGTGTTCGGCGAAGATGTGGCCGATGCTACGCGGGATGGAGCGCTGCGCGCAGGGAAGATCAAGGGCAAAGGTGGTGTGTTCAAGCTGACGGCGGGTCTGCAGACGGAGTTTGGCAGTGATCGTTGCTGGAATTCGCCGCTGGCTGAGGCGAATATTACGGGCCGTGCGATTGGAATGGCGGTACGTGGGATGAAGCCGGTGGTGGAGATTCAGTTCTTCGACTACATCTGGCCGGCGATGCACCAGATGCGCAATGAGCTTTCCTTGGTGCGGTGGCGGTCGAATGGCGATTTCAGTTGCCCGCTGGTAATGCGCGTGCCTATTGGCGGTTATCTGACGGGTGGATCGATCTATCATTCGCAGTCGGGTGAGAGCATCTTTACGCATACGCCGGGGGTTCGTGTGGTGATGCCGTCAAATGCTCTGGACGCAATAGGGCTGTTAAGGACGGCGATTCGTTGCGATGATCCTGTGTTATTCCTTGAGCACAAGCGGCTGTATCGCGAGACGTTTGGGCGGGCGGCTTATCCGGGGCCGGACTATTGCATTCCGTTTGGGAAGGCGAAGACTGTGCGGCCGGGGAAGGATGTGACGGTGCTGACGTATGGCGCGGTGGTGCCTCGCGCGCTGCAGGCGGCGCAGAAGCTGCATCGCGATAAAGGCGTGGATGTTGAGTTGATCGATCTGCGGAGTTTGACTCCTTATGACTGGGAGGCGATTGCGGAGAGTGTGAAGAAGACCAATCGTGTGATCGTGGCGCATGAGGATATGTTGAGCTGGGGCTATGGTGCGGAGATCGCGGCGCGAATTGGGGATGAGTTGTTTCATGATCTCGATGCACCGGTAAAGCGCGTGGCAGCGATGGATACGTTTGTTGCGTACCAGCCGTTGCTCGAGGATGCGATTTTGCCGCAGCCGGAAGATCTGTATCGGGCGATGGCGGAGTTGGCTGCGTTTTAGCGTTCCTGACTTGGTGATACGAGTGCGGTCATTTGAGATTTTTTCGCAACTGCCGGGTGGGGTTGGTGTCTTTGATTGCAGACGTCAATCTGTGACTGGCTGCGCCGTGTGATTTCGGTGCAGCACAGTGAGGAGTTGTGATGCGATCTGGACGGAGATTTGCCGGGGTATTTTTCGGTGGCGCGCGGGTCTTAGTTTCGGGGTTGTTGTGTGTGTTGATGGTGGAGCAGCCGATGGTGGCGGCTGCTGCTTCAAAGAAGGCTGTGGTGCCTTCGGTGCAGCAGATCCAGGCGGAGCAGCGAGTACTGCACGCGCTAAACCGATTTACATTTGGGCCTCGGCCGGGAGATGTGGTGGCGGTGCAGGCGGTTGGGGTGAAGGCTTGGTTCGAGCGGCAGTTGAATCCTTTGAGCATCGATGATTCGGCGCTGGAGGCGCGGCTGGAGATGTTTCCGGCGATGCAGATGGAGCAGTCGGAGTTGATGCAGCGGTATCCGAGCCCGGCGGTGCTGCGGCAGATGATTGCGAAGGATGAGCCGCTGCCGAGCGATCCTGTGGAACATGCGATCTATGCGGATCAGATTGCGTTTTATAAGGCTGCGAAGGCGAAGAAGGAGGCTGAGCAGGCTGCGGCGTCTAAAGACGACGGTGGGGCGATGCTGATGTCGGATGGCTCGGTGGGCAAGGGTGCGGAGGAGATCAAGAGCAACGCCGCGCTGCCGGGGGATGGGGTGGATCCGGCTACGCCGGCGATGGCTACGCATGAGGAGCAGTTTTATTCAGGGTTGGATGCGGTGAAGGTAATCAACCTGCCGCCGGACCAGAGGATGCAACGGATTCTGGCGATGCCTCCTGACGAATTGGTGCGGTTTCGCAAGAGTTTGAGCAAGAGTGAGCTGCTGGCGGCGGCGCAGGGTCTATCGCCGATGCAGCGGGAGACGCTGGTTGCGCTGCAGGGCTCTCCGCGAATGATTGGGGCGGAGTTGCTCGAGACGCGGATGCTTCGGGACATCTATAGCGAGCGGCAGCTGGAGGCGGTGATGACTGACTTCTGGCTGAATCACTTCAATGTGTATATCAAAAAGAATCAGAATGAGCCGTTTTTGTTGCCGGCTTATGAGCGGGAAGTGATTCGCCCGCATGCGTTGGGTAAGTTTGAAGATCTGTTGGTGGTGACGGCTAAGAGCCCGGCGATGCTGATGTATCTGGATAACTGGCAGAGCGTCGGCCCGGATTCGCAGGCGGCGAAGAATGGTGGGCGGTTTGCGATGCTTGCAAAGAATCCGCAGGTGAAGCAGGCGCTGAAGGATCGCGGCCTGAATGAGAACTACGCAAGGGAGTTGATGGAACTGCATACGCTGGGTGTGCAGTGTGAGGTGAGCGCGGATCGTCCGGTGAGCATGCTGGATAAGACATGTGGGCGCGGGTATACGCAACAGGATGTGACGCAGGTCGCTGAGGTGTTGACGGGTTGGACGATCGATCAGCCGAATCGGAGTGGGACGTACCGGTTTGAAGAGCGGCGGCATGAACCGGGTTCGAAGATGGTGCTGGGGAAGAAGATTGGGGAGAAGGGTGAGGCTGAGGGGCTGGAGGTGCTGCATCTGCTGGCGACCAGTCCGGCTACGGCGCAGTTTATTTCAACGAAGCTTGCCGTGCGGTTTGTAAGCGATGCACCTCCGCAGGCTTTGGTGGATCGGATGGCTAAGGCGTATATCGCGAGTGGAGGAGATATCACTACGGTGCTGCGGACGATGTTCGATTCGCCGGAGTTCTGGTCGCCGGAGGTTTACAGGGCGAAGGTGAAGACGCCGGAGGAGTTTGTGGTTTCGGCGGTGCGTGCGGGCGGGGCGGAGGTGACGACGGCGATTCCGCTGTTCCAGGCACTGGAGAAGCTGGGGATGCCGTTGTATGGGATGCAGACGCCGAATGGATATAGCTGGATGGCAGAGCCGTGGGTGAACTCGGGCGATCTGGTGAACCGGATGAACTTCGCGGTGTCGTTGAGTAATGACCGCGTTGTTGGGGTGGAGACGGATTGGACGCGGTTGCTGGGAGGACCGAGTGCGTTGGCCGCTGGTGGTTCCGTTGAGAAAGAGAGGAAGCTGGAAGCAGTGCTTCTTGGGCAGGCGGTGAGCGATCGCACGAGAGAGACGGTACTGGCGCAGTTTCAGGATCAGACGGCGCAGCAGCAGGCGGAGAAGAGTTTTGGGATCAGAGCGAATGAGCAGGAGCCGATGGCTCAGGTGTTGAATGTAAGCTCGCCGAAGCGGGTGCGACCGCCGTTTGATAGAGAGGCTGCGGGGATTGCCGGTTTGTTGCTGGGTTCACCGGAGTTTCAACGGCGTTAGAAGCTGGAGTTGGTGTTCTCGCTCGGTGCTTTAGCAAATAAGTTGACGTTGTACCGATTTGGCAACTTCTCGTACGCGAATGCGTTTGTAACTACAGACGGCGGGAGCCGCTGAAGCGAAGAGGGGTCTAAGATGGCGAACATGAAGAATATGGCGGATCAGAGCGATTGGGGATGCGATCTTCATGGGCGGGACGCAGCGCGACGTGGAGTGACGCGGCGTGGGTTTATGAAGGGTGGTGCGCTGGCGCTGATCGGGACTTCGACGATTCCTGCGTTTTTGTCGCGGAGCGTTCTGGCCGAGGTGACGACGGCGGCGGCGAATAAGAAGAAGCTGGTGGTTCTGTTCCAGCGGGGTGCGGTGGATGGGTTGAACGTCGTGGTGCCCTACAAGGAGAAGAACTACTATGCGATGCGGCCTTCGATCGCGATTCAGGAGAAGGACGTTCTGGATTTGAATGGATTTTTTGGTCTGCATCCAGCGATGACCGTGTTCAAGCCTCTGTACGAGCAAGGTCATCTCGCGATTGTGCAGGCGGCGGGATCGCCTGATACGACTCGGTCGCACTTCGATGCGCAGGATTATATGGAGAGCGGGACGCCTGGGGTGAAGGCTACCGCGGATGGTTGGTTGAATCGCGCGTTGCAGGCGGAGATTTTGACAGGGAAACCGTCGGCGTTTCGTGCGGTGGCGCTGGGGACGCAGGTGCCAAGGACGCTGCAGGGAAAGATTTCGGCGATTGCGGTGAATAATCTGGCGGATTTTTCTGTCGCTGGAAAGGGACCTCAGACCTCGCCGATCAGCAACGCGTTTCAGGCGATGTACGACGAGAGCTCGGATGCGGTGCTCCACGGGACGGGACAGGAGACCTTTGAGGCGGTGAAGATGTTGAAGTCGGCGGATCCGTCGAGGTATCAGCCGGCGGCTGGGGTGGTTTACCCGAATACTCCGTTTGGAAATAGTTTGAAACAAGTGGCGCAGTTGATGAAGGCGAACCTCGGGGTGGAGGCGGCGTTCTCCGATATCGGCGGGTGGGATACGCATCAGAACCAGGGGAACGTGAATGGGCAGCTGGCGAATCGTCTGAAGGAGTTCTCGGAGACGATTGCTGCGTTCTGGAAGGATATGGGAGACGATGCTGAGAATGTGACGCTGGTGACGATGTCGGAGTTTGGGAGAACGGCTCGGCAGAACGGAACCGGTGGTACCGATCATGGACATGCGAACGTGATGTTTGTGCTGGGCGGCAGGGTGAAGGGCGGCAAGGTCTATGGGAAGTGGCCCGGGCTTGCGGAGGAGCAATTGAACGAAGGAAGGGATCTGGCTGTGACGACGGACTTCCGTCGGGTGTTGGGTGAGGCGGCGTACAAAACTCTTGGTGCGAAGAATCTTGAGTTGGTATTTCCAGGAGCGCAGGTTCGTCCGAGTGAGTTTTTGAACTACTCGCAGGCGTGAAAGGCGCAAATGTATCCGGCGCGTCAGTCTTCTGTTTATGGAATGTAAAAATAAACGAGATACAAGATAATGGAAAAAAGGCGGCAACTTTTCTTTAGATAGTGCGTCTTATTGGGTGTACCACATAAACAGTCGGGCTTGCAGTTCCCACAGTTCCGGCTTCCAATATCCGCAACAAAAGAACTCCCCCACCACAATGTAAGGCTCCCAGAATACCGGGAGCCTTCTCTCCTTTCACTTTCCTGTTGAGGTGTTGATCAGGCGAATCCGATCTTGCGGTCGAGGGCCATCGCTCCGGCTCCGTAAAAGAAGAGCATGATGGCGAGGACGGCCAAGGCGAGGATGTAGCCGTAGAAATCGAAGTCATGATGGATGCCGACGGTGGCGAAGGCTACCAGCATATTGACTCCAACCAGAAACGCAATCAAGCGGGTGAATAGGCCTACGACGAGGAGAATGCCGCCGATGAATTCGGTGTAGGCGGAGACGTATCCGAGCCAGTAAGGCATGCCGAGAGTTGTGACGTAGTGAGCGTAGTGGTGAAGGGCGCTCATTGGGTGAACCTTCTCATACCCGTACACCGTCATTGAGACGCCGAGAATCAGACGCATGAGAAGCGCGCCAATAGGTTGCAGGCTGTTAAGCCATTTCGTCATAGAAAAATCCTTTTGAAAAAGGGTATCGCGGAGGAGTGGCGGGCGAGATGGATCTTAGGGGACGGGTGCCGCGGAAGGTACGAGTTGGGGAGCGGGCGACGGAGGGAGGTATTGGTCGAGAAAGCGGGTGAGGCTTTGGCTGTAGAGGGGGTCGGATGGGGAAGGGAGTTCGACGGTTAGTTTGGGATCGGCTGCGGTGTGGAAGCTCGGGGCTGGCAAGGTGCTGCGGGAGAGGAGAAGCTTTGGGGTTTTGAGGGTGGAGAGTTGCGTGGCGAGGGGGAATTGCTCGTGAAATAGAAGGCCGAGCGGAATGAGTCGGGAGCGGGGGTCGCGTTGGGCTGCTTCGAGGAGATCGGCATCGGGGGCGTCCAGGATGAGTGCCGGGATGGCAGGGTGGTTGGCTGCTAGTTGAGTGGCGAGAGAGGCTCCGACGCCGGTTCCGTAGGGGATGATCTGTTGTTCGGAGATGGCGCGAGAGTTGGTGAGGTACTGCCAGGCGGAGTCAACGTCATGGGCCATGTTTTGTTGGCTGGGACGGGTTGGGGCGCTTTGGCCGTAGCCGCGGTAGTCGAAGGCGAAGACGTTAAGGCCCAGGTTGTGGAGCGCGGCGATGGTGGGGATGGCGTTGGCGAGGGAGCCGTCTCCGCTGGGGAGGAAGAGGGCGGTGGTGTTAGCGTAGCGGGCCCCGGGAGATGCGGGGATCCACCATCCGGTGAGCTGGGGAGTTGCGGATTCGTCGGGGCCAAAGTGGATGAGTTGGTAAGGGGCGCCGGCGATGGAGACGGGAGCGGCTGAAGTTCGCGTGGGGTGCAGGACGAGCTGCCATTGGCCTTGATAGAAGAGCAGGCAGAAGGTGAGATAGCCGCAGAAGAGAGCCACGACGATGGTGATGGCGATGGCTTTCACGAGCCAGAGTGGGCTGACGGCTTCAGGTGGAGCGCTAGTTGGCGGGGCGTGCTTGCTTGGTTTCGGAGTGGGGCGGGGCATGAGTGAGGCTTCTCTATCGACTTTAGCATTCGCGTTTGAGGTGGTGAGTCCTTTGAGTGGGAGTGAACCTCTAAGATGGAGATAGCGGAGGATTTCGAGTGGCGCAGTGGGTGAGATTGTGTGGTTTGGCGGAGGCTCCGCCGGTGGGACGAGTGATGGAGGCTGAGGTAGAAGGTGTTGCGGTCTGCCTGGCGAATGTGAATGGAGAGTTGTCGGCGCTGGATAACGTGTGTCCGCATCGGCAGGGACCGCTGGGGCAGGGCTGGATTGAGGGTGAGGCGGTGGTTTGTCCGTGGCATTCGTGGGCATTCAATGTGAAGACAGGGTTGGCGGAGTATCCGTCGCATGAGCGGGTGGAGGTGTTTCCGCTGCGGCTGGAGGGTGGAGATGTTTTTGTGGATATCGAATAGTGACCCGTTTGGGGAATCAAGGTCGGAACATCGACTTGATTGAGGAAAACTTTGTCTGTCAGGCGAGAGAGAACGGGTTACGCTGCATTTTAGAGACACGCCATTCGAAAGGGTGGCTCATCGAGAGGGAGTTCTGCCATGAAGTTGCGTTCGCTGTTCCTTGCTGTCGTTGCTTTTGTCGTTCTTGCCGGTGCCGTTGTACCTGCTAATGCGTCCACCTACCGTCATCATCATCGTCATCATCACCATCATCATCACAGCTAGAGTTTGAATAGAATGTGAAAGAGCTCGGCCATGGTGCCGGGCTTTTTTGCGTGCGAAGTGATTTGCCCTGTGATCAGCGTTTTGCAGCGTAAATGCTGATAGAATCTATTAAATCCACTCCAGACAGGAGAGGCAATGCAGGCAATACTGGCGCTAGAAGATGGGCGCGTTTTTCGGGGTAAGAGTTTTGGCGCGCGAGTGGAACGCTCGGGCGAGGTGGTCTTCAATACATCACTAACCGGCTATCAGGAGATCTTCACCGATCCCTCTTATGCGGGTCAGATCGTGGTTTTGACAAATCCACATATTGGAAACTATGGGACGACGCCCAGCGATGCGGAGTCGAAGAAGCCGTTTATTGAAGGCCTGGTGACGCGTGAGTTTTCGCCGATGAGCTCGAACTGGCGTTCGACGCAGGTGGCGGATGAGTATCTGGAGCGTTATGGGGTTCCGGTGATTGCGGAGATCGATACTCGGGCTGTGGTGCGGCATCTTCGCGCGAATGGCGTGATGCGCGGGGTGATTGCGTCGGGGGAGAATCTTTACGTGGATGCGCTGGTGGCGAAGGCGCGGTCGATCAAGAAGATGGAAGGCACTGATCTTGCGAGCATTGTGAGCACGAAGGTGGCTTACGAGTGGGACGCGAATGAGCCTAAGAATCAGACGGGCGATACGCTGCTGACTCCTGCGGTTGAGGGCGATGCGAAGCAGATGCATGTGGTCGCATATGACTTCGGGATCAAGGAAAATATTCTTCGGATGCTGACGAGAGAGAACTGCCGCGTGACGGTGGTTCCGGCGAAGACCTCGGCTGCGGATGTGATGGCGATGGAGCCGGATGGAGTGTTCTTTTCAAATGGACCGGGGGACCCGGAGCCGCTGGAGTATGCGCAGGAGAATATTCGCGAACTGCAGGGAAAGACGCCGATGTTCGGGATTTGCCTGGGGCATCAGCTGTTTGGACTGGCGCTTGGCGGGAAGACTTATAAGTTGAAGTTCGGTCACCACGGCGGAAACCACCCGATTATGAATCATCAGACGGGGAAGGTTGAGATTACTGCGCAGAATCATAACTTCAACGTTGATCCTGATTCGCTTCCAGACGATGTCGAGAAGACGCACACGAATCTAAATGATCAGACGCTGGCGGGTTTGAAGCACAAGACCGACCCGATGTTCAGTGTGCAATATCACCCGGAGGCTAGCCCCGGGCCGCATGACTCGCATTATCTCTTCAAGGATTTTCGGAAGATGATGGAAGAGTTCAAAAAATAGAGATTAAATAGCGCGGCTTTGGTCGCGCATTTTTTCGGCACAAAGAGATTGAGTTAGAGGAAGAAGAGAAGCCATGCCGCGTAGGAATGACATTGCGAAGATTTTGGTGATCGGCTCGGGGCCGATTGTGATTGGGCAGTCTGCGGAGTTCGACTACTCCGGAACGCAGGCTTGTAAGGCGCTGAAGGCCGAAGGGTATGAGGTGGTGCTGGTGAACTCGAACCCGGCGTCGATCATGACCGATCCTGAGGTTGCGGATAGGACTTACATTGAGCCGTTGAATACCGCATATTTAGAGGAGATTCTTCGCATTGAGAAGGAGATGCTCGATCCGGATGGGTTGGGCGTGAACGGTAAGTTCGCGCTGCTACCTACGGTGGGTGGACAGACTGCGCTGAATCTTGCTGTGGATCTGGCGGATTCGGGTGTGCTGGATAAGCTGGGGATCGAATTGATTGGGGCAAAGCTGGAGGCGATCAAGAAGGCGGAGGATCGGCTGCTCTTCAAAGACGCGATGACGAAGATCGGGTTGGATATGCCGCGGTCTGCGCTGATCAATAATCTTCGCGATGGGTTGGAGTTTGCGGCGAAGATTGGATTTCCTGTTGTGATTCGACCGTCGTTTACGTTGGGTGGTTCGGGTGGTGGAATTGCTTACAACCGCGAGGAGTTGATGGAGATTCTTTCGCGTGGGCTCGATCTTTCTCCGGTGCATGAGTGTTTGCTGGAAGAGAGTGTGCTGGGTTGGAAGGAGTATGAGCTGGAGGTGGTGCGGGACCTGAAGGATAACGTCATTATCATCTGCTCGATTGAGAACTTTGACCCGATGGGTGTGCATACGGGCGACTCGATTACGGTGGCGCCGGCGCAGACGTTGACCGATCGTGAGTACCAGGCGATGAGGGATGCGGCGATTCGTGTGATCCGTGAGATTGGCGTGGAGACGGGCGGGAGCAATGTGCAGTTTGCGGTGAATCCGCTGAATGGACGCATGACCGTGATCGAGATGAATCCGCGGGTGTCGCGGTCGTCGGCACTGGCGAGTAAGGCTACGGGATTTCCGATTGCGAAGATCGCGGCGCGGTTGGCGGTGGGCTATACGCTGGACGAGATTCAGAATGACATCACGAAGGCTACGCCAGCTTGCTTTGAGCCGACGATTGATTATGTTGTTGTGAAGATTCCGAAGTGGCAGTTTGAGAAGTTCCCTGGTGCGGATGAGGTTTTGGGGCCGCAGATGAAGTCTGTCGGCGAGGTGATGGCGATCGGCAGGACCTTCAAGGAAGCGATGATGAAGGCGGTGCGGTCGCTGGAGACTGGCAAGAAGGCTACGGCCGATGACATTGAGCCGCGCCGGTTGACGCAGCGGCTGGTAACTCCTCATCCCGAACGGCTGAGCTATGTTCGGTATGCGTTTGAGCGAGGGATGACGGTGCGTGAGGTCGCGCGCATGACTTCCATGGATCCATGGTTCTTGTACCAGATCAAGCAGATTACGGACGAGATCAAGGCTGTTGGCGGCGTGCCGATGGCTGAGGTGACGGCGGAGCAACTGCGTGCGGCGAAGCGGATGGGGATCTCGGATGAGAGGCTTGCGGCGAGCTGGGGTTTGACGGGCGCGGAGGGTACGGTGGCTGTGCGGGCGTTGCGGAAGAAGCTGAACGTGATGCCGGTGTACAAGATGGTGGATACGTGCGCGGGCGAGTTTGAGAGCTATACGCCCTATCTGTATAGCTGCTATGACGAAGAGGATGAGGCACCGCCGACGAAGAAGAAAAAGATTCTGATTTTGGGGAGCGGGCCGAACCGGATCGGGCAGGGAATCGAGTTTGATTACTGCTGTTGCCATGCGGCGTTTGCGCTGCGTGAGGATGGGTACGAGACCATCATGGTGAACTGCAATCCTGAGACGGTGTCGACCGACTATGACACGAGCGACCGGCTGTACTTCGAACCGCTGACGCTGGAGGACGTGCTTGGGGTGTATGAGCATGAGGCTTCTTCAGGTGCCGAGATTGGGATGATTGTGCAGTTTGGTGGACAGACTCCGCTGAACTTGTCGCTGCCGCTGAAGAAGGCGGGCGTGCCGATTATTGGGACATCTCCGGAGTCGATCGATCTCGCGGAGGATCGCAAGCGGTTTGGAAAGTTAATTGAGGAGTTGAAGATTCCGCAGCCTGAGGGCGCGATGGCGACGAGCGTCGAAGAGGCTGTAGCTGGCGCGAATCGAGTGGGGTATCCGGTGTTGGTGCGGCCTTCGTATGTGCTGGGCGGACGCGCGATGGTCATTGCCTATGACGATGAGGCGATTGTGCGGTACATGTCGACTGCGATTGAGTATTCGCAGGAGCGGCCGGTGCTGATTGATCACTTTCTGGAAGACGCGGTTGAGTGTGATGTGGATGCGTTGTGCGATGGCGAGGATGTGGTGATCGCGGGGATCATGCAGCATATCGAAGAGGCGGGAATTCACTCGGGGGACTCGTCGTGCGTGCTACCGGCGGTTGATTTGAGTGAGGATGTATTGCGCACAATTCGGGAGTACACGCGCAAGCTGGCGATGGCGTTGAGCGTGCGGGGCCTGGTGAATATTCAGTTTGCAATTCAGCGGGGCACTGTGTATGTGATTGAAGTGAATCCTCGGGCTTCGCGAACGGTGCCTTATGTTTCGAAGGCGACGGGAATTCCTCTGGCGAAGGTTGCTTCGCGGATCATGGTGGGGCGGAAGCTGAAGGATTTGCTTCCGGAGCAGGTAGCGAGTGGGAAAGACCTGGAGACGGGATCTCACTATTTCGTGAAATCACCGGTGTTTCCGTGGGGTAAGTTTCCGGGAGTCGACACGGTGCTTGGACCGGAGATGAAGTCTACGGGTGAAGTGATGGGAGTCGCTGATAACTTTGGTGAAGCGTTTGCGAAGGCACAGATTGCGGCCGGGCAAGTGCTTCCGCTGCAGGGGACGGTGTTCCTGAGCGTGAACGATCATGACAAGGAAGGCGCGGTTTCGCTGGCGCGGGAGTTTGTGGAGATGGGATTCCACGTGGTGGCGACGCATGGGACAGCGATTGTGCTGGAGCAGGCGGGACTGCAGCCGGAGCGCGTCTATAAGGTGAAGGAAGGTCGGCCGAATGTGGTTGATCTGATCAAGGGCGACCGGATTCAGCTAATCGTAAATACGCCGCATGGGCAGGATACTTTCTTCGACGAGAAAGCAATCCGAAGGGCTGCGGTGATGGCGAGGATTCCGACGATTACGACGCTGGCGGCTGCGCGCGCGGCGGCTGATGGGATCTCCGCACTGCAGGAAGGTACTTTGAGTGTCGTTGCGCTGCAGACGCTTCACGCGAACAGAATTGCGGGTGAGGTCAAAACTGCTGTTGCGGCGAAGTAAACGTCGGTGGCTAGCCTAGACATATGCTAGTAGGGGTCGTGGGCTAGCCTTGCGCCGATGGCGTAGCCGATTGTGGAGAGGGGGAGCCAGGTGCCGATGAGGAGGCCGTCCCCGCCCATGAGACCGCTGCCGTGGCGGAAGGTGAAGAAGGTGCGCCAGAGTTTGTCGACCGCTCCGCAGTTTTCGCAGAGGCCCTTGCCGGTGGGCAGATCGAGTACCCAGACGCAGACGATGGAAAATATGACCAGGCCTGAGATCCAGGTGTAGGGTGCGATGTCATTTCGCTGTACACGAGCTATGATTGCGCCGCCCAGCATCGGGATGAGGGCAGCCAGAAATGTTGTGAGTGCCTTGGGCGTTGTTGAGTCGGGATCTGGATGATTGAGGGAGACGGCTACGATGACGCCCACGAGCAAAACAATGGCGATGAGGGTGTGGGTGAGAAACCAAAAGGCTTCGCGGCCCAGGTCACCGAGAGATTTGCCCTGCGAGATGTCTCGTCCGTTTGTCATGGATACCAAAAGCTAGATTACTTCAATGGATGTTGTGGTGAGACGGCCTGTTGTTACGTCTTTCGGGTGATGGGATCGATGGCTTGAGCGCATGGTTGAGCAATTCGCTTTTAGAATAGAGGGATGCTTCTCGATGGTCTTCAACTACCGCTGACTACACCGTTTTATCCGGACGGGCGCCTCAATCTTCATAAGCTGGAACACAATGTAGCTCGTTATTCGAAGACGCCGGTAGCTGGACTGGTTGCGCTGGGTGAGACGGGAGAGCCGACGCTGTTGTCGGAGGAAGAGACGCGGCATGTGTTGCGGAGCTGCGCTGGGGCGGCTGCGGCGGAGAAGGTGCTGATTGCCGGCGTGTCGCGCGATAGCGTGGTGGGGACGTTGGAGCTGGCGGAGTCGGCCGCTGAGTTTGGGTATGACGTGGTTCTGGTGAAGCGACCGTCGATGCTTCGGGACAAGGGTCCAGAGCAACGGAAGGAACTGCTTGCTTATTTTCAGGCGGTGGCTGATCGGTCAGCGCTGCCAGTGCTGTTGTATAGCTCGGCTGCGGAGGATGGCGCGTGGTTGCCCGCGGAGGTTGTGATTGAGCTTGCGGGGCATTCCAAGATTCTCGGGATGGTTGAGGATGCAGGGGACCGCGAACGGATAGAGACGATCAAAAGAGGTACTGCAAATTTTAAGCGCGATGTAACTGTTACGTCTGTATTCGCTGCCGTTACAGGCAGGATGGTGAATCGCAGTGAGGACGCAGAGGCAAAGGACCTGATCTTGGCGACTTCGTTGACGGATGGTGGATCTGCTGTGGCCACGCCATCGAAGACAATACCAAAGACGCGAACAAAGGTGGTGGGATTTCAGATATTGGCTGGGACGACGGATGGGATGTTGGAATCGTTGCGAGGCGGCGGAGTGGGGGCGATGCCTGCGTTTGCCGCGGCTGCTCCCCAGGCCTGCTATGAGGTGCTGGCGGCGTGGAAGGATGGAGACGAGGGGCTGGCGCAGGAGAAGCAAGAGCGGTTGCGGGATGTGGCAGCGAGGATTGAGCGACAGCTGGGGGTCGCGGGGATCAAATTCGGATGTGATTTGAATGGGTACTACGGAGGGATGCCGCGTCTGCCGTTGTTGCCGCTAAGTGGGGAGGAACGGGGTGAGATTGAGGCTTTGATGCAGGGGATGCGGAATTAAGGCTTAGTGTTTTGGGGTGACGGGGATTCCCATGCCGCTAAGTTTGCTGCGGGCCTGCATGGCTTCGGGCGAGTTGGGGAAGCGCTGGATGAGGGTGCGGAGTTCGCGGGTGCCGGCTTCGTTCTCTTTTAAGCTGAAGAGCGCCATGCCCTTGTGGAGATGGGAGACGGGGACCTTGTTGCTGTCCGGGTACTGTTCGAGTACCGCGTCGTAGGCCTTGATGGCTGCGGGGTATTTGCCATCCTTGAACTCGATCTCGGCCTGGTAGTAGAAGGAGTTTCCAGAGAGTGGGTTGTCGGGATAGTACTTTACGACGTCGCCGAACTCGGAGGATGCGAGGGGATATTTGGCGGCCATATAGTCGCCGAGTGCGGTCTTGTAGAGCTCATCGGCGGGTGGGACGGCGGGGCCGGGGGCTTCGGCTGCCTGTGGGATGCCGGCTGAGGGTTTGCCCTTTTTCCCCGTGGGAGCTGCGGTTGTTGGAGGCGCTGCTGTGGTCGGGGTGGGTGGGAGTGTCGCGGAGCTAGTCGGCTGCGGCATGCCGGCACTCATGGACTGTTGTTGACTTTGAACGTCCTGCATCAGCTTTTGGAGGGTTGCGATGCGGGCCTTGATCTCGTCGACGGAGTCGTTGAGAGACTGGATCTGGCCGGAGACCTGATCTACCTTTCCGCCTTGCGCTTCCTGCTGGGTCTGGAGTTGCTTGCGCATCGCGTCGACGTTTGCTCCCATCTTGTTGATGGAGTCGGCGCTCTGTTGAATGAGGTCTTTCATGGCGCCCATGCGCTCGTCGTTCGACTGTTGAAGGCGAGCTACGGCGTCCTGCAGGGCCTGGATTTGGGTCTGCAGCTGCACCATGTCTTTGCTGACGGCGAATGCGGATGGCGCCGAGGAGAAGGTGACAGCTACGAAGAGAGCGGCAGACGCGAGGTGGAGTCTCGACATAGCGAATTTACGGTGGAGAGTTTGCTCGGGTTTGATCATGGTAGAGCGCTCGGCTTTCTGTCTTCCGTCGACCCCCGCGCTGGGATTGCGCGAGGACTAAAGAGTTGGGGTCAGGTTAGCAGAAACCCCTGTCCTTGAATCAGGACAGGGGAAGGGTAGTCTCGGGTTATGTTTCGGTTGGGTTAGCGGTCGAGGGAGAACTGGGCGCGGCGGTTTTGCTGCCAGCAGCTTTCGTTGTCCTCCGTGCAGAACTGTTTCTCTTTGCCATAGCTGATGACGCGCAGGCGGCTGGCCTGAACGCCAGCTGAGACGAGTGCGGTACGAGCGGCATTGGCGCGGTTTTCGCCGAGGGCCAGGTTGTACTCGGCCGAACCACGATCGTCGCAGTAACCGCCGATGACGACTCGAATGGCAGGATGAGCGGTGAGATAGGCGGCAGCTTTGGATGCGGCGGCGGTGGCGTCGGGGCGCAGATCGTAGCTGTCGTAGTCGAAGAAGACGTCCTGAACGTTCTCATGGAAGGCGGCATCAGTACCCATGTCATTATCTGCGGGTGGCGGTGCTGTTGGGGCGACCGGGACGCGCACGGTTACCCGAACGTTGGCTTCGGTGCTGCCGCCGTCGCCTTTGGCAGTGAGGTGGAAGTTCGTGGAGGTAGATGGGGCAACGGTTTGGGTGCCATTGGTGCTGACGTCGCCGATACCATCGATGGTGACGGAGGTCGCGTTTTGCGTACGCCAGTTGAGGACGACAGACTGACCGAGATCGATGGCAAGCGGGTCAGCAGTGATTGTGGCGGTGGGTGCAGCGGCAGGCGGAGCGGGTGCAGGACCGAGAGCATTTGGGTCAATGCCACTGGCTTTCTTATGGCACCCAGTAACGGCGCCAATGGAAATGAGAGTTGCTGCGATTACCAAGGTCTTGCGAATTCCTAGGTGCATTACGTTCATTTTGATATCTCCTGCTAGCGGTAATGTTTCAAAGATCTAGTTGCCTGCGAAGTTTTTCCGCAGAGACGATAAACTTTACTTCCAACTCCAGTTGGGCATGTCTGCGCCAGCACCGGTGAGTTCGTGTTTCTGTGTGCCGTCGGCAAGCATGGTCATGATCTTCATGTGGGTGGCTTTGCCGTCGGGTGAGTTTGCATAGACGATGTGACGGCCGTCGGGTGACCATGAGGGGAAGTCGCAGCGGCCGCCATCGTGAGTGAGCTGGATCCAGCGTTTCGTGGCGATCTCCATGACGTAGATATCTTGTCCGCCGGGAGCCCCGGGGCCGTATTTGCGATCCCAGGCGAAGGTAAGGAACTGCCCGTTGGGTGACCAGGAGGGCGAGGTTGCGTAGCCACCGTCGGTCATACGCTGGACGTTGGAGCCGTCGATGTCCATGACGTAAAGCTGAGGAAGATTGGTGCGGCCGCTGATCCAGGCGATCTGCGATCCGGTGCGTGGATTGAAGACGGGGGAGACATCGGGACCGCGAAAGTTGGTGATGCGGCGAGGGGAGTTTCCGCTGGTGTCAGAGATCCAGATCTCGGGATCGCCGCTGCGTGAGGAGGAGTAAGCGATGTCCTTACCGTTAGGCGACCATGCGGGAGAGAGGTTGGTTCCACCCACAGAGGCGAAGTTGACCATGCGATTCAGGACGAGAGAAAACATCCGGATCTGAAAGCCGTCGTGGCCAAGCGATGAAAAGGCGAGGCGTGAGTTGTCCGGCGAGATGCGTGGGGAGATCGAGACGGTACCGAGATGAGTGATAGGGTGCTGGTTGGCGCCGTCGTAGTCCATCTGCCAGATCTCTTTGTTCGCGCCTGCGAGCTTGACGTAGTAGATCTTCGATTCGGCGATGCCCTGGCTGCCTCCGCTGAGGCGGAAGATGATCTCGTCGGCGAGCCGATGAGCGATCTGGCGCGCAGAATCGTCGCTTGCGTCCTCGTTGTACTGCTTGGCGAGTACTTGTGGATATTGGAGGTTTTTGGCGTCGAAGAGGAAGCCGTTGCAGATGATCTTGCTGCCCTGAACGCTGAAGTTGCCGAAGGCGACCATCGCGGCGGATGTTGGCGCGTCTGCCCACTGTTGGATCTTGATTTCGGCGGGCGCGCCTGGATCGGCTTGCGGCAGGAGACTTTTGGAGACGATGTCGAAGATGCCTGCGTTGCCGAGGTCTGCGAATAAGGTCGTGTCGAAGGTGTGTTTGAAGGCCGCGGTTTGGGGATCAACGGATGCGGGCTTGAAGTCGGCGACAGCGATGCGAATGTTAGAGACACCGCTGGACGTCTCGGTCTTGAAGCCTTCTTGCGCATGCAAAGCTGAGGCGCCTGCAATTAGGAGGAGAAGAGTTTCAAGACATCCAACGTAAGCGCGCCAAAGCAGGGTCGTTCGTTTCAGTCTATGCATTCTGTTCCATGTTAGACGCAAAGTCGTCTATCTGGGGTGTCTTGTCGCAGATGTAGAGGGGAATCAAAGAAAATACTCGGCGTAAACAAAGATATTTTCATTGCGGATGCAGGTGAAAGGTGTATTCGACGGTGATGTGATCGCCCTGCGGCAGCGGGCCGAAGCCGTCGACACGCTGGACGGCGCGCATGGCGGAGAGGTCGAGAGTAGGGGAGCCGCTGGAGGTTTCGACGCGCGCGTTTGAGGGAACACCTTCGCGGTTGATGTCGAAGATGATGGTGGTGCTCTTGCCGATGGAGGTGCGTGGATCGGCCTCTGCGGTGTACCAGTTTTGGGCGACTTTACTGTTGACGATGTTGACGTAGTAGGCGAAGCGCTGGCCGAATGTGCGGTCTTCTACCGAGACGCTGGCGGTGCCGTTTTTTACCTCCAGCGTTGATTGAGCGATGCGAACGCCTGCTGTCTCTCCTGTGACTGCCTTTGTTGGTGGGGGAGTGACGGGCTGGATGTGTTTGGGCGGCGCGGGTGTGGGCTTATCGGCTGTCTTGATTGGCTTGGTGATTTTTTCCGAGATCGCGACTTCGTTGGGCGCCGGTGGAGGCTCGGTTCTTTCTTTGGTGATGACGGGGGCGGGACTTGGAGCCTCGGAGGTGAGGACGCCTGTATCGAGCGTGCGCTGTGTGGGCGGAAGAGGCAGCGAGGAGACCATGGTGGCCTGGATGGCTCCGGCGTTGGAGGCGTTCTCGCCCCAGTTGTGGCCACTGGTGTGGAAGAGAAAGGCCCAGCCGAGGATGGCGGCAGCGATGAGACCGTGAAACACGATCGAGCCGACGAAGTTTGCGCCAAGCTTGTCGTCGGTGTCGCTGTGGCGGTCGAATGTGAGAGTCGTAGCTATGTCACCCTCACTTTTGGATCGGCTGGGTGACGATGCTGATGTTGGTAATGCCGGCTTGCTTCACGGCGTCCATGACGGAGGCGAAGGCGCCGAAGGGTACGCGCTCATCGGCTCGCAGGTAGATGATGCGCTTGGAGGGATCGGCTTTGCCGGTGGATCTTAGGAGGGTGGGGAGTTCGTTGACGTTGACAGGCTTGTCCTGCAGGAAGACGTTTTGCTCGCGGTCGATGGTGACGACCATGCGTTCCTCGGTCAGCTGATTCACGGAGCGTGTTTTGGGAATCGCGACTTCGACGCCGGACTGCAAGACGGGTGCGGTCAGCATGAAGATCAGCAGGAGCACGAGAACGACGTCGACCAGCGGAGTGATGTTGATCTCGGCGAGCGCGGTCTGGGTGTGCCCTTTTGTAGAGAAGGCCATCGTTAGAAGGTCCTCCTACGCACTTCTTCCGGTTGTTGCTGCTGTTGCGACGGGCTAGGCGGACTCACCATGGCGGCGTTTTCGATGGCGTTGAGAAGCTCGCGGCCGAAGTCGTCCATGCGGGCGGCGAATTCGCGCAGGCGTGCGGTGAGTTGGTTGTAGCCGACGACGGCCGGGATGGCGACGACGAGGCCAGCTGCGGTGGTGATAAGGGCCTCTGAGATGCCCGGGGCGACGGCACGAAGGGTTGCTGCGCCTGCAGTGCCGAGGCCGTGGAAGGCATCGATGATGCCCATGACGGTGCCGAAGAGGCCGATGAACGGAGCGATAGCGGCGATGGTGGCGAGCCATGTCATGCGGCTCTCCATGGAGGTGAGAGCTTCGCTGGAGGCGGTTTGGGCGGCGCGTTCAAGTGCAACGGGGTTGCGGGGAAGACCGCGTCCTCCGTTCTGACGCTGGTATTCATCGTGAATCTCGGTGAAGACGGCGACCAGCGGGCTGGGTTTGAACTGGTCTGCTACGGCCGCGATCTCGCTGAGACGAGTCGATTTGCGAAAGGCGCGGAGGAAGCGCTGGCTCTGCGTATGAGCTCTGCTGAAGCTAGACCATTTTGAGAACATGATGGTCCAGGACAGGATGCTGGCGAGAAGCAGAATGACCAGGACGGCGAAGGCGACTGGGCCGCTGTTGTGAATCATCTCCACGAGAGCGCTGCTGTTTGCGGCCACGGGGGGCGCGGCAGAGGGGTCTTCCTGGAGGAAGTACATTGCAAAAGCGAGGGTACAAACCATAGTTGTTGTCCACCAGAGGTTAGTGTAAATCGTGGTTGGGGGAAATGAGGCAGGGAATCGAGCTGGGGCATCCGTTGTGGTGCGGCGTTGTGGCCAATTTGGACGTGTAAGTGATGGTTCACGGAGAGGTTTGCTATTCTCGCGATACGTGGTTGCCTGAGGGCCTTATGCTGCTGGAATTGCGCGCGGAAAACTATGCTGTGATCGACCGTGCGGTTGCTACGTTCGGAACCGGCCTTAATTTGCTGACCGGTGAGACGGGCGCAGGGAAGTCGATTTTGATCGATGCTCTGGCGCTGCTGCTGGGTGGAAAGGCGTCGACGGACTTCGTTCGTCACGGAGAAGAGAAGGCGGTGGTTGGGTGCGTCTTCGAGCTAACGCCGGGTGCGGCAGGGATTCTTGAGGCGAATGGGATCGATTCCGAGTCGGATCATCTTTTGTTGCGGCGAGAGATATTGGCCAACGGCAAAGGACGGGTGTTTGTTAACAATCAGCCGGCAACGGTAGGGGTTTTGCGGCAGCTCGCACCAGAGCTTGCGCTGGTTCACTCGCAAGGGGAGACGATGGGCTCGTTCGACCAGGCACAGCAGCGGACTTTGCTGGATCGCTTTGGCGGAGTGAATGTCGACGGTGTGGCGGAGGCTTTTGCCGCCTGGCGAGCGACCACTGACAAATTAGACGAATTGCAGTCGGCCGAACAGGATCGTCTCAGGATGGCGGATCTTTGGCGATTTCAGAGTAGGGAGATCGATGCCGCTGGGCTGAGTGCAGAGGATGAAGATGCTCAGCTTGAGGCTGAGAAACGGGTGTTGGGGAATGCGGAGAAGCTGTACACCGCTGCGATGAGCGCGCATGAGCTGTTGTATGAGTCGGAGAACTCTGCGGAGAGTACGTTGGGCGCGGCGTTGAAGCATGTGGAGGAGTTAGCGCGGTACGACGCGCGGTTTCAGGAGCCTGCGCAACAATTAGCCGCGGCAAAGGCGATTGTTGAAGATGTCGATACTGAGGTGCGTGATTTTGCGGATAATGTTCACGCTGCGCCGGGGCGATTGGAAGAGATTGAAGATCGGCTGGCGGCGCTCGATCGGCTGAAGCGGAAGTACGGACAGACGTTGAAGGAGGTCATCGACTTTGGTGCGGAGGCGGCGCGACAGCTGGCTGAGGTTGAGAATCGCGATGCGCTGCTGATTGAATTGAAGGCTCAGCAAGAGCGGGATGCGAAGGCTTATGAAGCTGTTGCGACCAAGCTTAGTGCGAGTCGTGCGGAGGCGGCGAAGCGGTTGGAAAGACTGGCCGAGGCGCAGATCAATGACCTTGCGATGAGCACTCGGTTTCATGTTCGGGTGACGGCGGAAAAGGGCTCGGAGAGCTGGACAGGACATGGGTGGGATCAGGTGGAGTGTTTGATTGCGACCAATGCCGGAGAGCCTATGAAGCCGTTGCATGAGATCGCTTCGGGCGGGGAGATGTCGCGGGTGATGCTGGCGCTGAAGGTGACCGTAGAGGAAGCGGGGTCTGGTGGAGCGGGGCGCAAGAAGAAGACGGTGCTTCCGCGGACGCTGGTCTTTGACGAGATCGATATCGGTATAGGCGGACGGGCGGCCGAGGCGGTTGGGCGCAAGTTGAAGACGTTGTCCAAAGGACAGCAAGTGCTGTGCATCACGCATCTACCTCAGATTGCGGCGTTTGGAGATCAGCACTTCCTGATCGAAAAGACTGAGAGAAAGGGGCGTACACAGACCGAAGTGCGCAGGATGGAGGATTCGGAGAGGACGCAGGAGATTGCGCGGATGTTGAGTGGAGCGAAGTTGACGGAGACGAGCCTGAAACATGCGGAACATCTGCTGGAGAGCAGTCGATAGATCTCTTGCACACATCCTGAAGACGCAGATCGGCATCCGAAGAGGCTGAAGCAGAAGGTAACTTTGGGAGATGTGAACATGCCGAATACCAACAAGTGCGCTATGAAGGATTGTCTTTGTAATGTAGCCGACGGTCAGAAGTATTGTTCTGCCTACTGTGAGGCTGCGAAGGGTGAGACTAAGCTTCAATGTGACTGCGGACATCCGGCTTGCGCCGCTCAGAAACTTTAGTCTGCCCGGGGTCAGGGACGCGTTGTGGGATGCTTGAGGTTACAAAAAGACTCCACTATTTGTGCGGGATTTGTGGCTTTGATGCCCCAGAATGTTGCACCTAGGATGGTTCAATTCTGTTCCGATACAGGTTTGAACGCGGTATACTGGGAGACGTGACTACAACCACCCTTGACCACGCTGCTGTAGCCGGAAGCGGCACCGAAACGAAAACTAAACGAGTTCTCCTTCTCAAGCCACGCGGCTTCTGTGCTGGGGTTGTGCGTGCAATCGACATTGTTCAGATTGCGCTGGAGACTTTTGGCGCACCTATCTACGTTCGCAAAGAGATTGTTCATAACAGCTACGTTGTGACTGACCTTGCCAAGAAGGGCGCAATCTTTGTTAACGAGTTGGACGAGGTGCCGGAAGGTGCGCGAGTGATTTACTCGGCTCATGGGGTTTCACCAGCTGTCCGTGACCGGGCGAAGGAACGCGGCCTGAAAGTCGTCGATGCGACTTGCCCGTTGGTGACAAAGGTTCACGTAGAAGCTATCAAGTTTGCCAAACAGGGGTATTCGCTGGTGCTGATCGGTCATCGCGACCATGATGAGATTGAGGGCACTCAAGGTGAAGCGCCCGATGTGACGCAGGTAGTGTCGACAGTTCAGGAGGTTGCCGATCTGGTTGTGCCGGATCCGAATCGTGTGGCGTATCTGACGCAGACGACCTTGTCGCTTGATGAGGCCAGGGACATGATTCAGGCGCTCAAGAACAAGTTTCCGAATATCGTGGGACCTCACTCGCAAGATATTTGCTACGCGACGGAGAATCGCCAGGTTGCGGTGAAGAACGTAGCTCACGGAGCAGATCTGGTGCTCGTCGTCGGATCGACGAACAGCTCTAACTCCAATCGCCTAGTGGAAGTTTCAAAGAATCTGGACACGAATTCGTACCTCATCGATACGGCAGATGCTATTCGTCCGGAGTGGCTTAATGGTGTCGATACGGTCGCTGTAACGGCAGGTGCTTCTGCCCCTGAGGTTCTGGTGAAGGATGTGGTCGAGTATCTCCAGTCGATGGGCTATGGTTCGGTCGATGAAGTTGAAGTGATGCCAGAGAACGTGCGTTTTGGCCTGCCGCCAGAGATTGTTCAGGCGATTGCATCTGCTCCACCGGTAAATCGGTAACGAGAGTCGTAGAACAGAGAGTCTGTTTTTCATGGGAATAACTGCAAGAAATCCGAAGGGCATCGATCAGCCAGCACAGCCTCGCTTTGGCCGGATGGACGTTGGCCTGGAATATATTACGCAGGGCATCTCGCGAGCGAAGGATTGGTTGTTCGACCAGCAACACCCCGATGGGTACTGGTGCGGCGAGCTCGAAGCCGACAGCATGCTGGAGTCGGACTACATCTTCATGCATACGTTGCTGGGCACTGGCGAGCCGGGGCGGATGGAACGCGCAATCAACGAAATTCTGCGCCATCAGAACGAGGATGGAGGCTGGGGTCTGTTTCCTGGTGGTCCGTCCAATATTAGCTATGGGGTCAAGGCGTATCTTGCTCTGAAGTTGATGGGATGGTCGAAGGATCATCCAGTGTTGGTGAAAGCCCGTGAGTGGGTCCTGGCTCATGGTGGCGTTGTAGAGTGCAATACGTTTACGAAGATTTACCTGTGCGCGCTTGGCCAGTATGACTATGATGCGGTACCTGCGATTCCGCCGGAGATCGTTCTCTTTCCAAACTGGTGCTATTTCAATATCTACGAGATCTCTTCGTGGTCGCGCGGGATTCTTGTTCCGCTGTCGATCATCTATGCGAAGAAGCCGTTCAAGAAGCTCGCTCCGGAACAGGGAATTGAGGAGCTTTTTGTAGGCGGACGCAAGAATGCAAACATGCATTTGCGCTGGGATAAGAAGAAGCCGCTGGGTTGGCGGAACTTCTTCCTGGCTCTCGATCGGATGATGCATTTGGCGGAGCGCGTGCATATTCGGCCGTTGCGCAAGGTTGCTCTGAAACGCGCCGAGGCGTGGATGCTGGAGCGGTTCGAGAAGTCGGATGGCCTGGGTGCGATCTATCCGGCGATGTTGAATTCTATTGTCGCGTTGCGGTGCCTGGGTCGGTCGGTGGACGATCCTCAGTTGATCCGTGCGTTGGATGAGTTCGAAAAGCTCGGTATTGATTGTCCTGATGGCACACCAGACTATGCGACGCCGACTTTCCGCATGCAGCCTTGCTTCCCTCCAGTGTGGGATACGGCGCAGGCGATGTACGCACTTGGAGAAGCAGGCGTTCGCAAGGATGACCCTCGAATGCTGAAGGCTGCGGACTGGATTTTGTCCAAAGAAGTGCGCCAGAAGGGCGACTGGGCTGAGAAGGTTAAGAATGTTGAACCGGGCGGTTGGTACTTCGAGTTCAACAATGAGTTTTACCCAGATGTCGATGATACGGGGCAGGTTCTGCTTGCGCTTAATTGCGTGGATAATCCACGCGAGCGGTATCAATACGATGCATGTCAGCGCGCTCTGAATTGGATTTGGGCCATGCAGTGCAAGAGCGGTGGTTGGGCGAGCTTTGACCGCGACAACACGAAGATGATCTTCCAGTACATCCCGTTTGCCGACCATAACGCGATGCTCGATCCACCGACGGTCGACATTACGGGCCGCATGTTGGAGATGTTGGCCCTGTATGGCGTGACAAGAAGCGATCCGCGCGTTGAAAAAGCTATTCAGTTCATCCTGAAAGAGCAGGAGCCTGACGGCAGCTGGTTTGGACGCTGGGGCGTTAATTATCTGTACGGGACGTTCCTGGTTCTACGGGGTCTTGAGGCGATGGGCTTCTGGAACCACGAGCCGGCGGTCCAACAGGCAGCCGAGTGGATTCGGATGGTGCAGAACGCGGACGGCGGCTGGGGCGAGACCTGCGGCACCTACGACGATCCAAATCAGCGTGGCATCGGACCAAGTACGCCATCGCAGACGGCGTGGGCAGTGCTTGGATTGCTGGCAGCCGGGGATACGCGTTCGGACTCGGTGGCGAAGGGTATTCGCTGGCTGGTGGATCGTCAGCATGAGGATGGGAGCTGGGATGAACTTGTTCCTGGCCGCAATGGCGAGAGCTACTACACCGGCACAGGATTTCCGCGCGTGTTCTATCTCGGATACCACCTTTACAAACAGTACTTCCCGCTGTTGGCTTTGACGACTTACGAGCGTGCAATGAAGAGCGGAGCGTCGCACTAAACCGCACGTCAAGAATTTCTCTGGAGGAGACACCTAATGGCAGTGCCAGTCTCGCAAGCCTGGACGGTTGCAACTTATGTTTTGAAGCAGAAGCTGATGGGTCGGAAGAAGTATCCGCTTGTGCTGATGCTGGAGCCGTTGTTTCGCTGCAACCTGGCCTGCGCCGGTTGTGGGAAGATCCAGTATCCCGCGCATATCCTGAAGGCGGAGTTGTCGCCTGAGGAATGCTTCAAAGCGGTCGAGGAGTGTGGCACTCCGATGGTTGCGATTCCTGGTGGGGAGCCGCTGTTGCACCCGCAGATGCCGGAGATTGTTGCGGGTCTGGTCGCGCGCAAGAAGTACGTCTATATGTGCACCAATGCTCTGCTACTGAAAGAAAAGCTGCACCTGTTCAAGCCGAGCAAGTATCTTTCGTTTTCGGTTCACGTGGATGGGCAGAGGGAGCATCACGACTTTTCAGTCTGCCGCGAAGGTGGGTACGACATCGCGATGGAGGGAGTCCGGGTTGCGGTAGAAGCGGGCTTCCGCGTTACGACGAACACCACATTGTTTGATGGTGCCGATCCTAATAGCGTGCGTGCACACTTCGATGAGTTGATGGTGGCCGGTGTGGAGAGCATGATGGTTTCGCCCGGATACACCTATGACAAAGCTCCGGACCAGAAGCACTTTCTTGGGCGTGCGCGGTCGAAGAAGTTGTTTCGGTCGATCCTTTCGAATCGCAAGAAGACATGGCGCTTCAATGCATCGCCCATCTTTATGGAGTTTTTGATGGGCAAGAAGGACCTGACCTGCACACCTTGGGGGATGCCAACGTTCAGCATCTTCGGTTGGCAGAAGCCGTGCTACCTGTTGCAGGACGGATATGCGGACAGCTTCAAGGAGTTGATGGAGACAGTGCAGTGGTCGAACTATGGGACCGAGAGCGGGAATCCACAATGCGCGAACTGCATGGTGCACTCTGGCTATGAGGCCAGTGGTGTGAACTACACCTTCAGTTCACTGAAAGGCCTCTTGCAGACTGCGAAGGGGATCTTCTTCAGCAAGTACGAAGATGAAGGCGCTATGAAGCTGCTGAATGAGTGGAAGCCAGCGACCCATGGGCCATTGGTGCAGATTGGTTCGCCTGTGACTAAGAGCACGACTGAACTTCAAGAGGTCTCAGGAGACTAACGATGGCGACCGAGACACAGGAATCTGCAAAGCTTGCGCAGTTGGCGCATGAGAATCCAGATGAGATCGAAGTAGCAGCGGGACGTGAGCGGGAACAGCTTGAGGGTTGGATTCCTGAACTGGCGAGCGACGCTGAGATCCACGAGGCACTCGAAAAGGCTTTTGATTACCGCGGCGATATTACGATTACGAAGAAGGATGGATCACAAGTGGTGGGCTATCTTTTCGATCGTCGGCGCGGAGAGTCTCTAGCGGACTCGTTTGTTCGTCTGATTCCAACCAACGAAAAGATACGGGTGAGCATCGCCTATGCGGAGATCGCGGCCATTGCATTCAGCGGTCGCGATACGGCGGCGGGTAAGACCTTCGAAGCCTGGGTGAAGAAGTACTGGGAGAAGAAGGCAGCCGGCGAACGGAACATCCAGATCGAGCCAGAGAAGCTGGACTAAGACTGCTGTCGGGCGTAGAGTTTGCCGGATACAGTTGCTGCTACCAGAATTGTCTGCCAGTTGGCTGGAAAGAGCGAGAGTGCGCGTATTTATTACGGGAGCGACGGGCTTCGTCGGAGGCCATGTGGCCAGGAGTTATGCAGCAGAGGGTGCAAGCCTTCGGTTGCTGACTCGGCAAACTAGTCGACTGGACTCGCTTGCTGACATTGATGCAGAGATGGTGACTGGGGATCTGCGCGAACCGGAGAAGTTGCGGTCTGCGTTAGTCGGTTGCGATGCCTTAGTGCATGTTGCAGCGGACTATCGCCTATGGGTGCGGGATCCTGATCAGATGTATGCGGCCAACGTGGCCGGCACGCGTGAACTTCTCAAGCTGGCATGCGAGGTTGGGGTGCAGCGTGTTGTGTATACCTCAAGCGTAGCTACGATGGGCTTCAAGAGCGACGGCACGATTGTTGACGAGGAGTCGCCTGTCTCGTTGGGGGAGATGATTGGCCATTACAAGCGATCCAAGTTTCTTGGGGAGTTGGAAGCGATTAAGGCCGCGAAGGCTGGCCAGCATGTCATGATCCTGAATCCAACCACGCCGATTGGACCGGGTGATTCGAAGCCTACTCCGACGGGGAGGATTATCGTCGATTTTCTCAATAGGAATTTTCCCGCGTATGTGGATACGGGACTTAATCTGGTGGATGTTGCCGAGGTGGCGCGCATGCATGTGGTTGCGCTGGAACGCGGGACACCGGGAGAGCGGTACATCCTGGGTGGCGAGAATCTTACCCTAAAACAGATTCTGGATCGCATGTCGGCGATTACGGGGCTGCCTTCTCCGACGATGAAAGTGCCGCATGCTGTTGCGATGGCATTTGCCTTTTTTGATGAAAACTTTACCGGCAAGTTGAGGGGCAAAGAGCCACGCGCAACCGTAGAGGCTGTGCGAATGGGAAAGAAGATGATGTTTGCTTCTTCGTCAAAGGCGGAGAGAGAGCTCGGATTTCAGGTGGTACCTATCTATAACGCACTGAGAGCGGCAATCGAGTGGTTCGTGACTCATGGGTACGCGCCGCCACTAGATGGACATGCCGCATGAAGGGAAACATCGCGATTGTTGCAGCACTGGAAGGTGAACTAAAGCCCTTTGTTCGTGGATGGGGCGCAGGAAAGTGGAAGAGAAGAGAGTCACGTGAAGGGTGTTCGGTGTGGGAGTATCGCCATACGAACGGGTGTTGGATAGCAGCGTGTGCAGGTATGGGTGGAGTGAGGGCGGCATTAGCCTTTGCTGAGACTGAGAAGGTTGCTGCAATTGATGCGGTTTGCTCCGTAGGGTGGGCGGGCGCGTTGGATGGAGCAATCAAGGCTCAATCCGTTTCGAGCGCGTCTCTGGTGGTCGATACCAGGACGGGAGAGCGGTTTCGGCCGGCTGACTCGCGACCTGAGTGGCCTGTACTGGCGACTACTACGCGGGTGGCTGATGAGCGCGAAAAGCAGCGCTTAGCTGCGAGTTATGGAGCTGGGCTAGTGGATATGGAAGCAGCGGCTATCGCCCGGATTGCGTTGGGGAAGGGCATTCCGTTCTATTGTTTCAAAGCAGTATCGGATGATGCCGCGGCGCGGTTGCCGAACTTGAATCCCTTTATTGCAGAGAGTGGACGGTTGAAGATGATTCCATTTCTGGCGCATGTTGCGGTGCGCCCTAGCTCTTGGCCGGGTTTGATGAAGCTGGGACGACATAGTTCTGCGGCGGCAAAGAATCTTGCTGAGGCGCTCTATGAATGGCTGGACCCGAGTGGTTCAGTGCGCAGCTCTAACGACGATTACACTGAGAAAAGAAATAGGTAAGGATCGGTTCATGTCACAAATAGTTCCAGAGACGATGCGTGCTGCGGTTTATCGCGGCATAAATGATGTTCAAGTTGAAACGATTGGAGTGCCCGAGATCGGCGCCGGCGAGGTGTTGGTGAAGATCCACACCTGCGGGATTTGCGGGACGGATTTGAAGAAGATTCATACGGGGTCGCATGATGCGCCACGTGTCTTCGGACATGAGATGGCAGGGACAATTGTGCGGGTAGGCGCGGGGGTTGAGGGGTTCGCTGTTGGAGATCGGGTTATGGCGTACCACCATATTCCCTGTGGCGAATGCTACTATTGCCGGAAAAAGACGTTTGCTCAGTGTCAGGTTTATAAGAAGGTCGGTTGCACGGCGGGCTTTGCGCCTGCGGGTGGTGGGTTTGCCGAATACATTCGTGTGATGGATTGGATAGTGCAGCGAGGGTTGGTAACGATTCCGGATGATGTGCCGTTTGAACAGGCCGCGTTTCTGGAGCCAGTCAACACTTGTTATAAGGCGATTCAGCTGCTTGATTTGCAGGCGGATGAGACGGTGCTGGTAGTCGGGCAGGGTCCGATTGGAATTTTGCTGGCTGCATTGGCTCGGCGAAGGGGAGCTACCGTGTTGACTAGTGATCTATATGCGGAGCGGCATGCGGTGGCGGCGAAGTTTGGGCTGGATCGGTCCATCGATGCTCGTGGCGACGTAGTTGCGGCGACGAAGGCGGCTACCGAAGGGCGTGGAGCGGATGTGGCGCTGCTGGCAGTTGGCAGCGATGCGCTGATCAAGGTTGCCATGGAGGCGATTCGACCAGGGGGGCGGGTGATGTTGTTTGCCTCGACGCAACATGGTGAGGCGCCATTCGATCCTGCGGCTGTCTGTATGGACGAGAAGACTTTGATGGGATCTTACAGCGCGTCAGTGGCGATTCAGGATGATGTGACACGAATGGTGTTTGAGGGGTATCGCAATGGGTTTGACCTGACCAACTTGATCTCGCACCGGTTTTCGCTGGAGGATGCTGTTGCTGCGATTGACCTAGCTTCGCATCCTCAGGCTGATTCCATGAAGATCGTGATTCAACCTAAGAGCTAGTCGCGGGTTCGCTTCTTGACCTCTACGTTGAGGCGCTTGATCTTTTGATTGAGAGTAGAGAGCGGGATCTTGAAGTATTCGGCGGCTTCGGTCTGGTTCCAGTGGCAGCGTTCGAGACGATCTGAGATGATGCGGCGCTCGATCTCCTCCATCAAATCGAAGAGGCTGGCGTTGGGCTGGTGATCGAGAAGGCTGGCGGAGTAAGTGCTGCCGGTGAGTTGTGTAGGCAGCAGGTCCGGGCTGATGGTGCGGGAAGTGGAGAGAACAACGCCGCGCTCCATGGCATTTTCGAGCTCGCGAACGTTGCCGGGCCACTCGTAGTCCATGATGATGCGCATCGCCTCGGGGGAGAGAGAGCGAATCTCGGTGCCATTCTCGTCGGCGTAAAACTTGAGGAAGTGGGCTGCGAGGAGGGGAATGTCTTCGCGGCGGGAGCGAAGTGGGGGAAGCTCGAGGCTGATGACATTGAGACGGTAGAAGAGGTCTTCGCGGAACCGCCCTGCGCGGACAGCGTCGTGCAGGTTGACGTTGGTGGCTGCGATGATGCGGACGTCGACCTGAATCTCCTGTACACCGCCAAGGTGCATGAAGCGGCGGTCCTGCAGAACACGAAGTATCTTGGCCTGCATGTCCATCCCCATGGTGCCGATCTCGTCGAGGAAGAGCGTGCCTCCGTTGGCGACTTCGAAGAGGCCTTTTTTCGCTGTGACCGCGGAGGTAAAGGCGCCTTTGACGTGGCCAAAGAGGGTCGATTCGAGGAGTTCGGACGGCACGGCACCCGTGTTGACCGGAACGAAGGGGCGATCTTTGCGCGGCGAGTTGGCATGGATAGCCTTCGCGATGAGTTCTTTCCCGGTGCCACTTTCGCCTTGGATAAGAACGGTGGAGCGGCTGGGGGAGACCTGCGCGATGAGATCGAAGAGGCGAAGCATCGGCTCGCTTTTGCCGACGATGTTCTCAAAGTTATAACGCTGCTTGAGGGTGCGCTTGAGTTGAACGACTTCTTCTTCAGCGCGATGACGGGCTACTGCGGCCCGAATGTCGGCGAGCAGCTTCTCGTTGTCCCATGGCTTCTGGACAAAGTTTTCCGCTCCGGCACGAATGGCATCAACGACGTTGCCTACCGTGCCGTAGGCCGTGATCATGATGACGGGAAGATTAGGCTGCATCTCGATGATGCGGGGCAGGAGATCGAGGCCGCTTTCGCCCGGTAGTGCGAGGTCGAGAAGAAGCAGATCGTATTCGTTGCGTGAGAGAAGTTCGAGGCCGGAGGGTCCGTCGCTCGCTGCGCTGACGGTGAAGCCCTCCAGGGTGAGAAGGGTATCGAGCGATTCGCGGATGGCTGCTTCGTCATCGATGATGAGAATACGCGGATCTCCAACGACTCGGGCCGTGCGTTGCAGGTGGAGGGTCTCGGCGGCGAGCTCTGTAGTCTCAGACATGCATCGCCTTTCTTTCTACAACCTCGGACTCACTCTTTGGCAGTTCTGCTGAAGAGGCAGGGCGTGTGCCGGAGGAGGGGAACTCCAACTGGAAGGCAGTACCGATGCCGATTTCGCTTTCGACGTGGATCTTGCCTGCGTGCTCCTGCATGATGCCGTAGCTGACAGCGAGGCCAAGCCCAGTGCCTTTATGCTCGCCCTCCTGGGGTTTCGTCTTGGTGGTGAAGAAGGGATCGTAGATCCGGTGGAGGTGCTCCTTCTCGATGCCATTACCGGAGTCCTGAATGCGGACCATGACGCGACCTGCGCCGTTGAAGGTTGCTATCTTGAGCGTTGCATTGGTGGTTCCAAACATTGCGTCTTTAGCGTTCAACATGAGGTTCAGGATCACCTGTTGCAGCTTGCCCTGATTGCCGTGAATGCGGGCAAGGTGTGGGTCGAAGTTGGTTTCGACTCGAATCTGTGCGGTCTTGAACTGATGCTCGAGTAGGGTGACGGTATCGCGAAGGAGTTCGTTTAGATTGAGGCTGGCAAACTCTGCTCCGCTGGTGCGAGAGAAGTTGAGGAGCCCGTTGACGATCTCGGAGGCGCGGAAGGTTTGCTGGGTAATCTTTTCGAGTACCGGGGCGAGCCGTTCATCATCGCGCATGTGCTTGGTGAGCATCTGGGTGTAGCTGGAGATGACAGCGAGCGGCGTGTTGACCTCGTGCGCGACTCCAGCGGCAAGTAGTCCGATGGAGGAGAGCTTTTCAGCCTGGGTAAGCTGAGCCTCAAGTTGGATGCGGTCGGTGATGTCGTCAACCAGAATGATTCGGCCTACGGCGACGAAGTTCCGGGTAACTAGAGGGGCGATGGCGATGTTGGCGACGCGCACGTTCCCATTGGGAAGCATGAGGCGGAACTTATAAAGAGTGTGGGTGCCATGCTCGTCACGCACACTGTTGAAGCGGGCAACGAAGTCAGGCGGAAGAACGGCTGAGATCGGTTGACGGAGGACTTCGGTGCGGGACTTCGAGTACATGCCCTCCATCTGAGTGTTCCAGCTTTCAATGCGGTCCTCGAGATCGACGGCGAAGACGCCGATGTTGATGGATTCGACGATATTTTCGTGGAATTCTTTGAGGCTTTCAAACTCGGTGATCTTTTGCTCGAGGCGGCGGTAGAGTTGCGCGTTCTGGATGGCGATCCCGATGTAACCGGCTAGAGATTCGAGCAGCTCCATGTCTTCACTGGAGAGGAAGTCTCCGTCGTCAGTGCGGCCCAGTCCAATGACGGCTACGGTGCGAGTGCCCGCGCCTTCGCGGTTGGCAACGCGGCAGGGGAGATAGTAGTTGAGGTCGAGGCGGCCCGCGCTTTGACGCTGCGCCTCCGGAAGACGAAGGACCTGCTGGGGATTCTCAAGGAAGATGTGGCTATTGGCACCGGGTCGATCAAAGTCCAGGAAGCGAACATCGAGGCTATGGAGTTCGGCAGACTTGAGGTTGGTGAGACCGTGAGAGGCGGCCAGATCGAAGTGTCTCGGGGTGAAGCTGCCTCCTTCGCTTTCGGAGGCGAGGAAGACAGCCACGCGAGTGACGAGCAGGGTCTGGGGGAGACGTTCAACGATAGAGTCGAGCAGGGCGCGGAGATCGGTTTGGGCGTTGATGCCGCGACCGAACTCGACGAGCGTCTCGCGGTAGTCGAAGCGTTTTTGATCGAAGACGCGGTCTACCCGTGCCTGAATAGCGCGCTTGAGTGGATCGAAGACGATTCCTGCGATGATGATGGCCGCGAGCAGTCCCCATACGCCGAGATTGGAGAGTCGGGTGTGAACGATCTCACCGGTGAGAGCGATGATGCCGAAGTAAACTCCGACCAGCGAGGCGGTAGCAAGGGTATAGGTGACTCCTCTCTTGAAGATGAGGTCCACGTCCATGAGTCGATAACGGACGATCGCCCAGCTGAAAGTGAGGGGAAGGACAACCAGAGAGAGACCGGCCAGCTTCGCTACCTGGCTATTGACGGACCAGTCGGCGAGGTAAGGAATGACGTAGAGCAGGGTGAACGGAGTGACGGCGATGAGGGTGCCGCGGGTGAGCCACTTGAGTTGCTGACGCTCCAAAGCAGACTCGGCCCAACGATATCGGTAGCGGAAGACTATAGCTGCGATGACGTAGTAGAGGGCGAGGTATCCGAGAGCAATTTGATCGAGTCGATGAAGGAGGACCTCAGTTGCAGACCAGAAGCGAATGGCCGTGTACTGGAGACCGATAAGGAAGACCCCGGGGAGATAGAGCAGCATACACCCGATGCGCCGGGCCATCCGTTTGCGTTGGTCTGAGGCGAAGTTGTCGGAGAAGCTGACCGCAAAGTGCAGGAAGAGGGCCGGCTGAAGTGCCTGCGCGGCCATGTTTCCCCAATAGATGAACCAGTCGAAGGTGCCTGGTTCCCCTGTCGATCGGAAGCTGTAGAGAACGAAGGAAGCAAGGCAGAAGACGTAGAAGTGGACGGACTTGGGGGCGGTCCAGCGCCGGAACAGAACGTAGATGCCAATGCACAGGTAAACGAGGGCGATGAAGCGAAGGCCTTGGTTGATGGAACGATCTTTGGGTTCGAGAATGACCTGGATGTCAAGCTTGGTTGCGCCGTGGAGGTCGATCGATTGGGGAACCGGACGAAGGATCGCGTAAGTCGCGTGTGCCCAGATGCCGCTGCGAAACATCTCCCGCGTGAGCGAGGCGACGCGGGGGGTAGGTTCTTCGTTGACGGCGACGAGTATATCCCCCGCGCGAATGCCGGCGCGGTGGCCCGGAGAGAGGGCTGGTACTCGCTCAGCCCGGAGACCGGCGGCGGCCTCGACCCACCAGATTCCATCGGTTGGGACGTCGAAGCCGCTCTCCCGATCAAAGTTCAGTGCTGCGAGAACACAGGCGGCAACCGTCGCGACTGCGAGGACGACAGCCAGAATTCGGGTTTGAGAGGCGTTATTCATCAAGAAAACCGACGATCTGGAAGATGGTCAGCACATCGAGGACCAAACCGATTTAGGCCTCGTTGCACAGTAAGGGAGGCATTTTCTCTCTTTGCGCCTACAGAAAATCATAACCTATTCCGTAATAATCGAGATGTCCCCAGAACTACGTCGCGATCAAGAATTTGTTCAATTCAATGTTCTGTGAACAAGGGATTTATCTCCAGATTCAAACCAACCCTGTGGAATATGTAAATTATGGCGAATGATTGTCGGCAGCAAATATTAACACTCTTGTAATATGAAAGATTATGCGACCGGTTAGTCCTTCGCGCTTAGATGAGGCCGTAGAAAAGTGACACGAAAAGAGAGTGGTCAGATTACTGAAGGTTTCGTTGTAGTTGGCGGGGTTAAGGTCCACTATCAGCGCGCGGGTTCGGGGCGGCCTCTTCTGCTGCTTCATGGTCTGGTGGGGTCGGCGAAAAACTGGCGCCTGAACATCGACTTCCTGTCGCAAGATTCTGACGTTTACGCGATCGATTTGTTCAATATGGGCGAATCGGAGCGGGTTCCCGGGCTCGACGCCGGACTTGAAGCCACGGCGGACCGGTTGGCGGCCTATATGGACTCGCTGGATCTGGATGAGGCCGATATAGCCGCCCATTCCCATGGCGGAGCGGTGGCCATGATGTTTGCGGCTCGGCATCCTGATCGAGTGCGCAGGCTTATCCTGTTTGCTCCGGCTAATCCGTTCTGCGATCTGGGACATCAGCTGATCCGGTTCTATCAGACAAGGTTTGGCATGTGGTTCGCGCGGCAGATTCCTTCTTTGCCCAGAATGTTGAAGGCGACCGCGCTCAGCCGAATGTACGGTGATCCTTCTCGGGTCTCGGTCGGAGCTCTAGAAGGGTATATCGAAGGGTTGCATATTCCCGGAACCATGGATCACGTCCTGCAGATTGTGCAGCGTTGGTTTGTGGACATGGGGTTGCTGCGTTCTGCTCTTGAACATCTGGTAGCCAAGCCTACGCTGCTGATATGGGGAGATCGCGACAGAGCGGTTGGCTTGAGTTCTGCGCAAGAGCTGCAGCGGATGCTTCCCCAGTCGAGCCTTATGGTGCTTCCTGGTGTGGGACACATCGCCTTTGAAGAGATGCCAGAGATTTGCAATGCGGCGATGCGGGACTGGCTGTCGAAGCCTTTAGCCTCTGAAGCGCGCGTAACGTCGGCCGTCATCAGGATTCGGTTGCGTTTGAAAATCGTTTGAACGAACGAGGCGCGGCTTAGCTCTTTAGGTCAGGCTGTATACGCTTTGCAACCAGAGACGGATCTCCTGCTGCATGAGGTCGAGCTTGGGGTTGGGTGACTCGGTCGTGCCTTGAAAGAAATGGTCTGCGTCTGCGATCCACACCAGACGCTTTGGTTCGGGGGCTCTTTCGAAGACGCCTTCAAGAACGTCGCGTGGGCCATATTGATCGTGATCCCCGCTGATGAATAGCTTCGGCTGCGTGCACTCAGGCAAAAATCTATAAGTGTAATCGCGGCCTTCGGCACGGACTGGAACGCCGAGTCCGATGAGACCCTTGACTCTCGGATCTCCACAACAGGCTCGGAGGCCAACGTTTGAGCCGAAGGAGAATCCGGCGAAGAGGATCGGCCTGTTGAGGTTGTGCTGGATCCAATCCAGAGCTGCGCGGACGTCATCCTGTTCGCCGTGGCCTTCGTCGTGGACACCCTCGCTGAGGCCTACACCGCGAAAGTTGAACCGCAGGACGGGAAGGCCGAAGGAAGATAGGGCCTTCATGGCGTGGTAGACGACTTTGTTGTGCATGGTGCCACCACCGGCCGGGTGTGGATGGCAGACGACTGCCGCGTAGGGAGCGTCTTCGCGGCCGGTATTGAGGAGGGCTTCAAGGCGGCCAGCGGGGCCGCGAAGATCGTCGATCGATCGTATTTGCGAGGTAGTGATTTGTGTCATCTTCTTCAGTTTATCGGGTGCGCACATTATCCGTTCTTTATGGACGATGCCGTATGCTGAAGGACATGGCGATTGACCCGATTGAACTTACTAAAAAGCTCGTAGACATTGAGTCCACTACGTACCACGAGGGTCTTGCCGGCGCTTTTCTTTACGAATATCTAGGGGCCCAACGCTACGAGGTTGAGCGGACGGAAGTCGAACAGCCGGACGTCGCCAATACTCCGGGAGCAGGCAGTGGAGAGCGCTTCAATGTGTACGCGGCCATGCACGGTGTCACTCCGGATGTAGTGTTGTCTACGCACATGGATACCGTACCTCCGTTCTTCGGTTGTACAGAGGACGATGAGTTTTTATATGGCCGTGGGACCTGCGATGCAAAGGGAATTATCGCGGCGCAGGTTGCGGCGGCGGATCGACTGCGTGAGGGGGGCGTGAAGGTTGGACTGCTGTTCGTGGTGGGGGAGGAGCGAGATTCTGCGGGCGCTGCTGTCGCTAATCTGTCTCCGAAGGGTTCGCGCTTTTTGATCAATGGGGAACCGACGGACAATCGTCTGGCCCTGGCGTCCAAGGGTGCGTTGCGGGTTGAACTAAGGGCGAAGGGCCGCATGGCTCATTCTGCGTATCCTGAGTTGGGAGAGTCGGCGATCGATAAATTGGTCGAGGCACTTCATGATGTTCTGGCGATGGCGCTGCCGGTCGAGCCGGAGATTGGCCCTTCCACTTTGAACATCGGCTTGATCGATGGCGGGCGTGCTCCGAATGTGATTGCGGATAAAGCTGAGGCGCATATTCTGGTGCGACTGGTGGGACCATCGGATGAGGTGAGGAGGTCAATTGTCGCGGCGGTGGGTGATCGGGCGGATGTTGAGTTCAGTCTTGATCTACCGTTCGTAAGAATGAGGAGGGTGGGGAGTTTGCCGACGATGATCGCAAAGTTTACGACCGATATTCCTAAGCTGACGGCATGGGGTGAGCCGTTCCTGTTGGGCCCGGGCTCAATTCATGTCGCGCATACACCACAGGAGAAGATTGCGAAACGAGAGCTGCTCGAGGCAGTCGATCACTATGTGGAACTCGCCACCAGTCTTGTTCAGAACGGATAGTTTGAGGACAAATGCAGTCACTTCGAAAGGTTTTGACCGTCTTACTGGGGTTGGGTTTAGTTGTATTTGTCGCCACCGTATTTGTGTATCGGAATATACCGAACCACAACACCGACCTTACTCACTTTGACACCCTCATCGTTCTGGGAAATCCTGCCGAGGCTAATGGAGCACCTTCACCGGAGCAGCGGGAGCGCACTCTGGAAGGAGTTCGCGAGTATAGGGCGGGCGTTGCTCCTCACCTGATCTTTACCGGAGGAGCTGCGCACAATCGGTTTGTCGAGGCCGACGTGATGAAGGATTTGGCGGTTGCACAGGGCGTACCAGCCAGCGACATCACGGTAGAAGATCAGGCCCAGAATACGATTCAGAATATCTACTATAGTGAGCAAATCATGGAGGCTCATCATTGGAAGAGTGCGGAGGTCATCAGTTCGCCGAGCCATCTTCCTCGTGCTGGACTAATCCTTGCGCACTACTCCTTTGCGTGGCGGACCTCTGCGGCCCCGTGGCCTGAAGAGTACTCGATGCTGCAGAAGATGTTGCATTTTGCAGTCGAGGCGGAATATTGCCTGAGACTGCGGATATTTGGCTTTCCATCTTCGCGCTTTCTGCCACAGCGAGCGTAATCCCTCCCTTGGCGGGCTATTGTCAGCCGGAGATGATGCGGAAGGGCAGGTTGTCTGGGTTGTCTTCGGCGAATACTGCGGTTTCGTCCGGATTGGCGGGATTGTAGTGAATGTTTACCAGCGGGTTGCCAGCGGCCTTTGACTCTGCTTCGCGATGGGTGAGGGCGACGCTGCGAAGGTAGCCGCCGTAGTACTCGCCATTTAGCTTGAAATGGAAGCCGGCTTCGATCTGATGCGGAGCACCTGTGGTGGCAATCTCCTCGTCGGCGTTCAGGATCTGCCAATGATTGATCTCGGCCTCAGTGTGTGGCCAATTGGCGGCAAGACGCAGCTTTTTGTCGCGGTTTCGGCGGCGAATCCGGCGGCTGATCGCTTCGATGAAAAAGATGCTGGCCATTGGTTATGCACTCTGATGCGGCAATTTGGGACCGCGTTTTCCTACGGGGCGTAGGGTTCTAAACTAGAACAATGGCAGCAGAGTTTACCCACCTTCATCTTCATACTGACTACTCCCTTCTCGATGGCGCCTGTGACGTAGATAAGCTCGCCGGGCATTTGAGCAAAATTGGCCAGACCGCGGCTGCGATGACCGACCATGGAAATATCTATGGTGCCGTGCACTTCTTTGACGCGATGCAGAAGAAGGGAATCAAGCCGATACTCGGTTGTGAACTCTATATCTGCAAGAACGACGATCATCGCGCTGCACCTGAAGGCGACAAGTATAACCATTTGCTTGTGCTTGCGGAAAACCAGGAAGGCTATCGCAATCTGGTCCGACTGACGAGCGAGGCGGCGCTCCACGGGTTTTATCGGAAGCCGAGGGTGTCGAAGGATTTTCTTGCTCGGCACTCCGAGGGGCTGATTGGTTTCTCGGGCTGTCTTGCGGGTGAAGTGAATCAGTTCCTGATGGAGGACAAGTACGATGAGGCCAAACGTACGGCGGGCTTCTATCAGGATCTGTTTGGGAAGGGGAATTACTTTCTCGAGATTCAGGATCATGGACTCGCGCCGGACAAGGCTGTTTGCGATGCATTGTTCAAGATGGAACGGGAACTTGATATTCCTCTGATCGCGACCAACGACAGCCACTATGTTGCCGCTGATGATTCACGCGCACATGAAATTCTGCTCTGCGTGCAGACCGCGGGCAGCATGAACGACCCGAAGCGTTTTAAGTTCGACACGCAGGAGTTTTACATCAAGAGCGCGGAGGAGATGCTGCGCACCTTCTCACAGAACCCAGAGGTTTGCACCCGGACGATGCAGTTTATCGAGCGGTGCAACGTCAAGATGGTGAAGGTCGATAATCCATTTCCGGACTTTGTCGTGCCGGAAGGTGAGACCCTGGACAGTTACTTTGAACAGGTGTGTCGTAAGGGTTTGGAGATGCGGCTCGAAACGGCGGTGGCGCATCTTCGTGACCGCGGCCACTTGAAGAAGACGATTCCTGAGTACCATGCACGATTGGATCGAGAGCTAAACATCATCAAACAGATGAAGTTTCCTGGCTATTTCATGATTGTCTGGGACTTTATCAAATATGCGCGCGAGCAGAATATTCCTGTGGGGCCTGGCCGTGGATCAGCTGCGGGTTCGCTGGTCGCTTACGTGATGCAGATTACGGATATAGACCCATTGCAGAATGAGCTTCTGTTTGAGCGTTTTTTGAATCCGGAACGTGTGTCGATGCCGGATATCGATATCGACTTCTGTATGAACCGGCGCGGTGAAGTGATTGAGTACGTCAATCGGAAGTACGGACGTGATCAGGTTGCGCAGATCATCACGTTCAACACGATGGCCGCAAAGGCGGCTATCAAGGACGTTGGACGGGCTCTGGATATGCCGTACGGCGAAGTCGACCGGATTGCGAAGATGATTCCGCCTACGATCGGCATCACGATTGATCAGGCTCTGAAGGATTCGCCCACGCTGGCGGGCGCGTATGAAGGCGATCCGAAGATTAAAGAATTGATCGATGCGGCGCTGCGACTGGAAGGGCTGGTGCGTGGTGCAGGCGTGCATGCTGCGGGTGTCGTGATTGCGCCGAAGCCGCTGACGGAGCTGGTTCCGGTGACGCGGGCAAAGAACGACGATATCGTTACAGCGTATGACATGAAGGCCGTCGAGAAGATGGGACTTCTCAAGATGGACTTCCTCGGTCTGACGACGCTGACGGTCATCGATGATGCGCTAAAGCTGATCAAATCGACGACCGGCAAAGTTGTCGATATGTCGACAGTGCCGCTTGACGATGTGACGACCTATGAGCAGATCTATCACCGAGCGCTGACGTCGGGGGTGTTTCAGTTTGAGTCGGGCGGAATGCGAGATGTGCTGCGGCGGTATAAGCCGAACACAGTGGAGGACCTGACGGCGTTGAATGCGCTTTATCGTCCGGGGCCTATTCAAGGTGGCATGATCGATGACTTCATCGAACGCAAATGGGGCCGGCGGGCGGTGAGCTACGAGTTGCCAGAGCTTGAGATGATTCTGCGCGAGACTTTGGGAGTGATCGTGTATCAGGAGCAGGTCATGCAGATCTCGAATGTGCTGGCGGGTTACTCGCTGGGTGATTCGGACCTGCTGCGACGTGCCATGGGCAAGAAAGATCCTGCGGAGATGGCAAAGCAGCGCGACCGCTTTATGAGCGGCGCGGCAGCGAACAAGCATCCGAAGGATACAGCCGGAAAGATCTTCGATTTGATGGCGCAGTTTGCCGGATATGGATTCAACAAATCTCACTCAGCGGCATACGCGCTGCTGGCGTATCACACGGCTTGGCTAAAGACGCACTATCCAGTGGAGTTTATGGCTGCGTTGCTGACGAGCGAAACGTCGAAGCCAGAGAACGTAGTGAAGTACATCTCTGAGTGTCGCGAGATGAACATCTCCGTGGTGCCGCCGAATGTGCAGGTTTCGGATGCAAACTTTACGCCGATTAATGGGGCGATTGGGTTTGGGTTGGCAGCGATCAAGAACGTGGGGCATAACGCTATTGAGTCGATTATATCGGCTCGGACGGCACTGCAGGCAGCAGGGAAGAAGGGTTTCTCGAGCCTTTGGGAGTTCTGCGAGAAGGTTGATCTGCGGTTGCTGAATAAACGGGTGCTCGAGTCGCTGATTAAAGCCGGCGCGATGGATGCGTTTGGTGGTCGGGCTGCGCTGTGCGCTGCTCTCGATAAGGCGATGGAGCGGGCACAGAAGTCGCAGCGGGATGAAGCGGCTGGTCAGCATGGACTGTTTGGAATCTTCGATGCTGACCTGCATCCGTCTTCCTCGAACAACGGGGAAGAGGCGCTACCCAGCGTAGCGGAGTGGGATGAACATACTCGCTTGCAGAACGAAAAAGAAGTGCTGGGATTCTTTGTTTCGGGACACCCGATGGACAAGTACCGCGAGAAGTTGCGGAACATGAAGGTGGTCGATACAGCAACTGCCTGCGAGATGAAGCCCGAGCCTCAGGTGTTTCGCCGAGGACGTAGTGAGGAGCCGCAAAACGAGATTTCGATTGCCGGTGTCATTACAGGGTTGAAAGTGGCGAAGTCCAAGCGCTCCGGGGAGATGTATGCACAGGCTTCGCTTGAGGATACGGTCGGGAAGATCGAGTTGATCGCATTTCCGCAGTCGTATGAGAAATTGGCAGAGAAATTGAAGATCGATGTGCCAGTGGTGGTCCGGGGCGTGCTGCGCGGCGAGGAGGATTCCGCGCCGAAGTTGGCGGTTTCCAGCATACAGGCGCTGGAGGACGTGAAAATTAAGCTGCCGGATTCGCTGCGGATCAAGGTGCCGCTGCACAATCCGGACGTCGCGCTGCTGGAGAAGCTGCATGCCATCCTGGTTGGTGCTCCGGGTAAGGGGAAGCTTCTGCTTGATCTTGAGGAGCCAGGGGAGTTTTGCGCGGTGCTTGAGCCTCACAACTGCCTGGTTGCCGCAGACCGACTTTTCATCGATCAGGTTGAGGAGTTGGTTGGCCGCGGAGGGGTTCGCATCATCGACTAGCGGGTGATGCCATACAATCGTTATAGGAAATCAGCGAAGCATACCTAGACAATGGCAGAACACGAGACCGGAAGAACAGCGCATTCCCAGGCAGTATCCGCACCAACTCCCGAAGCGTGGAAAAAGACGGAGCTGGCGCGGCACCCCCAGCGCCCCTACCCGATGGACTTCATCGCAGCATTGTTTACCGACTTCAGCGAGATCCATGGCGACCGTGCCTTTGGCGATGACGCGGCGATGAGCTGTGGCATGGCGCTGTTTCATGGCGAACCGGTGATGGTGATCGGAAATCTGAAGGGGCGCACATTAAAGGAGCGGGTCGCACGAAAGTTTGGCAGCCCTGATCCTGAGGGATACCGCAAGGCTCTGCGGGCAATGAAGATTGCAGAGAAATTTGGACGGCCAGTCTTTACCTTTATGGACCTTGCGGGGGCCTATCCCGGAATTGGAGCGGAAGAACGCGGCCAGGCCGAAGCGATTGCGCGAAACCTGCTGGAGATGTCGAGGTTGAGAGTTCCTACGATAGCGACCATCACAGGGGAAGGCGGCTCTGGCGGAGCTTTGGCGCTGGCCGTTGCCGATCGGGTGCTGATGCTCGAAAATGCGATCTATTCGGTCATCTCACCAGAGGCCTGTGCGTCGATCATGTGGAAAGACGCAAGCAAGAAGCAGCAGGCTGCTGCGGCTTTGAAATATACAGCAGTAGACGTCAAACTTCTTGGCTGTGTCGACGAAGTACTGCCGGAGCCATGGGGGGGGACCCAGAACGATCCCGAGGCTGCGATGGTATTAGTCGACGAAAGACTGCAGGATCATCTTACGACTCTTCGTGATCTACCGCTCGATACGCTATTGGAGCAGCGCTACACCAAGTTTCGTAATATCGCGCAGTTTTACACCACCGCTTAGCGGTGTACGACCGTTTCTGGAGTAGCCAGCGTTGCAAGCCATCAATTCGACACATTCAGGCCGCTCTGAGCGCACCTTGCAGCTGGCGCTCTTCTTAACATCTGCGACCTGGTTTCTCGCCTCGGATGTGCTGGCGGGGCGCGCAGCGCGTGGTATTTCGGGGCGGCTCAATATCGACGCCGCACGGCCATTGCTTGAAGCGTTTTTTCTTATCTTTTTGCTGGCGGTCGGATTCTCAATCTTACAGGCGATTGCACATCGAAGCTCCAGTCTCCGCGACGTCCTTGGTCTGCCAAAGCGAGCGACTTCGCTGCGAGAGTGGATTTTTGGGGTAGCTTTGGGTTGGGGCTGTGTCGTGTTGGCCGTTCTTCCGATGGCCTTGATGGGGAAGTTGGATGTCGAGTTGTGGGTGCAACCGCGAGCGGTCTGGCTGCTGGTTTTGAATCTTGGAACCCTCGTGATCGGAGCTCTGGCTGAGGAGATCGCATTTCGGGGCTACCCTTTCCGTCGTTTGATTGAAGCGGTTGGACCGGTCGCGGCGACCATCGGGATGTCGCTTCTGTTTGGGCTCGGACACGCTCTGAATCCTGGCGCGACCTGGACAAGTGTTTTCGTGACGATGTTGGCTGGTCTGCTTCTCTCAGTAGCTTGGCTGCGGACACATGGGCTCTGGCTCCCCTGGGGGTTGCATTTCGCCTGGAATGCGAGCATTGGGATATTGTTTGGCCTTCCAATCAGCGGAATCAATGACTTCGCGAGTGTGGTGCAGACGCGGGCCGTGGGCCCTCATTGGCTGACTGGCGGTGGTTACGGACCCGAAGGCGCGGGATTCACCGCGATTGTGCTGCTGGTTGGAGTTGTGGTCCTGGTGAGGATCACACGCGATTACGCATGGGATTACACACATAAGCCGATTGTTGCGCGTGGATATGCCTTGGAGGTTCAGCCACCTCCGGCTCATGTGGCGATGGAGCAACAGGCACCGTCAGCTGCTGCAACTTCGTTGGTCCAGATTTTGCCGGTGACGTCGCAGACTCGTTCGGCTGGGGATGAGCCTAAGCTTTAACTAAATCGACCACTGTTTTTCATTCCGGGACACTTTTGCCGATTTCAAGTGGTCTGGTCGAAATTTCGTAAAGCAGCTCTTGTCAAAAGGGGAAGAGAAGGCGCAAGCTGTTGTTATCTGAGGTGCTTCAATGGCACTCTTTCAACACAGATCGGCCCTCCTCATAGGTCTCCTAGCGTTGTCGTTGAAGACGGCTCATAGTCAGGTCTTTGTCGTCGGGGAAGGTACTGCGACTGCTGACATCTCCACGGATTTTTCTCCTACGCATGTCTCGCTTCCAGATACTGTGATGACTGAGCGTGGGCGCCGGGAATTGGTTAGAAACCTCGAGGCAGAACAGGGATTCGCTCATCGCGCACTGCCCGTGAGCGCGGCCGTGACGCTTCGCGCGAATGGACCGATTAGCCCTGGGGGCGCCGACTACAGGAAGCTGATCTACCAGAAGGGCGAGGCTGCGGCATTAGGCGACCGCGTGATCATTACGTCGCTGGAGATCAAACCGGATCGAATTGTGCTCGATCTTAATGGCGGACCATATGCGAAACACCGCTTTCTAAGCCATGTTCAGATCAATGACGCGCCGGTGACGCAAACGAACGGGCAGGCGGCTACCGGCTCGCGAATTACGCTGATCTTCGAAGGACATGTCCCAGAAATCTCCGCGCCTGAGGTAAAAGCGCTGTTGGAGCCGGTGATCGATTTCGGAGTGAAGACCTCGGAGCAGGCTTATGCGGATACACTGCCGTCTGCGTTGAAAGAAGCAATCGCTGCACATGAAGTTTTGGTGGGAATGAATCATCGGATGGTGCTGGCTGCGTTGGGCGCTCCCGAAAACAAAGTGCGTGAACAGCCCAGCGGCGATGCGAACGGAGCCCGATACGAAGAGTGGATCTACGGGCACGTTCCGCAGACGATTCGATTTGTGCGGTTTGTGGGAGATCGCGTGACCGTTGTGGAGATTGCGGCGTTAGGTAAGCCTGTCGAGATTCACGACAAAGACGAGATGGGTGGATACAACTCGACGGAGACTCGTGAGGTCGCGATGGGGGACAATCCCAAGGATGGAGAGGGAAAGAAAAGTTCACCGCCTACGCTCCTGAAGCCTGGAGAAGCGGCGTCAACTGGCAGCTCGAATAATAAAGTTCAGTTCCCTGATGACAACAAGGGGGGATCGTCGCAGCCAACTTCCTCCGGTCAGCCGCCTTCGAATAATCTCGCCTTGGCGCAACATTCACTCTAAGGCCTGCGTCGTGTAGACTTGTAGGAGAGCTTTAATCGCAGTTCTTCTCCTCCGATTCCCGCCGTGGTTCGTCCCGGACAATCATTACGAGAAGTACCGGATGATGAGGTTTTGCTTGCCCGCAAGGGGAAAAGCCAATCGAAACATCCGACGCGTGAGCCGAGATATTCGAGAACGTTCGTATTAGGGAGAGCATGCATTATGGCGAAGATTGCCAAGACCGGCGACCGAAAGAAGGTCATGGATACTAACAAGAGCACGGATTGCCCGAAGTGCTCCAAACCAACTCGCATCGTGAAGCGCGTGAAGGACCGTGAACGCGGTACTCCTGGCGGGGTGTATATTTCCTGCTCGGCGTGCGATTTCTTTGAGAAACTCTAAGCGAGTAATTTCGCAAACTATACAGGACGAAGAGCCCCGCGTGGGCTCTTCGTCGTGTCTGGGCCTGTATTTTGTGTTGCTTGCGGACGTGTTGAAAATTGCGACCAGCTTTGCACCAAAGTTGTACCTAGAATTTACCCGCGAAGACTTGACGATTGCTGCTTGAGACGGGCAGACTCGACGCTGGAAAGTAGGAACCCCGTTTTATGATGACCAGCTCGTCTGCACTTACCTCCTCTGCCTTTGCACCTCTCCCACATTTCAATCGCCCAACATTTCTCATGTGTCCGCCTGAGTTCTATGACGTGAACTACGTCATAAACCCATGGATGGCGGGGAATCTGCATCAGCCGTCCCGGGATGCTGCGTTTATGCAGTGGAAGAATCTGTACCGGCAGCTGCAGCGGGTGGCGGATGTGCGGCTTTTGCATGCGCGGGAAGGGTCGCCGGATATGGTGTTTGTGGCGCATGCAGCGGTGGTGCAGCACGGAGTTGCGGCAGTGTCGAGCTTCACTCATCCGCAGCGGCAGACGGAGGAGCGGCATCTGCGGAAGTGGTTGCAGGACGCGGGTTTTCTGCTGTGGGATACGCCGCGGGAGACCTGCTTCGAAGGGGAAGGCGATGCGCTTTTCGACGCTAATGGCGGCCATCTATGGGCTGCGCATGGGGTTAGGACCTGCCGGCATAGCCACAAGCATGTGGCGGATGCGTGGCATACGCGTGTGACTTCGCTGCACCTGGTGGACCCGCGGTTTTATCACCTGGATTTGTGCTTTGCTCCGCTGGCTGGAGGGTATCTGCTGTACTTTCCGGGGGCGTTTGATGCAGCATCGCTCAAGAAGATCGAAGCGGCGTATGGGGTAGATAAAAGGATTGTTCTCAGTGAGTTAGAAGCTACTCAGTTTGGCTGCAATGTTATCAATGTCGGGCGAGAGATCTTGATGGGGTTGGTGGAGACGGATCTGGCTAAGCGATTGATGGAGCGCGGCTTCGATGTGACAGAGATGCCGCTGAGCGAGTTTCAGCGGGGCGGTGGGTCGGCGAAGTCGCTGGCGCTGCGGTTGAGTGATTCGGAGCTGGCTTCGGGAACGGTTGGGGTGGAGTCGGCTACCTAAATTTTGGTTTTCGCCGGAGTTTTTTTTCTGACGTGGTGCCACAGCGTTTTTGCTGGGGGTTTCGCAGAAAAACGCGTTTTCGGCGTGGTGTTTTGGTGGTGTGATCGTGGTGATTTGTGTGGCTGACGTGGTGTTTTGACAGCGCACTTTTTGTCGACTAAAAATACGCCAACTTTCCCAACTATTTTTTCAGTGAGGTTTCGGACTGGGCTATCTCGCTGAGGATATCCTCGGCGGCTGCTGCCGGGTCTTTGGCCTGCGTGATGGGGCGGCCTATGACCAACATGGAGGCTCCCTGAGCGATGGCCTGGGCTGGGGTGGCGATGCGCTTCTGATCGTCGATGGCGGCGCCTGCGGGGCGGATTCCGGGGATTACCAGGAGGGTTTGAGGGCCTGTGGCTGCGCGGACCGCGGCGACCTCTTCGGCGGAGCAGACGAAGCCGTCGATGCCGGATTGTCTGGCAAGCTTTGCGAGCTTGAGTACCTGTTCGGCGGGGGAGGCTGTGATGCCTGTGGCTGCGAGTTGGGCGTCGTCCATGCTGGTGAGGACCGTGACGGCGAGGAGGCGAGGGGATCCGGGGGCTTTGGCGGCTTCGGCGGCGGCGGTCATCATGGCGGGGCCTCCGCTGGCGTGGATGGTCAGGAGGCTTGCTCCGGCTTTCGTAGCAGACCGGACTGCACCGGCTACAGTGTTGGGGATATCGTGGAGTTTCAGGTCGAGGAAGACGTCGAAGCCACGATCTCGTAGTTGGCGGATGATGTCGTTGCCGGCTGCGTAGTAGAGTTCCATGCCGACTTTGAACCATTGGCAGGTTTGGCCGAGGGAGTCGACTAGTTTCATGGCTTGATAGGCGTCTGGGTGGTCGAGGGCTACGGCGAGGCGGTCTTTGGGGTCGAGCATCAAACTAGTTTAACTTTTGTGCCCTTTTGATGGGGGAATAAAGTTGGAGTGTGATTGGGTGTGCGTCGCGGTTGCGTGCGCCGAGTTCGATTAGCGAATGCCATTGATGTAACGGAGCTGCATGAATGGGCATACAGCTCCGAGAAGCCGCACTCAACTTCTTCATCGTTTCTCGATGAGTTATTTTGGCGGGCATTTTACGATACGGTCGATGTGCACCCTAACTGACCAGCACTTGGAATGTCCCTCTATGGAGCATTAGTCGGCTTTCGATACGTTGCACATAGCGGAGCAATCCCTCGCCGCAGGTCCAATCCGTACTTCTCTACGAGCTTCTCCTGGAATTCTCCACATATTGCGTGGCCCAACTCATGCGTGACCGCGTAATCGAGGATGCTTCCGGGTGGCAGTCCAAATCTGCGCGCGACCATTGCCTGTCGAGAGTCCACTGTTTCAAAGAGTTCCTCTTCGAAGACGGTGACGCGAGCGCCCAGCTCGCTAAATGCGGGCGATTCAGGATCGCCGCCCAATTGTTTTATCGTCTGCCTCCAGTGTGCTGAACCTGCGAGCACGAATGTCCACTGGCCAATTCTTTCGGTTGGATATCTTTCGAGAACCTTTGCCAGCAAAGCGGCGCCAGTCAGACAGCGTGATGGGTCGTAGTCCGTTGTGCAGGAGAAAGAGAGGGCGGGCGAAAGAGAGGGAGGACGGTTCGGAAGGTCTATCGGCTGAATCTTGATTGAGGTCGTTTGTGCATTGAGCAAAGAGGCCCAGAGAAAAATCAAGGCAGAGAAGAGCTTCATGGCGGATCCTCGTCGGTACCCGCCTACGTTGCTCGCTTCGACCTGCTACCTCAATGCAAGGCAGGTCAAATGTGTGTCATTCAATAAAGTTTGTCTTATTACTGAGATAGCGGTGTTGTGATGTCTCGGCAGGGTCGACAACTTCTCTAAGTGCGTGACCCTATCCTCAGGAGAAGCTCAAAATGATAAACTTCGCTCGACAGGTGAGCCATGGCCGACCGCGCAGAGGTCTCGGGCTCAATACGGTTCGCTCCATTTGAGCTGGTGCTCGAACCGGAAGAGTTGCGCAGGAATGGAATACGGGTCAAGGTGTCTGGGCAGGCACTTCAGGTCCTTATTGTTCTGGCCTCGGAACCTGGACGACTCGTCACTCGGGAACACCTTCATAAGGTACTCTGGCCGGCGACGTCATTCGGCGATTTCGAGCACGGCCTGAACGCTGCCGTGAATCGACTGCGAGAGATTCTTGGCGACTCCGCCGTGAATCCTAAATACATCGAGACAATCCCGCGGCAAGGCTATCGATTTATCGCTGCGACGAATGTCGAAGGCGATCAGGTGACGTCACTTCCGCCTGTTGCTTCGACTGAACCTCCGAGACCGCCTGCAAAGCAACCTCTTCGAAGGTGGTGGATTGCGTTGGGCATCGCGGCATGTATCCTTATGGGCCTGGTAGGCCTTCGACTTAAGACCAGGTTTGAGGAAGCGTCACGCCTGTTGAGGATTCAGCGTCTCGCAATTGTTCCGTTTACATCACTGCCAGGGAATGTGACCTCGCCTGCCTTTTCTCCGGATGGAAGCGAGGTCGCATTCGGGTGGGACGGTGAGACGAATGGTGCCGGATACGATCTCTATGTGAAGGTGATTGGTTCCGAGAACCCATTGCGCATCACTCGGCATCCGTCGGAAAAACTATCGGTAGCATGGTCGCCGGCTGGGCACGCCATCGCGATCAGCCGCGTTTCAAAAGAGGGGGCTTCGGGTATCTTCCTCGTTCCACCGACCGGCGGGCCGGAACGGAAGATTTATTCTCGAAGCTCGACGTACTGGGGTGGGAATGAACTCAGCTGGTCTTCTGACGGCAAGTATCTCGCTTTCACGGATCACCCGGAAACCACCTACCAATCGATCATCCTTTATCTGCTTTCGATGAGCACATTGCAGGCGACGCCAGTGAAGACGGACTGCAAGGTTTCCGCCGTACCTTCCTTTGCCCCAAAAGGTGAACTGCTGGCATGGGTTTGTTTGGATAAGTGGGGAAGCGATTCTTTACGTCTACTGAATTTGGGCGATGGAACCACCACAGAGCTACTGAAGGGACATGAATTGATCAACGGCATCGCCTGGTCGAGAGGTGGCGACAGCATCCTTTTCAGTTCCCCCGCGATTGGAGGGGGTCTTTGGGAAGTTGGCCTGACTCACCCGGAGCGAGCGCAAAGACTACCGATTGGACATGACGTTTCGGATGTAGCCGTCAGTTCGTCCGGCCACCGGCTTGTCTATTTGCAAAGCTCGACCAATACCAATATCTGGCAGCTTGATCTTCAAGGATCTCCAGCGCATGCGCACAAGCTAATAGCCTCCTCGGCGGAACAGGAATCAGCCAGCATCTCGCCGGATGGCAGAAGAATAACGTTCGAGTCTGACCGCAGCGGAGCACTTGAAATTTGGGTCTGCGATGCTGACGGATCCAACGTCCTCCAACTGACCTCCTTCGGTGTTATTTCGACTGGCACGCCACGCTGGTCTCCCGACGGAGGTTTAATCGCTTTTGACTCACGACTAGGTGGCGAATCGAACCTCTACACAGTCGATCCGGCGGGAGGCATTCCAGCCAAACTCAACATCGATGTATCCGACAACTCTATGCCAAGCTGGTCACCAGATGGTAAGTGGATCTATTTCATGCAGGGTGATGACACTGGCCAACCTTCCGTCTGGAGGGTACCGTCGCAGGGCGGTCATGCTGTGCAGCTTGCGAGCGCTCCAGCAGCCACGCCTCTGGTGTCACCTGACGGTCAATATGTCTACTTCTTCCGAAACAAGAAGCTCTGGCGCATGATGCCAGATGGCTCTTCGCCCGAAGAGGTAAAAGGCATGCCGGAGCTAAGCTTTCAAGGTACTGAATGGTTTCCATCCAAAGCGGGAATCTATTTCATGTCGCACGAGAACGGCAAGACGACGATCGAGCTGTACGACACCAGAACTCAAAGGATCAGCCCTATCTTCTCTCTCGAGAAGCCCCCTCCGTATTGGATCGGCGCAATGCCGGTTTCTCCGGATGGTAAGTGGTTGCTGTTCCCACAAGTCGACGGGCATTCCAGCAATCTGATGATGGTTGAAAACATGCAGTAGAGACCGGGCTATGCTGTGCTGTCTGCCACCCCTCGTCTTTGGCTGTGGTTTTGGCGATAATAGAGTTCTATGTCGAAACGTGAATTTCAAACTGAAGTTAGTCAGCTGCTGCAACTGATCATCCACTCGCTTTACTCTCACCCTGAGATTTTTCTTCGTGAACTGGTGTCGAACTCGTCCGATGCGCTGGATAAGCTGCGTCATTTGACGCTGACCGATGACGCGTATAAGTCGCTGCCGTTTAACCCGCGCATTGATCTTGAGCTTGATGAGGAGAAGAAGACTCTGACGATCAGCGATACGGGGATCGGGATGAATGAGGAGGATCTGACTTCGAACCTGGGTACGATTGCGCGGTCGGGGACGAAGAACTTTTTGTCTCAACTGTCGGGCGATGCGAAGAAAGATTCGAATCTGATTGGGCAGTTTGGGGTTGGGTTCTATAGCGTGTTTATGGTCGCGGACAAGGTTGAGGTGGTATCGCGCAAAGCTGGAGAAGATCGGGCCTGGCGTTGGGTTAGCGATGGGAAGTCCGGATTTGATATTGAACCTGCGGAGCGGCCGGTTGCCGGGACTACGGTGGTGATTCACTTCAACGAGGAAGGGAAGCAGTACGCGAATAGCTGGCGGTTGCAGGAGATTGTGAAGAAGTACTCCAACCACATCGCGTTTCCGATCTTTCTGACTTACGACAAGAGTGAGTGGAACGAAGCGGAGAAGAAGTCGAATAAGGTTCGGACTACGGAGCAGGTGAATGCTGCCAGTGCGCTGTGGCGACGTCCGAAGAGTGAGTTGACGGATGAGGATTACAAGGAGCTCTACAAGTCGGTTTCGGGGGGATGGGATGATCCGCTGTTCTGGTTCCATACCAAGGCCGAGGGGAGTCTCGAGTACACGACGCTGTTTTACATTCCGGCGAAGGCTCCGTTGGATCTGTACCACGCTGAATATAAGGTTGGCGTGAAGCTGTATGTGAAGCGCGTCTTCATCATGGATGATGCGAAGGAGTTGCTGCCGACGTACCTGCGGTTTGTGCGGGGAATTATCGACAGCGAAGATCTTCCGCTCAACGTGAGCCGTGAGATTCTGCAGCAGAATAAGGTGCTGACGAGTATTCGCACGGCTAGCGTGAAGAAGATTCTTTCTGAGTTGAAGAATGTTGCTACGAATCAGCCGGAGAAGTACCTGGAGTTTATTACGGAATATAACCGTCCATTGAAAGAAGGGATCTACGGGGACTTTGCGAATCGCGACGCTTTGTTAGAGCTGGTTCGTTTCAAGTCGACGAAGGTGGAAGGATTAACCAGTCTCGCCGATGTGAAGTCGCGGATGAAGGAAGATCAGAAGAGCATCTACTACATCACGGGCGGAGCGGAGACGCTGCTGCGGACTTCTCCTTTGCTTGAGATTTATAAGAAGAAGGACGTTGAGGTTCTGATTCTCGATGATGACTTCGATGAGGTCATCTTCTCTGGTGTGGAGAAGTATGGAGAGATCGATCTGAAGGCTGTGAATAAATCTTCGACGAGTGAGGATTTGAAGAGCGAGGAAGAGCCTGGTAAAGCGGAGGATTTGAAGCCGTTGCTGGAGATGTTGAAGAAGACGCTTGGCGATCGCGTGAAGGATGTGCGGGCGTCGGTGCGGCTTGCGGATAGTCCTTCGTGCATTGTCTCGGATGAAGAGGAACCGTCGCTGAAGATGCAGCAGATGATGCGGGCGATGGGGCAGAAGGATATTCCTGCGCTGAAGCCTACGCTGGAGATTAATCCGGATCACGAGATTGTGAAGAAGCTGCTGGCGCGGTCGGATGACTCGGTGGCACAGGATGCGGCTTGGTTGCTGTTTGATCAGGCGCTGCTGATGGAGGGGGTTGCGATTCCTGATCCGGCGGCGTTTGTTCAGCGGCTTAATCGTGTGCTGAATCTTTCTGTTTAGTTCGGGTGGCGGTTGTTTGTATATGCAACCGCCACTGTTACTTATCGATTGCTGCAACGCTCTTAGGTGTTTGCCTGCTTGAGTGATTGTGCGAGTCTTTCGATTTCGGTTGCGTCTACGTCACCGATGACGAGGAATCGCAGGCCGTTAGACTGCCAGGTTTCGACGGTGAAGGCGTTGTGAGCGCTGGCTTCGGTGGAAGCAGGGAAGGGCAGAGTCTGGCCGGGCGATGCCTGGAAGATCAGAACAGAGATCTTGTGCTGACGCATGGCGACGATGAGTTGTGCGCCCGGTTGCTGATGAAGATAGACGACACGGCCGCCTAGCAGGGTGAACTCTGTCCCGGCCAGCTCTGGCACGTTGAAGGAGAATGGGATTCTACCCTGAAACCAGGGTTTTACGGTGTGGCGGTCGGTTGAGATGACGTCGAGAGGATTGGTGCTGGCGAGGGCGTTGACGTGGAGATCGGCGACTTCGCTGAACGCGTCCTGGCGACGGGAGTGTTGGGTCCAGGTGAAGGCTAGGAGAAGCGTTGCTGCGAGTGCGAGAGCCGCTGGGATGAAGCGAAGCACGTTTAGATGAGGGCGGCGGGGTGGAGCGACCTGCTGTTGCAGCTTTTTCCTGAACTCGAGTGTGGGAGCGTGGTGGCCGCGGGCTGCGCGAAGACCGTTTTTCAGCCTCGTCAGTTCGGCTATCTCGATGGCACACTGGGGGCAGGTCGCGATGTGTTCGTGCATTGCTGGGATCTGATCGGGCGCGAGTTCGCCGTCGAGGTAAGAGGCCAGGGTGATGGGGTTTTGATCACAGGGTACGGGCATTGATAGGCCTCCCCAACGGATTTGTTTTCTGTGGTTGTCGCAGGGCAGTGCGAGCGCGCGAGAGACGTGACATCACTGTTCCGATGGGCACGTCCAGGACTTGCGCGATCTCTCGGTAGGAGAGTTCCTCAACTTCGCAGAGGAGGATGATCTCGCGGTACGAGACGGGGAGCGCGGCGAGGGCATTCAGGACGGTCTGTTGATCCTCCTGCTTGAGGAGTAGAAGTTCGGGGGTGATGGTGTGTGCGGTCACGTCATTGCCCTGCGCCTCCTCCTCTTCGAGCGAAGAGGTGTTTTGCGCGGCCAATCCGGTGCGCGAGGTGTGGAATGTGTTTCGGAGGATGCGATACATCCAGGCTCTCAGATTGGTGCCTTGCTGGAAAGAACGGAATCCCTTGAGGGCTTTCGCGTAGGTCTCCTGTACCAGGTCCTCGGCGTCTGCGCGGTCGCCGGTGAGCCAGTGAGCGAAGTTATAAAGCTGATCGAACAGCGGCATTGCGAGCTGCTCGAAGAACTCAGGATTCATCCCTCTCCTTCTTTGCGGGCCGTGTTGACATTCTATTTGCCTGAGGCTGCTTTGAGGAAGCGGATGATGTCAGCGCGTTCGTCAGGTTTTGGGACTTGAAATTCCATGTCGTTATCGGAGACGAGAGAGTCGGGATCGGTGAGCCATTTGTTGAGCCTCTCGTCGGTCCATGTGATTTGTGAGGATTTGAGTGCTGATGAGTATTTGAATGTGGGAGTGCTTCCGGCTTTGGCTGCGTAGGCGTGGGGGCCTTCGCGGTCCTAATCGAGGGAATGACAGCCTGCGCAGCGCTTTTCGGCGATCAATGCCATCAGGGCTGATCGAACCCTGCTGAGAGTTGGATTGTGACTGAACTTGATCGTAGTGTATTGATGTTCTGCTCATGACAGCTCCTGGGACACAGCGATGTACACCTTGGGAACTGAGCGGAGCGATTTTTATTCCACTTAAAGTTTTCGAGGATGGCGTGAGTTTTTCTTCGTCTTCGATCCCGGGGAGCAAAGACGAAATGCTGGGGGCTCCGCTGCGCTGTTCACGATGAGACTGTCGAAATGACGATGTTTTTTTTGGTGGGAAAGAGGAAAAGCAAGAGCACAGACGAAATGGGTGGGGGGGCTTACGGCTGGAGTCCGTCCCATGACCAGCGTGGGATGCGGAGGCCATTCGGTACGTCGGCGGCGGAGTGGTGATAGCGGGACATCGTTGTTGTGGTGGCCCAGGCGAAGTAGTCGTGCAGCACCTGCCGCAAAGCATCGTCGCTGTCTAGTCCGACGTCGGTCAGGGCCAGGTCGAAACAGGCAATTGCGCGGAGATCCATTTCATCGTGTTCGCCGTTGCCGCTGTGCATCTTGACGACGGTGGTTTCGTCACCGTAGGAGTCGGAATACTCGGTTGGGCCGCCGAGCGCCTCGGCCCAGTAGGCGGCAAGTCGTTCAGTATGCTGGGGGTGGAAGCCGTGACTGAATGCATGAGCGACGACCTCGTCGGCCATCACGCGACGATGCCAGGCATCGGCAAGGCGGTGAAGACCGTCGTTACCACCCGCTGCCTCGAAGACAGTTTGCATTCGTCAATGATCGCAAGCCTTCCGTGTGTGTGCAAGACTGTTTGCGAGGAAATAAGTACCGTTGGAGTTTGAAGCTGTTCCTCGGGAGTGTTCATGTCCATTGCGTTCCGTATTGATCCCGCTCACACTGCTGTGCTCAGCATGGATTGTCAGGCCGGCATCGTCTCCATCTATACACAGGGTGATCAGGCGGCATTTCTTGCGCGTGCTGCTGGCGTCCTGAAGCATGCGCGCGCGTCTCGCGTTACCGTTATCCATGTTAAGGTTGGTTTTCGCCCAGGTCTTCCGGAGGTCAGTTCGGAGAACCAGCTATTTGGTGCGATCAAGGCTTCCCCACAACATCAAAAACTTTTTCAGGAGCCGCTGGGCAGCATCGACCCTGCGCTCGGTCCCGTGGAAGACGAGATTGTTATCACCAAGCATCGCGTTAGCGCCTTCACCGGCACCGATCTCGCTATGATTCTCCGCGCCAACGATCTCGACACGCTGGTCCTCTTTGGCATCTCTACCAGTGGCGTTGTCCTCTCAACGCTTCTTGAGGCCAGCGATGCCGATTTTCGCATCGCCGTTATCAAGGATTGTTGCGCTGACCGCGACGCGGATCTGCACAGTGCGCTCATGGAAAAGCTGTTTCCGTCGCGCGCCACTGTTCTCTCAGCCGCTGACTTTCTCAAGCTCCAGCCTGGTGAGTAAGTTTCGCGGCGTTATCAATGGGTTCGCGTTCGCCAGTGATGCGTTTTTTCGACTCGTTGCTGCGCCGGGTCGCATCGTATAGTCGGAGAGGGATCCTTGGGAAGGCGATGAAGAAGAAAGCGACGAGCAAACGGGTGAGCCTGTCGGAAGAGCAGTTTTACGCGATCGCGCGCGTGCTGGGTGATGCGCGGAGGCTTGGGATTGTGCAGCAGGTTGCGGCTTCGGAGGGGATGGAGTGCAGCGCGTTGCATGTGCATGAGGAGCTCAGCCCGGCGACTGTGTCCCATCATATGAAGGAGTTGAGCGAGGTGGGGCTGGTGGAGATTCGACGGTCCGGGCGGGAGGCGTATCTCTTTTTGTGCCGATCGGTGTTTGATGCTTACGTGAGGCGTCTCGCGTCTCTTTAGTTTTCGATGAATTGGGGAATCTCTGCGGCTCGTCGTGCATCTATTCGGTAGCTGTTGAATAGTTCGATAGATATCGAAATGAGGATTACGAAATGGGAAAGCTTACAGGTAAGGTTGCGGTTGTAACCGGAGCGTCGAAGGGAATTGGCGCAGCCATTGCGAAGGAGTTGGGGGCGCAGGGCGCCTCGGTTGTGGTGAATTACGCATCGAGCAAAGACGGCGCTGACAAGGTTGTTGCCGAGATTACCAAGGCCGGGGGCAAGGCGATCGCTGTGGGCGGCAGCGTTGCGAAGGCCGCAGAGATCGAGTCGCTTTTTGCTGAGACGAAGAAGGCTTATGGCAAGCTGGATATTTTGGTGAACAACGCCGGCGTGTATGAGTTCGCTCCGCTGGAGGGGATCACCGAAGAGGCGATCGAAAAGATGTATGGCATCAATGTCAGGGGGTTGCTGCTTGCCACTAAGGCGGGTGTGGCTCTGTTTCCACCAGAGGGCGGCAACGTGATCAATATCGGATCGGTCGCGAGTGACCAGACGCCTCCGATGTCGGCTGCGTACAGTGGCACGAAAGGCGCAGTCGATGCGATCACGCGTGTGCTGGCCAAAGAACTGGGGCCGAAGAAGATTCGCGTCAACGCAGTGAATCCTGGGCCTATCGTCACTGAGGGGTTCAAGTCGGCGGGAGTTGAGGGAAGCGACTTCGAGAAGGCGATGCTGCAGAGCACACCGCTCGGCCGTATTGGCCTGCCGGACGATGTCGCCAAGGTGGTTGCATTTATCGCTTCCGACGATGCGGGTTGGGTGACCGGTTCGCTGCTGCAAACTGCAGGCGGGTTGCGATAACGTCGACTTGTTAGAGGCGCTCCTAGCCAGTTATCTGGTTGGGAGCGCTTTTGTTTTTCGGTGTGCGGGATGTGCTTCCTTTATGCTGGGAGGCGACGATGCAGACAGTTTTGACGATTGCCGGGTTCGATCCCTCTTCGGGCGCTGGTGTGACGGCCGACCTGATGGTGTTTGCAGCGCATGGGCTGTTTGGGACTTCGTGCATTACGAGCCTTACAGTGCAGTCGACAGTGGGGGTGCAGGCGAGTACGCCGGTGGCGGCGGAGACGGTGCGGGCTACACTCGACTGTCTGGAGAGCGACCTGCCGGCGGAGGGGATCAAGATTGGGATGCTGGCTACGGCGGGGAACGTGGCCGCGGTGGCGGAGTTTCTGGAAAGGCTGCGGGGACACGGGGTGCGGATTCCGGTGGTGCTCGATCCGGTGATGAGGTCGAGCTCGGGCAGGGAACTGCTGGATGCCGAGGGAGTGGGTGTGCTGCGGGAGAGACTGCTGCCGCTGGTGGATTGGGTGACGCCGAATCTGGAGGAGTTGGGGATTCTGGCGGGGCGGATCGTGATGCAGCGTGGGGATATGCCGGAGGCGGCGAGGGATCTGCAGGCGATGGGGAAGGAGTTGAATGTGGTGGCGACGGGAGGGCACCTGAACCCGCCGGACGATCTGCTGATGCGGGCTGGTGGGGAGATGGATTGGCTGCCGGGGGAGCAGATAGTGAGCCGCTCGACGCATGGGACCGGATGTGCGTTTTCGAGTGCGCTGCTGAGCCGTCTGGTGTTTGGGGATGCACCGCTGGACGCGGCGGGGATGGCGAAGCGATATGTGGCGGAGGCGATTCGGACGGCAGAGCCGATGGGCAAGGGGCTGGGGCCTTTGAATCTTCTTTTTCCGTTGCGGGGTAGATAGCGGGCTGAGTGCATTGCGGCGGCGTGCTGAATTGGGAACGGCGGGGGCGTTTGGGTTTTGGGGTGGGTGGTGGAATGAATCAGCCGAGTTAAGTGCTGGATCTACATCGATCGGGTCATTGCGGGGTTCTGTCTGGGCTGTTTCGATAACCCAGAGGGTTCGTGTGTTGAGTCGCGTTGATGGGATATTCCGGATAATGCCGAGGCGGAGGTTCGCCGATAGGGATTAGGACGGAGGATTTGGTTCATGTCCACAGTACCGTTTCCCGGGGTCTTTCGACCCGAACTCGTAGACCGGAGCGCGTCGAGCGTTCCAACTCTTTCGCCGGGGAACCCCGCGCCGAAGAATGCAGACCTGACGATTCATCGGATCACCAGGACACATCATGGTCGTACGCTGCTGACGCTGGGACATGCGGCGGAGTATCTTGCGAACTCTCGGCGGTATTCCATTCAGGCGTTTGACAATAAATCGGACGATGAGGCAATACACATCCTGATGGGGCTGAGCCGCACGGTGTTTGAGGACTTTGCCCAACATCCGGCGTGGACTCGCCGTTTTTGGAATTGGGTTGTCGAGCAGGTAGTGCGGCTGTTGGATTAGCCAAGAGTGCTGCTAGGCTGGAAGGGTATGGCACTTACTCTGATTTTGAACGGCCAGTCCCGCGACTTCGAAGCGCTTCCTGAGTCCGCTAACCTTGAACAACTTGTGGTCGAGCTTGGACTGAAGGGCGACAGGGTGGCGATTGAACATAATGGCGCGATTGCGCCGCGCTCGAACTGGGCTCAGACGGTCTTGAGCGGCGGGGATCGGCTCGAGGTAGTTCATTTTGTCGGTGGTGGGGTGTGAGGGGTTACTTCGTTCGGTGCTTTATTCGCCACGAGGTGCTTTAGGAGGAATTCCCAGCGATCGCCGTAGTCGTCCCAACCGCCGAGAAGCCGGACTCGGCGCAGGGCGGCTTCGCTCATCTGTGATTGAAGGGCGGGATCGTCGGCGAGTCGCTGCATGCGGTCGGTGAGGGCGGCGACATCGCGCACGGGGACTACGAAACCTTCGACGCCACTGGTGAAGAGGTCTTCGCCGCCGGTGTTGGTGGAGCAGAGAACGGGGCAGCCGCAGGCGAGGGCCTGTCCCTGGACGAGTGCGAGACCCTCTTCAATACTGGGAAGGACCATGACGTGACTGGTGCTCATGAGGTGGGCAAGTTGCTCTTGCGGGAGGGCGCCGAGGAACTCGACGTTTTGTTGTGGGAGGCGGTCGAGAACAGTCTTCATGTCGGGGTGGATGGGGCCGGCGAGGCGCAGGCGCTTTGCGGGATGACGAAGCTGGGCGAAGGCCTCGAGGAGGTAGGGAACTCCCTTGCGGAGGGTGACCGAGCCGGCGAAGAGTACCTCGAAGCGATCCCGGGGAGGCTCTCCGGTGCGGGTGAACTTTTCGAGCCGAACGCCGTAGGGGATGACGTGCATCTTGCCGGTGGGTACGCCCATTTCGATGAAAGAGCGGGCGGCGAAGCTGGAGGGGACCGAGATGGCGTCGGAGGAGGCGTAGATCTTTTCTTCGCGGAGGATGTCGCGGATGTCGGTGACTGGGCGGTCGACGTTCCAGCGTTGATATTCCTCGGAGACGATGGTTTCCTGGTATCGCTGATGAGAGGATCCGCGGTCGCAGATGAGGAGGCCTCCGCGGGACTGGACTTCGAGGCCGGTTTTAAGGCTGGAGCCGGAGATGGCGATGACGGCGTCGGGTGTTTCGGCGGTCCGGATTCGGCGGAGGGTCCACTCGTCGAAGGCGAGCGCGTTAGCGTAACTTATTTGATCCATGACCCATGGATGGTGAATGCCAAAGCGTTGCATGAGGATTTCCGGGGTGTGAACCCAAGGGAAGGTTTCGACGATTTCGTGGGGTAGGCCTTCGCGTTTGAGACGTGTCCAGGGAAAGGTGGAATAGATGCGCTGGAGATGGCCACGGCGGTGAAGCTCGCGTGCAAGTTCGAAGTGGTGAAAGACCCCAAAGACCGTTTGGACGATTCTCATAGCGCCGGACGGCGATTGACCTCAGGCTCATCGTAACAAAAGGTCATAGCCTTGCTTGATTCGCTAACAATCTTAAGAATTGTTAAGACGATATTGGCCTCTATAGCGCCCTCCATATAATGGCATGCTACATGCCAAACATCCGAATACTCGTCTCCGTATTTTTCCTGTCTTACTTGCTCTGTGCTCAAGAACTGGTCACTCGATATTGGGCAGGAACGTTGCAGAATCAGGTTGGCGAGGCGATTAAAGGCGCAACGATCCGCCTGGTTGGAAAAGACGGCACTCTCGTCTCAAATACAGGGGCTGATGGACATTTTCAATTTCCTAATTTAACGCCGGGCGAGTACAGACTGGAAGTAACGATCGATGGAAATGTTCGCCGGTTCACCGAGCCGCTGAAACTCAAAGCGGATTCGTTGCCTGCTGTCGTCACCATCACGTCGGAGAACGTCGTTGCTGTCGCCTTTCGTTCGGATGAGGCTGCTAAGACGGGCGGGGAGAAGCTTTCGAGCCAGACTGTGAGCGCTATTCCACTGAACAAGCGCGACTTCAGCCAGTTGCTGTTGCTCGCGGCCGGGACCATGACCGATTCGAATGGCCAGACGAATTTCACCCAGCAGTTCGCGATCAATGGGCAACGGGGCGTTGAGGCTGTCTTCGCAATGGACGGCGCGGACACGAGCGATCCTGAGATGGGAGGTGCGACGTTCAGCAATTTTAACGTCGATGCTGTTGAAGAGATCAAGTCGGTCTCTGGGTGGATGCCGGCCGAGATCGGTCGCGGCGCGGCAGGCTTTACGAATATCACTACGCGTTCCGGAAGCGGTGGATTTCACGGTTCCGTCTTTGAGTTCTTGCGGAACTCTGCGCTGGATGCGCGGAACTACTTTGATCATCCGTCGATTGCAGAACCGGGGCGGATTCCGCCATTCCGAAGGAATGAGTTTGGCTTCACCAATGGCGGACCGATCATATTGCCTCATATCTATGACGGGAGCGGAAAGACGTTTTATTTTGGGCAATATCAGGGGTTTCGCCAGGTGCTGGGGACTACGCAGGTTTTGCCGGTGCCTACCGCTGAACAGCGTCTTGGCTTCGATACGACTGCGTTTCCAGGCGACACGCTCCAGATCACACCAACGCCTGAGATCGCGAAGATCCTGGCGCGCTATCCGTTGCCGAATAATCCAACGGGCTCCTATGGCATTAATACGTATGCGGCGTCTTCCAAGGTGGTCACGAACGCGAACCAGTTTTCTGTGCGCATCGATCAGGTACTTTCTCCAAAGGCGCACCTTACTGCAAGGTTCAACTTCAACAATCTCTTCGGGCCGACTACGAATCCGGACCAGACTGCGGTCGATCCCAGTTTTGGTGTGGTGTATGTCGATCATCAGCGCAACGGAGTTCTTACCTACAACCAGACTGTCTCGCCGCGCTTCGCCTTCGAAAGTTCTGTCAGCTTCACCAGAACTACGCCGCAGTTCGCTACTTCGAATCACACGGACCCGGCTGTGAAGTTCAACGATGGACTCTTTGAGGCTTTCAATTCGGCGGCGGGATCGGTTGCCTCCGCTTACGGCAATCTCTTTCAGGTAAGGCAGAACTTCATAGTTACTGCGGGGCGCCACCTTATCAAGGCTGGCGGCGAGTTTCGCGCCAATCGCGATACGACCTACTTTGGTACGAGCCCTAATGGGGAATACGATTTCGGCGGAGGGACCTCTTACTCACCTGTAAATATCACTTCGCAAAGTGGGATGCATACTATTAATGTTGGCGATCCTCTTCCGGATACACTGAGCGCTCTGCTTACCGGTAGCGCGTTCGTCTACACCACGGCGGTTGCGGCGCCATATGTTTCGGGAGGGAATCACATTGGGCCCGCTGCCATCTCGCGGTACGGCGGAGCGATCTATGCACAAGATACCTTCAAGATCTCCGATCGCTTTGTTCTCGACTATGGGATTCGCTACGAGCTCTACACTCCTATCACAGAACGCGCGCACCGAACGTCGGGGTTCCTGACAAACGGACTTCAGCAGGAGTATCTCGATAACCCGTACCCGGGATATCGATTCGATTGGGGTGGAGTTGCTCCTCGGGTTCAGCTCGATTGGAAGGTCAAGGACACCCTTCACATTCATGCTGGAGGAGGTCTGACGACGATTCCACCCAACATCTGGCAAGACAACTTTCTTACTGGAGCTGTGCCATTTGTTATTTATCCGCACATCACTGCTGCTGTGGGCTCGCCTCTTCTTTACGGCTTTAGGATTACCTCTGCGCAGCTTCCGACTTTCTACACACCCTCTGGACAGGATGTATTTGCCAGTGGCAACCCTAAGAGTGTCCCGTCTAACACGGTTCTCGACGTGGAGCGATATCAGCGGGATCTCGCCGCGCTCTCTCCGGGCTCTCAGTTCACGCCGTTGAACCTGACGGGGATCGATCGCAACTTCGGCAATGCGTATCTCCAGACGTGGACGCTCGGGGCAGAGCGCCAGATCGGAAAGCTTACAGCAGACGCGGCCTATGTCGGTACCGCATCGGTGAAACTGCCACGTTCGACATTTACGAATGGCTACTCGGGGGCTTCGCCAGGGTTCGCGCCCTATACCCAATTCGATAGCACCGGGATCGCAATCGGAGGGTTCGGGACTGAGCAGTTGATCACCGCTACGGCACACTCGACCTATCACTCGTTGCAGACGTCGCTCACGGGCACGCTTTTTCAGGGCGGTCCGGGCGTGCAGATAAGCTATACGTGGTCGAAGGCCATCGACGACACGAGCGGGGTGGTAGCAAACGGGAATACCACCGGCGCAATCTCCAGTCCGTATCCGCAAAATCCTTTTAATACTCATGCCGAAAAGGGTCCTGCCAGTTTCGATGTCACCCATGGATTTACGATGAGTCTTGCTCAGGATCTGCAGTTGGAGAAGGTTGAATGGCTGCAGCCGGTCAATCGAAAAGTGACGGCCGGATGGGAGTTGTTGAGTATCTCAACGATCAGCAGCGGCCTTCCGTTCACGGTTTACTCCGGCGTACAACAGACTGGCGCAGGTTCCAATGGCGTGGACCGGCCGAATCAGATCGCTAAGGCGCATCTTTCGACAGCCAGAAAGGTGCGCGAAGATTACTTTGGACAAGGCGCAAACAATGCCAGCATCTTCTCAATCCCTATCAATCAAATTGGCGGCAGCGGACCGAATCAGGGGTTCTTCGGATCTCTTGGGAGAGATACCTTTCGCGGGCCCGCGTTTTATGATTTTGACTTTTCACTCATCAAAGACACGCCGGTTGGAAGTCGAGCGGGCGGCGGGGAACTGTTCGATGTGCAGTTTCGTTCGGAGTTTTTCAACTTGTTCAATATTGTGGATATGGGACTGCCAGCGAACACCATTCGAGGGTCAGGCTTTGGCGTAATAAGTAAAACCGCGGGCACCTCACGGCAGATTCAGTTTTCGCTGAAGTTGCTTTTCTGAACTGCGGTTACGTGCGCGATTCGACCATGTTGTTACGCAGGACGCCACTGTACATAATATGTGTTATCGGACTTTATAGTAGTTGGACAGGTGTTGCGTATAAATCCCTCCAACTACCACCGACCCCGGGAAGTTTTGCCTGAGGCGTCCCGGGATGTTCGCGAAGGTAGTTGAAGACGCGAAGGCTCATTGAGGATGATCACGTCTGCCGATTGCAACGAGTCCATCTGTTTGCTGAGTTCTTCGTCCGTCGGCTTCTTTGTGTCCTTTCCCGTCGCAACCTCACTATGCACTTTGGCAAGGAAGGCCTTCTTGTCGGTCATTAGGAGCTTTATATCGTCGAGTTCTAGTCCCCTCTCAATATTCCATTGCACAAGTCGCAGACTGGGACCCGTGCCATTGAGATCGGGGCGAAGAGGCTTCATGCCGCCGAAGTACGCCTCATTGTTCACAAACGGGGTCGTCAATAATGTGTTCAGTTTGGCGCCCAAAGCAGGCTCAATCACTTCTTGCTCGCTAAGAGCCAGAAGTTCCGGGTAAGTTAAGAGGCTTGGTTGCGAATTGTGTATGTACTCCGGATTTCCATTCTGTGCCGACGCCGTCGGACAAGAGACTAACGTTAGGAGCAGGAAAAGATGAGCAACGACTGCAGAAAGGAAGACATTGTCTATCGGTAGGTGAGGCGCGCTCTTCCGATACGCGTTAGGTAAATTGTCAAATTTCGCCACAGATTCCTCCGATTCAAGGCCTACTTCGGCTCTTCATCCCATTCCGTGTGACATCAAACCATCACCGATGGCTAGAACAATGGTCAGCGCAAGTCGCAGGACATAAGTTGTCAAGTGCTCTTGTCGCTGAATGTTCTGTTCAAATATGAATGCCGGGGCAAGCGTCTTTTTGTGCCAAGGTCCTTGCAAAATTTCACAGAAATATCGGAGAGATGAATTGTTGACCAAGGATTATGTACTTGAGAGCAATTTAGCCAGTCGGGACCATTGCCCTCACTGCCGTTAGGCAGCCTGGTCGAGGCTCATCTTTTAGACTTCGAAATGTGCTTTACCTGAGAAATCCGAGACCTCTCAGGTCAATTGTTGCAGACAGGAGTCATGACGCCCGGATCATGTGAGGTCTGTTCCCTGCTGCGCCGCAAAACCAGGCTGATCAACGCGGCCGCAAAGGCTACGCAGGCCAGATACACAATAAAACGAGGTTGATAGGAGCCTGCGCTATCGTACCAGCGTCCGATCGCCATGGGACCTGTTGCGCCGCCGATGGCATATGCGGTCCAAGTCAAACCGTATAGTACCGAAAAATGACGACGGCCAAAGTAGTGCGCGAGCAGATACGGCGCGACGTCGGCTTCGCTGCCCAGACCCACGCCTAAAATCGCGGCTCCTACTAGCGCGACGGCCGATGTACCCGCGTGAGCAAGGATGAGAGCTCCCGTTGCCGAAAGCAGAAGGACATCCGAGACCTCTCAGGTCAATTGTTGCAGACAGGAGTCATGACGCCCGGATCATGTGAGGTCTGTTCCCTGCTGCGCCGCAAAACCAGGCTGATCAACGCGGCCGCAAAGGCTACGCAGGCCAGATACACAATAAAACGAGGTTGATAGGAGCCTGCGCTATCGTACCAGCGTCCGATCGCCATGGGACCTGTTGCGCCGCCGATGGCATATGCGGTCCAAGTCAAACCGTATAGTACCGAAAAATGACGACGGCCAAAGTAGTGCGCGAGCAGATACGGCGCGACGTCGGCTTCGCTGCCCAGACCCACGCCTAAAATCGCGGCTCCTACTAGCGCGACGGCCGATGTACCCGCGTAAGCAAGGATGAGAGCTCCCGTTGCCGAAAGCAGAAGGACAAATGTTTGAATCCGCTGCGGCGAGAAGCGGTCGATGAGAAATCCGATACATAGGCGGCCAATGATGCCAGCGCCGCCGCGCACAGACAGTGCGAGAGCAGCGCTCTGGGCCGCGATCCTGTGGTCTGTGAGAATCGCTGCCAGATTTGTCACCAGCCCATTTTCGCTGAACGCCGAGAGCATGATGATGCAGGCCAATATCCAAAAGGGTCCAGTACGAAGTGCTGCGGCGACGGTCATGCCGTCGGCGGTTGAGTGGTCTTCATGCGCCACGCCCGTATCGGGCCGATTGCGCACCAGCAATGCAGTTAGAGGCAAGCCCAACAGAGCGATGCCGCCCAGCAGCACATAAGCGCTTCGCCAGCCATGATTCAAGATCATCCATTGGGTAAGTGGTGGGATGATGATCGAGCCAACTCCACTGCCTGTAAGAACCATCGCAAGGGCGAATCCTCTGTGCTTGTGAAACCACGAGAGCACAGTGCGCGCATACGCAAATTGCGCGGTTCCGTTTGCCACCAGTCCTAGCACAAAAAATGTGAAATAGAACTGCCTGATGTCTGGTCCGAGTCGGCTGAGCGAGGCGAGCGCCAACGCAAAGATCAGGATCGACGGCAGGATGATGCGTCGAGGTGGAAAGCGATCAAGCAGAAGTCCAATGAAGGGCGAAACTACTGCGACGGTGATCGCCGCCAGAGCGAATGTGCCACCGATGGCTTCACGCTTCCAGCCAAACGCAGCGTGGAGCGGATTCAGGAAGAGGCTGAAGGTGTACGGGACGATGGGGGCGAAGCTTACCATCACCCCTGTAAATGCGGCAACCACCACGGCCCAGCCAATATAGTTACGAGAACTCTCGTTCACTGCTCGCGGGGTGATTGTCTCATTCATCGTTTGGCCGTATCCTCCGGCTAGCTGACCTTATTTCGTCTTGCTCAGAAACGAGATTTACTGATTCAATCGGCGTGTCATCGTAGTAAGCAGCTTCGGGCGCACATCGGGCCGCGTCCATGGGCATTCCGCGATGCAGATTCCGCAGGAGGCCGCCTCCGTGAAATAGGGAATGCACTTATCGAAGTCAACATACCACCGCTCAACGCCACGTACCATTTGCTTTTGCGGTCCAATCGCGCTGGGTGGACACGCAGCTGTGCAGATCTGACACGTAGCGCAGAACTCATCCGCTCCGAAGCGATCGGGACCGGTGGCGAGGAGTGGCATGTCAGTTGTGATTCCGGCGAGACGGACACCGGATCCAAAGTTTCGATTAATCAGCGATCCGTGCTTGCCCAGTTCTCCTAGCCCCGCAGCGATTGCCGGAGGAATTAGCGCTAGAGCGTTGGCAGAGGGGCCAGGATATGGTTTGGCGTTATAACCCTGCGAGCGAATCCAGTTCACCAACGCATACGAAGAGCGCGTTCCTTTTGCGTATTGGTCGCCAACGTCGCAGACACCCACGCCATTTGTCTCGTCGGAAGGGACTTCCTTGAGCCGCTCGTAGTTGTGAGCGAGGGCGAGCACGACAACCCACGGCTCGTTGATCTCATATCCCTCGAAGACATAGAGAGGATCCATGGCGGTGATACCTACGCCATCCGCCTCGTGGGCAAGTGCAAAACTAGTCAACTCTGCAGCGAGTTGCTCAGCTGGAGCTTCGTTGCGAGTGTCGGCGACAGGAACCAACTCCGGATAGGTGTAGGCCGCCTGAAATGCCTCGGCTGAACCAGGACATTTACGGGAGTTTTCGCGCGCTACGATCTGCAATGCCCCCCAGGGGTGCTGATCCGGCGGATGCCAGAAGAACGGGGAGGGTCTGCGAGGCGTGAACTCTCCCACGCCGTTGATTGGGTTGCCCGAAGTCTTAAGCAGCGCCAGGGTCTCCGGCTTGGGTCTATAGCTGCCACGTTTTGGCCGCCTTGGATTGGCTTGATTGTTCACTCGGCTCCTCGGAGAAAGAGAGTATAAGACCGATGGGTGCTGAACGGCATCGATCAAAGGATGGAGAGGGCCCGACGTGCCGGGCAATGTCAGCAGAGATACTGTCCTAGGCGCTGGTTTCGATAAGATGGAGATCGCGGGAAGCAGGTCTCTATGCCCTTTGCGATCTGTTCCACCACGCGCTATTCCCTGCTGGCATCTCAACCTCTATTAGTTCGGCCATGCTAATACATAAACTTCAACGCAAACTGCACTTGGCGTGGAGTACCCGCCGCAAGGATATAGTTGAATGTTGGCGAACTGATGTCGCTGTCGGGCAACCGGAAGTTCGTGCGGTTCAAGATGTTAAACAGCTCCGCGCGGAACTGTATATGCGTTGATTCTGTCACCTTGAAGTTCTTAAGAGCACCGAAATCCCAATCGGCAAACGCCGGGCCGACATTCACGTTGCGACCTTCTGTGCCAAACTGCCCCGCGTTGGCTGTGAGATCGAGTCGCTGGAAAGCGTTGTGATTGAGCCATGAATTAACCGTGCGCGGCCCATTATTGGGATTTCCGACGAGATTGGGTCGCTGCGCGGAAAATCCGGTGATCTCCGGCGCGGTACCTTGCGCTGCGACGTCGTTCGAGTCGAACACAGTGAACGGCGTGCCGCTCATCAATGTTCCTATGCCATCCAACTGCCAACCGCCTAATCCCCACTGGTACCAGTTCTGCGGATGGTTCCAGAACGGAAGCGCCCATACATAGCTCCCAACGAATCGGTTGCGCGCGTCGAACAGTGAGAGCCCACGCTCTGCTGCGAGATTGAACGGATCCTGAGCGAGATCGTTTTCGCCGGCGACTGGCTTCGCCGCCGATCCAGTTATGTTGAACGACGACACATCGTCGATCGTCTTCGACCACGTGTACGACACGAGAAATGACAGCCCATGGCTGAACCGCTTGCGCATCGACGCTTGCAACGCGTTGTACGACGAATTGGCAATGCTTGTGATTTCGCCGGTGGATGAAATCTTGCAACTGCTCGGCGAATCCGCGAGTGTGCAGCCTGAATAGAGCCGCCGTTGATCAGCATTGCTGGAATTCGAGATAGGCTGGCCGTTCACGGTTCCGGGGACGAATACCGCCGGGTTCGCTTCTACAAAGCGCGGCAGGCGCGTGCCCTTTGTGCCCACATATCCAATCTCGAACAGAAAATCGGAGCCGAACGACTGCTGCAGGTTTAAGTCCCAATCCTGCGCGTAAGGGAGTGTCAACGTCGGCGATAGAGTCAGGTTCGTGAGCGGCGTAGAAAACGTTCCTACGGCAGGAGGATGGCCGTTGAACGGATCCGCGAAGTCCGGCAGGCTTACCTGTGGCGTTCCGAGGAACGGAGGCGCACTGATTGGTGCCTGCAATGGACCGCCCTGTCCGGTGTAATAAGGCTCATAGAAAATACCGTATGTCGAAGTGATCAGCGACTTGCCACTACCGTTCGGGTCCCACGCAATGCCAAGCCGCGGCGCGAATGCCTTCAGATCGGTTTGGATCAGGCCTGCGGGGACACCGGGATCGCCGGGATATAACAGTCCCAACGGCGCATTCGGCATGACCTGGGATTTCTTCCCCGGCTCAAACAACGATACTCGGTTATGAATTTCTGTATAGGGGATGGGCAACTCGTAACGCAGTCCGGCATTGATGGTTACTCGCGGCGTGACCTTATACGTATCCTGCACGTACAGGTTTGCATTGTTGCCGCGAATACCACGCGAGAAATCGCCAATGCCCTGCAGGAAGACGACCGCCTGACCGGTGAGGAAGCTGGCGAACGCGTCCGTAACTGGGAATGGCGCGAATACGAAGAAGCCGTTGGTCGCAATTCCTTGCAGCACGTTAATTTGCTGATGCTGATATCCTCCGCCGAATTTCATTGTGTGCTTGCCGCGCACCCAACTCACCGATCCGGAGTAATCAAAGACGTTTTCGTAGGTGTTGCGAGGGCCCGTGATCGGATCACCAATCGTGGAATAGCCATTCACTTGGATGAATGGAGGTCCAGTAGCGATAGCGAGACTCGGTTGGTATTGGAATCCAAAGTCTGAGGGCGGCTGATGATCTTCGTGCTCGCCGTAGAGGAACTTATTGCGGAGAAACGAGAATCGCGCGACAGCGATAAGGTTCGGCGAAAAGGTGTGCGTCTCTTGTGCGACAAAGATCTGCGCCCGCTGGTTTTCGCCTATTGGGAAGCCTGGCACGCTGGCGCCGCCCGGCGATAGCGGATCCACCTGGGAGAGCTGGTTGAACATGTAATTGAAGTTCAGCATGTCCCTTTGAGTGAGATAGTCATCAACTTTGATTCCGAACTGATCGGTATTGTTGGTTAAAACTTGGGTGGTGGAGAAGAGGTTGGTGCCGTCGTTCGGGAGCGGGAAGAACTTCAGCAGATTTTTTGAAATCGGGTCGAACTGGTCTTGCGGCACCTGGTTATTAAGGTAGGGCGCATTGGCGAAGACGTTGAAAAGCTGGTTCTCAGGGTTATTGCAGAAGCCGTGCGAGAAGCCCTCCGGGCAGAGTTCGGAGAAGTCGCCTGTACGCTGCTTCAGCGACGGCACTGGGGTAAGTCCTGTTTCCCCTTGGCGATTGCGGAAGCCTTCATAGAAGCCGAAAATGAAGGCTTTATCCTTTTTGATGGGCCCACCGATTGTCGCACCGAACTGGTTTTGCTTCAGCGGCTCCTTAGACGGCCCCGAGTAAAAGTAATTGTTGGCGTCGACTGCGTCGTTGCGCAAGAACTCCCACAACGCCCCGTGAACATGGTTTGTGCCCGACCGGGTGATGATGTTTGTCGTCGATCCTAGCGCGTTCCCGAACTCTGCGCTGGCGCTATGGGTGATTATGCGGAACTCGCTGATCGCATCCACTGGAGGCTTGAGGACGAATCCGCCGTCGACACCATTGAAGTTGTTCGCGCCGTCGATGAGAAAGTTGTTCGATTCAGGCCGTTGGCCATTGACAGCATATGCCTGTCCGTTGCGCAGCGATCCGCCAGCTTCGGCTATCCCGGGCGTCAAGGGAACGACTCCAGGCTGCAACAGGCCAAGTTGCGAAAAGTTGCGGCCATTCAGCGGTAGATCTTCCAACTCGCGCTGTTGCACTACCTTGCCCATGCTGGTGACGGTTGGTTCAATCAGGTCAGCATCGGCGCTCACCAGCACTTGTGTCCTTTCCGATCCAACCGCGAGACGTGGCGAGACTGATGCCGTCTCGTTCACGTTGAGCGTGATGCCGTCCTGCACATATTGCTGGAAACCTTTCGCTGCGACCTGCAGGCGGTAATGTCCGACCGGGAGTTCCAGAAGAACGTAATTACCGTTGCGATCGGTGGTCGTGCTGCGCGAAAGGCCCGTTTCCACCTGCCGTGCCGTAACCGGGGAGCCCTGAATGACAGCGCCGGTTGGATCTGAAACTGTTCCGCGAATGTTTCCCGTGATTTGCTGAGCAGACAAACTGAGACAAGCAAAGACCACAAATACCAGTACGTTGCAAACGATTTTCATGTTGCTTTCGAGCCTCCCAGCAGACTTGGAACTACAAACAGAGTGACGCCGGTGCTTCGCGTGAAACCCGTTACATGAATCGTCGTTACACGTGCGCCAAGAACGTACCGCATAGCTAGAAGTTCCGTAAGCCAGAGAATCCTAGCGGAAATACCAGTGTTAGGGCACCTATGTTCAAGGGAAAGAAATTACTTGGCGGATTACATGGATGAACGTACTAGTTAAGTCGTTGTACTGTCTTCCCCTACGCGATGGATATTTTTCTCAACCCTTGGGTGGACCCTTCACCGTAATCGGCCGATGCATTTGCGTAAGACCGCGCGACTTATCCTGAGCGAGAGATCAGCATTTGCCTCCGGCTCCCGATACGAGCAAGTGCCCCATCGTCGTGCAGATTCTAGTAGCCATGCTCGTCCAGATGCTGACCCATTTGCGCGTACATGCCGGCATTGCGGGGCTGCCAGCTATCAAGGCTGTCCACATAACGGTTGTACACGCAGAAGGCCGCCGCGATGAGTACCGTATCGTGAATCTCCAGGTCGGACGCGCCCTCACGCCGCGCTCGCTCTCTTTCTTCCGCAGTTACGAGCTTGTCATCGCGCTGCACTTTTTACCCGCTCCGAAGCGAAAGCGCTGCTTGCGATTCCGATCGGTGAGTTTCGAAATCGGTCTTCACGCGTTGCACCGTATCGTCTCCGGCCACATGACCGGATGGAACCGCCACGCGGCTGGGTCTGGCAAAAATAGCAGTCGTTTTACGAAGAAACGTAGGTCGGAGTGAGGCTGTTGGGCTCGTGCAGCAGGACATGCGCCAGCGCGCATGGGCTTGGCAGTCTCCGGACGAAAGGCGAACGGGCCGCTGCTATTGGGCAGATCTCAGGAAGTGCGATATGCGCCATGGTGCCACATCTTACCGCACTCCCGACACATGGCTTCATCGCGTCGCTGTATGGTTGCCAAGCCGTCCACATAACGGTGGTACATGCAGAAGCCTCCACGGTGCACCTTGCTTGCAATGAAAGCAAGCATTTCAGCTTTGCAGATATCGCAGCGGCCTGAAAATCAGCCTTGACGCGGCGCACGAGTTCCTCATCTCCATCCAGATGTGCTGCGGCAATGGCACCGTGGATCGAGTGGCAGTACATAGTCGTTCAGATAGGACACGTAGGTCGCGATCAGTAACGAATAGTTGAACAAGCTTTGAATTTCGATGATGGACTAACCCGGGCGTGCCGGGCTACTCCAAGTTGGAGTGAGGTACTGCTTCCATCTTCCGAGCGATGTTACCGGAATGGTGTCATTTCCGTTGCCTCGAAGTGCACGAAATCCTGACCATTCGATTGCGTGTTCGTGTTAAGCGAGGTGTCTCTTTAATCCGAACTTGATAAGCTTACTCGAATGAACAGCCAGCGCCGCAGCCTGCTCAAATTCGCGCCAGTTGCCCTTGCCGGTTTCACCAAGCCGGTTTTTAGCCAGAGCGACTCAACCAATCCTGTGATGACTCCTTTGTTCTTCGACGTGCGGGCTTATGGAGCGACCGGATCGGGCAGAACTTTGGATTCCCCGGGCGTTAACAAAGCGATTGACGCCGCTGCGGCTGCCGGAGGCGGGACGGTCGTTTTTCCAGCTGGGACCTATCTCTGTTTTTCCATACGCCTCCGCAGCCAGGTGCACCTATATATCTCGCAAGGGGCGACTATCCTCGCTGCCGGTTCCCCACTGCCAAGTCAGACGACCGGTGAAATGGGCGGAACGTACGATGCCGCGGAGCCGAAGACCACATACGACGCCTACCAGGACTACGGCCATAACCACTGGCATAATTCACTGATCTGGGGAGAGGATCTTCACAACGTCGGTATTAGTGGTCCTGGCCTCATCTACGGCAAAGGGCTTTCGTTCGGCGGATGGATCAAGGGTGAACGCCGCGGCGACTACCCGATCTACGAAGCAGAACAACGCGGCGTTGGCAACAAAGCCATTGCATTGAAGAACTGTCGCAACGTCATTTTTCGTGATTTCAGTATCCTTAAGGGTGGTCACTTTGGCCTGTTGCTTACTGGCGTGGACAATCTAACCATCGACAACCTTACAATCGACACCGATCGCGATGGGATCGATCTGGATTGTTGTAAGAACGTGCACGTCTCGAACTGCACAGTGAACTCGCCCTGGGATGACGGCATCTGCCCCAAGTCGAGCTATGCGCTTGGTTATGCTCGACCGACGGAAAACGTCACCATCACTGGGTGCACTGTCACCGGCTACTACCAATTAGGCAGCGTACTCGACGGAAGCTACAAGATCTTCCCGTCGGGCGAGAACATCTATAGGACCGGGCGTATCAAATGCGGGACCGAATCGAATGGCGGATTCAGAAACATCACGATCACAAACTGCGTCTTCGAGGGTTGCAATAGCCTCTCGCTTGAGAGTGAAGATGGAGCCTTGTGTGAAGACATCACCATCTCCAACATCAGCATGCGCAACCTGATCTACGGGCCTTTGTTCTTTCGCCTCGGTGCGCGCCTTCGTGGGCCGAAAGATTCAACGAGAGTGGGATCGCTACGTCGCATCCTCGTCTCTAACGTCGTGTCCTACAACTCAGACGCGAGCATCGGGAACATCCTCTCAGGAATTCCGGGCTACCCGATAGAAGACATCAAGATCGCGAACTTCTACATGCAGCACAAGGGCGGAATAGGCTCCGAGCAGGCAAAGATCGTGCCGCCTGAGGGGGTGGACAAGTATCCGGATCCGGGTGTATTCGGTCCCATGCCAGCGCATGGATTTTTCCTGCGACACCTGCGCCACCTTGAGATGAGCCATGTGGAGATCGCTCCTATGGCGATGGATGGGCGGCCCGCGTTTGTTCTCGAAGATGTGGAGCGTGCGGACTTTTTAGCAATCACCGCTCCAACTTCACCGCCTGCATTCGCATTACGTCACGCTGGAGATATACGCGTCAATCTGAGCCGTGCCGCCAAAGACACGGTTCTGGGCACGGCAGTCAATCAAACGCTCTAGGTGCGACAGATCTGTTACCCGCTCGTAAGTTGTTCTGCTTCCGCCCACATCTGAATGGGCGCCTGAAAACATACCTGCCGGAAATCTTGCGTGGGGGCAGATTCGTCCCACAGGTTATCGCGGTAAAAACAGCGCCTCTCCTCAGTGGAAATCGCGTGTCGGCCGATATCAATGATGGGATTCGAGCCCAGAGAAGGCAGTTCGATACGGCCGCAACCACCCATAAGAGCTATCGGTATGCCGAGACACCGGACGGAGTTCAATCTCCCATAACCACGTTTCCGGGAACCGTGTCGACATTGTGGATCAAATCACGGGAGCCGCTCCAGGATTAAAGCGGTGCTGTCATAATCGCCCTCGAGCTTCAGGTTCACACCGTCGCCCATCAGCACGGAGCCCGATACGACCTCCTCCCCCGTGTACTTCTCCGGGTCCAATGGACGAAGGCGGTACATCGCGTCGGGGTCAATCCCGCGCAGGCGAACGGTGGGGTACGGGAGCCGCAGTCGCTGGCTATGCTGAAGTGCCAGCAGCACGGCCTGTGAGCCATCCTGTGCAACATATTCCATCTGCGATGGATCGCCTGTCAGCGGCGATGCAAGCCGATACAGCTTGCCTTGTTGGACCGTAGTACGAATGGTCTTGTAAAACTTTGTGAGCTTTGCCGAGAGCGCCAGGTCGGCATCGGAAAACTTCGTGAGGTTTGCGCCAATACCGAGCGCGCCCTGCATGGCCACAACAAAGCGATACTGAAGCGGAACCATGCGGTGATCCATGCTTGGCACGTCCGTCACCCACGCCACCATGGTCTGTGGCGTGTACGCCTGCGTGTAGCCAAACTGAATGTCCTGCCGGTCGAGCGCGTCAGTATTATCACTCGGCCAAACCTCATCCGTGCGCTCAAGAATACCGAGGTCCACGCGTCCGCCACCGCTTGAGCAGGACTCGATCTCGAGCTTCGGATGCTTCGCGCGAAGTTGGTCGATCACGTCATATAGATTACGCACAGCTTCCAGATAAATTGCCTTTTCCGCATCCGGATTGGGGTGTTCCGGCGAGGAACCTGGCGCCATGTTCCAGCCCGGTTCCGACCAGATGCGGTTATAGTCCCACTTTAGAAAAGCAATATCGTTCTCGCTCACCAGCTTGTCGAGCCAGTTGAACATCCACTCCTTCACATCCGGTCGGGCCAAGTTCAACATCAGTTGGTGGCGCTCTTCTGAGTGTTCGCGATTGGGAAACTGCATCGCCCATTCGGGATGCTGGCGGTAGAGATCGCTGTCTGGATTTACCATCTCCGGTTCTACCCAGATGCCGAAATCCATGCCGAGCGCATGCACCCGATCGATGACCGGCCTCAACCCCTGCGGAAACTTCTTCGGCGTGACCGTCCAGTCCCCAAGTCCGGCATGGTCGTCGTCACGCTTGCCGAACCAGCCGTCATCGATCACGAACCTCTCCACACCTACCTTCGCGGCGCGTTCGGCGAGCGCGATCTGCGTGTCGCCCGTGAAGTTCATCTCGGTCGCCTCCCAGGAGTTGTAGATGATCGGACGCGGCTTGGGCTCACGCGCTTCACCCCGTTTGGGCAGAATCTCCTGCAATTGAAGTTGGCTCAGGATGCGCGACGCCTCGCCATCGCCGCCATCCGTATAACCCGCATAGAACTTCGGGGTCTCAAGTGATGTGCCGGGTGCAAGCGTCCAATGAAAGTCGAACGGGTTGTAGCCGCCGGTCACCCGCGGTTGACGCAGCGAAGTATATTCGGTGACGATCTGCCAGTTGCCGCTCCAGCCAAGCTCGCCGAACCAGACCGGACCGGCCTCTTCGGTTGTCTGCTCCTCCTTGCCGATCGAAAACCACGGGTTCGCCTCGTGCGAGGTGTGTCCAGTACGGCTCTCTTGCACGCTCTTTCCGGTCTTCAGCGGTTCCTCGTTCAACTGGAATTCACCGCCCCACATTCCCGTCAGCCAGCGGTGCGTATAACCCGTGCCGGCAGGCAGGTTCCATGTAGCCGACGCGGCATTCTCAATGCCGAAGCTTCCTTTGCCTGTGTTTTCGATACGCGACCAGCGCGCCAGTACCCCCTCGGGAAAGGTCTGGTAGTACAGGTGTACGCGCAGAGGCTCATTCGTATCCTTCAGGACGATCTCGAGTTGCGAGCCAGTTACCTTTGCCGACTCGTATTTGAGGATCAGCGTCCGATCCCCGTTCGGCGAATTGACCTTAAGCGCTGTCTCCGGGAATATCCCTGCGCCGTATGCCGGATACTCCTGTGGCGTGGTGGCTGCCGGGGCATACTGGGAAGCGCGTTCAGGTAGGCTCTTCGCCACCGGCACGACACCGCGGTCGCTCAGCTTCGGTCCCCAGTACAGCGATTGCAGGATGCCCTGTTCATTGACGCCGACCACATAGGTCATCTTGCCGGCATTGAGATACCACTGCTGACGGTCCGGTTGGGACCGCACCGCCGTCTGGGCCGAGACAGGGCTGGGCACTAACAGACCCAACGACACGAAACTACAGCAGGCAACAGCAGCAAGCGCTTTCAGCACAAAGTCCTCCAGGCATGGAATCGTACGAGCAATCTACAACTAGAAACAACGATAATTAACTTACGTGCCTGAACCAGGAAGGGACAGGTAGCAACTGCTCCCCGTGTCGGGTTTCCGGAAGCTTTAGGCTGTAAGGTCGAAAAGGAAGAGCCATGCTTCGCCACTTAATCGTGTGGCTATCCGGTAGCCAATGAAAGCAACTGTCCAAGATCGAGGGGTGAGCTTGACTCTGTTCCTCGAGGCAAGGACGGAGAGATTGCGAGAGCATGCTTATGGCCCTCAAACCACACCAGAAATGAAGACTGTTCAGAATGCGGGAGCCGCTGCTGGTTGATCCACTGATAGTAGGCGGCCATGTCCGCGTCGATTAGGGAGCCAACAGGATCGAGTTCAAGGTTGGTTCCGCTTCCGGACAACAGCTCGTTCATCGGTCTCTGTCGTTGACGAGGAGCAAAGCGCGCGAACAAGCTAACCGGCTGAGCCCGTCGTAAGACTTCGCGCGTGGTCCATTGCACGAAGGTAGTACTGAATATCTGGGTCCCGGAGCCCTCTGTAAGCAACTTCACCTGGAAACGTTCGAGCACGTCGTCTCCTGTTTTGTCGATTCCAAGGTCTACGGAGGAGAGACGCGCCATATGCGAGCGCAGCTCCTCAGGGCCCATCCCCGGCTTTGCAGTCTCAGTCTGAATATCTTTCAGTAGCGCAGCACGTAAGGGTTCCATCTTCTGAAAGGAGACGCAGCTAAGCAACGAACTGTGATCCCCCGCGTGGCCTCCATCGATATACCAATGCCCATAGGGAACGGGATGTGCTTTTGCCCTGGCTTCGACTGCCGCGAGGAGGAGATCCACTCCATTTTCGGGCTTGATTTGATTGAAGTAGGTCCCGTGCTTTCGAAGATTGAGAAAGAGTGGCTCGTTCCATGAGGCAACACCCTGTCCGATGATCGCAATACCCAACCTGCGTACGGCTATTTGTTCGGGCGCTCCCTTTTGAAGGCGATTCCCGTAGGTTACTGCTGCCTCACGGAACGCGTCCAGTTGGTGGGTCGTCCACAGGTAGGCCGACAGCTGTTCGACAAACTGGGCTGGCTGGTTGATCCAATCAAATGTTTCAAGTTTTGGCGATAGTGACAGTTGCAAGAATGCTTGAAACCAATCTTTGAGCTGTGCGGGTGTGAGAGAGCTGAGCGTGAAAAGCTCATGATCGATTGCAGTGCGCTCTGCGGGAAACCTGAAGTCATAATCGATGACCTCCCGCAGAAAAACCGGCAAAAAGCTGAGGGGCAACTGTTGCAGCGTCCTCAGGTGAGTAACGGCGAGCTTCCGCGCCTGGGACGGATACCCAGCAAACTGTTCGGGTTTGAGATCGCTTGGCAACATACCTACAACAACTCGTGGATCGGGGTACCTTGTGAAAGCTTCGGCGAGAAGCCCATCAGAGCGCCAAGAGTGGGTACGAGATCAATCGATTGCAGTGGGCGATCATACACCATTCCCGGTCGAACACCTGCGCCAAGGCTCATCATCCAAGTTGTTCGCGAGGCTGGATCGCCCGTGCGATGGTGTTGAAATCCGTTGCCGCCGGCGTCCTCGTCAGCGTCTCGTCCAAAGTCCGGGAGGATAAACATGGTCGTATTACCGGCATATTCAGGTTCGGCCTGGACTACCTTCCAGAGCTCCGCACAGAGACGGTCCGTGCGTCGAATTGCCTCCACGTAAAGCGAGTAGGCGCCGGAGTGAGCGATGTCGATATCGTGCATCGTGATCCATAGCAGATTGGGCGACTCCTGCTGCATCAGCCGCTTCGCAACGTATACAGACAGCTCGTCCGGGCTCGAGACGGTTCGTGCATGCGCCATGAAATCGTCGACCGAGAGCTTCAGTATATTTTCCATCTGCTGGAGTTCGACTTCGCCCCCTTCAATTTGCGGGGCGTAGAGCGGGGTCTCATAGTTGTCGTGCAGCAAATGGTTATAGTCGGCTGTCGCTCCCGATGTTGCAGCGCTGAGTAGATGTTTTGGCAAAATAACTTTGGCCCCGAGGCCGGGTCCATAGGATCGATAGTCGCTCTCGCCGATTCGGTTAAAGCCATTGCTGGGGGCAATCACCCAGGTGCTTGACGCCGGACGATTGAGGTCTTTGCGAAAATACTCGAACACGGTTGGATGTTCGGGTGGAGCTGCCGAAAAGTTATTGAGTGTTTCATAGACACCAGTCGCCAGACTCGCAGTCGCCACGTAGTGGCCCAGTATTCCCTGGTTCATTACTTGTGTGAAGAAACTGGACTGCGGGGCCAGCTCCTGGAGCATGTGCGGAATGTTCTGCTGTCCATCTGGTGCGAACGTCTCCTGATCGCGAGCGCCTCCGCCAAATGTGATGACTATAATTTTTCGTTTTTTTGCCGCAGCCTCTCCATACACAAATGGGCTGGCGCTCGTGAGGGCGCTTCCAAGTGCGAGCCCGGCTGTCGTACGCAGAAATTCGCGTCTCGTGAGACCCAGATACCGGGCCACTTCGTGTCGTGCTGGAGACGCCTTGCTGAATGATGAAGCCTTCAACTGAGATCCACCTTATGACCTTTCGGTCTCTACTGTTCCCTACTTTTTCCCCGCAGAGGTACACCACTAAGGCTTATTGACAGATGCGGGCTTTGCCGAATACACAAACTGTTGCACCTCGGCCCTTTCCTTGTCGACTGCGGCCATATGTTGCGCCTGGAGTTGCTGATAGGAGGTAAATTCCTTTTGTGCCTGATCCTTCTGTCCGGCTCGGGCATAATATTGGCCGAGACGATAGTGAGCATCGGGAAGATTGGGATTGAGCTCCAGAGCTCGCTGATATTCCGGCAACGATTTGGCTGACTCGTGCTGGTCTGCGTAGAGGATACCTAACTGCAAGTGCGCGTCCGCAAGTGTTCCATCTAACGCAATGGACTTTTGCAGCAGGGACTCCACCGTGCGGTAGTCTACGCTCGTGTCTTCGAGACGTCTTCCCTTCCATAGGCTCACGGCGTAATAATACTGTGCCAACGCGTTGTTTGGCTGTAACTCCGAGTAGCGTCGGAACTTTTGGATTACATCGTCGGCATGATTTGGAGAACTAAGGTACGACTTGGAAAGAAACAGATAGCAGCGAGGATCGGTTGGATCCAGATCTGCTGCAGACAACAATGACTTGATTGACTCGTCGTACCTTCCTCGTGAGTACAGGGCCATTCCAAGCCCGATTAACAATCGCGGTGAGGTTGGGTAGCGCTTGGTTGCTTGCTGGAACACATCGATGGCTGGCTCGTATGTTCTGTGGAGAAGAAGCTCGCTTCCCCAGGTGAAAAGATTGTCTTCACTGGGATCCATCTGAGCAGCTACTTGGAACTCGTTCGCCGCCTCCAAGAATTTACCATTCTTCTCTTCGATTTGACCGAGCAGGTTATGGAGTTCGCCGGTGTTCTTCTGCTGCATTATGGTCTGAATCAGCTGCCGCGCGTCGCTGCGCCTTCCCACAAGAAAGTATGCGAGCGCGAGATCGTATCCGTTGTTATACGAGGAGGGATTGATTCGCTGAGCCTGCTCGAGAAGCGGAAGCGCCTCCGACATCCTATTTGCCTGGAGATAAAATTCGGCCAGGTTATGGTTCGCGTCGAAGTCCCGAGGCTCGAGCGCAAGGGCTTTACGAAACTGTGCCTCGGCCAATTCCAACTTCCCTGTTCCTGCAAGAGCCGTTGCCAGATTCGTTCTCGCAGCCGCTGAATCAGGTTTTAGTCGAGTGGCTATTTCAAGCTGCTCGATAGCTTTTTCGTCTTGCGATTGCGCAGCATAGGTTAAGCCCAGCAGTTCATGGACTTCAAAGCTCTTAGGTACGTGAGGTAAGAGGCTCTCTAGTTGTGTGGAGGCAGCTGCAAACTTTCCTGCACGATATTGGGCTACTGCGGACTGAAACTGTTGATCGAGTTTTTGGTCCGAATTCTCTTGGGTCCACCCGTCTTTCGCAGATAATGCTGAACAGATCAGAAGCGAGCCGCTGAGAACGACGAGTCGCAACCGGGGCCTATTGCTCACAGCTCACCTCTGTCATCGCGGCGCGAGCGACCGCCACACACGAGTAAACGTCGGGAAAAACAAATCCGGGAGGCACCTTTGCAGGCGCCTCTTCCAGATTTGTTCAACTTAGGATTAATAGTACAACTTGAGAGCAAACTGAATCTGTCGCGGATCGTATGGTGCATCGCGGGTCGATCCGATTTCACCAAAGGTGGAACTGGTGAAATTGCCTGAGTTTCCGATCGCTGTCACGCCGTTACCACCGAAGTTAGGCGAATTGAAGTTCGGATGATTCAGGATATTGAAGAACTCGGTCCGGAACTGCAGCGAGAAGCGCTCGCTGAGCTGCATGGCCTTGAATAATGAAAAGTCGAACCGATGGAATCCAGGCCCCGTGGTGGTTGACGGCCCAGCTCCCAGAATTGCACTTCCGGTTAGAGGGAAGCATCCAGCGGGTGCGACTGCTCCCAGCGGGCACGGTTGCTGGAAAGCTGCAGGATTTCCGAACCAACTGAGTTTGCCATTCGAGTCCTTGTGCAGGCCAAGCTTCTGACTCTGTCCAGGCACTTGAACATCGTTGCAATATGTTCCAGAGGTTGTGGCGGTTGGGCAAGTGAGGGTGATCGGTTGGCCGCCCTGGAGGGTTACGATCCAGTTCACGCTCCACCCACCGACAACAGCATTCCCGAGCTTGCCAGCGCCGGCCATGAACTTCTTATCTTTACCGAAGGGTAGCTGATATCCGCCGCTCAAATGGACCACATTTCGAATATCGAAGTCGGCCAACCCATAGTCGAATCTGGGGCCAAGTCCCGGAACATACGCTGCCCGGTATCCACTTGAATTACCGGTGCTGCCTCCGTTGAGGAGGTCGGCAGCATCAGATAACGTCTTCGAATAGGTATAGGTAACGAGGTAACTCAGTCCGCTTGAAAATTGTTGTTCAAGTTTGGTTTGCAGACCGCTGTAGTTGCTGAGTCCAAGAGTTTGCTGATATTGCGCATTCTGACCAAAATCTGGAAATGGAAGGAAAGGAAGCACACTGGTGTTGGCTGGTAACAACTGAGAGACATTATTATTACCGATACCAACCTGCAGGTTATTGACGTTGGTAAATACATACGCAACCTGGGCGGACATAGAGGAAGTGATCGCGTATTGGAGAGTGAAGTTAGTGCTGAGCGTAACCGGAGTGATGTATTTGAACTGAAGCCCTTGAAGACCCAAGCCTTTGGCATTCACCGCAAGAGGAGTGAAAGAGCTGCAGCTGAGACCGGCGCCAATCGGCGCGCTTCCGCCCGGACCTGCGGTCGCGCACGAGCCGTAGGGATTGGAACCACTGCTGAAGGGCGCGGAGTCAGTAGTTCCTTTGTAGTCGAAGTTGTAAACGAAGGGATAGTTCTCACCGATGTTGGGGCCGTACCCCTGATTCTCAAAGGCGTTATAAAAGAGTCCGACACCGCCACGGAAGACAAACTTCGGGGTAATTTGAAAGGCGAAACCCGCGCGCGGCGCGAAGTTGTTCTTTTGAGCCTGAGTAAGCCCCTTACCGTATCTGTTGGTTTCTCCAAGCGCAATTCCGTCTTTTGCCAACAGGTCAAGGAAGCCGTTGCCCGCGAGCAATGGATTATTTGCGGTAGAAGACAAGGACCTATCAGCCTTCCCTGACGCGGGGATTAGATATACCGGCGCTCCGTTTGGTGGACCGCTCTGAACAAAGTTAGCCTGGGCGCCATTCGATTCGGAGATGGGGCTGAAGTAGTCCCAGCGCAGGCCTAGATTGAAGGTCAGCCTTGGACTGATCTTCCAGTCATCCTGAAAGTAGAGAGCGGTGTACTTCCTGGTGTCGTAGGTTTTGCTGATATTGGAAGCATGGATCTCGTTCGCGCCTCCAACATAACCTACCCCCTGCACGTTTGGATAGTTCGAGTTTGGGTAGGTCGCTGCTGTTGGTGTCAGCAAGAACTGCGCACGGCCGGTCTGGTCGCCGGATTGGCCCGGAACACCAGCGAAATTGCCATTGAAGTCGAATTCACCTCGTGAGTAGGCGGGCTGCAGCGTGTTGAAGTGCACATTCTGGAATTCGATGCCCATCTTGAAGTTGTGCTTGCCATAGATCTTCGTGAAATCATCTGTGATCTGAAGAGTCTGACTCACCTCGTCCGAAGGTAGGAAGTCGTTGCTGCCCAACTCTTGTAGACCGCCGATGACGATCGCCGGAAGTCCACCGTTCTCGGAGTTTTGCGGAATACCCTGGATGCCGAATTTTGCAGGAATGCCCTGGGTGCTACCCTCCGGTCCGAATCGAGTGGTGTGCAGGTGGTTGAAACCAGCACGCGCCACATTGACAGTATTGGGAGTGAAGACGTGGGTCCAAGCGGCAACAGCCTGATCGGACTTCGCTGTCTGAAGGCCCTGCTGGAAGCTGCCACCGTCTGCAACACCGCCGAAAGGCCCTGGAATAAACTGCGGGTCGTCCACATAACTGAAGCGAACGAATATCTGTTCTTTTTGTGTGGGATTGTAATCACCGCGCACGTCAAAGGCGTTGCGATGCTCATACAGCCCCGGGCTTGTTACGTAGTTCGAAGTGATGCCTGAAGCGGTTGGCAGTGGATATAGATTAAGCAGACCGATTGCGTTCTGATCCAGGCGAAAGCCAGGAATCTGGTTCAGATTGCAACCCGCCAGGGTGAAGTTTTGCGTGCCTGCTCCGCACGAGCCAAACGGATCACGAACGTAGCCGGTCTGCGTAGCGACGAAACCTGAGACAGGATCGAGCACACCAGCTGTCACCGGACGCGTTGTTGCTGGGTCCATGATCGCGCCAAATGGTATTGACCGGCCTACATTGTCAATACGCGGCTGCCCCGACTGACCAGTGATGAGGTCAGAGAGATTTGTGTAGCCACTGTTCCTCTCCAAGTTGGTCGGCACAGCAAGACCGGACTGAGTATTCCCCTGGACGCGCCGGAAACCTTCATAGTCACCAAAGAAGAAGAGTTTGTTCTTGATGATTGGCCCACCAATGGTGGCTCCAAACTGATTAAACCTAAGCTCTCCTTTTTTGGTTTCGAAGTAGTCTGCCGCGTCGAGTACGTCATTGCGGAAGAACTCCCAGACCGCGCCATGGAGCCTGTTTGTGCCGGACTTGATCGTGGCGTTGAGAACGGCTCCGGCCGAACGACCGAGCTCGGCGCTAAAGTCTGCCGTCTGTACTTTGAACTCCTGGATCGCGTCCAACGGAGGGAGAATGACGAAGTTGGTTCCGTTCAGAAAGTCGACTGCGTTGGAGTTGTTGTCGATACCGTCCAACAGGTAGTTGTTCTGTGCCGGCCGCAGACCGTTTGCAGTAAAAGCTCCGGAGGCCGCGTTTCCGCGTGTGTCCGCCTGCGATGTGTTCACACCTGCACCAAGCTGGGCGAGAAACGTGAAGTTGCGTCCATTCAAAGGGAGACTATTTACGCTACGTTCGGTCATAACCTGTCCGACCGACGATTCGTCCGTCTCCAGCTGCGGTGGTGCCGTGTTTACCTCCACCGTGGTAGTCGCTTCACCGATCTTCAGTTGGACATTGACCTGCAGGTTCTGTCCGACAGCCACAGTCAGGTTTTTCTGACTGGTGGTGGAGAAACCCGGAGCCGTGACCGTCACGGTGTAGTGCCCGATCCTCACGGGAGAGAAGATATATACGCCTGTGCTGTTCGTCGTGGTCTCCAAGGTGATCCCCTGGTCCGTATTCAACAGGGTGACATGCGCATTGGCGACATTCGCATCAGCCGCATCCTGGACCGTGCCATTGATCGATCCTTCATCCACTTGGCCAAGTGAAGTTTGAGTCTGCATCAGCAAAAGACCCAAACATGTGACGGCTACGTAGCCGAGATATCTAAACCGACTCATTGTATTGCGATCAGAAGCCATCCGAATAACCTCAGTTTTTTCGTTCCATGGTCATTTGCGCGTTACCGAACTTGATTCGCTGAATGGGGGTATGGGCCGTGCGTTCTAAGGCGCGTCTCGAGGCGATGTAACCGGTTACTTCACTGCCGGGAGGAATCTAGAACAAACAAATAACTTCTGTCAATCAAAAGGTTGAAATTATCGTCGTCACGTCGATGGGCATGGTTTTGGGCTGAATCCAGCCTGGTGCTAACATTGCCGCAACACGGAACCCCTTTGAAATGACGCATTACGAAAGTGAGAATCTTCTTTTTTCCCGCCGTAGGCTCCTCAAAAGCCTAAGCGTGGCGCCGATGCTCTTCCATCCGACTCCTTTCTATGGGTCTTCCTTTTTGTTCAGCCGATCAAAGACCTTCCCAAGTTCGGATTCGAACTTCTCCTTCGCCGATATCAGGCTGACACCCCACTACCCGGCAAAATCTCCCCTGGAAGATATCCTCCGGCTGGTTGCCCCCGGTTCGGATGAGTACGTCACTGAGAAATACGCCTTTGAGATCGGAGTACAACTCAACGAGTGGAAGCGGGCACTTAAGGCATCAGCGCAAGACCTTTCATCTCTGACCCGATCGCTGGATTCTTCCATTGAAGCCTCGTCGTTAGTTCCTGTTGAGAAGAAGACCCTGCGCTCCGGACAGGGGATCGAAGTCGTACGGAGGCGGTTTGGGAATAGCGTCTTTCCGGGGCGTGCGCGATTTCTCCGGGAGGTCCAAGGCTGGCTGGGGTTGGTCTCTCTCGTGGAGACAGCGGAGTTCGAGATTACCAGCATCGAAGTGGTTGCGAACACTCCACTCACAGTCCGGCTGGAGATTCGATACGACATTGTTGGTGTTCGAAACGATCAACGTCGCGAGGAGCGGGTTGGATCGTGGCGCACTGTGTGGGCGCATGATGAATCCAGTAGTGCCCCCGAAGCCTGGAAGGCCCACCGATGGGAGGCAGGTGAGGAGACCCTGAGCGTTACGAATGGGCAGGTTTTTGTCGACGTTACGTCTCACGCTCTCGGTGGAACGGAGTCGTATAAAAGCCAGATGCTTCGAGGATCCGATTATTGGCGCACCGTCCTCGACGGCGCATGTGGAATTGATGTTTACGGCAACAACGGTGTAGCCGCGGGTGACTTCGACAACGATGGATTCGACGATCTTTATGTCAGCCAGCCGGCGGGACTGCCCAACCGGCTGTACCGCAACAGGGGCGACGGAACCTTTGAAGACGTAACAGAAAAGTCGGGCGTCGGAGTGTTGGACAATACCGCGTGCGCGCTCTTTGCCGACTTTCAGAACAACGGACTTCAGGATCTTCTGGTGGTTTGTGGCAGCGGTCCTCTGCTCTTCCTCAACAAGGGAGACGGGACGTTCGCTCTCAAGAGCGACGCATTCAAGTTTGCAAATGCTCCTCAAGGATCGTTCACACATGCGTCTGTTGCCGACTACGATGGCGACGGCCATCTTGATATCTACTTTTGTTTATACAGCTACTATTTGGGACTCGATCAGTACCACTACCCGGTTCCCTACTTCGATGCACGCAACGGACCGCCTAATTGTCTGTTGCACAACGAAGGGAATGCGACCTTTGTCGAGAAGACCGAAGCGGCCGGATTGAGCGTGGATAACAATCGTTACAGCTTCGCTTGCGCGTGGGGCAACTCTGGCGCCAGTGGCTTGCCTGACCTCTATGTGGCCAATGATTTCGGTCGGAATAATTTGTACCGCAACAATGGTGATGGAACGTTTAGCACAGTTTCGAGTTCTGCCCACGTTGAGGATGTTGGCGCCGGAATGAGTGCGAGCTGGGCGGACTTCGATGACGACGGAAAGCAGGATATTTATGTCGCCAATATGTGGTCTGCGGCGGGCCAGAGGGTTTCAACACAAAAGTATTTTCAGGAGAGAGCTCCTGAGGATATCCGGGCGCTTTATCGGCGGCATGCACGAGGCAATGCACTTTATCGAAACCTGGGGAATGGGGAGTTTCAAAACGCTAGCCAGCAAGCCGGGGTTGAAATGGGCCGCTGGGCCTGGTGTTCCGATTTTTGGGACTTCGACCACGACGGATACCCGGACCTGTACGTCGCCAATGGGTACATATCAGCGCCGGAGCAGAAGTTAGAACGGAGCGATCTGGGCAGCTTCTTCTGGCGGCAGGTAGTGGCAAAATCTCCTAATGACTCGACTCCATCTCTCGCCTACGAGAAGGGTTGGAACGCTCTCAACGAATTGATCAGGTCGGATACATCCTGGAGCGGCCACGAAAGAAATGTAGCCTTTGTGAATAATCGTGATGGCACGTTCTCCGAAGTTTCAGGCGTGCTTGGACTGGATTTTCCTGAGGACAGCCGCTCCTTCGTTCTCGCCGATCTCGACCATGACGGCCGCCTGGAACTCATTGTCAAAAATCGAAACGCACCGCAGCTACGGATTCTTCACAACGGGATGAAGGACCTCGGCGACTCGGTTGCATTTCGTTTGCGTGGGACTAAGAGCAATCGCGATGCGATCGGAACGGTTCTTACACTTGAAGCAGGAACGCTCAAGCAAACGAAGTATCTCCAAGCGGGCTCTGGGTTTCTGGCTCAGCACTCCAAAGAGGTGTTCTTCGGACTTGGAAAGCCGGAAGGGCCGATTCGGTGCACTATCCGCTGGCCTAGCGGTCTGTCTCAGAGATTCGAACACCTACCTGTAAACCATCGGCTTGAATTTGAGGAAGGTGCGGACACCTTTACCGCTAAGCCTTTCGGTCCCACAAGCTCTTCTTACGCGCAAGCGGCGCTGCCAACGGTGTTGGAACAGTTGCCATACCAGGTAGATACATGGCTGATTGAGCCCCTGTTGGCACCGGGGTTTTCCCTGCCCGATCTAACGGGCAACATGCAAAAACTCCGATCGTTGAAGGGTAGCTTCGTGTTGCTCAACTTTTGGACGACAACGGCGCCTCTCTGCCGCGACCAGTTGAGACTGCTTAATCGTCACGAGTCAGTGCTCGCCGCAGACCAAATAAAACTTCTGGGGGTAAGCATCGACGAGCTCGGCGACGTTGACAAGGCTCGCTCATTTGCAGCGCAGGAAAAATTCTCCTTTCCCGTTGTTTTTGCAACAGAAGATGTGGCAGGAATCTATAACATCATCTACCGTTACCTGTTCGATCGTCATAGGGATCTCGCAATTCCAACCTCCTTCCTGCTGGATAGAGAGGGGATGATCGTTAAGGTGTATCAGGGACCGATTAGCCCTGAGCGCCTGCTTGATGATGTAAGGACTGTCCCAACCACGACATCTGGTCGCATGCAGAAGGCGATGCCCTTGGGCGGAGTGCTCTACCGGGGAGGCTTCCAACGTAATGACTTCACGTACGGTGTAGCGCTCTATCAACACGGATACCTGGAACAGGCCGCCGAGTCATTTCAACAAGTTATTACCGCAAAACCGGATGATGCCGAGGGCTATTACAACCTGGGAACGCTCAACTTGCGGAAAAATGATTTCAAGCAGGCTCGACAATATCTTCAACAGACTTTGAAGCTGCGTCCAGATTATCCCGAGGCGTGGAACAATCTCGGAATGATGGCTGCGCAGGAGAGCCATCCAGACGAAGCCATCCAAAGCTTTCAACAGTCGTTGCTCCTGAGACCGACCTATGCAATCGCGCTGTTGAACCTGGGAAATGTCTACCGGCGGCAGGGGGCTTTTGAGAAGGCATTAGATTGCTTGAACCGTGCGCTCGCAATTGAACCCGACAATCCTGAAGTCAACTATAGCCTCGGCATGTTCTACGCCCAGCAAAGCCAGATGCAGAGTGCATCGGACTACCTGCAGAAAGCGGTTGAGCTGCGTCCGGATTATCCTGAGGCGCTGAATAATCTTGGAGTTCTCCTTGTGCGTGAGCAGGATTATGCAAAGGCAAAGGAGCGGTTCGAGACTTGCATTCGTCTCGCCCCGACATTTGATCAGTCCTATCTCAATCTTGCTCGACTCTATGTATTGCAGAATGACAAGGAAAAAGCTATTGAAGTCTTGCAGCAACTCCTGAAGATGCAGCCACAAAACGCTGGCGCGATTCAGGCAATGGAGATGTTGAACAAAACGCCTTGATGGGCGTTTCAAAGATGAGGTTGAGGGCAGGGTGTGGCTTTATAATCTCAGCCTATGAATCTTCCCCGCCGGCGTTTTCTCGGCTCATCTCTTTTTGTATTTGGCAGTACGTTGATGGAGACTTTGGCAACTCCACTTTGGCAGTGGAGAGATCCAACACTCGTAGAAGCCGCTGTTTCAAATCCCGCTCAACCTCAGGTCCAGTTTGTAAACGTCGCGCAGCAGGCAGGACTGAGTGTGCCCAATGTGTGGGGTGGTGTTGAACATAAGCGGTCCATCATTGAGGCTAAAGGAAGCGGCCTCGCGTTTTTTGACTACGACCACGACGGATGGCTGGATATCTATCTCACCAATGGAAATCGGCTCGACGCACATTGGCCGGCTGGAAAGGCGCCGACATCTCATCTCTACAAGAACAATCGAGATGGCACTTTTACTGACGTCACGGAGAAGTCAGGGCTGGGAGTCACAGGCTGGCAGACCGGCGTCTGTGTCGGCGACTACGACAACGATGGATGGGACGACCTGTTTTGCACTTTCTGGGGGCATAACATTCTCTTCCACAACAACGGAAATGGAACTTTTACGGATGTTACGCGCAAAGCCGGCCTACGCCAAGAGCAGGTTCGTTGGGGCGCGGGGTGCACCTTTCTTGATTACGATAGGGACGGTCACCTCGATCTCTTCGTATGCAATTACATTAAGCTGGATCCGGAGAAGATTGCCGCCGCAGCCGACACACACTATTGCCAATGGAAGGGGGTCCCTATCATGTGTGGCCCGCGCGGCCTTCCTGGCGACACGAACATCCTTTACCACAATAACGGAGACGGCACCTTCACTGACGTTTCGGAGAAGTCTGGCATTCTAAGACCTGGACCTCGCTACTCCATCACTTCCGTCTCATATGATTTCGATAACGATGGGTGGCCAGACATTTATGTCGCGGTAGATTCTCAGCCGAGCATTCTCTTCCAGAACAACCATGACGGCACGTTCACCGATATTGCTGTGATGGCTGGTTGCGCCTATAGCGACGGCGGCCACGAGCAGGCCGGAATGGGTGTCGCCGTCGCCGACTACGACTGCGATGGTTGGTTCGACATCTTCAAAACTAACTTTGCCGATGACACCTGCAATTTGTACCACAACAATGGCGACGGAACTTTCAACGACGTCACGTTTGCTGCAGGCGTCGGAGTCAACAATCGCTACGTCGCTTGGGGATGCGGGTTTATTGACTATGACAATGACGGTTGGCAGGACATTCTTCAAGTGAATGGACACGTGTACCCGGAGATTGATAACTACCACTTCGATCAAACTTTCAAGAATCAGCGCCTGATCTACAAGAACCTCGGCAATGGACGCTTCAAGGATGTCTCGTCGGAGATGGGACCCGGCATTACTGAACACTTCTCCAGCCGGGGCGCGGCCTTCGGAGACTATGATAACGATGGCGATATGGATGCGCTGGTCTTGAATATGAATGATCTGCCATCGCTCCTTCGCAATGACGGAGGCAACAAACAGAACTGGATCAAGATCAAGCTCGTTGGGACCAAATGTAATTGCACGGCTATCGGAGCGAGGGTGCGGGTTATCGCGGGTAAGCATATCCAGATGGACGAAGTTAATAGCGGTTCAAGCGTCATGTCACAAAATGACTTACGCCTTCACTTCGGACTCGGGAAGGTCGATACCGTAGATGCAATAGAAATTAAGTGGCCGACTACGCAAAAGATTGAACGATTCACGCAGGTCAAAGCAAATCAGATACTCACTATTCGCGAAGGGAATGGTATCGTCGGCAGCTCGAAGCCAGTTTCGCCGTAGAGTCTTTTGAAACTAAAGCTAGGCAGTCTTCGATACGTGAAGGTTCTTGTGTATTCATTGCGCTGTAGTACCAGTCGACTGCCCTTGCAGTACAACCAGGAATTGCTTGATCTCGCGCCTTTCGCTTTCAATAGCAGCAGCTTGCTTCTTTTCAATCTCATCATGACGCATGAACTCTTGTTTAGCCTTTGCCGGCTCATTCGTCCGGTCATAGGCCACTCCCAGCCGATAATGCGCCTCAGCTAATTCTGGATCCGCTTTGATTGCCTTCATGTAGAAGTCGATAGCCATTTCGTAACTACGTTGTGAAGAATAAAGAATTCCTAGTTGCAGGTAGGCTTCCGCGCAGTTGGAGTCGATCGTTACGGCCTTTGTAAGCAGGGCTTTTACTTGTTCCAAGTCTTGATTGTCTGCCGGTTGCTCCCGCCGTTTCCAAACAGCCATCGCATAGAGGTAATTTGCGAGAGGGTCTTCAGGCTGGTCGCGCACAAATCGCGCTAGCTTCTGCTCTATGCAGGGTAATCGGGTCGGCGCCGCTGTATCTATTTTGCCCATGAAGGCGTAGGGCTTCGGATCCGAAGGATCCAAATCGGAGGCATCACAGAGTCGACGGGCTGCCTCATCATAGAGTGCGCCTGCAAAGAGAGAAGTACCGAGTGCAGTTAGCATTCGAGATGATTTTGGATATGCTTCAGTTCCATCTCTGAAGACCTCTACAGCCTGCCAAACGGCCCGGTGCAGTAATAATTCCGAGCCCCATTCAAAGTAGTTTCGCTCGCTTGGATCCAGATGAACGGCCTCCTGATCTTCCCGGACGGCAGCCAACGGATCGCCAAGCTTCTCATCAAGTTCACCCATCAAGTGATGTAAGTCGGCAGAGTCCTTGTGAACTTGTAGTTTACGGACTTGTTCGCGGGCGCGCGAGAAGTCACCCGCTTCTTTGTAAGCCAGCGCCAGATCGTATGTGTTGTCATCCATCGTTGGATTGATCTGGTATGCAGCCAGCAACAACGGGATAGAGTCCTGGGGTCTGCCAGCATGGAAATAATATTCACCGAGCTGGTGATTTGCTTCGTAGCTCCCCGGAGCACTCGCCCGAGCGGCAATCAGTTTGCTCTCGGATTCATTCCCTATTTTTGCGCTGCTCGGCAGTGTCGGACCGTTCGATCTGGAACTCTCGGGTTTCAGAGTGAGAGTTTCACGCGCAAGATCTTCGCTGGTTCGCAATGCAGAGTCCGAACCGTGCCCTCCTACAGCTGTCCAGTCAACGACTCCCGCAATGGTGAAATTCGGCTTATCGGAAAACTCCAGCGCCTGAGGGGGAGGCCGCGAAGAGTCTGTTGAATTCAGCTGAATATCTCCAGGGACCTCGAGGATCAGATCGATAGTTTTCCGATCTCCCTTAGACAGCGCGAGAACGGCAGTAGCATGACTCTTTTGCCCTGATTTCTCGACACTGAGTAGATAGTGGCCCGTTGGGAGAGCGGTAAATGCAAAGGCGCCCGCAGCATTCGTTTTTGTCTCCACACGCTCGAGAACACCTTCTTGTTCAAGCCGTACCGATGCGTCACTAATCAAGTTGCCCGCTTGGTTGACGACGTTCCCTTGGATCGTGACTTCATCCGAGTGTTGCGCGTGAGCTTTCCTGGAAACTGACGTGAAAGACAATGTGCCAATCAACGCCATGATGACTGCGAAAAACCCCGGGAGACCCCTAGAGCCACCAATTTGAGAGGAGGGCCGCGATTTGTGAAAGCCATTCATGCCATTAATAATTCACTTACGTCGCTCATTCTACGGTGTCTCGCTTATTCTGTCCCCTATTGCATATTCACTAGCGGGACTGTCGGCTTTCTGAAACATGCGGTCTCCTGATGTGAACGTTGCTATCAACTAGGGACATGCTAGTCTCGCGGTTCACTCCGAATCCACGTCAGACTATCGCTTGTTGCTTGATGTGTCGATTTAAGTAAAACGCCTACCGAATCAGGACCGAATGATTAGTAGCTCTTCAAAGCTGTGGATCGACGTCTCTGACCGTTGTACCTGGCACTCAATCTTCGTACCCTATGGGACGACCGCATCCCTTTGGATGCAATCGGTTACAGAACAATCGAGATGACGTTCTAAGCTGGCGCGTTGCTTAGATTTCCAGCAAGTTTTTAGCGTCTGCAACGACAATATCGGTATGGCCTCGAACACATCTCAACCATTTTGGCGCAGGATGGATGTTCAGCGTTGGGCTATATTGACTGTGATCCCACTGAGAGGTGGAGCGTGGTTGCGATGCGTTGGTTTAGTCGAAATTGCATTTTGCCATTTAGGCGAATACAGAAAGGTGACGGATCCCCAACTTACACGTGAACATTCGAGAAGTAGCCAAAAAAGCTGGGGTCTCCACAGCCACAGTATCCCGAGTCGTTAATGGAACCGTTCCGGTCAGCGCTCAGATTGAGCGCCAAGTGCGCAGCGCAATAAAGTCTCTCGGCTATTATCCCAACACACACGCCCGTACCTTAGGTTCCGGCAGAAGCCATATGTACGGCCTCATCATCTCGGATATTGCGAATCCATTCTTCCCCGATATTGCGAAGTGTTTTGAGCGCATCGCGGTAGAGCACGGGCAGGAACTTCTGATCGCGAATACTGATTATCAACCAAAAAGAATGCAGGTATGCGTTCGCAGGATGCTAGAGCGCAAAGTGGATGGCGTCGCCATCATGACATCGGAGATGGATCCCAAACTCGTGCACTTGCTGAACAAGCGTGGCGTACCAATTGTCTTCCTCGACACCGGCCGGGTGGGACCAAATATCAGTAATATCTTCATCGACTACGCTAGCGGTATCGAACAAGCCATCGAACACCTGGTTTCATTGGGACACACTAAAATTGCTTTCGTGAGCGGCCCGTGCACCCTCTCGTCTGCCAAGATTCGCAGCAACGCCTTCACGCTTTCTCTTAAGAAGAAGGGGCTCAGGTGTAGCGCCGACTATATACAAACAGGCAACCATCGAATAGACGGGGGGCAGGTCGCGATGGCACGACTACTGAAATTGCGCGTACCTCCAACCGCCGTGATGGCTTCGAATGATCTGACGGCGATCGGGATGATGCGAGCGATTCACGCCGCGGGGCTGCGCGTGCCGGTCGATATCTCCGTGATGGGCTTCGACGATATCGAGATCAGCAATTTCCTACAGCCTCCGCTAACCACGATTCGTGTTCCACGTGTGGAGATTGCGATGAGCGCTTTCACAGCTCTCTACGCGGCCAGCCATAAACACGCGAGCAATGGGACAGAGTACCGGATCTCAACCGAACTCGTTGTGAGACAGACGACCGGTGTAGTGAAAAGTTAGATGCGCGGCCTTCGGCTTTTTGCCGGTCCAACGATATGCAATCCATCCCTTATGATCATCCACAAAAACCGATAGCGTTTGACGAGACACAGAGGCTAGCTAAGCTTTGAAACTCGGCCATGATGTGATCGTGGCTACCGGCGATCTCGCACAGTGGTCGGAAGTACGATCAAGTCGATGCTGAGAAGCTGGCACGCTACACTTACCAGGATCGCGATTCCCTAGAACGGTTCTGCTGTGACAGCGGTGAGGTTCAGATTAATGGCTTGGGAGCCAAGTCGTGGATGTGTTGCTGTTAGCCGAACTGTTCCTGCTTGTTCCTTCGCTCTTAACCAGACGGCACCAGTTCCTCCGATCAACGCAAAGGGATTGTCACCGATCAAGGTTGCTGGGCCCTCCAGTTTGAATACGACCGGATCGTTCGCATAGGTTCGCATGGCCCCGAACTCGTCCGTGACACGCATCACAACGCGTGTCGCGTCTACGCCATCAGCAAGGAGCGTTGTGTCATCCGCTAGCAAGACAAACTTCTGGTCGACGCCTAATCCAGACAGAGTCTTGGACGCAACCTGCTTTCCCTGCAGGTAGCCATCGATCCTGAGGTCACCCCAGCCATGCCGGTTGGTACGCTTTACCTGACTCCGATCGAGGATGAACGGTGGATATTTTAGGTGATCAAACTCTCCTCGGTCGGGATCGAGTTCCGCGATTAGATCCCACGGGTTGGTCGCCGCGCTGTCTGTGCGTTCATAGAACTTCAGGTGGTCACAATTCGAGCAGACGACGGCTTTGGTGAAGTTGATCGACTCGTCGCTGTTGGCCCAGTGGAAGGCTGGCTCGAGAACAATCTCCTCTGATGGGTCACACTGCGATTTGTAGAATCCCCCAGCAGGTTTCAGCTCACGGAAGATGTCCGTCACGCCGTGATAGCAGATGCGATCCCCTGCCCCGAAGTTCGCGTGCGTGTTGTAGTCAAAAGCACACCATCCGATGCCGCCCGCGTATTGCGGGTCGGATGCTAGTTGATTGTGGATGCGGGCGTGCCGCAACGTGTGTTCACGCTGGCGCTCGTCATCATCGGTCGTCTTGGTAGGAAAAGTGTGTCCAACGAACTCAGTGTTGAGATACAGGGGATGATTAGGCTTTCTCAACGGGAACCCGAAGTCGTTGATGGTGAAGACATCCTCCAAAAGCTCCGACTCCTTAAAGTTACGAATGCCACCGGTCTGGCGAGTAGTATCCAGCGCGTGGGCGAGTGCGTTGGTGCGCGTGTAAAAGCTGTGATCGTCTGGAGATTCGTTGATTCGCACGCCCCAGAGAATGATCGACGGATGGTTCCAGTCCCGTCGGACCATGCGCCCGACATTATCAATAGCGATAAGCTTCCACGGTTCGGGGCCGATGTGTTGCCAACCTGGGATCTCCTCGAGAACAAGTAGACCAATCTCGTCACAGCAGTCCAAAAAATGCCGCGACTGAGGATAATGCGAGGTTCGGACAATGTTGCAATGGAGGGTGTGGCGAAGAATCTTTGCGTCTTGGCGTTGCACGCGGGCCGGCATGGCCTGACCCACAAAGGGAAAAGTCTGGTGACGATCGAGGCCGCGCAGCTTGATAATTTTCCCGTTCAAAGAGAAGCCGTGATCGGTGAAGGTTGCGTCGCGGAAACCGATGCGGCGAGTGTCCTCGTCCATAATCTTTCCGGCATGCAGGAGGCGTACCCGAACGGTGTAGAGGTTTGGTGTTGCGATATCCCAGAGCTTTACCCCGTCAATCTCCTTGAGAGATAGCGTCTGCTTCGCGGGGTCATCGACCGTCTCCGTGCTGGAGTAAACAGCAGCACTTGTGGACGGGTCCGCTGCTGCGTTTGGATCGCCGCCAGACAATACTCGAATCGATTTGCTTGTCTTTGCGAGAATACGTTCACCATCGAGCAACTCGGCCTCAAGCACCAAATCACCGCGAGGAGACGCACCCGCGAGAAAGCAGTCCACCTCAAGTGTGGGCTTACCACTCAGCACGTTCTTCGGATGCGCAAAGATATTGTCCAGATAGAGGCTTGGAACCACGCGCAAAGAGACTTCGCGATAGATCCCACCAAAAGTCAGGTAGTCAATTTCGTTGCCGAACGGGGGAATATCGCTCCGCTCCGTGGAATCTACCTGCACGACGAGAACGTTCTCGCCGTCTTTCCGAAGATGCGGAGTCAACTCGAAAGAGAACGGCGTAAAGCCACCTTTATATTCGCCAAGCGAGACACCATTGATCCACACGGTTGAGGCCGTCATGGCACCTTCGAAGTCCACGAAGATATGTTTACCCGCAGAACCGGGTGGTGTGTTGAAGCGGCGACGATAGATCGAGATAAACTCATAATCCTTGTCGTCGAAACTGTGCCACGGAAGACTTATGTTCGTGTGCGGAAGAACAACTCGTTCGAAGGAAGAGTCATCGAACTCCGGAGTCTCGGCCCCAGCCACTTGTGCCGGGTGAAATCGCCAGCTACGGTTGATTGGCAAAATCGCTCGCCCATAGGTGGGAGGTTCATCGGCGAAAGCGGTAACGCCCGGCAGCGTCGCCGCCGCCAGCAACGTTCCCGTCCCCCGGAGAAAATCGCGTCTATCCATGAAATCAGCCATCCTAAGGTCTTTCGTCTCGCCGACAAGGCTGACTTATTCTAAAAGCTCAGCTTCAAGGCTCCCTGCATAACTCGAGGAGCTATTGGACCGATGCTGGTGATTTGGCCGAAGTTCGCACTGGTCGGGTCGTTGTTAGGCGTTGCAAAGCTAGCATGGTTGAACGCATTAAACAACTCCCAGCGGAACTGTACTCCATAACTCTCGCGCACCTTCCAGTTCTTCACGAACGCGAGGTCCGAGGTAGCGATTCCTGGACCGCGCAGGAGGTTCTTGCCCGAGTCACCGAAGGTGCCAGGCGCGTTGGTCACAAAGGCAGCAGCATTCACATAATGCGCCAGCCACTGCGCCTTGCCCCCCTGATGTACGTTCAGGGGGATCCCGGGCACAACATCCGCGCGATCACCGAATTGCAGTGACCCCGAGTTGTTGTTACCGTTGCCACCCGAAATCCCGAATGGCTGGCCAGATTGCAGGGTCACGATTCCGCTCAACTCCCACGCCCCGAGCAGCTCCCGCATCAGGACTCCATGCCCCTGCAGCTCTGGTGTCGTATAGACCAGGTGGCTCACCGAAACATAGGGGAAGTTCAACAGCGAGATGCCACGGTTGAACCTTATATTGAACGGATCCGGAACCTGCGGAGTGCCAAACGAAACATTGCCCGACCCTGCCAGGTCAATGGTCTTCGCCCAGGTGAAATTCGACTGGAACTGCAGCCCGTGCGAAAACCGCTTCTCCACTCCAACTTGCAGCGAGTTATAGGAGGCAGTGCCAATGCTCGCCAGAGTCAAAATATTGCTAAACGCTGGATAGATCGAGCGTGTACCGCCGGTTGCGAAGATGCCGGGATTCTGGTCGATCACAGTCTCCTGGTGATAGCTCTCGCTTCCGATATACGCCAAGTGGAGCGCAATGTCTCTTCCGAACTGCTGTTCGACCGACGCATTCCAGCTCTGAGTGATCCCAAGCCGGAAGTTGTTTGAGAAAATTGCTTGCACCGCTATGGGACTGGTTCCGAAGTTTGTGTTCGATGGGGGTACAAATCCTATGCTGGCAAAGGGTGGAAATGGACTTGTGGTCCCCAGGGAGCTGTATGGATCGTCGAACGATATGAAGTTTGTTGCTGTCGCGTCGAAGCCCAGTGTAGGGCTGAAAGGCGCGATGTCCGCAGCGTGGTTGTATACCGAATACGGAAGCGGGGCGGTAAAAAGTCCAAAGCCGGCGCGGAATGAAGTGCCCGGGAGAGAACGCGGCTGCCAGGCCACACCGAGACGGGGCTCGATGTAACCGTAGCTCGTCGGCATCAGAGCAGAGTTCACGCCTTTGTCACCCGGAAAGTTCAGCCCAAGCGGAGCGCCCGGAAACTTCTGGCTCTGCTGACCTGGCACGAACGCTGCACCCCGCCCTCCAGCCGAGGTCGGAGGCAGGTTGGGGTCCCATCGCACGCCTGCCGTCAGCGTCACTGTTGGACGGATACGATATTGATCCTGCGCGAAGAGGCCCAGGACGATGCCAGAGACATCGGCAATCTCACCAGCGCCCTGCGTGAACTGCGCTGCCTTGCCCAATAGAAAGTCCGCGAGGCCGAAGCCGGTGTAAGATCCGTTGAAATTAATGATCGGCTGGGTGGGGTATTGCGTAAGTTCCTTCGCATATTGATGCCAGAGGTCAACCCCAAACGACAGTGAGTGGTTGCCGATCGTCTTGGTCACCGCATCCGACACGCCGAAGCTCGTCCTTATCTCCTGCGAAGGTTCGGTGTAGGCCGTGCTGAAGCCATTGTTGACCGAGAGTCCCTCGAGATAGCACTGACCCGGCAACTCGTTTACCTTGATGTATCGCGATAGACAAACAGGTTGGCCGCTCTGATCGAATACCTGCGCCGAACTGTGTGCCGACTCCTGCGTCCAAAAACCCGAGACGACGTTCACCAGCGAAGGATTGATCGTCCAGGTATGAGTCAGGATCTGGTTGTAGTACTTGATCGGATTGTTTTGAATCGCATTGTAGGGAGTCTCCTGCAGTACGGAGAGGATGTTTCCGTTTACACTGCCCGCCGGTTGATCAAAGTTGTTGATATAGGTTCGCAACACAATATGCTGCTTGCTCGTGAGCTCCCAATCGAGACGGAATGTCCCCTCGTCAAGCGAGTTCTTGATACCGCCGCTTGCATAGTTCGTCAGGCCGCTCGCCGGGTCGCCGCCAAGCGGGAGTGCTGTCTTCGCGATCGTCACCGCAGCGGGGCTAAAGAGGGCTGGGTTTACCATGTTGTTCACGAACGGCCCCTGCAACTTGACCGGTACCGCACTGAAGTCTCCATTTAGCATTGCGGCTGTTGGAGTATAGGTAGGGTTGGTTGCTCCCTGGCTGCTCGAGCGAGTTCCCTGATAGTTCGCAAAGAAGAACAACTTGTTCTTGATTATCGGACCGCCCACATACCCGCCAAACTGATTGCGCCGTAAGGTATCCACGGTGTGAGAGAAGTAGTTGCCTGCGTTGAGGTCGCTATTGCGGATGAACTCGAAGGCCCCCCCATGCCATTGATTGCTGCCCGACTTCGTCTGAATGCTGACCACTGCGCCCGGAGAGAAGCCGTAGTGTGCGTCAAAGTTGTTTGAGATGACCCGGAACTCCTGCACCGCGTCCGAGTTCGGGAAGGGGGCCGCCAACAGCAGATAGGTATCCATGTTTTGTACGCCGTCCAGCAGATAGTACGTGCTTCCCTGTCGGCCGCCATTGGCTGAAGCGCCTGTCTCAGTGGGAAACGAGAAACCCGTTTGAAGATATCCCCCGCCGGTGTTAAGCACATTGGTCACACCTGGTGCCAGAAAGACAAGGCTCGACGGATCGCGGCCGTTCAACGGAAGTTGCGAGATCGCATGTTGGTCGACAACAGTGCTGATCTCCGCTGTCGTCGCATTGATTAGTGCTGCATCAGCTGACACCGAAATAGTCTGTTCTAAATCTCCGATCTGCAGCGGTATATTCAAAGTAGCCGACTGATTGACCGTCAACACTATGCCGGTCTCCACTGCTTTGCGAAATCCTGTCATTTCGACAGTCACGGTATAGCTACCCGGCGCCAGCTGCCCTATTGAATACACGCCCTGGTCGTTGCTCTGACCGGCTTGCGTCGCATTTGTCCCGGTGTTAACAACCGTAATGTGAGCGCCTGGTACAGCGGCTCCGGCATTGTCGAGAACAGTGCCGTTCAACGTTGCATTCTGAGCTAAGACCACGCGGCCGAAAAACAAAATACATAGAACCACGAAACTCCCAAATCCCCGAAATACTGACATACCGGTCTTCACGTTAGAGCCTCCAAAAGTGTTGCGAACAGATGCTTAAGCCGCTTTTTCGAAACGTGAGCGATGAAGAATATCCATCTGCTAATCGGACACACATTACTCTCTCGGAGCCACGGCGCGAATCAGTCGAAAGTAGGAACGGTCAACTCCAGGAGAAGATGCCGTACCACTTCCGGCCACAGGTCAAGACAACGCACACGACGATGGAGTTTGAAGTAGCCCGGCGCTGCATCGTTGAAGACGAGGCCTGCGGCACACGACGCTAAAGCCCTTCTTTGAGCTTCGACAAACCCGCGCGGGAAACCTCAACGTCATCTTCGGACTTCCCTCCACTAAACGCCGCTATCAAATAGCCCGCTCGCCCACGTGTGATCGCTCCGCCGTTCCAGCCAAACTCTCCTGTCATCGGCGATCTCACCTTGCTCACTGTCGTGCAGAGTATCTGCCATCTCAGCTGCTTTGGCATATGCAATCCCCAAGAGGTCCTACGGTCGCAACGCATGTATAACAGAACGGAAGAACGGTACGCTCTCACGCTTGCAATCCGAATCCGCCAAAAGTTGGAGTGAACCTCAATGCCATTGGACAACAGATCGTGACACCTAAGCAGGTACAGCCCGTGGGCCTACGCCGATGGAGTATTGCATGGCTTCTGGCAGCAGGAGTTCTTGTCAATTACTTTGACCGGGTTAACCTCTCGGTCTCTCATCTTGCGTTGTACTCAACCTTCGGCATCTCCGATATTGCATTTGGCTATCTCTCCGGAGCCTATAACTGGACATACGCTCTCTGTCAGCTTCCAGTCGGCTTGCTTCTGGATCGACTCGGCGTCAAACGGATCGGCCGCGTAAGTATCTTGCTCTGGAGTATGGCCTCCTTCGGAGCCGCAATCTCCCCCGGGGTCGGAAGCTTTTTAGGCGCTCGTCTTTTACTCGGCGTAGGGGAGGCTCCAACGTTTCCTGCAAATGCAAAGGCGATAGGCTATTGGTTCCCCCAATCCGAACGCGGCCTTGCAACGTCGCTCTTTGACGCCTCGGCCAAGTTCGCCTCTGCCATTGGGGTGCCCGTACTAGGCCTTCTGCTCTTACGTGTTGGATGGCGATGGAGCTTCGCCATGACCGGCGTTCTAAGCCTTCTCTACTTCGCTCTCTTCTGGAGGTTCTATCGCGACCCCAATGAAGATCCTGATCTGAGCCTTGAAGAACGAACCTACATTGCAGACGAATCGGAACAGCGCGCGGTAGCCGCCCCGCCATCCTCTTTGGGATACATGCTGCGACAACGAAAAGTTCTCGGTCTGGCTCTCGGTCTCGGATCGTATAACTATGTCTTTTACCTCCTGCTTACCTGGCTGCCTAGTTATCTTTCTTCAGCACTACACATCGATCTGCTGCATTCTTTTCTCTACACTGGAGTACCCTGGCTGATCGCAACAGGCACCGACCTCCTCGGAGGGTGGGGATCTGACGCGCTCATTCAACGGGGATGGAATGCAAGCCGCGTCCGCAAGACAGTGCTCGTCTGTGGAACCGCGTTCGGGCTCGGGATTCTGGGTGCTTCGAACGCACATACGCCGACACGGGCGCTCATCTGGATCAGCGTCTCAATCGGAGGCCTCGCCGCGGCAGCTCCGGTCGGGTGGTCGATCCCCTCCATGATCGCTCCGCTCGGCAGCGTCGGAACTGTTGGAGGTATCGTCAATTTTTCTAATCAGATCTCCGGCATTGCCGCTCCAATCATCACCGGTTATCTCGTCGCGGCGACCCACAGTTACGTCTGGGCCTTCCGCATCTCCGCCATCTACGTGGTCATTGGGGTCTTGAGTTATATCTTCCTGCTGGGAGAGATCAGGCAGATCGCTCCTGAGATCATCAGGCCCTAACGCGCGGAATATCTCTCCGTAAAGCCGGTTCTGGAATTGCGAACCTCGAAGCTCCCATCATGATCTGCACTCACTTCGAGAGAGTGCCCGTCCTCACCAGGAGGATTAGCAATATATTTTTCTGCGGTATTGAACTGTGTGCCACCTTCTTCCGAGAAGTGAAGTTCCCACAGACGTTCGAGTGCTGACGTATTCGTAATCGTCTTCAAAGTAGGGATAGAGCCGCCCTTCTTCGCACCGTTATCCATGATGGCAACGCGAGGACGGATCGCATCGATCAGCGCCGGACTATTGCTCTGATACCAGCCGTGATGGGACACAACGTCGATATCGATACGTCCAAGCCTATTGACCGGGCACATCAGTTCCCTTTCTTTATCCCAGGTCAAATCGCCGAGATCGAGAACCTTCAACTTACCGAAGCGAAGCAAAACTCCAAGCGACCGGCCGTTCTCGGTCTTATCGGCAGGACGAATCTCCGAGTCTTTACAGAACGAGTTCGCCTGACCTCCGCCCCTCACAGATTTGGAAATTAGATCGCCATCCGCGCTGACCACGATCACTTCAAGCCCATCGATCGGCAACGTATCACCCGGCCGAGCCACAATATGGTGCGCTCCCGTCGCAGCTAAAACCCTCTGATACTCAGCGTAACCATGTTCCGTAACTCCATGATCGAGCTCCCGGTTCGGACCGTGATCGATAAAAGTACCGATAGGAATCTGTGCAACCAGTTGCGGAACGCCGCCAACATGATCGTCGTGATAATGCGTGATGAGCAGGTAGTCGATTTTTTTCAGTCCCGCCTCCTTTGCCGCGGCGACAATCCTATTCGCATCTCGCCTATCGTTACCCGGCCAGCCTGTATCGATGAGCAGAGACTCCCCAGACGGCGAAACAAACAACGTAGCTTGACCGCCCTCCACATCGACAAAGAAGATTCTTAGCTTACCGTTCGTGGTGGCATGTGGAGCGTCTTGCGCCTGCACTCGCTCGCATACCGCTCCGGAGAGAAGCGCCACGGCTATCGAAATCACTGCTCCTTGTAGGAGACGGCCGACCCTTTGAATCATCTAGCTCTCCTTGATGCCGACGTCGTTCGCAGAAGGTTTGTTGATCGTGGCGCGCATGGCCCCAGTGGAGATTCCTCCGTCGACAAGAAGCGTCTGCCCTGTCACATAGCGGCTTGCCTCGGACGCGAGAAAAACAACTGCGCCGTCAAGATCGTGCGGCTCTCCCGGCCGCTTCAGCGGAATTCGGTCGACGAGATATTCAACCCACTCCTTGTTCTCGTACATCACGCGATTTTGCGCAGTCTCAAACCACCCGGGAGCAAGGCAGTTCACCGTAATCCCATACCTTCCCCAATCATCCGCCAAGCTCATCGTGAGCTGTCGGATGCCGCCGCGGCTCGCGCCATAGGGTGCAAGTCCCGCATAACCGAAGACGCTTGTGACCGACCCGATATTGATGATGCGACCGTACTGTTCCGTCTGCATCCGCTTTGCAATCTGCTGAGAGACGAAAAAGCTGCCGCGCAGATTTGTATCCAGTATCAGATTCCAATCATCCCAGGTCACCTCGAAGGCCGGCTTCCTGACATTGCATCCCGCATTATTCACGAGGATATGAATCTTCTCATAAGCGGCGAAAGCGGCCGCCGCCATCTGCTCGATGCTGCTCTGATCTCTCACATCCAACGCCAGTGGAACAACACGCCTGCCCATCGCTTCAATCTCGCCGACAAAAGGTAGTAGATCCTCTCTTCGTCGGCTCGTAAGAATCAAATCAGCGCCTGCTCCGGCAAGAGCCCGCGAAAGATACTGGCCCAACCCACGGCTCGCGCCAGTTACCAATGCCACCTGCCCCGTCAGATCAAATAACTTCGCGCTCACAGTGTCACCTACGCGTCCTTCTCGTCTTTTCGTATGCGAGGATCAAGCACAATCTTCATCAGGTTCGGTTCCCGTGCGTGCAGACGCGAGAACCACGACGATCCTTCCTCGAGTGGGGCAACCGCCGTAATCAACGGCTTTACCTTGATGACGCCCTCTGCGATCAGCCTGATAGCCTCTGGATACTCACCAGCCGATGCGCACGATCCCTGCAACCGTATCTGCCTCGACACAATCTTCTGCAGCGGCAATGCCACCTGCGGAGAGATATTCCCCACCAGAGTCACCGTGCCACCCTTCCGCACGCAGTCGATTGCCGTTCGGATCGTCTCCTCTCGCCCCACCGCTTCCAGCACAACATCCACACCGTGGCCCTTGGTGACACGAGCCATCTCGTCGATCAGCGCTGCCCCGGACATACATAATGTTGCATCGGCCCCCAGCTCCTTCGCGAGGCGTAATCGCGTCTCATCAACGTCTGAAACAAAGACCCGCGCTGCTCCCGCGGCCCTGGCTGCCTGCAGTAACAGCAGTCCAATCATCCCTGCGCCGATCACCAGAACCTCTTCATCGCCCGTCATCGCCGACACCGCAACTCCATGCAGAGCGACAGACACCGCTTCCAGCATCGCCGCTTCCACGAACGAAAACCTTTCCGGCAACTTGTAAATAATTCGAGCAGGCACCACAAGGTACTCCGCAAACGCGCCCGCGCGGCGATAATCTCCGCATGACACTCCCATCACCTCCCGGTGATCGCAGAGATTTACATCGCCCTTCAGGCAAAAACTGCACGCCCCGCAATAGACAGTCGAATCGAACGTTACACGGTCTCCGACTGACAGCCCGATCACCTCCGAACCAACGCCAGCAACAATACCAGCCGCCTCATGTCCCATCACGATGGGAGGAATCCGTCTGCCACTGGAACCATCGTAACCATGCACATCGCTGCCGCAGATACCGCAGGCCGCGACCTCTACCAACACTTCATCCGCCTCTGGCACCGGGCGCTCCATCTCGGTCACCTGAAGATCGTTATATTCAGAGAGTAGCAGTGCTTTCATCAGGCAATCTCCGCTATGCGAGTAACGAGCGCCTGTATCCTAGCGCTCACTCGCAGCCACCATCATAGAGAAGCTAGGCTGATGCAGCAAAGCGAGTCTCCACACAACGTTTCAAGCAATCGTTTGATTCTTTTTTCACCGCACTCCATCCTTCGGAGGATGCACAAATTCCACCACAGATATCCAATGTCGCAGAGGTTATCGATTGCTAAACCCAAGGCAGATCATCACACTCATATTTGTCACTCTGCTCGCTCCCATCCTTTTTGCCCAGTCGACAACTATCGGCCCGATCACGGTTGACGCAACCTCTCTCTATCTCGACCCAGCGCCGTCGTCATTTCAACCAGGATCTGCTCGGAGTCCTGACGGACACACCATCGGCTTGAATCAGCGCTATCTCACCCTCGATGGAAAGCCCTGGCTTCCCGTGATGGGCGAATTCCATTTCTCCAGAGTTCCAGCCGACGAATGGGAAGATCAGATTCTCAAAATGCAGGCTGCGGGGGTCAACATTATCGCGACGTACGTTATATGGATTCATCACGAAGAGGTCGAAGGCAAGTTCAACTGGACTGGCGACCGCGATCTTCATCGCTTCGCGCAACTCTGCGCCAAACATCATATGTATCTCTATGTCCGAGTCGGGCCATGGGCACATGGCGAGGCGCGCAACGGGGGCTTCCCAGACTGGCTGGTCGCCAAGGGACCGACACGCGTCAACGATCCGACCTACCTCAAGTATGTAACCGGGTTTTATAGGGCTATTGGGCAGCAGCTCCACGACCTTCTCTGGAAAGACGGTGGTCCTGTCATCGGCATCCAGCTTGAAAATGAATACGCCAATCGCACCGCGAACGGTGGAGAAGCGCACATACTCAAGCTCAAACAACTCGCTATCGCCAGCGGCCTCGATGTGCCACTCTACAGCGTGACTGGCTGGGATAATGCGGCCATCCCCTCCGGCGCGGTCCTGCCTGTTTTCGGCGGATATCCCGATGCACCCTGGGATGCGTCGCCCGGAAATCTTTCCGCCAGCGAAGTCTATACCTTCCGTTTTGGCAGCCGCGTTGCAGGCAACATGGGCATGATCGGCGGTAGCGCAACAGCCCACACCACCTCAACCGACACTCCCTTCATCACCGCCGAGATGGGGGCAGGCATCGAAGACACGTACCATCGGCGACCCGTCATCTCGGCCAATGACGTAGCCGCCATGTTCCCTGTCATGCTCGGCTCCGGTGTCAATCTCTACGGCACCTACATGTTTCAAGGTGGCGAAAATCCCGACGGCGAATTCTCTACCCTTCAGGAGTCGCAGGCAACCGGCTACCCCACCGATGTCCCCATCAAATCCTACGACTTTCAAGCTCCCCTCAGCGAATTCGGCGAAGAACGCGAGTCCCTTCGCAAACTCAAACTCGTGAATTATTTCCTCAACGACTTCGGCGATCAACTCGCTCCCATGATTCCGCACCCACCCTCCACACTCCCGAAGACACCTGCCGATCTCTCCGTGCCACGCTTGTCCGTACGTTCCAGCGGAGAACGCGGCTTCGTCTTCGTCAACAACTACGTTCGGGGCGCCGTCATGCCCTCACGCCCCTCCTTTCAACTGAAGATCTCTCTACCAAACAGCACGCTTCTTCTTCCCGACCAGCCCGTGGATCTTCCCACCGGCTCATACTTCGTCTGGCCATTCAATCTTCAATTGGGCGACGCTCATCTGCGCTACAGCACGGCCCAACTCTTCACGCGACTCTCCAACCCCACGGGCTCTACGTTTGTCTTCTTTTGTCTCTCAGGCATCCGCTGCGAGCTCTCCTTCGTAGACCAGCCTGGCATGACCATTCACGGAACCCACGGTCGCGTCCTGCGAGCTAATGGCGTCATCACGGCCACCGATCTGCCCCCTGCCCTCGACACCACACTCTCCCTGAGGTTCGAGGGCAGATCCCCCGCTCAAATCCTCATCCTCTCTCAGCAACACGCGGAAGACGCCTGGAAGTTACGGCTCAAAGGCGAAGAACATCTCGTTATAACCAAACAACAGTTCTTCGCCAGCGACTCGCAGGTCACGCTTCAGTCCGACAAAGACCCCGCCTTCCAATTCACCGTGATCCCAACCAGCCCCGCGTGGCCTTTTCCCGCCAGTAGAACCACCGTGCGGCAACAATCCAACGGCACGACTACCGTATCTGCCCATCTACCGGTTGCTCACCCAACTCTGGTACTCACACCGATCAAGCAGGCTGGAACGGCGGCCCCAGTAAAGATCGGTCCTCCACCATCGTGGCGGCCACAAGGGGTCCCTCAAGCCCCAGAGGAAGACACCTTCGACGCTGCTGCCGCAGTATGGAAACTCTCACTCGCCAACGCCTCGCTCAGTAATCTCGGCAATCTTTATTTACGTGTCGACTACGTTGGCGACATCGCTCGCTTGAGTAACGGCCACCATCTGCTCGTCGACAACTTCTTCAACGGCGATCCCTGGAAGATCGGCTTGAAACGATTTGTGAATCGAAATCAGACCGGCGATCTACTGCTTCAGATACTCCCACTCCGAGGAGACAGCCCCGTCTTCCTCGAAGACCGCATTCGCAAGACCATCCCGACCACCGGTCAGACTGAGCAACTACGCTCGGTTCAGCTCATCCCGCAATATAACCTCACGCTACCAACAACCCATGACTGATCTGCAAGCTGCAACCACCCTACCCCCGCCACGTTGGTCGCTCCCGAACTCACTCTTTCCCTCCGTTGGCCGCCGGCTAACCCTTGGCCTCGGTCTTATCGGCATCGGAAAACCATGGGGCCATACCAACGACTCAGTTCCTGATGAAGCCAGCGTCCGGCAGCTCCTTGAAACTGCATTTTCTTTGGGCATTCGTTACTTCGACACAGCTCCCTCTTACGGCGTCAGCGAGCAGCGATTCTCCAGCTTCCTCTGCAGTCTCACGCCAACTCAACGAGCATCTCTCACCATCGCCACCAAGTTCGGTGAGCACTGGGATGCAGCCGGTCAGCAGCCCTTCGTGGATCACAGCTATGACGCTCTCTTCCGCAGCCTGGACGAAAGTCTCCAGCGCCTCGGCAAGATCGATATCCTTCAACTGCACAAAACAACCGCCGCCGCCCTCCGCAGCTCCGACCTGCAACGTGCCTTCCGGCATGCGCAGTCGCTTGGAATTCGCAATCTGGGTGCCAGCGTCAGCGATCTCGAATCCACAGCGGTCGCCCTTGATCTGCAGAGCCTCTCCGTTTTGCAGCTGCCGCTGAATCCCTCTTCGCGTCAGTTCCATGAAGTTGTCAGACAAGCCACCGATGCGGGCATTCTGGTCGTTACGAACCGCCCCTTTGCCATGGGCAGCCTGCTATACGCGGAGCAGCCCATCACCAAGCACGCCGCATTCAACTTCCTCAACCGCTCCGCCTTCGACGGAGTCGTACTCACAGGCACAAAATCCGCGGAACACCTGCATGAGAACTGGACAGCCTTCCACCAGGCTGTACTCTGTGAGCCGACGCTGTAAAGATCGTTTATATATGAACCAGCCCACGCTGCAACGCCGACACCACAGCCTGCGTTCGGTCCTCCGCGTTCAATCTCATCAGGATCGCGCTGACATGGCTCTTTACAGTCGCCTCGGTAATGCCCAGAAGCTCTCCAATGCCCTTGTTGCTCTTGCCCGCTACCAGCAGTTCGAGAACCTGCCGTTCGCGTTGACTCAGATCGGAGTCCGGCATGCGTGAGGCGAGGGCGCGCTTGATCGGCGGTGGCAGAAATCGTCCGCCGGCATGTACGCGTTCGAGCGCCTGCAGCAACAAATCGTACGGCATGCCTTTGATGATGTACCCCTGCGTTCCGACTTCAAGCGCTTGATGAATATCCTCGTCGCCCTCGTAGGTCGTTAGCACAACGAACCGCGCCTGGGGATGCCGCCGCCGGATGGTGCGTATCGCCTCCACACCGCTCATCCGCGGCAGGCGAAGATCCATCAGAGTAACGTCAGGTCGATGCTGCTCATAAAGTTCCACTGCCTCTTCGCCCGTGCCTGCCTGAGCGACCGTCATCATCGTGGCCTGCCCATCGATAATTGCAGCTACCCCAACCCGCATCAGAGGATGATCGTCGACAATTAGCACTCGAATCTTTCGCGTCTCGGACATCCGTGTACTCCAGTCGTTGAAAATTTTACGCCTGCAGATTACAAAGCGATACTCTCTCTCCCAACGTGGTCTTCCTGCGCGCTACGTGTGCCTCAACAACTTCTCTGTCGCCATCCAATCAAGAAACAACTCCGGCCAATCCGCCACCGGCTTTGGATTGCTGCTACGGATGCCGAAACCGTGGCCTGTACCCGCATATATGTGCAGCTCCGTTGGCACCTTCAGCCGCGCCAGGGCGAGGTAATACTCTGCCAGCCCCTGCGAAATCCTGGCTTGGTCCATCGCTCCGCATGCAAGAAATGCCCTCGGGGTATCAGCCGTCAGTCGGCTCTCATGCGGCAATCCCGGATAGATCAACGCTTGAAAATCAGGCCGCGAACTCACGTGATCCACCGCATCCGCAGCATCAGGCTTTCCAGAATCGGAGCGGGTGCTGGCCAGGGCCGCCAATTCCCCTCCCGCTGAAAAACCAATGACACCAATGCGAGCCGTATCCAAACCCCATTCCTCGCTCCTGCTTCGCACCGTGCGAATCGCCCGCTGAACGTCCCCGAGTTCAGTTCCTTCGACCGTATACCTGGAACCCTTCTCCCGAGCCAGCCGGTACTTCAGCACAAATGCTGCGACGCCATGGCTACTGAGATACTCCGCAACCGCATGCCCCTCATGATCGATCCACAACTCGCTATGTCCTCCGCCGGGAATCACAACCACCGCCGCACCAGTCGCCTTATCCGCATTAGGCAAATAAACCGTGATCGACGGCTGATCCACATGTGTGATGACGTGATCACCTTCCGGAGCCACACGCATCGTCTCAGGCGTCGACCCCTGCGAGTCCGGCGCGCTGTTTGCCCACAGTCGTACTGTCAAATGCCCGTTCGCACTCTGCCCCAGGGCGGTCATCGCAATCAGTCCGAACGCCATCCCACCTACTCGAACGAATCTCTTCATCCTCATCCTCATCATCGCTCCATCGTAATCTCGTACCAGGTTGTGCCGAGAGTACCTGACGAAGCGTTCCATGGGCCCCGCCCGCTTCGCACCTCCACCGGGGTGCCAGCGGCTGTCGATCTCTTGAATCTTCACGATCACCTTTGACTCTCAATGCGCGACAAGGCTACGCTCCGCATCACACCACGCGAATCCGACTTTCGTCGGATTCGCATCCTGTAGCCACACGCTAAGCTTTTACCTCCATGGTCAAAAGACCCGAAAGGCTGCCCTACTATGTCTTCCCGCCTCACACGCAGAGATTTTCTGAGCGACACGGCTTTCGTTGCAGCAGCCTCCGCGTTGGGAGTCGCCACATCCGTCACTGCAGCCTCCACCTCATCTCCCCAAAAAATTCAGTCCATCACCACCAGAAGATCGAACTTCGATCAGCAATGGCGTTTCTTCCTCGGCGATCCGCCCGATGCTGACAAAGTTGCATTCGCCGACTCTGCATGGCGCACGCTGGATCTGCCTCATGACTGGAGCATTGAAGGCTCCTTCGATGAACACGCTCCCGCAAAAGGAAATGGCGCCTATCTACCCACTGGAATTGGATGGTATCGCAAGAGTTTTGTCTTGCCTCCGTCTGCCAGGGATAAACGAATCACGCTTGAGTTCGATGGTGTCTATCAGCGTAGCGAGGTCTGGATCAACGGAATCTCCCTGGGGATGCGACCTTACGGCTTTATCGGCTTCTCCTATGATCTAACGCCGCATCTGGCTCCCATGGGTCGCCCCAACCACATTGCCCTTCGCGTCGATAACTCGCTTCAGCCTAACTGCCGCTGGTATTCGGGCTCCGGAATCTATCGCCACACATGGCTCCGTATTACTGATCCAGTCCACATCGCTCAGTGGGGCATTTGTGTGCGCACGCCTTCTGTAGATGCTCAGAGCGCAACGATCATCGTTTCGACGCGTCTCTCCAACCTCGGCACGCAAGACACAGACCTCAGCCTCACCGCCGAGATTCTCGACCCGTCCGGCAACGTCATTCAACACACCACAACGCCACATCCGCTTTCGAAGGGCACCGGTGCGGTAGTGGACCAGCAGTTCACCATTGCCGCTCCCTCGCTTTGGTCGCCACGAACGCCGCATCTCTACCAGACTCGTTGCACCATCCAAATCGGCGACGCGCAAATCGATCAGCAGACAACTACCTTCGGCATACGCTCTGTCCAATTTGACGTCGACCGCGGCTTTCTCCTCAACGGCGAACACATTAAGATGAAAGGCGTCTGCATCCACGGTGACGGAGGCTCAGTTGGCACTGCGGTGCCCGAACGCATCTGGCAACGCCGCCTGCAGCTTCTTCAGGAAATGGGCTGTAATGCAATCCGGCTAAGCCACAACCCCCCTGCGCCGGAGCTGCTGGATATTCTCGACCGCATGGGCTTCCTCGTCATGGCCGAAGCCTTCGATGAGTGGAGACAACCAAAACTTCAGACTCCCGACTTCGGTTATCACAAATACTTCGATGAGTGGTCCGAGCGCGATATGACCGCAATGATCGAGCGCGACAGAAACCATCCTTCCATCGTCATCTGGAGCGCAGGCAACGAAGTCCCGGATCAGAGCGAACCTCAGGGGCCCGCGACTCTGCAGACTCTTATGGATATCATTCGTAAGAATGATCCGACGCGGCTTATCACTGTCGCGTGCGATCAGATCGCCGCAGAGCCTAAAGCGGCGCTCCCGGCATTCCTCGAGAAACTCGACGTAATCGGTTACAACTACGTGGATCGATGGCGCGACCGTCGCGAAAAGGCCTACAGTATAGACCGTCATGATTACCCGCAACGCCGCTTTATTGGCACGGAAACGACCGCTCCCTATGGTGCGCGTGGAGTCTACGCAGTCGATCAGTCAGACGATCTCTTCTTCGAGCGAACCTCCAATAACGCCATCGAGGTAGAGCAACTGCAAAAATTCATTCAGACTTACGATTACGTATCCGGAGACTTCATATGGGTAGGCATCGACTATCTCGGAGAAGCACGTTGGCCAAATAAGCTCGCGGCGACCGGCCCTCTGGATACCTGTGGCTTTAGAAAAGACATCTTTTACTTCTATCAAAGCCTCTGGACAAAAGAAGCAGTTCTTCACCTCTCGCCGCACTGGAACTGGGTGGGTCAGGAAGGTAGAACAATTCCCGTGACCTGCTATACCAACTGTGACACAGTGGAGCTCTTCCTCAATGGAAAAAGTCTTGGCGTTAAAGGCTATGCCTTCCCGAGGCCAGGAATGGTGGGGACATATGGCAACTACCCACCTCGCGCAAAAGCACTTCAAACAACTGCAGATCTCCATCTCACCTGGGACGTCCCCTACGCCGCGGGAGTGCTCTCTGCCAGAGGCGTCAAGGATAGCAAGGTCGTCCTCACGTTTGAAAGAAAGACTACGGGTATTCCAGCTAAGATTCTGCTTACAGCCGACCGGGATCGCATTCGCACGTCGCCCGAGGATCTCTCTCACATCACGGTTTCGATCGTCGACGAACAAGGACATGTCGTACCGACTGCCAACGACGAGATCACCTTCTCCGTAAAGGGAGCGGGTCGAATTCTCGGTGTCGACAACGGTAAACCGGACAGCCACGAACCATATAAGGCCACGAGCCGACGCGCCTTCAGCGGTCTCGCGCTCGTTCTCCTTCAGTCCAGCGGAACTGCAGGCGCGATAACCCTATTCGCCTCTGGCCCTTCGCTGACCTCTGCGGACATCACAATCAACGCCAGCTGAAACTGCTCCGTCTCATCGCCATGCCTCGGCCTTCTTCAATACAAGCGCAGTTCGCGCAATAGACAGCTCGGCACGTGTTCCCTTCCCGGGCTCGCTCGTCAGCTCAAATTCGCCCGAGACGCGTTTCATCCGCTCATACATGCCTATGATCCCATAGTGTCCCTCGGCCGGCACAATCCCGATCTGAAACCCGACACCGTCATCGACCACAAGGATGCTCAGACGTTTCGCATCGTAGCAAGTCGTAATAGATATCTTGTTCGGTTGTCCATGCAGAGCCGCGTCATACACCGCCTCCCTCACAACCATCAAAAGTTCTCTCGAGATCGAGCCCGGTACAGAATAGACTTCACCCTCGACCTTACAATCCACCTCAACTTCAAACTCTTTAGTCGTCTGCTTTGAGATTGCCTCGATCGAAGTCGGCAGATCAATCGCCGCGCCATCATCATGTCTCAGATTCCACACCGCATAGCGGGCCTCATCGATAGTCGCGCGAACTTGTGTCCTCGCGTGTGACAGCAGGTCCTCGACCACTGGGTTAGGCTCTTGTCGTCGGCTCGCAACTGCCTCAAGCAACGCCGATACGCTGGTGCACCCCTGAATCACAGTGTCATGCATCTCCCGTGCCAGTCGTCCGCGCTCTTCCAGAACCGCCTTGAATCGTAGCCTTACCTGGTGCATCCGAAGCCGGTAGATGACCCATGTCAATAACAGCAGCCCCGCCACGCTCAGCACCAGGAACCACCAGGTCTGCCATAGAAACGGCTCGCGATGCACCTCCACATGAGCTTCCATCACCCTTGCAGGATCGCCTACGTCAAATGCCTCCACCTCGAACCGATAGCGGCCCGCAGGGAGGTTTGTATAGGAGGCGGTCAGATTGGTACCCGCATACACCCACTCTTTATCAAAACCCTTCAACCTATATTGGTAACGAATTCCGCCCTGCGGCTGTAATGAAAGCGGCGCATAGCCGAACTCCAGGCGAGTCATTCTTGCGGGCAACTCAACCGTGCCCGCAAACGGAAGGCTACGCCCATCGAGCGTTACGCTTTGCAACGAGATGCGCGGCAGCGACGGAGCGGAAGGCCTATTCAGCACGATATGCGTCGGGCCCTTGCTGCTCGGAAACCAGACGCTCCCGTCCGGTGCCAGGTACCCCGAAGGCTGACGTCCACCGTACATCTGTGCATCCTCCGCACCGTACGGCATCGTGTACAGCGACACGCTCAGATGATCCGCGGATATCGGAACTTTGTGCAGCTGCCGCTCATCCATCGATGAGATCGTGTTCGGACCGCTCAGCCAGAATCTCCGGTGAGGATCTTCCAGTATCTGATAGATGCTGTTGCTCACCAGGCCCTGCGCAGTGCTGAAGTGCGCAATCTGGCCATCCTGATACCGAAAGAGCCCATGGTCGCGCGTCCCATACCAGATCGTATGAGTCTGATCCTCGTAGATCGACCACACCTTCTCCTGCCGCAGTGTCTCGGTGGCCACATCCTTGACGAACCGGCCTTCATGCCAGTGACTGAGCCCCTGCTCCGTGCCGATCCAGACATCCCCCGTATGGTCTTCGAACAGGCTGCGAATGCTGAAGTGCACCAGACCATCCTTCATCGTCAGCTTGCGCATTCCCTGCGGTGTCAGATGACTTAGACCCTCGTCGGTACCGATCCACACCTCCCCCCGGCTAGTCTCCAGAAACCCTCTCACAAAATTGTTCGTAAGCTCACGCGGTGCCGAGTAGTGCACGGTCCCGTGCTTCGTGATGCGAAAAGCGCCGCTACCATCAGTGCCAACCCACAAATCGCCTTCATGGTCGCGAAACACATTCCGCACCATCACCCCCGGCAGCTCCTTGAACTGGTAAGGCCGCGCCACGCCGTCACTGATCTTGTAAACTCCAGAGCTCACCGCCCAAAGGCTTCCGTCGCCGTTCCCCGAGATCGTCGCAAAGTCCGCATCCGAGCCGCCCGGCAACGGTACGACATGTACGGACGTCTGGTTGAGCCGAACCAGTCCTGCCTGCAGCCCCAGCCATATCTGGTGATCGGAATCCTCAAAGATCTTTAGGACTGTGTTGCTCGGCAACAGTCCCGTAAGGTGCGAAAACACTCCCTGTTTATAAGTCCACAGACCATTTCCAATCGTGCCGATCCACAGTGTCCCATCGGCTGCCTGCTTCAGGGTACGAACAGTGCCTTCAACCTCTGGCACGCGTTTGAATTTTTCACCCTCTAGCCGTTCCAGGCCATTGACCGTCCCCACCCACAGCGCTCCATCCGTCGTCTGCAGAACCGTCTTGACCCGGTTGCTGCTATAACTGCCTGGCAAATCATAAAAATGAAGCTTCCCGTCTTCGATGGAGAGAAGCCGCGAGCCTCCCACCCAGATCCTGCCCTCTTTGTCTTCAGAGATCGCGTGAACCGCCAGCGGTTCCATTCCCTCCGCCATCTCCACGCGCTCCACCCTGTTCCCCTTAACCTTGAAGAGCCCGTTATCAGTGCCTACCCACACCGTCCCTTGCCGATCCTCAAGCACAGCCCGCACAAAGCCGTCTGTCAGACCGCTCGTCACCCCATAGCTCCTCACCTGCCCGTTCAACAGATGCAGCAGCCCTCCGCCCTCCGTCCCGATCCACAATCCGCCGTCACTCGAAGGCTCCAGGCAGAAGATGCTATTCACCCCTAACGCTGGCATGGACGACGACGCTTCGTACATCGAAGACCGAGTCCCGTCGAAGCGCGTCAGGCCACCCGTCGTTCCCACCCACAAATACCCTTCCTTCGTCTCAGCAAGTGCCTGTACGGTGTCCTCAGGCAGACCATCCTGCACTCTCCACACTGTCCGCGTGTACTGCGGCTGTGCGGGACTCACGCCAAACATCCCGTGCGTCATCATCAGCAGGAGCAACAGCCCTAACATGGAAACCCGCACTCTAGCGATCCTGTCTCTCTGATTCGGCAAGCGATTCGTTTCGGCCGTCGTGGACGACGCTCGATTCTACAACGCCTCACCGGCCAACAGGAACAACCGCCACTAAACCGTCCCAAGCGCCCTCTGCGCTTCCGCCTTCGTCTTCTTCAGCGAAGCCACAGGATCCTCCGTAGGGTAGTACTCCATCGCGATCCAACGGTTGTACTTCAGCTCCGCCAGCTTGCGATAGATCGTCGTATAGTCGATCTCTCCGGTTCCTGCCTCATGTCTTCCCGGAACGTCCGCTACATGAACCAGCCCCACCATGTCCACATTTTTCTCAAGCTTTTCGATCAGATTTCCGAAGCTCCTCTGCTCATGGTAGAAGTCATAAAGCACCTTCACCTGTGGCATATTCACCGCGCGCGCAATCTCAAACCCATCGCGCACGCTTGCCAGGTAGATCGGCGGATTCTCAATCAAATCGATCGGCTCGATCACGATCTCAATGCCTTCTTTCGCCGCAATCTCCGCCGCACGCTTCAGATTCTCGACCGCTGTCTCACGCTGCCCCGTCGCTCCCGCAACCCGTTTGCCGGACAGCAGAATCACCTGCGGGCACTCCAGCTCCTTTGCATAGCGCAAATGTTCAACGAACTGCTCCCGAAAAGCCTCCGTCTCCTCCGCCACCGCGAACCCGGCTCGAATCCCACTCATCGAATCCACCACCAGCCCCAGCGAACGTAGTCTCGCCATCACCCGCCGCCGCTCCTCCGGCGACCACTTCTGAAACTCTCCCGTCAGCTCAATCCCCTGGTAACCCGCCTCGGCAACGATCTCCACGCAGCGGTCGAAAGGTGCCTTAATCTCCAGCGCCCACAGCATAAAAGAAAATCTCACACCTTTCGCCACAGTCTCCCTGGCGTGAATCCACCCAGGATTCGCCAACGCAGCGGTCATCATTTGAGCAAACGCTCGACGGTTCATCTCTCTCCCAAATGGCAGCGCGATCTAGATCGCACGCAGATAACGATAGTCCACTCCAACTGCTTCCATCGCCGTCATCGAAATAAACGGCGGCTCCTGCTCAATGTAGTAGTCCTTGATTCCCGCCTTCGCCGCTGCCGCAAGAATCGGCTTGTAATCGATATGCCCTCGGCCCAGTTCCGTACCCTGCGGTCTCTGATCTTTGGCGAGCGAAAAAATCGGCTCAGGCGTCGCCACAAAGTCCTTCACATGCAGCATTCGAAAGCGCCCCGGATTCCGCACAAAAAGATCAGCCGGACTCACGCCTGCCGACACCGCCCACCCGCAGTCCAGCTCGAAGGCAACCGCCTCCGGATTAGTCTTCGTCAGCAAAATGTCATAACCGGATTGACCGCCCTGCAGCTTTTTAAACTCGAAGTTGTGATTGTGATACGCATACTGCAATCCTGCCTTCTTCGCCTGTCTCCCAATCTCGTTCAGTCGCTCCGCCATCATCGCGTAGTCCTCAACCGTCGCCCCCTGCCCGTCCAGCCTCTTGGGCAGTTGCGCAGAACTCACCACATAATGCGCGCCAACCGCGTGGGCATCGTCGAACAGGTGCCCCAGCTCACCATCGCCCAGCGGCATATGTGCGCTCGGGCATGTCAGTCCAGCCTGATCCAGACGTACCCGGAACTCTCTCGCTCCCAATCCCGCGAATCCCGCCGACTCAACCCTCGCATATCCAATCGCGCGTAGTTTCTTTAGCGTTCCGGTCACATCCTTTTGTAACTCATCGCCGACAGTATAGAGCTGCAGACCAATCGGCACACTCGCCGACAAAGACCTCATCGGCCGCGCTGCCATCGCTGCCGCTCCTCCGCACGCAACAAACCACCGCCTCGTATACAAACTCGTAGCCCTCGCATCCCCTTAGTCTTCGCGACGTTCACTTTATGCGCTCGGCCCGTGTCGCGAATCCGACGAAAGTCGAAGCGCACCTGCTTCGCAAACTCTCCTCTGTAACCCTCATTACAGAAAGGATTTGTTCGACTTTAGGAGGATGACACCTGAACCCACCGAATCCTACCATCCGCTTGCTTAGAAATCGTTACAACAATGCGTCTGGCTCATTTGCAACCCTCTTCCACAACCCAGAACCCTGACGAGAAAAACACAATGCGTCGCTTCCTTCCCGCTGCCTGTAACTGGAATCTGCTCTCCAAGCCTCTCCTCCTCCTTGCGCTTGCCGCAACTTCAGGGATCTGCCTCGCACCGGCAGACCACATACGGTCCGTGCGGCTCGACGATCAGGGCGTCGTCCGCTGGACCGACGACAACTCCGAAGTCAGGCTGCTTGGCACAAACTACTCCCCTATGCCCGCTCACGACTACATGACCTTCGGCTTCTACGCCAAAAACACCGAAGACCGCCACAAAACCATCGACCAGGACCTTGCCCACTTCGCCCGCATGGGTTGGCACATCGTCCGGCTAGCCACGTGGGGAGACTGGGAGAGCAACGACGAACAAGGCAATCTCATCCAAAACGACCACGTCGATCTCATGGACTGCCTCATCGCAAAAGGAGAGAGAGAGGAATCTACTTCCTCGCCTGGCTCACACTTGTAGAGATCGACGGAACCGGCTGAACTACCAATCTCGATCTGACAACAGAGTGGCAGCAGTTCAACATTCCTTTGGATCGGTTGACCGCCAGCCGAAGCGTCAAGCCTCCCCATGGCTACCCAGGCATGTGGTGGCTCTACTGGTGCGATCCTGCCGAAGGACGCGCCACCCGGGAGACAAGGTCCGACTAGCCAACGTAGAACGCCTCCAGCTATCGCACCGTCAAAAAGTAGACCCAGCCAACCACACAAGCATCCAGGACGATCCCTGGATCGAAATCAGCCCCGTAAAACTAGTCACGCAATAAACCAGGTGCCACTCGCGGAGGAAAGATCAGAGGGTGAGTGATGGGCAAATGGGTGAGGGGTAAAGCAAGAGTGATCCAAGCCCTGAGCAGCCTGCACTCAGGAAACACCCGCCGCCCCTACTCACACTCATCCGCAAATAAACTTGCGAAGGCTGCCACTTATTTCGACGCCAAAAAGAGCGCTGCCAAAACACCAGGTTTACCATGCAGAACACCACGATCTCACCACAAAAAAACCACGTCGTAACACGCGAGCAGCGACCGCACCCGGCAGGTATGCGTGCGGGTCTGCAAATGCTCCCTTTAGGGTAATACCGCCGATCCAAAGGCGGTCTGTTCACATGGCCATGACGAATCGTCCTGCATGTTATCTTCATTTCCTCTGCAAAAAAGGAGAATGGATCTGATGTTCAAGAGTTTGATGATTCTTTGTTTCCTGTGCGTGATCCTGGTCTCGATTGCGTCAGCGCAAACAAAAACGGCTGAAGACGTGACGTCTTCGGAACCCGCATCTACAATTGCGTCCCCGGGTACGTTTGTGGACATCACAGCAAAGAGCCATCTTCTCTTCAACGGTCAGGCGAGCCATACTCCAACAAAGTATCTGATCGAGACCATGGGGTCAGGGGTGGCCCTTTTTGACTACGACAACGACGGCTTGCTGGATATTTTCTTTGTGAATGGCGCACCCCTGTCCAGTCCAACGCCGAAGGGCACCATTCCGCAGAAGACCGATTCGAAGTACTGGAATCGACTCTTTCATCAGAAAAAGGATGGAACCTTTGAAGATGTTACAGAGAAGGCTGGCCTCCAGGGAATTGGCTATGGGATGGGCGTAGCCGTTGGCGACTACGATAACGACGGATATGAAGACCTGTACGTTACAGGCTACGGTGGAAACCGTCTCTATCACAACAACGGGAATGGCACCTTCACCGATGTCACCGAAAGATCCAGTACAGGTGGCGGCGGATGGTCAACCTCGGCTGCCTGGGTTGATCTCGATAATGATGGCCTTCTGGATCTCGTTGTCCTCCGCTATGTTAAGTGGGACTTTGACGAAGTCTGGTGCGGAGAGCACCGGGAGGGCTATCGATCGTACTGCCATCCCGATATCTTCCCCGCGATCTCTGCGCTGGTCTACCACAACGACGGGGACGGAAAATTCAGTGAAGTTTCGGCAAAGATGGGGCTCGACAAGCCTGGCAAGGGACTGGGTATCGCCATCGGTGATTTCGACAGGGATGGAAAGATTGACCTCGCAGTAGCGAATGATTCCATGCTGGAGTTCCTCTACCGAAATAAGGGTAATGGAACATTTGAGGAAGTCGGCTTGCCAGCAGAGATTGCCGTTGATGGCGAAGGCCGAACATACGCCGGCATGGGTATCGACTTCCAGGATTTCAACGGAGACGGTCTACCTGATCTGGTAATCACCAACCTTGCTAACCAAAAATATGCCCTGTACAGCAATAACGGAGACGGCAGCTTTACTTACGACAGTTACATGACGGGGATTGGCGGCATGACCCTGTTGCATTCAGGTTGGGGCATACACTTCCTCGACTACGACAACGATGGGCGAAAGGATCTGCTAGTCGCGCAAGGCCACGATCTTGACACGATCCAACTCAACTATCCTCAACTTCGCTATAAAGAACCGATGTTGCTGGCCCACAATACTGGCAAACGCTTTGTTGATGTTTCAAGTCAATCTGGAGACGTGTTCCATCAAGCTTGGGCTGGCCGAGGGCTGGCCGTAGGGGACATCGACAACGACGGTCGAATCGATGCTGTTGTCACGACCAATGACGGTCCTGCTTATCTGCTGCGCAACGAAACTCCAACTTCGAATCACTGGATCACTTTGACCCTGGTAGGTCACCGCAGCAACCGCGACGGGATTGGGGCAGAGATCAAGATTACTACCTCGCTTGGCCCTCAATACAACATCGTTTCTACAGCCGGAAGCTATCTCTCCTCCAGTGATCGGAGAGCTCACTTCGGCTTAGGTTCAGACACAACTGTAAAGACAATCGAAATTCATTGGCCGAGCGGAATTGTACAGACCCTCAACGACATCCCCGCGGATCAAATTCTCAAGATCGATGAGCCTGCAGGGACGCCTGCAAAACGATGAAACAGTTTCGTACCTCTTAAACCTGAGAATTCACTGTTCTGGCCCACATTTCAGCAGCGTAAAGTGGTGTCTACTATATCGTTTTCTGTAAGGTAATAACCGCTGACCACAAGGGTGGTTCTGTAGAAGCCAAAGATAACGTCTCACTGAGTGAGAGGAACATGACCTTCAACGAAGCTAACGGTCGTCAACTGGCAGCAGGACATCCTGGGATCAGGATCACCAAAAACCTTAGCTCGCTCGCCACGAACGCAGTCTTTCGCTCCATTCAGTTGAGAACGGTCCTCTTTTCGTTGACTTTGATTTGCCCGTTGGATTAGCGGATAACTAGACGCGTGATCGCTCCTCACCAATTAAGGTTCCCGTCATCTCGTCTGAAGCGGATTTTGCCGCTCCTAGCGATCGGTATCTTCACCCTGAGCGGGACTGCGCAGGATAGAGTCGCAAACGACGTCCGCGAAGCCGATGCTCCTTGTGGGCATTGCCACCGCCAAATCTTTGAGAGCTATCTCAAGACGCCCATGGCAAACGCGAGTGGCCTTGCCAACGAAAGACTCTACCCTGGCTCGTTTCGGCACGATCCGTCAGGCGTCGTATATGCAATCACCGATCAGTCTGGGCAAGCAACACTTGCTTATACCCTTCCTACCACACCTCCAATCCAAATTAGCGAACGGTTGCAGTACTTCCTAGGCTCCGGCCACCTCGGATTAACCTATCTCTACTCGAAGTCCGGCTATCTGTTGGAATCCCCCATAGCTTATTACTCAGCGCTGCGGGGCTACGCCATGAAGCCCGGCTTTCAGCGGAGTCGTGAACTTCCCCCGGCACTCACGCTTAACCCAAGTTGTCTCCGCTGTCACATGAGCAGTGTGCGGAAGCAAGTGAACGGCACTGATAATCTCTACACGGGGCTACCCTTTGAACACGCCGGCATTAGCTGTGAGAGTTGCCATGGTGACAGCCGTCAACATCTCGCATCCCGAGGACGAACACCGGTCGTAAACCCCATGAAACTATCCCCGCAGAAGAGAGACAGCACCTGTAGCGTCTGTCATCTCGAAGGCGACACCAGCGTTGAACACCGCGATCGCTCTGTACTCGACTTCAAGCCAGGCGATGACCTCAACGATTTCATGTCGTACTTCATCTACATCGGGGAGAACACCACTCGCCGCGCTGTCAGCGAGATCGAGCAGTTCAACTCCAGTAGGTGCAAGATTGCCAGCGGCCCTGGCATGTCGTGCATGAATTGTCATGACCCTCACATCTCGCCAGCGGCCGAAGAACGAGTAGATTTCTTCCGCACGAAATGCCTCGCATGTCACGCGCAGATCAAATACAAGACCCAGCACTACAGTTCGAGCCCTGACTGCACCAGTTGTCATATGCCCCGAACCGGGGCACAGAACATTCCCCATGTCGCATGGACCGACCACCGCATCCGCCAGCATCCCAACCAACCCGATCTTGCAGCAGTCCCCAATCATGCGCGAGAGTTAATCCCAATCCTGACCGAGAAGAGCAGCCAGCGCGATCTCGCTTTGGCTTACTACAACCTGGTGGTTGTCAAAGGGCTCACCGCCGAACGGCCAAGGGCGTGGCAGATGCTCATCGCTGCCGAGCGATCCGATCCCGATGATCTCGCTGTGCTCAGGGCGCTTGGAATTACAGCTGAGTTGAATGGGGACGACAGTCACGCAAAAAACTATTATTTGGCAGTCCTGAAGAAGACCCCGGAGAACCTGGCGGCTGGCACAAATCTAGGAACTCTTCTGGCAAAGTCAGGTGATCTCGAAGCAGCGGCGACTCTATGGCAACAGACCTTCCGTCAGAACGCAGACATCCCCGAGCTTGGCCAGAACCTCGCCAAGGCCCAATGCATGCTAGGGCAGAAAGAGGCCGCTGAATCGACCCTTAAAACTGTGCTCACCTACAGCCCCGGTTTAAGTCAGGCACGTCATTCACTCGCCGAGATGGAAGACGGCAGCGAGCCCTGCCTCAAGCGCCCAGCCAGCGAGAATAAATGAAATGGGCATCGCACCGCGGGCACTCTGTAAGAAGCTTTCTGAACTGAATCTAAGCAATCTGGCATTGCAGCCTTCGGATTCATGACGCGCTCCCATCTTGTATATTGCTCGTTATGCCTGTAAGGATGAAAGACATTGCCGCAGATCTCGGCCTCTCCGTCGTCACGATCTCAAAGGTCCTCCGCGATCATCCGGATATCGGGGATGAAACCCGTCAACGGGTCTTGCAGCGGGTAAAAGAGCTTCATTATCGGCCAAATGTCTCAGCCCGCAGCCTGGTGACTGGGCGCAGTTACCTTATAGGTCTTGTCGTCCCAGACCTCCTCCATCCTTTTTTCGCGGAGGTCGCAAAGTCTCTGGCCCGTGTCATCCGTATGCGTGGGTACTCGTTGATCATCGCATCGTCAGAGGAGGATCCCGAACTCGAAGAACAGGAGATCGAACACATGGTGGCGCGAGGTCCTGATGGCCTCATCATTGCCGCATCGACCCAATCGTCCGCGCTTCTTCAGAGACTGGACGAGCAGCAACAAGCTTATGTTCTGATCGATCGCAAATTTACCGGACTGTCTGCAAACTTCGTAGGTACAGACGATATCGCAGCGGGAGATCTCGCAACCACGCATCTCATCAACCGCGGCTGTAAACGCATCGCGCATATTCGCGGGCGGGAGAACAGCACGGGCGCGAAACGCCTGGAAGGATACAAGCGTGCGTTGGAGCGCGGCGGTCTGAAGTTCTCCGACAAGTACGTCATCCTACGAGAGACTGTGGACATCGAAAGCAGGCTTCAGGGGAACTCGGCCATGCAGCGTCTTTTGGCGATCCATCCAAAGCCTGATGGCGTCTTCTGCTACAACGACCCCATGGCCATTGGAGCGATGGAAGCAATACTCGCCGCAGGGCTTCGCATACCTCAAGACATCGCCATCATCGGATGTGGCAATCTGCATTACTCTGACCTATTGCGGGTGCCACTTTCGAGCATAGACCAGCAGAGCTCCCTAATAGGCGAGCGTGCGGGAAAGTTGATACTCAGTATTGTCGAGTCTAAGGTAACGCCGCGGCCGAAGAGTGTAGTGCTTGAACCCCATCTAGTAGAGCGCGCGTCCACTGCTCGTGCTCCGCGCCGCGCCGCGAAAGACTAAACGCCTGTTGTTCAGCTTCGGACGAACTCAGGCTCTCCGGACTTCGCCACTGCAGCTGAGAACGAGAACGCCGCCACGCATAGATACGATACCAGCGGAACGAGATATGCCAGCGCAATGCTATGGCGCCACTCGGAGATCAAACCCATCAGTGGGGTCAACACAGCGCCACCAACAATCGCCATTACCAGTAAAGAGCCACCGATCTTGGTATTCGGACCAAGCCCCTTCAACCCCAACGCAAAGATGGTGGGAAACATGATCGACATAAAGAAGCTGGTGAAGAACATGGCAAACAAACCAACCCATCCCGGGAAGAATATCGCAATAGCAACAAGTGCAACATTGACCAGGCTGTAGTAGCCCATGAGCTTCTGTGGCGCGATCCTTCGCATCAGCCAAGCAGACCCAAACCTTCCCAGGGCAAACGCGACAAGTGTGCCAGTCAGAAAGAGCCCGGCAAGCTTCTCGGTCTGATGCGCATAAGTTTGTACATATTGAATAAAGTAGCTCCAGGTTCCGACCTGAGCGCCCACATACATGAATTGAGCCGCGACCGCCATCAGGAAACGCGGATTGCCCAACAAGTCAGAGATCCGCCCATTGTTCCCCTCCGAGATCTCCATGGCGTCCTCGTTTGAAATTATTGGGAATTTAGTACACATCAGAATCACGGCTAGAACGATTGCAATCCCACCTAGTGCCAGGTAAGGCTTGACGACGCGCAAGGTCTCATAACGCAAGTAAATCTCATAAGTGTGTTGCGCCTTGCTTGAAGCAATTGCCGTCGGAGACAACTCCATCCCGGAGAAGATAAAGATAGTGCCGATAAGCACGCCGGTGATCGCGCCAAGAGGGTTGAACGCCTGGGCTAAATTAAGCCGCTGCTCAGAGCTTTCAGAAGGGCCTAACTGAGCAATAAAGGGATTCGAAGCTGTCTCCAGAAAAGCGAGCCCGCTCGCGATCACAAACAGTGCAGCCAAAAAAAACGAGTACCGCCCCGCGAGCGCTGCCGGCCAGAAGAGAAAGGTTCCGAGACCAAAGAGCAGAAGCCCGACGATCATCCCTATCTTGTACCCCGCCTTTCGCATCAACATGGCCGCGGGCATCGCCAGCAGGAAATACCCCATGTAGAAAGCCGATTGCACGAGTCCAGCTTCGAACCGGGTAATCGTAAAGGACTTCATGAATTGACGGATCAAAATGTCGTTCAGGTTGTTCGGAATACCCCACAGGAAAAACAGAGATGTCACCAAAACAAAAGGAACAGTACTGCCCTCTCTGATGAGTGTCTTGCGCGACGAAGGATCCAGCCTCTGCCTTGCGGCGGACTGTTCAACGGAGTGAGTAGGAACAGGGAGCATAGGTGTGTTCTCGCTGGGTAAGGATAAGGTTAGTCGAGACGAATCATAATCTTCGAGAAGCAAGAAGGATCGCTGCTCCATTCAGCAAGCGCTGCCGCCGCCTCCGCCAGGGGAACAACGATACTAACCGCTTCATCTACAGGAAAGCGACCCTGCTCCAGCATCCGAATGACAGCGCGAAAGTCTTCCGGAAGAGCATTCCTCGAGCCGAGGATATCCAGTTCTTTTTGTACGAAGAGCTTCGTCTCGTAGGCGACAGGCTCCTTCGCGTAGCCGATGTAAACAACGCGTCCCGTAAACGCTACCTCTTCCACTGCTGCACGAAACGTGTCCGGAAGGCCAATTGCCTCGATCACAACATCGGGACCGCGTCCGCCAGTCATCTCTGCCAGACGTTCATGCAACCCCTCACGTTTGGTGTTGATCGCGTCCGTCGCGCCAGCCTTCCGCGCGATATTCAACTTTTCATCGTCGACATCAATCGCAATGGTTCTCGCGCCCCTCGAGCCGGAAGCAGCCACGGCACCCAAACCCACGCCACCACAACCAATGATTGCCACAGTATCGGTCGCAGTAACACGCCCGCGTGCAACCGCGTGGAAGCCAACAGTCAGCGGCTCAACCAGGCAAAGCTCGTTCAACGAAAGGTTTGCCGGGTACAACTTCTCCGGCGGCAGTGCGATGTACTCCGTCAAAGCACCATCCCGCTGAACCCCAAGCGTCTGGTTGAACTGGCATGCGTTTGGCCGGCCGCGTTTGCAGGACGCGCATTGCCCGCAGCTTGTATAAGGCGAAACAGCGACGTTCGTCCCTGCGGACAGGGCAGGATGTCCCGGCGTATCCTCCAACACCGTAGCCGCGACCTCATGTCCAACAACGCGAGGAAATGAAACCATCGGATTCTTGCCGCGGTAACTGTTCAGATCGCTGCCACACAGGCCCACTCTCCTCACTTGCAACAGAACCTCACCTTTCAGGCATACCACACGCGGCACGTCTTCAATCGCCACCTCTCCCGGGCCCTTCAATACCAATGCCTGCATAGCAATCCCCTAACTCGAAGTCCATCTCTCAGTTTTTCGGATAAGAATCCAGTCTCGCGCCTAGCTGATAAACGTTTGCTGCGACCACTCCAAAGATGAGGTCCTTCTCCGAAGCGGTAAGCGCCGAAAGGAGCAGGTCCAGTGTTGCAAACCAACGCTCATAACTTGAGGCCACCGTGCACACAGGCCAATCGGAACCAGCCAGCAAACGCTGTGGGCCGAACGCTTCCAGGCCTATATCGAAATACGGTCTCAAATCATCCGTAGTCCATGTTTGCCAGGCCGCCTCAGTCACCAAGCCGGAGACCTTACAGTAGACGTGCTCCCGTTTCGCCAGTTCACGCATCTGGTTGCTCCAGGGCTTCAGAGCACCTGTTGCAATAAGGGGCTTTGCCATATGATCCAGTACAAAAATCTGATTAGGATGACGATCCACCATTTCAATCACCCGCGGCAGCATGTGGTTCACCACCAGAACGTCATACACGAGACCTGCTCTCCCGACGGCGGCAATTCCTTCATTGAAGTCAGCACGCAACATGTAATCGTCCGGCTCGGCCTGCAGAACATGGCGAAGCCCCTTCAGCAATCGATGCCGGCGAAGCTCCTCCAATACTGCTGGAAATTTAGAACTAGCAAGAGGCGCCCAACCAACCACGCCTAAGATCCAGCGTTCTGCATCCGTTTGTGCCTCCGCGAGTTCCAGCAGCCAACGTGTTTCCTCGAGGCTCTGTCGTGCTTGTACGCTCACCACACCATCTGTACCCGTGTTTTTCAACTCGAAAGCCAACTCCTCCGGAAGAAAGTCGCGTCGTAGCACGCCCATCGAATCGTCAATCCATCCATATTCTTCGGACGAGTAGCGCCAGAAGTGGTGATGAGCATCGATGCGTCTCCTCGTGCGACCTTCAGCGTTTCCCAGCTGGTCCTGACTCCGATCAACCATAATTTTCTTCCCGGCCGGAGGTCCACACCACGTTTTGGTCTCGCACAATGACCGCTTGTATCTCGGCGATCAACTCCTCATCGTCTACATCTTTGAGTGCTCTCAAATTCTCATCTACCTGCTGCCGTGTAGCCATACCGACTAGTGTGCTCGATACATAAAGATGGGCAAGACAAAAACGAAGCGCAACCTCCGGCAAACTCACACCATGCGCTCTGCAAACTGCCTCCGCTCGTCGACTTGCTGCATGCACTGCGGGCTCAGCGGGATGCCACTCGGGCGCTCCGTTCTCTGTGAGCATTCCCATGTGCAGCGGAGACGCGTTAATCAGGCCGATTTCGTGTTGGCGGGCGAACGGAACCAGAGCTTCGTCCATATCCGTGACCAGCAGGTTATAGCGGCAATAGCTCAACATAGCGTCTACAGGCACTGCAGCAGCCACGTGAAGCAACGTCTTCAGGGAATATCCTGTGATACCGATGTAACGAGTCTTTCCCTGTTTCTGTAAATGCTTCAACGCCGGAAGAGTTTCGTGAATAATTTGCTCCGTGTCGCCAAACTCTATGTCATGCACCTGCAGTAGGTCAACGTAGTCCGTGCGGAGTCGGCGCAGTGAGTCCTCCAGACCGCCGGCGACGCCTCTTGCGGAAAAATCAAATAAATCCACGCCATAGCGGCCGCATTTCGTAGCGAGAATAACGGAGTCGCGCCTCCCCGCAAGAGCAACCCCAAGACGTTCTTCCGCCAAAGTAACGCCATAGTAAGGAGAGACATCAAACAAGTTCACACCTTGATCGAGAGCGTGGTGGACAGCTCGTGTCCCCTCCTCTGGATCCGTCGGCGAAAATACATCGCCAAGAGGGGATGCCCCAAAGCCTAATAGAGAGACATTCAATTCAGTCAGGCCAAGCTTCCGGTAACGCATTCACAGACCCTTTCAAAAGTCGACAGCTCAAGCCTCGGATCGTAGTCAAAGAGTCTTCGAAGACAGCGCAGTAAGATTTCAGAATTGTGTGGTGCCGTTTAGAATGCTTCTCAGATTTCTGAGTGACGTGCAGAGCAAGGTCACATTTTATCGTTATAGTAAACGTTATAGTAAATCAGTGCCAGATAGACGGTGGAACAAATGATTCGAATTCGAAAGTCAGGAATGAACCGAGACTCCCCTACCCCGTTTCACGCAACATCCCTACTGGTCGCACCATGCCTTCTCGCTCTGAGCTCAGTCTGTCCGCCACTGCACGCTCAAGCTCCTCAGGCGGATCGTCCTACCGAACGTCAAAGCGCAATGGCAATCGACGAAGCATGGCAGAAGGCCAGCTCCAGATACGACAAACAGCGCGATGACATTCTTGCAACCGTTCAAAGAGTATCCGCCGCCGGCCCCTTCCAGCCCGACTGGCAGTCCTTCTCAAACTATGAAGTGCCCGAATGGTACAAGGACGCAAAGTTCGGCATCTTCATCCACTGGGGCGTCTACTCGGTTCCGGCATTCGGCAGTGAATGGTATCCCCGGGAGATGTACCTCAAAGGATCCGAGATCAATAAACACCACCTCGCAACATACGGCCCGTTGACCAGTTTTGGCTACAAGGACTTTATCCCCATGTTCAAGGCCGAAAAATTCGACCCCCAGGCATGGGCAAAACTCTTCAAAGAATCTGGCGCACGTTACGTCGTGCCCGTCTTCGAACACCACGATGGCTTTGCCATGTACGACAGCGATCTCTCTGACTGGACTGCGAAGAAAATGGGCCCCCATCGCGATGTGGATGGAGAACTCGCGGCAGCGATACGCGCAGAAGGCCTTCATCTCGGCGCCTCGTCACATCGTATCGAACACGATTGGTTCCTCGACGGAGGACGCAACCAAGACTCTGACGTTAACGATCCCAAGTATGCAGATTTCTACGGTCCAGCCCATCCCAGAATCGATGCCAACCACGACGTATTGGCAGAAGACTGGACATACGTCAGTCCCGCTTATGCCAGAGACTGGGTAGCACGCAATGCTGAAATTGTGCAGAAGTATAAGCCTGATTTGATCTACTTCGATTGGTGGATCGGACAGCCATCGGTACGTCCGTATCTCGCGCAGTTTGCCGCCTATTACTACAACGAGTCCTTGAAGCACGGTGCCGTCGGCATCATCAACTACAAGCTCGTCGATATGGAAGCGCACTCCGCGGTTCTCGATATCGAGCGCGGCCAGACCTCCTCAATTCTGCCAGTCACTTGGCAAACTGATACCTCCGTAAGCAACAAATCATGGGGCTATATAGAGAGTGACACCTTCAAAACTCCCTCCTTCATCATTCACCAGCTCACCGACGTCGTTAGTAAGAACGGTAATTTACTGATGAATATTGGCCCACGCTCCGATGGTACGATCCCGGATGAAGTGCAGCAGATCCTGCTGGGTGTAGGGAGTTGGCTAAAAGTAAACGGCGACGCTATCTACGGGACTCGCCCCTGGTCTGTCTTCGGAGAAGGTCCAACAAAAGTAAAGGAAGGCTCGTTCCACGACACAGACACCGTTCCCTATACCCCGCAGGATTTTCGCTTCACCACAAAGGGAGCTACCCTCTACGCGATTGAAATGGAATGGCCCGCAAACGGAGAGGCTGTGATACAAGCCCTCGGCAGCGGCAAAACTGGCGCGAGGAGTGTCCGCAGCGTAAGTCTTTTGGGGTATGACAGTAAATTGTCATTCACTCAGAAACCTGACGGTTTGCATATCCAGACTCCTTCCATCAACCCAGGCAGGTACGCCTACGCTTATAAGATCTCCTTTGAGTGACGGCGTGACCAACCGAATTGACGCCCTGAAATAAACCGAAGGTTGAAAGCTGCCAATCGACGCCCACATTCCGCAGTGCATCAGACCCTCGGCTGCGGTTTGTTCGTAGCTGTCCCTGCTGGTTTCGGATAAGCGGGAGTTACAGGACTCCCGAATCCAAGCCTTAGTATCCGACCTTCATTTGGTAGGCGTTGAGTGTGATCCGTAAAGTTCCGCACTCCGTCGCAGTTCGTTCCGGCTCTTTTCCATTTCACCGCTCTGCTTGTACGCCCGCCCCAGCACATAGTGAAACCGCGGGTTTGTCGGTTCCAGCTCTACGGCCTTCTCCATCGCTTTTTCCGCTTCGGGTAACCGCTTCAGAGCCAGCAAGGCTTGCCCCAACGCCTCCTGGCACTGCGCACAAGCTGGCGAAATTACGGTGGCCCGAATCAACTCCTCAGCAGCTTCCTGAGGTTGGTTATGGTCGATCAGCAGCAGTCCGAGGTTCAACAGCGGTTGCTCACTCTGTGACGCTGTGTTTTCCTGCAATCCAACAGCCCTGCGATACGCTTCCATCGCTTTCTCCGGCTGATTCTGAGCCGCAAGCGCCAGTCCCAGGTTGTTCTCTATCTTCACGCTACCGCTGTCGAAAGCAAGTGCTTGCCGAAACGAAGACTCCGCACTGCTATAGTCGCCTTTGCTGTACTGTGCGCGTCCCAGGCTGTACCAGGTTTCTGCATCGTTCGGAGAAAGCTCGGCTGCACGCTTCAGCCAACGGACAGCATCGACGTAATCCTCCAGGAGAATATAGTCAAGACCGACGAGACGCAGTTCTTTGCCCGTAGGACGGCGTTCAGCAGCCGCTTGCGTGAAGATGCGTAGCGATTCCTTTGGTTGATCTCTTCGCATCAGGACCTCCCCAAGTAGATACAGACCTTCCGCAGAATGTGGTGCCCGTTGTACAAACTCCCGCAGGATTTTCTCTGCGGCTGCAAAGTCAGAACGGTGCATGTCCTCCTTCGCGCTCCGTAACGGACCTTCGTCAGCGAGTTCCGTTCCGCGACTTGAAACCGTCTGATCAACACACGGAAGGGCAAAAACTAACACACCACTCAACCCGCTCAAACTCTTAAGCGGAGACGACGACAAACCCATTAACGGAACCGTGAGCGGCCCAACAACACAAACAACCAATAAGAGTAGCGAAGGCCTTACTCGCCCGCTCCGAAATGCAGTTGAAGTGCCGTTTGCTCGCATCATGCCCGTTTTGAAGTTATTCAGTGTAAACATTTTCTTAGACTGTCCTGGAACTCGCGGAGTAGCATGCAAATTCTACACAGCTTCGCGACTACTCATGAACTCTAGAGCTCCTCTTTGAGGTTGAATTTAACCCTTCGGCCCTCAAATAGAGGACCAAAGTAGGTAATCCTGGGCAATGCGCCCAAGAAACTAATACTTTTGATTGACATTTTCAATAACGACCGAATAGGATCGTCGCGTTGAAAATGTTTGAGTAATCGTTTACTTGAATCGTTTACTTGAACGCAAATAGTTTGCCAACACCGAAGCTTTAAAAGCCAAGGACCGGCTACTGAATCGCTTAGCACGGGCTCCATCAATCCTCTTCACGAAGGGCGCCCACATTCTGGAGGTCTATCAATGCGAATTCCCATGAAACACGCCTCTCTCCTCGGATTGTTGATCACACTTCTCCTGCCCTTCAGCAACTATGCCAACGCGCAGTCCAACCAAGGAGCGATCTCAGGACTTGTCACAGACGCTAGCGGAGCGACCGTCGCCGGAGCTGCTGTCGTCGCGCTCAACGTCGCCACAGGCCAGGCGCAAACAACCGTCAGCAGTTCCGCCGGTGACTACCACTTCCCGTCCCTTCAAATCGGCAGCTACACCGTCAGCATAGCCGCGCGCGGCTTTCGAAAGGTCGACAGGACGAACGTAGTCGTGCAGATCCAGTCCGTCACCACGCTCGATGTGACTCTCTCCATCGGTTCCGAAACCGAAACAGTTACGGTCAACGTCGACGCCCCTCAGGTTCAGACTGAGAGCGCCGACGTCGGAACGGTCGTCTCGCCCAAGCAAGTGCTTGATCTTCCACTATCTACAAATGGTTCTGCCATCCGGAATTCGCAGGACTTCGTCTTCCTCACTCCCGCGACCTACGGCACTGGAACCAGCGGCGGTACCTTTGAGGGCGGCGTCTCCGGTGGCCAGGCCTTCGGCAGCGAAATCCTCTTCGACGGAGCCAGCCTTCAGGTCGAAAGCTTCGGCGACGGATTCGCCAACGAAATCCTTCCCTCTGTCGAAGCGACCGGTGAGTTCAAGGTCCTGATCGGCGGCATCCCGGCCCAATATGGTCGAACCACCGGCGGTATCCAGAGCTACGCCTCCAAGTCCGGCACCAACGACTATCACGGCACAGCCTTCGAGATCTATCGCAACACAGATCTTGATGCCAACACCTGGTTCAACAATCTCGATCGCGGCATCAACGGCCCCACCTCCAGCAACGGCACCCCGCCCGACAACAAAAATGACTACGGCGTCGCCCTGGGGGGACCCGTTCGCATCCCGCACCTCTACAACGGCAAGGACAAGACCTTCTTCTTCTTCGCCTGGGAGCAGTTTCGTCAGACCCAGGGCTACTCCAACCTCATCACTTTGCCAACGCCAGCGAACCTAAAGGGCGACTTCTCGGCCAACATCGGCGCACCGATTCTCGACTCAAATAACAACCAGATCATCAACCCCTGCGACGGAACTGCGATCCGCGCAGGCCAGGTCTTTAACCCCGCGACCACCCAGACCGTTAACGGTCAGCAGTGTCGCACCGCCTATCCCAACAACATCATCAACTCTCCAATTAGCCCTGTAGCCCAAGCCATCGTGGGCTACATTCCGCAGGCGTCCAATGCGCTCACCAATAACTTCACCTTTGCCGGAACCTATCCGATTGTCAGCACTGTCGAATCCATCCGCATCGATCAGGCTTTCGGGCAGAACAACAGAGTGTTCGTCTCGTACAACGTCCGCGACAACGTCCGGAACAACAACAATCTTCCTCAATTCCAGCTCCCGGTCACCTCGTTTCTCACCTCCCAGGATCTCCCAACCCACCTGGTCCGCGTCGGGTACGATCACATCTTTTCGCCAACCCTGCTGAACCACGCCTTGATCGCCTTCACGCGCGTACTCAACAAGGAAGGCTTCATCACGCCATCGCAGGGCAAAGACTACTCTCAACTTGTCGGACTTCCAGGCGGCAGCGGGTTCTACTTTCCCGGCATTCTCATCAATGGTCCTAACAACAATGAAAGCAGTCGGGTAAACTTCGGCGATTACGTTGATCCGAACAACAACGGATTCAACTCAAAGATCTCCGACAACTCTTACTACATCAGCGACGCCATCTCCTTGACCAAGGGCCGTCACAACCTCACCGTCGGAGGCGAGTACCGTTACGCGGTCTCCATCTCCAGCTTCGTCAGCGTGGATAGCGGTAGCACTGTCTTCGGCCGGGCACAGACAGCCGGAACCGCCACCACCACCGCAAACAGCGGAGACGGCTTCGCCAGCTTCCTCCTCGGGCAGGTCGCTCAGGCCACGGTCAAGCAGAATTTCGTCACCATCCGGAACGTTGGCCAATACAGCGCGCTCTACATTCAGGATGAGTTCAAACTCAACAAGGATCTCAACCTGTCCCTCGGACTTCGCTACGACGTCGATCTTCCGTTCAAGGAGCTCCACAACTTCGGGTCCCAGTTCAACCCCAACATCATCAACACCGGCGCGCAAGGCACCAACACCCCAGGAGCTTTGGAGTTCGCAGGCGACGGCGCAGGAAAGGACGGCTTCAGCTCCCGCTACTCCAACGTCTACTACAAGAACATCGAGCCGCGCGTAGGCGTTACCTGGGCACCGAGTTCGCTCAATCACCAGACAGTCTTCTCCGCCGCTTACAGCGGCCTCAATGCTCCCATCCTCCAATGGCAGCAGATCTACGGTGGAGTGCCTGCTGGCTACTCCTCCATCAGCCAGATCAACAACAACGCGAACCCCTTCACCGCCGGCGAACTGCTCGATCCCGGCTCGCTCGTCACTCCCGGCATCGCCAACCCCGGAGCCTACGGTGTTCCAAACATACCCACCAACCCCAGCTTTGACCGCAGTCAGCTGAACGGCCAGAATGTCAACTACACCCAGCGCGACTTCGGCAAACCCGGCTACGATCAGACCTGGACCGCCACTGTTCAACAGCAGTTCGCGACCGACCTGATTCTTACCCTCGGCTACCTCGGTGAGCGGGGCGTTCACCTCGGCTCCAACCTGCTCTACCTCAACAATCTCCCTCAGCAAAACTTCACCCTCGGCTCCCAGCTCAGCGATCCCTTCACGGGCTCCGGTGCCCCGGTCGACGGAGTCACCGCTCCCTACGATGGCTTCCAGGGAACCGTCGCGCAGGCACTCCGCCCCTTCCCCCAATACCACACGGTCAATACCGGTGCTTATGGCGAAAACCACGGCCAGTTGTCCTACAACGCGCTGACGGCCAAGCTCGAGCGCCGCTACCACAACGGGCTCAACCTCCTAGCCTCCTACACCTGGTCCAAGATCCTCACCGATACCGGCAACATCATCGGTGGCAGCCTCGGCGGCGCCTACACCGCCAGCATCCAGAACCCTCTCAACCTTAAAGCAGAGAAAGCCGTCTCCCCGCAGGACACGCCGCAGATCTTCGTCGTCAGCTACATCTATGACCTGCCCTTTGGCAAGAACAAGTCCTTCCTGAGCCAAGGCCGCGCCCTCAACTACCTCGTCGGCGGATGGTCGGTCAGTGGCATCCAGAGATACCAAAGTGGCCAGCCCCTGAGCTTCGGCTGCGCAACTGCTATTCCCGGATACGACAACTGCATACGCTACAACTTCGTGCCTGGGCAGAGCCTGCGTTCCACTGCCAGAAGGAACGGATCGTTCAATCCTGCAGTCGCCGGATCGAACCTCTGGTACAACCCCGCTGGCGTTAGCGATCCCAACGCCAACATCACAAGAACAACCTCCTATGCCTTCGGCGACAAACCTGCATATGAGGCCGACGACCGCGCCTTCGGCTATCTCGAAGAAGACTTCGGCTTGATCAAGCGGACTTTCATCACCGAGCGCGTAGCTTTCCAGTTCCGTGCCGAAGCCTTCAACGCCTTCAACCGACACGTCTTCAATACTCCTGATAACAATCCCCACGACGCCGGCTTCGGTACCGTTGGGTCGACAGCCAATAGCCCACGTGCCCTCCAACTCACCTTCCGAGTGGAGTTCTAACCGCAAAGAAGTAAACCGCGGGGCCAGAACACTGTTCTGGCCCCGATCTCTTTAAGCACTCTGATTTCGAAATCTAAAAAACTTCAACAAGCCCTTCGACTCCAGGCCAGATGAGCGGTCACGATCCCAGAAACACAGGCCGCAGGTGCCGCTCAAATAAGTTGGCGGTCACGTTCCGCGAGATGACGGGCTCATGGCTCTCCAGCTCTTTGAGATAGCGGTCTCCCATCTTAGCCGCCACTTTAAACCCCACGTGAAGCAACTGACGAAAGCTGGGATTGTATTCCCGGTTGCTCTGATCGTGCCGGAGCGCCGAGGTGAACTGCCCGCTGCTCCATCCATTAACCGCCTCTGGCCTCGGCAGCATTGCCACGTCAATGTCTATCACCGTCGCGTAGGGCGCGCAAAGCTCAACGCGGTGACTGCAAGCCTCTGCATAGATCTCCCTTGCAATATCGAGACCTGAGCCCCCCGACTCTGCCAAGCCGATTAATTCTTCAAGCCACGTGGTGCCGGCAGTCTTCAAATGCAAACCCGCACCAGACCTCTCCACTGCATCATGAATCGATTGGTAGATCGAAAACTTATCCGAACCCGAGTGCACGCTCAGCTTCAGATTCTGCGGCAGGCCATAGGTCTTAACTGCGAAGGCAATCGTAGCAATGTCCTCGTTGAACTCCTTCGCAAACTGAGCCACATCGCCCACATAGTCCACACCTTTGTTAAACCGACCCGTAAACTTTGGAGCAATTGTCTGAATCGGAACACCTGCATCGGCAATCGCAGCAAGTATGATCAGCAGCTCCACCGGAGTCTGGGGCGAATCCGTCTCATCCATCGAGATCTCGGTCACGAACCGACCCTCACCCTTTTTCTCCGATAGAAAACGGTATATCTCTCCCGCATGTTTCACCGCCGCAAGAAACTTGTTTGCCACGTCCTCTACAAATTGCCGATCCGTTTTGAACGGAAGCTCTACATTTGGAATAGCTACCCTTCCGACCAACTCCGGATGACTCTGCACGAACGTCGCCACATCTTTCGGGTCGGCCGGCTTTCCGATTAAGTCTGCGACGTCCAACGTGAAAAAGTCGCACGGAGCAACAAATCGGCCAACAGTATTCAAATTGATATGGTCAGCGTCAACAAAATAGGGCTTTCTCCAGCCGAGTTCCCCCACGGCGGCATCTGCAGCTTTGCGAGTCGCATCCGGCTCTGATCCGATGATGAGGTGCTCGCGGTTGGACTTGTTCCACACCGGCGCGACCTCCACACCTTGCTGAGCCGCAAGCAGACACGCCGCAAGCTGGGCCTTCGCCTGATGCGCGAACCTATCACCTACACCTACCGAGAATCTTGGAAGTACTACTTTTTCCCGTTTTTCAGTCAACGTGAACCCCCTTTATTAGCTAGCCAATGAATGGCCTAAAAAAATCAACAGGCCTGCCGTGAAGCACTTCAACCCAGTATTGCAGACGCTGTCCCGCCAAAGATCTAACACGTTTTTCTTCGAAAGATCCTTGACATCGGTTGCAGGACTCCCACTATCAGATGTCGCCGGAAGCCAAAGGGCACATTGGTTAGCAAGAACGGACCAGCAAGTTCTAAGGGTCTAAAAGCGCGCCCGCGCGACGTCAATAGATGAGTGCAACTCGTTGGTCCAAGTATCCCATCCGCGCTCTCCTGATTGAAATTCAGCCCGAGTGGCAACAGAATGGATTTCGTTTCAAAAGAAACGGGACGAAATCCATTCAGCGAACGACTTCAAATCGGTCTCCACGTCAGCCTCCCCAACCTATTGCAGAGGAATGTCGATCACTTCAATCGTATTGCCAGCAAGATCGTGTCTCCAGTTCTTCGAAGTGATATTTACTTTTGAAGACATCGGTTTGATGACATCCGGCCTGTTGATGGTGTTTGTATCCCACCACGTTGCAGCATGAAGCGAATTCATAACTGCCGGACCATCTTTCGCCCCCACCAAATCCATCACGAGTTCCTGGGTCTTGTCCGAACCATTCACCAGCTTCAGGTGCAGCACCTTATCTTTTGTGGATACGGTTGCGGACCAGAAGAAACGCGAATTCACCTGCTCCGCTGCCGACTTCACCGTATGATCACCAAGATGTTGCGCAAACAAAACCTGAGCCCAGTAGCTTGGTGAACCGTACGAGGTAAGCGCATCGTAGCCGATCAAATCCGTCGACCACTGCATGCCACCTGGATTAACATTCGTCAGCAGTGGAGCATAGCTGGCCATCACGATAAGGTCGCTGTTTCGCTCCAAACTTGTCATCCACGCTGCATCTCCCAGCGCCGCCCCAAAATTCGGCGTTGGAGAGCCCATGCGCGTCGCCCACTCTCCCACAAATATCTTCGGCCCGTTCCGGTCCGCAGTGTCGTACTTATGAACGAGATCGAAGAACTCCTGGGGAGTCAGATAGTAGTGATCGTCAATAACGTCTGGTATCGCGCTTTTTACCGGTGTAGTCGCAATCAACTTGTACTGTGGATACTTTGACCGGATCGCCTTGGCAAAGCGCGCAAACCGCTCCTCATAGCTGCCCGACTTATCGAACTCATCTTCATTGCCAATCTCAACATAGTGCAATGCGAACGGCTCCGGATGTCCATCCTTCACCCGCACCGCACCCCACTTCGTGCTCGCATCTCCAGTGACATATTCGATCTCATCCAACGCATCTTGAATAAACGGCTCGAGCTCCTTACCTCCCACATGCTGTCCTTTTAAGGAGTATCCAGCGTAGACCGCCAGAACCGGATCCACCCTCAAGTCTTCGCACCACTCCAGAAACTCGAGCAAACCCATTCCATCGGTAGACTGATAGTTCCAGGGGCTTCGGTGCGTCGGACGATCAACCAGCGGACCCACAGTTTCCTTCCAATTAAATCGCTCTTCAACCGTGTCGCCCTCGAGGTAGTTGCCACCTGGCAATCGCAGAAAGTTCGGATGCATGGAAGCAAGCATCTCCATTAGGTCCGGACGGTTGCCATTCGGGCGATCGTGAAACGTCGGTGGAAACAGAGAGATCAGCTGAAAAGAAACGGTACCGGGATGGGCAAAGGTGATCTCAAGATGGTTCTTCAGGCTCGGTTTTACGCCCGCCGCAGTCTTCAGGCTGTAGCTGTACCGCTGCCAATCGCCATCCTTCACATCCACTGTAGTCTCGGCCAGCGTCGCCGCCGTCTCATCCGACACCAACTTCGCATGAGCAGTACCCACTCCATCCGCCTTCGCATAAAAGGATCCTCGATAGATCGTCGAAGGCCGCACTGCCATCCCCCAATAACCCGCGTTAGCCAAACCCGCCTCGTTCCCAGGAGAACTCTGTTTGATGGTCAGCCTCAGGCTCTTGTGCAGCGCCTCGCTCGGGCCAGTCTCGTCCGCGTCGAACTTCTCTTGCGCGTTACCTTGCGTCACCGTCACCCAATGCTCGAAGCGCGGCCAGTGCGCATCGAAGGTCCGGTTCCGCACCATCTCGCCATAGAGCCCTCCGTCGTAGGAAAAGTTGATCTCCTCCGTCATCAATCCATACAGCGTGGGGCTAACCGGCGATGTGTTCACCGAAGCATCTATCGTAAGTTTGGCGGTTTGAGCCGTCACACAAATCGAACCGGCCAGAAAGGTGTACGCAAAAAATCCGGAGACGCATTTCATAATTAAAATTCCCTTAGTGTTAGGTTTTTGAGGCGCGCCTGAGTATACGTTTCCCAACCACGCTGTACGACGAATCCGTTTCTCCTACCGACAGATACACTTGCCACATGGCAATCAACGCCTATGACGACTACCCCTGCCCGTACGTCGCATCTCTTCCGTGCTTGCGAAAATAATGCCTATCCAGCAGCGCCTGCGAAACCCCTATCGCATTTGCTTCAAGCGACACCGTCCGATAAGCCATGCGTGCCACCGCCTCCAGCACAACGGCATTGTGTGCGGCATCGTGCGGCGTCTTCCCCCACACAAACGGAGCGTGGCCGGCCACCAGGCACGCCGGGACTGCCATCGGATCAATCGCTTTCGAATCACCCTCGCCCTTGAAGCGCGCAACAATCGCCAATCCGGTCTCGTGAACATACTGGCCGCCGATCGCTTCATCCGAGAGCGGCAACGTCACCGGCACGGGCCCGTAAAAATAATCCGCATGCGTCGTGCCCAGCGCGGGGATTGGAAGTCTGGCCTGCGCAAAGCTCGTAGCAAACTCAGAGTGCGTATGCACCACTCCGCCGATTTCGGGGAACTCCCGGTACAACAAAGTATGTGTATCCAGATCTGACGATGGCCGCAGCTCACCCTCTACGATCTTTCCTTCAAGATCGGCGATGACCATATGCTCCGGCTTCATCTCATCGTAAGCAACGCCTGAAGGCTTGATCACGACTAGCCCCTGCTCCCGATCAACGCCCGAAGCATTTCCGAAGGTGTACAGAACGAGCCCTTGACGCACCAGCTCCAGGTTCGCCGCCAGCACCTCTTCCCTCAGCTTCTCCAGCAACATCGCTTCCTCGCTTCCCTTCTTCCAAGCCAAAACACACGCACGCTTATCGAAGTTGCCGGCGCAGCTCACGAAGCCGAGTCTCCCCATCAATAACGATCAGCTCGATCCCTGCAATCTCCGCAAAGTCTTCCATATGTTCCGTCGTCAAGGCCTGGCTGAAGCCCGTATGATGCGCTCCCCCGGCATAGATCCACGCAGCGGCAGCAACCTTCAGGCTCGGCTTTGGCAGCCACACGGCCCGCGCCACTGGCAGTTTCGGCAGAGGCTCATCCGGCTGAACAACATCCACTTCATTCACAATCAGCCGAAACCGATCTCCTATATCAATCATCGAAGCCACCACCGCCGGCCCGCTCGGAGCCGTAAACACAAGCCTCACCGGATCGGCCTTCCCGCCAATCCCAAGAGGGTGTACCTCAAGCGATGGCTTCCCTGCCGCAATCGATGGGCACACCTCCAGCATGTGCGATCCAAGAACCTTCGGAGTGCCGCTGAAATCGTACGTGTAATCCTCCATAAAGGACGTGCCACCCGGCAGGGCATGAGCCATCACCTTCATCGTGCGAACCAGGGCTGCGGTCTTCCAGTCTCCCTCACCGCCGAACCCATAACCGTCAGCCATCAGACGTTGTGTCGCAATTCCAGGAAGTTGTCCAATCCCATGCAGATCCTGGAAGGTATCGGTAAAGGCGCCAAAGTTACCGTCTTCGAGAAAAGCACGAAGACCTAGCTCAATCCTGGCCGCCTCGCGCAACGCATCGACCCTGTCATGTTCCTTCGCTATCGAATAGGACTCACGGTACTCCGCGACCAGCCTGTCCACCTCAGCGTCTGTAACCTCGTTCATCCGCACAACGAGATCGCCCACGCCATACCCGTTCACGCTATACCCAAGTTGTACCTCGGCGGAGACCTTGTTGCCCTCTGTCACCGCAACCTCGCGCATATTGTCACCGAAGCGAGCCACCTTCAGACTCTGGGATTCGTGCCAGCCCGCAGCGGCCCGCGTCCATGCAGCGATCTCCGCGATCGTCTCCGGATCCTGCCAGAAGCCCACCACCACCTTGCGTGCCAGCTTCAAACGCGCCGTAATGAATCCGAACTCCCGGTCTCCGTGCGCCGCCTGATTCAAATTCATGAAGTCCATATCGATGGAGGACCAGGGAAGCTCGCGGTTGAACTGCGTGTGAAAGTGCAGTATCGGTTTGACAAGCGAGCTCAGGCCCGAGATCCACATCTTTGCCGGAGAAAAAGTGTGCATCCATAGAACGAGCCCAATGCATCTCTCCGCGTTATTCGCCTCTCGGCAAAGTGCGCGCACCTCCTCTGCCGTCGTGAGAACGGGTTTGAACACGACTTTGAAAGGGATCGTAGCTTCTGCACTCAGAGACTTAGCAACGTTCTGAGAGTTCTCTGCCACCCGGGCCAGCGCTTCGGGACCATAAAGATGCTGGCTCCCAGTGACAAACCATATTTCAAGACCCTCAAGATTTTTCATGTTTCTCTTTTCTAAGCAGACCTAAGTTTTATTGATGTCACCCGTCCTCGGCCGGAAGCGAACGGTGTAAAAGCCGCCGAACAGAGTCAGTAGCAGGCCCCACCAGAAGGTGGGATGAAGCTGGTTGAGAACTGTCGGAGCTTCACGATGCGCAAACCACTCCCAGGCCCCGTACGGCAGCAGTACCAAACCGTAGACGAGCGTAAGCCCGCCCACGAAGAACCAGATCGAGAGCATCTCGCCGCGTCCTGTTCCCTCTGCCATCTCAAGTACCTCCGCGCACTCTATGCGCTTTGAAAAAACTAGAAAAAAACGATGTTGAGAATGAAAAAGATCACGATGACCACGACCGCCCAGAAAATCGGCTTCTGCCAAATACTCGCCGCACCGTCGTCTGGCAGAGTAGTAGCGCCATAAACCAGACCCGAGAGCTTCGCGACAGGCGTAGCTTCTGTGAAATAACTAACCGCCACAGTAACAACGACACAGATGATCCAGCTCCACAGGGCCCGATACAGATTCTCCGCCATGGGCCGCGCATCGACTGAGAGCGCGATACGGCTTAGCGCTGCCGCTCCGCCATAAGTCGTATAAAGCCACATCCCAATTGAACTGACGGTCCCGGCAAGCAGTCCCCAGAAGCCTCCGGCTCGTGTCGCCCCCTTCCACAGCATGCCCAGCACCACGGTGCCGAATAGAGGAGCGATGAAAAAGCTGAATAGCGCCTGAACGTAGTCCATGATCGATGCGGCGTTGGCAACCAGGTACGCGGTGCCGATCGAAATCAACATCCCGACCACCGTGGACCATCGGCCCATCGAAACATAGTGCTTGTCGGAAGCCCTCTTGTTGATAAAGGCGCCGTAGATGTCGTAGGTCCAGACCGTAGAGAAGGCGCTGACATTTCCAGCCATCCCGCTCATGAAACCCGCGATCAGAGCTGTGATGCCAAGCCCCAGCAAGCCAGGTCCGCAGTAGCGGATCAGCATCAGAGGCAGCACCTCGTTATAGCTGTAGGGGTGTTGTGCGTTCACCGCATTCTCCCCGACCAGGTGGAGGATTGAGCCGTCAGGGTTCTTCAGGACCGCCAGCGCAAGCAGGCCCGGAACGATCACGATGAAAGGAACTGCCATCTTGAACGCTGCTCCAATGATCGGAGCCATCTTGGCGGCGCGCAGGTTGTTGGCAGAAAGCACGCGTTGCACCACCAGAAAGTCAGTGGTCCAGTACCCGAAGCTGATCACAAACCCCAGGCCGAAGACGATGCCGGTCCAGTGAACGCCCATCGGATTGTCTCGGAAGTGGCCCAGCGTGGTCCACAGGTGCGTGTAATCGGAAGACCCGACGTTCTGCGCGATCTGGGCCTTCAGGTTTGTCCATCCGCCAGCCTCGACCAGGCCGAGGATCGGAATCAGCGCCGCTCCCGCCCAGATCAGGACGAACTGAAGAACTTCATTGATGATCGCTGATCGCAGGCCGCCCAGCATAACGTAGACCGCGACCGTGACCGCGCCAACCCAGATCGAAAAGCTTATATTCCAGCCGAGAACAACCTTCATCACCAAGGCCATCGAATACATGTTGACCCCCGACATCAGAATGGTCATGAAACCGAAACTGATCGCGCTAAGCCCCCGAGAGCCCTCGCCAAAGCGAAGCTGCAGATACCCAGGCACGGAGTGTGTCTTGGAGATGTAATAAAAAGGCATCATCACGACGCCCAGAAAGAGCATGGCCGGGATCGCGCCTATCCAATACCAATGCATCGCCAGCATGCCGTACTGGTAGGCCGCGCCTGCCCAGCCCATCAACTCCAGCGACCCGAGGTTGGCCGAAACGAAGCTTAGCCCGGCAATCCACGCCGTCATCTCACGGCCGGCGAGGAAGAACTCCTCACTGGTATTCGTAGACCCCTTCACATAAAAACCGATGAAGATCACGAGTACGAAGTACAGCGCGAGGATCAGAATGTCGATCGGCGCGAGATGCGTGAGCTGACGATTCATAAGGGTTATAGAGGCGAAAAGAGCTATGTCCAAATTCATAATTGAAGCGTATTCTCCAACGTACTTCTCGAACACAGCTCAGATGCTTTCATGTTCAGCCTGCAAGAAGGTGGCGGAATACCGACCGGGAATTCGCAAAGCTTCAATCTGGGAAACGTTTTCTGAAGCCCCACGTTACAGGGTCAACTTCTTCCCTGTCAATAGAAAAGCATTGGAAACGCTCTGTCCGATCGCATAGGTTTCGGCGCCCATAACCTTGATCTCAGAAAGCAACGTCACGTCGCCCGTCTTTCTAACTGTCCTCGGAAGACAGATCGAAATTTTGGCCTCAGCGACTTCTCCTGACCTCGCCCGCGGGCCCAGACTCGGACGCCTACCTCGTAGCGCCTGCATCTGACCACAAAAATAAACCCCTAAACCCTGTCACTTTTTTCGACCCAGAAAATCGCGCGTTTCCAGCCATACAAATCACCACAACTTCACCACATTTACCATGCAGAAACACCACGATTGCGCACCAGTTTTTTGAAAATACCCCATAAATCGCACGGAATCCTGCGTAAAAAAATACTTGAACAACGGGAAATCCGACCCCAGATTAAAGCTCACATCAACGACAATTTTGGCTCAGAAGTCGCGACGCGCGCCTGCGCAGCAATGCGGCGCAACTCCGGCAACACATGGCCCATCTCCGCAGCAGCGCTGCCAGGTCGGCCAAACGCAAAATAAACCTCTCGATAAAGCCGGAATAGCTCGTTATACCGCTCAACAGCTTCCGGACGCGGAGTGTACGCTTTGAGCGGAAGGCACATCTTCTGCTGCGCCTCTTCAATGGAGGCAAACACGCCAGCCGCGACCAGCGCGAAGATCCCAGACCCCAGGCTTGTTGGAACTCCATCCGGCACCAGCACGGTTTTGCCGAGCACATCCGCGTATACCTGATTCAGCACAACATTATTCTGGGGAATTCCACCTGAGTTGATCACTCTTTCAACCGGAACACCATACTCGGAGAGACGCTCCAAAATGATTCGCGTGTGAAATGCCGTGCCTTCAATCGCAGCGAAGAGTTCGTCCTTGGCAGTATGTATGAGGTTCCATCCAAGCGTCAGCCCCCCAAGATCGGGGTTCACCAGTACCGTGCGGTCCCCGTTATCCCAGCTCACGCGCAGCAATCCCGTTTGTCCTGGCGTGTACTCCTCCAATCCTGCGGAGAGGGTACGAACGTCTGTGCCTGCCCGTCGCGCGATTGCATCAAAAATATCCCCTGTAGCAGATAGGCCAGCTTCAATACCAGTGAACTCTGGGTGCACGCTTCCCGGAACGACTCCGCAGACCCCCGGGACAAGCCGTGTCTCGCGGCTCATAGCAATGATGCACGTAGATGTGCCCACGACATTCACAACATCACCCTCACGACAACCAGCGCCGATCGCGTCCCAGTGAGCATCGAATGCCCCCACTGGAATTGGTATTCCGGGTTTCAGCCCCATCTCTCTAGCCCAGTGATGGCTGAGATGGCCAGCAATGTAGTCCGATGTGCGGTAGATACCATCCAGCTTGGCACGAATTCCTTCGAACAGAGGATCCAGACGCGAAAGGAACTCCTGCGGCGGCAGTCCTCCCCAGCGTGGATTCCACAGCCACTTATGCCCCATCGCACATATACTGCGTGACACCAACGCCGGCTCGGTAACGCCGATAAGGGTTGCTGCGACCATATCGCAGTGTTCTAGCGCCGTGGCGAAACGTTTTCGCTTCTCTGGGTTGTTGCGCAGCCAATATAGCAGCTTCGCAAACCCCCATTCGTGGGAATAAACCCCCCCGCACCAATCGATCGCTTCGAGGCCTTCAGCACGGGCCAATGCAGTGATTTGCCGCGCCTCTTTGTGCGCACGGTGATCACACCATAGCAGATATTCATCCAGTGGTCGAACCTGCGCGTCGACCGCAATTACGCTTGAGCCAGTAGTATCAAGTGCAAGTGCGACAACATCGGTACCGTTCACCACACTCTGCTGAAGCACGTCACGCATTGCCTGAACCAGGGCGTGCATCTGGTCTTCGTGAGACTGGGTTGCAAAGTCTGGGTCTTCCCGTTTTCGGTGTAACGGATAGTTCACGGACGCAGTGCCCAGCCTCCCCCGTTCACTATCCAGAAGACTCACTCGGACACTTAACGTTCCAAAATCCACCCCGGCAGCTATTGTCATTTAAATCCTTGGTTGGAACTAAAACGATGGCAAACCCATTAATTATGGCCGTCTTAGAATTCAGTAAACGTTTCCTAGATGGGACAGTAGCGTTCTAGGGGCTTGGATGTCAAGCCTGAGTCTCTTCTCGCTTGTAACTGCATCACGCCTTATCCTTGTAGGATGTTTCAGGATCAAACACGATGAGACGTTCCGCAAAGACCCATGCCACACCCAAAATCGATATTCACGGCGTTGCCGCAAGAGCGCGCGTCTCCATCGCTACAGTATCGCGAACTATCAACCACGTACCCACGGTGGATTCACAGTTGGCCGAACGAGTCTGGAAGGCCGTAGCCGAGTTGGGATATTTTCCCAACACACAAGCGCGAGCCCTGGTCTCAGGCAAAAGCAAACTCCTTGGCTTGATTGTCTCCGAAATCACCAACCCATTTTTTCCGGAACTCATCCAAGAGTTCGAACAGGTAGCAGTAGAACATGGATACGAGATCCTAATCGGCTCAACCAACTATGAGACCACGAAAATGGAGCTGTGCGCGCGGCGGATGCTTGAGCGCAAGGTAGATGGTGTCGCCATTATGACCTTTGGCATCGAGGACTTCCTTCTCGATCGCTTCGCCGTCGACAACATACCCGTAGTTTTTATCGATCCTGCGCCCTCGCGCCCACTAAGCAGTGTTCTAGCAGTTGACTACAGTGCAGGCATCAATGAGGGCGTGCAGCATTTAGCCGTTCTAGGCCATCGCAAGATTGGATTCATTAGCGGCCCCCTTCGCTTGCGTTCCGCGGAAAGTCGAAAAGCGGCCTTTCTAAACTGCTTAAAGTCTGCGGGAATCAAAGTTGACCTCGCGTGGATGATCGAAGGAGATCATACGTTGGATGGCGGCCGAGATGCGATGCAAAAAATTCTCGCCCTGAAGCACTTACCCACTGCGATCATGTGTTCCAACGATATGACAGCCATCGGGGTGCAGCATGCTCTCTTTGAAGCGGGGTTCAAAGTTCCTGAAGACTTTTCACTGATTGGCTTCGATGACATTCACTTAGCTGAGTACACGATCCCACCGCTCACAACCGTCCGCATGTCCTGCAAAGATCTTGCACAAAATGCAGTGGGCGCTCTCTTGTCCAATCTGGACCCCGCAAACATAAAGGCAGGGGCTACTAACAAGATCAGTACGCGACTGATAGTACGCCAGACTACTGGCCTCCCCAAGAATGCCCTTTCTGACCTTAATTCAAAGAGACCCCGTCGCTAAATTTCATCGCCCGTTGGGACCTGTTGATTCGGATCGTTCAAGCATCTGCCGAATCAGCCAGTACCACGAATAAGGGCCAATTTACGATTGCCCATGTTGCACGCATTGACTTAGCTGGAAGTCAAATCAAGAAAATACCTTGATCCTCTCAGCACCGTGATTGAACAGACCGACGATTCAGCTGTTCGAACCAAAGGGACAGTACCACCTTCTTTTATCCGAAGGCCCTCGATTCTAGAGCCTTTCGGAACCCGTATCGAATGAGTGCCCCCTTGTAGTACATACAATTCCGCCTCAACCAGTCGCCCGCCGATCCATCGCATCGCCACTTCGAGGCCGCCGCGCGCCCGCAACCCCTTCACCGATCCTTGTTTCCAGGCAATCGGTAGTGCAGGCAGCAGCGCGATTTCCTCATCATGGCTCTGCAAAAGCAACTCAGCTATCGCTGCCGTCGCTCCGAAGTTTCCATCGATCTGGAAGATACTGCCGCTCTTCGCAGGATGTGTATCAAACAGGTTCGCGCCCGTGCTATGTTCCATGAGCATCTTTAACGACTCCCACGCCATATCCCCGTCTTCTAGGCGCGCCCATATTCCAATGGCCCATGCGCGACTCCATCCTGTATAAGCGCCACCGTGATCTAGGCGCCGCTCTAGTGACTTCCTCGCCGCTGCTGCCAGTCGTGGATTGTTTCGCGGCGTAATTGCCGATCCCGGATACACCGGGTACAAGTGCGACATGTGTCTTTGTCCCGGTTGGTTTTCCTCAAAGTCGACCGACCACTCCTGTAACTGTCCGTAGCGGCCAATTTGATAATCCGGCAGCCGATTCCGCGCAGCTTCCAGCTTCGCTGCAAAATCGTGGTCAACGTCTAACACATTAGTCGCTTCGACCACATTGTCGAACAGCTCTCTCAGCAGTGCCAGGTCCATCGTGCAGCCAGAGCTTACATTGGCAGACTTTCCATTCGGCGCCAGAAAGCTATTCTCAGTTGACACGGAGGGGCATGTCGTCAGATGGCCCGTCCCATCCTCCACAAGCCAACTCAGACAGAACTCTGCCGAACCTTTCATCACCGGGAAGGCTGTCTTGAGAAACTCCTCGTCGCCCGTAAACCGATAGTGTTCCCAGAAGTGAGCACAGAGCCAAGGTCCGCTCATGCAGAAATTCGCCCATGTAGGATCCGCAAATTGTGTCCCCATCCCCACCGGGGCCGACTGCCTCCACAGGTCAATATTATGGTGCGATACCCAGCCCTTTGCTCCGTAGTTAACCGCAGCCGTCTTCTCCCCGTTCCGGCTCAAGTCTGTCACCATGTCAAACAAAGGCAAGTGGCATTCCGAGAGGTTACACGTCTCCGCGTGCCAGTAGTTCATTTGCACATTGATATTCGAAGTCCAATTTGAACTCCACGGTGGACGTATTTCACCGTTCCACAAGCCTTGCAAGTTCGCCGGCTGAGTGCCCGGGCGCGAACTCGTCAGCAACAAGTACCGTCCAAGGTTGAAGTAGAGCGCCAATAGCGCCGGATCAGGGTCATCTGCAAATTTGCTCACCCGCTTGTCAGTTGGCAGGACCGGGCTGTACCTCTCTAGCCCGAGATCAAGCGACACGCGTTGGTAAAATTTCTGATGAGAGGCAAGATGATCGGCAAGCAGGCGCCTATACCCCACAGATCGTGCAGCCACCACGGGCTTCTCTGCCATAGTCAGCACGTCGACCAAGGGCATGTCCGGGGCTACCCCGTAGCCACGGTAACCAGTGGCCATACCCAACAGTATCAAGATGCTCGTAGCCCCATCAATCGAAACACTTCCATCCTCATGGCTTGCCAACTTTCCGTCTGAGGCCTGTACGTGAAGCGCCGCGGCAAAGTGCATTCCCTCCCCTTCCACACTGCTGTAACGAATAGGATCGTCACTCTGGAGGTAATTCGGCACAGAGTCACTGGGCGCTTTGCCGGTCAGCTGGATTGTTTGTGAATCCGGAGCAACACTCGATGATTGCATCTGACTCTTCAATCTCAATTCAGCCGTCAATCCCTTCCTCTTAGTACAGGTCAGACGCACAACGACCAGTTGAGCCGGAGCGGAGACAAAGATCTCTCGCAAATATCGATCAACTCCCACGTTGTAGCTCACGGTGGCCATTGCCGTATTTAGATTCAAGAGGCGTTTGTACGCCGTCACCTCCTCGCCATGCATGAGCTTGATCTCCAAATCGCCCAGCGGCTCGTAAGCCTGGTTATAAGGGCCCTGCATCTTCCGGATCTCTTGGTCGGCTGCAGTGTAGTTCTTGCGCTCTAGCACCAGGCGGCGCACAACAGGAAGATGCTCCTTCGCCCCTGGGTTGTTCCAATCGCCAAGTTCTCCATCGTTGCGGGGATACCCAGACCACAGTGTGTCTTCATTCAGCGCTATTCGTTCCATGTTTGTCTTGCCGAAGACCATGGCACCCAGACGCCCGTTCCCTACAGGCAGTGCATCCGCCCACTGCGGTGCAGGTTGATCAAACCAGAGAGTATGATTTGTGCCTGAAAATGAACTGACGAAAGTTCTATCCTCTGCAATAAGTCTCTTTTCGATCTCGTTCGAGGCAAGAGATGTCCCCACTAAACCAAGAAAACGTCGCCTTGTCATCTCCAAACTCATAATTCTCCAGAACTATCTCAAGTTGTGAAATACGACAAATCAGCATTCTTTTTATGCAGTAAACGATTACCGTTTCGTCAAGCGGCAATCAATTCCCGAAGTCTTGAAGTTTAATTTGACAGTTGCAAAGTCCGGACCTGATTATTGTTTTCGCTAAGAGTAAACGGTTACTCATAGAAAGTTCAACATCTAGTTTTGGCAATTGTGACTTTGGGAAAGGTTGTTTGATGAGATCGTTCTGCTGTTTGTTCACTGGTGTCGCAGTGCTGTGCTCGACGCTTTTACCAGGGCAAGAAAAGCACGCTACTCTGCTGGCACCCACTCCGCCAATGGGCTGGAATAGTTGGGACTCATTCGGTTCTTCAGTGAAAGAGGACGAAGTAAAGGCCAATACGGATTTCATGGCCACCAAGTTGGCAAACCACGGCTGGCAATACGTCATTGTAGATATCGAGTGGTATCAGCCGGACGCCAAGGCTCATGGGTACATTCCTCGTGGACGCGTGACCATGGATAACTTTGGCCGCTTTGTTCCATCAGACAATCGCTTCCCCTCCGCGGCGAATGGAGAGGGTTTCAAACCCCTTGCCGATTATGTCCATAGTAAAGGGTTGAGGTTTGGCATTCACATCATGAGGGGTATACCGCGTGAAGCGGTGGAAAAAAACCTTCCCATTGAAGGAACCAGCTTCCATGCCGCCGACATCGCAGACAAGATTAACGTCTGCAAATGGGACGGGATGCAAGACACCTATGGCGTAGATATGAAGAAGCCTGGCGCACAGGCCTACTACAGCTCAATCGCACGACTCTATGCTAAGTGGGGAGTCGACTACGTTAAAGCGGACGACATGAGTCAACCATATCGCGGGCCTGAGATCAACGCACTTAGTGTCGCCTTGAAGAAGACGGGAAGACCCATCGTGCTTAGTCTTTCGCCTGGACCGGCACCAGTGGAAAAATACAAAGATCTGAAAGCAAACGCGCAGTTGTGGCGCATCTCAAACGATTTTTGGGATCGATGGCAGGATGTCAGCAAACAGTTCGACTTGATTGCACTGTGGCAGGGCAAGGCGCATCCTGACGGATGGCCGGATGCCGACATGCTTCCGCTTGGACATATCGGAATTCGTGCCGAGAGAGGTAATGACCGCGCAAGTCTACTCACTCACGACGAACAGATTACGCTCATGTCACTGTGGTCGATCTTCCGTTCACCTCTAATGTTTGGCGGAGACCTTCCCACAAGCGATGCTTTTACTATCGGCCTTTTGACGAATCAAGAAGTACTAGATGTCGATCAGAAGAGCTCGAACGGACGCGAGGCGTATCGAAAAGCAGGCTTGATTGTCTGGACCGCGGATGCGCCCGGCGATGGAGCGAAGTATGTCGCGGTCTTCAATATAGGAAACTCGACAAAGTATGTAGATCTGCCCTGGGCGGCGCTTGGGCTGCACATTGGAAAGGCCCAGATTCGTGATGTTTGGGAAGGGAAAGAGCTCGGCGCGAAAGAGCATGTACAACTGCCACTACGCGCTCACGCGAGCGTCCTTTACAGAGTACGCGCGGAATGAGTCTTTGCATCTAAACCCTTACCTACAATCCAAACTCGCCCCAAAAGGCTGATCTTTTTTCGTGAGCCATGTTCATCCCGCTCCATGGCCAGGGAAAGATCAAGGCGTGTTGTGGGCCTGTCTCTAATCCGCGCATTGTGACGCCTGATTCGAGCTACGATCCGGCGCAACTTGAGTTTCACGTCCCGCGCAAGGTTGTAAAAGGCGGCTCATTTCTGTGCACACCGAACTGTTGTTTGCGCTACCGGCCAGCTGCGCGCCAGCCACAGACCATCGACAGCGGAATGAGCCATCTCGTTTTTCGTTGCATTTCACATCATGCGGTGACGCAACCATGACAGATCGGGCTCATGGGCGCGGATTCCCCGATCAAAACAATATTGATGTGTTAGGCGCAACTATGATCGACGCAAGGCACCGCTGCAGATCCCATGCAAATCTATGTGCCCCGAATTATCGATCCTCGAACTGTTTTTGCCGCGTAGTTTTTCAAACAAGTCCGCAGGATAAACTGGCGAACGGTTCTTTGCCAGCCAATCGGGTGTAGGCTTACGCGTCCGTAAAGGACGCGGAGACGGCGAGCGAAGGGAGGGATAGGTCCTCTTATTCAGATGTTTAAACAAGCAACATGATTCCATAACTACCTAGAATCGGACACTGGGGTTCTTTTCCTATTTTTGCTCAGGATCTAATTGTCGGAAACATAAGGTCTTGAGATAGACAACAGCCGATGAGACTGCAATATGCGAATGACTGCTATAGTCTGTCCGGACACCGCTCATCAAGGGCTAAGTCGATCTCAACTCAAGTAAGGGATTTCCGACGAAGCTTGGAGACACAAAATCGGATGCGCATTTGCCGGGACTGATCCGGGCCGACCGCCGCCCTGACATCATCGCTCCTACTTCAGCTTTTACTTACGTCTGAGTTCCTTGACCTTCTCCTCAGCCGGTGCGATCACTCGCTCGTTTAGATTCGCCAATAGCGTTTCGGCGGTCTGATACCTGTAGACTGGCAGCACGCAAGGATACTCTAGTAGGTCATCGAACATTGCAAACTCTCGCTTGCCTTCGAGGATGACCGCCTGTACCGGGACCTTAGTGTGCGGAATGACCGTGGCTAACTCGTAGGGAATGCTACTCGGGTCGGTCAGGTCAGCAATAATGAACCGTGCCAGGTTGGCAAGAGTAGACACGGTTCCAGTCAGGCTCCTGCTCCCGGTTTTTGGAAATCAAAGAGGATCGGCAGGTAATCGCGCTTCCGAAGCTGATCCCGAATTGCATCCAAAACAGCCTTCCGCTCAGGCGTAAATCTGCCAAGAATCAAGACGACCTTAACTGGAATAGGAATACAACAAATGGCAGCAGGAGGCAAGTAAAGGGGGAAGGTGTGGAATCGGCCCGACGTACCATCACCCTCATCAGTCAGTCATGCAGTGCAGGCTGAACTGGGCTGACCAGCTCTATTAACCGCCTCCAATTCTGCCTATGCCGATTCCAATTACGTAAGTTACGAGACCTTCAACCGCGCCAACAATCGTCATTTCAAGACCACTACTCCACCAGGAGCGAATGGTAATCAGAGACTTCGCGGCACCTACGGCGAAATGTGCGATCAGTGATACGATCGCGGCAACAATCACTGCCGGGATCCCTGCCATGAAGAAGAACGGGATAATCGGGATCAGGGCTCCAACTGCAGTGGAGAGCGCTCCTGAGAGCGCGGAGACCAGCGGTTTGCTGAGTCCTTCTTCGGTTGTATTCAGACGCTCACGCGCAAGCGCTTTGACGAGCTTTTCCTTGTTCTTCGCTAAATGCTCGACGAAGCGGTCTGCATCTTCTTCGGGGAGTCCCCGTATTTGATAGGTGAGGGAAAGCACCTCACGGGCCTCAGCTTCGTTATCCTCAACGGCCTCCCGCTCTCTTGCAAACTCTGCTTCGAAGATCTCCCGCTCGCTCTTCGCGGCAAGGTACGCGCCAGATCCCATGGAGAGCGCACTAGCCACCATTCCGGCCAATCCGGCAATGAGAACAAAGTGGCTGTTGCCAAGCGTCGCTCCCGAGACGCCGGAGACGATCCCGAAGATAGAGCCAAGACCATCGTTCACGCCGTAGATGGCATCGCCAACCCAACCTGCCGCTTGCGGATGACCTTCTTTCGGGCGTTGAGGAGACTATCGAGCTCTTCCTGTGCCTGCTCAGGAGACATTGCAGGCAGGGGGCGTCGAGAGCGGATGAGATTTCCCAAGGTCTGATAGTGCTCTCGTTCATCGGCGATCACTTCCTTGAGAATCGCGATGCTCGGTTCGTCGCCAAGCGCCTTCAATTGCTTTCCATACTTGGCAATGTCGCGACCCTCGTCGATCTCCAGGCGGCGCAAGGCAAGGTCCGCTCCACCTATCCGCGTTGCCAAGGATTCGGCCTGTCCAGATTCACTCCCTGTGTACTGGGGCACTTGTCCACCGAGTTCCAGAATGCGTCCAGCCCAAAGACCGGCATGATGCTTTTCTGCAGCCGCCAACCCTCGGAAAGCGTTTCGCCGCTGTGGATCATTCTCTCTTTTGGCTAAAGCAGAGTAGGTGTAATGGCCTTCCATCTCTGCCTGTAAGTTGGCCGCCAGCGCTGCGAGGAGTCTCTTATTGTCCGAATCGGTCATCGTCTCTCCTGCGGGCCTGAGCAAATATCAATATTTAACTACCTATTCGATCGCTGATTTTCTTCCCCAATCGAAGCGTCTGCCGAGGATGCCCTTCACAATGAGATGGTCCGTACTTGCGGTGGACCCAACTCCTACTCCGATGTTTATCTCCCACTTGGGCGAAGTGTTCAGATCTGTGACAACGAAGATTTGCTGTTGCTGGTAATGCAATGAGTCGAAGGCTCCGAGGCGTCCATAATCGGCGTAATACTCAACGCCGCCGCTCACTACTCGTGTGAAGTCATAGCTCACCTTTGCGGCCGGAGAAAAGCCGAGCCCTTGATTCACGTCGGGGCCGTGCAAGGTGCGTTCCAGTGCCGGATTCACTGCGAAATACCACCGGCCTGCGGTCTTATCAATGATGGGCCGTATCTCCCAGGTCCATGTGTCCGGCGAGTAAACGGCGCGCTGATAGCCGATTTCGGTAGATAGACTGAGACCCACCGGAAGATGCCAGCTATCGGGTGCGCGGACGCGCGGGCGTATGTGATCGCCTACCCACTGAACACCGTGACTGTCCTGTTCGCTGGTGAAAACATAGAAGCCGATCTCCGACCAGTTCGTAATGCCTTCCGTAAGTTCGAGCGTCTCATGCTGCTGATGATTGGTCGGAATGACGCGATTGATGTAGTACTTCTGACCTTCCGGCGTGAAGTTGGAATGCAATTCAGTCATTAACGTCTTCGGCGGAACGGTGGCTGCTCCGTAGACCTGAATTTCATAGTTACCTTGGGCCACAGCGGATCGCACGCACAAGATGGCCGCGATTGCGAGTACCGCGTTGGCACCGAGCTTGATCGTGGAGTTACGCATAATCGAAGACCATCATGAATCCCCGGTCCATGTGATCCTGCTGGTGACAGTGAAAGAGTGTCTTGCCCGGATTGTCGGCCACAAACTCTACCTCGACGGTTCCACCGGCGTGCACCAACACCACATCTTTGTGCACACCGGCGATCTCAGCGCCATCTTCAAGCCGCCGAATCTCAAATGTGTGCCTGTGCAGATGAAGCGGGTGATCATCCATGCTCTTATTTTTCATGACTAGGCGATAACGCTGTCCGGCTTGCAACAAGGGCGAGTGCTCTGGCGTCGAATTCTGCGGATAGCCCAGACCGTTAATACGCCAGAGCTCTTCCCTGCCGTGCCCTTGGAACTTGGAGTCAAAAACAAGCTCGATCTTTTTTGCGTCTTGATGTTGTGTGGCATCGCCAGCCGCTGCGAACTGGCGATAGTTCCACACAAGATCATCCGGTTGCGTCCACACCGGCTTGCCGGAAGAGTTGGCGTATTCGATGACAGCGCCCATTCCGCTGGCTTGAACATGCTTGCGGACTTCACCGAGGACCCATACGCCGGGATTGTTCATCTCGACGATGGCAGAGACGCGCTCCGCGGGTGCGAGCCGAAGCATGGAAACTGTCTGAGCCTGAGCTACCGGATTTCCATCCAGTGCCACCACCTTGAAGCTGTGCCCTGAGAACGAAATCCAGTGAACCTCGGTCGGGCTGCTATTGAGGATATGCATCATGACGCGCTCGCCTTGTTTGACCTTCACTGGATCTCCAGAGCCGAGCATCTTGCCGTTGATCGTTGCCACGTCGTAGACCGGATTCATATAACCGTCGTCGCTGCTCAGAAATTGCCCGTTCCAGTCATGGAGTCCAAGGAAAACCTCCCGATCGTAAGCAGCGGGGTTGTCACGCGCTTCGATCATCAGGAAACCGTGCAGCCCACCGTACTGCGCTTTAGTGAGATTCTTTCCCGCAAACGTATGCGTGTGATACCAGCGGAAACCTGCCGGCTTGGCGGTCATGGTGTAACGCGTAGACGCGCCAGGCTCGATCATCGGTGTGCCTTCTTCCATGGCTCCATCGATATTCGGCGGCAAATAGAGGCCGTGCCAGTGAACGACCTCCGAATCTTTTGTGAGGTTCCGAATCTCAATAGACTGCGTTTCTCCTTCAAGCATGCGGAACAACGGTCCGGGAATCTGCCCGTTGTAAGCTACCGTCCGTATGTGATGTTTCGACGAAGCCTCTAGAGTGTGCGGCGCAATCTCAAGCGTCACGTCCGGCGCTGCAGCGGCCGCGCCGGACAGCGCGAATGATCCGACCGTAATTCCAGAAAGTTGAGTGAAACGTCTGCGTGTCAGTGAATGGGGAGACACGGAGTTGGGCATAGTTCTTTGTAGCTCCGATTGAGTTCAATGAAAAGCGAGTGCAGTTAGAACGGAATGGTCCTATTACTCAGAAACCTGGCCAACGAGATTAAGATCAATCGCGACGTCATTGTCAGCTTTCCAGATCAGGAAGCTCGGGTTCTTAAGACCCCACTGAACATAGGGAACGATGAATTGCGCCTTCGCCGTTCCCTTCGATCCATCGATGTGAATCTGCGTCGGAATCGTCAGGTCGTGGGCAGTGCCGAGTAGAGTGAATACTCCGCTCACCCGAATAGTCGAGTCGCCTGAAGCAGCAATTGTCCCGTTGTATGCTTTAGGCGCGAAAGAGACGGTGGCGAACTGATCCACCTTGAGGATATCTTTGTTCATCTTCTTATCGCGGCTGTCGTTTCCCGTCTTGCCGCTGCCCGCTGCAACGATGACTATCCCCGATATATGGGAAGCGGTGCGATCGAAATTGATCGATCCAGATTGAATATGAAACGTGCCGTCGACGACCTCGTGGGTCGTGTTCAGTTTCATCTTGACCTCGCTGGCATCGGGGTTGACGGCGAAGGTCTGATGCTGGGCGAGCGCGGCTGGAGCGAATATGAGCGCGAGGGCTACGACTGCGAAGGATTTCATTGCATCATCTCCCTAAAGGGTTAACTGCCGAGAGTTGTTTTGGCGGCGCTCGATTTCAGTTCGCGAACACCTGTGGAGCCACAGCGGCGGGCTGAGTGACACGCGTGAGTCTAGCCGTTACGCGCATCGCACCGGGCCAGACCCTGAGGCAGAACGGTAGTACAGCGCGCGCGAGTGCGTTGTTCAAGCCGTCGGCAGCGACCTCGGCAAGACGCATCTGGGGCAGCATTGCGAAGCGCAGTTTTGGCTGGAAGACCGTCGCCGGCTCCGCGGCAAGGTAGGCAGCGGCGGCACGGCGGGCAGTATGAAGGGCGATGGATATGCCATCGCCGGTGAATGAGGGGATTACGGCTGCCTGATCCCCAATACAGTAGAGCCCCTCCTCTGTTGCGCGGCGGATATAACCGTACGGGATATGAGTGATGGTGATCGGTTTGTCGAGCAGCGGCTCCGCACCGTCAAGCCGCATCGCGAGGTGGGGACAGTCCTGTTGCATCTTTACAAGGAGGCCATCCCAGCGAAGACCCGCACGTGCAAAATACCGCCGTTGCACCACACAGCAGAAATTCGTAATGCCGTCTTCCACCGGTTGGATACCACCGTAGCCTCCGGAATAGAGCGTTAACTCGGAGGCGTCCGCCAGGTCAGCAGTCTGGGCAGCGGACAGTCGGTAATACATCTTGAAGGCGACCCATTGGTGAGGGTCCTTCGGGCGACCGTGGCCGCGCAGATCGTGCTTTCCCGTCGCGAGAAGGGCGGTCGGAGCTTCGTATGTGGTGCCGTCGTCGAGCGTAGCCCGCCAGAGGTTGCTGGTCGCACGGCTGAGCGACTGCACACTGTGACCACGTTTAACGCGGACTCCCGCGGCGATGGCTGCGGCGATGAGCGCTGTATCCAATGCTTTGCGCGTGAGCGAGGCCGCGGGAAAAGGCAACGGAGCCTCCGCGGCACGTCTGGAGGCGGCAAGGCGAACGTAACAGATGGGCACAGCGCCAAGCAAGGCCACGTCGATGCCGAGCGCGTGCAGGTCCTCAAGAGCCTCACCGCTTAGGAACTCTCCGCAAACCTTATGGCGCGGCGTGGGCTCGCGTTCAATCAGCGTGACGCTTCGTCCCTTTCGAGCGAGTGCGATCGAAGCCGCACAACCTGCCACTCCACCACCGAGGACCAGTACTTCGTCTTGCAAAGCATTCCCTCCTAATTCATTGGATAATCAATTAATTTGTAGCGGACTCCATCTCTAGTAGACGTCCTGAAAACAGTTCGGGACGTCATTCTGTCCAAATCGTCATTTTGGAGACGGTAGAGCCCTTCAGGGCGGATGCTCTTGTCGGTAGGAGATAAATGCCGGGTTCACTGGGGACCGGAAGACGCCTAAGGTGTTAGAACGAGGTATTTGATGAGGCGAAACGATTTCCTGGTAGCTGCCTTTTGGGCGATAGTGCTAGGCCCCGCAGCGTCGGCTGAACAAATTTCAGTAAGACATATTCAAGTCCCGATGCATCGGTTTATGGTGGCGCGCTCCGAGGCTGGAAAAATCATCGCCAGCGGTGAGTTTTCGCAGGTGGTGCAGGGCGATGAAGTGACGATGCGCCTGACCTATCACTTTGTGGATGGATCGATTGACGATGAGACGACGACATACCAGCAGCGGGGCACGTTTCGATTAGTACGCAACCATCACATACAGAATGGACCGTTCTTTGTGAAGCCGGTCGACTTTACAGTAGAAGCTGCCACCGGCTTAGTAACCAGCCGCACGGAGGACAAGAGTGGGAAGATACACATCGAGAGCCACCACATCGACATGCCGGATGATCTGGCGAATGGATTCGTTGGAACCTTGCTGCTGAATCTGCCGCAAAATGCGGCGCCGTTTCGCGTGGGGATGCTGGCGCCAGTCGCCGGAGGGCGGTTGATTCAGCTCCTCATCTCTTCGGAGGGCGAGCAGCCGTTTCACACGACAGGACAAACACTCAAGGCGACGGTGTTTCGCATCCATCCCGAGTTGGGCGGTGTCGTGGGCGTGATCGCGCGGCTGATCGGCCTGCAGCCCAAAGACGTGATGGTATGGGTGTTCGAAGGTCAGGAGCCTGCCGTAATGAGGATAGTCGGACAACTAGGAGGTTACGGCCCTCTGGTCAGCTCGGATCTCGAAGGAATCAGCTTTGAGAAATAGGACATCTGCAAACCTAGTTCACTAGGGCGAGATGTGGATAGCCTGGATTTACGACATTGCTCTGAAGATCCCATGGCCTCCTGGCAAACGATCAGTCACGCCGGGTGGTGAGTTCATGCCAGTTGAGGCCGAGGTCCACGATCAGCAGCGAGGCGAGTGTGAAGGCAATCACGCCGACTGCGGATAACACGTCGCCTAGGTGGCTCCAGTAACGCGGCCAGAGGTTGAGCACCCGGCTGGAGACGAAGGTAAAGGTAACTGCATAGGAGCGCGCCATCCATTGGCGGTGCTGTGTGATTTGGCGGTTGCGCGCGGTGATGAAGGCGGCCGTTGTGCAGACCATCCAAGCCGCGGCCTGCATGGAGGTTCCGGGAAGACCGGGCCGGCCGGCTGCAAGAGCGATCCCCGTGAAGGAACCAACAAACACGGAGATGACGTAGATGCGGCCCAGGATGCGATGGAGTTGAAGGTGACGCTGGCGGATCCGTGAGGAGAAATTGATGGGGCCGATCAGAAGAGCGAAGATTCCGGCGAGTGTATGCGGGATGAGGAGATGGCGGTCCGCGATGACCTGCAGACGGTAGGCGTGGTACATCGGATAGTCGGTGACGAGGAGAAGCTCTGAGGTGATGAAGACAAAGAGTACGACGAGACCGAGCGAGACCCAGAGAATCGTCTTGAATCTGGAACCGGCGGAGCTTGGCGCTAGCACAGTGGAAGTTGGCATGATTCGCCTCCCAGATAATTAGAAGTGAGTTTGTGCGCCATGAGGCCGACGGCCTTCATCTCTCTTAGTCTAACGAGATGCTTCAGAATCACCGGCCTCACTTCCATCGCCCCACGCACAATCGCCCAGGACGCGCCTTCTCAACCGTCGCCGCCTCTCTCGGGACCTCAGCCGCAGCCAGCAGGCGTACCCAATCCTCCTTCCGGAAGGACCGCCGGAACGACACCGGACCATCATGCCTCACAAGCCAGTGCCACCGCACCCACCCAAACATCCGACTAGTCCACTCCGCCCTCTCCAAATCATTGATAAACCACCCGACCTGCGCGGTCGCTTCCATCCACCTCAGCAACGCAACGATCTCCTCGTCCTCCAGATGATGTGCCAGCAGCGAGCTGACGACGATGTCGACCGGCTTCTTCGGTCGATACTCCAGAGCATCGCCGATCACCCATTCGATTCCGAACTCCTTTGGCGTTGACTCCGCTGCTGCACGCGCAGCATAAGGATTCAAGTCGATCCCTGTTAACTGCACAGCAATGCCCCGTCTCCGTGCCCAGCCTGAAATCTGCCGCAGTAGATCACCGCCGCCACTGCCCACATCGACGATGTGTACCGGATCATGCAATCCATACGGCAACTGCTCCAGCCAAGCGAGTGTCGGCCGATAACCCAGCAGCCAGCGATTGACTGTTTCCAGACTACGCAGGCAGTCACGGAAATCCTCATAACTACAGGCGCCATCCATGAGTTCGGGTAACTCACGTGGAGAGGCGCGCCGACTGAAGTCAATCTGTGCACTAGACCCCATGGAAGCGCATCGTCTCCGCTGTTAGGCCTGGCCCAAACGACATCGCACACCCACGCTGCCCCGGGCGCGCTTGTTGCATTATTCGCTGCAACACAAACATCACTGTCGCGGACGACATATTTCCGAAGCGCGATAGCACTTCACGCGACGCTGCCAGCGCATCCGTCGGCAGTTCCAGTCCCTTCTGCACCGCGTCCAGAATCGACCGTCCGCCGGGATGCACCGCCCACAGGTCGATGCCGTCGCGCTCCGCCATCAGTTCGCCCTCATGCAGCGCGCGGCCCAGCTGTCCCGGCACCTGTCCTGAGAGCAGCATGTCGAACCCGAGATCGCGGATCTTCCAGGTAATCAGCCCACGTGTCTCTGGCACCATCACCGCCTTGAAGCTGTCCAACGCGAGACCCTGTTCTCGGGCAGTAATCAGGCTCGCCGCCGCACCATCGGCAAAGACCAGGAAAGAGAGCACTTGCTCCAGCTCCTGCGTCTCCTGGAAGTGCAGCGTACACAGCTCCAAGTTGACCATCAGAACACCCGCCTTCGGATCTGAGCGCACTATGTGCCGCGCCAGCTTCAGCGCATTGATCGCGGCATAGCATCCCATGAATCCAACCATCGTGCGCTCCACACCCGCCGAAAGCCCGAGGTGGTCGACGATCTCAAAGTCCAACCCCGGCGCATAGAGCCCCGTGCAGCAGGTCACCAGTACATGCGTAATACCGGAGCGTTCCATCTCATTGAGCGCAAGCCGATCTACGGCCTTCTTCATCAGCACAGGAGCGCTCTGCTCAAACAGTTCCATACGCCGCGTCGTGTTGGGAAAGTTACCTAGCCGATAAAACTCCTTCGCGTCATGCGGCGAGAATTGGCCGGAACCTCTCTGCGGATCGAGGAACGAATAGCGATGGGCGATGTCGGCGCGACTCACCATGCGGCGGAAGACCGTACGTAACCGCGGGTCGGCGAGCATCTTCTCTGCAAAGACGACGAAGGTATCATGCACATCGTGCTCTGGTACGGCAGTAGCAATGCGGTTCAGGTAAGCCGTAGTCAAGCGGAATATGTCCTCAGCCCGGATAATCGAGATTAAATGTCGCGTTTGTGTAATTGGGGAAGCTGGACCACGAAGAGACGACAACCCGGCGACGGTCGACTACTTGAGAGAACAGGCTCCGTATTCTCAATACAACGGCTACTCGTTGAGACGAGACCTTTGTTCTTTTGATAGCACTTTGGAGGAAGGGATAGGATGACGATTCGTTCATGGAGGATGCAATTGCCGGAGCGCGCGTCGGAAATTGATCATTCTGCTCACCTTGCGGCAGGAGTCGTTATTCTGACTATGCTGTTCTTTGTCTAGCCTTTCTCGATTCGTCCATCGCTGAGTGGACGCAGATGACCGAATCGTCATCTTGCAGCCTCCTGGAGCATTCGAATCGTGAATCAAAATGGCTTACCATCACTCCATGCAACTCCTGCTTGTGGAGGACGAACTCGAGATCCAAAGTTTCCTCAAGCAATCGCTCACTGATGCGGGTTACGAGGTGGATGCCGCCAAAGATGGGCGAGCCGCCGCTCAACTTGCGTCTGGAAAGAAGTATGACGTTCTAATCGTCGACCTTGGCCTTCCGGATCAAGATGGCATTGACCTGATTCTTCAGCTTCGACGCTCTGGCATAAGCAGCCCCGTATTGATACTTTCGGCCAGAAGATCAGTCGACGATAGAGTTAAGGGACTGGAACAAGGTGGCGACGACTACCTGACCAAACCCTTTGCTCTCGCCGAATTGCTGGCTCGGCTGCGCAACCTCTTGAGACGAAATTTGGCTGCGAGCGAAGAAGCCTCACGTTTGCGTGTACTCGACCTGGAACTGGACTTCATCAGGCGTAGAGCCTCCCGTGGAGGCGAAGTTCTGAATCTAAGCCCACAGGAGTTTGTACTCCTGGAGTACCTCTGTCGCCATGCCGGAAGAGTTGTCACTCGATCCATGCTTCTCTCCGAAGTATGGGGAATGAGAATTCAACCGGATACTAACGTTGTCGACGTGCACATCTACCGGTTGCGCGGCAAGGTGGATATTGAAGGCCGCGAGCCGCTGATCAAGACTTTACGAGGTATTGGTTATGTCCTCAAAGACCGCTAATCCCATCATGCACAGTGCAGCATGGCGTATATCCCTCTGGGCAACTCTAGCCTTTGCCATTGGAACATTGCTGGTTTTTGCGATGCTCCATCGCTTCGTAGCGAACGATATTCAGCGTCGGAGCGACGCGTGGCTCACTGGAGAGGTGGCAGTACTCGGTGATGTAGCCGGGCGAACACCAAAGGACCGCCTCTACGGCCGGGTAGTGGGAGAAGTCGCGGAACTTGCAAGTAGAGAGGTGCCAAACAAACTGCGCTCGAATGGCAATGAGAACGACTCGGTCTTCTTCCTTCAGGCCGGAAACGATGGTACTCCGAGACTTTGGGTTGGTGTTGGTGACGGAACACCGCACTTAGCCGCCATTCGCGCATATAAGGTCGTCTCCGATTTGCCTTACGACTTGAATGTCAAAGGATTCAAGCATCCCTTTCGGGTGGCGTCTGTGCGCATGGAGGACGGGAGCCACATCTATCTAGGCCTTTCGGAACGAGACGAATTGCGTGTACTCAGGAACCTCCGCTTCCGTTTCCTCTGCCTTTGGCTGGTCATTGTCCTGTTTGGCTTTGCGATCGTCTTCTATGCTACCCGACGCATGCTCAATTATGTCCGCGAGATCACTGAAGCGGCATCCAGGATTGGACAATCTGACTTGAGCAGTAGAGTTCCAACCAACAAGCGCAACGACGAAGTAGGGCATCTGGCGTTAACGCTCAACCACATGCTGGACCGGATAGAAAGCTCAATGCACCAGCTGCACACTATTACGGAGTCCCTCGCCCACGATCTTCGAAGCCCGTTGACGGCGATTCGGGGGAAGCTGGAGATCGCGCTGTCGGGCGATCTAAAAGTTGAGCAGAGTGAACCAATCGTTTCGGCCATCGATGAACTGGACCGACTAACGGAATTCCTGAATACTTCGCTTGATGTTGCGGAAGCCAAAGCTGATGCACTAAGACTTTCGCTCACGGAAGTAGATCTCGAAGAACTACTTCGAGTCATGATCGATCTGTACGAGCCTTGTATGTCGGAGAAGGGACTTCGGATGAATCTGCACAGCGGCGGTCCTGTCACAGTCGTGGCAGACGCTGCCCTTCTTCATCGAGTAATAGCTAACCTGCTCGATAACGAACTCAAACACCTACCTGCAGCATGCACTGTTTCCATACGACTTGCAGCAAGCGAGGACTCCGCGATCTTGACTGTGGAGGATGATGGCCCGGGATTTTCCTCGGAGATCGGCCTCCAGATGTTCGAGCAGCGGGTGAAAGGAAGAGATTCGAAGGGTCGTGGGTTGGGGCTTGCATTTGTTGAAGCGGTGGTGCGCGCTCACGGAGGAAGTGTAACGGCATCAAACCCTCCACAGGGAGGGGCTCTTCTGACAATAAACTGGCCTCGCGCTGCAGGAGAGACGGTTGATGCTCCGCACGCTCTGACATTGGTCGGCGACCGGTAGAGGGTGCCCCTAAATTTAGCCGGGGCTTTAGATCTTGATGAGGCTTCATCCAAGCTTAATAATTTTTCTGATATCGTATCTCGATAACGCGGTTCGATAATGAAGGATGATCTGAACAACCGCGATTTGTACTCCGGCATGATCCGACTTCACATTCTTCATCATGCGGAGCATGAAGCCATCTTTGGGGCGGGAATGGCGGAGGAGCTTGCCCGGCATGGATACAAGATCAGCCCAGGAACTCTCTATCCGATCCTCCACAGTTTAGAAAAGCGCGGCTATCTCAAATCAGAGGAAGAGCGGTCCGGTAGGAGTGTTCGCCGCCTTTACAAGATCACGGCTTCCGGTCGGCGTGCGCTCAAGATAGCAAAGCTCCGGGTCCGCGAGCTTTTTGGAGAGTTGATTGAAGGCAAATAGCTCATTCATGCGAGATGTCCGCAGAATTCGAGGCATCGTTGTCGGCTGCCTCCTCGCAGCGAGTGGCTCTACCGTTGCCTTAGCGCAAGCGTCGGTCACAGCTACTCCCTCGGTGACACCTGATCTCACGATTGTTCAAGTCGTTCAGGATGCCGAGCAGAACTATCCTGCGATTCATGTCTCTGAGCAGGATCTCAACGCGGCTGTGGCAAATATCCGATTAGCAAGGACTGCCTATCTTCCACGTCTCGACGGGATCGTAGAGATCAACAGGGCTACACGAAACAACGTCTTCGGCACTCTGTTTCCACAGAACACGCTGCCTAGCATGTCCGGGCCGGTGATCGGCACGAACAATGCCGGCTCCGTATGGGGGAGCGCTGCAGGGCTTCTGATCAACTGGCAGCCATTCGACTTCGGTTTACGGAACGCCAAAGTGGAAGCGGCCGCAGCAGCACGTGACCGAGCTAGTGCGTCCATTCAGAGGAGCCAGCTTGAGGTCTCAAGTGCGGCGGCGGACGCGTTTCTAACGGTCGTTGCGGCTCGTCAGACTCAGAACTCGGCTCAGGTTGCCGTCGACAATTGGGAAATCCTACGGAAAAGTATCCACGCCCTCACGGCTGCGGAGTTGCGTCCCGGCGCCGACGAATCGCGGATTGAAGCGGAAAAGGCGGCTGCAAATACCCAATTGGCTCTAGCCACAGGAGCGGTCGAAATGGGGGAGGCTACTCTCGCGAAGTTTCTCTCGAAGCCGGATGAGATAACGGCACCACTTAACTCCGAACATCTTCTTGGAGAGGTCCCAATGACAGTCGAAGATGACGGAGCATTTCATCCCGAAAGTACCCCTACGATGCTCCAGCAACATGCGGCCGTCTCTCAATCCGCCTCGGAACTTCGCGCCACAGACCGAAGCTGGGTGCCAGAGTTCAATCTTGAAGCGGCAGGGTACGGTCGAGGCACCGGCGCGGAGACAAACGGACAGCGCCTGAGCGGAGCCAACGGCCTCGCTCCAACCGTAGGAAACTACGCGGTCGGGTTGAACGTCACCTTTGGCTTTCTTGATTTTGCCAATATCCACGCCCGTGAAGCCTCGCAAGCGGCCACCTTGAAGGCCGAACAATCTCGCGAGACACTGATTGGCCGACAGCTCCAGGAGCAGTTCAGCCAAGCACAAGCCGCCTTACGGGCGATGCGCAGCGTTGCGAAGAATACTCCTATCCAGGTCGAGGCCGCTCGAACCGTCCTTTCTCAAGCCACAGCTCGTTACAAGGCCGGCCTTACGTCAATCGACGATGTGGCACAGGCGCAGCGGCTTGTAGTGCAGGCAGAGATGGATGATTCGATTGCACGCTTGAGCGTCTGGCGTGCATTTCTTCAATTGCAGTCAGTACGTGGCGATCTTCAGCCCTTTCTTCAGGCAGCTCAGTAGTTCAGGTGATCATTTGACATGCGTTTAGTCCTTGCAGCTCTGAGTCGTCCCCTCACCGTGGTCGTCGCGTTGATTGCGATCATCGCCGGATTCTTTATCGCGGTTGGAAGGATGCGCATGGACATCTTTCCAGAGGTTGGCAATCCTGTGATCTACGTCGCGCAGCCCTACGGCGGCATGACGCCCGCGCAGATGGAAGGGTTCCTAACTTACTACTACGAGTATCACTTCCTCTACATCACGGGCATTCAGTCCGTGGATAGCAAGAGTGTTCAAGGCGCAGCTCTGATGAAACTGACGTTCCGCGAAGGAACGAATATGCAGCAGGCAATGGCTGAGACGGTTGGTTATGTAAATCGCGCTCGCGCCTTCATGCCGCCTGGTACCGTTCCACCCTTCATCACGCGTTTCGATCCTGGAAGTGTTGCTGTTGGTGTGCTTTTGTTTACGAGCAACAGTCACACTCAAGGCGAACTGCAAAATATCGCTTTGAATCAGGTGCGCCCGCTGTTTGCGACCCTTCCCGGCGTCTCAGCGCCTCCTCCTTTTGGCGGCAACCAGCGCACTATCGTTGTCACGCTCGATCCTGACAAACTCAAGCAATATGGTGTCTCCCCTGAACAGGCGATCGCGGCCGTAACCAGCGGCACGGTCGTATCGCCCTCCGGCAATCTCTACGACGGAACGTTGAATCGCATCGTGAGGACGAACTCCACACTCGGGCCAGAACTGAACGACTTGATGGAAGCACCTATCCATCCCCGCTCTGGTGCCAACATCTATTTACGTGACATCGGAACCATCGAGAACGGAACGGATATTGTCACGGCATACGCTCATGTCGATGGCCGCCGCACAGTCTACATCCCGGTTACAAAGCGCTCGGACGCATCCACGCTGGCGGCCATTCAGGCGGTGAAAGCGGCAATCCCAAGTTTTAAAAAGGTCATGCCGGATGATGTCGATGTGCAGCTTGCCTTCGATCAGTCCGGCTATGTCTCGAATGCCATCCGTGGTCTAGTCAGAGAAGCGGCGCTTGGCGCCGTCCTTACCGGGTTAGTTGTCCTGCTGTTTCTGAGAGACTGGCGCGGCGCTCTGATTGTCGTGGCCAATATCCCGTTCGCTCTCTTTACTGCCGTACTCCTCTTGTGGGCGACAGGCCAGACGATCAACATCATGACCCTGGGTGGATTGGCACTCGCGGTTGGAGTCCTCGTGGACGAGGCAACGGTCGAAGTCGAAAACATCCATACTCAGTTGCTTCCAGGTGTCTCTCGGGCAAGAGCGATTCTCGAAGCCTGCCGCCGCACTGTTTTGGCGCGCCTCCTCTCGATGCTCTGCGTGCTGGCGGTGTTTGTTCCGTCCTTCTTCATGAACGGGGTGGGACGGCAACTCTTTGTCCCGTTGTCCCTCGCCGTGGGCTTTGCGATGGTCGCCTCATACTTTCTGTCGAGCAGTCTGGTGCCGGTCTTCGCCACGTGGATCATGAAGGAGTCGCATAAGGGAGAAGAGAAAGAAGGCAGCTTCGGCAAGTTGAGAACACGCTATGAACGGTATCTGAATGTCATATTGGATCGCCGTTGGCCCATCATCATCGGATACTTCGCGGTGACCGTCCTCATTCTCGTTTTCGTCGCGCCTCGCATCGGAAGTGAGATATTTCCGGATTCCAATGGACCTGTTTTAAGGATGCGGGTTAAGGCGCCCATTGGGACGAGAATCGAAGAGACAGAGCCTATGGTGATGCAGGCTCTCGATCTGATCCGCAAGACAGTGGGCAAGGATAACGTAGAGATCACCTCCGACTATGTAGGCGTTCAACCATCAAGCTATCCGGTCAATCTCATTCATCTCTTCACAAGCGGCCCGGAAGAGGCTCTGGTGCAGGTCCAACTCCGGCCTGGACATCCCGACGATGAGAAGCTACGAGAGAATCTTCGCGCCGCGTTTCACAAAGAGATGCCGAAGCTCACAGTGGCATTCGAAGCAGGGGACATCATTTCTCAGGTTATGAGCTTCGGATCGCCCACGCCCATTCAGATCGACGTTCAAGGCGTAGATATCGATCAGGACTACTCGTACCTCACAAAAGTGGAAACCGAGCTTCGAAAGCTCGACTTCCTGCGGGACGTTTCCATCGTTCAGCCTCACCTCTATCCCACGGTCGAGGTGACGGTAAACCGCGATTATGCTGGCCAGTTCGGTCTGACGATGGCCGACGTGACGAACTCCCTGACGCCGGCTACAGGCTCGTCTCGATTCACATCCCCCAACTACTGGCGCGATCCCAGGACGGGTAACGCATTTCAGATTCAAGTGCAACTTCCTCCAAACCGCATGCAAGGTCTCGGCGCGCTTTCTACCTTGCCGCTGATGCGCGATGGACAATCTCAGCCGCAGCTTGATCAGGTTGCCAAGCTCGAATACGGGACGATGCCCGAGATGATCGAACGCTTGAGCGGGCAGCGGATCGTCAGCGTCACTGCCAACCTGCACGGAATGCCTCTTGGCGAAGCTCAGCATCGCATCGCCGCACTCTTGAAGAACCTTCCAGCGGCTCCAAAGGGTTCAACCATTACTGTACGAGGACAAATACCCGCTCTTGAAGAGACAATATCAGGCCTGCGCACAGGACTCCTTTTGGCCATCGCCGCAATATTCTTGCTGCTCATGGCGAACTTCCAGTCTCTTCGTCTTCCTCTCGCCATACTGGCGACAATACCCGGTGTCCTCTGCGGTGTGGTTCTTATGCTGCTCTTCACAGGAACCACACTCAATATCCAGTCCTTCATGGGAGCGATCATGGCAGTCGGCATTTCGGTAGCGAACTCCATTCTCCTGGTCAGCTTCGCAGAACAGGCAAGGCACCAGAATGAAGATGTAGAAACTGCAACGCGAACGGGAGCAACGAGCCGCATTCGGGCAATTTTGATGACAGCGACTGCCATGATATGCGGCATGATTCCCATGGCGATTGGCTTTGGAGAAGGAAGTGCGCAATCCGCTCCGCTTGGCAGGGCTGTTATAGGCGGACTCATTTTCTCCACTTTGACGACCCTCACGGTGCTCCCGGCAGTCTACGCGTTGCTGCAACGCAAAGCTTCCACCACCTCGAATTCACTCAACCCTGAAGATCCATCGAGCCGATACTATGTTCATCCATAAAGGCATCTGCCTTGTTTTCCCGCTGATGTACTGCCTCCCTGCCTTGTCTCAGAGCCCTGCACACGTTGAGATGGTAAAGGTTGAGAGCCGTCCATCCGCTCGAACGGTTCCTCTGACCGCGGAGCTTGCTCCATTCCTACAGACTGATATTGAAGCCCGCTCTCCTGGATATGTGGAGAAAGTACTAGTTGATCGGGGCAGCCAGGTCCACAAGGGGCAGCTATTGGTTCAGCTCTCCGCGCCAGAAATCAATTCGCAGACGGCAGCTACAGAAGCAACCCTCCATCAGGCGGAAGCCGAAGCTGCTCAGGCCGAAGCTCAAGAAGCCGCAGCCGAAAGCACCTCGGCGAAGCTGCAAGAGGCTGCTAAGACTCCCGGTGCCGTAGCGGGCAATGAACTGTTGCAGGCCCAAAAGCAGCGGGATGCGGCGCAGGCATTAGTCGATAGCCGAAGGGCCGCGGTTCGGACCGCGAAAGAACGTCTCCAGGCGAGCCAAGCAATGCAGTCGTATCTTCAAGTGATCGCTCCATTCGATGGAATGATTACCGACCGATTCGTGAATCCTGGAATGCTGATCGATGGCGGTCATACTCCGATGCTCAGACTCCAGCAGGTTACGCATCTGAGACTGATTGTGCCCGTTCCGGAAACCTACACCGGCTCGATCGTCAAGGGAACATCGGCGGTCTTCCATGTTCCGGCACACCCCGGAAAAAGTTATTCAGCGAAAGTCGCACGAATCCCAAATGCTCTCGATCAGCAGAGCAGGGCCATGATGGTTGAACTGGATGTGTACAACAAAGACGGAGGCCTAGCTCCTGGCATGTACCCAACCGTTGATTGGCCTGTTGGAGGTATTGGAGAGAATCTTCTCCTTGTTCCAGCGACTAGCGTCGTATCCACAACTGAGCGAACGTTCGTGATCGGGTCGGTTAACGGTCGAGCACACTGGATTGATGTGCGAAAGGGCCCGGCTATTGGGGACAACGTTCCCGTCCGGGGTCAGATCTTTTCTGGCCAATCGATCGTCAAAAGGGCTTCCGATGAGATTCGCGAAGGTGCGCCGCTCAGCTGGTAACTCAGTTTCTCAGCAGCTTGAGAATTACTCACATAACCTTGCAGGTCTAAGTGAAGCCGCAAGCAGAACGCTGCAGTCGTGGCGGCACCAATTGTATTCAGCAACAGTATTGCGAATTGTCTCCTGAGCCATGGCGTAGGACGCCCCCGCAGCAAGAGTCAGTGTGTCGAAGGCCGTTGAGAAGCCCGCATTCGACGCTCCATAACAGGCCTCGATCTTCTCCGTCATCTTGATCTTCCATTTGGGGAGCGTAGCGGGGGCACAGGCCTCCCTCTATTCTGGGACCGTCACCTCAATCTGCTTCGGGGTCATCTTCGTTGTCCTGTCACTACCCACTTACTATTGCGCTGATATCGGAGGTAGTAGCCAGGAAATCGGTAGCCTTCTTCTCATCTACGCATGGCTCGAACGGACCCGTCCGTTGTGGCGAAAGAGGTGACTGCCTACGCATCCTAAGCTCGAGGGCTGGATTGCAGGGTCTAGATAGCGATTGTGGCGGTGATGAGGTCTTCGACGCGGACGGGTAGATCGCGTACTCGGACCCCGGTGGCGTGATAGACCGCTGCCGTGATGGCTGGGGCAATTCCGGCGAGACCGATCTCGCCGATGCCGCGGGCGCCGTACTCTCCGATCATGGGGTCTGGAATGTCGAGAAAGGTCACGTCGATTTCGGGATGGTCGGCGGAGGTGGGGACGATGTAGTCGGCGAAGTTGTCGTTGATGGGGTGGCCGTTGCGAGGATCGTAAGTGGTGGATTCGAGCAAGCCCATACCGATGCCCATGACGACGGCTCCTGCCATCTGATTACGCGCGGTCTTTGCATTGATGATGCGGCCGGCGTCGACGACACTGACTACGCGGCTTACACGGAGATGGCAGATGCCTGGATCCCACTCGACCTCTACAAACTGAGCACCGAAGGAGTGGCTGGAGAAGTTTTTGCCGTCGGTGTCGGAGCCATAGCCGCCGGTCTTCCCTTCTCCGTTGGCGCTGGCGAGGTTGGCGAGCTTGAGGATCTCTTGAAAGGGGACGCCGGAGTCGGGTGACTGATCTTTGAGGTGAACGCGACCTGAGGACATGGCGAGGTCGGTGGGCTGTTTGCCAAAGAAGGGTGAGCCCTTGGCAGAGCCCGCAGTGGTGAGGACGACTTTGATGGCCTTGACGGCGGCTTCGGCGACGGAGGGAATGATGGTGGCGGTGGCGGTTGAACCTCCAGAGGTGGGTCCGGGGGGAAGCGAGCTGCTGCCGAGGACGGAGTCTATGCGGCTGAGGGGGATGCCGGTCTTGTCGCTGACGATTTGAGCGATGACGGTGTAGGTGCCGGTGCCGGGGTCCTGGCTGCCGGAGCTGACGCGGGCGGAGCCGTCGATGTTGAGGCTGACTGATGCTTCGGAGACGCCGCGACCGGCAGACCATGAAGCGGCGGCAACGCCCCATCCGAGGATGAGATCGCCTTTGCGCATGGACCCTACGGCTGGCGTGCGCTTTTCCCAACCGAATTTTTTGGAGCCCACTTCGAGACACTCCTTGAGGTGACGGGAGGAGAAAGGTTTATTCTTCTCTTCGTCTGTGAGGGTGTCGAGCGAGAGGCGGAGTTGTACGGGATCTTTTTGGAGCTTGATGGCGAGCTCGTCCATGGCTGACTCGAGGGCGAAGAGGCCGGGAACGGCGCCGGGGCCGCGCATCGGTGTGGGGGTTCCGATGTTGCGACGGACGAGAGCGGAGGAGACTTGGAGATTGGCGGTGCTGTAGAGGAATGGTGTGGCTTCGCCGCAGTTTTCGCGGATGTCGTCATTGATGGAGGTGTGGTTGCGATAGTCCTGGCTGAGTGAGAGGAGCTTGCCGTCGGGAGTTGCGCCGAGGCGCATGCGCTGTTGCGTGCGTGGACGATGGCCTACGTTGGCAAACATCATCTTGCGTGAGAGGGTTAGTTTGACGGGCCGGTTGAGGCGGCGTGCGGCGACTGCTGCGAGTGCAGAGTGGGGCCAGGGAAAGAGCTTGCCGCCGAAGCCAGAGCCGATAAAGCGGGAGATCACCTCTACGTTTTCTTTGGGCACGCCGAGGACCTGAGACATGACGTTCAGGTGGTTCATTACGCCCTGGGAGCTTTCGTAGAGGGTGAACTTTTTCCCGTCAAAGACTGCGACGGTGGCGTGCATCTCCATTGGGTTGTGGGTCTCGGCGGGCGTGGTGTAGGTGTAGTCGATTTTGACCGGAGCTGAGGCGAAAACGGCTTCGGGGTCTCCACGGTGGCTGAGTATTTTTGGGCCTCCAGGTGCGCCGATGGCGGGCATGGGATCGCTGAGATCAGTGGCTACGCTGAATTGGTCTGGCGTGTAGGCGATGTTGACAGCGGCGGCTGCGGCTTGCGCCTGCGCAAAGGTTTCGGCTATGGCCAGCGCGACGTATTGGCCCCAGTAGTAGACGGTGTCGTCTTCAAAGGGTGGACGTTGCTCGCTGTTGCGTCCGCCAGAGGCGTTTCGGTAGACATGGTCGAAGTTGCTGTGGTGAAGGATTGTGAGGACGCCGGGCATCTTCTCGGCGGCAGACGTATCGATGTTGCCTATCTTGCCGGAGGCGATCGTGGCTCCGACTGGGACGGCGTAGACCATGCCGGGGAAGTTGTAATCGGAGGCGTAGCGGGCGGAGCCGGTCGTCTTGAGTGGGCCGTCGACGCGCGAGAGCGAAGCACCGATTACTGCGGTGGGCTCAGCGGTGGAGGCCTGGATGTGGCCATTTGGGCCGGCTTTGTCGGCTTGGATGAACTCGAGGAATTCGCTGAATAGCATTGAGATTCTCCTGCGGTTGTGCGAACGGCTATTACCTACGCGGACTTGGTGGACATGGCGAGGGCGCGGACGATGCAGCGACGCGATAGCTCGACTTTGAATGCATTTTCGCTGGCGGGCTTGGCGTCTTTCAAAGCGGCTTCTGCCGCTTTTACGAACGTGGCCCGATCCGGGGAGTGTCCTTCGAGCGCCTTCTCTGCTTCGAAGGAACGCCAGGGTTTCGTGCCTACGCCCCCCAGCGCAACGCGGATGTGCTGGATCTTCCCATCTGAAACCTTCATGACGATTGCGGCGGATGCAAGCGCGAACTCGTAGGCTGCGCGGTCGCGGAGTTTGAGGTAGGTGGAGTTTGCGCCAGCAATCGGTGGGGGCAGTGTAACGCTGGTTATGATCTCGCCAGGCTCCAGAAGATTCTCGCGGTTGGGAGTGGAGCCGGGAACGAGGTAGAAGTCATGGATAGGAACGCTTCGCTTGCCTTTGGAGCCCTGGATTTGAATTGTGGCTTCGAGCGCGGTGAGCGCGACGTTCTGGTCGGAGGGGTTGGTTGCGATGCAGTCCTTGCTAGTGCCGAGGATCGCAAGCATGCGGTTGTGGCCGCCGATGGCTGAACAACCAGTGCCGGGCTCTCGTTTGTTGCAGGCGTGGGCTGTGTCGCGGAAGTAGACGCAACGTGTACGTTGAAGAAGATTGCCGCCGGTAGTGGCCATGTTACGCAACTGCGGTGAAGCGCCGGATAGCAGGGCCTGCGAGAGAACCGGGTAGTCGCGAAGAACTGTCGCATGATGAGCGACATCGGAGTTGCGGGCGAGGGCCCCGACGACCAGGCCGCGATTGGGACTGGGTTCGACCCGATCAAGAGGAAGAATATTAATGTCAACGATCTCACGTGGACGCTCGACGTTGAGCTTCATGAGATCGACCAGCGTAGTGCCCCCGGCGATGAAGCGGATCTGAGCCCCTTGCTGGGCTGTCGCGGACTTGGCGGCAGATTGGACTGCCTGATCAACGGTGGTGGGTTGCGTGAAGGTGAAGGTATTCATGGTTCGACTCCGGTTGATTCCCTGCTGTAAGGCTAGGAGCTGTGGCGGACCTGCTGTACGGCCGCGACGATGTTCGAGTAGGCACCGCAGCGACAGATGTTGCCGTACATCGCCTGCTTGACGTCCGCATCCGTAGGCCCGACGTTCTCTTTCAGCACCGCGACGGCGGACATGATCTGTCCTGAGGTACAGTAGCCACACTGGTAGCCGTCATGCTCGATGAAAGCGACCTGCATGGGATGGAGATGATCGGGCTGACCAATACCTTCGATCGTTGTGATCTCGTCGTTCCGATGCATGACGGCGAAGGAGAGACAGGAGTTGACCCGGCGACCGTTAACGTGGACCGTGCATGCTCCGCATTGACCGTGGTCGCAGCCTTTCTTGGTGCCGGACAGCGCAAGGTTCTCGCGGAGACAGTCGAGCAGAGTAGTACGGGGGTCAAGTTGGAGAGCATGGGACTGCCCGTTCACCCTGAGATTGATGGCTATCGTGCCTTCAGTGAGACCTTCTTCGCTCGCAACCGGTGGAGGAGCTACCGGGGTCGAGGTCGATGCGAGCACTGGAGGCGCCGCGACGGCGAGGCCTGCGGCTCCAAGATGCGAGAGGAAGGAACGTCGGCTGAGGCGGTTGTTCGGTGGGGTTTCGGAGGGAGCTACTGCAGCCGAATCAGGATAAGACTCCGTATCGACGGCTGAAGGAACTTCGATTTCTGGGTCGGGGGGATGCTTTGCCATAGAGCCTCTGAGGAATCGAGAGTTAGACGCGAGGGTTGGTGCTCTTCAATGGACGGTTTGGGCTGCCATCAAGTTGCACATTTACTCGGCCGCTATGGTGATTTACAAAACCTATCGGAAAATGATTCATGTCCAAACCTTGCAACTCTGGAATCCTCCCTTTGACCTCCGGCTCTTACCATTTCCGTTTCGAGTGTTTGCCGCTGAAATAGGGGCGAAGTTTCTTGAGGCTAATCGCAAAGAACGTTCCCGAGAATCAGGTCCACGGAGGACCAGCCAAACGCTTGAGTACGACGTCATTTCCTGCTTGCCGACTCCCGCTAACAGACGTATAAGATGTCTCCCGTCAACGAGTCGTGAAGTAGTAATAACATAATATGTGAAACAACGTCCTTACCACCTAGAACCGGACACTGGCGAAGGATGTCCCGCCTCTTCCGGTATCTAACGACGATCACGATAATACGCCTGCTATAGAATCGTTTGCGATGGACTGGAGCCACCAAACCGAGCAATACTTATGGCTCATTGGCACAGGTGTGTACGTTGGTGCTGCCTTGATATCGGCGATACCCATCTTCATAGCCGTGTTCAGAAAGATTCCGCTTCACCCTGGTGGATCTTCATTTGAACACTCTCCCAATTTCTCCGAAGACGCCAAGTTACGCCTGACTCAGCATTACTCGCGTATGACCGGGACTTTGCTGTTTTGGAAGAAGCAGGCTGAGACATATCGAAGGATGCATTACTACACGATCTGCTGGACTATCCTCTTAAAGTTGACGCTAATTTCAAAGCATTCCGATACGGCGAGTCAGAGTTCTATGACACCTATCGACGCATGCTGGACCGTCCAGAAAGATACTCAGCTAGCCACCTATTTCGATGCCGTCGAGAACGTGCGTAAATACATTAGAAATGCCGAAATAGATAACCTACCAACCATGGAACAGGTAAGATCTCAGCTCGAGTCCGAGCAGGCTTCAAACATTATAAATAGCTCCGAAGAGCCACCTAAGCGCGGCTCCTGCGCTGTCGATCCAGGTTCAATAGGTGCAGATCGAGGAGAATATAGCGGACGATACCACCTCCAGGTGAACATGAGAAGACGGAATTGTTCTACTCCGCTCCGCGCCATGAGATGAACGCAGATTTACCTGACCTGGAATGATTTCAGGTAAACCGACTATGCTCTCGGAGGCGAGTCCTCTAAGTTCAGGCACCTATACCTTCTGAGCCGGAGTAATGTTTACCTGAACAGACGTCCAAAGCTCACATGGGTTCCTACGGCTGCAAGGCCCGTGCGACGGCTCAACGTTACAAGGAGGTCGATCATGCCGCGCGATATAGTTTTTACTTCTAAAGCAGCAAAGCCCTCGCCTACGTATAGCCAGGCTGTGAAAGCAGCGGGCCTTGTCTTCGTTTCGGGCACAGCGCCGACCGATCCTGCGACAGGTCAAATTAAGGGAACCACGATTCAGGAGCAAACACGGCAATGCTTGACAAATATAGCCGCGATTTTAGAGGCTGCTGGAAGCTCGCTGGACAAGGTTGTCAGTGCTACGGTCATTTTGGCGGACGAAGATGAGTTCGCCGGTATGAACGAGGAGTGGGTCCGATGGTTCCCTACTGATCCACCTGCACGCCAGGGCGCCAAACTCCCCGTCCGCATTTCGGGCCTGAAGATTTCCGTTGCCGTGATAGCTGAGGCTTAGGAGACCTGTCAGTACGGCCGGGGCCTATCCCAATGCTCTACGGTGCCACGCTGCTTGCTCCTATACCCGTCCTCATTTTGAACTTGACGATGCGATGATCGAGAGAGTTAAGTCAATGACTGTGAAGAAGAGTACAAAACGGCTGCTGTGGGGCACAGTTGCAGTGCTCCTCTGCCTTTGGCTTGGTTTCGTGGGATATATCAATTGGGCCATGCGCCAGTCGCCCGAAGTCTTCGGGCATGTCATGGCAGGAATGCCGATGCCTGCGTACTTTCTCTTCCCATTTGAAACGATGTGGACAGACGCCCGTAAAGGTAATCTTAAGATCGGCGATCCCGCACCCGATTTCACCGTCAAGACACTAGATACGAGAACACCCGTGCAACTGGCGTCCCTTTGGAGCGATAAGCCGGCTGTTCTCATCTTCGGCAGCTTTACTTGACCGCCCTTTCGACGGGAGGTTCCCGCCCTGAACAAATTGGCAGAGCAGTACAAGGGCAAGGTTGATTTCTACGCCGTTTACATCCTTGAAGCTCATCCCACCGATATATGGGAGATGCAGAGCAATGTGAAGGACAAGGTACTTTTTCGCAGTCCACGCGATGAGGAGGAGCGCGCCTCAGTCGCTGGTGCATGCGTGAGGAGGCTAGGGATCAAATTTCCCGCTGTGATCGATGGCTTCGACAATCAGGTTGAGACCGCATACACCGGATGGCCGGATCGAATGTATCTGATCGCAGCCGGCCGTGTTGTCTATAAAAGCAACCCTGGGCCATTCGGGTTTCATCCCAACGATCTGGCTGCCGCCCTACAGAGTGCAGCGGGCAATCCCTAAATTCAGATCTCCTCACTGGCAGTGCTTCCTGACTGACAGCGAGTTTGGATGTGAAGAGTAGCACCAGAGCGACTAGCTAATTTCTTTCACCGTAATCTCATATTTAAAGTTATCCGGATCGAACGGATCGATCCGTCCGCCGGAGGTTTCGGCCTGCGGATACATGAAGTACACCAACGGTTTGTTGGCCGATCCTGGCAGGACAACATCATGCGCGTAGTTGTATGCCATCCAATTCATCTCCCATGACCCAAACAAATCATTCCGCGCCCGCGACACGATTTCATCGCTCAGTGGACGATTCCCGGGTGGCTCTTCCAAGGCTACCTTGCGTACATCGGCTGGATCCACAGGCACCCATCCATACCCATGCAGGTAGACTTCCGCGCGACAGTGCTGTCCCTTCGTTGCTATATCGGTCGCCAGTCCGAGGCTCTTGTAGCCAAGGTCGGATTTTGCGATCCGCAATCCATAGACATGCCTAGCCGGCAAGCCCACCGAGCGGGCCAGGCCGACATACAGAGCGTTCAAGTCGGCACATTTGCCGCCCATATCGCCTGACTCCAGCATGAATCGAATATCGCCACGGCCACAGCCACGGATCTTCGGATTTCGGAAGGTATTTGCCACGACCCACTCATAAATTGCTCGCGCCTTCTCGATATCGGTGGTCGCTCCAGCGGTCGCCTTCAGCGCAGTCTGTTTGACAATGCCGTCTGTCGGCACATACTGGCTAGGCTGAAGGAAGTAATTCAGTTCAGTCTGTGAACCCGCTGGTGCTGTTCTCCGGGAGGACAAATCAACGGAGTAGTTTTTCAGCGCGACGCGACTGGTCAAGGCCAGCATCGGCTTCGCGTTTGCAGGATACATCGCTGACACGATCCCGAGAGCGCTTTGCTTGTCCTTGATCAGCGTGGCCGTTCCACCCTCTGCGATGAAACGGGTCGAAGTTGTGTGTTGATAGGGCGTGTTGCGAATCAGCGGGGCCGGTAGCCAGATATGACCGATACCGTCAGGCTTCAATAACTCAACCTTGGTAACGACCTCGAAAGTTCGCCATCCGTCTGCTGAAGGGGTATTCGCCAGGACTGGCATCGCCCTGGAGAGGGCCCAACCAGCACAGATGGAGCCATTTGCTCGCAGAAAATCTCGCCGATTCATTATTTTCGCCTCGAAATCATCATTAGCAACAACTGGCTGAGGAACCAACGCCCGATTTGGACCAGACAAATTCTACCCAAAGCGCGGAATCGATCCCCAACATCTGTCACTGTATGCAGGGAACATAATAGCTGTATGTCCGTTGCGCCTGCATCCGCCTGATGGATGAAGCCAAGCTAGATCAGTGTGAGGTTCAGTAGAATTTGCAGTCACGAATTAATGCTGACGTGACGATAAATCGCTGCGGGCAGTCATCGGGCCGGGGAGCGGAGTCCACTTCCCCGTTTCGGACATAACGGATAAACTCCACGAACGCAGTCTCGGCTGACCGTCCCGCTCCAAGTCGATGGAGTAATCACAGGCCTAGAAATACCGGCCGAATGTGTCTCTCGAATAAGTTGGTGGTCACATTCCGTGAGATGACGGTCTGGTGGCTGTGCAACTCTGTCTAACGCCTCGATTATGCCGCCGAGCAGCGCCGCCCGAAGAGGCGGCTGGTCGGATTGAACCGTGTGTTCCTTTCGAGCACCGATGAATCGCTGGATGCCTGGGATGCCAGAATAAGGAATGCTCTCTATCCTACTCTCCGCGTTCCTTCTAGCGGCTTGCACTATCTGCATGCACGCTGCAGGCATCTCTTTGCTGCTGCGCTATTCAACTAGGACGGGTGCCCATCCACCAACTACTCCTTTCGCCATCAGTAGGACCCTCCTGCGCGTCGTCTGGTGGCTGCTCCTGTTGCACCTCACGGAGATCACCCTCTGGGCACTTTTCTATCTCTGGCGCGGTTACCTTCCCGACGCTGAAGCAGCCTTCTACTTCTCCGGAGTTACCTACACAACCGTCGGCTATGGCGATATCGTGCTTGCCAAGTCCTACCGACTCCTCGCGCCGCTCGAAGGCCTTGTCGGCGTCCTGATGTGCAGCTTGTCGATGGGCTATTTCTTTGTTGTCGTCAACCGCATCCTTCAGGGGCAACCGCAGAGAAGTCCCAGCTCTTCCGGCGAACATTAAAGATCGCGGCCATCACGGATCTGGAAACGAGAGCGTGACCGACTTTTCGGGATCAACATGGGGTTCCGCCACAGCGATGAACCTTAAGAATTCTTAAGGAAATTGTCGGGCTCGTCTCGCGGCGGGTACTATGGCTGTCTATGAAATTTCACCCTGCGGTTGCAAAATCTTCACCGACGCTACTCGGACGAAATCAAGGTGTGCTTCAGCGCAAGCTGCTGGCCAGTTTCGCAACAATCAGCATGATCTTCCCGCCTACTATTCTGCCGCGGGGCGTGGCTCAGGAGGCGCAAAACACGAAGCCTTCGATGCAGGATGCGAAGGTGAGACAACGTGCGGATGCTCTGCTTCAGCAGATGACTCCAGAGGAAAAGGCCGGTCAGTTGAGTCAGCTATTTCTCTTCACGAAGCCCGACGCCGCGATGGAGAGCCGCATCGCAAAGGGTCAGCTCGGTTCCCTACTGTTTGTGACAGACCCGAGTGTCATTAATCATCTGCAGCACGTTGCAGTGGATCAAAGCCGGCTTCATATTCCCTTAATCTTTGGCTTCGATGTAATTCATGGCCTCCGAACCATCTTTCCCGTCCCGATCGCTATGGCGGCGTCGTGGGATCCGGACACCATAGAGCGAGCACAGGCTGCAGCGGCAAAGGAAGCGCGCGCTGTCGGAATTGACTGGTCGTTCGCGCCGATGGTGGACATAGCGCGAGATCCGAGATGGGGTCGCATTGTCGAGGGCGCGGGAGCGGATCCTTATCTGGGGAGTGCGGTCGCTGCCGCTCAGGTTCGCGGCTTTCAGGGAGCGTACATCGGAGCCCCGGATCACATCGTGGCTACCGCAAAGCATTTTGCTGGCTATGGGGCTGCAGAAGGAGGCCGAGACTACGACTCCGTAGATCTTTCCGACGCACAGCTTCGCAATGTCTATCTGCCTCCCTTTAAGAGTGCCGTGGACGCCGGGGTCGGCTCAATCATGAGCGCTTACATGGACCTAAATGGAGTTCCGGCAACTGGAAATCGCTGGCTGCTGCATGATGTTCTACGAGGCGAATGGAACTTTGGGGGCTTCGTAGTAAGTGATGCGAATGCGGTAAACGACTTACAGACACATGGGTTTGCCGCTGACAAAGCAGACGCTGCAATGCGCGCATTTACGGCAGGCGTAAACATGGAGATGGCAGTGACCAAGGACGCCTATGACAATCTGCCGGCGGAGTACAAGGCAGGCAAGATCACTAGCGAACAACTAGACGCCGCTGTACGCCCCATTCTCGAAACAAAAATCCGTCTCGGCTTATTCGAAAACCCCTACGTGGATGAGGCCAGGGCCGCGCAGGTTCTCGGAGCTACGGAGCAAAAACAAGAGTCGCTGCGGGCAGCTGAACGTTCTGCTGTTCTTTTGCGAAACGAGCATGCGCTCTTGCCGTTGCAGGGTTCCGGCAACAAAAATATTGCCGTCATAGGTCCATTGGCTGACTCAAAGCGGGACATTACCGGCCCGTGGGTGTTCGTGAACAAGGAACAGGAGAGTGTTTCAGTACTGGAAGGTCTGAAACAGGTAGCCCCACAGGGTACACAATTGAACTATTCCCAAGGGGTGCAGATCTCGCGCAAGTTCCCTTCCATGTTTGATGCGATCTTTGGTGGTGATAAGACCCCAGTGTGGGCAGAAGCTGAGCAGAAGCAGGAGTTCGACAAAGCAGTTCAGACGGCGCGCAGCGCTGACGTGGTGGTGATGGTTCTGGGTGAGAGGCAGAATATGGATGGTGAAGCGGCCTCTCGCTCATCGCTCGAACTACCGGGGCGGCAGCAGGAGCTGCTCGAGGCCGTCGCTGCCACTGGTAAGCCAGTCGTTTTGGTTTTGATGAGCGCGCGCCCTCTGGAACTGAGGTGGGCAAGCAAGAATATTCCTGCCATCCTCGACGCATGGTATCCCGGAACAGAGGGAGGCATCGCGATCGCCAATCTACTGTATGGCAAGGCTGTTCCGGCTGGAAAGCTGCCATACGATTGGCCGCGGGACGTGGGGCAGGTGCCCATCTTTTATTCGCATGACGTCACCCACCAGCCAGATAAACAGGGTACTCGTTACTGGAATGAGGAGAGCACACCACTGTTCCCCTTTGGCTATGGGCTGAGCTATACGAATTTCCAGTTCTCGAACCTGCGTATCAGCCATGATCAAATTCGCAGAGGCGAGGGTCTGGACGTTATGGTCGATGTACGGAACAGTGGTACTGTCACGGCCGATGAGGTCGCACAGTTGTACTTGCATCAGCAATCAGGAACCAGTTCTCGCCCAGTCCGCGAGCTGAAGGGCTTCCATCGAGTCACGGTCGCTCCGGGAGAGACAAAGACCGTGCACTTCAACATAGACAAAGCCGACCTTACATACTGGAGCGCCGCCACTCGCTCCTGGGTGCAGGACGACACCCACTTTGACCTATGGGTGGGAGAGGACTCTAACGCATCGTTACATGGCAGTTTCGCCGTGGCTCCGTAGAGCGGGCACAGATTGCAAGGGCCAGCATACCTTCGCTCAAATCAGCGTTGTCGCACAATAACCGGTCGCGAAACAAGGCAAACTCTTGCTTCGCGACTTATTTGTAGCGCAACAAAATCCGCTAAAAAGAGGGGCAACACTGATTCAGTTTCTGTGCCTATAACTACATTTAAGCTTATGCACATAACGTAACGCGACACTTCGGGAGCACCTACAATCAGACTTGTGGGCTTTTGAGTTATTGCATCGAGCTCACTATCACAGGAACCATCGCATGAAAGATCGGGAGACCCCCATCGAAGCCACGAACGTCGACGCATTAGAAAAGATGGAGTATCTTCCGATCCGCGCGGCCGACAAGAGCCGGTGGGATCTTCTCTCTCTCGGTGAGGTCATGCTCCGCTTCGACCCCGGCGAAGGTCGCATCGTCGGCGCACGAAGCTTTCGCGTCTGGGAGGGTGGCGGCGAATACAACGTGGCTCGCGGCCTGCGTCGCTGTTTCGGCCTGCGCACCACCATCGCCACCGCACTCGTCGATAACCCTATCGGCCGTCTCGTCGAAGACCTGATCTCTCAGGGCGGCGTCGACACCTCCCACATCCATTGGAACTCCTTCGACGGCGTCGGCTCGGCGTCACGCAACGGTATTTACTTTCTCGAGCGCGGCTTCGGGCTTCGCCCCGGCACCGGCGTCATGGACCGCGGCCACACGGCGGTCTCCCAGCTTCGGCCAGGCCAGATCGATTGGGACGCCATCTTCGGCGACGAAGGTGTGCGCTGGTTTCACACCGGAGGCATCATGGCCGCACTCAGCGAATCGTCCACCGAGGTTGTACGCGAAGCCATGATCGCAGCCCGCCGCCACCATACCGTCGTCAGCTTCGACGGCAACTACCGTCCCTCCCTGTGGAGATCGCGCGGCGGCCGCCAGGCTTCCATCGATGTGAATCGCTCTCTCCTCCCCATGGTTGACGTCCTCTTCGGCCACGAGGGTGACATCGCCTCAGCTGTCGAAGATCACGCCCACCGCCCGGCATGGCACACCGTTGAAAGTTTTTCTGCAATGGCACAGCGCATCATCGCCGAGTTCCCTGCCCTGAAAGTTATCGCCACCACCGTTCGAAACACCACCTCTGCAAACCGAAACGGGTGGAGCGCGTTCGCCTTCGCCCACGATCACGCCGACCATGGATTGCGCTTCGATGATCTGGAGATACTGGACCGCGTCGGTGGAGGAGACTCCTTTGCTGCGGGATTCATCTACGGCCTCCTCCAGCGTAAAAGCCTCGCCTGGTCTCTGAACTGCGGTATCGCTCACGGTGCCCTTGCGATGACTACCCCTGGAGACTCCTCCATGTCCACACTTTCTGAGGTCGAAGCTCTCATGAGCGGAAAGCTCAAAGGCACAATCCGCTAGTACCCGTCACGGAGCCCGCTATGTCACGAACCAAATCCGACGTCCTTCAACTGATGCGCGCCGGCGGCCTCGTCCCCGTCTTGCGCGCCTCCTCTGCTGAAGACGCCTTCGAGCTCTCGCTCGCCATCGCGGATGCCGGCATTCAGGTTCTGGAGATTACCCTGACCGTTCCTAACGCGCTCCTGGTCATCAGCCGCCTCAAAAAAGAGCGCGCCGAGCTTCTTGTCGGGGCGGGCACTGCACTCAACGCAGACACCGCGCAGAGTGCGATCGACAGCGGAGCAGAGTTCATCGTCAGTCCCGCGCTCGATCTGGTCACGATCTCCCTCTGCCAACGTCTCTCTATCGCAGTCCTGCCCGGCGCCCTCACCCCCACCGAGATCCTTACTGCCTGGAGCGCCGGCGCCGACGTCGTCAAAGTCTTTCCCGCCGACTCCATGGGTGGCGCCAAATATCTTCGCAGTCTCAAAGCTCCCCTTCCCCACATAGACCTGATTCCTACCGGCGGCGTCTCTCTTGCCACCGCGCGGGATTTCCTGGAATCCGGGGCATTCGCTCTTGGCGTTGGCGCAGACCTCGTAGATACGCACGCTATTCGCGAGGGGCGGCGCAAAGATATCACTCACAAGGCTGCCGAATACCTCCGCATCGTGCGGAACTTCCAGCAGGACGCGGCTCTTAAGGTTCCGCGGACTATTTAGAAGAAGGTCTGAATGATGTCGACAACCTGATAGTTGGCATTCAGAACCGGTAACAGACGCCATTTATCAAAAGTCAGGCAAGGATGCGAGATATCGAAGCCGACCATGTCGCCTACGCGAAGATCATCCTGCCCGGTGATTTGCAGGTATGCGTGCTGATCCATCATTTTGGTAAGTGACCAGTGCGGGGGAGCCATTTTAGGTGCTGCATCTCCTGGCCTGAAGTGCAATGCAGGCGTCGGAAGACCGGCATCAAACGCGGCATCGCGTTTCCCCATTCCTATGATCGCTCTCTCTTTCTCTGGTATCGACTGCACGTAGGCCCAGACCTGAAGCGCGGGCAAAAGACTTGAACCCATCTGGTGCGCGATAGAATTGCGTTGGTCGATGTTTGCTTGCGCCTCGCGATACGCACCTACATCGTGTGTGAGATAGCAACCCGGGCGCAGGACGATTTCGATGGTGTCTCCAAGACCTGCAGCGGAGAATTCGTCGGCGACCACGTCATACCAGGCAGAACCGGCGCCGGAAAGCAGGACGGGTGATTGCTGAAAACGTCTCTCGTCGGCAAGCGTGCGTGTTATGTTGACGGCCCTTTGGAGAAATGCGCGTATGGAAGCCTCTTCCACCAGAACACCTTCATAGATTTCGACCCCGCTGAGAGCGATGGAACTGCTCCAGCGAGAAACGGCGTCTAACACGGCCTGTAGCTGCTGCTCGTCTCTGACGCCAGATCGACCTCCCATTACTCCCAACTCGAGCAACACGTTGAGACGCTGCTTCCCTTTCGAGAAAAACGCACCGAGCTGTTCGACCTGCGCCGCCGAATCGATCAAGCAGTAGTAAATAAAATCCGGATCCTCGAGCAGCCGTGCGACGATGGACATATTTTCTTTGCCGATCAGTTGATTCGCCATGAGAACACGACGCACTCCGTGACTGTAGGCAACCAGCGTCTGATGTGCAGTTGCAAGTGTGATCCCCCAGGCGCCCCCCTGTAGTTGCAGCTCAAATAACCTGGGAGCCATGGTGGTCTTGCCGTGGGGTGCAAGGTGGACGCCATAGCGGTTTATGAACTGCTGCATCCAGTTCAGGTTGTGCAATATCCTGTCTTTATACAAGACGGCTGCGGGCAAGCTGAGATCTTCCCTCAGCAGGTTCCAGTCGAGTTGTGCAATCTCTTCGTGTTCGACCGCTCGCTCAAGAAAGCCCACTCCTTTATTCAAGAGGGCAATCGCGGAAAGAGTGGATGTGTGCGTCGAGTTTCGATTTTTCAACGAACGGATGTCCATAACAAAGAGTGCGGGACTGATGACCCGAATGAATATAGCCTATATCTTGAAGGAGCCAGGATGCCACGTTGCGACACACTGATCCGTAATGCACGGGTTCTGGATGGCACTGGTGCGGCGTTCGAACTCCTGGATGTGGCTATTCGCAATGACAGAATCTGCGAAATCGGCGCGTCAATTGATTACGACGCGAGAGAGCCAATCGACGCCGATGGGCTGGTGCTGGCGCCCGGTTTTATCGATGTCCACACCCATGACGACACTGCCGTGATTCGCACACCAGCGATGCTGCCGAAGATTTCGCAGGGAGTTACCACGGTGATTGTCGGCAACTGCGGCATCAGCGCCACTCCAGTAACGTTGCGCGGCGAGCCGCCTGACCCCATGAACCTGCTTGGCGGAGCGGAGGATTTTCGCTATCCAACGTTTGCCACGTATCTCGACGCCATCCGAGATGCACAACCCGCGGTGAACGTTGGCGTGCTGATCGGTCACACTGCCCTGCGGAATAACCATATGGACAGTCTTGATCGCGTTGCAACGGAGGCTGAAATTGAAGCGATGCGAGAGCAATTGCAGGAAGCTCTCGACGGCGGAGCACTGGGTCTGAGTTCTGGCCTGGCCTATCTCTCCGCTTACGCGGCGTCCACCGAAGAAGTGCTCGCGTTAGCAAAGCCGCTGGAGGGGGCAGGCGCAGTGTACACAACGCACATGCGCACTGAGACAGACGGCATCCTCGATGCGATGCGCGAGGCCTTCGAAGTCGGTCGTCTCAGCCATGTGCCGGTTATCGTCTCTCACTTGAAGTGTGCCGGCATCGCCAACTGGGGCCGCGGTGCTGAGGTGCTCCATGCGCTGGAGGCCGCGCGAACGTCTCAACCTGCGGGCTGCGATTGCTATCCCTATGCGGCCGGTTCAAGCACGCTCGATCTTCGCCAGGTGGATGAACGGGTTCACATCACGATTACCTGGAGCACGCCACATCCGGAGGTGGCTGGACAATCCCTGGCGCAGATTGCAGATCATTGGCAGACAAGCCAGTTGAAGGCGGCGCAACAACTGCAACCGGCCGGCGCAATCTATCACAGCATCTCCGAGGACGACATGCGCCAGATCCTATGCCACTCTGCAACTATGATCGGCTCCGATGGCCTACCTAACGACCCGCGACCGCATCCCCGCCTGTGGGGCACCTTTCCGCGTGTTCTGGGACGATATAGCCGCGACGAAGGATTGTTCTCGCTTCCAGAGGCCGTTCACAAGATGACCGGACTACCCGCGCAGAGATTTGGGCTAAGCAAGCGTGGATTGATACGCAAGGACTATCATGCCGATTTGGTGCTCTTCGATCCGGAAACGATCATTGACACGGCAACGTTCTCCGATCCAATACGTCCAGCGCAGGGCATCGCGGCTGTATGGGTGAACGGCGTCCTCACCTATACCACCGACGGAGCTACAGGAGTTCGCGGGGGATGCTTTCTGCCTCGCGGTGAGAGTTCATGGATTCAGTGATTCAGTCAGTAGTTGAATATGATTTGGTATTTCAATCTTAAGGAGTTCGGGGATGAGCATCAAGCGATACGGAGTCGAAGGCGGAAAGGGTACGGGGGGGCAGCACCTTCCCTTTGCACGAGCGGTCGAAGCAGACGGATGGCTGTATGTATCGGGCCAGGTTCCGATGGTTCAAGGTGAGGTCATCGCGGGCAATATCGTTGCCCAGTCGCAGCAGGCGATTCGCAATCTGTTATCGATTCTGAACGAAGCCGGGTATGGCCCGGAGCACGTGGTGCGCTGTGGCGTCTGGCTTGAAGACCCGCGCGACTTTTCCTCATTCAATGCGGTCTTCAAAGAGCACTTCGGCGAAAATCCCCCAGCGCGTGCGTGCGTCGTATCGAGCATGGTTGTGGACTGCAAGGTGGAGATCGATTGTGTGGCCTACAAGGCCCGGGGGAATTGATCCGCCGATGATCGATCACCACAGTATCTTTTTGCTGACCTCCGCATTCGTATCGGTGATTTGCCTGATTCTGCTGATTGCAGTAGTAAAACTCAATCCCGTAATCACGCTCATTGTCGTTGCCCTATCTCTTGCCGTGGTTGTGGGCATGCCGCTCGCTACCGTGATTCACTCCTTTGAGACCGGTGTCGGCTCGACGCTTGGGCACATCGCGATCGTGGTGGCGTTGGGCACAATGCTGGGCAAGATGATGGCAGAATCCGGCGGCGCGGACCAGATCGCATATACCCTTATCCGGCTGTTTGGTGAGAAGAATATCCCTTGGGCCATGGTGGTGATCGGATTCCTGGTGGGCCTGCCTGCTTTCTTCGAGGTCGGCTTTGTCCTGCTGATTCCGATTGTGTTCACCGTGGTCCGACGCACTGGAACTTCGCTTATCCTGGTAGGCTTGCCCATGCTGGCTGGACTTTCCGTGGTCCACGGATTGGTGCCGCCACATCCTGCGGCGCTGCTGGCGGTAACCATTTACAAGGCTGATGTGGGCCGCACCATTCTTTATGCATTAATCGTCGGAATTCCGACGGCGGTGGTTGCCGGACCGATTTTCGCCAAGCTGATTGCGCCGCATGTGCAGCTTGGGACAGAGAATGCGATGGCGAAGGATTTCGCTGATCACGATGAAAAGCGGAGCCTACCTAGCTTCGGGCTCACCTTATTCACCATCCTGCTGCCGGTCTTTTTGATGCTGATCGGGAGTTCGGCCGACACCATTTCCGCCCGTGGAAGCGCTCTAAATGGTGGATTGCACCTGATCGGCAATGATGATCTGGCTTTACTCATCGGCGTGCTGTTCAGCTTTGTGACACTAGGCAAGATGAGGGGTTTTTCACGAGAAACGATTCTCCGCTTCAGCAATGAATGCCTGGCTCCCACCGCAACTATTACGCTCCTGGTTGGCGCGGGCGGCGGCTTCGGACGGATACTGCAGGACAGCGGTGTATCGAATGCGATTATTGTCCTTGCGATGCATAGTCACGTTCCTCTGATCCTGCTGGCCTGGATTCTTGCTGCACTGCTCCGCCTCGCAACCGGATCAGCAACCGTAGCCATGACGACAGCCGCTGGCATTGTGGCTCCAATCGCTTTGAATAGCCCGGGAGTTCATCCGGAGTTGCTCGCCATCGCGACGGGCGCCGGTTCGCTGATCTTTTCTCATGTCAACGACGGCGGCTTCTGGCTGGTGAAGGAGTACTTCGGGATGAGCGTCGTCCAAACGATCAAAACCTGGTCCGTCTGTGAAACGATCATCTCCGTTATGGCGCTAATTCTCACGGTCGCATTATCGCTCGTAGTCTGAAGACGCAACCCGCGGATATTGCGGATCGAACCTGCCAATTTGCGGGGCACCACTCGGCGCATGCGGGTAAGGCAAAGCATCCTCTCGACTAGTAGTAGTTGCTGCTGCAGTGGTAAAGTGCACCGCTCCCTACGGACTTCAAGATGCCAGCCACATCGAAACTGGCGAAAATAAACTGCCCCATCGCTATCGAAAAGCCCCCGGAAGAGTTAGCCTCTGAGGGCTGCGCCATGACAATGCAAATTTAAGGATGCCGAAAGACAATCCACGTCTCTCTGAGAGTTAGGCATCCCACGGCAGACTCTCGATATTCAGAAGCTGATCAATTATTTAACCGCTTGGTAGGTTGAGACGGATGATCAAGGGCCGCTCCCAAACGCGAAATGCGAAGACGACGACGAGGTTCTTCGTCTCTGGAAGTTCGCGGCTGGACTCGTTTAATCTTGTTTTTTCTGGATTCTTGCACTCGCTTCTCAGGCTGTCCCACAACATCCGGATATCACAGAACCCGAGGTCTTAGTGGGGAATGTTCAGCGCTGGGATACGCTCCCCAGCCCCACGAGGTTGCAAACCAACAGCTGAATCTGCTCGATACTTCAAGTAAGTCAAGAACGATATCGACCGACGTCCGCCTAGTTGTCGTCTGTCTTCGCCCACACGAGCCCGGCTGCTATGAGCAGAAGATACGGATCAACTAAAAGCCTTAAAGTTGCGCCAATGAAGTCTATCGTCACTGCATTACCTCCTACTCGTATTGCGTAGAGTGGATGGACCATCGCTCACCTTGCATTACCAACACCCTTGAAGATTGGCGGAGCTTACCCCTGCGTTACAGTATCGAACTGCTCAACTTGGATCTGCGGAGATAGCGTCAACTTAGTGGTAAGTTGCATTTCAATCCCGCCGGGCAATACCCTGACCTCGCGAAGTCCATGTCGCAGCAGTAAGCTGGCCGCGATCATGGCTCGATATCCCTCTCGACAGCAGATGATGGCCGCGTTCGAATCCTGTCCCAGACGTGATGCCGATACCTCGCTAAGTTCCTGCAGCGGTTCACACGACGAGCCCGCCAAGTGATCCTTTAGCCACTCAGCACGGCTACGAACATCCACAATCTTAAACGGCGCATTCTGCTGTCGCCACTCATGAAGATCTTCACTGCCTAATATTGCGACCTCCTCAAGAGGCAGTTTCGATTCCCTCCATTTCACCTCATCCGCCAACAGGTAACCGATCACACCTTCGATGCCCACTCTTGCCAAACGAATTTGAGCCTCTCTTGCATCGTTTGCACCCTCGACAACCAACAGCAGCCTTCGCTCAGGTTCGATCATGATCGCTGACCAGCTGGCGAAAGGCCCATACAGGCCGATTTGCAAAGAACCTGGTAGATGGAACGAGGCAAACTGTCTCCAGTGTCGTATGTCCAGGACGAGTGTGCCTTGACGTTGCTCTTTTGTTGCACTTTCCGCTGCCAATTCGCATAACTCCGCAAGATCAAACATGGGTTCCTCTGTTGTTAGATGCGAGATTGTCTCGGAGTTTCGATCAGAGCAGCCGCATCTTCTCTGACGGGAGGTCGTCAATCAGACGCCTGACGCGCATGCTCTCTCTCTTGCTCTCGGGAGTCTCTGCCCCGCGTCGGACCCACTCATCCCAAACCTGCTCACTCGATCGGTAATACGTGCGCGCTGCTTCTTCAGCGGAGCGCTTTTCCGAGGATGATGCTCCCAGAGCGAACGCCAGATAGCGTTGTAGATTCCCCTCTGTTTCAAGACATAGACCAACATTTCGCAAAACCTGCAAGCTCGGGGATGAATCATTGAACTCATACAACAACGGTAATGCGGCATCTGCGTCTCGCTTCGCGCCGGATATATCGTTGACGCTAAGTTCAGCGTCGCTGAGCTTGCAGTAGGATCCCAACAGGTGCAACCTGCCATGTGGGCTGGTCTCTGCCAGAGCCTGACGAATCTGATTAGCCTCGCGCAGTGCAGAGAGGCGTTCTGTTGCCTCCTTTGGCCGAAGCAACACATCTGCGAGCGCCTCGTCCCGCACTGCGATTCTGTGTTTCGTCTCGGCCGCATAAAGGGGCTCCAGATTCTTCGTCAAAGCAATCGATCTCCGATACCACGACGCCGCTTCTTCCGGCATGACTTGCCGATAGGCATCGCCCATGATTGACATGGAAACAGCCATATCGTAGCTGGCCTGCGCGTTCCTACTGTCGCTTACTGAAAGCAACTCTGCAATCTGAAGCATCTTGCGCGCGTAGACTTGTGCCTGTTTCGACTCGCTGAGATTCAGAAAGCTTCTTCCTGAAAGCGTAAGCACCATGCGCTGGTAAGCGAGTAAGAGCTCGCGGCGTGTCTGAATGGAAGAAGCAAATCTCTGTATCAGCGCCTCGGTCAGATGGATCGCCTCTTCCACTTGGCGTAAGGTCTCCCGCTGATCTCCGAGTTCATTCAGTGCGGCGGCCCTTCGCAGGTGAAGGTCTGCAAGGAACCGGTCGTGCGCTTCGTCACCATTCGGTTGATCTCCAGAGATCGCGGTAGCCTCGAGATAGTGAGCCAATGCTTCATCCGGACGAAGTTTATCGAGCGCTACGTCTCCCATTCCGGCGTAGATCATCGTCAACATCTCGATGCGCATTGGATCTTGCGGGCTCTTCTGCCAGAATGGACGAGCCAAGGCGAGACCACTCTGGTACTCCTCGGTCGCTGACCGCACATCCCCGAGGAAGGTATAGATGTCTCCGAGACGCTGGTGTGCCTTGATCACAGCCGCCGTACTCTCCGGGATATTCAGTTTGGCCTTCGCCTCCATCGCCGTCCGCAGAGCGTTTTGATAGCTGGTGACCGCCGTGCCGGAATTGCCAAGGTTTGCGACAAAGGGAGATCCCTCCAGATCACCCACCCGTATATATGCCTTCGAGATCTCCAACAGGAGTCGGGGATTATCTCCAGTCTTAACGTTTAGTTGGTTTAGATAAAGCAGAGCTCGGTGAAACAAGGCAGCCTGTGCTTCGGTGGAGGTTGACGACTGCTGTAGCTTGTCAGTCATCTCCGAGATGGCGGAATCCGCAAGGCCACGTACCTCGCTGACCCTTCGGTCTGCCACACTAATCTGCCACGCATAACCGAAGAGGAAGACTGCGAGCATCAGGATACTCGTGCTGGTCACCAACATCGCCGTCCTATAGCGCTTCAAAAGCTTCCCAAGCACGTAGAGAGTGGAAGGTCTTCGGGCCGCTATAGGCTGTCCCCGCAGAAACCGGTGCAGATCTTCCTCTAGATGCTGAACCGAAAGATATCGTCTGGATGGCTCTTGCTGTAGAGCCTTGAGGATTATTGTGTCGAGATCACCCGACAATTCCCTGCGGATCTGAGCCGGAAGATCTTTAACCGAGCTCGGATTGGCCCGTTCCTCCTCCAGCACAACTCGCTCTGCTTCTCCAGGACTTAGGCCGGCCAGCCTGTATGGTCGCGAGCCAGTAAGAAGCTCGAAGAGTAGAACTCCGAGCGAATAGACGTCAGTCGCCGTCGAGAGCTGTTTTCCAAGCAGTTGTTCAGGACTCGCATAGTCCGGAGTCATCAACCGTTGCCAGCTCTCTGTCGGAGAACGTTCATTGAGGAACGACTCCTGCACCAACGGCTTCGCGATCCCGAAGTCGATCAGCTTGACGACGCCCTCGGGAGTTACCAACACGTTGTCCGGCTTAATATCTCGATGGATAATGAGCTTTTGATGAGCGTGGTGAACTGCAGAACACACCGAGCGAAATAAGTCGATCTTCTGTCTTACGCCCAGCCCTCTGGCGGCACTGGCTGCGGTGATGGGCTGCCCTTCGACGTACTCCATTACGATAAAGGGACGCCCATCTTCCGTCTCTCCTCCGTCAAGGATCACTCCGATATTTGGGTGCGTCAGGGTTGCCAGTATCTGACGTTCATCACGAAATCTCTGAATGACCTCTGATGACGCGACACCCCTTCGAATCATTTTGATCGCGACGATCTGAAAGTATTGATTGTCCGATCGCACCGCCAGGTAGACGACACCCATTCCGCCACTGTCAAGCTCCCGCACCAGTTGGTACGGGCCGACCTTGCCTCCGATCTCCGAAGAACTCTCAACCGACTCGAGAGAGCTCAATTCATCAGCCAGCATGTTCTGAAGCTCCACTTCAGCTTCATGCTCGTAGCGAAGGAGCGAGTTGACCTCGGAAGCCAGCTCTTCGTCACCTCCGCAAAGAGCTCGGACCTCTTCACTCCGACGCTCTGGCGGACTTTCCAACGCCCGTTGGAAGATCATCTCGATGAGCTCCCAGCGATCTATTTTCATGCCGCCCTCACGCGGAGTTGTATGACATCTCTCTTCTGAGCCAAGCTTGTCCCAGCCGAAGCTCGCGGCCTACCGTGGCCACTGAGATGCCGACACACAAGCCGATCTCTTCCGAGGTCATGCCGCCAAAAAATTTCAACTCAATCACCCGGCTCTTCCTTTTGTCGAAAGTGGCCAGTTTACTCAGAGCGTCGTCGAGCGAAAGCACATCGAGTCCTTTCTCATGACCGGCTACATTGAGGTCTGGATGGAATGTAGCCCTTATCCCTCCATTCCGCTTACGCGCCAGACGTCGTCGCGCATGTTCGATCAGAAGCCGCCTCATCGTGTTCGCGGCGATGGCGAAGAAGTGGATTCGGTTCTCCACCTGCATATGCGTCTGATTTGCCAACCGTAGATAAACTTCGTGAACAAGAGCCGTAGGCTGCAAGGTTGGCGCCTTCGACTCGCCCCTCAATCGGACCTTGGCGACACGAACAAGGTCGTCATAGACCATCGCGGTAAGCCGATTGAGTGCCGATTCATCGCCTTCTCGCCATCTGACTAGAAGCTGGGTGATGTCACCTTGGTCCGAACGTGTTTGATTCTCCTGGGTCAGTTCAAGCATATTTCCCTCTGTATTCGATTCCAAAGAGAGCAAATTGGTTCCATGTCATCCAATTTGTCTCTGATTGGACCTAGAACGGGCCCAGAAAGTGACACTTCTTCCTCTGTTGCTCGCTCTATTTGTTAACGCGCAGTTAACGGTCGAAATCGATCATTGGGATGCAGGTTCATACGCGAACACTGAGCCGCGTAGGTGCCCACGTTCGATCGTGGGAGCGCAGTCCTCCCACGGCGGTTAAGCCTGGGAGAAACTTCAGAACCTAAATTTGAATTATGGCAGGAGGGACCAAAATCTCTCGACTACCGTCATCCGTGTATTCAGGGGATCCGAGAGATCTCCTGCATCGCCTTATCGACTACCGACGGAGGGAGCTTCACGTAGTGCCGCGCGTCGACCGAGGTTTGTCCATCTTTGAGCATCCATCTCAGGAAATCGGCCATTGCCTTCGCCTCCGATAGATCCTTCATTTTCACAGGAACTATGAACCAGCTGAAAGAGGATATGGGATAGACGCCCTGCCCCGGTTCGCTCTCAATCGAGCCGCGGAAGTTATCCGGAACCGCACTCAGTGCCGCAGCCATAACGCTCGATTCAGCAGCTCGCACGAACCCACCAGTGGCGCTCTGAACATCGCCGTACGGCAGAGGATTCTCAATGGCATAGTGAAGCTGCACATAACCAATTGAGTTAGAGATACCACTAACTAAGTCTTTGATACCGTAGTCACCTGTAGGGCCAATCACAAGATCTTCCCACCATCGTCCCTCTTCGCCCCCAGACCCACCGGCCACTTCACGTTCAGGCCCGTCCCCGGACCGGCCTTCCACTCCGGGCTGACTCGACTGAGGAATTCCGTCCAAAGATAAGTCGTGTCGCTGTCGTCGGAGCGATGCACAACAATGTTTTTTTCATCAGGGAGTCATGCGTTCGGATTTGCATCAGCGATCTCAGGATCGCTCCACATCCTGATCTTTCCCAGATAGATTCCCGCTAACGCTGTTACGGTAAACTTCAACTCGGTATTGACGCCATTTAAACCGTCACCACAGCTTCCAGAATAGCCGAGCTTCGCTTGCTGCTCCTGGGTCATTGGTGTGTCGGAGCCAGTAAAGTCCACTCTACCGGCGATTAACTCTTCGACACCAACGCCGGACCCGTTGGCCGCTACTGGATTATAACCTCGGGACTAAGTTTCCTGTAGCTCTCAAACCACTTGGAATAGAGTGGATACGGAAGGGTGCTGCCTGCCCCCTGGAGTGTCTGGGTAAAGCCTGACGAGACAAAGAGAATCAGGAGTAAAAAGACCCGCGTAAAGACTGCACAGATTTTCATCTCATCCCTCGCTCTCGTTCCACAAATCCAAACCGCCGCTCTTAATAGTTGAACTGCAACTGCAGCCGCAGCAGGCTACCCTTTTGTCGGTTGCTTGGTTTCCCGCCGTATTCGAAGGTGCGATCGCCGTACTGGTATTGAATGGTCGGTTCAAAGTTGCTCAACCTTGGCCGTATCATGACGCAGCAGCGGAAGATTCAAGGCAAACTGACGCGGGGAGAGGTGCAGTTCATGGGGCAGTTGTCACGGATTTATTTCCGTGACGTTCTTGATCATTTGAACCGCGACGTTGAATCAATCGACATCTATCGGGATTTGTTGATGGGCTGTCGCGACATCTATATGTCGAATATCAACAAAAACGATTGGCTCTAATGCACCTCGTCGTCATGTCGGCCAAGAGCACACCGACGGTGTGAGTGATCCACCCGGAAGATGACTGCGCCCTGCCCTGCAAAACGTCTGAACCGATGCCTTGCTACGGATTCGGATGGTATGTGTTTGATCCCGAAAATTCTGCAATGCCCCTACACTAAAGTCGTGAGATGCGGGGCAGACGTGACAGCATTGGTGAACGTCATGCGAATTCCGTGCTTGGGCCGCAGGATGACCATCGGGCGAGCTTCAATCGTCTGGCCGGGAGCCAGCTGGAAGTCGTATTTTCTGAGCAAATCGCTCAAGATCATGAGGATCTGCAGCATCGCATAATTTCCGCCGATACAGCCTCGCGGGCCGCCCCCGAACGGAAGGTAGGTAAAAGGCGTGCGCAGCTTATCGTTCGCTTTCACGAAACGTTCAGTATCAAAAACCTCAGGATCTTGCCAGTGCCGCGGAGCATGATGCGCACCGTACACATACACAATGACCATCGATCCACGAGGTATGGCGACGTCACCAACGCGATCGTCTGCAACAGCCATGCGGTCGATCATCCAAAATGGCGGGTAGAGGCGGAGCGCCTCCTGAATGACCTGAGTCGCGAACTCGAACTTTGGAACGTGGCCATGGCTCAAAGGCTCATCGCCGAGCACGGAATCAAACTCCTGCCGCATCTTTTCGAGACAATCCGGACGCGAGCTCAAAAGATAAAGAAGCCACGATAACGCATTCGACGATGTTTCATGGCCGGCGACCAGAAGTTGCATGCTCTCGCTCAGGATGAGCTCGTCGGGCATCCCTTCGCCATCGGTGTAACGCGCATCCATTAGAGTCTGCAGCAGATCGGGACGGGGTGGTTCCTTGCGGCGTCTCTTGATGTATTCCATCAAAACGGCGTCTGCGCGAGTCCGCATCTCTTCGTGCCGGCGCAGTTCGCCCGAGGCGGCGAACCAGGGATTCAGATAGGGCTGAAGGGTCTGCCGAACGATGAACTCCTGAACAGTGCAGATGGTGTGGCTGACCAGATCGATGTCTTCGTCTTTCAAAGACGCGCCAAACAGTGATCTGGCGACCATCGCGAAGGTAATCTTCATTAGCTGGGGATAGATGTCGACAGGGCCGTTGTGGATCTGTCGGTCGAAATCACGGAGTGACTCAGCAAGGGAGTCCTGCATGATTGAGGACAGCGCATCGAGTTGCTTCCTATCGAAGCCTTTCTGGATGAGACGCCTCTGGGTGCGCCAGGCCTCTCCGTGGGTGGTCAGAAGACCTTTCCCAAGGAAGTGGCCCATCCGTTTTACTTGAATCTCAGACTTTTGATAGTTCTCCGCATTGGTCTTCAACACGTGCTGAATAATGGCGGGATCGATAGTAACGATCGCCTCTTTGAGACCACCCAAATAAAACCGAAAGGTGTCGCCAAAAGTTTCCGTATATCTGGCCAAAACCGGCACGGGATTGCGAGCCATTGCAACAGAATCAGCAAAGCTTCGAAATCGGGAAACGGCGGGAATAGGCGTGGATGTGGTCATACCGTGCCTTCCTGGTACCTGCCTTGAATCGGGGGAAACTTCACGTCACTTGTAGGAAGGAATAGCGAGCCCATAGGTAAAAGATAAAACAGAATCAGTTTTCGTTCCCCAATTGCTTCAAGAGTATTAGATGGTGCCGGATTGCCTGTGTCATGGTTGTGTGCTGCCGATAGGGGACCCCGAACTCTTCGGCGGTCTCCTTCACGATCCTGGTCAGCGGAGCGTAGTGGGTGTGGCACACGAAAGGACATAGATGGTGGACGATGTGATGGTTGAGGCCGCCGGCGAGCCAACCGACAAGGGGGTTTTCGGTCGCATAGTCGGCTGTTGTCGCGAAGATGTGATACACGCCGTTGTCAAACTCGCTCCGGTCCGCGGGAAAGTAGGTGCTGTCGATGGTGTGCGTCGTCTGAAATACGAGCGTTACGGATAATCCGACGATCAGATGGACCAGAAGGAACGCCCCGGCGACCAGTAGAGGCGATTTCCCGAGCACCAGCACTGGCAAAATAAGCATATAAGTGAGGTAAAAGGCTTTGCCTGCAAAGAGAGTGACGTATTCCCGCAGAGGGTGCTTGGTGCGTTTCAGATATCCGTGGGTCGGGAGGAAAAAGTGCTGGAAGTCTCTAACAAACACATAGTCCAGAGAAAACATCGCGTACAAGAATAGCGCGTAGATGTGCTGGAACCGGTGCCAGGGCGCACGGGACTCGTAGGGCGTAAAGCGAAAGATGCCGCGCCCGGAGAGTGCATCATCTTCGCCATGTAAATTGATGCAGGAGTGATGGCCCCGGTGGTGGAGGATCCGCCACATATAGGAGCTGATTCCGCACAAATCGAAGACATAATTCAGGGTTTTGTTGACGAGCGGCCGGGACGAGATCGCGTTGTGATTGCTATCGTGGGCGATGTTCAGCAAAAGAAACGTCTGTGCGAGGCCGCCCAAAAGGTAGATGGCAACAAACTTCCAGGAGTCCGGCCTGAATGTATATAGAACAATCCACGTTCCCACGAGGACTGCCAGCCCCACAGCGATCTTGACCCACATCGCACGGTCCGCTTTGGGCGAAATGCTCGGATCAGCAAAAAACCTGTCCAGGCGACGCCGTAAGACTTTCGGGAAGGATGACGCGCCAACTGATTCAATAATCGGCACTACTGAGGCTTCGGGTGGTACAAGATCCGCCGTTTCTGGCTCTTGAGCGATCATTGCTTCGGTTTCGAACGTCACCCGGCTCCTCCGCGATCATGGTAATTGGCCGGGCGCTTACGTCGCGTCTGTCGCCTGACCCGCAGCGAAATCGTTGTCGCGCCGCCGACTGCCTCGCAGAATAATTCTAGTTTGAGCCTGTAAGGACAATCAAGTGAATTCGGGATGAGACACCCCCGGGTGTCGTGCCACATACGTGGCACGGATGACACATCGCATTGCCGCAATACTTTGCTAACATATATCCACCAATGATCTGTAACGAATGGGGCTCCTGCATGAGCCATAGAAGCTCGGCGGAGTTCCGCAAGTCCCCTTCGCGTCGTGTGCGGCAAAAAAGGAGAACATCCGCGCCCCAGCGAGCCGAGCGACGCTTATGCCGAGAAGAAATTACGCGTATATTCTCACAGTCGGCTCACAATGGAGCTCTGCGTTCGAGACTCAATTGTGTTGCACCACGCTCCCTGGGGAGGGATGTTTCGTTTACTGACTTGCGTTCTATTCAACCTTGGAGGATCGCTGATTGATGAAGGCGTCGATTTTAAGCCACCTGGACAGGCTGGCAGATGAGCACCCGGACAAACTCCTTTATTCGTATCTCGACGTAAATGGTGATCCGATCGAAAGCTACACCTACGCGTCGTTTCTTCGCCGCGCACAGGCGATAGCCGGGCATTTGCGGAAAGGCGGCCGTTTCGCGGCGGGAGATCGAGTTCTGCTTGCCTACCCGCCCGGACTCGAAATGATCTGCGCATTCTTTGGTTGCGTGCGCGCCGGATTGATACCCGTTCCGGTCTATCCGCCCAGTTCGCGTGGCTTCCAGAGCGCCCTATACAAGATGGTCCACATCGCGAAGGATTGCCAGGCAGCTGGCATTCTAACGAGCAGAGACTATCACGCATCCCTCAAGACGAATCTCGCCAGAAGCGGAGTTTCCGCGTCCGGCGTTGATGTGGATTACATCTCCGGGCTTCCATGGATCCCCACGGAAGATTTCGTAGATACGATCCCTTACGATGTGGCCATAGATTCTTCGAAGATCTTATTTCTCCAGTACACGTCGGGATCCACGATGGAGCCCAAAGGCGTGATCGTCACGCACGAAAACATCCTGAATACTTATGCGCTTGTGATCGACCACCCCTCTCCGGTCGTCGTTTCCTGGCTTCCGCAGTATCACGATATGGGGCTGATCGGGTGCTACCTCTATCCAGCGCTGAAAGGCGGCACGACGTACGGGTTCGCTCCCATGGACTTCATTCAGCGGCCGATCCTGTGGTTCGATGCGATTACCGCCTACCGCGCCACCGCGACCGCTGCACCCAACTTCGCCTACGACTATTGCCTCCGCGCCGGGAGGCTTTCCAAAGACAGCCTCGACGCGTGTGATCTCAGCTCGCTTCGCGTCTTGATGTGCGCTGCCGAACCTGTAAAGGCTGATACCTATACCCGGTTTCTAGAGGCGTTCCAGTCTTATGGACTGAAGTCCGAGAGTTTCTACGTCGCTTACGGGCTGGCTGAGAATACTCTGGCGGTCACCCTCGGCGGTCGCAACATCGTCTCCGTCAATAAGCGCGCCCTCGCCCTTGGCAAGGCCCGCATGACGACTGAGGTCTCTGAAATTGACGGGGCCACGCAGATTGTCAGTTGTGGAACCCCGCTCCCGGGTCTTGACGTGAAGATCGTGGATCCGGAGGGGCATTTCGCCCTTAAGCCCGACCGCATCGGCGAAATTTGGGTCGCCGGAAGCGGCAAGTGCCTGGGTTATTGGAATAATCCGGAATTGACTCTGAAGCAGTTTCGGGCGCGGCTTGTTGACGATACTCCCTACGACGACGGCTACCTCCGTACGGGGGACATCGGATTCTTCCACGATGGCGAGCTTTACGTCTGCAGCCGCATCAAGGACATGATCATTCTCCGCGGACAGAACTATTACCCGCATGACATTGAGAACGTCGTAGAGAAATCATCCGGTCTGATCCGGCACAACTGCGTCGCCGCGTTCCAGATTCAGGAAGACAGCGAGCCTGCGCTGGCAATCGTCGCCGAAGTCAAAAATCCCAGGTCGCTTCCCGAAGCACGAAAGATTGCTGCCGCAGTCCGGAACTATCTCAACGTAGAAGTGGCCGTCATCTCCCTCATCGCGCCACGCGCGATCCCGAGAACGAGTTCGGGGAAGATCATGCGCCACAAGACCAAGCAGATGTGGCTGCAAGGTGAGTTCACCGTTCTCTCCGACTTTTCGCGGGAGAAGGATGCCGGAAACTGCGCGTCCGAAGTCTATGCAAACTCCTCTTTCGCCGAATTGAAGGCCAGATACAACCTGACAGGTCAGGAATCGTACAACCTCGTCGAAGCCGGCCTGGATTCCCTGGATCTTGTTGTGTTCATGCATGAGCTCAAGGAGCTCCTGAAAGACAAGGGCGCCGAGATGCTGGCGCGACAAGTAGATATTGGTGTCATTCAGCGTGTCAGCGTAGCCGAGCTCTTTGGACTGGCCGAGATGCTGGAGAACGCTCCCGAAGAGGCAATCGTTCATCTGCGTCATTCCCTTGCGACCTTCCGCGAAGAGCAGAGCGCCGCCGAGAAGGAGATGATGACCAACGATCGTAAGCTCGTCTTCGAGCCGCCGGTGCCAGCGCCCGTGCCGGACACCCCAATGCCGAATCACGTGTTGCTCACTGGCGGGACCGGCTTCATTGGGCCATTCCTTATGAAGAGCCTGCTGGAACAGACACAGGCGAAGATCCATGTTCTTGTCAGATCTTCCGACGAAATTCAGGGCAGGCAAAGACTGAGAGCTGCCATGGAGTCAATGGGCCCATGCGAGGCAGAGCTGATGGAGATGTTCGAGGACCGCGTGATCCCCATCTGCGGCGATTTGGGGCAGCCAAATCTGGGCCTGACCCAGGACGTATGGGATCTCCTCGCGAGTGAGATTGACACGGTGTTCCATAACGGTGCAACCGTGAACTACCTGTTCAACTACGACCTGATGCGCGACGCAAACGTGCTGGGAACCAATGAGGTCGTGAGATTGGCCTTCGAGGGACGCCCCAAAGAGTTCAATTACGTCTCGACAACCTTCGTATTCGGCTGGGCGGTCAAATCCGTCCTGTATGAAACCGACCATAACGAAGACATGGAGCTTCTCGATTTCGGCTACAGCCAATCGAAATGGGTAGCAGAACAGGTGGTATTCGACGCCCGCAGACGGGGACTTTCTGCGCGTGTCTTCCGGCCGGCTCTCGTCAGCCCCTCGGTCACAGGCGGAGGCAACAACTTCGATATCGCGGTTCGGTTAGTTGCTTTTATGGTCAACCACGGCATTGGTGTCGATACACTCAATCAGGTCAGCTTTGTTCCGGCCGACATCGTAGCGAACAACATCGTTGCAATCTCCACCACACCTGGCACAGCGAACAAGACATACCACATCGTGCGAGACGACTATTCCAACATGATGGACATCACCGGGCTGATCACTCAGGCGACTGGCCGGCAATTCGAAGCCTACAGCCTTCCCGATTTCGTTCCCGAACTCATCCGGAGATGCCGTAAGGAAGATCTTCTTTTCCCGCTACTGGATTTTCTGGTCGGCTCTGTCGACAACATCTCATCGATGGAGTTCAAACGCTATGACAACTCCTCGTATCAGATGGCCCGGGATGCCTCCGTGTGGGGCAAAGCGGATCCATCGCTGGAAGATACCGTCAACGGCATCCTGAAATTCATGCACCGCAAGGGGATCATCTCGATCGCTCCTCGTGAGGCAGACGAGGTGCCACGGGGCACTCCGATTCTGGATTGCTCCGAAGCGTTGCCAGACGCATTATCCGTTACTGCTTCTTAAACAAGAGTTTCTCTGTTACCCGCTGGCCCGTTTCCAACGAGCCAGCGGTAGATAGTGTCATCTGCTGCCCGTCCGCGGAAATCACCCACGTGTCCTTTTGGGTGACTTGATTGTCCCGCCGGTAGATCGCATCCACCGTGTGAGGATCGACAAGTTCAAGGGTCACGGTATCGTTGCGCGAGTTCTTCAGATCGTATTGCTTTCCGTCAAAACGGGCGGTATAGCTGAAATCTCCTAGAAAACGGATTCCCCCGCTTCCATCCGGCTCGATTTTCAGCACCAAACCTTGCCGCAAACGGGTCTTGCTGAGATCTTGCGTCCACTCGCCTGCGAACAGGTCATTGGCGACCTTCGCGCCTCCGCTTCGCGTCCACACGGTGATCTGATCGGCTTTGCCCGCAGCCGTAGTCGTCGTTGTAAGCTCATTTCCATCATTCGAAATTTTTTCCCTAATCGTCGCTACAGCAGCCCCATCTTTTTTTTCTTTGACCTCCGCCTCCCTCTTGCCAATTCTGCGAAGCCCAATTTGATTGAACCCGAGATTGCCTGTCGCGGACGACTCGGGTCCGCTCCAATTCGCGGTGAAATCGAGGCGGCTTTCTCCAGACATGACGACATGCACCCCGTCATGCAGAGGTGTAATGGAGAGCCGGTTCGGAGGATCCAGACTGGACTGCGCGGAGATGAGGGTCCAGGAGCCAACACGAGGATCTGCCGCTCCAGGTTGGAAACCGGCAAGCAGTATAAGCAACAGTAGGGTATGAATTGATCCTCCTAAAACTGACGGGGAAGAGTTTAGCAAACTCGAAAACTATCTTAGGTTAGTCCCGCGCAAGTGTATACAAACGATACCGGGAGCTTCAGTGACGACAATCTTATATGACATGATCAATGCTATGCATGTGCGCCGTTTTTGGGTGTCCGGGATCGTATTAGCAGCAGCCATTGCACTTCTTCCCTTCTCTTTTCACGCAGAGCGCCACCTGGAGACCGCAACCCGTGTCGAAGGGAGCCAGGCTGAAACGGTCCGGCAGGAGCTAGCCGATCGTTTTCGGTCGCCGTTTGTGGACCGTGTGGTCCTGGTAATCCAGGGGGTTCCACCAGCGGACACAGAGGCAGGCGGCCAAGCGTTAGAAACCATAGTGGCAGCACTGAAAGAGCAGCCCGGCGTCTCAGGAGTGGTGTCCTACCTCGAGTTGCGCGACCCGATCTTTCTGGGCCGGGGAGGGGGAACGTTTATTCTCGTGGGACTCACGTCGTCAGACGGTCCAGTGGAGTCGCTTGTCCCGAAGCTTCACCAGTTGGCGAGCTCTCTGGAAAATCAACTGCGAGGCCGTTATCCGGCAGTGAAGCTCGAGCTCACAGGCGAAATTCCGCTGAATTTTGACATCCGCAAAGCTAGCGCCGACGACGTGCAACGGGGCGAAAAACTCGTGATCCCCGCGACGCTCGCACTTCTTCTATTGGCTTTTGGAAGCCTGATGGCCGCCTTCATTCCATTGGCGGTTGGCCAGCTTGCCATTGCGACCACACTGGCGATTACGGGATTGCTGGCCCAGCGTTGGCACTTGTCCATTCTGGTTCAGAATTTAGCCACAATGCTTGGCTTGGGCCTGGGAATCGACTACGCGCTCCTCATGGTCAGCCGCTTCCGCGAAGCGATCTCCGCCGGACACAGCGGACCCGAGGCATCGGTCATCGCGGCGCGTCAGGCAGGTCACACGCTCTTGATTTCAGCATCAACGGTAGCCATTGGCTTTCTAGCCCTCCTGACGGTTCCGATAAGCGAAATACGTTCCATCGGTATCGCGGGATTCCTGGTGGCAGGAATGAGTGTGTTGCTTACAAATACCCTCGTTCCGGCGGTCTTGGCTTTACTCGGTACCCGGATCAACCTTGGCCGATTACCGTTTACTCCTAAGTTGGATGCGAATCGGGCCGCGCGTACGGGAGACCGCTGGCGCGGCTGGGGGAAAGTGATCGTCGCGCATCCTTGGCTTGCCCTCGTTGTGGCAGGAACTCCTTTGCTTCTGCTCGCCTGGCAGGCCAGACACCTGGATACCAGTCTCCCCAGAGGGGATTGGCTTCCGAAGACAGCGGAATCAGTCCATGCGCTCCACACCCTCGAACAGATGGACCGAGACGGCGTTGTTGAATCGCTGCGCGTCATCGTCGAACTTCCAACGGATTCCATCGCGCAAACCGACGCGGGGTGGAATGTGCTCGATCATCTTACAAAACGGCTCGCAAGCGACCCTCGTTGTGATCGCGTGATTTCCATCACTACGCTTGCGGAGGGCAACCGGTCTTCTCTTAGTGGCCTCTCGCGGGAGACGCGTCGAACGTTTCTGAGTAGCGACGGACGGGCGGCGTTGCTTGAGGTGATACCCAAGGGTTCGGTCTCCCTGCGTGACCAGGTAGCTTGGGTACGGGAGCTTCGGAAGACCGGCGCGCCCGCTCTCACAGGCGTGCCTGGAGCAACCCTTCTCGTCGGGGGCATTCCAGCGCTCAACGCCGATTACGAAACGATTATCAAAGACCGTTTCCCGTCGGTAACGGCGCTGGTAGTGGGCGGAACGCTCCTTGCATTGCTCTGTGGTTTCCGATCAATCTTCGCAGCCCTGAAGGCCATTGCACTCAACCTGCTGTCGGTCGCGGCATCCTTTGGAGCATTAGTTTTCGTCTTCCAGGACGGACACGGAAGCAGGTTCCTGGGAGTTCCTGGGGGAACCGGTAGCGTGTTTCCCCTTGTTCCAATCGTCGCTTTCGCCATTGTCTTCGGATTAAGCATGGACTACGAGGTCTTTCTGGTCGCGCGCGTTCTCGAAGCCAGAAGAAGCGGACTCAGTGAAATAGATGCGATTCCAGAGGGCATGGCTAGAACCGCAGGCCTCATTACGAGTGCCGCCGCAATCATGATTGTGGTCTTTGCGGCATTCACCATCGGAGACTTCCTGGTGGTCAAGATGATCGGATTTACGTTGGCGATAGCCGTGTTCATCGACGCGACACTTGTACGTATTGTGATCGGTCCCGCGCTCCTTCGTATCGCAGGCGACTGGAACTGGTGGCCAGGCGGCCTCGCCACGACACGGAGAGAGCCCGTAACGACGAGTCGCGAACGATAATTTCTAGGAAGCGGAACGCTGTAGTTTCATCGCTAACCACGATGAAGGCAGATCTCCCTGCCCAAAATCTCGCAGCATCTCGTAATCGTCTTTGCTATCGAGGTCGAGGAGAATTCCTACGTCGTCTACCTCTTCTTTGACTATCCCATCCAAGTGATTCCCAAAGATGGCTCTGCAACCGATATCTCCCCGAAGCGCCATCACCTCAAGGAAGACCGAACGATCCAAAAGAACAGGATTGCCGCGAACTCCGTGAAACATCGGGATCACAATCTGTGCATCAGATCGCAGATATCGATCGATAATTCGATCGAACGTCTCCGCCCGAACGAATGGCTGATCCCCCAGTACGATCAACGAGGCATTTATGTTCTCATTCAAGATGGCCAATCCAGCCTGTAGTGACGTTGCCATTCCCTGACCGTAGTCGGGATTCATGAGTATTCTCAGGTGTTTCATAGGCCGCTCTGCAAGCCGCTCGCGAATCGACTCCGCTGAGGAGCCCAGTACAAGAACAATCTCATCGACTTTGGAGTCAATGAGATTTCCAAGCGTTCGCTCAAGCACGGTACTATTGGCCATTGGGAGAAGTTGCTTCGCTTCTCCCATGCGGCTGGAACTGCCGGCAGCGAGAACGATAGCACCCACGCGCGATTCAATTCTTGTCTTCGTCAACATGCCTAAACCTGAATGCCCCATCTTTTCACGGGCATCCTCATATTGGAAAGCGCCACTAAGTTTAGAGAATCGCGCTAACCAACTCATGGCCAGCATTCAGATCGTGAACTGGCACATATGCTAGGGCTTCTATTTTAGGCGGCCGAGGTCGGAGACTCGCAAAAACTAGTCTCCTGCCACCGCCATCTCGTAGGAATTCCCTGCCTGGGTACGAAGCGATTGTTCGAAGGCCGCAAGTTGAGCTTCGATACCCACTTCAGCCGTGCGTCGCTTAACGATGTCCTCGCGATAGCGACGTAGGAAGTAGTCGATCGTCTCAACTCGGATGCGGATGGAACCGGAGGGCTTGTTTTCATCCAAATCCTTAAATGAGAAGTAGGGTGTGCCCGACTGTTCGATGATTCCTTCGATGACCCCGTAGATGGGAGCATCGTGGCCGCACTTGAAGCTCGAGACCTCGAGAGCAACAAGATTTGGGTGGCGGGCTGTGAACTTCGCCGCCCATACTTTGTGGTTCGTGCTGGTCGAATAGCGATTCTTCCATACATCGCTGATGTCCAGTGGATGCGTGATCAGACCAGCTCGAACTTCATCACCGAAGAGACGGTCCAACAAATCTTCGTCAAGAGGCAACGTGCTCTGTGAGAATACCGGGTAACCCAGTTTTTGGAACTCCTCCATGATCTCGTGATTGAGGCCGGGGTCGTGATGGTAGACGCGGCCAAGCATGACGATGCCGATGCGGTCTTCGCGTTCGAGTTGATCGAGCGTCTCTCGCGCCTGTCGGCGGATTTCGGCTTCACACTCCTGCAAAGATTTGAAGCCGACGGCAATGGCCCGCTCGTTTTCCTCGCGGGTGAGGCCAAGAATGGGACCCCAGGTTTTGAACATCTGATCGGCACAGAGCTTTTCATCCTGCAGGTTCAGGATCGGATCGATGTAGAGGACGTCGTTTTCGGCAAAGATATCGCTCTCTTTCGTAAATGCAGCCTTGACCGTCTCAGGTGTTGCCGTCACAGTTGGACAGGCGTTTGAACCAGTGAGATTTACAAGGTGCGAATGCAGGACATCGTACATTGGGAACCAGATCGCATTAAGAGGTTTCTTCGCATGCTTGACCGCAAGCAGGTTGTAGACGTGTGCGATACCAATCTTTGACGGATAGCAGGGGTCAATGGCGCCTCGACTTGCGCCCGCACGGTATAGCTCCGGTGTCGTGTAGTCAGAGTAAATAATGTTTTCGGATTTCAGTCCGAGGCTGGCAAAGTATGCGTTGAAGAACGGAGCGTAGGTGTACGTGTTCAAGAGACGCGGGACACCCACACGAAAGTCTTTGCGCTGCTCCATTCGTGACGCCCGTTCCTTCGTTGTCTTCGAGATGAATAGCCCCTTGGTGACTGGCACGGCATCCGCGACAAGCTCGACATCACGCTGACGGAAGACATCGTGAGCCGCGATATCGACGTAGTTGGGATTGACGGCTTTAATCTCGTCGATATCAGCCTTGATGTCCTTCATCTCGTCGAGGTCCTCGACAGTCCCCTTTTCACAGGTCGCGATGATGAGGCGCTGTTCGCCTTTTCGAAGAGGAACCTTGGTCTTGCGCGGTTGGAATTCGATTGGCTTTGGCAGTTCAACAACCTTGTTTGATCCGGGCGTGAGCTGGATCTGAACGAGCGGTTCTATCTTTGCCTTGAACACAGAGGGAGAGCTGTGGCTGCTGCCTGTGCTGCAAGACCCATGAGATTCAACGGGAGGAAGATTGGCTTGGATATGTTCAAGCGGAGGCAACGTGTTGAGTACTTCTGCAACCTCGGCTGGTGTCGCGGCACGATCCTCAGCGACGGCGTGAACGTGGTTGTGTTCAGAGTTTTGCTGCCCCGTCACATCGACATCGATGAAGGTGCGGAGGCAATTGTTTTTGCAGAAGTAGCAGCGTGTGTCTTCGTTTCGTGTAGTGCGATAGCGAATATTAGCGACTGCTTCGAGACCGACGAATGTGGTTTGCCGACCATTGCGCCATAGACGCAAAGCTTCCTGGGCCGCCCCGATCGCGCCGGACTCACCGCAGTGTTCGTGAACGATAATCTCCGGCTCTTTGCCGTTGGCGCGGAAGCTGGATTTGATAAAGTCAACCTCAGCTTTGACCACCGCAAGATTATTCTGCGTGCCTCCCTGAAGCACGAAACGCGATCCGAGCGCCGCGAGATTGGGAATACTCGCGACATAGAGGAACACATTCTTGGGTAGCACATCTGCGAGACCCGCCAGAATCTCCTCCGACCGCCAACCTTGACGCTGGAAGTTGACGATGTCGGACTGCATGAAGACCGCGCATCCATATCCGAAGGTCGGCATGGATTTAGCGGAAAAGGCGAGATCCGCAAACTCCTCCACCTTCATGCCAAATCCTTCTACTGTCGACTGCAGGAAGTACCCATTTCCTGCCGAGCACTGTGTGTTCAGCTTGAAGTCCTTGACGCGACCGTCTTTGAGCACGATGAGCTTGATATCCTGCCCACCAACATCGACGATGACGTGAGGGTCGTCATAGAATTTCAGCGCAGATTCGGTGTGGGCGACGGTTTCGACGAGCGCCACATCCGCATTCAATACGTCCTTGATAATGTCCTTCGCATAACCCGTCGAGCCAACGCCGAGCACCTCGAGAGTTGCACCCTTACTCTCGATCTGCTCTCGCAGCTTCTCGAACATCTCGATCGTGTCCTGAATCGGATTGCCATTCGAGAGCTGATAGGTCTTGCAAAGAATTTCTCCGTCTTTGCCAAGGACTACTGCCTTGGTGGATGTGGACCCACCGTCGATACCAACAAATCCGGACACCACCTGCCCGGGAAAAAACTCAGCCGGAATAAACTTCTTCTTCTTGTACGCGGATTTGAAGCTGACAAGTTCTGCATCTTCCGCAACGAGTCCTTTACCTCCAGAGATAGCCTTCTCCTCGGCTCGACCGTAATCAATGTAGTAGAGAAGTTTTTCAACACCAAGATAGCGCCCCACTGCCGGCTCTTCCTCTTTGCCGAACTCCACCGACCCTAAGGCCGCGAAGTATTGAGCGTTGTCAGGAACTTTAATCAAGTCTTCCGGGGACATGCCCTCGGGGATCTCAACCTTCCGCTCCTTCCACATGCGTGGGATGTTGGTCTGCCATGCCTCTCGCATGCCCCGAATAAAGCCATTCGGACCACCGAGCAGTAGAACGTGCGGACGTAGAGTGTGTCCGCGAGTCAGTACACTCAGATTTTGCAACACGATAGCTTCGAAGAGAGAGGCCATCAATTCGTCGGGCGGCGTCCCGGTCTTCTGCAAACCATTGATGTCGGTCTCGGCAAAGACCCCACACTTCCCTGCTACTTTGTGGAGCTTGATATCGTGATATCCCTGATTAGCGAGTTCTACGGCAGGTATCTTCAATTTGGCGTTGATCTTGTCGATGACCGCTCCGGTTCCGCCAGCGCACTTGTCGTTCATCGATGGAATTTTCTTCTTACGCCCCGTCTCTTCATCGTCTTTGAAGACGATGATCTTCGCGTCCTGACCGCCTAATTCAATGACGGAGTACACCTCCGGGTGCAGCTTCTCAACCGCGAGCGAGACCGCGTGGACCTCCTGGACGAACTTTGCGCCGATCATCTCAGCGATTGTTCCACCACCTGATCCCGTTATAAAAATGCGTGTATTTGCAGGCGAGATTCCTGTGTCGGCCTCCATCCGACGCAGGAACTCGAGAACCTTTTCTGGTTGGCGGGTCTCGTGACGTTGATAATCCTGCCAGATGGTCTTATCGGAGGCGGCATCGACCACAATCGCTTTAACAGTTGTAGAACCTACATCCAGGCCAACCAGAAATTCCTGCATCCCGTTCTCCTCCGCAATCGGTACGTGGTGGATAAAAGCTGCAGCCGCCGACTACGCGACTCGCTGTAACCGGGCGGAAACCCGAGTTGACCGACGATAAGCACCATCTTTGTCGATCAAATCGCTCACATGCCACGCGAACTGCGCAGCGGTTCCAGCAAGACCTTTCCGATGGGGCACCTTGTAAAGCGCTTGTTTGAGAGCCGGATGCTGATCGACGTAGTCTCGCAACTCTTCGAGAGACTTTCCTGTCTGCTGCAATACACCGTCGAACTCTGCGCGAGCCTTAGCCTTCGCCTCTGCCAGCGCCATCTGTACCCGGCTATGCGCGTTTACTTCACCTTCACCGGAGGTTTCGATCGGCAGGAAGATCATGTCTTTGAACTTGTTCACTACTCGAGACTGAACTCCGTCCGATTGCGTGGACGGCATGCAGCCAAAGGGTTTGAGAGCGAGGACCATATGGCACAGATGGTTCACGGTGTAATAGACGTTCTTACCGACTTCCATGTAACCCTCACCACCGCGAGCGAGTTGATGGTAGAAGGGATGCGCCAGACGCGAAAGCTCCTTCTGCGGAATTAGATGGTGGGCTGTGTCTCCTAAGTGTTTGATCGTGCGGTGATAGAAGAAGTTCCACATGGCACTACCGGCGCTCAGTCCTCCAGTCTTCTTGAAGACCTTGAAGTCATTTGCGAGACGCTTCTTCAGCTCATACCACTTGGGATCGCGATAAGGAGCCTCCGCATCCGCCCGGGCCTTCGCACCTTCTTTGGCGACGTACATCATATAGGCGATCCAAGTCGCGATCGGTTCAACCAGGACTTGCGCACCTTCCTTCTCGAGGAAGGCAAACATGTTGAAGTTGCCGTCGCCTTCAGTCGTTTGCGCCCAGAATTCGCCGGTGATTTTGATGACCGGCTTCACACGCAGACGGTCCACTTCGATCGCATTGATGCTGTCGCGACAAGTATGAAGAGCATCGACATATTCCTTGCCGTATAGGTTGTGACCGATCTTCCCAAGAGTGCAGCTGATACCCGCGAGCTTTCCACTCTTCTCCAGATAAGGTTTAGCCCACGTCGGTGCGACATCCATAATGTGCCAGCGCTTGCGGTCGCGGAGTGTATCAGTCAGCGTCTTCACGGAGTCTTGAATGACTCGATCGGTCTCTCCTTTGTTCACCTCAAACGGACGCACTTGGTATACCAGCTCGTTGATGACATCTCCGAGGTTAAGTGCATTCAGCATTCCCATGCCGAAGTCGACGGAAAACTTCAGTCCAGGCTCACCGCTCGCTGCTTTAATGCCATCCGTTTGCTGGAATAACAAAACGCGAAAACCGTCGAAGCCTGCATTCTGAAGGGCAAATCGATACTCTGCCTCATACATGCCGAATCGGCATGGACCGCAGGAACCGGCCGTGAAGAAGACGTAATTATCGATGATCTGTTTGCGTGTCTGACCCTGCTGCTCGAGCATTTGAAGATGGCGAACTAGATTGCCTACAGTAAAGTAGGTCGGATTGCATTGTCCGTTGTTGCCGAACTCCTTCCCTGCCTGAAAATCGGCGACCACTGGAGTGGGAATGTTTTCGCACCGATAGCCACTGCCGTGGAATACGGCTTTGATCATCTCCTCGTGCTTCCACGTGAGTCCACCAAAGAGAATCGTGACATAGTCGCGCTCATTTGCCGTGAACGTTCGTTCGACAGGTTTCTTGAACTCGCGCATGCGCGCAAGTCCTGCTTCGGCACGAAGGCGTGCCCGTTCCGCGTCAATACGAGCCTGAATCTCAACTTCGAAGTCTGTCTGAACGATCTCTTCGGTTCCCGGCATTTGCATCTCCTTATGCTTACGGTGTCGTTTCTTTTATCGTGTCGATGATTGGGGATCGCTCGGCGTTACATCTGGCCCTTCGCTCCCTGGAAGCCGTTCGCGAGCTGCTTGAAGAAATACTTGATGACACGCTGGTCGTTGTAGCACCAGCCCAAGATATGGTTGAGTGTCGAGAAGCAGTGGGTCTGGCAGGTCTCTTTCTGGTGATCGAGTTGTTTGGTCTCGAATTTGTGATTGCCGACCACGCCCCAGTCATAGCTTGCCGTATACATCGGGAAGCATGGTGCCAAGGTTCCGTCGACGCGAATAATCATTGAATTTTGCCCGGCGCGGCAGTTCCAGGGAAAGTGATTCCCTTTCATGAAGTCGACCATCTGCCAAAGCCGCGCGTTCGAGTTCACCATCTTGTAGCCGGAGTCCTGCTTTTCGGTCAGCCACTGAATCGTCTCTTCCACAGCTGGCCAATCGTCCTTCGTGATGTAAGTTACGTTATTGGCCGCGTGCTTGAAGTGCTCGTCTTGCTCGAGCAGCGGTGATTCGTTGATGTGATAATCCGTAGCAATACCGTTATCGTGCGCTATTTCGGTTAACTGCCGAACGTCATCGAGGTTGTTTCGGCAAATATTGATGTTTAGGAACACGGAATAGCCATAACCGTACTGCTTGCGCACGAGGTAGTCGAACTGTTTGCGTATCGGGACGAGCGCCTTCGGCAGACCTTCTTTCAAATCAACCGCGTCGACGGCGATGTTGAAGGTGGACATGCCTGCGTCAGCTAACTTGTCGATCACATCCGTACGCAAGAGGCGGGCGTTCGTCGGGAGATAGATCCAGAAGTTCTTTTTCGCCGCGTAGTAGGTAATGCGCTGAATCAAATCAGGCCTGAGGAGAGGTTCGCCTCCCATGTAGGCGAGCACGCGACAGCCGGTGCCGTGAAGCCAATCAATCGATCGCTTCGCCGTATCCTCACTCATCCCCTTCACTTTATTGTCGAAAGCCCAGCAGTAGTGGCAATCGAGATTGCACTTGAACTCGGTAAAGAGGTAGGAGATAAGCGGGTGAAAGTCACCCTCTGTGACTCTTGAACGGATGTAAGGAAAAAGCCACCCCTGCATCGCGTGATAGATCTGTCCTGGGCCCCATTTGCGCTTTTCTGGAGGTGCCCAGGTAGCGTTCCAATCGATTGGAGCTAGAAGTTCGGGGTGCTGCGGGAACACGGGATCGGGAAAAGTCTGCGGCGTTCCGATGGGTTGTAGCCCCGGCAGGCTTGGGGTGGGTTTGGTAAGTAGCTCGTGCAGCGGAACATCGAGTCTGAAGCTCGGTGCCGGTTCGGTGTGTTCCTCCAAATGCATCCGGATCCCCCTAAATAAAGCTGCTGGTTAGGATTGACGAAAGATGAGGCGTAACAGTTGATTCACCCTAAGCAACCGAAGTGCCAGAAACATCAATACCTCTTCCGTTGTAAATTATTGATGACGAAGGGAGTGCACTTGCGATCAGAGCCGGTCCTCGCTAAAACACAGTTTTCAATGCCAGCTTATTGGCTGCATGCCAAACTATTGGCAGTCGTATGTGACCCAGCCGACCCGACTGGCTGTCTTACGTCGATGTTGTAAAGGCTTGCCACCTTATCGCCTGTAACTTCATCTATCAAAGATCGATGGAAGAAGGGAGATTAAGAGCCCGGTATGAGGAGTTCACCTCTTCGCCACGTGTCCTCGGTCGATACCGCCCCAGAGATCGAACAGATCGGGGATCTTTTGCGCTTCGCACGAAGCCTGGATGCCTATCGCGATCCCGAGCGACTTCTCTGTTCCCTGCCTGCTGAACTATCTTCCGTCGCAGGTTCAAATACCACCGCTCTGGTTCACATGACTGGTGGCAATTCGTCATGGTATGCGGTCGACGCTAACGGGCTCACCATCAATCTCGAACCAGAGTTGCCGCAATGGCAAGCTGAAATCGAGGAGTTCTTATCCGGATACCCGAAACCAGTGGTCGTCACCTCACTGGATCGGGAGGCTAGATTTCCTGGCGTATTTCGATTCTTCCGTGCACACGGCAACCGGTCACTTTGCCTTCTTCCTCTCAATAGAGCACCCACTGGACTCGGAGCTATCTGCTTTGCGAAGAAGCAAGACGATGGCTTTTCTGAGAAAGAGGTTAGTCTTCTCTTTTTCCTGGCGGATTATGTCGGGCTAGCCATTGATGACAGGTTGAATCTCGCACACTCGGAGGCTGCCAGGGCTCAGCTGGAGAGCGAACAAACGAAGCTCAATCTTTTTCTTGATCTCAACAATAGCGTCGTGTCCAATCTCGACCTGGGCGAAATGCTCCGCTCAGTTTCGCCAAATATTCGCAAGACCATGCGGCTGGAAGGCGTGGCCGTGATCCTGCCTGATGCAACCGCGGAGCATCTCCAACTTTATGCGGTGGATTTTCCAGATGGGAAAGGCGAGCTGCTTCAGGATCTGTCGAAGCCGCTCGAAGGCTCGCTCGCTGGGCAGGTCTTTCGCTCCGGAAAACCTTGGATTGGAAATATTGAAGAATGGAGCCGATCGGCTTTTGGCAACACCCTTCACCACGGAGAGGACGCTATCAGTATCTGCTTGCTTCCACTGCTTCGCTGCAGGAATGTGTTAGGCGTCCTGTGTTTAGTCAGGGCGCAGAAGAACGCGTTCCTGCGGGAGGATGTTGAATTTCTCTCGCAGATCGCGGGTCAAGTAGCTATTGCTATCGACAATGCCTTTGCCTATCGACGCATTACCGAGCTTTCAGACAAACTCACGCAGGAGAAGCTCTACCTTGAAGATGAGATTCGCAGCGAGCTCAACTTTGAGGAGATCATTGGCAACAGCGCTGTGCTTCGACAGGTGCTGCGCCAAGTTGAAGCTGTCGCGCCGACCAATTCAACAGTTCTTATTCAGGGTGAGACGGGAAGCGGAAAGGAACTCATCGCTCGTGCTGTGCACAACCTCAGCCGCCGTCGCATCCATCCCTTCGTAAAGCTGAATTGCGCCGCAATTCCTACCGGTTTGCTGGAGAGCGAACTCTTTGGACATGAAAAAGGAGCATTCACCGGCGCAATCGCTCAGAGAATGGGCCGATTCGAGTTGGCGTCGCAGGGGACCATATTTCTCGACGAAGTGAGTGAGATTCCACTGGAACTCCAGCCAAAGCTGCTTCGTGTCCTGCAGGAGCGAGAGTTCGAACGGTTGGGAAACTCGCGAACCTTACGCACCGATGCACGCCTGATCGCAGCCACAAACCGCGATCTCAGCGCGATGGTGGAAGAGCAAACTTTTCGGTCCGACTTGTTTTATCGACTCAACGTGTTCCCCATTCATGTCCCGCCCCTTAGAGAGCGCAAGGAAGACATCCCCTTTCTCGTCAGACACTTCGCCCAACATTTTGCGCGCAACATGTCGAAAGAGATCGATACCATTTCGACAGACACGATGAATGCAATGGTCAGCTATCCGTGGCCCGGCAATATTCGAGAACTCCAAAATGTCATCGAGCGGGCGGTCATTTTATCGAAAGGCCCAGAACTTCAGGTGCCACTGGATGGCCTGAAGGTGAAGAACGCCGAAATGAGCGCCCAAACAAATGGAGCCACGACCCTGGAAGAGATCGAACGAAAGCATATCTTATCCATCCTGGAGCAAACCAATTGGGTGTTTGCAGGCCCGAATGGTGCTGCCGCAAGACTTGGACTAAAGCGTCCCACCTTGCAGTTTCGAATGCAGAAGCTGGGAATCTCACGTCCCAGAAAATCCTGAAGAACTCCACCATATTTGTGCCAACGCTTTGGCATGCTGCCAATTTATCGGCATGCCTTCCGAGAGCATCGACGATATGTATCGATGTAAATAGCTTTTGCCACCAAAGATAGAGTCTCATCGCATTTTAGGAATGCGGATTGCTAGAAGTGATAAGTCATACTGACGACGTAAGCGAAGCTTTGGATGTATTTGGGGGAGCAAATTATGCCTAGGACCTCGGTCCTTGCAATCCAGACCGGAGAACCAGTCATGTAGTTTGCACCCGGAGGACCTCACCGACACAGCGGTTTGTAAGGACGAGCAAGATGTTACGAATTACGATGACCGAGGATTCATCGGAGCAGCGGTGGGTGCTTCAAGGTCGGATGACATCATCGTTTTTAGAGGACCTGACAGAAAATTGGCGAGTCAGTCAAGGTCGCCTGCCAGCACAGAATCGTGTCGTCGATCTCGACGAGGTTACGTGTATCGATAAAGACGGCGAACAGGTTCTCTTGATGATGATGAGGGATGGAGCGAAGTTTGTAGCAAGCGGTTTGTATACGAAACATCTCTTGGAATCCCTCGCAAAGATCGACGCGAACTCTCTGACCGAATCTGAAAGAGGCTGACGTAACGGCGACTCCCGGCCTTCCACGTTCGAGTTGCGTGCGTTTCGCCCCATCAACGAAAGAGATCAGCCAGAAATCTGGCGGAATCATCGTCGTTCTCACTAATATGAGTTAAGGACGTCTTATCTCTGGCGAGGTGCCCCGTCGTGTCTCCATACCGAACCGCTTGCCGTTCTCTACGCAACGGTTCGATGCCTGCCTTTCTAACTCTGGTTTGTATCTTGCTCGGTCGCCAAGCCACCTGCGACGCCCAGACTGCTTCCGGTGCAGGACTAGGCACATCGATTGCTTCCTCGGGCGTGCCGGACCTGGTAACAGGTCGAGTGATCAACGCCGTCACGGACCAACCCGTTCGCAGAGCTCTGGTTCGACTCAATAGCCGAGCTGTGCTGACCGATAGCGAGGGCAAGTTCAGGTTCGAGCAGAACGCCGAAATTAACGGGAATATTCTCGTAAGCAAACCCGGGTTCTATGCCAGCCCAGAGTACGGTGATGCCGGCAATCTCTATCTACAATCCTCCCAACTGGCAATACCGCTCGAACTTCGCCTCTACCCGGAGGCGCTGCTCACCGGCGTGGTACTGGCTCCCGACGGAACTCCACTTTCTGGTATTTCGGTAAGCGCGATGAGGAGCATCTACGACGACTCCGCGCGTCGCTGGATGCCGGTGGGTCAGGGTCAAACGGACTCGCATGGAAGTTTTCGAATTCCTGTGCCAGCAGGTCAGTACCGCCTGCAAACCCGCTACGTGTTGCGGGATCGCACTACTGGTGAGGCTGTGCTTCCTTTCGCCGTTCCGAGTGTCGGCTCCGGCGATGCGTCACAGTCAATCAGGATTCACAGTGGAGAGGAAGAAAACTTTGAGCTACGGCCGACCGTGAGCCCCACGCACACCGTCGGAATATCGCATTCTGAGTCCGATCGAGGCTTCATGAGAATCTCTGCCCGCGCCAGCAATGGAGGCACTCTACAGGTGAACTCGACCGCGGGCAACGGCGACGAGACGAAGATACAACTACCTCAGGGAACGTATACGTTGACGGCGAGGTTGATGGCAAACGCGGATGCTGCCGAGATGGCCGAGACCACAATCACGGTTCCGGATCACGACATCTCCGGAGTGGTTTTAAGATTTTCTCCTGTGCCCTCCATTCCGCTGGAGTTAGTGGTCGATGGGTCTTCAAATACGGATAGTACCGCACCAGGGCTGTCCCAGTTTGGACTCGTACTGAACAGTGAACAGGCCGATTCAGATGGCGGCTACGCAGGGGTGGGGTTGTCGTCCAAGACCAATCAGACGTTCTTCTTCCTGGCTCCGCCCGGCAACTATCGATTGGTTGGTCGCAACACCGGCGCGTGGTATATCGAGTCTGCCAGCTATGGCGACTCCGATTTACTAACGCAAAATCTCGTTGTCGCACCTGGAGCCTCAGGTATTCCGATACGCATTACTGTCAGCAGCGAGACCGGCAGTCTGCAAGGAACGGTAAAGCTCAACGGCAACCCCGCGGCAGCCTGGGTCTATCTGATTCCGAGCGGGCCGAGTGCGCAAGCGAATTACAGCACCCGCAGCAACTCGAACGGGAGCTACAACTTTGCTCATCTTCCGCCGGGAAGCTATCAGGCGATCGCGTTTGAGCGGCAGCACGCGGTGGACTACCGCACGCCTGGTAGCCTGTCTCCATTCGACAATCACGCAAGTTCAGTGACAATCAACGTCGGCGACAAGCCCACGTTGAACCTCGACGCTGTGCCGGCCGCCGAGGTGACTCCATGATACGGAGGTTGGTTCGCCCTGCCTGTCTGGTCTTTGCTGCTGCGCTATCCGGAGGCGTCGGGCACACCCAAACTCGAGCGCAGACGAAACCCGAAGCGAAGCATAACTCTGCCGCGCAGTATGGAATTACCGGCATCGTTGTCAGCAGTGTCGATGGGAGCCCGATACCACATTGCAGCCTAACGCCGAGTCCGGAGATGTCCGGTAATTTTGGCAATCGCCGCCGCCCCCCTGTGTCGACCGACAGCTTCGAAGCCGATGACCATGGTCGTTTTTCGATAACGCTTCCGACGGCTGGAGCTTGGAATCTCAGAGCGAGCGCCCGAGGTTATGTCAGCCAGGCTTATGAAGAGCACGGTGCTTTTGCTTCCGCTGTTGTGCTGACAGCAGACTCGCCGACGATCGATATCCGATTCACAATTAGTCCTGAAGCCAGCATCAAAGGTTTCGTTCTAGATGAAGCTGGGGATGCCGTAAGAGACGCGCAAGTCGCACTTCACTTAGTGCCGCCGCCCGCTCCGGGAGGTCCGCAGACTGCTGCAACTGCGCGAGCGTACGCCCAAACCGATGACCGGGGTGCGTATGAGTTAACCAATCTGTCCCCGGGAAGCTATCGCATCGCGGTGCAGGCGCACCCCTGGTACGCTCAGGTCGCGCAACAAGGCGGAGCCTCGGCAGTCGATCCGTCGCTCGACTTCGCATACCCCCTGACATGGTTCCCAGGCACCAACGATGCTGCGACCTCTGAGACGATTGTTCTGCATGCCGGCGACACGCGTGAAGCAGATTTTCATCTCGTTCCCATCCCTTCCATTCATCTGAAGATAGTTCCACCGTCTCTCGTGGCCGAGACAGTCGACGGCCGCCAGAGACCGGCATTTCCGATGGTCGAAGAGATTGCTCCGGGTTCAAACGGTCCACGTCCAATTCCGATTACGACCAGTCAGGACTCACATGGGCAATTTGATGTTGGCGGTCTAACTCCCGGACTCTATCAGGTGAGGCTGGCAACGCCGGGCCAGGAGCGGCACGCAACAATCGTTGAAGTGACAGCGAACTCGGTTCGAACACTTGATCTAGGTTCTCCGTCGAGCAACATTGCCCGAATTACGATTCACATCGATGGATCTTCCGATGCTGCGGAGGAGTTCGGCGGCAGACGCGGAGGTGGCCTCAGCGTCAGTCTGGTCGATACCGATACCCAGCGTGGTACATTTTCGTCTCTGGGCGGCGAAGGCGGATTTGCTGGCCGCACCGAATCGAGAAACCCGACCGCAGATCGCATCATTGAGGTTCCACCAGGACGTTACGAGGTCGTTTTGCAGGGACGACCGAACATCTATCTCACTGGACTAAGCGCCAAGGGAGCCCAGGCCTCAGGGCGGTACGTTACGGTATCAGCGGGTGAGACAACTCTTACAGTACATGTTGCGAGTGGCCGCGCGCATCTTAGCGGAATCGCAACGCTTGAAGGAAAGCCTGTGGTCGGCGCAATGGCCTTGTTGGTCCCTATCACGATCGAAGAGCCCGATTCGATTGATTTCTTACGGCAAGACCAGACCAATACAGACGGGAGTTTTGACATAGAAAATGTAATTCCGGGACGATACATCTTGGTGGCCATCGATCGTGGATGGCAGATCAACTGGGGAGATCGATCAACGCTCCGTCGCTATCTAGCGCAGGGTGTACCGATCGAATTAAAACCATCCGCTGCTATGAAGCAAAACATAAATGCTCAGACACCATGAGGACCAACGCAAGTGTGAGGCAATGACGAGCCTCGAATTGTGTTAGATTCAAAAAGGCTCATAAATGCTGTGGAGAGATGGCCGAGTGGCTGAAGGCGCACGCTTGGAAAGCGTGTATACCGCAAGGTATCCAGGGTTCGAATCCCTGTCTCTCCGCCATAATCCTACCTAAAACTCCTAGAATCAACTAAATACAACAAAATAAGAGGATTAGCGGAGACCCCTTTTGTCTCGCTTGTCTCGCAAGTTCCACCTTTTGACCCCCATTACACCGGCAAACCGTACCATAGACAGAAAACCGTACCACGATATTTCCCGGCAAAACGGAGATCATGTGTTTTCCTTGCACTGCTTCCCTGCTCTACGCCGCCAAGACGAAGTACTACTCAACCTTCGGAAATGGGACCATTACACCGGTCGAATGCACCCATGAAGTGAGCGTCGTGAACCCCCTCCTGGTGGATTTCACTCCCCCTCGGATTGGACGCGGATCGTCGCCTGTGACGAGTCAGTGTGGCAGCGGATCGAGCTGATGTCGGGCTCCCGAAGGCCGTCAACGGACAGATCATGGGGCTCACCGACCTGGATCGTAAGATCACCTACGTGCGGGGCTGGGTCATTCTCCACCCGATCAGCCAGGCTGCCGAAGCGCAGCCTTGACACATCGTTGCCCACGAGCTCGGCCACGTCTTGGCCAACACGCGGGACGGGATGAAAGCGGAGGCGAAAGGTCAGGAAATGCTGAAAGAGAGCAGGGTAGTCCAATCTGCCGCCTTACACGAAGTAAGGCTAAGTAATTGAAATTAAGGATCTTGTTCTTGCATCAGTTGGCGTTTATCCTGCCACAATGCGCTGGCCATTCGCAATGCACGGCTCGAAAGACCTAAGCAGGATAGGTGAGGACGCTTTCTTTGACGGGTTCATGGGTGCTGGACTGTTTGGGAATTTGGGAATTCCCACAGCTGACGGCGGGCGAGAGCAGGAACCCAGATACACCAAGTCGCTTGCTAGAGGGTCAACGTTCCTCCTGCTGCTTCAGATCGGCTGCATCATCTTCCTGTATCGCGATGGACATCACCACGGAGCGTTCGCCCTCATAGCATTTCTTGTGTTCTGGCTCTACGCGGGCTACGATCGGTCGCGCATCAAGCAATGAACCAGGAACGTGAAGAAGTCTTGGCGCTTCTGATGATGAAGGAATTTGGCGCTTGCAAGGTGGGTTTGAGGGCTGCGAAGAGATTCCTGACCTGTGCCGGCCGAGCCGTCACCAGGGCCGGTGACGAGGACATAGAACTACGACTCTCAGAACTTATTGAGGAATACTGCGACATGAGTTCCCACATCCGTACATGCAGGTTTTGCAGAAGATGAGACAAGGTGAGCCGATGGAAGAGTTGGAACAGTTGAAGAAAAGCATCAACCGACTCGGAGAAACGTTCGATCGTGGCTTCGAGCGTCAGGAAGCTCAGGCTAAGAGACACTTCGGAGAGCTAGTGGCCAAGATCGACGAGAACACCTCGGCAGAAACAAAGCGTTTCGATGAACTCAATCAGCGCCGAGACGAACTCATGAAGCTAACTTTGTCTCCCGATCGTTCTAGCCTAGACATGCGAAGTGGCCATCCCTACTCGAGATGGCCATTTTTTATGATCACTTCTTCTTTGTGGCTGGGATGTGGATGTGAATTGGGAATGAGACGCTGATGTTGAGATGCCTCAATTTACTGAAGGCAACGATGGCGGTGGCGTACATGGATATGTGTAATAGGGTTTGCAATGCTCTCTCCGAATCTCAATGTCGGACCAACCGGGGCATTGCCTTGTTCGGCGACCAATGTTGAGCCGCGAACCGATACAGGAGGAAGTCAAACACAGCCTGCTTTAATGATCATACCTGCTGTGTCTTTCGAGCGACCGAACACGAATCCAGTTAGTCAATATTCATACCTTCAGGTCTCTTTTGGAGTTGTTCTTCAAGTTCTTCAGTCGTGGCGGTGAGTCTTTGCACATCTTTTGTGAGTTGGATCACGTGGCGGAGCAACACCTCTTGCAAGGGTTCTGGCGATCCGTGAGTTTCATATTTATGCAGTTGTTGAAGTCTAATTTCGAGGGGTAGGTTATCGAGGTCACTCATTAGGGGAGTTTACTAGTCTTGAGAGTTTGCCCATTCACGCTGTCAGACATCTACTAGCTAAACAGCCCCAATTGTGGCGGCTCTGTTTTCACTCCTCCCGCTTCCGTTTGAATCGGGTCGATTACCAGATCTTCATCCTGCAATATGCGCAACAGATGGAGCGGCGGTCTCTCGCTCTCGCTCAGCCATTCGGCGTACTCACGCGGCTCAAGGATAACGGCCTGCCTGTCATGTATCTCACTCATCTTTGTGTTGGGGTCGTCCGTGATGATTGCGAACGTATCTTCCCACTGTCCAGTCTTCGGATTCTTCCACGGTCCCCACAGGCCAGCCATTCCCAGGACGTGACGGCCCTTCACTGAGAGACGATACTTTGGCTTCGGCCCTGAAGCTGTCTTCTTCCACTCCAGCATCGAACTTGCCGGGATGATGCACCGCTGGGTCAGGCGCTCTTTCCAGAATGGCGAGGTCGTCAGCTTGTCCGAACGCGCATTGAACGCGAGACGGTCTGGGAACTTGAAGCCCCAGCGCATCTCGATAATCTGGCGCTCACCATCCTTCATGCAGATGACAGGCTGTATAGAACCGGGAGCGCACTCGACGTTCGCGCCGAAGTACGAGTCATTCAGCGTGACGGATACGTGGAACGCCTCAGCGATCTTCTGTTTTTGACCAGCTTCGTAGCGTCCGCACATAATTTTCCCAATAATTCTGATTTCGATTCACGACAGTTTCTCAGGTCTTCGCCTGTTCTAGGCGTGAGACGTGGTTTTTACTGGTCACTCCTGAGAATCTTCTAATGCCACAAATCCGACGGCCTTCGCGATATCGATATCGATGTCCTTCCTGAAAATGAGGGGGCGATCACGAATGTCGAGCTCGCTAGCTTGAGCGTCTAAAAACTCAGGAGCCAATAGCCAACCCAAGGCAAACAGCTCGCCCAGACACAGCATTTTTGTCGCGTATATTTTCGTCCATGATTTTGCGGTAGAAAACGGCAGTATCTCAACTTGAAGACTTCCGCTTGCATTACGTTCAATCACAACACTTACTTCCATCTCTACTCCTGAGCCTCTGCCCAGCCCCTCTGCCAGGCTGCGCTCTTGGTGTCGTCATTCTGCCCACCACTCTGACCACACTCAAATCCCTTATCGTAGTCGGCAATCTCTTCATCTGTTCGCGGACGCAGCATGAAAGGCTCCTCATCTCTCATCTCTACGGAAGGAACCGGCTCGACTGTGGTAACGATTGGATCACTGACCTGAACTACGTGAGGACCAGGTGTCTTATTGTCATCTAATGGGACTGTCATCGTCATACCTCGTTACAAGAATCACAGTCCTCACCGTGCTCGACCAGGGCCATGTAGCAAGCTTGGATGTCGTTCAGGCGGTCTAAGGGTTCCTCAGTGCCCAAACGATTAACTCCCTCACCACAGCTGATCAGATATGCCTGAGCCAGCATCATCCCTTCCGGGCAAGCTGGAAAGTCGTCAGTGTTCCATAGAGCTAATAGTTTGTTGTGGTCCATCATTTTGTACCTTTCAGCTTTAGATACTGATCGCGCGTAAGGCTTAGATAGATCGACCCTCTACCTTGATTGATTCCGAATTCAAGTGCTTGGCTGTCTACCTGTCCTTTCTCAATGCTGAACCTCTCAAACATTTCGCGTTTCTTGTCTGGTTCTTTGAAGGTCAACTTGCGAGGGAGTGAAGTCTTCAGGTCAGGCTCAAGGAACTGGCAGAGCCATCCATGACCTATGAGCATGAAGTGCATGTAGATCTTATACTTCGGCGCGCGCTGCGCTGCACAGGTATCGCAATACCTTTCACCTCCAGACCATGGCAGACGATCTAGCAGTTTCTTACAGGAACAGCAGATCTCGCCTGATGCCCTCATGCGTGTTGTCGACGCTCGCTCCCCACCCATGTCTGATCACTTATTGGAAACAGCTGCTCGGCTGTTTCCCCAGATGTCTACGGTGGCATAGACCGTGCCACAGTGAGGACATTTTGAGTAGTCGAAGGTTAGTCGGACGATCTCGGCCGGACGGATCAGCTTCTCGCAGGATGGACACTTGTCAGAGAGGCTGGCTTCGGTGGGAAGGGGATGTGTGCGTCTCATGTCGAGATTATAAAGCGAACAAAAGGCGAATATGTGGAAATTGATCGCGTTATTGCAAATGCTAGACTTGCGGGCATGAGCGAGCAGACGAGCGGCGATCCAGAGAAAGGCGTCCCACCCCCTCCGCCGCCACCGAAGAAGAAGAGAACCCGAGAGAAGATTCCGAACCGCTATCTATGGCGTCGGTTCAAAGCCAGCACTATAACGAACCAATCGTCGATTGTCTTCGGCATCATCGTGACCATTGCGACGGTGGGCAACCTTGCAGTTTCGACCATTCAGTTTCGTACCGCGAAGCAAAACGCAATCGATAGCGGGAGACAGGCTCAACACCTCATAGACGCGGCCGACCGCATCAACGATGCCGCGGACCGTTTCTCGAAGAGTTCCGCTGATATCAGCCTGGGAGTGAATAGTGCCGTTGATAAGTTGGGTGCCCAGGCCGACGCCACAAAGAGTGCAGCAGAGACGTCCAAGGACGCCTTACACATCTCAGAGCGTGCCTACCTCCAAACTACTGGTGAAGTCCTGGACGTGCCCAACAAGAGAATTAAATTCATCATTGTTAATACCGGCCATATTCCCCCCGGACATCTCACAGGGACTATTCACGAGTCCACACTTGACATCAGCGATATCCAACATAGTCGCGTGATCGAAATGCATTGGACAGAAGACCAATCTGAGAGTCTGGTTTCGGGCGGGACTGCCGTAAATGTGAATGTTCCGAAGTTCGACGAGGTCGCGACTAAAGCCGGTAGGCAACAAGTGATAGTGACGGGAAAGATCACCTACAACGACGGATTTCCAAATACGAAGGCCAAAGAATGGCCGTTCTGTGTAAGCACTGGACTAAGAGGAACAGAAGTCAAGAACATCGTATTGTTTCCGTGCGACTCCACGACTGAATTGCCAATTGCAGTTCGAATGGACAAATATCCAGATCCTCGATACCGGAGTAAGACGTGAGCCAAACGTGAAAAAAGCCCCTCCATTGAAGGAGGGGCTCTGTGTTGGTTAGTTGAAGCGACCACGTCTGATGAAATTGCCGAGCTGGAACAGCTGAGGTAGCGGAACATTTCCTCCCCCTCCGGAAGCACCGAACGAGTAGAACGAACCGAGGTTCTCTGTGCCTCCGACCGTCGTGGCATTCAGAACGCCGTAGTTCTGAGTCACACCCAGTCGAATCTCGGTCACCCAGTTGTGAACTGGTTGTTCCAAGCGCCACTGCCTTGGGTGATCGTGCATTGAGTGAGTGCGGTCCCTGTAAAGAACAGACTAGAGTCGGTGATCTGAAACATCGTGCCGTTGGGGCCGCCGCCGGGGTTGCCGAGGGCAGATATTCCATAGATCTCCGCCGACGCTCCGCCGGTAAGGACCAGGTCGCTTCCGTTGTGCTCCGTCTTGTAGCCGAGAATCCACATCTTGCAGCCATTGCATTGCAGCTTGGCCGTTAGAGGCTGCTCCTGATTCAGCTGCCGAGCCCAGAAGCTCTGGCTCGATTGCAGAACGATAGGAGTGCTTCCTCCCAAGATGCAGTTCTCGCAGAACAGATTCCCAGCACCAGTAGAGCTCGTATAGCCGGACGTCTTGTCGTTCAAGATGACGACTGTGCGACTGCCAGTGTGGATGATCCCGTTCTGTCCCTCCTGACAGCCCTCGATGATCTGAGGTGTGGTGCTGGCGCCGGAGATGGTGAACCGCCATCGATAGCTTCGACACCACCACGGCTCCTCAAAGGCTATTCTATTTACGATTTGAATCGGTTCGTAAGGGCAGCGCCGAGTACAGCAGCCTGAAACCAGCCAAGCAGGATAATCACCCATCTGCTGGCGGCTAAAAACCAATAGTAGTTAAACCACCCGAGCCAGTTTACCCAGGAATTTTGCGGGAACGATGCGGTCCCGGCGTGAGCCGGATCTGGCGTCCACTTATCGTCAACTCCCAGCTTTACCAGCGGTACCGCATTCTCAAGTGTGTAGATGAAGGGTTGAAACGGCGGGTAGCGCCTCAGCGCAGCACTTGCTAGCGGCTGCCCGTCCTTGTCTCGGGCCGTCGAAATCATCGCCCCGCTGCGATTCGCTCCGGCAAAAATGAGTGTGCCAACAAGTAGCGTCAGAAAAATGGAATAGGTGACACGCGCCGGAACCTCTTCCAGCCACGCAAAAGCTGTCCTCGCGCGTCGCTTCAACCACCAGCTATCCTGCGCCTCCAGGCAGCGGAATTGATAAAGAACGTGCTTTGCGCCCGCTTTATTCTTGACCATTTCCAGATGCTTACCCAGCTGGATCCACGGTTGCGGCTGCAAGCGGCTCGTAGCAGATTGGAGCTTTAGCCATGCAATGCGTCGCTCAATTTTGAGAGCTGGCACATCTGAGAGTGCTCCTTCCTCTCGCTGCTTCTCGGTAAGATCCTCATGCAGAATCAGGTCGCCGTAAACAAGGTGATTCAAATCTAGTCTTCCGTCCGCGGGCCAGCTTGCCTCGTCATCCCGCAACGTTCTCACATGCGCTCCCCGCAAATATAGGCGTGTCGCCGGGGTCTTTCGAATGCCGCACCACATCAGGTCTCCTGAGAGATCCATGTTGTGGCATAACACCTCGCCCACTTCAGCACCGATAAAAATCAGATCGCCTCTAATGTGGCAGTTGGGTAGGCGGATTTTGCCGATGGATTGCAGCTTTCCGTTTAGAAGTAGATTGCCGCCGATGCTTGCCTTATCGAGCGCCAAGGCATCCTTCTGGCCCAAAAACTTTGCTCCCGTACACGTCACGGACTTATGGATCGTCGTGCCCAGCATCCGGACCTCGCCATGGCATTCGAAGCCCTCGGCCAGGTAAACATCCCCTTCTATCGTCGCGTTGTCCAAGCTCAGCGCATCATTTTCGGCGTTGAGCTTTGCACCATGGCACTCCAGGTTGCTTTCAATCGTAGCGTTGATAAATCGAATCTCGGCGTCGAACTGTGTCCGATACAGAAGTACTGGACCATGCACGACAACTCCGTCCGCATCTATGCCCTTGGACAGCAAACAATCGGCGATATTCACGGCCCGGGTCTCCGATCCTTCCAACCTGAGCGTGCCCGTCATCGTACAGCGACGAAAGTCCAGAGCCGGAAGCTGAAGGTGCTCACCTAAATCCAGGTCCCCCGTAATCGTCGAAGAATAGACACGAAGCCCCCTCGCGTGGATGTACGGTCGGGCTTCCGGAGCCGTAGCAAGCCAGGACAAAAAGTTCGCTCGTACTTTGGGGCGTGGAGTGTTCTCGTCGTAGGGACCTTCAGGGCGCGTTGCCGTGTCCTCAGGCGACGGTAGATCGAACGGGCTCGCCGTATCATTGAGCACCGCGATTTCGGCAGCAGTCAAAGTTCCGTCGAAATTCTTAAGGCCCAGCTTGGTCAGCTTCTGACACGCAGTCAGACCTTGAGAGTCATGCCGGTTTAGCCACCGGTCGAAAAGAGCCATATGGGATTCTCCTGGAATGCCTTGGGTCTGACACTCTAACCACCAGGGCAGCTTTGTCAAATTCCCGTCAAAAGTGATTGTTGATAAACGGGCGCCTCGGCATTTGCGAGTTTCATATTAGCCGATGCCTCGCGTGTTCGAGGAAGGTAGCGGAAGCTTCGTTCAATTGCGATTCAGCACGTGCTCCCCTCGGGTAGAAAGGGGATGTTTTAAGAACTCCCCTCTTTTACGCTGAGCTCGTCCGGCGTTTGTATTAATGATCTAAACTTCCTCAACGATCTACTTGTCGCCTTCTTCAACCCGGCCGCAATCGTTTTGGCCACCACTACCTTCGTACCCTTCTTCGCGATCGGCTTCGGCTGCTGCCCTCGCGAGCGGAGAGTCCTCAGACTTTTTGAGGGCTTCTCTTATCTGGGCGGTAAACGCCGTACTTCCCCTTTTCAAGTTTGTCGGCAACTTTCGTATGGTAATCGAGGGCCGATAACCTCTTGAAGTCTTCTATGCAGTTGCGATCGAGATTCTTCGGCTCGTAATCGATCTTGGCGAGGCGATGTCGCAAACTAGGATGGAGAAGAGATCCATCGGGGATCTCGCGGCTATGTGGCCACGGGGTGAAGCGCCATCTTTTCTTGCCGTCTTGGTCGAAATACTTGTGAGGAAAAGCCTCAAGCAGAGCCCACTTGATGGTGAGTGATTTGTGTAGCCGGTTTTCACCCTTGGGTGGCCTGTTCATCTGTGCCAATCCAGGGTAGCGAGGTGAAGACTCTCCGAAGATAGCGCTGCGCTTTTCTTCATTTATCTCAAGGCCATCTTCTTCAGCGTCGCTAAGGATCCATCGGAGGGCCTCGAGAGCTGGAGAAGACTCGTCCTGTTTGTAACTCCCGCCAACGTCGGAGTGGACACCAGGGAACCAAGCCTGAACGATGTCCTGCTCCTGATCGTTTGGATTTGAGTAGTTCTCAGTGAGTACCGGGGTAAATGGCGGCCCGAGGGGCTTGCCGAGCAGATTCGCCTGGAAGAAGCAGCGACGTTCGTCGACGGAGACCGCGTGTCGCGCTTTTCGAACGATCGAGTTCTGGCCATCGTAAAGGAGCTTCACGGGGTCGTAGAGGCCGCCGACGGACGAAACGGTATCCCATAACCCCATGAAGTGAATAGGAACTGTACGGGAGAACGTTTCACGGAAGCCATCCGATAGGCTGTCTGTCGCTATTTGTTTTCGGTCACCTTTGTTGAATGCATCCCGACTCCTTGCTGAGTACATGGCAAGTAGGTAAGGAAGGTGACCCTCGTTGCCTTTGCAGAGTAGTCCATAAACGCGGAGAGCGCCCGCTAGAGCGCGAATCGTATAAGCTCCGCGTGAAAATCCGAACAGATAGATGTGATCGCCGTCTGCACAATGGTCCATCAGGAAGCGGTAAGCGTCGGCCATATTGTCGGTGAAGCCTATCCCGAAAGCTAGACCGCCGAACATGGAGACTTTTCTGCCGACCCAGCTTGTGTGTCGCGGGTCTCCCATGGTGCCTACGCCAGGATGATAGTAACAACGCTGTCCCGCGTTGACATTCAGGCACGTGTAGAGTTTGACGACGTTCGAGTTGTCACCACCGTATTTGTTGCCCGTCCCATCACAGCAGATGACTACATTCTTTGGGCTCTTAGCGCGAAGCAGTTGTGCCATAATGCCTCCGAAAATCGTGTCATTCAAAGGGCGAAGCTCGATGCTCTTCCGAGTGGGAAGACTGAGTCCTTCAACTAACCTGATGTGAGGTTGATTTCGATCATCCAAAATCTATTCACATCGAAGATGGTGAGCTCGCTGCAAGAAAGAAGAGAGACCCTTTAGTAAAATAAGATCTTCCCTTCCAGTGGACTAATGAAGAAGCGGCCGGAGAAAAGAATAGGCGAAGTTAGCGATGCTCGGAAACTGAGAGGTTAGAAGCGCAATGAGAGGGAGCCCACCGACGGCTAGTAGATGAAAGAGCAGCTGCCCATAGTTCACTTGTCCGGGCGCACTGCTCTCTAATCGGCTTAGCATCCCATTCCTCTGGAACTGCACCATCATCGCGCCAACTCCAATAAGCAGGGCTACGAGAGTCAATATGAGTAATCCTTGGATCAGACTACGTCCTTCGAAGGCGTAAAACATGACCGAGAGAACTGCGAGCACATAACCGTAAGCGACGAAGCAGATCAGCAAGCCAATATGAAGCATTGCATACCGGACTAAGGCAACCAGTCTTAGCGCCAGGTAGTCATCTAAATCCTCCATGCTTCGGGTTCGGTTCGCTCTAGGACTTAGCAAAGATTCAGCGGCAGAATCCATTAAAATATTCAGAGATCCGCTGAGAGAGTCGATCTGGCCTGGTACCAGTTGACGATGATGAGCATCCTTTTCCACGAAAGCATCAAACTTGTCCTGCGCATCTTTAGCCTCAGAAGAAGCCGCTCCCTTGATTTGATCAATACTCTCAACTGTTTTCCTCAGCACACTAAGAGACTTCTCGGCCCTCACCAGATCCCAGATCTTGATCCTAAGCGTACCGTCGTCACCAATACGCTTGAAAGCGTCGGCCATCGGTGTCATCTCGAGCCAATCGAGAAGCTTTCTAAGGTGGTCCCATATCGACCACGCCTGGTAGCAGGTCATGGCGACAGTAAGAAGAAGCATGCCTACGCCCCAGATCAAAAACCACACATAAAAGCTATTCCCATCGAAACCATTCACGCTATGGCGCAGCAGCAGGGCGACTACCGCTGCAAGTAATAAGCTTGTCCCTTGGACCGAGAGTCTAGTCGGAGTCAACTCGTCGATACAAATCTGGAGCGCGTGCACTCTGGCATGAAAACGCTTATCCTTTAATCCCATTGCGAAGACGAGATGAGCCTTTCGCGAGTTGGCCCAGTCAAGCCGTCTGAGATTTGTACAGCCCCATAGGAAGTAGCCGACGAGGATCACCGTGATCGGTAGGACAGGGGATAACCCGCCACCGAGTTGCGTAAAGCGGTCTAGCAATATGCCACCGGCCGCGCGATCGAAATTCAGGGAGAAAATCATACCTGTTGTCCAGACGGCAAATACACTTGCAATCAACATCTGCGCCACTGCTATTTCCTTCGTTTTTGTCGATCCGAGCTTCTTGTGGCTTCGGATGAACTGAACGAGATAGAAGCATGAAAGGAATATTGTTCCTTCAGTCGCGAAGGCTAGCGGACACAAAAGTACCGACAACCGACCGTCGTTGGTGCCACTGCTACTGTTTTGCGCGTAAAGCAAATTGAAGCCTAGTCGTGCAGCCAGAAGATTCAAGAGCATCAGTTGGTTGTTGATGACAAAGAGAAGATACAAACGATGAGGCTCCCACTCCGGGGACACTCTACCGGGGTAGCTCAACGTCCCGTCTATCCGACGGCGCGATCCATAGAGACATCGGAGATGCCCGGCGTTCAGGCATAACAAACCGAATAAGAAAGCAAGGAAAACGCCCGGAGGATTAGTATGCTCTCGTGGAGTCAGATATTCCGAGGGTTCACTGTGGTCAACCGTTCCATTCGGGTTTGCCGAGCTCTGAGCAACAAAGCATGGAAAGTGAGGCGTTGCCGACACATGCTTATCTTGCGCTATAAGTCTGAAACCACTGCCATCTACTGCCGTGAGTAGAAAGCATGACTCACCCGTCCCTGCAACCTCGGCCTGTGTATTATCCTCTAGTAACGTTTCGACGGTCAGGAATTCACCTGCTTGGCGGCTACTTTCAAACGACAATGGTGGACTCGGGCTTGATTGCCTGCTTGCCGTAGGTCCCCCCGGATCATAGATGTCAGACATGCCCGATATAGTCGGAATGGCACTAACGGCGAGGGTCCCCGTCAGGTCTACGAAGTGTGGACGATCCAGTTCGAGCATGTCTGTGTCAATTGTGACTACCCGAATATCCGGCAACTTGGTATGCAAATACTCCAACAGGTAAATACGATCCAGGGGATTACTCGCGCTAATGACAACTGCTCTGATTCGATGGGCGAGCATTTCTTGCACCGACTCCGTAAGTGAACTTGCGACTTCTGCTGCCTCTTGCTCGGATCCGAATGCTGGTGGTGAATCACGGTCGATTGGCTCAGGAGCAGCGAGTTTAATCGGCATTGAATTGCCTGGAAGATTGATGTACTTTGACCCATTCTTCAGAATCCTTGCGCTCTCTTCATCGCTCAAAGTTCTTAGCGAAGACAGGTCCCGTGGAAAATGCAATTGCAGACCGTACTTACTCTTATGCTCCTCATTTCCATCCGCATTGGCTACTGGGTTGAACTGCCCGTTACCGAACGCGCTCTCATCTTCACTAAGCTCGGCAACAAAATGAGAAGAGTAACCTAGACTCCCCAGAAACCCGAGTGCTGCCTCATTCGCTTCGTCTGAACGAAGCGTTAGCGTACGGAGGCGACAGAGTGACAGATCTGAACAGAATCTCTGGAATTCGCCAATATAGTCCTGTCCAGAAGCATCAGGTGATACTAAATTGGCGACGAGAGGATGAGACACATTCTTGTGCTCGTCGCTGATCCTCTTGAGAACATCCTGAATCGGTTTGAAAGATGCAGAAAAATGGGGTCCGGCTATGTCCAGCTTCCGTTCGGCGCTTGACCCGGAATCAAATTGGTTCAACTGCTCCGCATAATAGAGAGCATGAGCTAATTGAATTCGGTTAGCTCCTGAGGTCGGGGTCTCACCAACCATCAAAACGAAAAGACGATCCGTTGTATTTTGCCCGTCTTCCTTACGAAAGCAAAGTATCCCCGGCTCTTGGTGTCTTCTTATCTCAGCTTCACTGTCGTTGGCTTTATCAGGAGTCCAATCGTTCGGTCTCCATGGAAACCAATAGCGCGTGTAGAGGTAGTGTTTGGCCGCAGCCGCACTCTGGATCGCTACGATGTCGCGATCGAAGTCTAGACGCATCTGGGTCGCATTTGGATCTGGCACCATTGCGATCACAACGCGCAGCCGGTCTCCGTCTGGTACGCACTCCGACAAATCTCCAACCATGTGTTTGCGAACATTGAACTTTTCTGTTTCCGGCTCATTCTTTTTCGAGCGGATCTGGCGCGTAATCTCGACGGTTCCTTCCTCCGCTTCTTCAGGGACGTGATGGCCTTTGATCCCCCGCTCTTGAGCAGGATCTTCTCCATGGTCGAACTCCGTCGACGCATACTCCTGGCAAAAAGCGTACCAGGGGCCGTCTTGATTGGATGTAATGTCAGCATGGGAACCGACTGACGCGACGACAGGCGGGTTTCCTCTAGGTACGTCTGCGGTTTGATGGGTAGTGGGTAATCCAACGGCTAAAAACGTCGCGGCTAACGCCGCTCCGCCGAAACCAGCAACGACTGGACCACGCCTATCGTCCATTGAAGTGCCTCGATACCGCATTAGTGCTGGATCGAGAGCATCCGTTACATAAAAATGTAACTTAGTCCCCACTAACGGCTGTACCGCCACGCGTGAATGTAACGGAGGATAACTGTCTCTTTTTCGAGCCCCTCTTGAGAGAGAATGGCCTTTAGTCGAATCCAAATCATGTTCACGCACCGGAGTGTTTTTCATTTTGAATCAGAAACTTTAGAGAAAGAAGGGGGGGACGCGAAAAACGGGGAACCGAATCGTAAATATCCACTAGGTAGTTATCAAGAGAGAAGAGAAAAGGTTTCCATACGAATCGAGCCCACCCGGGGTAAAACCGACATTTGGTTTTGGTCCGGAAGAACGACCGTCCCTGCCTCGTCCCCGCTTGGATGAAATTTGCTCCCTTGCAGCGGTATGCGTAGTGGCACTTTGGGTATCCACCTATATCAGTCTGGAAAGGTCCGCGTATTCGCTCACACGAACTAGGCCGGTCAACGGGCCCCCTTAAAATCTTGCATTCTTACACCTGATCGCGTATGTTTGCGCCGATAGCTCCCAAATCTAATAGCTGTGACGGTTGCCATGTTCCTCGTCGTTGGTTTCTTCACCTTGGGATTACTAGTCGGAGCTCTTACTGGCATGACCGCTGAGAGCGTGGTGTCTCAGCTCATCGGATTACTGTTCGCCGTGATGGGCGGCTCTATCTTGGTCACTCTCAAGAATCTTTCGGCCGACGAACGCCGAACAGCCGGCGGTTTGCTGACAGCGTTGTGTTTAGGCACTTTGATCGGAGCCACCTCTGGAATTCTTGCTGTTCAGTACCGATGGCTAAGCCCTGAGATCATCACCAGCTCAAAATCAAACACCGATGAAAGCAAACCCGCGCCCCCCGTTGTGAGCGGGCCCGTTGCCAGCGTTGGCAACAACACTCCTGCCAGAGTTGTTCAATCTGAGCCCACTGATAAGCCAATCGGTCAAAATACTAATCAGGCAGCGTCTGTCGGGCCCGCGCGAACCGGACCGTGCAACGAACCAAGCCCGTATCTGCGCGACAAGCTTTTGTCGGCTGCCACAGCTATCGACGTCAAGCGCTCCGCCAATCTGATTTCTGATACGGATGCTTACAAGCAACTTCGTTCGCAACTTCAGACGGAACTGAAATGATAAATCTGCGATGGTGTGGCTCCTTCTTCGTTTTAGCTTTTCTCGTATCGACGTCGTCCGGTGCTCAAACACCTGTGACATCCTTGGTCGCAATCTTTTCGACTCTTCCCGATACACGTATCGGTGTTGGGACTGGCTCCTTCATTAGCAGCGACGGCAAAGTCCTAACTGCATTTCATGTGGTGGACAACGCCAAATCTCTCGAAATCACATACGCGGGCAAACCTTATACCTCCATTACTGTCTTGGGGGTCGACCCGGATCACGATCTCGCACTTCTAAAGGTCAACGATTTCGACTTGCATCCCGCCTACCTAGATCTCGCTACAAGCGCGCCGAGCTTTATCGGTGGAGAGAGTGTTACCATCTACGGCCATTCAGCCCAAGTCTTCAATCAAACAATTCCCGGTACGGTCTCTCGCAACTTAGTGCTATCTCAGGAGATAAGAGATCCCAAGAGCAGCCAGCACATCTTTGCTCTCGAAAATATCCCACTGCTTCCACTTAACACGGTCATATTCGGGGGCCTCAGCGGAGGCCCGGTCTTGCGCGACGGAAAGGTCATCGGCATCGTCTCCGGTAGCTTGACCGAAGGAGGCTCCATCGCTTGGGCTATGCCTGTCACACAAGGATCGGTCGATGCGATGAAACAAATCGGTCGTCCCGCCGGCGCTTTCGATTGGCCCGCCTTTCGTTTGATGGCTACTAATGTACACACTCTCAGAGCGGAGATTACACTGAGCGGCAGTCTCGCGAGAGCCCTCGATCAGTACATTTCTATAACATCCGTGCTATCCACTCAGGAGGCCGAAATGAGAAGAGCTTGTAGGTTGGCTCGTCTTGGTGTTGAGACCTCTCTCGCGAAGACGGAAGATTTGTTGAGAAAAAGCCCAAACATACTTCTAGGTAGTATCCCCAATGACGTTCAGATCGATTTTATTATGCCATTCGCCTCCACAATTCCGGCGTGTTCCACCGCCATCAACAGCCTGCCTCCGCTTCTGGTCACTGCAAATCAGGCATTAGAGAGCATCGGAGACCCGCTTGGAGATTTTATCGAGAGATTGCCGCTTACCAAGCGTAATGAAGAACTCACCACTGAGGCTAGGTCAAATCTCAGTCGGAGTATCGCTGAAGCGCTGCGGGCAAGTGCTCAGTTTAAGATGAAAGTGCTGTCAATGCCTCGGTACGCCGATGATGCTCCCCTGTCTGGAATTCGTGACTACTTTCAGCAAGAAGCAAAGGTTCTTCAAATATTCTCCGCAGACACCGGCGCAAGCGGGATGACGGAAGCAGTTTCAAAGTATGTTGAATTCGATCGAATTATTGAAACCCTCTTTCAGGCCGACTTACCAAATACTCAGTAAGGTGGCGCTATATGGTCCAGTATTGCTTCTGCGGAGCGACTGTTCAGCGGACTCACAGGAAAATCCGTCTTCCAGCAGTAATATCACTGCTTCTTTTATGCACCATCGGCGGCCTAGCGCAAGCTCTGAGGCCGATCGATGCTATCGTGGCAATTTTCTGTACAGTCTCGGAAAATCGGCTAAGCCTCGGAAGTGGTTCCTTTATAGACGATCACGGCACTATCTTGACCGCCTATCATGTCGTTGTCAACGCACGCACTATCGAAGTCAATTTCGACAAGCAGACATACACCGACATCACCGTCTTAGCGGTCGATCCGAAACGAGACCTCGCCATAATCAAAGTCAATAGCCCGGTACAGAACTTACAACACTTACAGGTCGCATCCGCTTCACCGACTTTCACAGGCGGTGAACCGGTGACCCTTTACGGTCACTCTGCGGAACTTTTCAACCAAACGGTCACAGCAAGCGTTTCCCGGCCGCCCCTTAAATCACAGGCTCTCAGAGACCCGATAACCAGCGCACCTATCTTTGCCTTACCCGAAGTAACCATCTTCCCCATCACCACAATCATTTTCAACGGTCTAAGCGGTGGGCCTATGATGTGGAACTCCCAATTGGTCGGTATCGTCTCTGGAAGTCTCACAGAAGGCGGCTCCATCGCGTGGGCGATCCCGGTAACAGAAGAATCGCTATCAACTCTGCAATCCATCAACGCTTCCCCAGGCAAATTCGCATGGCCTCCGTTTGAGCTAATGGCTGGGCAATGGAATAATTTGCGCGCAGAAATTACGGTCAGCGGAAGGCTCGTCCGCGCCATTGAGCGGTTTAGCGAGCTGATGACTGCGGTCATGTCAAGTGAGCGAACCGTCAAAGAGTCCTGCATACCAATGCGAAAGTTGATGGAAATATCCATTTCAACATTGAAGACCGTAGTGAATGACAATCCGGACGCACTCCTCAAAGATCTACCGGGCTCAACCATACAGACCATCCTAGCCCCTATCACAGATCAGAGCCGTTCCGCTTGCATGGAAGGAGTCGCAAAGTTTGGTAACTACGCCCAGCCGTTGGGGTCCGCATTTGAGGAGGAGGTCGGCAGCGCCGTAGAATTCGTTCATTCCCTCACTCCCAGCACGACAAACTACAAGATCATAAAAACAATGCTGGACAAGAGTGTAGCGCAGCAGAAAGAAATGGCCACCTATATGCCACTTTTTCCTGATGGTCTGGTGCAGGCTTCCCCGAATGTTCAGCTTAACGCAGATTCGAAAGCAGCCGTACTCCTCGATGTCTACCAGAAGCTTTGGCCCATCATCAGTTACATTACATCGCCAGAGGGCGCAGGACACATCGAGGGTGCTCTATTAGTCCTCCTACATTACGGAGATACGCTCGAAATTCTCCTTCAGGCTGAGGAACCCACCACTACTGTCACCATCTCGAAGGAGGAACTACTCTCCGCATTACGAAAGAAAACAGAATCCATCTCCGACAGTTCTGAGCGTGTAACTACAGCCCACTCCATCGACGAACTTGAAAAGACATACGGTTCTGACTCTTTCTTGACGGCATATCAGGCCTTTGTATCGGAGGCCTCCAAGAACATCACTTTGTTCGCTCCTTTCTTTCCTGCATTGAATCAAATGCTCATGGGGAAGCTGTAATCTCCTGGCTGTTGTGAAGTCTAACGGTTTCCGCATCGACGCGGAATCGTGCATCTTTGCCCAAGTTTTGAAGAGAGCTCTGGGGTCAAGGCGCTGCCGCTGCTATACAGCCAGGCGCTCAGAGTCCCGTAGCGGCCCATCATTTGAGGGCGGGAAAGATTGATGCCGCGCCTCCTGTTCTGAATATGTAAGCACTGAACCACCTCATCGTACTCACGTAACCATCTCTACATAAGGTGGCAGATGTGTCTGAACGCCGGCGTCGATTTGATCTTTAGTCGGCTAAAGATCCAGTTTGTCGTTAACTAGTTGCTCAGCCATGTTGGTCGCGTTAGCTGTAACGAAGCTCTTTAGGTTTACCCACCAAATCCGCCGGTTAGAATGAGAACTCCGCCAGCGACGTATCACACGAATGTGAGAGCAATCTGAACATTTAGGGAAGTGATTGGAGGCGGTGGAATGGGTAGTATCGGGCCTATAGGCGGTGGGATCGTTCTCATAACCGTCCAGCAAACAACATTCTTCTTATGCTCAGCCCAGGATCAGGCGCTGTTTACATCTCTGGACCGTTTGTTTCTGACATTCCCGACAAGCCTATTCTCCGGTGTCATCTTCATTCCATCTGACTCATACGGACGCAGGAGATCAATCGGTGGTCGAGACTCATCGTAGTCATTCAGCCACCGATCGTAATCATGCGGATGCAGGATGACTGGCATACGGCCATGAATAGGTTCCGTGAGCTCATTGGCCCCCGTGGTGACGATCGAGAACGTATCGAGTGGAGGGTGTACGCTTCCCCTTCCGAGGAAAAATCCCCTCCCGTTTAGAGGGAACACTGATGGTAGTTGAAGCCGCGGCTTCTAACAAAGCTACTTATCCGAACACCTGCGTCAGTGAATCTGCAATGTGGATTGGAAGGAAAGGTTAACTCCAGTAGAAATCAACCATAACCTAGTCAGGAAGCTGCGATACCTCGTACTGCTCTGATTGCAGATAGGCCAAGTGCGCCGCTTCAGCACGCTGGAATATTTGCCAACTGTCCTCTAACGACGCTTTTCGATCATACTTAAGACGCGTCCTTGCGATAGTCAGATCTCTTCTCTCAGGGCCGTTGAACCGATTTGTAATCATTTCCTTTAGTAGTTCGTCCATCAGGGTGAGGAGGGTTTTGCGATCACGCCATCGAGTGTAGGCCGGTACACCCATCTGGAAGAGCTTTTGGGCGCTGACAAAAGCGGTTGGCACGAGCACCGCTCCGGAATCAGATGGAAAATGATGCATAGTCAACCATCCGTTGAGCATTGTGCCTAACACCAATCCCACACCACCGATGCCGACGGTTGACACTTGCAGTAGTTGTGGGGTCGTAGATGGAACAGTATCAGGAGGAGGCATCGTGTCTCTCCTCTTTTGGCTCTCCGAGTAGGCCAAAATTGAACCGTTCCTGAATTTCAGGCGGGGCGATTGAATCTACCGTCGGTCTATAGAGCATCTGTGCCGCTACACGATAGAGACACAAGAGCGCGATTGAGATTCCGAATATCGCTATAAAAAGCAAACTATGTCTGTTCAGATGATGAGCCAGAAACTTGACTAGGGAATAGAAGTAGCAAGACGCGACAAGACCAGTTGAAAGAATGTCGGCCTGCTCTCCCTTTTTCGACGCGCTTGGATCCAGAATGTACATTAGCCACTCCAGCAGGACTTCTCGAGATCGAACTTGTATCAGATGACGCCTGAATGTCGTCAATGTCAACTAATTCTGTGTGCGGAGGAAACGAAAAGCCTACGCGTTAGCGTAGGCCGGATCCTTTTAATGATGTTCAACGTAGAGCAGAGACTAACCGTTGGCGGCTACTTGATGGTGACGGCGAAGACTAGGGTGCAGGCGTTCAGAGTGTTGTAGTCGGCAGGGAACGTGATCGTCCCGTCAGCGGTCGAGAGCATGTCGTCCCGGAGCACATCGTCGCTCAAGAACTCTGCCACATTGATCTCAAGAGCAAGGACGAAGAGAAGGGAGACACGCTGTTTTTGAAGTGGGTGGCCGAGGCTAAGAGAACTAGCATGCTTCAATTACCATCAGTGAGGTGGGGTGGATCCGTGATGAGCATAGTGGAGAAGCTCGAGGAGATCGCCAAGTGGCCGCCACGACTCTAACTTCAATAACAGCTAAACGTGAATAAGGGGCATCCTTGTTGAGAGATGCCCTATTCTGTTTTGGCTATGGGTTCATCCGTGTGATTACGCTATCCAGAGCAGCCCCGCATATTCCATTCGCCTCGGTATAAGATTGTCAGTCCATCGACGACTCCGATCATTCGATCACGATCTTCTTTGGAGACTCAGCAAACATGAGCGGCAAGTCCTCTTGAAGCCGCATCAGCTTTGAACCCGCATTCGTATTGCTTTCGAGGATATGCCGAGCCTCTACCTTCTCGAGGCGGTTAAGGGTTGCCCCTGAGATTCGCATGCTCGGAGACTTCACACGGCCCGGTCTGCTTTTCATATGCGGCTGTTTTGTGCCGTCACACTTAGTTCGGTGTAATGACTGGTTCAACGCAGTTAGATTCATGCCGCAATTGGAACATTTCCACATGTTGGTGAGCCCCCACCACAGCCTAACTCACTAACACCAGAAACCTATCAACTACCAGCAGGGGTAGAGCCGCGAATCTCTACCCTGCCCTTTGCATGAATGATCTTACGTCTTCCTCGACGATCGCTTCGCCGCCTTCTTCAACCCGGCCGCAATCGCCTTGGCGACCACTACCTTAGTACCTTTCTTCGCGATTGCTTTGGCTGCCGCTTTCGTGATCGGAAAGATGTTAAGGCGTCATTATGTCGCGGAATTCAATCGATGATCCATCCTGCGGGTTTTGAAAGCGCAGGCTTCTTCCAAGCGCCGTTCACTATCTTTTGCAGTTGATCAAGATCTTGTGTATCCCGAGGCACGGGCCACCTCCCCATAGACTTATTGCGTGCCTGGGGTTTTCGTCAGCACGGCGTTTATGTTGATGTCGTTCCCAGGCGAGATAGTGACCGTTCTCTGCCAAACGGCATAGCCGGTTTGCTCGACCAGGATTACGTGTGCCCCCTCGGTCAACTGGAGCTTCGACGGTGTGCTGCCGGAAAACTTGCCGTCCACAGTGATGTGTCCGCGCCATCTGGAGTCGACTTTACTGTGACAGAAGCTGCGGAAATTGAAGGAGCGACGACAGCGGTAGCTGTTGTCGCGGGTATCGACGCGCGGGGTCCGTCGTCAATCCCACAGCTTTCCGAGCGCGCTCGAGCTCTTCCTCGGTGAAGTGAGCTTCGACTATCTCTACGCGACCACCGGCGTTCTGGATCGTGCGAACATCGTTATCAGTCAGCCGGCCATGAAACTTGACGTTTTCCGGAAGCTTTCCGCCTTCAAACTGGAATTGCTTACCCCGGATTCCGAAACTATAGAGATGGCTGGTCACTTCGTCTGCTGGGCCCATACGCTTTAGGATGACGCACGGCTGATTCGCGTGCGCGGGCGATGTCGCTTGGCTGAACGAAATGCTCGAAGAACAAAGGGATGAACAGAACAATAAACCAAGCGTGCGTAATGCGGGAACTGGTCGTGACATTGTCCCCCCAGCTAAATGTGTTCGGACAATAATAAGCGGGTAGGGGCATTTCAACAACATTCGAGACGTGGTCGAGCTCTCGGCCCAGGTTTGAACCAAGAGGAGATGGCCTTAGGCTTCGACCGCTCCATGCGTCTGGCCCAGGCACGATGCCGAGATAACAGTCGCCGGGTGCATAAGTGAATGGCCTATGTGCCAATCCAAACTATGTTTAAACCCCGGAGTGTTTTTCATCCTGAGCTAGAAACGATAGCGAAAAGGGGGGCCGGGGGGTACGTGAAAAACGGGAAGTCAGATAGTGGTTGCCTACTAGGTCTTTGATAAGAGAAACAGACTACGATTTGATATGAATCGAGCCCACCCTGTGTAAAACCGGAGCATACTTGTGCTTACAAACGCCTTGATTCAATCACGAAAGACAACCAAAACATAATCGTTGTTCACGCCTACGGCACGGAAGCCGCCACATCTCGTAATGCTGATGTCTTCGCTCGATCTGCTTTCAAACCTCGCTTCTCGAACTCACAAACTGGCTCACATCCTGTGAAGCTTTGGATATTCCCACAGCTTCAAGGTACCATCCGCACACAAACCGTCAAAGTGTCCTGTGAGTCTGTGAAGAATCTGGTCACCGGTAAAGAGAGAGCCAAGTTCAAAGTTGCGATTGAAGGCGTCATCCGTGAGATTAGCGCTGGAGAGAACTGCCTGATCGTCAATGACTGCCACTTTCGCATGCAGCTTACCGGGTTTGCCATGAGCGTTCCGTTCTCTTTTGTCCAGAGGCCAGTAATATACCTGCGCGCCCTGGCGGATGATCTTAGGAAAGGCATTCAGCGCGTCCATCGAAAGCTGCCCCTGTGATGCTTCCTCAAACTCGAGAATAAGTCGCACGCGAACTCCTCTGCCAATTGCTTTTGCCAGGCCGTCTGAAAGTCGGGTAATTTTATGGGCGGCAAACGTAACCAGTAATATCTCTCGTTTCGCGAAATCTATTAGGTCATAGAGGACTTGGTCAATTCGTCGAGCAGGGATTTCACTCGAGGGGGAGGGTCCGGTCCACAGTAGTTCGACAAATTGCTCTTGCTGCTGCTGCGCAAGAACCGAAACAGATACCTCGATCAACACACTTAGCGAGTTCCAGGACATGTGGTTTTCAGCTAGGCGAATAACGCTTGCCAGACAATGGGCTGCGTCTCCATTGTTGGTAGCAGGCAAAGTTGCTATCAGACTTCTTGCACCTATCGAACTGTCGGTCTTGGACATAGTTAGACAAACGGTCTGTAGCCACGGGTGGTGAGCTCTGCGGATCAGATCGACGATGCTTTCTTTCAGGCTTGAGGGGATCATTCGTCTTTAGTCAAAGAAACAGGTGTTGCCGCCGGAGAAAGTCTTCACGAGGACTGACCGATCCAAATAGCGGTTGCCGCGTTCACAGGACGTTTCTGGTGCAAATTGACATGCATGACAGCATGCGCCATGAATACCTCGACCTGTAGTATCCGGGCGATGCTCCGCACATAAAGGATCGGAAGCACACAGACGCAGACTCTCCAACGCCTGTTGGAGGTGACGTCCCAGTGTCAGCGGATCGCCGAGCTCCACCAGACCGCCAAGAGTCCCTTCACTATCCGGTGCGGCGGTGTAGAGCAGAATACCAGCCATGGAGCCGCCTGCCTCACCGGGCTGACGGGAGTATAGACGCTCTCTCACGCTGGCTGCTGTATAGCCGCAGTCCAGGACAATTTGGCGCATCAAGGCGTGGGCCAGGGAATGAAGTAGAACAAAACGAATTCCTGGAAAGTTCTCGTCAAAGGGCTCAAGCTTGCGCAACTTACGCCACGCTTTGTGAGAATCCAAAAACTCCTTCTGGAGGCGAAGCAGCTCTGGCTTGCCTGCCCAATCGATGAGTTCTTTCTCGCGTATCCGTAGAAATATCCCCTCTCCACGGACCTCGGATGCTGGCAGCCATGTTGGGCTCTCCCGACGTAACGGAGTCAGTCGTCCGTCCCTGAGCATGGTTGCTTCCTCGAAGTCGGCATTGGATTCAATTCGTGTGAAACCCAGAAGAGCCCGCACCTCACGAATGCGTTCCACCAGAACAGTATCCTCGAATAGCTCCTCAAAGCCTTTGGGTGGTGCCACTCGTCGCAACTTAAAATCTCTGCTCTCCGCAGCTGAATCCGGCGCCGAGAACATCTGCCATTCAGGTAACTTTAAGTCTTCGGCAGCTGAGTCTTCTTTTCCACTTCCGTTACGCTTTGCTTGAATCGCGTCCCATATGTCCGTTTCCGTGAACTCACTAAAAAGTGGGATCAACGACTGGAACTTCTTAAGCTTCTTGCTGATGAGATGTACCTCATCGATGGTATCCAGGTCTTCGAGCTCGCCCCATTGTTCTTCCACGAGTTTACCGAGTTTGTCAGCCGCCCTCGGAATGGACAAAGCAGAAAGGGCTGTTGGGAACCAGCTATTGGAAGAACCAAGTAGGATCGCTTTGGCACGCTCACTGCACCCTTGAGGTTCAATCAGTCGCAAGTGCGGGTGGTGACCTGGACAGACGAACCATGTACTTGGGTCGGAATCGAAAGCGTCTGCCATGCGCCGTTCGGCATCGCAGGAGTGACACTTGACGACAATGTCGGAAGCATCGCCTGACGCTCCGTACTCCCGAAGGGTCAGTGTTGCAGGCTTGCAAGGAACATTTCCCTTGTGCACGAAGTTCAACCATGGGAAATCTGTCAGGTGACCTTCTCTACAAGCGAGGAGAAAACGAACAGACATTACCGCCGGCGGCTTTCCGCCTTTGCTCTTTAGGCATCCCCCATGTACGTATTCCGTCCTGTCCGGACGGTAAGAGTCCTGCACTAGCTTGAAGACCCCCGATTGCACAGTGGCGAGGGTGTCGCACAGTGAACAACGCATCCATCGCGGAAATGGCGCCACGGGAACGCCGATGGCGGGTGCGGCTGGATCATTGCCCGCGCCATCGAGCTTGGTAGGCGGCAGGTAAAGCCGGGACATTTGAGGACCAAGGCGTTTCTGTATCGCAGCAATTAGACGGTCTTCTTGGATGTCGCTGCAATAACGCGTATCCCAGTCATCAAGGCCCATTACTAAAGCTGACATATTGGGTAGGTCGATCAGCGAACCAACCCCGAACGTGTAGATCAGCTGACTGGGACGGATTTCGCCAAGTTCGTTCATCTTGTCATCCTTATTCTGCGTACAAACCCGTGGACCGCTGATCGAGGACTAGATCTACGGTGCCTTCGACATCCCTCAGGGAATCCAGACATGTGAACATCTCCCACCCCCTGGGGGCGGCATGCTCGAGTAGGCCTACCGTAGAACCGCCTTCTGGCTGGTAGCCGAGGCGGTGATCCGTCTGATTATGAACCCGGTTCAGCCACTCATCGCGGCGCCGGTCGAGCATATTGTGCATACGCTGTCCTACCGTCCGGTCGTGGGCCGCATTTTCAGCCCGTTTCTCCAGTTGAGCGAAGACCGAGGACATGAGCGAATCATTGTCCTGTAGCTGGCCCGCTTTGAGGTTCCCATTGAGTCTCTCTTCAGAAAGCCGCATTAGCGCGACCATTACGCCGGTCAAGCCGCGATCGAGAGCTCGAGCTGAGAATGGCGTTACGGAGAGAGCCTCGACATGCTTGTAAAAGGTCTCGTGGTAATGCTCGAAACGTTCGTAATGAGACAAATCGCGCGGCCTCGCCCAGTTGAACACTGTGCTGACCAGTCCGGGGCCAGCAGCGGAGCGTCCGACTCGGCTGGTAGCCTGAATGTATTCCGACGTATTTTTCGGTTGTCCCGCAACTAGCATCAGCCCAAGTCGCTCAATATCAACCCCTACCGAAATCATATTTGTCGCAAGGACAACGTCATAAGGAACCGGTGAGCTCGGCCGCTTCCCTTCCTTTCGCTCCACCGCGCGCTGGGCTTCCAACGCTGTGTCAAAGACTGACTCTAGTCGCTCCAATATCTTTGGAATATCCGTGCCCGATTTGCGAGAGGTCAGCTCCTCCAGAGAGCGAATCCTCCGCTTAGCTAGGCCTCGCTGGTCGGCATCGCGTAAGCGGGCCTTAATATCGTCGTCCACTAGTCGCCGAGTGCCTGCCAATTCCCTAATCGAGTTGAAATACCCAGTCAGAGTCATCCATGGATCCGCCAACTGGTCGTATTTCTCGAAGAGGACCTGAGCGGCGGCCATATGGGCTACATAACTACGGATCATCGCCACTGGGTACCGGCGGCCAAAGGCACAGATGCCAAGGTAACGCCGCCCCGGATACTCCGACCCAACCGTGCGCTGCAAGGCGAAGAAACTATCTCGAATACTAGTTCCCTGCGGTGGGAACACGTCCAGCTTTCTTACAAACAGCTTTTGCACCTGGTCGGGAGCGCGACGGATGGTCGCTGTGGAAGCCACAACCTTGGGACGCACCCTCTTGCCGTTCACCTCCCACGAGCACAATTCGTCTACGGCCAACTCATAGAGCGCAACCATCGATCCAAGCGGCCCGCTGATGAGGTGCAATTCATCCTGAATAATCAAATCGGGTGGCCGCAACAGACCGTGTTGTAGGTTTCTAACAGAGGGTAGACCATTTCGAGCCGGATGCGATTTTCCATCCTCGATCTCCGGAGAAAGGAATCCGTGCCGCGGGCAGACCTCATTGACCTTGCCGAAGAGCATCTGAATCTCTCCCTTCCAAGGCATCTGGGCAAACTTGTCCACCGTGGCAATCAGAAGTGATGGTGGCCGACGATAGATCTCTTCATCGACCACCATTACCGGCAATCCCTCTTTGGGAGCCTTTGCTTCGGAAAACTCGCAGTTCCCCAGATCATCGCCGCAGTAGGTGACACAACGGCCAATGTCGCTTGGTGCTTCATAAACCCGAAGATGCTGTTCCTTGATTTCACAGCCGCACCAAGGACAGGACGTAATTTGATGAGGCGTGCCGCCCATCGAAGGTCTACCACCCACCCGGCCCTGGCGCAACGAATTGGCGGCACCTTCCAAGGTATTTGGTGAGGTCTTGTTGCCTACCCACAGCCCGAGCCGGAACGGAGTCTCTCCCCATTTCCCTACATCGGCCCTACGGATAGTTTCGCAAGCGCACATGAGTGCTGTAGCGCGCTGAAACTGCTGTAGGGTCAAAAGACGCAAGGTGTACCGCATCAAGACAGCTATTCCATGGTTCCCACTTCGGCCAGCCACCGTCCCTTGCAGGCGACGCAATGCCAAAGTGTAGGCGGTTAACCCGAGATAGGCTTCTGTCTTTCCACCGCCAGTCGCGAACCACAACAGATCCGCAACCGCGTCAGTCTCATGGCTGCGATCCGGATGGTGCAGATCAGTCAGGCTCGGCAGATTTAGCAGAATGAAGGCCAACTGGAACAAGCGCCAGCTGCGGTTCTTCGCCACATCTAGCGATTCCACTCCTTCCTCACTCTTCATTTCCTTCTTCCTCACCTTTCGAGAGAATGTGGAATGGATTCGCTGCTGCCACATCGCTTGATTGGCGAAGCGGAATGCCTCCTCTGTCTGGGGGTTGGCATCAATCAAGTCAATCCCCGCCCTGATGCGATGAAGGGCACGGGTACAAGCGCTCACAGATCGCTGCGCGGCCTCCTCATGACCGGCCAGTTTCTCGCTCGGCAGGGTCAGCTTATTCTGCTCAGCCTTGATCCAAATACGATAAGCGGTCTCGATATGTCGCAGGGTTGTTATCAGTTCAGCCTTGGGCAGTTCTGCCCACACCTTCATGTCCATGGTCAGGCCGATGAGGTTCACATCCTCAGTCTCTGAACGCGCGGTCTGCTGGGATACCTCAAACTGAGGAATCCACTCCGTCTCAACTTGAACTGCCCTTTCGGCCGCTGGTTCTGGTAGGGTGGCGTGCACTGAGATGCCATGTCCTACCACAAACTCACGCTGGTGACGATAAAGCATCTCCAGTGTCTCGGTCTCTTCACGAGTCAGCGGGTCCATCTTGGAAAGGTCGGCCGTGACGCCTTTGCGCTGGACAAAGATCGGTTGGTGATCGATGCCCCGCACCCGCAGCTTGGGTTGGAATACCCAGACTTCATCTTTGGGCTCGCCACGACGTGTACGTTCTGGCTGCTGATTGACGAGGAACAGGGTCACAACCCAGCCATCAGGTGTCAACCGCATCCGACCTTGCAACAGAACCAGTGGATGATCAGGATGCATAACCTGCGGCGCGATGACTTTGTCCGTGAGAGGCAGAGGTACGGGCGTAACGATCACCGGTTTCCGTTTCCAGACATTGGCCGGGTTACCGTCCTTCTGCTGCTGGCTGGCGCTCTTGACTCGCAGATACTGTCCCCATTGTCCCTCTACAACGATTTCCTTCGTCTCTGCGGCCACGACAAAACTCATGCCCATCGAAGACGGGAAATATGTGCTGCCCGCCGGCACTCCGGCCTCTGCATTGCCTTCTTCACCCTCGTCAGCCTCGCCCACTGCCAGCTCATCCAGCTCTCCGCTTGGGATCTCGCTATCCTTTGGCGCCAACATGCCTACCAAATAGCGACCGTAGACATGGTCCTCAAATGCATTCAGTTCTTCTTCTACGCCGCCAGCTGGTCCAAGGAGGTCGCGGACGACCATATCGGTTAATTCATCACGAATCGCTGACGGTGTCGGAACATCTAGTGCGCTCTGAGTATCAACTCGCTCGGATACAGATGGATCAACTACAGGTGGAGTCATCATGCAAAGGCCTCTTCCTTCATATCTGGGACCAGACAATCTTCACAGCCTCAAAGAAAAGACGTTGGCGTTGTTCAACCTTGTCTCGTGGAAAGGCGCCTGTTTCATCTGCCTCAACTGCCGCGTCCTTCAATGATTCTGGAAGCACGTCGAGGTCAACCGCGGCTATATGGCCAGCGAGAAGCTGGTTCCATATCACATCGCTCATTGCATAATCAGTTAGCTTGTCCCGGTAGACATCATTACCACTACTGAGGTTTTGCAAGTCTTTCAAGAGCAACACCATTCCCATCAAGTTCCTTGTCTGCTCAAATAGGGACTCGTCGAACAAACCCGTTGCGCCGTCTGTGAACAGCGCTTTATTCTCCTCGTTGTAGGCATAGATGTGTTCGAGATGCATCCCAAACCGCTTCCGGTTTGATCTGTTGAAGCGCTCTTCAATATCGGAAAATGCGCCTTGGCAATAACTGGGTTTATCAAGCAATTGGCTTAGCCAACGATCGATGCGCATGAGCAGATACTTACTGAAGTTCGTTTGATTGTTCCGAGCCCCTCTCATGCGTTCGTATGTGAAGATGTCCGACACGCTACCTGCGAAGTCTTTCTCTAGTCTTTCCTCGTCTTTAAGCATGTTCACGATTAGTTCATCAAATATCTGCCGGCACTGAGCATTACATTTGTTCCGAAGGTCTCTATTGAGCCCATAAATCACTGTCTGAAACTTGTTGCTCTCATATAGCCCAAGAATGCGGAGGATGACATGCAGCTGGTCAAACTTCGCGGATATAGTTTGGATCTTTTCTTCCCTCTCCGGGTCGTTGAACCGGATTGCCGACATGATCAGGAGGTATTGCTGATTTTGCTCTATCAGCTTGTTGTAGAAAAGATGTTCGCGGTCAGGGTTATAGTCGGCCCTTAATTCTTGATAGAGTCTTGCAAAGTACTGGATTTCATTCGTGATCAGTGCGTAAAGAGTTGCCTGATTTCTGAAGTCGCCAAAGTGATCACGAAGCTCTGGGCGACGGTAGATCTCATAGTGGTAATCACTCTCGAAGGCCTTGTAGTCGTCGACGCTGTTGGCGAATTTGGCTCGGAAGTAGACACGAAAGAAATCGTCGAGATCGATGCTGACTTCACCGGCATTCTTGAGTTCAGTGCGATAGTAGAGATTCTGAAGATCGACCCAAATCTTATTTGACTCCTCCTTTTCCGTTGGAGGCAGGTTTCCTATCAGCTTGCCTTTGAGGATCTCGTATGGTTTCAGGCCAAGTCCCCGGTCGTTTACGACCTCGAAGATCATAGCCACGTTGTCCTGTCTCTCTATACGAATCTCGACGATCGACACGCGATCAAGCACATAGGTGATGTAGTAGGTCAGCTTGCCGAGATCATAGCCGCTTGGGTCGGACTCTAGTCGGAAGAACGAATCGAAGTAACTACTTATGGTGCCGAAGTTCTCTTTCAATCGCTTTTGCGTCTCATCCACTGGGACGAAGGCGGTCTCCTCCACGAGAGACCGCAGCTGTGTCTCGCGATTCAAGTTATATATCTTGAAGCGTGTCGCCCCTCCGAAATCATCTTCCTCAAAGATCAGCGGTCGGAGTGCCCCCGGCCTAAAGGTCTTGCCTTGGGTCCCTTCGACGTCATCTACCTGCTGAAGAATTTGATAGAGTTTGATTAGCATCAGCAAGATCGTCGTGAGCCGCTGCTGGCCGTCTACGATGGTTGTTGAAGCGGGAGATGTATGCGTCAGGTAGGTATTCAGGAAGTACGGGTCGAAGTTCTCCAGTACGTCCTGCTGAATCTGCTGAGGGGATGTTCGCCTGCGCTTGCCCAGCTCGAAACGCACTTCGAGGTCGTTGAGCAGAGTCTTCACCTGCTCGTCAGTCCACTTATATTCGCGCTGATATATGTCGATGTAGTATGAGCGCTGCGCATTGAACACTGTGCGAATGAACTGATCGTGAGGCGTTATCAGCTTTTGGATCGTTGTCTGAGAAGTGCTAACCTCTGGCATAAAATCTCTTTCTATACGAATAGTGATGACGCGGGATCCATGCTATCTTTTTCAGGCTTCCGTTTTTGCTTTCGAGCTGATCTGGATAGGCTATTGAATGCAGCTGCTTCTTCCGATTCTTCTTCCGCATGGCGTTGATGGTTGAGGGTTAGCAGCCGGTCGAGCACTTCACGGCGGGCTGCTTCCGAAATGGTGTAGCGCATGCCGTGTTTGGTCTCACGGAAGGCGTGGCCAAAATCGAAATTGTTCCAGTGGTAGGCGGCAGCAACCGCGTTATCCATTTCAAGATGAAGGCTGCGTAACTCAAAGATGTCGAGCCCCTTCTCCAGTGGGTCGTGGAAGCGATTGTACGTTTTCGTCAGTCCTTCGAAGCGGCTTTGCATTATGGATTGACGGCAAGTGTAGTAGCGCTGACCGACGGACTCAAGGCCAGCAAAAGATTCTGGGAACGGAAATGTCTCGAAGCAATCCGATGGTGTGTAGACGGGCCGAGTTTCGAGCGAAGATCCGTAGGAATGAACCCACTCCGTGTGCACAACCGATTGCAGAACGGAAAAATGTGAATTTGTGGCGATTGGGAATACGACCAACTTGTGCCCGTACACGATTGACCCATCCTTAAATACGAATGAGTGGTATTTGCTCGTTTGCGTGACGACGATAAGTCGCTTCAATTGGTTAATAGCAGCGTAAAGGTCGGGACGCTTGTCGGCGTAGATCCACCATTTTAACTAGAGCGGGTAGCGAAGCTGGTACTCCCCCTCATCGGTCTTGCGTGTCCGTTCCGGCTTAACCTTCTCTTCCACAATTGCCAGTAGATCCGGGTAATCTGCGGCTACCGGGTCGGGATAATCCGCTGGTACGATGCCTTCCCGCAGCCATGCTTTCAGCTGTTGAGGATCGGCCCCCAGCCAACGGCCCACGCCCAGTCGGTTCAACGGCCAATCGTGAAAATTGATGACCCATCGACTGGCAGATTGATCAGGGCGGCTGTTCAGATCTTCGCCATTCAAAAACGGATCGAGACAGTCGGCATTCTTGGCGCTCTTGGCGATCAGTGTCTGCGCCTCCTCCGGCGTTAACATGAAGCCCATGCCCAGCACGTATGAGCCTATAAATGATTTATTGCCATTTGCCAACAGCCTGAATGGTTTGCCCTGCACACGACCTGGGGGGGCGAGGGAGGTTGTAATGCCAATTACCGGCAGGTCGTCGAGCACATAGGCACCCTGCCAATCACCGCGCCGTAGCCAGACATGCGCCACTTCGAGGGCCGCCAATCCCGGCCAAGGGCGGCTGGGGTTGGCGCGGATAAGGCAAAAACCCGCCTCTTCCAATTGATCCAATCCCACTTCGCGGGTATCGCCTTGAGCGATTGTGTTGGTCGCGAGCAGCCCAGCCATGCCACCATCGCGAAGCATTTGTCCGACGCGCAAGAAGAAAAACGCGCACAGGTCGGCGTGGCCTTTCACTGCGTTGCCGATGATCGCCGCGATGTATTCGCGATATTCCTCACCCAGAGCGCCACGGATCTTCTTCCCTCCAACGAATGGCGGGTTACCAACAAAGGCGTCAAACCCACCACGTCCCATGATTTCCGGAAAAGCCAACGGCCAGTGGAGGGTCTTGCGTCCACCTATTTGCTCTTTGGCAAGTCCGCGTAGCTCTTCCAGCCCTTTGGACCAATAAGCCATCATGCGGTCTGCGGCGATTTCGAGGACCTCGTCGTATTTCTTACCCTTGAGCCCTTTTAATTCCGTCGCTACCAGCGCGTCTGCCACGGCCTTTAGTTTTCCCACTGCTTCTTCCGCCTCAACATATAGCGCAATCTTCGCAACGATCTGTTCCGGCGTGTCAGATGGCATGGCCTCCAGCATCTCTCGCTTCTTCTTTGCTTCTTCAACATAACGCCAGAGATTCATAGTGCTGAAAGCAATTTGCTTGCCGCCTTCCAGGCGCAGGCTGAACTTCTCCAATTGCTCAAAACTACTCAAACCTAGAAGTGAATCACCACACTTGAAGGCATGATCAAGGAAAGTGAATGGGCGTTTGGCATCCAGCGTAGTGAGCCAGAGGGACAGCTTCGCCATCTCTACAGCCATAGGATTGATGTCAACGCCGTAGAGGCAGCGATCAGCAGCAATGCGCCGTGCAATGGCGAGGCGCTCGGAGGCATCCTGCGGGACGAGCCTTTCGCTCGGCACAGCTTGAGAGAAGTCTCCTTCGGGAGTAATCAGTATCTCCTCAGGATGCTTCTTCTCTTCGTTCTCCCATGCTTCTGTCAGTCGTTCGGCCAGATAGCGGCAAGCTTGCACGAGAAACGCACCTGACCCCATCGCCATGTCGCAGACCTTCAGATCAAGAATTTCCTTCGGCATTTTAAGCAGCCACTTATCCCGCGGCCAGCCCTCCGCGGGTCCTTGATAAACTAGCGGTTCCAGCGTGTACTGAACGATCGGTTGCGTGAGAGATGGCGGAGTGTAGTGCGTACCAGTGCTGCGCCGCGCAGTACCGGCGGTGACATAGACACATCCTGGGAGCACTATCAACGGACGCTCGAAGGAGTCTTCTCGGATCACGCCAGCAAAGGGGCGAATCCGCTGAAGTAATTCCTCGTCGTGAGCACAAGCAATGAGCAACTTATGCTCATCACCCAGATTACCGATTTCTAAGGCCCGCTTGATGGCAGAGGCGGAACGTCCAGTTTCGTCCTTTAGTAATTCAATCAGTTCGTCTTGACCTTGCGCCAGCTTTGCTTCCAGCGTGGTCAAGGGGATCTCGGCTTCTTTCTTTCGAGTACCCTCAATACCTAGCACGGTTTCGTGAGCGCGCTTCGCAACATGGTCCAGCAAACCCTCGTATACGTGGCCAATTTGTTCAACGCCAAGTGCAAGGAATGAGATCCGCCGGGTTTCAGATGGCCCGCCGCCCGGCATCTTGATACGCAATCTTTGAAGCGAAGTAAGGAGGTGCAACGCCACCCGGTTGTTGACCGCGAGGGGCTCCGCCTGCGTTGAGACCCAGTTTGTGCCTATGCTCCGACCCTCGAGGAATGGAAAGCGATCAGGATCGAATAGAGAGCCGCCATAAGCCGGTATCAGCAAATCCTGGTGATGCACGCCAGCATGCACTGCACGAAACGTCGCCAGGAGACGTGCCCAGGCATCGCAGCGCCGCTCGAGCACCTGCGGTCCATGAAGGTCGGCAACTTCTTGCAACTGTTCGAGCAGAGTTGAAACGGCGTAGTTGTCGTCGTAAAGCGGTTTGCCAAGAAGCAGCAGACCGCGCTCTTCGGCGGAGAACAGGAAGACTAGCCGCATCATCACGGTCAGTGCGGACTCGTAAATTGCAGTATCCGAAACGCCTTTGAGGAGCGTTCGATTGGCATCCTGGTCCAAAGTGTCGAATGCTTGCACCAACACTTCGACCGCCTCACGCACCTGATAGCCGAGCTGGTCGGTTACTTCCTGCTGATCTTGGGAGCTCTCCTTCAGCATCCCCAGCAACCTGTCGTCAGAGGCAACCCCGAAGAAGCGGCGCACACCGAGCAGAGAGTGGAAGGCACGTAGGGTGATCGGCTCGTCAAGCCACAATGCTCCATACCAGGAGGCGTAACCAGTAGTCTCGCCCCGCGGAGCGAAGACCAGCATCCAATGTTCGCCGTTGGTGACGAGACCGAGTGCCACGCCGCTGGTGTGCAGCAGTTCCATCATTCGCGTTCCAGGGTTAGCCTTCCAGTGCTTACCGATCACGGGGCGGTCGAGAGCCTGTTCAGCGGGGTAGCTGCTTATCAGCAACTGGGCTTGACCAGCCGCTTCACTCCCGGCGGGAGAGACAAGCGCGAAGTCTGGCCGCAGGGTTTCCCCCATCTCCGCCACATTCGCTTCCAGCCCGGCAGGGAGCGCTTGGTTTTCGACGATCAGAGCCGCGGGGTAGCCGAGTAGAGCGGTGAGCACATGCAGAACCCAGGCGCGCTGGCGACCAGGGGCAGTGAGCTTTTCCTGCCAGTCCTCGTAGGCAGCCCGCAGGGCCTTCGCTTGCGCCGGATCACGGGGATCGAGACCTTGGGGGAATACCCTAAGAAGCACCGGCAACGAGACGAACGGGCCGGAGACTTCGATGAGGGAGAGCCAGTCGGCGTGGTGTCGCGAGGTGCTGATGCCGCTCATGCTCGACCTCCGGTGATTTCGAGTACTGCCCTCCGCGGGATAAGCCAAGTTACCGCCACTGGGAACAGCCTGGCACTCGGGTCGCGGAATCGGGAACGAATGTGCGCGGATTCGCGTTCAATCTCATCCGGAATCTCCATGAATCGACGCCTCAAGGCAGACAGATCGCGTTCGCGCTGCTGCTTACCAATTTCATCGCCCCCCAGATCAAGCATGAGCTGAGGATTGTCCTTACTTTCCAGCTCCCCCTGAATGGCGCGTTGTAATTCGGTCATTACGATCTTGAGCTTGTTCCCTTCCTTCTCTGCCAATTCTTCGAGATTCTTCTCCAAATTCTTAGTGCGTTCGGCGCGGCGAGCTTCGAGAGATGCCAGGAGAGCATCGTGTTGCTTGGGCCACAGTGCCTGAAAACGGGCTTCGATGGCGGCAGGTACGGGTGTATCAGTGGCAGCAGCTAGCGCAGCCTTGGTCTCACTGACATTAAGCCGGCTGAAACGGCCTTCGATCAGCGCTCCTCCGGCGGCAATGATCTCTTCATGCAATCGATGGTTGTCACCGCCAAGAACGACGATGCGGCCGTGTGCGATCACGACTGGGTGACTGAGTGCGGAGTCGTCAACCACGCAGGCGGAGACGCGGGACAGGTGTTTGGCTTGCGTACCAAGGGACCATATCTCCGCCCGTAGCAACCGTAGGCACATCTGCACTAGACGGTGATTAAGATGGGCAAGAACAACATCATCGCGGCCCGCGGCCAGCGCGGGGTCGAAGACGATGGGGCGCATGGACTTTGTGTGCGGATGTGCCAAGCCTTCGGCACACTGAGCCCAGGTGCCGGAGAGTGCAGGCAGACGGAAAACCGGGCAGGATTTGCGCACACCGGTGGGGTCGGGCCAGATACTCTTCATTTCGACGGGGATCAATGCGGGTTGCTCGGCCAATTCCATGCCGACACGCACGACGTTCTCGATGTGTTCGGGGGTAAGGTTCAACTCATGTTGGGTCTCGTGCAGCTGCGAAGCCAGCCTCTCCAGTTGCTCGCGCAACTTTCGATCAAACTTGAGCATACGACGAACTGGTTCGGCATCCAGCTCGGCACGGGTCGTATCGAGTCGGTTGCGTCGGCCCAACATTGCTTCTTCGACTTGGCTGGCGATGACCGGACCGACTTTACCCAAATCTTCTCGTATTGTTTCTAGCTTGAGCGCAGCGCGCATGAGGAATTCCAGATCCCCTTCCAGGTCGCCGACCTTGCCAGTCGTACTCGCCGAACCGAAGCCGCGGCCCACGAAATGGTGGATGAGCACTTCATTCGACTTCTGGCCGTGGCGGTCCACGCGTCCATTGCGCTGCTCCATACGATTGGGGTTCCAGGGGATCTCGATGTGGATGAGCCTCGAGCAGTGGTTTTGGAGGTTCACTCCCTCAGATGCTGCATCGGTAGCTAGCAGAATACGTACGGTCGACTGTTTGGGGGGCGTCTGGAAGGCAGCCTTAATGCGCTCGCGCTGATCCTTAACCATCCCGCCGTAGATCATTTCCAGCCGACCTTCTTCCGCGAATCTCTCGCGGGCCAAAAGGTCGTAGAGCCATTTCTGGGTAGCACGGTATTCGGTAAACAGAATCACTCGCTCTTCGTTCCACTCACCGCCGGGCTTGAGAGTCTGCTTCAGCCAATCAATCAACGTTTGCGCCTTGCAATCAGCTCTCAGACTGGTCTTGGCAGCGTATTCACTGAGCTGCTTGAGTAGACTTCGTTCTTCGGCAGAGACCGGCGAAAGTGCTTGGCTCGCCGATCCCATCACTTCACCCATCTGGGCTTCATATTCCTCGTCGTCGTCGTAATCGTCGCCGTAATCAGCAATGTCCCGTGGATAGCTGGCGGCCGCGTTCCTGGCGCCAACCGTATTGATGTGTTTTTCCAGCGTGATGCCAAAGGCAGCCGGAGACGAGAAGAGGCGCTTCTTCAGTAACTTGAGGACAAACTCCGCAGCAAGCCGCTCACCTTCGGAAGCGGCGCTCTTGAGGCGCAATTCAGAATACCGTTGCAGGTTGGAATGGGCTAGGCGTTCCTCGTCTGTGTACGGCACCTCCAAGTGCTTCACGACTCGCTCAGCAAATCGCCGACTGCCGTCCCAGCGCAGCTTGAGTTCAGACTTCATGCGGCGGACCATCACCGCATCAAGCTGGGAGCGGTCGGGCGTTACGGCACGGGCAAAACGCTGTCTGTCGAGCAGCTCGAGCAAGGCGGCAAAGCTCTCCCTATAACCGTTGTGCGGGGTGGCGGAGAGGAACAGTTTGTGCTCAAAGTGGGGTGCCAGAGACCGGATGGCGTCGGTACGCATGGAGTCCGTCGCATACTTGCCTCGGCCAGACGGTGCTACGTTGTGGGCTTCATCCACGATCAACATGTCGTAAGCCCGTGGATAGGCGGGCTGATCGCCGGCCGGCAAGGTTTCCCGGAAAGTGCGCAGTTGCCTTTCGCGCTTGAGGAAGTCAATGGAGGTGACGAGCCGCGGAAAGTGGGACCAGGGATTTACATGGATGCCGCGTTTACGTCGCAATTGGCTGATACTTTCGCTGTCAATGATGCGGAACTCAAGGCCGAACTTATCTCGCATCTCTTCTTTCCATTGGAGTTGCAAGGAAGATGGGCAGATGATCAACACAGAGCGCACCCGGTGTCGCAGGATCAGCTCCTGCACCACTAGGCCAGCTTCGATAGTCTTTCCCAGACCAACGTCGTCGGCGATCAGCAGATTGACTCGTGGCATTGAGAGCGCGCGCACGACCGGGTCAAGTTGATACTCGTCAACTTCAATTCCACTTCGGAACGGCGATTGAAGGGCGCGATCATCAGCCTGAGAAACGGCCCCCCAACGCACCGCATCAAGAAATGCCTGCAACCGCTCGGGGGGGTCGAATGACACCGGCCCAGGCAGCGTGGACTTCTCACGTACCGCAGTCCCCGGTTCTACCTCCCAAACGACCTGAAGTTCCTCACCCAGACCATCATCCTCGACCGATGAAAGCTTGATTAAATGTGAGGGACCCTTAGAGCCCGGGGTGAGGCCCATGGCCGAAGGGATGATTTCGGTGACGACAAAGGGACGTTTTCGAACGACAACTAACTGGCCAATTTCCGGACGAAACTTCATTATTAGAGATCCCACTCGTAGCTCTTTATTGCCGGAGGCAGCTACCCAGAGTCTCAAGCATCTTTAGGGTCGGCAGCGGTCGGCAAGGGATTCAGCTGATCTGTCGATACCTTCTGTGTTCTGTTCGACACCGACATCGCGTAGTGTAACAGTCGTTCCTTTGATGTTTCGAAACATGGGTGTTTAAAGCTGGGTCCATAAACGATTCCCGAGACCAAGGTAGCGCCGCTGCCGGCAACCAGGGCCCAAAACCGTCCAGTCAGCGCCAACGAGGCCCTGGGGCCCGAGATCGCTTTTACACACTTCTGAGCGTCGGGCACTTGGACTACGAAGATCTATGCACTCAGAACGAACTGGCGTTTCATGGCCTGAGCCGCGGCCTGCCGTCCAACGGCTACTACACCCGCCCCCGGAGAGAACTAACAGCCTCGAGTGCATTTTTTGCATGGTTAAGAGCTGGGCACGGATGGGGTAGGCTTGGCGCCTACCTTGAAACAGATTAGGAACAACAGTACAACTGCGTAAATAGATCTCACATTATTTTGGCTACCGCGCAAGACTTCTCTACTATTCGATTCATGGGCCGAAATCCCATACCACTCCAGACAATACTCGACCAAAATCCGTGGAGCCGCTTGACGGTTATCTGGGAAGCCAGCACGGGTGCCAATCACCTCCGCCGCGTCCGAACAAGATGTGTCTGCACCGGGGTTGAAAAAGACTTCGATCTCGTTGAACTGACAAGAAAGCGACGTTTTCGAAGATCCTGCGCATGCTTGAAAAAGGAAGCTTATGCCTGACAATCTAGCTTGAAATGATCTCGCTTTCGGTCGATCCCCACTTTGAGATCCGGGAGGCAGCGCAAGCCAACAATAAAGACTCTTCGCAGCGTAATCTCGTGAAGAGGTTCGGTTTCAACAAATATCTAATCGGGTCCATTTGTTGCTACCGTTGGACGTCTGGTGCGAACCTTTCTATCCACGTGCGCTGAGGAGGAATGGGCAACACTCGCTCAACAAACGAGAACCGCTATGGCCAACAATAAGTTGGAATACTTCGGATTTGGGCAAAATCCTCGCTCTGCGGCAGACAAACTTTTCTTGTTTCAGACTGTGGGAAGAGCGGCACAGCTCCGCCAGGATTACTACATGATGAACCTCTTCAAAGAAACCGAGTTCGGGCAATGTGTGACCTCATTGAGTGGGTAACTGACACTCACCAGTCGACCCTCGACAAAAGGCATTTAATAAGGCGGCAGGAGCTCTAAGAGCGACGGAAGAAGTTGCAGTTCAGAAAAGCCAAGGAAAGACAATCGAACAACAAAAATGGGATCGAGTACAGATGCTTTTAGATCTCCGTCTCAAGTCTAAGCAAAACCGAGGACGTTAGAGTGAGGCTGTCGTTCCCCGTACGCACAATCGATCCCAATCCCCGCTCCGAAGAACTTGGGAATTGCAGGGCAGGTTAAGTCTCACTACGTCCGCTGTCCTCGCTTCGGTCTCGGATTGCGCTGGGACATCAAGGACGACGGCCGCCTCGCGCGTATAGATGGAATCCCTTTTCCCGCAGCGATGCACCCAGTCGCACTTTGGATTCACGATGCAGATCCGGAGGTCCGGCTGACTGTTCATCAGAACTACTCCGGCCCGGCGGCGAATCAGCGTTGCATCTTATCGAGTGGCCGATTATCAACCACCGACCACTTGGATGGGGTCGGTCGATCATAGGCCGGGAGAGCGTGAAACAGCCTCTTTTGTACATTTCGTGGGTACTTAGGCGACACTTCAGTTCCTAAGTCGCTTTGGAAGATCCCATAGTATAGCTACTTTTGTTCTACCGGTTTAAAGGTTCTATCCATTTGTCTTCGAACATAAGCGGACTACCTCCGGTCAGAGTGTTCCAAAGTATCAGGTACCGTCCACGCATAAATGGTTATGGAGTCCTTGGTGCGTCGATACGTCTCGATCCTTTTGACATTGCGGCCTGGGTGCGTGCGCGGACCGCGAAGCCCACTGTGGTCCTGGAAACACCGTCAAACATGAGTTTGATCGTCGTTGGCAAATTCTCAAATGTAGTTGCGCGAATTCCTTTGGTGTCTTCCACTTTCATGAGTACGCGTTAGAATTGGGAACTACATCACCTATGACAAAAACAAACATCAAGCCCGTCGTCCCGGACGATTTGCTCAAAAAGATCGCCATCCCCGAAGCCGTTATAGACGGATTCGTCAGCACGTTTCAGCCAAGCGAGAGCGCAGAAGTGTTCCACGTGTTCGCCGATCCGAGAACACTTGCTCTTTATTCGGAGTGTCATGTACGGGCAGACAAACTCGTCTCGCTATCCACGACCGATGTTCCTCTAGATCCCGAAGACCAGCCCGACTACCGCGCTAACAGAGACATTGTCGCCGATCACACGGCCTTTGTTGCTATGAAAAACGATGCGAAGCTACGACGGAGCTTCAGCAATATCGTGACCGAATTTACGACCGAATTTGACGCGGAACACCCTCTTAAGATAATTGGGGGACAGCACAGGTTTGAGGCAATAAAAGAAGCTCTCGCTGAGGGCATCAACGAGATTCACGGAATCAAAGTCTATTTTGGTCTTAGTCCCGAACAACGCCTCGATGCTCAGTTGATTTCAAACACCGTCATAGCCGTTCCGACCGATCTGTATGACCGCATGCAGGAGACGATGCGTGGCCCTGAACTCCGTGACTGGTGCCAAAGAGTAAATCTCCTCGGACCATCCCAAGACTTCGCGGATAAACGGCAGCGAGGCGCTCAAATTACCGTCAGCGCCGCTCGAACGTTCATTTTGAATTACTTCCGTGGACAGTCTGTCGCTCAGAGTGAGTTCGACAAAACTGACACTTCACCCAAGATTTGCAAGAGCGGCGGAACAGATAATGATTGGGAGCAGCTTAGGAGTAACAGCAAGATTTGGAAGGACGCTAAGCTAGAAACGGCTGCGAAGGAATTCGCAGCTTTTGTGGAGGCGCAGCGTACCGCCTTCGAGGGCAAAAAGAAGGGTGCGCTTGATTTTCAAGAGAAAGCGTTGAACTATGCAGTGCTGTCTGCGTGGGCTTACACGGCCGGTATTCTCTCGACCAACCCGACTCGCCTAACAAAGCATTTTGCGCTGAAAGATCAAGCCGGAAGGGATCCGCTGAACGCAACCGCCCTCGCCAAGGGCCGACACGGTACCGACGCGGAAAACTACCGCGGTTTAGGTTACCGGACAGATGCTAAGGAACGCGGCCGGTTTGTAGAGTTGTTCTGTTTGCAAGCTGAAAAAGGCGACGGCATCACAGCAGCACTCGTGGACCTCGCTATGAAGAAGTACCACGCAAAGCAAGCTGTCCTCGAAGTTCAGAGCGCTGAGAAGAAGGTCGGTTGATGGCAGCTCTTTCGAGTTTTGGCTCCGATCTTCTGGAAGAGGCCAAGCACTTTCTAGAAATGGCTCGAGGCGCAAAGGACTCAGATGGTCGGAAGGCCTTCTTGCATGCCGCGCTTATGCTTGGGTTTGCCGCATTCGAGGCACACCTGAACGCCATAGCTGATGATTTCCTCTCGCGCGCAGATTTGAGCCCGCATGAACGCGGCCTGCTCGCTGAGCAGGCGGTCGATCTAGTCGATGGAGAATATAAGGCGAAAAACGTCCTCAAGATTCATCGTATCGAGGATCGGGTACTGTTTCTCTGTCGCCGCTTCTCTACGAGCCGCGTTGACCGTAAGGCGCCGTACTGGAGCAACTTCTTAGAAGCTTCGCACCTGCGGAATCGCCTGACCCATCCAAAAAGCGAACTGCCCGTAATCGGAGACAGAGCAGTCGAACGAGCTCTTCATGCAATTATTGAATTGCTCAACTTTATGTACACGAGCATCTACAAGAAGAAACTGCCGGCATACAACCGCGGACTGTCTTCTAAGTTAACCTTCTGATTGCACTGCCCTCAATTAGCGTCTCCTCCCCTCTCGTCTCCTTCGATCAGAAGAATGGCATTCTTTGATAGAAGCCCGGCAAAGCCGCACACTGAGTGCTGGGAGATACATCGCCATGGGAAATGCCGCAGAAGTATTCCCTCTTTGCAGCCTGTCGAGATGAATATGACAGGGTGGTGTTCAATCTCCTACTGCAAACAGGTCTGAGGATGAGTGAGGCTATGTATCTCGATTGGAAGCATGTTGACTTTGATTCCAAGATCCTCAAGGTTCGTGAGGAGAGGAAATCGGGTAAAAAGATCAAAGATCGGGCTGAACGATCTGTACCCATACCCAACGATCTGATCGAGCTGTTGAAGACTTGGAAAGACAAACATCCCACAATGAAACTGGCAATCGGCACCGAGAACGACACGCCAAATAAGAAACTGTTGCGAACCCTCAAACGGGTGACGACTGCTGCCAAGCTGCATTGTGGGCAATGCGACGGCTGTAAAAGTAAGAGCAAAGAGTGTAGCCTTTGGTATCTTCACAAGTTCCGCGCTACATACACAACCACTCTCCTCCGTAACGGAGTCGATATCGGAACGGTAATGGAATACACAGGCCATTCAGATATGACAACCACTATGCGTTACCTCAGACCGGCTGAGTCTGAGATGATGCAATCGAAGATCAGCTCTATTTCCTGGGTTTAGGGGTTAAAGCCCAAAGCAGCCTGATACTCTTTCCCTCAGTTCCCTCCCCAAGCAATGAAGCCCCTTGAGTCGCCTCTCAGGGGCTTTGCGATTTGAAGACCTTCTATTGCGACGACGCAAAGATATGCACACGTCGAACAGTGCTCTCCCCATCGGCCTAATAATTTCTCTTGCACTGATTCCCGTGGGCTGTCACTGTAGGGGAATTCCGCTCAAGAGGTGTTTATGCGATTAAGGTTTGCTCTGTTCCTGTCTCTTCTTGCCTTGCCCCTGCCAATGCTGGCCGATACCGTTTACACGTACAAAGGTTATAACTTCAATGAGTTATATGGCGACTCTGGCGATCTCACCACCAAGGACCACGTGAGCGGGACGGTCACTTTTACTCAGCCTTTGGGAGATAACTCCACTGTTGTGGTTACGCCTATTGCCTTTAGCTTTTCAGACGGCGTGAGCACGATTACAAACCTAACTGCGGTGCCGGGACTTTACCTAAACGTCAGCCTCGAAACGAACTCGCTTGGCGAGGTTGCGTATTGGGAAATCTTTATGCAGAACGAAGTTTCCCCCGATCCAGGGTATGCATACATCTATACAGAGAACTCAGGTGAGGGAGCATTGGACCCGGCAGTGGATGGCGGTGCGCTTGAAGGAGGAGGGGCCTACACATATCACGCACCGGGGAAATGGACTGAGAGTTCAGTGTCGACAGTTCCCGAACCCTCCGCCGTCATGCTGCTTGGAACCGGTATGCTCGGATTAGTCGGGATGGTTCGGCGTAAACCTTCCGCGAACTGCTAGAGTTGGATGAGTTGAAGGTCCTCCCCAAGCAATGAAGCCCCTGCGTCCCGTCTCAGGGGCCTTTCACTTCAAGCTTTGCTATCGTCTTTCCCAGCGCAGCCCTCGTTCGTTCAAAACTGGTCAGTTCTCTAAAGAGTCGCAACAGAGGATAGAAATGGATCGATACCGTCGCGACGATACTAAAGCAAAGGATGAACGGCAGTGATGCTAGCAACGCCAGCGTCTCTTCCGGAGAACCTTCGCGACCTACGGAAAGGCTGTGCTTCAATGTGTAGCTCATCACAAGACAACATGTACCTGTATAGATGTAGAACCAAAAGAAGGCATTTGCCACTATTCTGACAATCTCTAGAACAAGTTCATATGCATTGTTGTGGACTCTGTTCAGCGTCTCTAGACGTTTTCGAGCAGACTTCAGAGAAATATGTTTGTAGCCAACAGGAACTTTAGCAAATACCCAATCCCTGAGTGGCGTGAGAAGCGATGTGATGAAGAACGTTATTAAGATTGTCCCGAGATGATCGTGCAGCCAGCCAGTGATGACAGGTTTTAATGGCATTGCGACAGCTTACCAAACGGGTCGTTGCCACAGAACACTAACTCATCTACAGTTGTTCCACTATGGCATGTGAAGAGGGATACAACCTAGAGAAGAAGTTCAACGAGAGTGTCAGGGCACGTGTCGCAGCTGAGGAAAACCTTCAGACTAGTCGTGAGCTGTTCACAGACAAATGGGACGATTTCAAGGCAGCTGAGGAGCGATGGACTGACGCGGTTCACAAGAAATACCAGCATATTGCCAACTGTCCGAACTGTTACGCCAATCCTCCATCTTAAGGGTTCCCCTCAGTCCTCCCCAAGCGGTGAAAAGCCCCTGAGAATGAACTCAGTCGCCAGTGTCCTCACATAGCTTCTTCAGTACTGAAGGTGGCAGAGACATGAGCAACTTTGCGAGCCCAACACCATTGATCTTGTCGGGGTGAAAGTAGGTTTCGCGTGCTGCCTTCTTAGGTGTGACCTTCGATGGCTTCATAATGATCAGCTTACTTGGCATGTGAATCCTTCTATGCAGCGAGAGCGTATGTTGAGATCCCGGCGACTATGTCCTGGCTACCCATGGGTGGGAAGAAGTACTTGCCGCTCATCTTGGCTGCTGGTGCTCTCTTTCGCTTGACCAACGGGGTGTCAATCGAAGAGATCCTGTTCTTGTAGCGCCTGCGACGTCCAGCTCGACCGCTCTCCGTCTGGTTGATGACTTCGATGAACTGTATGACTGAGGATCCGAAGATTGATGCGGCGAACTCTTCAGGTAGTGCGCGTACGACATCAACCGCCCATCCGAAATAACTGTACTCGCCGCAGGTAGAGTACTCACCTATGGTCAGCTCGCCCCAGTAGCGGCCTTCCTCGTACCAGTCCCAAGGCTGAGCCTCGAGACCGCCTGTGGCCTGTTCTACTGCATCGCGGATCATTGATCTACCTTCTTTGATGATGGTCTTGATCGCCGACTTACGCGACTCAGGCATCGCAACCCAAGCTGCAGTCGCCTCCGCCTTCTCGGCGGCTTTACGCTTGCGGGCGATTCCGCATATGGTCATCGTTTCCGCATGATTGAGTTCAAACTTTGCCATCGCAGCCTTGACACCGCGGACGTTTGCCAGCAGATAGATTTCATTCTGGATATTTATTGGCTTTCGTGTCAGACGTGAGTACTTGTCCTTGCAGGCGTGGTCGAGAGTGGATTTTGTAATCCCCCACTTCGAAAGAGTGGCTGTTATTCCAATGGAGGTTCGGTCGTCGTAGATCTTGCGCAGATCTCTGGCGGATATCTTGTTCACCTGACGAGCCTGGTAGTCTCTGTTCTCTTTATCCTCCAGGCACCAGCATGACTTCACATCACCATCGCGTAGTTCGGTGAATCGGCAGAGCCCGAATCCGGTTTTGCAGAAGGCACATGCGAAACAAACCATCGAATCTCTTTTGATCTTTGGACTTACCACGAATGCATCGACACGAGGTCTGACCCAGCTCGGCACCTGAAACAGGGCAACGCCACCCACATACTGGGTCGCCTGAGCGATGGCGTTCTCTATCTCCTGATTCCTCTTGAAGGGCTTGCTCGATTTGCCGACGTTTGCCATTGGGTAGATACTCTCTCGGAAGGTCCACTGAACCAAAATGTCCCGGTCCTTCTGTTTATCTGGTTGATCAAGAACTCGACCCTCCATAAAGCTGCCTGGCTCGTAATCTGAGAACCAAGATCCCTGATGCTCAACCCCCTGAGTGGGAATCCGGCCTCCAGCCGGTTCCCAGCTCGCAAACCATCAGGAAGCCGATCTCCTGGTTTGGTATGGAAACTTGAGGGAGGATGCGGCAGAATACTGAAGCCTTATTCGCACCCGCACCAAATTAGATGCTTTTTGCGATTCACAGAAGCAGCCTATTTTCGAAAATACTCTCCACTAACGTCTTGAGTACTTCCGCGCTCAGGACAGAGACCAGTCCAACCCCTGGCTCGTATCTCATGACTCAACTTAAACAGATCTCAATCTCAAGTAGGGGAGTCCGCTTACGGCGAATCCCAGTTCATGAGTTCCCTCGGGCAGGGCTACACCTACTTGGGGTCAAGCGCTGGCTGTCAGGGATAACTTGGCGCAAACATACGTGGCTCATCAGACTATTTGTGGTTCGAAGAACCCGAATCCGCCGCTCAATCTTCACGCAGATGTCGGTTGCCATCCCTAAACCATGTCTGTATGCTGCGGCGTACACGTAAGCTGTGGCTTACATCGAGAAGAAGGAATGCGCCTCATCAAAAGCCTGTACTTCTGGCTGGTACTAGGAACCGTCGCGTTCGTAGCATTTGCGGCTTGGTCGTCATCAATCCATGTGTCCCAGCACGACCAGGAGGCAAGAGAAGAAGAGGGCGAGTCCAGCGATCGGGTGCCACCGTTTGCGGCTGGATTTGCGACAGCCGCAATCGTTGGCGGTTTTTGGTTCGGGGTGTACCACCAGATGCATCCCAAGTCACGAGACGTAAGGGACACATATAAAGATGAGGACTGACGTACGAGTCTTGTGGCACGATTTCTGAGTAACCTTAGCGTTTGATGAATCAGGTATGTTTATGCCTAAGTTCCTCTATACGTCTCTATATCGACAGGCGACAGTTGGAGGGATTCCGCTGGTGGCGGATCCCCAAGTAGACCAACTCAACTACCACATATGCTCATCGGTTCCACTGTCACGCACCGTCACGCTGACGCCCGGGAACTGAATCACCTTCCCGCTGCACGTCGGCTGCTGAACCGCCGTCATGCGGTGGATCAAATCTACGCGCCTAGCGTCGAGTTCGTTGATCGTCTGATCTATTACCTGAAGCTCATCACTCAGTGTCATCTGGTAGTTCTCCCAATAGCTCAATGGTACTAGGGATACGAGACGTTTTATAAACTTTGAATGCCTGATGTCTTGCTGAGTACCAGGATGGGTGTCCGCCTAGAGCGGAACACCTCTACACAAAGTTCATCGAAGCTGCATGCCCAACGAGAATGCCAGTTGTCACACTCGATACCTGTCTCGTCTATTAAGTTGGTAGGTTGCTACCAACCACGCTACCAAGTTGGTAGGCCATGAGAATTGCCACGCAGATCGCTGGATGCCCTTCCGTCTGGTTCTGTAGGAATCTAGATTTCTAGATAGACTTCTAGGAATCAACCAAGTCGTACTGAATCGCTACTCGCAAGCTCGATACTCTGATGCGCGGTGAGATTTATAACTTGTTATATAACTTGCTAACGAGCTCGCTAGCAAGCTCTCCAGACATCCATCTGGAGAGATGCCCACCCGGCGCGAATGCCGTGCTTATCTCAATCAGAGCACCAGGAGATGGAAATGAAACTTCGCCACACCGCCGCGATCGTTCTAGTCCTTTGGACCACGGGAGCAGGTTTCGCTCAAACGAAGCAGAAACCGTCGACGACCCGAGCTTCTCTCAGTGGTCCTTTCCGAACCAAGGCCTGGCGGGCGATGGACGCGATCTTCGATGCTTTCGGGGACTCTGTAAACGGTAAAGAAGTGACAGATTCAACGATGAAGTCCATAAAGGATACCTTCAATGAAGCGAAGTATGTCGCTCAGACTTTCACCGACAAGCATCTTCTCGAAATCCTCTCGACCTCCATTGGCAGTCTTACTTGGCAGCGATCCCGAGACAGGGGGAGTGTGGAGTGGAAGATAGAGCGGGATCGAGGAATGCAGTGCCATATTGAGGCAGTCCACTACATTTCCCCAGATGATCTCAGTCCGGAGGGCATCGAAACAGCTCTCGAGGGGACCTGCACAAAAGCCACCAAGGAATGGGGCGAACCCTACTAGCCGTAGATACGTGCAGAAGGTCTCATGCACCTTCAAGACCTGCCATTCCTTGCTGATCGACCTCATACTTTGGCAGAGGTGTCTGTATAGACACAATAGAGACAGAGGACTCCAAACCATGAGCAAGATCACACCCTTCTGCCGGACTTTCCCCGATGCCAGTGACCACCATGAGCCCTGCTCGGTCGCCACGACGATCGAGCGTCACCGTGGGATGCTTACCACCAAGGAGCTTGCGCCCCTGCTAGGTGAATCAGTAAAGACCCTCTACAACCGTGTGAAGCGCGGGGGGCAGCCTGCGGTGCTGATAGGCGGCGCTGTCAAGTTCGACCCCTACGAGACCGCCGCCTGGTTGCGTTCGCGGTCGGCCTAGCGGTCAGCGCCACTTGATCGAGTCAACCTTGGCTTGCATCACCTCAGTACCAGCAGGACGCAAGTACCTCATCACTGATGCGATATCCGCATGACCTGACAAAGCCATGGTTGTGCGGAGATCGAGACCGTTACGAAGCAAAGTCGTTATGTAGTTTGCCCGGAACTTGTGCAGGAACCAGAGCTCGCACTCCTTACTGGAGATGCACCCGTCACAGGTGCCACAATTGAGTCCAGCCTTCTTAGCCAAGGTCTTTAGGCGACGAAGCAGATGACCGTCTGGCTCGTCCACGTCCCCTCCGCGCTTGCCGAACACTAGCCGGTGGTCAGGGCTCTTCTCTCGGTACTCGCGCAGCTCCTTTACGAGTTCGGCAGTTAGGGGCATCTCGCGCTCTTCTGAATCTTTAATCTTGTGCTGGTAGCGGGGCTTCGACCTGACTTGCAATGTCCTGCGCTCGAAGCTAATGTCGGTCCACTCAAGGTGGGCCGCTTCCCTTTCCCGGAGGCCGGTCTTGAGCAGAAGGTCGAAGAACAACCTATCGTAGTCGGTCGTCAACGCTTTGAAGAAAGACTTCAACTCCTTCGGCTCGTAGATCTCCGGCATCGTCTTCTCAAACTTCGGCGACTTCCCTGCCACCGCCTTCACGTCGAGCCCCAGATAGATGATGAACGCGCGAAGGTTCATGTGTCGGTTGTAGACAGTCCGGTCGGACAGACCCCGCTTACGCATTGCTCCGTGAAACTTGATGACGTCTTCATGGGTGAGTTCATCTGCGTAGGTCTTCTTACAAGTCGTCAGAAAGTCTTCTAGAGTCCTCCGGTAGATCTCAGCAGCCTCCGTCGACTTACGATCGAGCGCAGCCTGGACGAACACCGGATAGGAATCCCGTAAAGGGATTCGCATCGCATCTTTGACTACCTGCACTCCCGCGTCACCCGCGACGGCCACGGCTGTCGCTACCTTCTGCGCACTCTTGAAGGCGGCTAACGCATCGGTGGCGTTGCCTTCAACCCTAGTCCACTTTGTCTTCGAGCCCTCGAATGATCGGAGTTCGTAATGGCCGGTAGGATAGGCAACTTCGAAGCCGCCGACGATGACGATGTCAGGCTTCACTTTGCCATTCGCTGACATACATGCCGGGTAGCGCTTCCAGCCTTCAGGTGTCTTGCACTTGCGATAGAGCGTCAGCTTTTTGTTCGCCATCGATCGTTGTATATCCCCTGAGGAGATGGTACCACTACCGTACCACAAGGGAACAATAGCTATTTTTGTTGGATATTTTAAGAATTTAAGAGAATCCCTGTCTCTCCGCCATTACATCCGCTAAGCCCCCAAGAACTAACTAAATGCAGCAATACCAGCGAATTGGCTGAGCTAGACCTAGTCTGCACCCTACAAGCTGTCAAAAGAGCAGAAGGTCTCCCATTTGAGACACTCGGGGAGCCTTTCTCAGACGCTACGTTTCTTTCGAGTGTGTATAGATCAGGTGACGCGAGACTGTATCTTTGGCGAGATAACTTAGCATACGACGCTCCAACTCCGTGTCCGCTCGGGTGAGCCGCTCATGCTGACGCAGATGTTCCGCCCACGAATTCACCAGCATCACCTCCAGATAGCGGTCCGCGACTTCGATGTCGTGAAAAACTCCCCAGCTATACGCACCGTCCCGACGTCGTATCCGACCATACTGATGGATCGCGTCCACGAATTCCGCATTTCGCTCCGGAATAACAGAGTATTCGATCGTAACCAGCACGGGTCCCTGCTCTAAGTCATTGTCCCCAACTACAACAGGCATACGCCAGTGATTCCAGGGACTCAGGTCCGTGGGCGCGTCAGGAAACTTTGCGAAAAGCGCGAGCAGAGTAGTCGCGATTGTTCCAATCCCGGCTGAGACGAGAGCAATCCCAACGCCCGCTCTCTGGGCGACAGCGCCCCACACCACGCTACCAAGAGAGAAGCTTCCCTGAAAAACCAAGATGAAGACCGCAAGCACTCGCGCGCGCACCCACTCTGGCGCCAGGTTTTGAACCAAAGTGTTGATCAGAGAAATAAAAAGGATCCATGCCGCACCGCCAATCAGCATGACGGGAGCGAGCGTACTCAATCGGTGAAGACCACTGACGATTGCAATCGCAGCCCCGAGGATCACTACCCCCGATGAGAGAATCACCTCCGTCGACCATCTGGCGCGAGCTGGTTGCATAAGCAAAGCACCTAAAACTGCGCCAAGCCCAAAGCATCCCAGCAAGAGTCCATAGCCTATCGCGCTCTTATTGACGCTGTGAGCAACTGTTGGCAGTAACGCAAAGAGTGCGCTTGCGAAAAATGTGACCACGCCCGTCCGAACCACGACGGTGAGAACTGCGGGCGAGTAGCGGACATAGCGAATCGCGGCAACCGTGGCTCCCGTGAACGTCTCTGGTGGCGTGGTCAGCTTGCGCACAGGTCTCTTCCACTTCGCAACAACCAGAATGACCCCGAAAAACGCTACGAAGTTTGCCACAAATGCCGCGGCGACGCCGGCGACGGCTATAACGACACCCGCAAGCGCGGGTCCAACGGCGCGGGCAAGATTGAACTCGATCCCATTCAGTGCTGACGCTGCCGCGAGGTCCTCCTTAGGCACCAATTCAGGCAGGATTGCGCGCCATGATGGGGTTTCGAATGCATCCCCCGCCGACAGCGCAAACGTCAATACCAGCAACGCCCAGGGGGACATAAATCCGCCGATGGTTAGCACGCAGAGGACGAGTGCCACGCCCGCCATCCATACTTCGGCGGCGAGAATCAGCTTGCGGCGGTCCACAATATCTCCAGCAGCACCGGCGGGGAGTGATAGCAGAAAATATGGCAGAGACGAAGCGGTTTGCGTGAGCGCGACGTAAATCGGCCCGGCGTGGAGTGACACCATCAGCCACGCTGCTCCAACAGTCTGCATGAACGCGCCAATATCGGAGACGACATTCGCAGCCAACATATCGCGGAAGGTAGGCACGCGCAACGGTCGCCACAAACTCGACGCCCCTTGAAGGGCCGACCTCTTTTCAGCGATATCTGTCAATTGGCTGTGCCTCGGTTTGTTATTAACCATTGGTCCTGGCCAGGACGGCTACTCCAGCCCTACGATACAACTGGCTACACATAAACGCATCAGACCACGTACGTCTGAGCCCTCTTGCCATAAGTTGTTGATAGTTTGGTAGCGCCAACGGGGATCGAACCCGTACTCTCAGCCTTGAAAGGGCCAAAAGTTTGCAATTCTGAAGCGTGTATAAAATTTATAGAATTCACAAAAGTCCTATGCCTATTGACGATTTGCCGTACACCTTCCACCAGCTTCCACTGACTCTTGTGGGTTTCTGCTCATTCTTATTCGACATTTTGCTCGACATTTTCTAAGACAGGCCTCACACTCGAAAGCATGAGAACGGCAGAGCATTCAGCACGCGAATTAGGCAGTCGATCATCCCGCGCAAAACTCCCAATTCAGGCACGGCCATACTTCGCACATGTCGCAGATGGGCTATCGCTTGGCTACAGACGCGGTGTTCGCGGTGGTTCCTGGGTCGCGAGAAGTTTCCACTCCGAACACGGTTATCGGTATTCGCCACTCGGCAAGTCGAATGACTTCGTAGAGAGCGTCGGAATGAGCTTCCAACAGGCTCAGGACGCAGCTCGCGCTTGGTACGGGCAGTTGGCGGCTCATGACGCTGGCGACGCTGTGAGCGGTCCATATACCGTCGCTCAGCTCATGGAGGACTATCTCAAAGATCGTCAGTCGAAGAAACGCAAGGACTTGAGCCATACGCGTTACACAATGAATGCTCACATCCTGCCAAAGTTAGGTCATATTGACGTGTCGAAGCTGACTCGGAACAAGCTAGAAACATGGCGCGATTCCCTTGCCGCAACCGACCTAGACCCGGAAGTAATGCGCAAGCGTCAAGCTACCGCCAACCGTATTTTTACGATTCTGAAGGCCGCACTAAACTTCGGATACAAACATCGAGAGAATCGAATCGCTACTAGAGCCGCTTGGGAGAAGATCAGCCCATTCAGGCAGGTTGACGCACCAAAGATTCGCCATATCTCGGTGGAGGAATGCAAACGACTCATCGCAGCGTGTCCACCAGACTTTAGAAAGCTCGTTCGAGCCGCGCTTTACACAGGTTGCCGGTATAGCGAGATAACGTCGCTCCGAGTCAGCGCATTTGACTCTGCTGCAAACACGATTCACATTGCGATGAGCAAGAGTGGCAAAGCTCGAAACATCGCCTTGACTGACGAAGGCACATCGTTCTTTGAGAGCGTTGCGGACGGCAAAGCCGATGATGACTACCTCTTCACTCATGATGAAGGAAGAAAAGGTGGTAAACCTTGGGGTCATTCGCAGCAAACATACTGGATGAACGAGGTTTGCAAAGAAGCCAAGATTGAACCGGCGGTCAGCTTCCACATTTTGCGTCACACTTACGCGTCGCAGCTTGCAATGAACAAGACACCGATGCCAGTTATTGCAGCGCAACTCGGCCATGCTGATACTCGGATGACAGAGCGACACTATGCGCATCTCGGTCAATCGTATGTTGCCGACGTAGTGAGAGCGAATCTGCCTAGCTTCGGATTCGAGAGCAAGCCAACGTTGGTGCAGAAGTCGGCGTGAGTAATCAAATCGTCGCAGCAGGCTTCCCATTGAATCACCACGGCTTGCATCGAAAGGTGCGAGCCTTTTTTATGTGCCAGCGTTGCGTCGATTTCGATAGCTGTGCCAGTCTGCTCAGACGAAGGCGCTCAGCCTCTCTACTCCATCATTTATGATGATCTTCGATAAATAAAAGACTTAGTATGATCATCTTCTATTTGATGACTACCTTCGAAGATGATCACTTTCCGAAGATCATCAGTGAATAAGAGCTGACAAATTGATCACGTTCGAGTCTTCAATCGTCGACAATCGAGCGTTTAGAGTGGGATATGGAGCATGATTAAGAGTGAGTGAAGCGGTCAAAGTCCAAGTTACAGGAGCCGGAAGGGGCCTCATAGCATGTTTCGTCGTCTCGCTGGTTCTCTTGGCGATGGGTGGCATCCTTGGCTGGTTTGACAGAACTACTGAACTGACTCCCAGTCATGACGAAGTTCTGCAATTCTGTTTCATAATCGGCGGTTTGGGAGGGCTGGTTTGTGGCGGCCTATCAATTCGCGAGTCTAGAGGGATGGCCGCTTGGCGTCGCGTAGCAATCGGGTGCTGTCTTGCTGTGGTGGGGTTTCTTGCGGTGTTTCTATTGAGTTCACGGAGTGCAGACCTCATCACGGCGCGTCTAGATTTCCCGGCTGCGAAAACCAGAACTTATCCCGGACTATTGATCATCTGGAGAGCCTATCAAACGCATGGCAAAGGACGAAGCTGGAACATTCAGACAACACCGATATGGTCCAACCTCGATGTAACTCAGGCAGACTACGAATTCATGTTAGCGCACCGAAGTCCCCAGGATCAGGGGCGCAATCCGGATGAAATTTCAAGTCACGGCTTTTTTTGCGCACGGGTGACCCTACAGCAGTCCGGCGATGCGCTTCGTGTTCTGAACGCTGGTAATCAGAAGCTACCTGCGGGAACAGTCGTTGTTTGTCCAACCACACCGTCTCAGCCGACTTTCCCTACTGGTCCTTGATCTGTCCGGCTGAGTCGGTTTCTGGTGAGTTATGAGCGACTGCCTGTATCGCCAAAGTCTTCTTTTCGGCAATTTAGTTGCTATTGTCGAAGCAAGTCCGCCCGCGCCGATGCCAACTGTACTGGCAGAAGCCATTCCCAACCGCCAACGAAGTCGCGTTTGCTCTTTACACTTTGAACGTTCATCGCTTCCTTTGCGCGCTGAAGGGTAACGGATGTGATACCCACGTTCCGAGCTTGAGCTTTGACCTCCACTACGGGCACGGGACCGTTGACGAGGGCATTGTTGAGAAAGTTCTTAGCTTCTTCTATTTTCTTGCCCTGGCGCTCTGTTTCCACACCTTCTGCATCGGCCAAGATAGAACGCGACGATCCTTCCAACGGCTCACCCCACACTACGCGAGTCGCTACGATGCCTTGCTTGAGCGAGAGTGCTTCGATTGAATAGCTGTATCCACCCGTATCAACTGAATTGTTCGATTTGGCGCGGGTAAATACGCGGCGGTCAGACTCTTCTTCTTTCGCTGCGACCAACACCATACGAGCCAATGCTGCGAAGGCTTGAGAGCCGATGACACGCTCTGCCGAGTTCTTACCCGCGGTACCCTTTGCAAAGTGAGTGATTCCCAGGACAGCGCAATTGCACTCGGCGGCGAAATCTACGATGGTTTGCAAGCTGCGCCTCACGTCGTTCGCTTTATGCATGTCGCCTGTAACCGCTGTGACGATTGGATCAATGATGAGAAGGGATATCCCACCGATGCGGCTAACGGCCTCGCGCAAACCTTCCATGTCTCGCGATGCATCGAACGAATCCGGCAAGCCGTTTTCATCCACCGTCCCACTGATGACACCATACCGGCTATCATTGGCCCCCACTGCCATAAGTCGCGGCTTGATAGTATCTGCTGGATCGTCCTCGCTACTCCATATCAAGACGTTTCCGACAGCATTGCATCGCGAGCCGTCCGGCCAGTTACCCCCGTTGGTGATGGTCGCGGCAAGGCTAAAGGCGATTGTCGATTTACCAGTCCCACCGGCACCAGCAAGTAACGTCAACTTGCCCGATGGCAGGTAGCCGTCCCATAACCAATGAATGGGACGCTCTACGATGTTTGAGCCTTGTAGCAATGTGACAGAACGCTTGATACTTGCTGGTGCTGACTGCGTCGCCTGTTTGCGTTTGTACGCTTCGATACCGTTCCGAATCATCGGTACGATGTCGGAGTAGTCCGTATCACCGGGCATACTCAGCAGCGGACGCGGCTTTAGTTGGCCTGCTGTAAGCCCCGATGTGATGGTTTGCTTGGCGGCGGCTTCACCGTCCTTCGCGACATAGCCATTCGCTACTGATGCCAGATATAGTGCGTTGGCGACTTCGTTTAGATCGATCCAAGCTGACATCGTGCCGATGGAATGGGCAGCATCATTCAAAGCTTTGTTTCGTCCTGAACCTTCGCCCATCGCTCGCAACTTGGCTACTTCGTCGGCTAGCGCAGCCGCCGCACACTTCCGTTCTCTTTCGCCTACCTGCGAAGCGTTCATCGTCACGGTCGATGACGGTGACGCCTGTACCCTCTTCACCCGCAGGAAGCTAGCCAGGGCTTCAGGAAGAGCCGGGATGGCCTCCCATGAGCCGTAGACGTGCCGATAGCCGCGTCCGTCCGGCAGAGTAGCACCAGGAGCGATGACGTAGCCACCCCTGCAACGAACGTCGATCCCATCCGGCAGAGAGCCGCGAGAGTTGCCATAAGGCGTCCCTGTCCTGAAATAGAAGTGGACTCCGCTCGACGGTGTCTCCACGGCAAAGAAGGTGCTCTGATCGATGCCTTGCTCGACGCAAAGAGCATGGAAGGCCCCTACGCCATCCGTTCCACCCGGCTTGCGGTCGGCGTCAATCACCAGCAAGCCGTGAGCACCGACAGGCAGTCCAGGCAATGCTTCAGGGTATGCTCCCCACTTCGTCGCGATGGCGAACGGGCTTGCGGTCGCATTTTGTTCCCAAGCTTCGATCTTTGGCGTTTTATCTGTGTTGCAAGGAAAAACATGCAGACCGCGACTTGCGAGCGATAATGCGACATCTTGATTCGAAGTAGATGCGATTGCAAAACTCAATGGATTGTCCCGCTTCCGCTCGAAAGAGCTTGTCTGTTCTTAGCTGCGACGCGACGCTCAAACGCCAACCACTCATGTGCATCCATTCCTTCTCGCCTTGCGATATCGACCAATACGAGTCCCAATGCGGCATCATCTTTGATAAACGACCAGAACTTCCGACCGCGATACACCGGCACGATTGAATGAACGCCATTAGACAACCGGGTTACGAGTACCCAGAGCGTTGGCACCTGTAGAAATTCCCCCGGTGGCATATCCAAGTCAAACTCGCCCATTCCCGCTTCCCTTATGAGCGACTGACGTTTCGGGTAGTCACTAAAGAACTGCGAGTCTCGTTCGTAATCATTGGCGCGGTTTGAGAGTGGCGACTCGATGCGGTGAGCCTTCATCGAGAGTAGCGGAGGGGTGAGTTCGTAGATCGATGGCATAGTTACAGGCCTTTCTTCGCTTCGGCGGTTGACTTGAGTGGAGATTCGGGTAGAGACGACGCCCAAGCGTCGAGTGATGCCACGTCTACGAGCCTTCGTCGCCCTGCTTTGACTGAGCGAATAGAGCCGTCGGCAAATCGCTCGTACAGGTAGGACTGCCCGATACTCACGCGATTCAATGCCTGAGCGACTGTGCAAAATTTAGGTTCCATATATGCCTCCGAAAAAGGTATATACCTATTGACTTGATGCGTCAAGAGGTATATACCTTTCTAGGAAGGATGAGGAAAAGCCCAATGACTGCTGATAAAAATTACGCTCCCCGTACCGACGAGAAGAGGGAGATGTGGTCCATGAAGATCAGCCCACGCCTAAAGTACCTCGCTGAAATGGCAGCTAGAGAGAGGCATTGCACATTGTCGAGCTTTGTAGAGCAGGCAATTACCAGAGCACTCACGCCAGAAGCGATGAGCGACGATGAACCAGGGATTGACCCCGCAAGCGCTCAGACACCCCTATGGAACGAAGGGTTTTGGGACGATGACGAAGCAGCTCGCTTTTTCATGAAAGCAACTTTTCGCCATGATTTGCTGACGATCCCCGAGCAGAGGCTCTGGACCCTATTCAACATGAGTAATGGCGAACGCAAAATAACCCTTCAGGCGTTTAGAGAGTTCTGGAGTAACCCATCAATCAATACATCGCACCTTACTGAAGGGAGTGAATAATGCCCGAGTCGGTCCAGACAACCATCGAAGGTATGACAGCGGAACTTGAAACGCTTCGTCGCGTCAATGGCGAGCTTCTCGCGAAGTCAGCAACGCGCAAGGGTCGCATAGGCGAATTAGAAACGTCCGTCACCGAATTGCAAAGCAAGCTATCGGAGGCGCAAAACGCTCTACGTCAAACGATCATCGAAGCCCCACTGAAAGCAATGGCGTCGGATATGAGCAACGCTCCTGAGTTATGGCTTGAGCAGTTCAATAAAGCGTATCGGCTTGAGGAAGTCAACGGCAAGCTTACACTGCAAACCACTGATGGGACGACGGTATTGAAAGGCGATGTGCCGGTTCCATTTGAGCGTAATGCTTTGGTTGCGTTACTGACGACTGGCGATGATGCACAAGCCAGGATGTTCAAGTCCATCACCGTTGTAAGCAGAGCATCCGGCGCGTCGGGTCAGCATCGCAGTGGCAATCGAACTTCAAAGCCTGGGAGAGAACCTAAGCCGCAATTTGGTTTGCGATAGAACTTATCGACATACGTTCAAAGATGGGTGGCGGTTGCCGCCCATGTGCTTTGCTATGCGTTCCCTTTCCAGGCTGGAGCGTCGGTGTACTGAGGCAGAGGCGGTGCTGGGTGGCTCGCTGGCACAAGAGGAGCATACGACGGCGGTGCTGGCACATCAGCCTCAATGACCTTTGGAGGGCTTGCCGCATCAAGCACCAAGGCACGTTGCTGTTCTGCCGTTCGAGCTTCCCATTCCTCATCGGTGCCATGATCGCGGACAACCATCACCGACGGCACAACGGCCACTCCAACCTTGATGTTGGTGTTTGAGGAATCTGTCTCTCTAAATCCATGCATCGTTTTGAGGAGAAACATAGCATTCGCGTTTGTGCCTTTGTTCGCTACAGCAGCTTGCATCAACAATGCTACGAGAGCTTGTCTGTGCGCATCACGTCCGACTTCAAACGCTTCCTGCAATACTTCATCTTCCTCACACCAGCGTTTGAAAGCCTCTCTACCAACACCAAGTTTCTTTGCGATGCCTATGATTGCGTGACCCTGCGTTGCAAGCTCCTCGATGAGTGCGGCAGCGTTCTTAGGTGGATATTTGCGGGGTGCGCCCATGCTGAATCCTCATAAAAGTTGAGGGAGTGGCTTGTTTTCCACTCCCTCGCTCGTTGTTTCGGTGAATGACGAGGGACACGTTGCCCGAAAACGTGTCCCTCTATCCCGATGGCGCGGGAATCTCGTTATTTTGAGACCAGAAAGGCCAGCGGAACGGCCTTACGGTCGAGAACAGCTCGCGTCCAGTTCGCAGCAAGTGCAAGCTCCGCACGAGTCGGACTGTCACCGGCTACCGATGCGCCGGTGAAGGTGAAGCCAAGCGGATGCAGCGCCGAATTCATCCGGCTATGAAGGACGCTCTGACCACCGCCATTGCCAGCACCAGGGATACGGAATACTTCGGCCCCATAGCCAGTCCTCGGAGGCGTGACGGCGAAGCCAACGGCACCAGGCCCCATCAGGATCGTGGTGTAGACACCCGCTGCCGGACTCAGGTTGTCATCCAGGATGACAGCCAAGCCACGGAACGTCTTGATGGGAAGCCCCTGCGATTGAGGAATGAACTGGATCAAATCGTTTTGCAACGCTTCGCCGTAGATTGCGCTATGCATTGCGATGGCCTTCACATCGTCCAGACGATCACCCAACGTTAGAGCGGTTTCGATGACAGCAGACGCGGAGAAGTTTGCAGCAGTACCAGCGGCACCGCTGATATCGTTCACCATGTCACTGCCGTTGTTATTCACGTTTGAGTAGAGGACGCCTTGCAGAGATGCGATAAGCCGACGCTCCCAAGTTCGATCCCAATACGCGGACACACGATCTTGAACGCGAGCTAGTGCGTCGTCGCCCGACAGCTCGCTTGCGAGGCTCATGTCTGACCACGACTGATGAAGGAAGGATTTGCGAACTACTTGCTTCGACGCCGTGATCTTCAGCGGCACGCTTTGAACGGTTGGATCGTCCGACGTGATATCGGGATCGTTCTCACCAGCGTCACCCCAAAACGGTACTGTGAATTGTTCGGCACCGGCCTGAAGCTGCGACGCCATCTCGCCGTTCTGAACGAGCACGCCGCTTTGAAATAATGCGGTCGATACGAGAGAATTCTCGATTTGGTAGGCACTAAATGCTGCCGGGACGATAATGTCTGCGATTTGTGTAACTGGCATGGGCCAAACCTCGAATCAAAGTGAGTTGCTTGATTGATCGGGTTTGATCGACTGACCATTCCAGCTCGCGACTGCGAGGGCGTTCCACTGGTGCGTAGCGCGACTGCGCTTCAGAGACATTAACAAAGAGTCTGTCTCAATGCAATCATTTTGAATGAAGTATGCGTGTATCTAGTGGGCCTCAATCCAATCTAGGAACTTGAGTCGAACCAGCCACTATTTGCTTTGGTGTCTCAGGAAAGTGAAATTTAATCATCGCGCGAAATGCGGCTAAAAGGATGAGGTCGATTGCTCCAGAGACTAAACTCGCGCTCTTGTCTTGGTGAGTGAAGATGCACCATAGAAATGCGATGAGAAACACCGCGAGGAAGAACAAACTGAATAAACAGAGTACCCACGCCATCAGGATTTTGCTTAGTCTCTCATAAAGCTCAACGTTTTCCGGGGGGATTTTCATTGGCTAAGTTCACGCTCAAACGCATAAAACTCCAGCTTTTTTAAGAGTTTTGTCTTCAATGTCTGTTCTTCGTATTCTCCATCAACCTCCTGCCAGCACCGTACGAACTCTGGCAGCTGCGCATCGTCGGCAAGTGAGAGAGCAACGCTACCATCCGGACATATGACCTGGACATGCTTTTTGAGCAACCCGCGACGGGCGGCGGTTTCACAGACCATCTTAGCGATCCAGGTGGACGTACCGAGCAGAGCTCTGACATTTTCGACATAGATTCGGTCGGGGTTTAATCCAGCCAGCTTTTCCAGGTGAGCGGAGGATGGCGGAACTAAACTCGCACTAATTTTTACCCAGAATTGCTTGAACGATGCCATCTGAATCACCTAACCCTTCGGTATAGCTCGTAAAGATTATCTTGCCCGAGGTTGGATCGCATTGGAAATATGAAAGCGAACTTTCTAACTTGGGATGGATACGGAGGAGAGAGTTCATAAGAGGCACTTTGAGCATCTCTTCGTATAGATCCGGCATGTATTGTTTGATGCCACGCTCATCATCCATAGTAGACTCATCGGTTGACAGCGCTCGCTTAAATTTCGACCTTACGATGTCAACGTAGTCGTCCTTCCATAATCCTTTGATGCCCTTATTTAGATCGGCAGTTTGACACCCTAACGACAGAATGCTGGAAACCACGTCCCTTTCGTCGATCTCTCGCTTCGCGGCGATGACAGGCCTGTCAGAAAACGGCACAGGCTTGCGTTCAAGCGTTATGAAGCTGACGACAGTAGTTTTCTTTTTCATCGCAACCCTTATCGGCCAGAGATAAGAGACCGGGATTGCCTGATACGGATTACCGATATGCACAAGGTAATCGACAGTAGCCATATGAAGAACGCTTGCGTCACCATCGGTGGCGAACGGGTCAGAGTTAGGAAAAGCGTCTGCGATGTCCACCCCCTCACCGGGGATAAAAGTGTAGACGTGCTGTTTGCAGCGATTGAATTCGTGAACTACGAATGCCGTGATGAGTTCGAAATCCCCTTCAACTGCTACAGCCGCACATATCTCGGCCTTCGTTCCTTTATGCCCTGGCCAAGTCAACCGTAGGGATGTAACGGGAAAAAGTTCAAGGAGGCGGCGGACCTGATCTTGCTCAGCTAGTGCCAGTGTTGCCATTCAACGTACTCTCCTCAACTTTTGAACGGTTAGGCGTGCCACTGTTCGGGCCGAAGCCAGTGTAGAGCATATTAGGCCGAGCGCAAGTACCTGAAAGTGCAACTCCCAGCTGCAAGCATCGCTTCGGCTTTATGCCGCGCCGAGATGCGGCATTAAGCAGCGTTATAAGGGCAAGACCGACTTTTGCGGTCATACCCAAGCCGGACTGAGCAGGCACCAGCAGAATTTCGCCGCATCGATACCAGGGGGTGGGGGTGTATCTCTGCGCTCGCATCGGCGCGGCCTGTTACGAGCTAAAGACGACGCCTCACAACTCGCTTATTCGACATGTAACTAGACATGTCGTAAATGCCGCCTCGACTCAGAATTGCATTTCACGATTAAGTGTTTGATTTGATTCAGGAAGGTTTGGTAGCGCCAACGGGGATCGAACCCGTACTCTCAGCCTTGAAAGGGCTGAGAGTTAATGTATTACACTGTCATTCGCATTCGCTCCTATGCAACTTCATTCATCTCAGTGCGTCGTAAGTATCATTATTTGCAATCACCTACAAAGAACGCGCCTTGGATCGACATTCCACGAACTCAAGCAGCGAAGCGCACTGCATCGCACTTTGGAACATCCCTAAGTATCCATTTTGTATCCATTCTACCTTTTGCTATAACGGCAAGAGGCAACGCGCTCGAGCGTCTTGCGCACACGGAGGTCAACCATGCCACGCGCTTACCGCCCAGTTTCGGGCGTATACGAACACACCTCAGGGAGTGGAATCTGGTACATCCGATATCGAATTGGAGGCAAGCTTGTTCGAAAGAAGATCGGCACCCGACAGCAGGCGCTGGATCAGCTCGACAAAGTCAGATTTCTCCGAGCCTCCGGGGAAGGGATCGTCGCGAAATCGGCGAAACAACTCACGCGCTCAAAAAAGGAGCTTGCCGAGCTGGGTGAGAGCAACATCACGGTTGGCCAGTTGGCCGACGAATATCTGGCTCATATTCAGGACGAAAACAACCCAAACCGGCCGGAAGACCAGCAAAGCCCTCAGCAGCGGCTCCGGATCGTCAAAGCGGCATTTGGGGATCGACCTGCCGCCACGATCAAGCCTTACGAGGTTACCGACTGGTTGAAGAGCCTGAAATTAGGACCTGCCACTCTCAATCGGTACAAATCCAACTTCTCGGCGATCTATCGCTACGCAAAAGAGCGAGCCAAACTCACGGTTAACCCGGTCAGGGACGTTCCTCAATTCAAGGTCGTCCTTCCTGCCCCCCGGTTCCTGAAGCAGGAGCAGGAACAGAAGTTACGGGCTGTTCTGCAAAAATGGATCAAGGATTGCCCAGACCACCGTCGAATCACCAAACTCCACTTGCAGTGCCATCCTCTGGAACTGACGATAGCGATCGGCACAGGATTTCGAAAACGGAACCAATATCGTCTCAGATGGCCCTACTGCAACTTCGATGACAGAAGCATTACCCTACCGAAAACAAAGAACGGAAAGCCGCACACGATACCGATGATTGATGACGTTTACGATGCTTTGGTCGAACTCAAGCGAATTCAGGATGAGATCCAGCAAATAAAGGACAAAGCCCGAAGCGAAGGTGAGCCTGAGCCGGTTCGGATGGTTGCAAACGGAAGGGTCTTTAATATCTCCGAAAATCGAACCTGGTGGAAGGACGCTCTGGCTGAAGCAGGGATCGAGGATCTTACCTGGCACGATCTGCGTCATACCTTTTGCTCACGTCTGGCGCAAGCCGGCAAAGGCTTAAAGGTCATTCAGGAGGCTGCAGGACACAAGACTATTGCGATGTCCGCAAGGTATGCACACCTCGACCAGACGACGCTGCGGAATGCGATGTCGGTGCTAAACAGTTAGTGTCGCTTCCCTCGTGATTTCGATGGGTGTCGGGACGTGTGCTGTACGAATCAAACCGACACCAGGACATTCTGTCAGAAAGGGCTTTTGGGATTCGGAGGAGTCAACGAGTTCCCTGCCGGACGGGCTTGGTCGATTTAGCCTGCAAGTCTTCCCGGATAGTTGCCCTGGGCAAAGCGCTGTAGTTCCTGAGTGGGAATCAATACTCTGGAACCGATATGGCGCACGGAAAGCAAACCATTGGCAATTAGATAATCGAGTGCGCGTTTGCTAATAGAAAGCTGTGAAGCTGCCTCTTGGCGGCTCACGAGCAGCTTCACTTCTGAACGGCTAGGCTCTTTCCTAGGACGGGGGCTTTGAATTTCAAGACCGGGAACCATCAAGATCTCCTCTTAGGTGCCATCGACGCGGCCATTTTCCTGCTGATATCGAGTTGCGTAGGCGACGGTACCTCCGATGCCGATTTAGGTCAAATTGAGGAGTGATCTAAAGATGAAAACGTGGAGCGATCACTCGCCGATAGGCCAATAGCATCAACGAGGGCCCCAACTCGAACTTCGACCTGAGACTGTACATCCCATCCATCGCCCATTCGCTTTTGAGACGAAGTTTGAGTTTCGCATCAGAGCTGACAAAAGCACGAAGGGCTATCCGCCACATAGACGCTTACATCGCTCTTCTGGCCATCAAGACCAGTAATTTGACCGAATACTTGAATCGCCCCATGCTAGCAACTCGTTGAGAGGTGTTGCTTTATGCGGGAGCGGCTCAGGTGGTTTGCATGCGCAGTTCCATTGACAACGCTAAATACAGCAGTTGCCAAGGATTACATCCTTGCGGTCGGAGAAGCTGATCCCGCTACGGTCCGGATAAAGGGGGCGTTGTTTGCGCTGCTTGTCTTGTGGGTGGTGGCATCGGTCCCCATACTGTCGTTCTACGTCTGCCGGGACGTCCGGCAAACCATTCTCCACCCGAGAATGTCCCTCTCCCTCGAAGGAATGAAGCTGCTCAGTAATTTGAGGACAACCGGCCATGTTTGATTCCCTCGACGACCTCTCCGTCAAACTCAGAGCCACCGGGTATTTCATCGATCCGACCATGATGCAGGTGGTCTTTCTGGCTGCAAAGCTCCAGAAGCCTCTCATACTCGAAGGACCAGCGGGGAGTGGCAAAACACAATTGGCCCTCTCCGTAGCGGCTGCAGCCGGCACGCATGTGGAACGTCTCCAGTGCTACAACGGCGTCAGCGAGGACAAGGCCATCGGACGCTTCGATGAAGGTCTCCAGCGGCTCTACATGGAGTTCTCGAAGGGCCAGCACGAAAGCTGGCAGACCGTGCAGGCGAGCCTCAAAAGCCGAGATTTCTTCCGTCCGGGGCCTCTGATGCGGGCTCTCGAGTGTGAGCGACCGTGCGTACTCCTGATTGACGAACTCGACAAGGTGGACGACGGCTTCGAGGCGATGCTGCTAGAAATCCTCTCCGCATGGCAACTTTCCATCCCTGAATTCGGCACGGTGGAAGCCCGAAGTATCCCCTTCGTGGTTCTCACCAGCAACGAGGAGCGACGCCTTGGCGATCCGATTCGCAGGCGCAGCCTGTATGTCCGCGTCGAACATCCGACGCCGCAACGCGAAGCCGACATCATTGCAAGCCGCACGCCTAAGGCGGATGCAGACTTTCATCGCGAGATGGCCGGCATCGCCCTGTCGTTCCGGAACTATTCGCTCGAGAAGCCACCTTCTGTCTCCGAGATGATCGACTTCGCCAATGCCCTGCAACTGCTTGGTACGAACCACGTGACCGCTGAGCATCGGGATGTTCTGTTGCCCTTTCTCGCAAAAACGGAAAAGGATCGTCGGCATCTGCTCTTGCGAGAAGGGTTCAAGAGCCTCCTCGACGACGGTGCCCGGTTTGCGGAGAAGATGGCGCATCTGGGAGGGACAGAGTTATGAAATGGCTGCTGTCCCTCATGTTGCTGATACTACCCGGGATCGCTCGAGCAGAAATAACCCCCTCCATAGCGGAGCGATGCGTGCAGAGCTATGCGATGCGGTACAGAGTGCCTCCTGAGTTGATCGCCGCTCTGATCGACGTTGAATCGCGCTGGAATCCCCATGCGGTGTCGAACAAGGGCGCAATGGGACTGATGCAACTCATGCCTGCGACCGCGAGACGCTTCGGCGCATTCGAGCCGTTCGATATCGAGCAAAACATCGCGGCGGGGACAAGATATGTGACGACGTTGATGTGGGAATTCCACGGTGACCTGCGGCTGGTCGCCGCCGCCTACTACGCCGGTGACCGATGGGTAGGACAGCAGCAGCTCAACTATCGCAACCCCGATGTTTTGGCTTACGTGCAGGCGGTTCGGCGGCAATACCTGATACGCAAGTATGCGGCTGCGAGGCCGCCAAGGAGATGACACCATGAAACTTCGTTGGCTGGTTCCTATTGCTTTCCTACTTCCGCTGAGGTCCTTTGCGTCTAACCCGCCGGTCGGCGCACGCGTAGCCACCGTCACCATCAACCCCAACGAGGTAACGCCTCTCCATTTGCGGCCCGAGTTTGAGTCGATCATTCGTATGCCAGAGGAGATCACGTCTGTGATCCTGGGAAGCCCTGGCTCCTTTAAGGCCGAGCACAACGAGGGAGAACCGGAGTACGTCTACATCAAGCCAATTACCAAACAGCCTGCCCAGTCGAATCTTCTGATCGCGACCAAGTCGGGCCAGCATGTCACGTTGGAGTTGATCAGCGATGGTGTCGCGAGCAGCGCTACTCAACCGGTCGACTTCTTGATCGAGTACCGCGCCTCGCGAAGCTTCCTGATCTCCTCCGATGAACGGCTGCTGGTAGCCGCGAGGCCGGCCGACAAGAGGGCTGAATCTGGGGGAGGAGGAGTCAGGGTCGCATATGCGATAGCTTCGGCTCTCGAGGTTGAGTTTGAACAGCAAATCCTCATCAACGCTCCCAACTGGACTAAGTGGGAGGGTAAACAGATCGAGACATCGATCGGCGATATACGCCAATGGATCAACCAAACGGTCGTTTCCTATTCCATCTACAACGGCTCGGACCTCGCAGTTGAGATCGTTCCTCCTCAAATACAGATCGCCGGACGTAAGGTCGAGAAGAAGAAAAAGAAGGAGGGCAAGGGGATTATCTCCGATCAGCTCGAAATCCGTGACTACAAGCTGAGTACAACCAGGCTCGAACCTGGGGCCCGTGCCGATGGGGTTGTTGTGTTCGACCGGCCCAGTTTCAAGCAATCCACGGAGAAGCTATTTCTCCAGATCGCACAAGCGGACGAGGTGGATCGGCCCATTCTGGTTCGTCTGCCGTTCACCCCACCCATATCGGCGGGTCGCCAGTAGGAAGGAGCTTAGAGCCTATGAACGTTACCGACAATAACAGGAACGGCAGTCGAGTTGTACCGATTGAGTTCGAAGAGCAAGCGCAAACTGCGGTCTCTGATACGTCGCCATTGCCGACAAGCGAGTCAACCGGCTCGGAGACCACAGGCGGATCGGATCGTGTTCCCACTCACCGCTTTGCGACGCGGACCGATGCCAAGGAAATAGACGGAATCGGCAAAAACAAGCTCGTTGTTCTCGGCGGTGGACTGGCCATCGCGGTGGTGTTTTTTGTCTTCACCGCCGTCGTTGGAAAGTCTCCGAAAAAGGGGATAAATGGCAAACCGTCTACTCAACTGGCGAGACAAGAAGGAACTAAACAATCCAAGGGCAGCGTGACGCCTGTTATGGAGACTGTTCGCATTGCCGCTCCGGACAATTCCAGCGGCCAGCTTGGCCCCAACGATATTCGGCGCACGAGGTCGTCGGACGGAGGAGCGATAACGAATGCAACCTCTAGACCTGCTAAAAGATTGGCTACGACCAAGCCGGAGACGCTCGGTTCCCTCGGGAATGTTCCATCGTTCGCGGACACCCAGCAGAAGTGGGAAGAGCCGCAGCCATATGGTGAATCTGTCCCTCTGGCGATGTCGCAAACACAGCAACAGCAGAACGTCCTCAAGGAACCATCCCTGGTATTCGTTCGGAGTCAGGTGCAAAACCCAGTTACGGCAGGAACCAATATCAGATCTGATGGCGACAGTGCGCCGCTGTTGGGAATGACCCCAGGAACACGTATTCAGGCGAAGCTGGAAACCCAGATATCGAGCGCTGTGCAAGCTCCCATAGTGGCAGTAGTGGAATACACCTATGCGATTGGAGACAGGATCGTCCTTCCCGCCGGAGCTCGCGTGTACGGACAGCTTCAGCAGGCTGATCGAAGCGGGCTCGTCAGCGTGAAGTTCGATGAGATCGAACTTCTGGATGGCGCCAGAGAGAGAATCGACGCCATTGGCACGGGACTTGATCTTGGCCCGATCAAAGGGAATGTCTTCGGGAAGAACACGGGGAAGAATTTCCTGGTTCGGGCCGCGTCAGGACTTGGTTCGGTTTTTGCTGAAATAGCCGGCAACAACAGTGGTGCAGCGTTTACTGAGGATGACATGCTGCGGGAACGGCTGGCCGAGAATATCGGCACGGCCGGTGATTCGGAGGTTATGAATCTGAACGCCAACAGCCGTGTGGTCGTTTCCGTGCCTGCCGATACGAAGATCTACATTGTATTTACCAAGCATGAGGCAAATTCCTCCGAACTTCACACGGTGTCATCTGCGACGAAGTAGACGCAAAGACAGATGGCTACTCGGCTATGGTTCACGCGCCAGGGCTTTTCTAGGTCCTCTCACAGGACGTTTTGGCAGCAGCCGGACCTTCCTACCCTACCGTCCCTCGTCCTCGAAGCCTTGCGGTTGATCTGTGGGCCGAGCGCGTGTGAGTGTGCTCTGGCTCATCGGCTTAGAAACTGTGTTCGTATCAGGCTCCGTAGTGCCTTAGGCAATATCTTTCTGTACGACCCAATCCGCTGTCGGGTAAAGATGGGTCCCGTTGTCTTACGAAGCGCTTGAGCAAACAACGGCCCACCGTACCCATTGTGCAGTTGAGCATTTCCCGCTCCGAATGCCCCAGCGTGGACTAGAGTCAATGCGGTTCCAATTGCCTCGATACGCTGTCGTAAAAATAGACTCCATTGCCCAAAATGCGGTTGAGCAAAGCACGGTCCACACACCTCACCGCACGCTTGCGACATGAGTGATCCCGATGACTCTGTGTGCGTTTGAGGCAATGTCGTCCGTTTTGCAACAGGGATTGGTTTCGTCGCTTCCCTTTGAGTCCGTGTCGGGAACCGCGGTCGACTTCCCATCGGCGTTATGAGGGTATGAGGCGGAAGTTTCCACAACGGCGTCACATGTATGTGTGCTCCCAGTCCCAGTAGAGCCGTGGGTAAACCTCGCGATTGTGTCGGGAGACCCTGCGAAGGTTCAGAACCAAACCTCCGAGACAAGCGACACCTAGGAATAAGAAAATGGCGACCGCATCTCCCATTGTTGCCGTGGTCCTTGGATGTTCAAGGATTGAACTGAAGCCTGCAAAGGTCCAAAGAAAGAAAAGGATGATCGGAAGTCCCCAAAGGAGAAGGGGGCGGATATGGCGTCGAGGGCGAGGCGGAGCCGCCGCTTGTGCTGAATGGGACTGGCTACTTCCCCAACCGAATGGATTGGAATAAGTGCGCGTTCCCCCCTGATGGAGAAGGGGAACCGCCACGATCTCCGGAGTCCCGCATTGATCGCATCGATAAGGGTTCTGCAGTTGCACAGATGCCATTTCATTGTCCCTGAACCTGGTGACACCTCGCGGCGGCAGGCTCCCAAAGTCCTGGCAGACAGAGATTTTAGCTCTTTCCGCTCAACCGAGCTAGTGCGGAGAAGAGAGCCCGAAGCGTCCCACTCCATTCCTTGAACCGCACACTTGCAAAATTGCACGAACGATTGGAGATATACCAGAACCCACCCTCCAGACCCATCTGGACATTTGACCGAGTTTCGATTCCGCCCCATTCTCTTTCTCGACACGGAGGCAAAGAGCAGCCGAGTCCAGGAGAGAAAACGCATGAGAACCGCACTAGCCTTCTGGCGGCGCTCCAAAGGGTCCGCTACGCCAATGACAAACGTTGTTCACCGGCCAGGCGAAAATGACTGGATCCGCGCCGCCCTGATGTTCGCTTTGGGCCTCATTCTCTTAGGAACCCTTGTGGCACCACTTGCAGCGAGTGCGCAGAATCTGGGGACCTCACCCCAGTTCGGCCAGGCTGTACAAGGCCAGCAAGCGACGACCGTCGAAGGCACCGTCCTCAACATTGTGAATTGGGCATGCAACGTCATTGCTCCAGTAATCGCGGTCGCCTGCCTGGGTATTGCAGGATGGCATTTCAAGAGCGGTCGCGGCTACATGGGTTGGGGCGTCACCGGCGTTGCCCTGATGGTGATCTCGGGACTCGGACGCATGGCCGAAGGTTTCATCACACAAGCACAAGGTATTCAGTAACGAGGTCATGCGATGCCAGTGCCGCAATTCCTTCTCGACCTTCTTCAGATGCTGCTCAATCTCGCAGTGCCAGCCGCATTCTGCACACTGGCCGCTGCGGGGGTGAGTCTGCGGCATGAAGGAGGAACCAACTTCCACGTAAATGGTCGCGTTGGGAAGTGGGTGTTGTGGACTGTTGTGTTTCTGACGCTCCCACAACTTCTGTCTTGGATAGCGGCACAAGGCATCACGGTCCCATCGGGGAGCGGATCGGTGGGCACGAGCTGGCTCGCCAGTATGCAAAACGTCTTCACGAACTTCGTCAATCAGATAGTGGTTGCCAAGTTTGTGCCGGTGCTTGCAGCCTATTTCGTCCTCAAGGCAACGCTCGATGGAGCTGCAGGAGAAAATCCACTGGCTTCGATCGTCGCTGCGCTCTTTCTGATGACGCTGTCGGCCACCATGCAGCTCCTGCAGGACTGGAATTCCGGCGGACAATACGCGACCACCGACATGCTGGCCTCGCTCTGGAATTACATTGTTGGGCAGATTATGCCCGCCGCAGCGGGACTGGCTTGCGTCGGCGCTGTCATCAACTTTGTCAGGCACAGACCATGGACAAGGTTAGTCTATGCCGCGATCTCTTTCCTGAGTGTGAGCGGACTACTCACACTCTTTCAGGCCATGGCCGCCTGAGGAGTTAACGATGAGTCTCAATGGCGCAATCACGAATCTCGCCTCCTGGACAGGAAACACTATGATGCCGACGATGGCCGGGATGTTCTTTGCGGCAGCGGTTTATCGCTACAGCAAGAGCAGTCCTTTCGAGCACCTGCTCTACGGAGGCTTCGCTTCCCTGATGTGCTCGGGAATGCTCCGCGCGTTGGAAGGCTTCGTCCAGAATGCGGGACCAACTAGTGCCGATGGCTTCTGGATGGCAACGATGAGTCTCGTGAACTGGACGGCCAACGTGATCTTGCCCATGTTTGCGCTGACCCAACTTGCAGCAATGGCACTGCACATGGGCGGAGTGGTCTCGGAGATTTATCCGGGATCGACCTGGATCAGGAAGTCCATCGCGGCGATTGCCGCGTTAGTGGTTTCTGGCATGGTTCGACTGGCCGAATCGATGGTTACGCAAGCCCACGGAATTTGAGAGGAGATCTATGAGTCTCGATTTGACTCCGGTTCACCGCAACCTCCACACGAAGGTCACGTTTCTCGGCCTCGAGTTTGAAGATCTAATTCTCGTGCTGGCGTTGGCCGCGTTGATGAACCTGCTGGCGCACTTTGCGAGCGACAACGCCCATGTGTTTGGGATGCCTCTCAACGTTTTTATGGAGTTCGTTGTACCCGCTTTGGCCGTCCCGCTCTTAATTCTGTTCAAGTACGGCCGGCCCCGTGGCTACCTCACCGATCTCCTGCGCACATTTTTCTCGCCGCGAGCCTGGTGCGCGATTGAGCGAGATTCGGAGTTGACGCATAGTTACGTCATCGAAGAGGAGGAGTAATCGTATGCAGGCTTCGATCAAGAAGAAGAGAGACGGCTCGATGGACCTGCGGCTTGATAAGGACGCGGCAAGCGCGATGTTCGCGAGTGTCCTCTTCGCTTCACGATTTCATGAAGGAATTGCTCCGCTCGCCAGGGTTGCGGAAGATGAGTTGCTAGGCGCCGGAGACCTGGCATGGAGAAAAGACTTATGCCAATGACTTACGAGCAACACGAGAAGAAGCTCAGGGCGCCCGCTGTATGCGAGCTGCTGCCGCTGCGGGACCTGCCCACTGGCGACAACGTGATGATCCGAACAAATGGGGCATTCGTGGCCGGCTACGAATTGAGGGGCGTCCTTGCTTACTTTGCCACCGACGGTGACCGCAACCAGACCAAGTCCATGCTCGAAGCCCTCTTCCGCAGCGTGCCCGACGTCAGTATGCGACTTCAATTCCGTTATGAAATATCGGAGCATCTCGGGGACCTGTTCGATACCTACGTCCAGCAACACCGCAACGATCAATCAGAGGTGATGGCGCTCGATGCTCATCGTCTCAGAATGTGGATGGAAAAGGAACACAACGGTTTTTACTTCGAAAATCGGTTGCATCTGTATTTCATTTGGGATCCTCGTATTCACGCCAAGCTGTATCACTCGGCGCAACAAAACCGAAAGTTTGGCGGATTCACGGTCAGCCAGAAGAAGGCAATTCAACGCACCCGGAAGGAGCACGAGACTTATCTGGCGGAGTTCGAGTCGATTCTTCGTGGAATCGAAGGATCGATGGAAGCTACCAACCTCGGGCCACGAAGGCTGTCGACGCAGGAGCTATACGAGGAGTTGAAGCACGCGCAACACCCAACGCGACGTGATCGCCGGCCTTATGTACCCAGCGAAGAGATGTTGGTCTATCGGAGCGCTCGGGAACAAGTAACGCAGTCGAGCATCCTTACTGAGACCGAGACTTACCTCAATATTGACGGTTATCTCTACTCCGTGATCAGCCTCAAAGAACTCCCGGACGCCACCTTTCCTGGAATGTTACAAAAATTCTCCACACTTGGTTTCCCGCTGATAGTCAGTGCACAAGTTGTCATTCCGGATCAGGTGAAGGTTCTCAAGGGATACAAGAAGCGGCTGCAGAAGATGACAGCCGCACAGAAGGACGCGAATGGGAACTTCAAGGTGAATCCCGAGGCCGAGGTTGCTCAAGCCCAACTTCTCCAGGTTCAGCGCGACATCATTTCCAGTTCACTCAAAACAGCCAAACTGAGTCTGTCGGTGATCGTCCGAACGTCGCGGCACGCGGCGACACTCGGGGAACTTGAGCAAGCTGAACGCGAGTTAGCCAATCGGACTCAAGAGGTGCTGAACGGCTTTACGCATATGAACGGCGCTAAGGCTGTCACCGAGACGATCGCCAAGCGACGTATCTTCCTCGGAACGTTACCTGGAATGGGCGACGCAGATAAGCGAGATCAGGACATGCTCTCGTCAAATGTGGCCGACCTCGTCCCGGTAGAAATGCCCTGGACAGGAACCCGTCGCAGTCCACTCATCCTGTTCGAGACGCCTTATCGTCAGCTCATTCCCTATTCCATGTTCGATCCCAGCTTGTCGGATGCGAACGGATTGCTTATGGCCACAACGGGAGGGGGCAAGACCCTTTTGGCCCAACAACTACTGTTGATGGCGGCCCGAAGCAATGCGTTGATCTCCATTATTGAGAGCGGGGATTCCTATCGCCCTTTGATCGAGTTGATGGGTAGCAAAATGATCGAAATGTCCCTGGATAGCGATGCAACCATCAACTCATGGGATCTTCCTAAGGGAGAGCTGAGACCCTCAAATGATCAGATCTCTTACTTGAAGAATCTAACCCGGCACATGCTGGGAGAGAACACTCCTCCCGACCTTGATATCGACCTTTTGGATAGTGTATTGCTCGATGCGATTGCATCGACATATAAGCGGTGCAGTTCAAAGTCTTTCAACCCCATCCCACTCTTTGGCGACTTCGCTGCGGAATTGGCTCATTGGCAGGATCGGGATCGGAACCAAAAAATCAACGAGATGGCCCGTTTGGCTGCGACGAAACTTCGAGTATGGGTGGACGAGGGGCCCTATGCAAAGCTATTTGATAGACCAACCACAGTTCCTCTCGACAGTACGTGGCTCTACTTCAACATCGACAAATTAAAGAGTGACCCCAGGCTCGAAGGCGCGATGAGCCTACAGATTGCACATACGTCAATCCATCGAACTTCTGGCATGAGCGGCCGCCCGAGCTTAAGCATGATCGATGAGTGCAAGGTCGTCTTCGACACACCCATCCTGGCAGCGACCGTTGAACGAGACTTTCTCACGGCTCGCAAACGATACGCAAGCGTCTGGGCAATCGGCCAGACACCTGAACAGATTGTCGGCACGCAAGCTAAGCCAAATCCATATGGCATCGGCATCGCCAAGAATGCCAGCACTAAAATCATAGGCAAACAGCCTGGTGACATGACCGCTCATCGCGAACACATGCACTTAAATGAGACGGCGATCAATCAGATCAAAGGGTTTGCGCAGCCGAAGAAAGGCCACAGTGCTGAGTTCCTGATTGCCATAGGGGAAAAAGCTGAGTCCACCCATGTCATTCGAATTGCACCGACTCCTGTGGACTATTGGATTACCACTACCTATCCGCGGGAGCGAACCTATCGAAAGTGGTGGCTCAGGGAACATGAAGATTTGCCATTACTGTCTGCATACGAAGCCCTGGCACAATCCTACCCGCGCGGTTTGGCGGAGCTCGCTCCTCTCCCGGAGGAGCGTTCAGGTGAAGTACTGGAGGCACTAGTCCAATGACAAATAACGACGATGTGAAGATGGAAACATTGCTCCTTAACGGAGAATCGATTGAGACAACTGACCCGCTCAAGCCCGATATCAAGTCGAAAACCCTTTGGAAGCGAATGCTTTCAGTAGGATGCTTCGGGCTTGCGATGTATCTCTTTGTGTCAATACCGGCCCAGGCACTGGATCTGGATGTCTTCGAGGCAATCTTCGGCTCGATCCAAAATGACATGGGCAAATCGCTGGCACAGATTAATCAGATATCGCAATCAGTTCAGAAACTTTACCAGACGACCATGTGGCCCCTGGCTGCGATCAATCAGGCTCGCGGATTCGTATCTAATTCGATCACCGGTTTTCGCGGACAAATGACGCAGCTGTTTAACACACCAATGACTAGCGCCGTTACGGTCGGCCCGCAACAGTTCGAGTCGATCTTGCATAGTCGGCTAATGTCACAGATCCCTTCTCTGCATACGAGCTTCGCAACCAACTATGGTTCCATTCCCCAGATGAATGCGGCCTCCCCACAAGACCGCGTGATGATGGACATCGACGACGCGCTCAGCCAGGAAAATCTCAAGACCACGTTGATATCCGACCAGGGAGGGGATGTCGTCCTCAACACGGCGAACCAGATGGAGAATCAGGTGGCGGTTAGTACGCCCGGTTCGAATCCTTACCTGACAGCGCAAGCTCAAGTCGCGAATCTCCGGTGCCAGGCCTACATGCAGAAGATGCTGGCGGCCGAACTGCGTCAGGAAGCGGGTCGCCTCGCTCATGACAATGTTCTGGTCAAACGTAGAACCAGCTCCACAGGTGGAATCGGCGGATTGATTTCAGGAGCGCTAACAAATCGGTGAGGAGAAAAACATGACGGATCCGAAGCAAAATCGCAATAAATCGTGGAAACCATTCTTCTGGCGCCGACCCGAGCACACGTCAAATGAGACTGTGAAGTTCACGCCTGATATCGAAACGACCCAATTGCGGGAACGCCTGTGGTACCGCCCATCTCTTTTGAAAACTGCGGCGATTGCGCTCGGTTTCCTGGTACTCGTTCCCGATCATGCCCGCGGGCAACTAGGCATCGATACCGCGGCCATTATGGCAGCCCTATCAAAGATGCAGTCGCTAATGAACACATATATGGCGACGCCGCTCAAGACGATTAACCAATACGAGCAGACGACAGCTAAATATGAGCAGGATGTCATGTACCCGCTGGCTTCAATTAATCAAGCAAAGAATTCCGTATCCCAGTTCGAAAATCAATTTAGCCAGATTAGCAACATGTTTCATGTAAACATCACAAGCGCCACCTTGCCCCAATCTCAGGGCCTCGAGTCACTTCTATTGTCACGAAATACGGGCAATGTTCCAGCTATATCTTCTCAGTTCCAGTCTGTGTACGGCGTCGTCATGGCTCAAAATACGGCGTCCCCAGCAACACGAAACATGACTGATATGACTGACGCCCAAGCGCAGGACGCCATGAAACGGGCGGTAGCTATCGATGCATTGGCGGATGCTGAACTAGCGGAAGCCGATCTAATGGGCCAACAGATCTCTGCCTCTGCACCAGGCAGTGCTCCGATCCTCGAAGCGGAGGCTGACATCTGGGTCGTCCGCGCCAATGCGTATACGCAGTCTGCCCTGGCCGAGTTGATGCGAACTCGCGGCATCGATCTGGCTAACCAGAGCAAAGTCTCAAAGCTCGCGACGTCAGACAACACGAACAACAATAGCCTCATCAACGGATCGTTGACGAACAGGTGACACGACCATGATGCTCTTCAGCACCAACTTGCATCCCAGCGTGGGCGTGTTCGCGTTCTTCCAGGGGACGCAGCTGAGCCTGTTCGAGCGTTTCCTGACGCAGGCTGTGTCGGGCATCAACTCCACAAGCATCACGTCCGGTATGCAGAATGCAGCTTATGTGATGCTTCTTGTCGGCTTTCTCTGGCAAGTTTATCAATCCGCCATGCACGGCGGCGATGTGCGCGGACTGGGGACGAACCTCATCAAGTACGTTGTCACAGCGATTGTCGTGATGAACTATAGCGCGATCTTTACCACTGTTAATCAGGGTTTTGTGAACGCGGGCAATTGGATCAGCAACGCGTCAGGGGGGAACGTCTTCGAGAATTGGATGAGTGATCTCAAGAATCAGTTCACCCAGGATGGAACTCAACAGATGTGGGGTTTGGTCACCGGTTCGATCGCTGGCTTGGTGGATGGGGTCTTGATTATCGTCGCCTACATTCTCTACCCCTTCGTCGTCGCGATCTTCGGATTCTTTTACATCTTCTATGGCAGCGTTCTCTATATCTTTGGCCCGATTGTGATTGCACTCATGCCGCTGGGGGCGACGAACCGTATCGCTAAGGCGTATGTCGAGAATGTCTTTATCTGGAATGCGTGGCCGATCCTGTATGGAGGCTTTGGGGCTCTACTGACTGCCGTGCAGATGGGCCAGGTGGGGCAGATGCTCAATCAGAATGACTTTCTGGGAGGGTTGGGAAATCTTGAGGGATCCTTCCTTATTGGAATTGCAAGCATCATCTTTTCCTTAGCAATTGCCATAATTCCCTTTATCGCCAAGAGAATCGTCAGCGGCGACGTCGGAAGTACAGCGGCCGCAATGGTAGGAACCGCCGTAACGGCGCTGACCGTAGGTGCGGCTGCCGTTGAAGGGGCGGCGGCAGGGGTGGCTGCAGGAGGGAGTGGCGCAACGGCCGGCACATCAGCGGGCTCTTTTGCTGGCGTGTCCGCAGGCTCTGCTCGATCTGCGGCGACCTCTGCAAGCGGGAATCAACCGACACCGCCCCAGCAGACTTCCAGGGCGGCCGCTGCCACGACGAGCCAACTAACAAATAGCATCTCGATGTCTGGGGGCGAACCAACTGCGGAAGGTCATGCCGACCAGATGCGAGGCTTCCTGAGTGAAGCAGTTGGCACGGGTAGCAGCGAGGAGTCGAGCGGCGGCGTGGTGTCGTCCACCATTCAGAACTCAAGCAATGCCGGTCGATCTCCCATAAGGGATAGTTCCAGACCGAGCGTGGGCGCATGTGCCACCGGTGTGGCAATAAGGGGACCAAGTGCGCATCGCTACAACATCGGCACCTGGAGCACCTATCACGTCGCCCGCCTAGCCGCACGTAGCTTAACGGGCGCTGCGAGGGGAACGTCGGTTCAAGATTAGGAGGATTCATGAAAAGCAACACGCTTCCATCAGATCAACCGTCCGCTGTAACACCGAAGTACTACGAAGTTGATGGAGCCCTTAAGGCGAATGCGAACAAAGCATGGCTTCTCGCGTTTTTGACTGTTCCCATTGCGTTGCTTGCGATCGGCTTCGCAATTCTTATGCGAATGCAGCCACCGACTGTCATTCGAATCGGCCCCAATGGCGAAGCCTCCGTGCTGGGCAAGCCAGCAAAGGGAGCAGTCAGCAATGCCGCGACTGCTGGCACGGATGAATTTCTCGATGAGGCCTTCGTGAAGCGTTTCCTTTCGAGCTATCTCAATTATTCAGCTGCCAATGTCGATGAACGCTGGGCCAACAGTCTCAACATGATGACGCGCAATCTCCGCGCCAACACGATCAAGGCCATGGCGGACGATAATACGCGCGGGAAGATCGATGACGGTCAGATTGAATCTGTATTCCATCTGCGTGAACTCAGCTCAGTCTCGGGCGAGCCGCTCACCTATCTAGCGTATGGCGTGAAGGATGTTCACCATCTCTCCAAGGAGACTGAATCGACCGATCACTTTGTGAACGAATATCGCCTACGTTTGATCGCGGACCGCAGGTCGGATGTAAATCCGGACGGACTCTGGATTGCAGAATATAGCGAACGTCCGATCGACGGGGAGCGCCGCGACCGAATTCTTTCTGCGCCTGACGCTATGCCCGAGAGCGACGGGACGGAAAGTAAAGGAGCTCAATGATGGAGCCCGTAACAGCGAAGGTTACTGAGATGGAGCCGGCGGTGGGACCGGCCGCCGAGCCGAGGCGAGGCCGAAGGTCGCGCCAGCAGACCGAGGAGATCGTTCGATACTTTCTTGCCAAGGAAGGTTCATCCACTGAGAAGCCCGAGCTTGGCGGGGAAGTTGCCAGTGAGGGCGAGGCTCTGATTAAGGCATTTCAGTCGAAGAACAGTGTTATCTATACCCTCCTTGCCTATAAGGCGGAGGCGGAGATACAGGGAGGGTCTCCGACATTAGTGAAACGGCCCCTCCGTAGATAGGGCCGCACGGTCAGCGCGGATTCAAAGAGGAAACATACCTGAAAACGGTCCCTGTAAGCCTCCTTTGACGCCTTATCGCTTTGCGATGAGGAATTCCGCTGACCCGGTTTGCACTCTCGAACCTGGTTCGGTCCATACCCACCCCTAACCCGGGCGGCCAGGCGACAGATACAGGAAACCGGCGTCAGCAGGTCTCTTGTCACTTCGTTGGAAGCGCCAGACAAGTGAGGAGAATATGACAGCGAATAGGACACAGAATACGGCTCTCGATCACCGGCTCATCCTCGAGTTGAAGATCGATGCGTCCGGAGAAGTGACCCGTAAACAGTCCAAACTGGGACGGAAAGACACGCTCGAGGGAAAGCTCCTCGCGCAGGTCTATCCCGGAATCCAGGTAGCGCGGGTGAGTGTGCCGCACGAGTTGACGCCATTTGAGCAGTGTGTGGTCGAGAACCGCATGGCGAAGCTCATCTACGGCGGGGTCGAATACAAGCTGGCAGGCGCGAGTGGTTCGGCGAAGGATGGCAAGTTCTACTTCGTTGATCAGGCGCATGCCAAGCAGATTGCTGAGCGCTTTCAGCATTGGCCCGAGGCGGCGATCGTGTACTTCGCGATCCTCGTCTCCGACTGCAAGTTGATGGTGGAGGAACCCGATTTACGTATCGTTGTTGTCCAGGACCATGTCCTCGGCACCAACGATTGCCGTGGTTGGGTGCGTGAATCCCTCTACCGGAAGCTGAAGATCGGCACCAACCGATTTTGCCAGTTCCGATTGGCATTCGATACGCGTGAACCGAAGCAGGCAAAGGGCGCTTTGAAGGCAGTGAGCGATCGCGTGGCTGACAGGCTCGGGGTCGATGTCATTCTGCCGGAGAGCTCCTGCAAACCAGCATTGAAAGGAGGCGTTCGCTTCCTTCCACAGTTGGGTACGTCAGGCCGGATGTATTCAGGTCCAGCGATTCTCGGGATTAAGGAACTGTCCCGTGCATCGGAGTTCGGATCGAGCTATACCCTGGTCGAACATGCTTCGGAAGAGGCCCTTCAGTTTGAGGTCATGCTTCGAGCGATCGAGCGGGTTCGCAAAGTGAGGAAGGCCTGGGATGAAAGCGACTATGAGGCGTTATTCGAAGTAATCGGCAAGTCCGAGGTTGCGACGATCGACGAAGATGTCAGCTTTGACCTTGATGCACTGGAACAGGGGAGCAATTCTGTTTCCGAAGGATGGGAGCCGGCAGAAGCAGTGCTTCTGGCGGACCGTAGTGGAACAAGCATCAAGTTCCCTTACGTGGCGAATCAGCTCAATCGCAAGTTGGCGCGTTGGGCATTTCGTACCTGCACCGGTGGTGATCTCAAGCTGCCGTCCTTCGCTCTTGCGGATGACGGCGTCCTGATCGAGTATCGAGGTAAGATTCTCTCGGCCTCGGACTGGATACCGCAAGATACCTCCATCACCTCGTTGACTGCGGAGAAGGGCCTTTGTATTCGTTACCCCATACGAATGCAGGAGGACCTGCTTCCGGTCCGTCACCTCAACAACGACGAGCTTATCTCGGCGCTAATACTAGCGTTGGGTTTGCCCGACCTTGACGAATCGCTAGTCGCTTACATTCTTGAGCGTCAGCTTCGCATGGAGGGAACCTACATCCTTCATTCGGAGACGGCTAAGAAGAATGGTGGCGACTTCGATTTCGACACCATCTGCGTGATGCCGTCCGATCAATTCCCAAAGTTTATCGCGGGAAGGGTCGCGTACGGAGAGCAGTTCCAGCAGGAAAAGACAAAGCATGAAAAGGCGAAGTCTCCCTGGTGGAATGTGTATCTGGTTGCGATGAAAGCGCGAGGAAACCGAATCGGGTCTATTACCGATCTGAAGACCTCGTGTCTAGCGGCGGGACGGCCCGATCTGGCCTATAAGCTCGTCGAGCAACTGCAAAACGCGCTCGACTCCCTAAAACATAAGGTCGAGATTAAGGAATCTGTTGTCAGCGACATCCGGAAAGAGGTAGCACCGGCACCCTGGCTCCGATACAAACGGGAGCGCAGGATTTCGGATCTACCGACTTACCTGGAGGTCGCCGATACAGACAAGGTTGGCAGGCTCTATAACGTCCTCCGCAAGGAACTGGGTTTTCTCCCTGGAGAACTCGACGGCAGCTTCGCAGAGAAGATGGCGATCGAGGACTTCCGCGGACTCTTCTCGGGCGAAATCGTCAAGAAAGAGATGTTCGAGGAGTGCCAGCTCGTCAACTCGATCTACGCGGATATCGCTAGCCGGATCGTCCAGCGCGAGGAGGAATTAAAGCTACAACTCAAAAACGCTCAGGCTCAATGGGAAGCCGTTCGCAAGAGCGAGGACAAAGAACAAAAGAAGTCTGCAGTTCTTGCTCGCAACAAAGCACAGGCCGCCCTTTGGGAACATGAACAGGAAGCGAAAGATCAGTTCAGTTCGCTCCACCTGTTCGTGCACTACTGGGCACAGGGCAAGGAAGAGAACCGGCGGGCATGGGCACAGGCGATGAATACCATCGTCACTGGTGGCACAGGTTCCGGCGCCGTTCTCTTCCAGTCGTTCCCACAAGAGGTCGTCGATACCTTCGCAGAGGTCACCGGCGGCCAGCGGGTCCGAGTGCGTCTTCCAAAGACTATCAACGGCTACGTCTGGTTCGACAGCGAACAGCGCGCCTGGCTCGTTGAACGCATCGTCAATCCAGAAGGCCCTGATGGTGAGAAGAAGGTCTTTCTCTTTCAGTACACGGGAAAGCGCACGCTGATCTTCGAAAACACGAGTATTCCGGCATCACTGGAAAACTCCTAACCGGCAAAGGAGAAGCTATAGCCTCTGGCTTGGCTTCTCCTTTCCTTTCTCTAGTGACGATGCGCCCCAGGAGGCCTGTATGAAAACGCTCTTGACTATTCCCCTTACCCTTGCAGTTGCCGCGGCGGGGGCGCAAACAACCAATCAGAGCCAGATCCGTCACGTCGAGACATCTCTCAACCATCTTACCGTTCTCGAGTTTGGGGAGCCTGTGACGACACTCGCGATTGCCGATCCCGACAGCTTCAGGGTCGAGCATCACGATGACAAGGTTTTTGTAATGCCACTCCGTGAGCAGGTGTCAACGAACCTCTTCGTATGGACAGCGTCGCGACAAATCAGCTACGAACTGGACCCCGCCGGTGAGCTTGCGACAATGGATGTGTTGATTCGCAATGAGCCTCCACCCGATCCACATACGAAGTCGCGGGAGTCGGCGGAGACGTCGGATGTGGAGATTCGTAAGATAGCCGCCTTGGTTCTGGCCCAGACCATGATGGGTGCAGAGGACATCGCGCATGATCCGATGAAGCTGGCCACGGGCCGCGTGCAGATTGACATCGAGCAGGTGTACCGTTCGAAGGATCAGATGTATATCCGCTATTCCGTCACCAATCAGACCCAGGCACCGTTCCGGCTGACAACCCCGGATGTATCTGCGCCGATTCCGACACAGCAACCCATCTCGCTTATCGTCCTACAAAATCGCCAGCTATCGCCGCAGAGCTTTGGAGCGTTCAAATCGAAGCCGGGATCCAGCCTCGCCGTCGTGCAGGCCGAATCCGTTGTACATGATCTTGCGCCGGGGCAGACGACGACGGCCGTCGTCAGCATCGGAAGTTCCCAGGGCAACCCGCCCCAGCTCTATCAATTGAACTTCGGTATAGACCAGGGCCGACCGTTGACGGTTGAGGCCGTCCTTTAATTGTGGACGCGCAGGGTCACGTCTCGCCGGCAGAAGTGCGCATCGCGCTTAGATTGATCTACCGCGACGATCCAGAATCGGATTTGCAGAAGGCCTTTCTCCGGTCACTTGAAGACGAGCTCAAGCCAGTCGATGCCAAAGGTCGTTGGAAGCCAAGCGCCTTCGTGACTCTTGTTTTTTCGCTCTTCTGCGCCCTGATCGCCGTCTTCTTCTACTTCACTCTTGGAGGGCATCGATGAGTCCATCCTACGATCAACCGCGCCGCTATCAGGCCGGCCCCGAGGACCTTGCAGGCATCCTTGTCTTGTTCGGCTGCGCCGTGATTGCGTTTTGTTGGTACGTCGCCGTCTCCCGCATGCATCTTCGCAACGAACAGTGCCTCGAAATCTTTATGAACTGCGCCATCCTCTTTTTTGGCGGAGGATTTGTCGTAGCTCAGGTCGTTGGCAAACGAAGGAAGCGGGAGGAGAACTGGCCACACCCACCGGCCTTTGTCGCCGGAACACGGGATGCGTCCATTGCTCGCGACGCCAACCAGAACGCGGCCACACTTCTCGGGTACAACGTCCACAAAGAACCCTGGCTCTGGCCCGACGCAGTAAGAATGAAGCACGGCGTGATCGTGGGCGGCACGGGCGCCGGCAAATCCACATTCCTCGAGAACGTCATCGCGCAGGACTTGGCGCGCCGCTTTGGCAACCGGAAGATGCCGATGATTATCTTCGACGGCAAGGGCGAACGCGAGTTCCTCGACCGTCTATTACCGCACATCGAAGCTGCTGGCCGCCTCCAGGACCTGCGCGTCCTCGATCCAACCCATCCCACCGAGTCATCGCGGTACAACCCGTTCTACGCGCTCGACGACGCCTATCAGGAGCATGTGAACTTCATCTTCCGTTCGTTCGGGCTGCGCGAGGACTTCTTTAAGGGGCACCAGGAGGCGTATCTCTCTGACCTGGTTCGCGTACTCCAGTACACAGGCAAGCTCTTCAACGTCTACGACGTGCTCGTGATGGCACTCGATGAGAACGTCCTTCAGGAGCAGATCGAGCTTGCAAAAGAGCGTCTTTCTACTTTGGCTGGTATCTCCATGCAAAAGCGACTGAACTTCGAGATGTCAGTGCGGATGTTGCAGCGGTCGCTCTCCGACCGGGAACGTGTGGAGAAGATTCAGGGCCTTCTGAATGAGTTGTTGAGCTTCCTTGAGGATGAGTTGTCGATCGTGACTGGCTCGTACCAGGACCTGCTTACGCTCGACGATGTCTTCGAGAAAGACTTAATCCTGTTTGTCTCACTCAACACAAACCGCAATCAACGCGCAGTGGAAGCGTTGGGAAAGATTCTTCTCCAGAACATTCAGCTGATGGTAGGCAAGCGCTATGCGCAATCTGCCGGCGACCGGGATGCGGATGAGCCGATGCTTTCCGTCATCCTCGATGAGTTCGCTCCCTTCGCTTATCCGGGATTTACACAGGTGCTTCAGACCGCACGCGGTGCCAGAGTATCGTTTCTCTTCTCGTTCCAGAGCCTGCCCCAGCTGCAGCGAGTCAGCCAGGCCTTCTCGGACGAGGTCTCTTCCGCCCCCGGAACGAAGATGCTCATGAACGTCTCCGAGGAGAATACGGCGCAATGGTTCTTGAAAGCGTCAGCCAAGATTGCGACAAAACGCCGCAACCTGGCGGTCCGGAGAACCGGAATCTTTTCGGCCAAGTACACGGAAACCGGGACAGGTAGCGAGAGTGAAATGAAGGAGACGCGGGCGCGGGAGGAGCACATCAAGAATCTGCCGGTGGGCCAAATGGAGATTCTTATGGTCGACAGCCGGGAGGGCACACGCCACTCGCATCTGCATGTTCGCCGCACCCCGAGCTTCCGTTTGGAAGGTCTTTCACCGCGTCTCTATCCGAAGATGCACAGCTACCTTGACGCGGAGATTGGCGTTAACCTGCGCTTCAAGGAGGCTGAAAACCGTAAGCAGCGGCGCAGGCGAACGGCAGGGGTCTCGCTCGACACCCTGCCAGGAGCGTGAGTATGAGGCGTCTATCGGACGCCCCAACTCTAGTCGTTCTCGCCTCCCTTTGCCTATCCCGAACGGCTTCGTTGGGACAGGCTCGGAACCAACCGTCTGCGGCTCCCGCCAATCCGGCGCACACGCAACAGGGTTTCTTCGATTACGTTCTCGGCAAGGTCAATCCGAACGGGAACGACTATGGATCTTCCATGCAGACAGGACGGGACGCCGTGGTGGAACACACTATCGATGATTTGTACTTCTGGTCGAACGTAGTGACACTTCTCCTGCTGACTGGAACGGCTGCTGTCGTCTTTCTGCAATGGCGTTCTGCCGACAAGAAAGAAGTCATCGCCGCCTCCCTCATCGCGGAGTTGTGGAACGGCCGCGTCAGCGACCGCATCGAAATTGATCGTCGCACCGAACAGCACAACCGCCTGGTCGAGACCCACAATACTGAAGTGGAAAGGGCGTTGGCGCTCAAATCACAGTCATCAGAGCAAGAGAAAGATGCGGCCGGGAATCTGAGCCGAAACGTGCGCAAGCTCACGGAGACGCGCGCACCCTCAGCCAACAGAGGAAAATCTCCAGAGTCATCGGCAGTCGATGTGCTGGCCACTTCTGGGCCTGATGGGAACGCCCCCGACCTACAGCAGAGCAATCTGTTGCTCCAGCGACGAGTTGAAGCAATGCAAAACACCGAACAGAATCTCAAACAGCGCCTCAATCAGACAACACTTTTGCTCGACCAGGAGCGCCGGCGCAACTCATCCCTTAAGGGCGCATAGAAAGGGCGAAATGAACGACAAGACTCCCTCCGCCTTCCATAACCATGACGAATGGCTTTCCTATGTGCGCGAGAAGATCCCCGCCACCGGACAGCCCTATGCATTTGCCTGCGGTCGCACGGAACTGTTCAGGAGCTTCTACGCGATCCGCGAACAGACATTTCCCACTGAGTTCGCGCTAGAACTGGAGCGTATCCAGGCGCTTCGCGAGCCCGAGCGGACGAGCAAGCTTGAGTCCCTGAATCAGCGCATCCTATCCGGTCTTACGAAGTTCTTGTTCGACAAGGCCCAAGCCAAAGTGATTGTGGCCGACGCAATCATGCCCATGTCCCCGGCCAAACAGGTTCAGCACTTGCTAAACCATCTGATCGAAAAGAACCCTTATTTCGCTCTCTGGACTGTCTTCAAGAGCGGTATCGGTGGCAACTCCGACGCACAGGGTTGGGAAGATTATCTCCGCGAGGAACTCGGCCCAGACAGCGAGGATGACATTGCTTTCACAAGCGCGATGGCGGAACTCGACAAGCTCCTGCTCCATTTCCACGAGAGGAACCTGCCATTGCCGAAGTACTTCTTCGAGCGTTGCTGGTTCCTGCATCATCTTCGCGGACCGGAGAGGATGCTACAGACCCGCGCGCTCCTGAACACGCTGACAGCGGAGACCGAGTCATGCGCATCTGCGTGATCAGTTTTGGGACGAACTGGTGGGCAATGCATTCCTCCGACACAAGCGATCCCTACTGTTTTCGGCGAAGGGCGGCCTACTTCAATGCGGCCGCCCTGATGTGTGGCAGACGCCTCAGTCACAGTGCCATCTATCCGGGCCAAATCAGGTTCAATGCCAAAAGCGGCTTCGATCCGGAGTTCCCGTCCCGCGTTATCGGGCGGACATTTCTGTGCTCCGGGCCAAACCAAGTCGCCGGAAGAACCCATCTCTTGTTTGTACGAACGGCGGCCGTAACTCTTCCGGATGCTTATCTCGTCACTCTGAATTCTGCTGCTCATGGCTCGATTCAATTTGCCAAGACTGGCTGGAAGTCGTCCGGCGTGCAGCCCATCTCCATCAGTTTGCGTGGTCCAAGGTACGAGGCGATGCTGCTGATGGGCGCTATGGATTGGGTTCGGAGCGACCTGGGTCGATGGAAGATCGACGTGGCAGACAACCGCCTTTCGCTCTCCGAGCGCGGGGAAGGAGCGCCTCAGTGAGGTACTACAAGGGATATATTGCCCTCTCCGACGCATGCGACGTGCCGATGATGCTCCATATTCGCAACGCGCGCGCGATCTATTTCGACCAACTTTGTGAGTTGCTATCGTTCGATGGGATAGCGGGGGCGCCCAGGTCTATTCGCTGGCGAGTCTCCCGTATTGAGAAGGCGGGCCTGATTGCGAGGTTCGCAGGACAGCGGCACCTCAGCAGACCGGTGTTCGGAATCACGCAGTCGGGGCTGGCATTTCTCGAATCGCGTGGACACTATTTGCTGTCGCTGCCTAGCACGACGGACCAAATTCTCCATCCCTCGCAAGTCACACATGCACTCGAATTGGTAAATATCCGCCTCGCGCTGGCGAAGTTCGGTCTCCTCCGATCCTGGAAGAGCGAACTTGAGATCACATCACGAAACTTGGTCTTCGAGAGTTCAGCGACGAAAGATTTCGATGCTGTCGCGGACATCGAGGTAGACGGAAACACGCACAGCTTCGCGATCGAGTATGAAAGAAATCCAAAGGCCGCATCTCGCTATCGCTCCATTCGCGAGAGTCTCGACAAAGATGAAACAACAGACACTGTGTTGTACCTTGCGGCGAACGACGACATTTTGTACCTGCTTGCCGCCGAAATGAGTTCGTCCCGAAAGCGAATCGGCTTTGCATTGAGCGATTCGTTTCGTCGTTCGCTGCTGGACACACGCACGCTGACGAACTCCAAAAACTCCGAAATCGTCTCCTTGCGAGAGTTGCTCTTCGCTTAAGGCTTTCCCTATTCCTATGAGATTCGCTCGGTGTAGCGCGTCTTCTCGAGCATCGATTGCCTGCCGATTGATTTCCTATTGACTTCCGATTCCCTTCCCATTGCAGACCGGTTGAGCATCTTTGCCGAGTTATTGAGCAGAATCGTCCCTTCCTAAGTCGCTTGTCTTCTATCACTTCGTTCTTGACTATCCCCTTGTACATGCCACTGATTTCGGGGTTGGCGGAATGAGATGTTTTTGGAGTAAACACTCATCTCCAGCTTATTGGTACCCACACATTGTGGAGCCACGACTCGTGGCTCGCTATGCCGGAGTGTGCAACGCCTGCAGAAACCTCTGTTGGTTGTTGGACGGAACCAAGATGTCGTATTCAGTCCCACTTCCACCACCCTAAAACTCAACCCTACCGGCCCAACGTGCCCCTCATAGAAAGGAATCCCTATGCCCAATATTCCCCGCATCGTCTCGGCTCCCGTCGATTATGTTCCCTTCTTCTCGCTCCGCTTTGCTGTTCGATTCGTGCTCTGTGTCCTGCTGACGTCGCTCGATGCAGGCGTAATCACCTTGTTCGGCGGCACGCTCTATCGCGCGACCGCCAACCATCCGTTCTGGTTTGTAGGAGTGAGTTTGCTCTTCGGGGCTTTGCTTGCCTCGCTCATCCGGGTCTGGACACTCACGCTACGAGGCCAGTCCCGATAGGCCAGTACCCTTCAACCCAACCACGAAAGAGAGGAGAGTCACCATGCAACGGAGCTTAGGAAAGATGTCCGCTTACAAGATGTTCAACTGGCGCGACCGCGCCGCCAGCAATATTCAACAGACCGTCTCCGCGTTCCTTGAGATCGGAGAAGCCATTGCCACACGCTGGATCCAGACGCCGAAGGGTGTGCTGCTCCTGCAGATGGCGCCCGAGGACACCGCATCCGGAGCGATCTACGTCTTCGACCGGCAGCGTGACGACTGGTACATGCTTTCGTTCGAGGACTGTGAAGACCAGTTCACCTCCGAGCAATTCGATCGGGTTTTCTCGGAGTACAAGCTGTTCAGCTACGTCGAACAGCCCGGATTACTGCTGTCCCAATTGCAGTCGGCAAACGCCTAGTCAACCCGTCTTGCCCTCCACCCAACAACCCAGTTCCAACCCACTTCAAATCCTGGAGGAGTCGTCATGCGTCTGTCCGCCAATCGTATTCGATCGATCAATCGCAGCATTGCACGAGTCAACGGAATCATCTGTGGCGCTTCTGATAAAAGCCACCGGGTTCCACCCGAGAAAATGAAACCGGTCACCTCCGTGAACCTGGGGTCCGTCGTCAAGATTATTGCCGTTCCCAAACCGGCAACTGCATAGAGCCTACCCCAGCCGGCGAGAAGAGAGCCAGACTGGCGCTCCTCGCCGGCCTCACCACTAGATTTGACCGAGTTTCGGACCCGGGGTACAACCACACAGCTAGAAAGGAGACTCCGGTTATGCCTGATCACTTTTGCGTAAGTCGCCAAACCGCCGAGGACTTCATGAGGCTATTCGTGAACCGCCTGGCCTACGGAATTCAAAGAGAGAAACCATTACCGGACGGCACGGTGCCGTACATCAAGCAGACCCGACCTCTCGATTCGGGTGCGGTAAGGATGCACTTGAACGGTGACATGACCATCAACCTATATGCAATCAATCCCCAGACCCAAAGCTCGAAGTGGGTAGCGATCGACGCGGACTACGACGGTTCGCTCGAGGCCCTGTTCCAGTTGCAGTGGGAATTGAAGCAGGACGGAGTGGAGGCCGCGCTCGAACAATCACGCCGCGGCGGTCATCTCTGGATCTTCGGGGAGAGGCCCCTGCTGGCATCTCAATGCCGTATCTACATCTATAACCTCGCGCTCCGTCTTGGAGTTCCCGTTAAAGGTGGCGGCCTCAAGGAAGGGATCGAGGTCTTCCCGAGGCAAGATGAGATCAAGGAGGGCGCCTACGGCAACGCGATTCGCGGCCCGCTCGGGGTACATCGGAAGAGCAACCGCCGCTACTGGTTCTATGAAGCGGACATTACACCCGAATCACAGTTGGCTTACCTGAAGCGGCTAAAGAAACTCACGGGCGCCGAACTCGGGACACTCACGAAAGGAATGGCATTGCCGCACGCTTACAGGCACTCCGAGCCGGTGCCATTCGTCCCCCGCATCCCGACTGCCGGCTATCGAGAGTTTAGAATCCTCGACTACGTCCAGACCACTGGCAAGCAGGATACCCGCAACTGGAAGGCGCAGTGTCCGTCATGTGCAAAGGGCGGAAGGGACCGGTCGCGGAACAATCTTGGAATCAAGATCTCCGACCCTCGCTTTTACGTGTGCCGCGCCGGATGCACGAAAGAGGAAATCCGGGCAGCGCTCCGCCAACCCGTTCGCAAGATTGTGATGGCTTAAGGAGACGACAATGCCAATCCCTTCCGGAAAACAGAAGCCTGGTCCTGCCTCTCCCCGCCACACTCTCCATGGCCTCGCGCTTCCCGCGACCGTGCTCAGAGCTCTGCAGAAGCGTGGAATTTACTGCGTGCCCGCAATCTCCGTCGAACACCAGCACCTTGCCAAACGCTATGTGCTTCGTGGTGTGGAGTCCGGCGGGGCCGTCGCCGACATGGGCCGCGCATGCGCTTACCTATCGTTGGACGGAAGCTCTCTGCCCTGGTTGCAGTCGATTGATTCCCTTGCAGTCAATGGACGTCACGCCATCTTCCTCGCGGAGAGTCTCGTGCGGATCGAGATGTTCCGTACGGTGCGGACGTATGAGTTGGCGATTTCTTTCCATACTTTGTCGCTGCCGACTGCACGCAAGCGCCCGGAGATCTCGTCGCGGCTCCTCTTTCGCGGACGGGACGGCACTCTGCCGCTCGACTTGTGGAAGGAAGGACACAGGGCGTTGCGAGGGGAACTGGCTCCCACCTTCTACAGTCGCGCTGGCGAGCCGATCGGCCTACCCCTGCGCTTCGAAGAGGCGATCAAGAAGATGACCGGAGCCGTCTGTTGCGTTGGCTGTCGGCACAGCCATGTTGGAATGCCGCCGGATGCTGAGGGATTGACAATATGATTTCCGCGAACAGAGTCTCCATCACTGTCGGAGAGCCCAACTGGGCGCCCCTCGAAATGGCCCTTACTCGTAAGGAGTGCGCAGCCTATATGTATATGGGCCGTGCCGGCGACATTGAGCTCTACAAGCATCGCGTTACGCGCCGGTATCTCAACATCAGCATGGATGGCCGCAGTTTCTATCTCTATGCCGGAGGGCACTATGTTGAGGTGACGCAGTCTGCGGCGCTCGATCATGTACGCAACTGAAAGACTCGGAAAGGGGCATCACCATGGCAAAGGGTACCAATAAAGCAATCCTGCTCGGGAACGTCGGCAAAGATCCTGAGATCCGCTCCACAGCCAGCGGCATGATCGTCGCGAGCTTTTCCTTCGCCACTGCGGACCGCCAAAAGGACGGTAGTGGTAACTGGACTGACAAGACGGAGTGGCACAACCTCGTTGCCTTCAACCGCACCGCCGAGGTCGTACGGGACTATGTGAAGAAGGGCACGCAACTCTTCATCGAGGGCAAAATCCAGACCCGTTCCTGGGACGACAAAGAATCCGCTCAGAAAAAATACCGCACGAAAATTCTGATCAACGAACTGACCTTGTTGGGCGGCCGTCAAGGTGGCGAGAACAGTGGTTCCAGCTATGGAAGCAGCGGGAATCATTCGCGCGGCAACACGGGTGGCTTTGGTCAGTCGCGGTCCGCGGCCAGCGAAGAGTACACCTATGCCGACCAGGGAATTACCGACGACGACATCCCGTTCTGAGGTGCATCTTTTAGGACCACATACAGGCGCTCTTCGGAGCGCCTGTATCTTTGAGGAGATAGAACAATGGCGACCGAAGAAGCGAACAAAAGCCCGGATCTCGATGCTCTGTTTGCGCAACTGGTGGAGCCTTTTGATCCTTCCGAGATCAAGTGGCGTGTCACTCACTCGACCCAAGACGGCAAGCGGGGAGCTGTCATTGCCTTTGCTGACCCCCGAGCGTACACCGACCGTCTCAACCAGATATTCACCCCGACCGGATGGACGAGGAGCTACGACGTCAATACGGTCTCGGCCGTGAGCCGGATGAAGCGGGACAAGGTCATCCAAACAGGCAAAGTGCTCCTCACCTGCACCCTCACGATCCGTGGCCTCGGATGCCATACGGGAAGCGGAGAGGAGTGGGCTGATGAACAGAACGCCATGACCAGCGCCGAGGCGCAAGCATTCAAGCGGTCCTGTACCTGTTTCGGACTGGGCCGCTATCTCTACAACTTCGCAGAGATGTGGGTGCCGCTCAACGAACATCGTCAACCGCTCCAGATTCCGACACTCCCACAGTGGGCGCTGCCAAAGGGAAGCGCGACGGTGGGAAAGAACAATCTCGCAACCGGTCCGAGACCGCCAGTTGTCCAACGGGGCCCCATCGATCAGAAGACAACGGCGAAGATCGATGGTTTTCGGCGCATTCTCGGTGATCCGATATATGGGGAGATACTCTGGCGCATCGCGCATGCACGAAGGGCGAACGCCATACCGAACGCACAGCTAAAGATCAATGTGCTCGACGCGATGGAGCGGGCTACTCGAGGCATCCACAAAGCCAACTCTCTTGCCGAAGAGGTCGGAGATACCTCGTTCGTCTTGGTCCTAGAACGGTTGCAGATCCGGTCGATGACGACGATCCGCAACCTCCAGGCGCTCAGGCGATTGGTCGCGGAACTGGAAATGCTGGCAGGTCGACAGGCAGCATGATCGTGGCGGCTGGGCGGCAGAAATGCTACCCCGACACAATTGGGAGGAGCTATGCACAATGTACAGATGATCCGAAATGAGCCGGGTCTTGTCTCGATCCCCGTAGAGAAGGCCGTCTACTGCGAGAACTGCGAGAAGGTATCAAACTCAGCCTGGCGCCGTTGCGGTCTTTGCGGTTCGGAGAAGATTGTGGAAATTGCACCGCTGCTGGGTGGTCCATCCGGTCCAGGTCCGACACCTGCAACAGCGTTAGCTGTCGTTATGAAAATTGCGGCCTAAATGTTATTTCAGCCTAAATCTGTCGGTCTGAAACATAGTCTGGACATGAATCCCAATTCAGTAAAAGAACAATAACGTGGCAGTGCGTCACTCAAAACAACCCTAATATCAACGTCCGCTGAAACCACGGTTCGTTAGAAACTCACCGATAATGTGGTAACGAGTACATCTGAAACGCTCTCCTGTTTAGGTGAATACATGAGGAGGACCACCTGACACACGGGAGCCAGTACCAGTTTCTTGACGTCTTGCAAATGCGAACTGTACAGTTCAAACAGAGGAAATGGAGAGTTTATGGCTACCGTATCGCCAAGAAGGAATGACTCAATTGTTGTTTCAGCTTTAAGCGCACGTTCAAATTTTGGGAAATTGCTGCGCCGCGTTGATGTGGAGCAAAGGTCCCTCGTTATCGAAAAGCGAGGTACTCCCACTGCGGTACTAATGAACCTGCGTGACTATGTGAAATTGGCTGCTCCAGAGCCAGAAGTCCTCAAGATCATTGGGCAGGAAGCCAAGCAACAAGGGACGAACCTAATTACTTCGCGTCAAATCGATCAGGTCATCAAGTCATCCAGGGCGCAGCGAAGGAAGAGCTGATGCTCTCCCTTCGGTTGGTTATCGATACAAATGTGCTGATTTCCGCCGCGCTTAAGCCAGAGAGTCTTCAGCGCACGGTCTTTCTCCTTGCAATCACAAAACCCGCGCGTCTTTATATCTCAACTCCTATCCTCGAGGAGTATGCGGATGTACTGGGACGATCTGAGCTCGCGATTCGCAGAGGGGCGCGGCAACAACTCATTCAACTCGTCAAGAATCATAGCCATACCGTCTCGCCATCGCGACAACTTACTGTCACTAGCGACCCTGACGACAACATCTTCATCGAATGCGCAGATGCTGCCCGTGCTGACTACCTGATTACCGGAAATCAGAAGCATTTCCCCGCCTACTGGAAATGCACGAAGATCGTCACTTCTCGCGAATTCGTCAATATCGCGGCACCCCATCTAATTCGATAGAGTTCAGTCTCAAGCGTACGAGGCTACGGAGGCCGGGCCCGCTCTGGTTCAGAGCCGCCCCACGCGCTCTGAACAATATTTGGAATCAACTAGTTTCCGGCTCGGATCGAGCATAATCTGGCCACCCCGTATGAGCTTTACTTCCAATCCCGCGCCTTTCGACGGCTTAAGGAAATCAAGCGTAATCTGACCGAGAATCCGTGGAAGCCTCGGGCGCTGGTGAACACATCCTAACCCTTGGCGGATGTCAGGCGGCTGCCCTTTCGAGCGGAGTCGATGGCTCTTCCGAGAGCTCTTCAAGGCTCTTACCCTTGGTTTCGGGGAGGAGGAAGATTGTGACGATCAGTCCTAGGACGCTGACGATGGCAGCCGCGCCTTCCGCGGCAGGCAAGCCGTGCCAGTGCATAAAGAACGGAAAGGTGAAGACGCCGAAGAAGCCACCGATCTTGCCCATGGCGGCAGCGATACCATGGCCAGTAGTTCGAACCTTAACTGGAAAAATCTCCGAAGGGTAAACGAAGGTGGTGGCATTCGGGCCGAACTCGGTAAAGAAGTAACTGAAGCCGTAGATAATTAGGAATGGGTACATCAGCTTCTCGACATTGGGAATGAGGGCGAGCAGGCCAAAGCTCAGCGCCATCATGCCGAAGCCGAGGCCCTGTATCGTCTTGCGGCCAAGCTTATCCATCGTCAGCGCCGCGATCGCATAGCCTGGCGCCGCAAACACAGTGAAGATGCCGAGTTGGGTCAGTGTCTTCTGCAGGACTGTATGGTCGTTGCCAAGGGCCGAGAGCACAAGCGGGCTGGAGACAGTATTTCCGTAGTAGGCAAAGTCCATCAGAAACCAAGCGGCACTTGCACCGATGAGACGAATCAGAATCATCTTGCTATCGACGAGACGGTGAAAGCCATCCCAGAAGGAGATCGAGTGCGTCTTTTTATCAAAATGTTTCGCCTTCCTGAGATTGCCGAAGTCGTCCTCTTCATGACCCGCAGCTTTGAGAAAACGCGGTGACTCTTTGAGGTGGCGACGGGCACCATAAACGGCGAGGGCGGGCAAGGCGCCAAAAGAGACCAGAATGCGCCAGATGATGTCATGCGAGAGATGCGTCGAGAGCAGAGCGGCGGCGAGAAGAGGACCGACGATCAGTCCGGCCGCCTGCATCGCGAAGACCAGGGTGACGAGCATCCCGCGATGTGCCTTGCCGGCGTACTCGCTCATGATGGTGGCGGACACTGGATAGTCGCCGCCAATTCCGATGCCGAGAATAAAACGAAATCCGATAAGCCACCAGATATTGGGAGAGAAGGCACAGGCGATTGCGCCTGCGGCGAGAACCAGTACCTCGACACCGTAGATCCGCTTGCGGCCGACCATGTCCGCGACTCGACCAAAGAGGAGGGCACCAATAGCTGCAGCAAGCAACGCGGTTGACTCGACCAGTCCCTCTTCCACTTTGCCGACATGCCACATAGGTTTTAGGAGCGCCATCACAACGCCGATGACAAAGAGATCGTAGGCGTCGGTGAAGAAGCCCATGCCCGAGATCAGCATGATCTTCCAGTGCTCTTTAGAAATCCCCGCATTATCCATCTCGGAGAAGTCGGTCTGCCTGGTGTCGATCGACGTGGCCATGAACGTTACCTCGCCCTTAGTCTGATGCCTGCACGCGTTTGCGCCGCATGAATGGGGCATGAATATGCATGAGGTAACAGCGTCCACAGTTACTCCATATGGAGCCGCTGTGGCAACGCCGGATATCATGGCCACAGCGCACCGTGTCCATTCCTATCAAAATCACGCCAGCAGGTCTCGATTCTAAGGACGAAACCGGTTTCCCCCAGGCTCCGAATGGCAAGTGGGTTTTGGCCGCGACCATTCTCGGCTCCAGCATGGCCTTCATCGATGGGACCGCGGTCACCGTCGCACTACCCGCAATACAGACCGCCTTTCACGCAACCGCCAACCAGATTCAGTGGATCATCGAAGCCTACGCGCTCTTTCTTGCCTCCCTTTTGCTCGTCGGAGGATCGCTGGGCGATCTCTACGGACGTCGTACCGTGTTCACCTTGGGAGTGGTTATTTTTGGCGTTGGCTCTGCCTGGTGCGGTCTGGCGCAATCGATCTTGTGGCTCACCACGGCGCGTGGCTTGCAGGGGATTGGAGCGGCGTTGCTCGTCCCCGGTAGTCTCGCACTGATCAGCGCGTGCTTCCCTCCGGCGCTGCGCGGAAGAGCCATTGGGATTTGGTCCGGCTTCAGCGCCATGACAGCGGCCATTGGACCGGTGCTTGGCGGTTCGCTGGTGGACCACGCTTCGTGGCGATGGGTTTTCTTCATCAACCTTCCCCTCGCGATTGCCATCCTGGTGATCGCGTTCTGGCGTGTCCCTGAAAGCCGCAATGAACAGATGGGCAGCACACTTGATTGGTCTGGCGCGCTTCTCGCCACCGTTGCCCTCACCGGGATCACCTTTGCCATCATCGAAGCACACCGACCCGGAGTTCTCGTTCCGCTCGCGGCGACGTTCGGTGTGGCGGCTCTCGTCGCTTTCCTAATTGTCGAAACACGCATCTCGACGCCTATGCTGCCACTCGGTCTCTTTCGATCGCCAACCTTTGCAGGCGCCAACCTGCTTACCTTGTTCCTCTACACCGCACTCAACGGACTTCTATTCTTCTTCCCACTCAACCTCATCCAGGTGCAGCATTACTCAGCTACACAGGCAGGCGCAGCTCTCCTTCCGCTAATTCTTCTCATGTTCCTGCTTTCGCAATGGTCAGGAGGATTGATCGGTCGCTTCGGGGCCCGAGGTCCGTTAACCGTCGGTACTTCGATTGCAGCCCTGGGATTTGCTCTCGCGGCGTTGCCCGGCATCGGCGGCTCCTATTGGACAACCTTCTTCCCGGCGGTAGTCGTCCTTGGTATCGGAATGGCGATAAGCGTCGCACCCCTTACAACTGCTGTTATGAACGCAGTACCTGTTGCCCAGTCAGGTATCGCCTCGGGAATTAACAATGCAATTTCCCGCCTGGCTAGCTTGCTTGCCGTTGCGGTTTTTGGGCTGGTGCTACTTACATCCTTCCGGCACGACCTGGGTCGCCGGCTTGATCAACTTGCCCTTCCCGCGCCAGATCGACAGTCGATCGAGAAGCAGCGCTTGCGACTCGCCGCAATCCAGACCGATGACCCTCGTATCGAGCATGCAGTAGACGGGGCGTTCGTCTTCGGCTTCCGCCGTATCCTCTGGCTGGCAGCAGGGCTCTCTCTTGCCAGTGCAGCCTGCGCCCAAGTCTTGACACAAAAAAGAGGCTCCCCCATGTCCGAGACCAGCCGCAGGTCGGATCGGATCTAATGAGAACGTTAGAACGAAAACAGGCCACAGCACGGAGCGGGAGCGGGTGCGGGTGCTGTGGCGGTGTCGACAACGTTCTGTCCACAAATTGGACCGAGATCATTTCCCGCCGCGATGTCCTTCAATACCAGTTTGTCCACGCTCAGCTCAGCTTTTAGCCGCTTCAGCTTCGCGCTTTCCTGCGCAAGCTCAGCCGTTTTGCCTGATCCGCTTACAGGCCGCCATACTCCTTACGCCATCGGAATATGTCTGCTCACGATCTCCGCTTATTCGCAGGCGTGTACTGTGGTCTTTCCGTTCACCACGCCCACTTCAATATTTTGCAGAGGGTTCACTACCTGCTCGGGTCATGATCAGCGAAACAGCATTCAGGTGGAAACGAGAGGTCGACAGTCCTCCCGTATAACGGGCTACATGGAACTAAACCGGTTTACGACGAGCTGCGAGAATCTTATTGGAAGCTAAAAGAGCGTAGGGTGCGGTTTGCCGACCAACCACCCAGGAGAGAACCCCCAAGATTCCGGCTCAATGAGCGCATCGACCTGTTCTCACCATTGGAGATCTTCTTGCGCTCGAATCCTCAACGCTGACTGACCCCCAGTATTGAGGCGGCCTACTTGCCTTCACCTTACTTTTTTATGAATCCCATCTGCTTTCCGATTGCATTATCGACCACCCGGTCTGGAAACAGCCTGGGCAGTGTCCAGTTCTTCAAGCGTTGCGGCACAACCGCATATCTGGTCTTTGGCTTCGCTGCGGTCAGTGCTACATACACCGCATTGGCAAGTTGCTCAGGTGGCAACCCTTTACGTCCCTCCGCCACAATGTATTTCCTGTAGTTCTCGATTGCTCCCCAATAAGGAGTTGTCTGGAACTCGCTCAGGTCCTCGGTTTCACCCTTGTCATACATAGCCGTGTTACCCGTCCCGGGTTCAATGATCACCAGATCGATCCCGAACAACATGAGTTCGCGCCGCAGTGCCTCCGACATCCCTTCGAGCCCCCACTTCGAGGCGGCATACGCACCCAAGAAAGGCGGTACGACCTTCGCTACAGTCGAACTGATATTCACGATGCGGCCTACAGTCCCCGTTCTCTTCTCGTCTGTACCAAGCAGCGGAGCAAAGGCTTGCGTCACCATCAATGGGCCCACCATGTTGGCCTCAAGCTGGCGCCTGAACTCGCTCGGCCGCAGATACAAAAGCGGGCCGCTCACAACCATTCCGGCATTGTTGACCAGTCCCGCCAGCCTCTCCGAGCCGAGCAGGGCTCCTACTTTCTCGCTCGCTCGTTGAATTGCATCCGCATCCGTGACATCCATGATGAGCGGCACATAGCGGTCTCCCATTTGCTTCTGAAGACGGTCAGCGTCCGTTTGCTTTCGTACCGAGCCGAAGACACGATAACCCTTGGAAAGCAACAACCTTGTTGTCTCAAGCCCTATCCCGGTTGATACGCCTGTAATGACGACATCCTTAAACCTGGTCATGTCCGTCCCATCCTTTGCCGAAGATGGTCACCACACATCTTCATGGTGTTCACTGTACACCATGGCCGGTTTTCCGATCAAGGTGTACACTGCTCACGTGCCATTTCCCTCCAAGACAGACCGAAACGCCATCCTCTCAGCCGCGCTGGAGGAGCTGTCGAGCGGCGGCATTCGCAATCTGTCTCTTCGAAACATTGCGGCTACTCTTGGCCTCGCGCCGAACGCACTCTATCGCTACTTTTCTGACCGGGCGGCGCTTGAGGCAGCCCTCGCGGATGAATGCGCCCGCAGATTGGAGATGGCCTTGCGAAAAGCCGCCCATAGCTCGGATGCTGCGAAAACAATCCGCAGGATGGCTGGCGCTTACCTGCATTTCGCAAGGAACAATCGTAATCTCTACGAAGTATTCATGAGTTTTCATACACCTGATCATGCCGGTTCGCCTCGCCAGAGCCTCTGGAGCTTTACTGTTGAACAGGTGCAGTGCGTGATCGGAGGGAGGCATGCGAGAGAGGCCGCGGTCGCTCTCTGGGCTCTGCTTCATGGAGCAGCGACTTTGGAGGCAGGTCAGGTGCACGGCGAACTCAAACCAGCCAGCGGCTTTGAGTTCGGACTGAACGCCTGGCTTCTCCTGGCCGAAACGCCAACGTCTACTTCGCGAACTAAGACGTCTGTGCGCTAGCCTGAAGGCGCAACTCATCAGCAACTCCGAGCAAAGCTTTCGATCGATTCTTCACAAGCGCGTAATCGTCAATGCATGATTCGAGGCTCTTCGGTGCTGGAAACGCGCGTTGGCCTGAAGGTGTCAACCAGAGCGGTTTGACATAGATCAACGGAGGCTAGCCGACTGGTCGGTACCAATGTGTGCGATTACGCTGAGCGCAGCGCTCACCTCACAAGTTCGCTTGAGGCATCCTTTGCTACTGTCGGCAACTTTACACCCTTAATCGCCAGCCAGAGCGCGGCAGACAGTTCAGCAAGTGCATCCGGTACCACGAATGCGGGGTCAAGAACCTCCCTGATCTTCGGGAAAATGAGGAAGGTAAAACAACATAGGAGCATCTCTACGCATGCGAAGAGGTAAAGTCCGGAAATCATTCGCGGAATGTACCTCGACCTGTACAGCAACCAGCTATGAACGCCCGCACCGAGGCAGAAGAACATCAGACCCATCAGCGAGAGACGATCATGCAGGTCGAAAAAGAGCAACGCAATTGGGTGCAACTGACTGCCATTCAGGAGCGACATGTAATTGGGATTACTAAACAAATCGAGCGCTACGAGGCTGGCCGCAACGCCTACTCCGAGAACCACTGCGTTTGCGATCCGCCAAAATGAACCGAGAAGCGCCAGTGTTCCGTTCACCGGCTTCAGCAGTGCATACAAAACCAATGCCAGTACGACATCGCAGTTGAGCATCACGATCTCGCAAGCAAGGCTCCCGCGGAAGGCTCGTTCATGCGCGAGAATGTTCTGCGCGCTGGCTGCAGCATCCCCGTCGACGATTGGATTCCCGCCGAAGGCGAACATCCCTGTGAAACCGCTCGCCATGAGCAATAGGAGAGTCCAACCTGCAATGCGGGCCGCGATTCTTTGCGTCGTTTCCGTCGTGCGCTCTGTCATGGTCGTCCTCACGCCGTTTTTACCGAGCCGTCTCCCCTTTGCCGGGTCGCCGGTCGACAAGCCTGCACCATGTTTAGGGGTATTTACGCGCCGACAACCTCAAATGTTCCCTGCAATGACGCTCTAGCTCAATCTCGGCAAGTCAACGGGCGCATCATCGCCAACTCACATTTCCAGTTGATTCGTGCAGGAAACGCGCATTGGCCTGATATCGTCATTTGACCGGTCCGTTTCCGATCCAGCGTGGACCGTTAGCCAAACATGAATTCAGTCAAGGCTATATGTGGAGACTTATGGGTTCTGCGCTCATTTGACTCGCTTCGTCATCTATGGCCGGCTGTAGCGCATGGTCCATACAGCTTTGTCCCCTTCGTTGTATTCGGTGCCATCCCAAGGGGTACCGCAAACATGCAGGTAGGCAAAAGGAGTTCCCGCAAACATTACCCATGCCCCCTTATCGCGGACCGTAGTTGGAAGTCCGTTCTCTTTTGCATCGAAGGGCCACGTAATCATCCAATGAGGCCCGATTGGTATAGCGGGACTCGTCTTATCGGCCGGATCGGTATTGCTCCTCTGTGTTGCTCCGCAAAGCATGTAAATCATGCCTGGAGATTCATTCGTCGGCTTCGGTTTGCCCTGCATGGCATCCATCATCCATCGCATTCCCATCGGGTTCATGCACATTGGCGGTTCGCCGATCTTATTCTCGTTGCCAGGCACACAAACCCATTCGTTAGTTCCTTTAGCCAAAACGTTTAGTGTCCCGTCGGCTCCCAGCTCGGCGACCGTCGCATTCCGGGTCACTTGTTTAGGGCCGGAAAGCCGCGCTCTTGTAATTCTTGGGTCTTCCGCTTGGTTCACCATTTGTGGGCCTTTCGTTCTTGGGGTGAGAAGATCGGACGCTGTCTCCTTCGAGAGAACCGGATTTTGACCGGAACTGCTGCTCAATGATGCAGCAGCAGCTCCCATCGCAATGGCTATGAAGTCTCTTCTGGTTCTCATTTTCAGACTCGGACTGTCGCAGCTCGGGGGCCGGCCGCGACAGGAATGTGCCGATCGATCCAGCTCTTGATATCCACGATGACCGATTCCTTGTCGATGTCGTTAAGAAGATCGTGAAAGCCACCTTCGTAAAGTTTTAGAGTTTTGTCGGTGGAACCGGCCATATCGTAAAAATGCTGGCTGCCGCTTGGCTTGGTGTTCTTATCAAGAGTGCCATGCAGGATCAGAACCGGCAGGGTGATCAGAGAAAACTCTCTCTTGAGTCGCTCGTCAGCCCGAACCATCGCGGCCATCGTCTGGGTCGGCTGAGTCTCATGGGCAATCAGTGGATCATTGTCCATTGCCTCAACGGCTTTCAGATCACGAGAGAATCTCTCATTCGGAAGGTGCAGGATATGCGCGTGTGGCGCGACATGGCTCAGTCCCTTGAAAACCGCGAGAGCAAAATCAGGAGCAGGTAACTCGTGGGCGAAACTCTCACAGATTAGCCCCGTCAACTCGGCCTGGTGATCGAGAGTATAGAGGCATGCAACAACGCCGCCAGCGCTATGACCCAGCAAAAACATAGGTAGACCCGGTTCGCGCGACTTCACGACTGTCGTAACCGCCTCGACGTCACGCACGTAGTCCTCGAAGGCTTCGACATAGAAGCGTTCGCCATCCGAATTCCCGCGACCCCGCAGATCCACGGCGTATACAGCCAGACCATCGGCAATGAACTGTTCGGCGACCCATTCGTAGTAACCGCTGTGGGCGTTGAAACCAGGGACAATGACGACGATCGCATGAGCCGTGTCGTCCGGATGCCACGAGCGAAAGAATATTTTTAGACCGCCTTCACCGTCGGCCGTTTCTTGATTTGTTGTAGCCAGACTTTGCTTCATAGCACACTCCTTAACCAAGATTTGTAAAGCTGATTCTCGATCTTCAAACAGACGCCTACCGCGATCCCACTCGGGCTCGTGGCGCATCGTCCGGAATTGTTCCATTCGTCGTGCGAAATCGACTGCCGATAGCACGTATTGCAAGCAAATGCAGAACGACGGCAAGCGGTACGAAGAATCCTGGAATCAATAGAAACGGAAATGTACTTATCATTCGATCGGGAACTTCTGAGTGGATCAGATGGAGTGGTCCGGGAGCTGTCAGTATGGCGCGAGTCACAACATTCAGTAGTGCGAGAAGCCCGAGGATGTTCCAAGCACTTGCGAATCTGAGCCCCCATCGCCCACGTGTGGACAACCATGCGATAACGGGTGCCGACAGTCCTATATAGATGTCGATGTTTGCTCCAGCGAAGGTCATCATCCTGGGTACCAGGCCCTCGATCCAGAGTTGATGCAGGAACAACTCCACGCCGATGCGAAAGCATTGCGTGCCCAGGATTAGCCAAAGCGGAAAGGCTAGTACGGCCTGCGCGCTGGCAGACGGTCGCACAATGAGAAAGATGAGGAACAGAAAAACAGGACCGACGACGAACGCGATTCCCGGCGGGCGCATCTCTGAATTCTTGAGAATGCCGAAGTGTGCCATCAGGCTGGCGTAGAAAAACCATATGAGGAGACCAGCCAGCAAACGGACTGCAGCCCGACGATTGATGTAGCGGTGAATCATTGCGACGACGAATGCTGTCATCAACGCCACGAATACGAGAAAGAGCGTGGAGGTCATCTGCAATCCTCATTCCTGATCCAGACGACTTCTTTGTGCATCATTGCGATTGTGGAGTCATCAACATACCGAGAGGCAGTAGAGGTCCGATCGGCATCAGCTCAAAAGTCAGCAGATTGGCTTGTCCGAGCGGTAGGCCTTTGAGAAGCTTGTCCGCCTCGTCGACCGAGTCCACGCTCATTAGGAAGATAACGCCGATCTCTTTCTCTCTCAGCCAGAATTGCTCCATCTTTCCGTCGAGGTAGAGTTGCAATGTCGCCGGAACTTCTTTCGGCAAATATTGCTGTCGTTGTTCCTGCGAGAGAGGCTTCAGTGTGCCGACTGCCATTACCTTCATAATTTCCTCCAGTAGATCAAGGCTTGAAGATTATTGGTGTTCGGCCACGGGTGCGCGAAACAGCGCCTCGTTCTTGACGATGTAGTCCATCATCTCGAGTGGCTTCCGGCCGGTCAGCTTCTTCACCATGTCGTTGGTTCCGGAGAAGACTCCGTCGAGGCAATCCTGGCAGACGTATCCCATGTGCTGTTGGAAATACGGCGTAAATCCCAACTCTTTTAAGAGAGTCTTGAACGCTTCTATCTCCATAGGGATGTAGGTGATTTTGTTTCCCAAGACCTGCGTCAGCATGTCCGCGATTTCGTACTGGCTCAGTTCCTTAGGACCATAGAGCGGATAGGTCTTTCCGGCGTGTTGGGCTGGATCCTTGAGGATGGCGGCGATGACTCTGCCGAGGTCTTCTCCTGCGACAGGGGCGTACTGGGCGTCGCCAAATGCGAGGGGGAGGATCTTCTTATCCCGGATGGCACCTGCCATATACATGATCCATTCAGAAAATAAGGTCGGACGCAGATGGGTGACCGGAACTCCTGAGCGGTCGAGCAGGCGCTCTGCGATCCAATGATTCTGAGCCGCGTGACTCTTAGCAGATCTTCTCGCTGAGGCCTGCGACATATTCACGATGGCACCAACCCCTTGTTCGAGCGCGGCCTGCGCAAAAAAGGCGGTAGCCTCCAGGAGGCCGGGTACCTGAATGGGATAAACAAAATAAGCCCCGGTTATTCCCGTTAATGCCTCGGTGACCGCTTCAAAATCCGAGAGATCACCTTGTACAACCTCGACGCCCTGGGCACTGAGTTGCTCTGATCGGGCGTCTCTCTTATGAACGAATGCTCGAACGGATATCTTTAGCTCCAGAAGCATTTCGATGGCACTACTACCCGTTGCTCCCGTTGCTCCGGTAATCAGAATCTTCTGGTTTGACATGGTTTCTCCGTTCAAGAAAGGCAAGGAGCAAGCGACGTTTTCTTATCGCCCAGACCAACTATGCCTAAACGAACAGTAGCTGAAGTGTCGACGGCCGCCGGGTCGGATAGGCAACGTTTTAGGACATTCGAGTGTGCAGAGGCATAGACTGAGCCTGGAGCAAATCGAATGCACAAAGTCGGTTTTATTGTGTTTCCTGGATTTTCGCCCATCAACTTCGCCGCCACGAGCGTATTCGAAACCGCAAACTGGCAAATTGGGAAGCCGGAGTACCAACTCACTCTTCTCTCAGAAGATGGTGGTCCGATCGCTACGTCTCTGGGGTCGCAGATTCAGACGGTGTCGTTCAAACGCCGCGCGTTCGACACAATCATCGTTGCCGGCGGCATCGAACCTCCAATCGCTACGCAAAGCTTGGCGAAGTATCTTCAATCGGCTATCCATCGGAGTCAAAGGATAGCTTCCATCTGTACGGGGGCGCTGGTGCTGGCCGAGGCGGGATTACTCGACGGTCGGCGAGCTACTACTCATTGGAACGCTGCAAGAGAAATGAAGCGCCGCTATCCAAGGATCGCCATGGAAGAAGATCGCATCTTTATCGCTGATGGACCGCTATGGACATCCGCTGGTATGAGTGCTGGCCTCGATCTAGCCCTGGCGATGGTGGAGAATGATCTTGGAGTGGAGATAGCCCGGGCAGTTGCGAGAACATTGGTGGTCTATCATCGGCGTGCAGGCGGGCAGTCACAGTTTTCGACGCTGCTCGATCTCGATGCACAATCCGATCGCATACAAACTGCTCTGACGTATGCCAAAAAGAATCTTAGCTCGCCCTTGTCAGTGGTCGGCTTGGCGAAGGCGGCGTTTTTGAGTCCGCGGCAATTCAGTCGAGTATTCCGAGAGGAAACAGGCAGGTCTCCCGCCCAGGCAATCGAACAGCTGCGCGTCGAGTCTGCTCGCTTGATGATGGAAAACGGACGTTTCTCCGCTGAGGAGATCGCCAGGAAGAACGGCTTCGGAAATCGAGAGCGCATGCGTCGGTCATTTCTGCGGGCGTTTGGACATTCTCCGCAGGCAATCCAGCGCAACATAGCCGTCTCGATGCAATAGCGATACAGCAGGTGAACTGCTTTACTACCTTCAAAGGGTTGTACTCCATTTTGGTTTGCTCGCCCGAGCAGACAACAGGAAACGCGCTAGGATCATCGAATCTCCATTTTTCCTGTGTTCGGCAGACTAGACAGTGCCTGTCTCGGTTGACGACAAATCGCCAACTCACTCACCGAGCCGTGCGGACACGAGACTTTGCAGATTTCTGAGTCCTGGGCGAATTACGGGCTAACCGCACCTTACCCCGTCGTTGGCCGTTCAGGCGCGTAACGGAAGGGTTGCAGACAATACAGCCAGAACTCGAAAGGGCAATTCGAATCAGCCGTATTCTCGATTCGATCCCTCGGCAAAGATCTGGCGGGATTGGGTGCGGTTCTGCTTACCAACGCAAGCGGTCTACCTCGGAAGCGCCGCACAGCACTGTCAAAGCGTGACAACGCAAGGTGCGACTGGTCGAAGTTTTTTATAACCCCGTTTTCAGGGAACCCCTGTGTGCTCCATTCAGATTGGTCAACAGAGCCGATTTTCGATACCAATCCCACGACGTACTTGCGTACGCATCAGCTCGGTTGCGCAGCCTTTGCGCAAAGCCCCCTTAGGTACGACGAAATAAATTCGGCAGGAGAGGTTGCCGGGTGCCCAACCAGTGATCGGATGTCGTCGCTCTGGATTTCCATTACCCCTCGGGCCACGCAGCATTCCATCTGAGCTAGAAGCGCGGCTAAACGGGCCGGAATCCCCGATGAGATCATGCGAGACTCCAGTTCTTCGCCAGAGACATACATCGTGGCGATTTCTTTGCCAAGTGCGCTGCTGGCGATCTTCGCTACGTCTTCCGCGCCGATCAAGGTAGGCCCAGTGATGTCCAAGACACGTTTGCCGCAAAACGTATCAAGCAGCGCGGCGCCAGCAGCGCGGGCGCAATCTTCGCGAGTGACGTACGCTACCTGCCCATTGCCAGACGCTGCGCTTATGCAGCCATCAGAGCCAACTCCGGCCAGCATCCGGGTAAGCATCTCCGGGTAAAAGGAATTACGTAACACGGTATAACCAAGACCGCTCTCCTTGATTAGCGACTCAGTCGCCACATGATCTGCCGTCAGCAATGAAAGCCCATGTCCGAGTGGTTCCAGAAACGATGTGTAAACGATGTGTTCCACGCCCGCCTCATTGGCCGCTTCGATCGCATTCCGATGCTGTATTATTCGCCTCCCGGGGACATCGACGCTGTTGGTGCTGATCAATAAGAGGCGTTTAGCCCCTTTAAATGCTCCGGGTAGACCTCTACGATCATCAAGATCGGCCTTGCGCAGATGCAAGTTGCGGTGAGAAACGGTCTTGTGATTCTCTGGCGTTCGAGTCGTCGCGATGATCGGACCAGTCTCCTGTCCGAGCAAAAATTCAATGACGCGTTGGCCGACCTGGCCAGAAGCACCGCTTACAAGGATTGGTAGTTGGGACATTGACTCATCGCTCCAATTGCTGAAGTTGTCGCTCCAGCGTGTTCGAGATATCTCCGTTCGGCCCGTACCTTTCACAACGAGAGCGAGAGGCGAGCGCTGAACGCGGAGAGATCGTTGGGGTTCGAAGGCACCTATTCGTGAGCGACCGCTGAGGCACATCGCTCTTAAGAGCGTGCGCACAGTGGCCAACCCAAGCAGGTCAGCAGGGAACTTCCCAAACTAGTCGAAGACGATGATCAAGCCGTGATGCTCCCATGCCTCTGGCCTGAAAGTCAAGTCCGACCGCGTATTCAATCGGTTTTCGTTTTTGGGAACATCACGAGTATGAGCGGAACGGACAAGTCTCTAGGAACGCATTACTGGTTAGCTACGAATGCACATTCCCGCTAAGTCAGGCGGTCTCAACCGGTCGGTGCAACACCATCTGATATGAATTCAATTTCTAAAGGTGGTGGTTATGGCACAAGGAAAACGGAACAGGCTTACCACGGAGCAGCGGATCGAGATGTGGGGGCGCTGGAAGGCGGGCGAGTCGTTGCATGACATTGGGCGAGCCTTCGGTAAGGGGCATGGTTCCATTCGGTTCCTGTTGACGCAGCGCGGCGGGATCGCTCCTGCTCCGCGTCGGCGTTCACCACGAACGCTGACCTTGTCCGAGCGGGAAGAGATCTCACGAGGAATCGCAGCTGGTTCGCCGATCCGGGAGATAGCCAGCGGATTGCAACGTCCTGTGTCGACAGTGAGCCGTGAGGTGGCACGTCATGGCGGGCGTCCACTCTATCGAGCCAGTGAAGCCGATCGTCAGGCATGGGAGTCCGCTCTGCGACCCAAGGTCTGTCTTCTTGCCAACCACGAGGAACTGCGGATGATCGTGGCCAGTAAACTGATCCTGGACTGGTCGCCGCAACAGGTTTCGAAATGGCTGAAGGTCCATTATCCCAGCAACGAGAGCATGCGTGTGTCCCACGAGACCATCTACCGCAGCTTATTCATCCAGGCCCGTGGAGTGCTGAAAAAAGAGCTGGTTCAGCATCTCCGGTCCAAGCGGCTGATCCGTCGTTCACGGCACGCTCGGGCTGGCGGAAAGTCCCACGGTCAGATCGTCGATGCTATCTCGATCAGCGAAAGACCGGCAGAGGTTGAAGACCGCGCCGTTCCCGGCCACTGGGAAGGCGACCTGCTTGCAGGCAGCCAAAACACTCATATCGCAACCCTGGTGGAACGGCACTCGCGCTTCGTCATGCTCATCAAAGTGCCCAGCAAAGATACCGCGACGGTTGTCGCCGCGTTGAGCAAGCACGTGCTTAAACTGCCCGCAACTCTGCGGCGCTCGTTGACCTGGGACCGAGGGCTGGAGATGGCCAAACACAAGAGCTTCACGGTGGACACAAATGTAAAGGTCTACTTCTGTGACCCGCAGAGTCCATGGCAGCGCGGAACCAATGAAAATACCAACGGCCTGCTAAGACAGTACTTCCCTAAGAAGACCGACTTGTCCGTCCACACTCAAGCCCATCTCAACAAGATCGCGCTCCGTCTAAACCAACGCCCGCGAGAGACCTTGGGCTTTCAAACGCCAGCGAGTAAACTGCAAGCCAGTGTTGCATCGACCGGTTGAGACCGCCCACGTTTTCGGAAAGTTCGATGGTCAGGCGTCTCCGGGTCCACAAGACGTGGTCGGAGTCAGACGCTGGAGAGTAAGGTGCGGTTTGCCGACCACACGGAAGTTGGGCAGTTGCAAAGCACGCGCGTTTTGCCAAGCCGACGCGGAACGGGATCAGTTGCTATGCTGAGCTTTTACATCGTGGGTTCCGTCAAGCCATTTCCCAAACGGGCAGTGACCCTTGAGCATCTCGTATCCGAGGCCGCGATTTATGTAGTCCAGATACTGCGCAGTATCTGAACTACACTGCAAACATTCGGTCGGATCGCATGTTTTGCAACCATGCGCAGTGTAATCAGTAGGCCATTCCGTAACCGAGAGAAAAGGGTGTCCAGACCAACCTCATTTCTCCGTCGTGTTCCTCCGGAACGTTGGTCTTTGACGGCATCGCTCCGCTTCGTACGGCACCGATGAGCTTTTGTGCTGACCTGAACCCAAAACTCGTTACGTGCCGCTTGCGGTCAAGAGAATCATCGTATCCTATACAACCTGCAACGAGGACGGGAGATGAAGAATCTCCGCTAGACGACGCCTGTGGCGCGGTGGGGATGGGCGCGTCAAATGGGATTGTCAGGGACGACCCGGGCGGGACGAAGTCGCCATTCGAGGATACTTGCGAAGCCTTGGAGCAAGCCTTTGCAATATCCGAGCCCAGATTAAACTGATCCGAATCGGCTACAATCGCGTATCCGACGACAATGGCGTGCAGCGCCGGAGCCCGCCCGTTGTTGGTGATCCGCAACGCGATACCCTTGAGAGACAACACGTGTGTTTGATCCTCATTTCGGAGAGGCGAAATGAGCTCGCTCCCTGAAAGCCATGATCGATTGAGCAAAAAGTCCTTCTGCTGGGAGAACCTTGAGGTCACAATCGCGCTTGCTATGCTCACCATGATCGCAACACTAGAGACAATTATAGGAATAAGCTTTAGCCAGTCTTCGGTTCTCCGTCTCCTCAGAGCATTCTCAATTGATTCTCGGCCCTCGGATGTGAGCCACTCCGAGTCCGAATACGTTGAGATCCAGACTGGTTTCACCTCAATGCCTTGATTTCTCGCCCTAAGTAAGAGATGACGAGATCGAGAAATACTAAGTTCACGATCCAGAGCTTCAGTTCGCCTAATCAACGTTGCTTGTTCATCCGGATCGTCCGTCTCTTCGATCCTTGACATGGCAGACTCAAGCTGCTCCTGAAGTCTTCGTGCTTCGACAACGTCGTGCTTAGTGGGCTTTGGCAGCTTAAGCATGCTTCCTCCATTCAGGGGTCGAGCGTGTTGCGGAACTCTGTACCACAAAGCATATGGCTTACTGTTCAATTACGGCATCCGAGATTCCCTTCAATTCAACTCGCTTTGATAGCTATCTGGTACCATGCCTTCGCCACCACAAATGGCCACGCCACCAGACTCTGCCATTGGGTTTTAGAGAGAATTGCTCAGGGCTCACACCTTTTCTGATTAGGAATAACAACATGGCATCTGCTTCGTTGCCTGCGACGAATTCATTACGTAATCGATTCGTAGGAGTTGTTCCCCCCATGTCGTTTAAGAATACGGGAGAACTAAAGCGCCTATTGCTAATGTTCGATCGCCTCGCGCTTGACATGGGAAGCGCGGGCATGTCGCACCTAGAGCAACGTATATTATCAGACGCAAAGAAGGACGTTGATTGGCTTAGCCAGCAACAACTCCTAACGACGTTGGCAGGGCTAGTTACAGATAGCACGCCGACACGACTCACTTCCGCCCTACCGGTGCAAGGTGGCGATCTTCTTGATTTGGGCTATAGAGGAGCAGCGGGATTGACCGGCCGAATTGGCGGCATGATGAAAGTCGTGTCCGGCAAAGCACTTCGCGTGACCGCATCCGAACTGCGGGAGAAGTTTGGCGTAGATGCAATTGCCGTACCGAACTCCCTTGAGAGTGAGAACATTGACACACCGGTTGGACAAGAAGCTGTTGTTCGAATCACCTTGAGAGAGTTTCCAGTGCTGTCCGACTCGACCCCGTGGAATCAGATAATCGAGTTTCGATCAGATGCGGAAGCTAGATCCCAATTTCCCCGCCTAAAACAGTGGATAAATAAGACCGTAAGGACGGGATTGAAGGAATATGAAGTAGCTGATGAATTACGAGACCTGATCTACGAATACCAATTGGGTATGAAATGTCACAAGATGAAAGTGGGCGCCGGCGAACTAAAGATGGTTCTCGCTACGAACGTAGATGTCGCAGAAAGTCTTACCCGGCTGCAAATGACAGGAGCGAATAAGGGACTATTCACTGTCACTGATTACAAACTGAGTCTTCTTGAGGAAGAGAGACGGACTCCTGGACGCGAAATCGCTTACATACTCAGCGCCAAAGCGGCCTTCGAAAGATGACTTGCCTAAATAGTTCTGGATAGCGCCGCTTGCGTGACATTGTTCCGGGCGGATGACGGGCCATCCGGACAGAACTGCACGGATGGGTCGGATCATGGTTTGGTGGCAAGGAGGCCACAGACCGTGAAGCAGAAGCCGCGCTCCCCAGTCAATCGCAAGAAAGCCAAGACCGTCTTTGCGCCTTCCCGATCTTGAACATGCCAAGGCCAGTCCTGAATAGCCTGACAAGTGCTGATGCCCAGCGCGGGTATCGTCATGCCATCGACGAGTTCGTTGACTGGTATTGCTCAGAACCTCGTCTGGCATTCAATCGGATTGTGGTCTTAAGGTACAGGAGCTATCTGGAGTCCCGGCAACTGGCTCCAGGAACCGTCAACCTGCGCCTGGGCGCAGTGCGGCGGCTCGTGTACGAAGCTGCCGATTGTGGCCTGCTCAGTTCGGATCTCGCAGCTGGCATTTGCCGTGTCAAAGGTGTGAAGAAACTCGGTGTTCGCCTTGGAAACTGGTTGACGGTAGAGCAGGCTCACTCTCTTTGGCAAGCGCCAGATAACCAGGGTCTCAAAGGGAAGCGGGACCGAGCACTTCTTGCGTTGCTGCTGGCGTGTGGGCTGAGGCGACACGAAGCCGTTGGCCTGAGGATTGATGACTTACAGCAACGGGAAGAACACTGGGCGATTGTCGATTTGCTGGGCAAGGCAGGACACGTTCGAACGGTTCCGATCCCCGACTGGGTGAAAGAGCAGTTAGACGAGTGGCTGAGGGCGGCTGGAATTGGCCGGGGTAGGATCTTTCGCAGGGTCACCAGGATGGGGAGGCCATGGGGAGACTGCATGACGGAAAAGTCGATCTGGCACATTGTGAAGGATTGTGCGAAAAGGATCGGTATGCCTAAACTGGCCCCTCATGACCTGCGGCGGACGTGTGCTCGTCTGTGCCATGCTTCAGGAGGCGAACTGGAGCAGATTCAGTTCCTTCTGGGACATGTCTCGGTTCAAACGACCGAGCGATACCTTGGCTGCAAGCAGCGAATTCGGTCAGCGGTCAATGATCGCATCGGAATCGAACCAAATCCCTGAATCGTCGGGGTTCTGGAAGGTTTGCCGACAAAACAGCGTCGTGGCGAGAAACTTTTTTGGTGACTGACAAAAAAAGGTTAATAGGCATCGTCATCGGATGAATGAAGCTGGCCGAGGCATTGCGTTCTTCTGGACAGATCGAGGCGGGCGCTTGTTCCGGTCTGGCGTGACAAGGATACTTCTGCCGTCCTTAGAATGATCGCTGTTGCTTTCTATGAATCCATGGAACTCGAGGTGACGCACGTACCATACGAACAGCGGTGAGATCGCCTGCAAAAGCTCCTTTCCGCTCGAAGTCAATTCATATTCGACTCGGGGTGGAACCTCTGGATAGACGGTGCGTGTGATAAGACAATCGTGCTCAAGGCTGCGAAGAGTGCGTGTCAATACCTTCTGCGTGATTGTATTGAGACGCCGTCCAAGTGCTGCGAAACGGACAGGACCATTGGGACCAATCGCGCCTAGAACGCGCAAAGACCATCGATCGCACATCCGCTTCATCAGTTCGTTTGCCTGATTCTCGGTTTCCGGTGGCAAAGAAGCACACCACTGGAGAATCTCTTCTACGCTTCCGGTATTCCTTAAGTCAGTTACTGACATATTTGTGCCTTCTTGTTTGTGGTCCGCACTCCGCGCATAGTTGAGGAAGTGCAGTTGAGGAGACTTCAAACTATGAGCGCAGCAACTTTAGAACGCAATGTTCAGTATATTCTTGACCGCCTGGAGATTCAGGATGTTCTGGCACGCTATGCGGCCGGGCAAGACGATCATCAAGGCGAACAGGGAGGAACTGTGGAGGACTGGGGCAAGGTGTTTACACCCGATGCTGTCCTTGACTACACCCAGGCCGGACCTGCTTTCGGGGAGAAGTGCTCCTATCAGCAGCTCGCCGAAATCATGCGCGGAGCCGCAGAGCGTCCGGGGCTTATGAGCGGCAGCTTTCATAAATGGCAGCACATGCTCGGTCTTCCGCTTGTGGAAATTGAGGGAGACACAGCCCGAGCACGAACCGACCTTCTCGCGACACATTCGGGTCGCACGAATGTCGGCACTCCATGGCACCTGTTCGATGGTTGCATCTTTCATGACGACCTGGTCCGAACCGATTATGGCTGGCGAATTCGATATCGCCGACTCGAGGTGCATTACGTCGAGATCATCGAAACGCTGCAACCAGGGAAAAAGCTAGAAGGTCTTATCGGGCAAGCTGAGTAGACGCTTGTTATCAATGAGTCGAATACCAACGCTACAAAACAACGCTCATTCTGAGCGAGGAGAACAGTATGGCAAATTCAGGATCACTTGCAGGAAAGGTTGCACTCATTACAGGCGACTCGCGAGGAATAGGAGCAGCAATCGTGCGGAGACTAGCAAAGGAAGGTGCAGCAGTAGCGTTCACTTATTCCAACTCTCCCGAGAAGGCCGAAAGCCTACAGGCGACGATCGAGACTGCTGGTGGACGAGCTTTAGCTATCAATGCCAACAGTGCCGACGTGGAAGCAGTGCGTAACGCAGTTGAGCTGGCCGTCGAAAGCTTTGGAAAGCTGGACATCTTAGTCAATAGCGCAGGCATCCTGTTGCGTGGAACGATCGATGAGTTCACGGTAGAGGATTTTGACCACATGGTGGCTGTCAATGTCAGGGGAGCATTTGTTGCTGCCCAGGCTGCTGCTCGGCATATGGTCGCAGGCGGCCGCATTGTCGTCATCGGCAGCACAGCAGCGGATCGCATCGGCTATCCTGGGGCAAGCGTCTATTGCATGACCAAGGGCGCAATAGCCACTCTGGCGAAAGGGATGGCTATCGACCTCGCCTCGCGTGGAATCACCGTCAATACGGTACAGCCGGGACCGACGGGAAGCGATATGACCCCCGCGGATGGGCCCCGTGTCGACCTTCTCAAGGGACTTATTCCCGTCGGTCGCCTTGGAAAGGATGATGAGATCGCTGGACTGGTCTCGTATGTGGTTAGTGCGGAGGCGGCATTCATCACAGGAGCTACCCTCACCATCGACGGTGGCTATGCAGCGTGACCGATCCGGCTCACTCCGAGCCGCTCACCCGCATGGAAGAAGGTCGAGCCGTTCCTCCTTCCTAAACAAGAAATGTCCGGAGGTCGGCCCATCACGCCACTTCACGGCGGGCACGTCGGACTTCTTTGCACCGCAGGTCTGTTGAATGGTGTCTTCGGGGAAGGCAAGGAGCGCCATATCGCACGCTGGCGCACCGTAAAGAGCGTCACCACCTTTGAAGTCGAAGAGGACGGCTACAAGGAGGTTCACCGGCGCGAGCGCTTCTCCAATGAATTGGCTCTGATCTACGAGGACGGGCAGAGACTGGTTCTCACCGAGGCAAGAAAGGAGAAGGAGAATGCAGGACGCGCACTTGCGGCTGGGGCGGCTTGAGTATACCCGCACCAGCGAGAAGACGAACACGCACATCTTTCTTCACGTTGACCGCTATATGGGGGATGGGAGTCAGGCCCATCTGCTCAGCCTGTTTGGGAACGATGCCGAGGTGGGGGCTATCACGGCCGCCATCCATGAAAATCACACGTTTAACCTGATCTTTCCCGACGGGAGAACGCAGGTGGCCGGCTTTGGCAAGGATGTCTCTTGCTATCGTGGATCCCTGAATGTACCCGACAGAAAACAGCCGCTGCGCCATCTCATCGCCCTGTCGGCGTCGCTTCATGGCAATGGGAGCGCAGGCCAGACCTTCGTGATGAACTATCAGCCGCACACACAGAATCTCACATGGGCAGCTCTGGCGAGCCTGCTTGGGCTCCCTGCCGATCCGCGATGGGGAGAGCATGTTCTCAGGCAGTTGCAGCACCTCGATAAGATCAAGCCACTGCCAGGCATCGGATGCGATCCAGTCGTGATCCATGTCACGCGCGAAGAGCTGCTGGAGCAGATCGGTCGCGCCTGCGCCGCTGGAAGCTTACCCTTCCCCAAGAAGAACGGTCCGATCCTGTGGCCGAGATTCACGATGCGAGACGCTCTTGCCTCCTCCTAGACTCCGTCCCGGGCAGACAGACGGGTTAGCGGCGCGGCAGCTTGCCAACATCAACCCGATCCTGATTCGCAAACGCTCTTTCGTCATCTAGGGGATGTCCAGTAGGACGAGTAGGGCAGATCATTTTCATCCAGAGAGAACAAAAAGACTAGCTACGGGCTGGCCTTTTTGTTTGCGGTTCCCGCCCAGGAGGCCAACATGGAGACTTACTACGACTATTTAAGGTCTTTTGCCTCGGAGCTTGGGTCGCGCATCGTCGAGATGTATCCGCCGCTGCAGGGGCCGAAGGACCCCATCGCGCCCGCGCTAAGGACTCTTTTGCGCAAACCGTTACCGGCGCAGGCCATGACGATTACAGGGGCTGTGAAGTACCTCAAAACAGCTAACTCGGTTCGCATTGTCGGGGAGTGTGGGACCGGCAAGACGTTGATGTCGATCGGCATCGCGCATGCTCACGCCGATGCGAAGCCGTACAACGCGATCGCGATGTGCCCACCTCATCTCGTACTGAAGTGGGCGCGAGAGGTCTTGCTGACCGTACCACGTGCCCGGGTCTTTGTTCTCTACGACCTTCGAAATGGGGGCGATCCATCAAAGCCCCATGGCGTTGTCGAGATGAAACTACGGAACGGTCACGCGGTCTGCAATGGGTTGAAGACCACTCTCTCCGAACTTCGCAGGCTGGGTCGGAAAGGCTGGAGAAAGATCTGCCTGGGGCCGGCATACTTCATCGTCAGCAAGGAGGCAGGCAAACTCAGCTACTTCTGGAAGCATGCTTATGGGCGGTCAGAGTCTGGCAGGTGCCGGTTGAGTATCACGAATCCGGACACCGGTCGATCGATTCCCCGCCCCGACGGCGGTTACGTCTCAAGAGCTGATTTTGCCGACGTGAAGCTGAAGGAGACGATCGTCCGAGAAAGAGGAGGCACGGAGAGCCATTCAGCCCTCTGGCAAGCCGACCGGAACAAGATTCAGCGGATCGCGCCGCTCGAGTTCATCAGCCGCTACATGAAGGGCTGGTGGGACTATTCCATCGCGGATGAGTTGCACCAGCTTGCGAATGACACCGCCCAGGGTAACAACCTGGACGTATTGCGACGTTGCGCCCGCAAACTCATTGCTCTGACCGGAACGATGATGGGCGGCTATGCCGACGATCTCTTCCACATCTTCTACAGAATGGAACCGCGAAAGATGGTGAAGGAAGGATTCGAGGCTGGCAGCGAGGGACGCGGCGACTTTCAGGCTACTTATGGAGCCCTCGAATCCATCGAGAAGATTCCTGACGTCGACAACGCGTGTAGCCGTGCCGCTAAGAGCACTGTCCGGGTTTCCCGCAAGCCGGGAGCTTCCCCTCTGCTCTTCGGCAAGTTTCTGATGAGTTCAACGGCATTCGTCACGCTCGAAGACATCGCCGACTACCTTCCTCCCTATGAAGAGACCGTGCATGAGGTCTCGCTTGATGCCGAGCTTGGCAGGGCCTACGAGGCGATCGAGCAGGATATCCGGGAGGCGCTGCATGAGAATCGCGGCAACCGAAGCTTGATGAGCCTCATCCTCCATCGGCTGCTACTTTATCCGGACCATCCTTTTGGCATCGGTGAGATATGGGCCAAGCGCTTTGATCCTCAAGAGGGCCGTCTGGTGCCATTTCTGGTTACGAGGGCGCCAGAGTTGCCGCAGGAGATTATCTATCCGAAGGAACAGAAGCTCATCGACGACGTTCGCGAGGAACTTCGTGAGGGGCGGCGCTGCCAGGTGTACGCCACTTTCACCGGGGAGCACGACGTCGCTGGGCGTCTCGAACGGGTCCTACGCCAGGCAGGATTCCGAGTAGCCGTCCTTCGCCAGACGGTCCCGACGCTGCGCCGTGAGCTCTGGTACGAGAAGCAGCTCAAGACAGGCGTTGACGTCGTCATCTGTCACCCTAAGCTGGTTGAGACAGGGCTCGATCTGCTTTGGTTCCCAACGATTTACTTCTACGAGACAGGCTACTCGCTGCATACGCTGCGTCAGGCCTCACGGAGATCGTGGCGGATCGGGCAGGTGTACGGGGTCCGCGTGAAGTTCTTCATCTACGCGGCCACCACGCAGTTGACGTGCCTGCGTTTGATGGGAAAGAAGATGTTGGTCGCCCTGATGATGGAGGGCAAGTTCTCCGGAGAAGGTATCCATTCGATGGACACCGACGATGACATGATGGCCGCGATGGCACGCGAGCTTGTGGAGAAAGGCGGTGTCGGTCAATCCGCCGATGCCATCTGGAACGAGCTGAAACGTGAACGCGGAACACATGCTGCCTCCGGCCCGAAGCTGGTAGAGGCACTCGCATTCGATGAGAATGCCAACGCTCCTTCCCTGCTGCCTGAATTGGCGGACACTCCTTCAGCGGGCTCACCTGGATTGACGGTGGTGCATTCGAGCCTGGAGCCAAAGAAGAAGCCTGAACCGATCTGGCCCACTGGCACGGTAGCCGGCGAACAGATGAAGCTCTTTGGATGAGAAGGATGCAAACTTTGCCGACATCGTTTTTTTCCCCGACGATGGCAAGCGATGATACTGTAGCCGGTGGGAGAACAGTTCCAACGAGGCCGCTTCTCTTCGGCTTCGATCAACGGCAAAGAGAAGGGTCAGCTTCGGGCTGGCCTTTTTCTTTGCCGTGGAGATCTTCATGCCAAAAGGGCCCGTTTCTTCCATCCGATCCTCGCGGCCACACCATTTCCAGACGATGTTCTGAAAGGAGAGCAGCCATGACCAGTCTTAAAACAGAAGTGCTTTCGCGAGAGTTTCACTACAACGGTGTTCGCATTCCAGATCCAGGCCCGGAGTTGACCGTAGAACAGGTCCGCGACCTACTCACCCCCAACTATCCCGAGATTGCAACTGCATCGGTGTCCGGTCCGGAAGATACCGGCTCCGTATTGCGCTACACCTTCAGCCGCGCAATCGGGTCGAAGGGCTGAGCGATGTCTGCGCCACCGATGACGCCGGAAGAACTGATCGCATTGTTTGCCGCAAAGGCAAAGGCGCCCCCCACGGAGGCAAGCCAGCTACTCGTGAGGCATCTGACATGCAAAGAATCCGTCGCTCTCGCCCACCTGGTGTCCGAAGCAGCAGACCGGCAGACCGGATCGCGCAGTCAACCACTCCCGGCACCTGCGGAGTTACTGCCACCGCTGGGATAACGACACTTGCTCCGGCCTTTGGCCAGGCTCTCCCTTCCCTTGACGCTATTCCAACCGCATACAGTCACGAGTTCCACCCTGAACTGGTCTACGATCTGTGTACCGTTCTGGTGCGGGAAGGTCTTGGGACGCCAGAGATGTGGCAGAAGTGCAATGAAAATGTCATCGTCTTTGCGCAACACGCCATCATGCAAGGGATCGGCGAGGAGCGCTGGAACCTACTTCAGCGCAACGTCGAGTATCACCTGCAAGTGAGTGATGTCGCCGAGCGGGAGGGCTTCGATGCCGCACTCGAGAATGGGCAATTGGCCGTGACGTTCGAGTGCAGCGGCTCCGGTTATCTCAAGATCGAACCAGCGATCGATGCGCTCGAAGAGGAGGCAGAAGGTCTCGGAGCGGCGTTCTACTGGATGTTGACTTACGCACTCTATCGCGTCATGCGGGTTTACAACCACGACGACGCGTTGCAGTACGAGGAACGGATGAAGGAGTATGCCGAAGACGAGGAGGAAGGCAACCAAGAGCAGTACGAGTTTCCAGACGTTGAGAAGGCGCTTCCCGAGTGCATCCGTAAGACGCTGACGCACGACCCCAAGGGGTGGACCCTTCAAGCCCGCCGCCTCCTCTGGACCTATCGGAATGGGAGATACCGCTCATGGATCGAGCGGCTGCGCACGATTCAGCGACTCTCCCGCCTTCGACTCGATCGGTCCCGTAACTTCCTGCAAGAAGGCAACTATGACGGTCCGCCGCTGCCATCGCTGCTTGTAGCGTTCAAGGAACACGACCCGATCACAGCCTGCTTCGACGAGGAAGGCCAGTACATGCTGGAGGGCAGCTCAGAGCCGGTCGTCGGTGTGGTTTTCAGTCCACAGAAACCCGATGAAGTGCGGCATGCGATACGAATTGTCGCGCACTTTCTCGTCTTCAATTACAGGCTCTTTCAACTTGTCGAAGAGTTGCAAGAGCTATGTTGAGGCGCTAATTATGTTACGTAGAACCTGCGAGGTGACGTACTCATTGACGTTCATGATGACGAGTACAACATAACTAGGCCGTGGTGGCTGCTGGTTCTAGCACATGCTGCTGCCTGTTCCAGTCGAGTCCTGCCATCTGCTCCAGAATCATGCTGCCACTCAATGCAGCGAAATCCTGCGCCGGCGAGGTGCGAGGAGAACAAGTATCGCCCTGTCGAACCCGGGCGGAGATGTCGATGAACGGGCGGCTGAAGAGTTGGCGGTCAACCACCCGGAACCCAGGATCACTCAGATGGCTCAACGAGTGACTCGGCGATTTGGCAGCAGCTGACGTTGGTGATGCGCGACCTAACTTCACGATTGCTTCTCGATCGTGGTTTGGGTGCGGCTGGTGTCGCAATCAACGCAGGTCCACCGCGGGGCGTCCTTCCAAGCCCGAGGGCCATCCGATCCGCACTTCCGGTAATGCTGGCATGGCGTGGATGGTCTCGCATTCTTTTCATGTCGTTCAAAGGCTTTTCAACAACCTTCGCAAACACGCTTGCGCCTTCGCAACAAAGGGAAACGTATGACCAGCATATTGTTCCTGCACCAGGGCGAATCTATTTCCAGGCTGCTTTCGGTATTGGGATTGCGGTTCGGTTCAAAAACTCGAAGCGTCCGCCCTTGTTGCTGACCGCCGCCGCCGAAGACCGTACCTGCACGCCTACCATGGTGCGTACGATGTATCGAAAACAGAAGCAGGCTCCAAGCCGAACTGACATCCTTGAGTTTCCCAAACGCAGTCATTGGCTTATCGCTGAGCCAGGATGGGAAGAAGTTGCCGGCGCGATCCTGAAGTGGGCTGAAGCCAACGCGAAATCATAGAGAAAAGGCTAAATCATCTCTAAAGTATTCAGGACGCGCAAAGTTCCTAGTGCGACTTTGAAAAAATGAATCACTCTATTGCCTAACATTCATGGCAGCAGGATGTGAACGAAGGAAACAGCTACAGAGTCAAACTCTGTACCTCGAAGGCGGATCGAGTATCGCGTAACGTCGAATCACACGGTCACGGCGATGAGAAGTATCCGATATGTGGGTCATCACTCGAACGCACTCCTTTGGATGCGGCGATTCGATGTCGGCTACCTAAACAGTGCTGCGCTTGAGGAGATAATCCAGTCCACAGACGCGAAACCAACGATACCCATACGGCTCGAGGAGCATCCAGTGTCGGCCGCTGTCGTCTGGCTGGCTATGATCAGCGGACAGAAGATTGGTCAGCACGCAATTTTCTTCACCACTATTTACTAAAAGACTTATCTCTCTCGGCTCCCCGGTGAGGTTATGGACGCACAGCACGCGGTTATTGCGCCAGTCATATTGCATCGCCAAGACTTGTGGAGTTCCGGACGGGATAAAAGAGAAATCACCCCACCCAATCTCGGGCACCTCTTTTCGCATACGGATCATGCGTTCCATCCAGTTCAGAAGTGAATTAGGATCCCGGCGTTGATCTGCGACGTTGACATGCTCAAAGCTGTACGGGCCACTACTGATGATGGGTAGAACCGGCTTGTCGCTCTTTGTGAAGCCCGCATTGGGCTCGGTCGACCACTGCATCGGAGTGCGCGCGCAGTTCCGTTCCGGCAATTTCAGATTGTCACCCATTCCGATCTCGTCTCCATATCGGATCACGGGGGTACCGGGCAGAGTCATCATCAAACTGTAGGCGAGCTCCAAACGACGACGATCTCCCTGCAGCATCGGTGCAAGTCGACGACGAATACCGCGCTGATACAACTGCATATCCGGATCAGGACCAAATGCGGCAAAGACAGCTTCTCGCTGCTTGTCCTCGAGACGGCCGAGGTCGAGTTCGTCATGATTCCGTAGAAACTGCCCCCACTGCGCCGAGGCTGGCCGCGATTTGGTCGCTCGCATTGCTTTCACGAGCGCTCGGCAATCGCCTGTGGCGAGAGCGCAGAAAAGGTGCTGATTCACATCAAAATTGAACATCATTTGCACGCGTTCCCCCGCGCTGCCGAAGTACTTCATGTCGGTACCTGGCAGGACGTTAGCCTCGGCCAGGATAATCGCCTCTCCGTCCCTCCAAATCAGGAACTGGCTGAAGGTACGAAGCATGTCGTATTGCTCTTCGGGCTTAGCAACGCTTGCACCCTTCTGTGCAATGACAAAAGGAACTGCGTCCATGCGAAAGCCGGAAACGCCAAGTTGCAACCAGAAGCCCATGATCTTGAGGATCTCGGCCTGAACCTCGGGATTAGAAGTATTGAGATCCGGCTGAAAATCGTAAAAGCGGTGAAAGTAGTACGCTCTTGCTATTTCGTCGTAATCCCAGGTGGACTTCTGTACACCTGGGAAGACCACGCCCGACTCAGCGTGTTTTGGCTTCTTCTTTGACCAGACATACCAGTCCCGATATTTGGACTGCGGATCACGACGTGATTCCTGAAACCATGGATGTTCGTTGGAGGTGTGGTTGACGACGAGATCGATGAGCACACGCATCCCGCGCTGCTTACAGCCGTGCGCAAACTCGACAAAGTCGCCGAGGGTGCCATAGCGAGGATCAACTCCATAGTAGTCCGCAACGTCATAGCCATCATCCTTGCAGGGGGATGGTTGGAAGGGCATGAGCCAAATGGCAGTGACGCCGATACCCTGCAGATAGTCCAGGCGACGCATCAATCCCTGGAAGTCACCGACACCGTCTCCATTAGCATCCATATAGGTGGCGACCGAAAGGCAATAGATGACCGCGTTCTTGTACCAGAGATCGTTGATCATTCAAGCAATCTTTCAACTGAGAGATTCATTGGAGCAAAGTTAGATGCAAGAACTGGACTGGTGGAAATCCGCAATCATCTACGAGATCTATCCGCGTTCCTTCCAGGACAGCAACGGAGATGGTATTGGCGACCTTAAAGGCATCCTGCAAAGACTCGACTATCTTGTCCAGCTAGGGGTCGATGCGATCTGGATCTCGCCTATCTATAGATCGCCGATGGCCGATTTCGGCTATGACGTTGCCGACTATTGCAGCGTCGATCCCATCTTCGGAACCATGCAGGATTTCGATCACCTTTTGCAGGAAGCCCACCATCGAAACCTAAAGGTCATCCTCGATTTTGTCCCGAATCATACCTCCGATCAGCACCCATGGTTTTTGGAGAGCCGGTCTTCCCTGGAGAGCCCCAAACGAGACTGGTATCTTTGGCGCGACGAACCGAACAACTGGATGAGCAACTTCGGCGGGTCGGGTTGGCAATGGGATGAATCCACGGCCCAGTATTACTATCACTCCTTCCTCAAAGAGCAACCTGATCTTAACTGGCGCAATCCTGCCGTACGGACGGCCATGTATCAGTCACTTCGATTTTGGCTGGAGAAAGGCGTAGATGGGTTTCGAGTCGATGTCATGTGGCTGATGATCAAGGATGATCAGTATCGTGATAACCCGCCCAATCCTGACTACGTCGAAGGACAGTCGACCGGCAACAGTTTGCTCACGGTCTACAACTCCGATCAACCGGAGGTGCATGCTGTCGTCGCCGAGATGCGCGCCCTAATCGACCAGTATCCCAACCGCGTGCTCATCGGCGAGATATACCTGCCTGTGAAGGACCTGATGACTTATTACGGACAGAACCTGAAGGGCGCGAATCTGCCGTTCAATTTTCTCTTGCTCCAGAGCCCCTGGAAAGCGGAAGCAGTTGCCCAGGTGATCTCGGAATACATCACTGCCTTGCCTTTGGGAGCGTGGCCCAATTGGGTGCTGGGTAATCACGACAATGCTCGCATCGCAACGAGAGTGGGCGTGCAACAGGCTCCGGTTGCGGCGATGCTTCTGCTCACGCTTCCGGGGACTCTGACAATGTACTATGGCGAGGAGATCGGCATGACCAATGTCCCTATTCCAGCCCAGGAAGTGCGGGACCCTGCAGAAATGAATCAGCCCGGGATTGGGATGGGACGAGATCCAGAGCGCACGCCGATGCCATGGAGCGGCACACCGTTGGCCGGCTTTACTCAGGGGAAGCCCTGGCTTCCGCTTGGAGCCGATCATGAACTCATCAATGTCGCCACGCTCCAGGAGGATGAAGCTTCGATTCTGAACCTGTACGTCAGGCTGATCGCTCTCAGGCGAATGCATCCGATATTGGCAGGCGGGGAGATGCGTTCGATTGCCGCGGAGGGCAATCTATTGAGCTACGAACGCGTAAAAGACGGAGAACGGATCCTCGTGCTGCTAAACCTCGGGGTCGAGCCGGTCCGAGTCCGCACAAAAGCTGGAACGATTCTGGAGTCTACCTGTCTGCATCGCACAGGGCAGAAGCTTGATAACTCTGTTGAACTAAGATCGTCGGAAGGAATCATTATCCAACCAACTCACTAACCTGGAGTGCATGGACACAACAATCTCAGCTGGATTGGAAATTCCGGATATCGGCGAGGTGATGAATCTCTCCTCTAGATGCTGATGTAATCGCAGGACTGACGGTGGAGTGGAGGTCTTTTACTGCGGCTTCTGCCGCATGGACGCTGGAAGACGCCGCCAGCGATGACCTGGCTTCTTCTGCTGATGCAGCTTTCGCAAAGTAGTATTGCTCATGGGCAAAGCTCCTGATCTAAACGATGTCACCGCATTTGTCGCCGCAGCCAAGGCTGGAACTCTGAGTGGGGCGGCAAGAGATATGGGTCTCCCGACCTCGACGGTGAGCAGGGCTCTTACCCGTCTCGAAGAACACGTTGGCGTACTCCTGATTCGACGAAATCAGCGAGGATTGGTGCTTACGGATGCGGGTAAAGAATATCTGACTTCGTGCAGGCGCGCTTTGCGGTCATTGCGGGATGGCGGCGAACTCATTGAGCGGCAACGCGTCAATCCAAGTGGATTGCTGCGGATAGCCGCTCCCGTTTGTTTTGCGAAGAACACTCTGGCGCCGCTGCTAGCGGGCTTCCTTAAAGCTTTCCCCGAAATGAAGGTTGAACTCGATCTTTATTCTTCCGGATGGGATCAAGAGGGTGCAGACGAGGTGGACGTCTACTTCAAGGTTCGAACACCGAAAGATTCCGCTCGAAGATGCCACCTGTACCCCAAAATCTCGCAAGGCCTCTTCGCCAGTCAGGATTATCTGAGTTTTCACGGCGGCCCGCGCGACCCTACAGATCTGAGCAAACACCGGTGCATCGGTCTGTTGGCCGAGACGAACTTCAACTTATGGAAACTGATGAAGGGCACAAAGACGACCTCACCGGAGCTCCATTTTGTGTTAACTGCGAGCGACCCGGAGATCCATTGTCAGCTTGCTCTCGATGGTGTTGGCGTCGCCGTGCTGCCGCTCTGGCTCGCGAAGCAACCGCACGTTGAAAAGCACCTTGTACCTGTGTTGCCTTCGTGGCGACCGATCCCTATTGCTCTCTGTGCGCTGTATTCTGGTGCTTCGCGGTTGACTCCGAAGATTGAGGTTTTCATGGACTATCTGGAACCGTTCATCGGGACGGAACGGGACCCGTGTCTTCGTGGTGCCCCGGCTAAGGTCTGCTTTATCAGGCCATAGCTAACAAACAGATATGCGCTGATTCCTCCATATTGCATACAGGCAAACTTGTTTTGCATTTACGACTCATCGTTCCGACCGCAATTAGGCATCTCTAGTATTAGCTCCCGACCGCGTAGGGCGGCAGGGACACAGGAGAAATGCTATGAAGGTTTTAGCGATAGGTGGAGCGGGGCACGTCGGTTCCGAGGTTGTGAAGGAACTCTTAAAGCGCAATGCAGCGGTCGATGTCCTGGTTCGCAAAGAGGGCACGAAGGTGTCTGACGGTGCCAACGCTGTCGTTGGCGATCTCCTTGATCCGGTTTTCTTGGAGAAAGCCCTGGACGGGACAGACAAGCTGTATTTGCTCAACGCAGTCACCCCCGATGAACTCACGCAGGCTCTCATCGCCTACGACCTCGCTAAGAAATTGAAAGTGAAGCACATCGTCTATCACTCAGTCTTTCGGGTCGATCACTTCAAAGACGTGCCGCACTTCGCCTCGAAGTTCGCGTTGGAAAGCGCTCTACACGCGTTTGACCTTCCGTTTACGATTATCCGTCCAAACTACTTCAACCAAAATGACGTTGGACTCAAAGACCCGTTGACGAAAGCCGGGATTTACCCGATGCCTCTAGGGCCGGTCGGTGTCTCCACAGTGGACGTTCGGGACATTGCCGAGGCAACCGCAATTGCCCTGACGACAGCAGGACACGAGGGTAAAACCTACAACCTGAACGGCCCCGACATTGTGAGCGGCCTGGGCGCGGCTGCGATCTGGTCTGAGGTTCTCGGCAAGAAGATCACGTATGGCGGCCATGACATGGATGCATTTGAAAAGCAGATGCGCGAGAAATCTCCCGCCTGGTCCGCCTTCGATATTCGCATGATGTTTCAGGGGTACATCGAACGTGGCTTCGTTGCAGGGGATGGCGACCTCGAGACGCTGACAACGCTGCTCGGCCATGCACCTCGACGATACATAGATTTTGCCCGCGAGACGGCTGTCGCATGGCAAAACAAATTCGAAGCGTCCGGCGTTTCTGCAGCGGCTTAGTACTCTTTGAGGTTGGTCCGTGAATGACAATTTCCTACCGGCAAACATCCCCGGCTTCGCAAGCGAAACCGCCCTGGTAAACGGGGTTCGAATTCACTACTGGGTCGGAGGAAATCCGAACGGACCCCCTGTGCTGTTGTGGCATGGATTCCTGGGAACCAGCTACGTCTGGAATAAAGTAATGCCCATTCTTGCGGCGGCGGGCTACGCGGTCCTCGCTCCCGACATGCGAGGCTACGGGGATTCTGACAAACCAGCGGGCACAGCCGGATATGATGGCCGGGCACTCGCGGCGGAGTTCCGTGCCCTGGTGCATCTACTGGGATTCGGAGCAGGTCAGCCACTTCTCATCGCTGCCCACGATATGGGCGCACCTCCAGCTCTTCTCTGGGCCGCCGATTTTCCGGACGAAGTGCGTGGACTGTTCTACATGGAAGTGCCTGTCATGCTGTCTGAGATTCTGTCAGAAACCATCTGCTACACGCCAACCGCTATGGCGAAAGGTTCAATGTGGTGGTGGATCTTGCCTCTCGCGCCCGATGTACCGGAGCGGCTTGTCGTCGGTCAAGAACGCGCTTTTCTGAGATGGTTTTTCGAAATTGCCAGTCCTTGCTTCATTCCGCCAGAATCGGTCGATGAATACCTGCGGTCGTTCTCTGGACGCGAGGGCGTGCTTGGAGCAATGGGCGTCTATCGCGCAGCCTTCCAGACAATCGAGCAGACGGAGTCATTGCGAAAGAGCAAGGTGACAGTACCCGTCATCGCGCTGGGCGGTGCAAATGCTCAGGGAGACAAGATCAGGGAGATGGTCTCAATGGTTGCTGTGAATGTGACAGGTCATGTGATCCCGGATTGCGGCCATTTCCTCCCCGAGGAGTGTCCTGAAGAGATCGCCCGGCAAATTCAAGCCTTTACGAAGTGATTGGGGCATAGCCTGCGCGGTCATGCGACAGGCAACAAAACGAGGACAACACGATGGTAGACGATAAGACATTTCCAACGACTACGCGTCAGCTTGCAGTCTCCCTTCCCGCTGGACGCACAAATGTTTGTGTCGGAGCCGACACCTACTCGATCGTTCTTGGAGGTACAGATACGGACGATAAGTTCTCTTTCATTGACATGCTTATTCCACCCGGCGGCGGCCCAATGCTGGCCGTGCGGCGGCTGACACCGCGCGAGTGCGAACGATTGCAGGGATTCCCCGATGACTACACCCTGGTCGAATATCGCGGCAAGCTGGCGGCCGATGGCCCCCGCTACAAAGCGCTCGGCAATTCTATGGCGGTTCCAGTCATGCGCTGGATCGGCGAGCGCATCGCAGCCGTCGGTGCGATCCTCCGCGATCGACACGGCAACGAGAGCGTCCGATGAGTCGGCAGGCACTCACTCAGACGACACTGACGCGTACCTCCCAGGCGCGGAGAGAATCAGACCTTCTTCTTGCCTTTGCATTTCCTGCCCTGGTGCTATGCATCTCGCCTCTAACTCCGTCGCCCATAGACAGGCTCTTTGCGCGGCGAGGTGCGGAGGACGATCGAGAGCGGACGGCGCGGTTCACCCACCCTCTGCTTTTGGCACCGGATCTGTGGCAGGTGAGTCCAAATGGTTCCGTTACTGTCAGGTTGCACCGTCATGCTGAACGCCGTCGGGTCCTTCAAAGGGGTGTTTCCATAGAGCCCATCTCTCCCGTATTTTCCCTGCTCGCCCTCGGTCACTCGCTCCAGTGCTTTACCCGCGCCCTGCGGCACGGCGCGTCTCTGCTTCGGTTATGCCGCCCTACGGGTTACGGCTTTCAGAAAATCTTTGTGCAACGAACGCAAAAAGATTTTCCGGAACTTCCCTAAAAGCGCCGCTTGGCACTTGGGAGCGGGGCACCTCGCGTCGCTTCGCGCAAGAGTGTCCCGAGGGCAATCCGGGCAAATACAAACAAGGAGAAACACAATGGCACTCTACGAAAACAACGTCAAACTGAAGGGCTACGTCGGCAAGGACGCCGAGAGCTACGCAACCAAACAGCAGCAGATCTTCGCGGTCTTCTCGATCGCCGTCAAGTCCGGCTACAAGGACAAGCAGACGGACCAGTGGGTCAACCGTACCGAGTGGCCCGGCATCGGCGCCTTCGGCAAACCCTCCGACATCGCGAAGTACCTGAAGAAGGGCGACTACGTCGAGATCGAAGGCGAACTGCGCAGCTCCGAGCGCGAGGTCGAGATCGTCAAGGACAAGAAGAAGACGAAGATCAAGATCCGCGATTGGGAGGTACGCGCTAGCAGCGTGAAGAAGCTGGCGAAGCCGTCCTCGGGGGAGACTCTCGATACCGAGACCATCACGGAGGGCGACGCGGCTTAGGCCGCGTTGTCCTCCCTCCGGAGGTGCAGCTATGACACTCTTCGAAAACAACCTCATGTTACGCGGCTTCCTCACGAGGGATGTCGAGGTGCATTCTTCGAATGGAATCACCGAGGACGCTTTCGCAGTCCTGTCCCTCGCGACGATGTCCGGTACCTGGAATGTCGCCACCAACGAGTGGACCTCACGCATAACCTCGCACCGGGTCGTCTGCCCTGGCCCCTGGTTCTGCGGCTTCACGCGCGGCATGAGGCGCGGCGACTATGTCGAGGTCGAAGGGGAGCTTTACGTCCACGACTATGAGCGACCGGTTGTAGTGGAAGGCGAGCGCTTCACTGCGAAACGATGCGTTGGCGAGGTCCGCGCGCTTCAGGTTCGCAAGCTCGAGCGTCCGCTTGTAGTCATCGATACAGGCGTGGACGACTAACGCGATCTCGCTCTCTTTCGCGGAGAGGCCGATGCCTCTCCGCTTTTCTTCTGGCAGTGCCCAGAGAATCCAATGTCAAGGTGGCAGTCCTCAGATGTTCTACCACCCAACTCTAGACCATCTCGCCCGGCAGCCTGAAGGGTCAAGCGCTGATATACATAGCTTGGAGGATATCGCCCGAGTGATCTATGCGATTAGAGGCCTTACTATACCCCTCTCGAGGGGCATAAACGGCAACGATCTTGTTGGTGATCGTTGGAAAGCTCGAAATTACACTTGGCTGTTGGCTGTCTGAACCTATTAACTCATGCGTATTCGCGCTGAGTTGTCTCACATATCGACTTAGGAGACAGCAGCCTTGTTACCGAGTATTCAGGACCGCAAGTTCGATCGATCCAAGTATCTGCATCACTTCTTTGACCTCACAATCACCACGCAAACACCGTCCCAGGTTGCATGATCCAGGCCGCTTGGCGGGATGTTTTTCATCGTAACAAGGCCCAGATGCGAACCGTCCAGCTGGAAATGATTCCGTAAATAATTGCGAACTAAGATCGCACGAGCGCGGGAGCGGGCTAACTGTTCCGCTGCGTCTGCTTCACTCGACTATCCTTCCACAAGGATTGGACTTGCGGCGATGGAATCTCCACGGTTCGCAATACCGCTGTCCAGCAGACTCTTGCCTTGTGCTGGGCAGCTTTGGGCTACGAGCCATCTCCATTTGAATGACCGTAAGGAATACAAAATTGCAGCCAAACTCTTGAAGGTAGAGATCGAGAAAACCAAACTAAAGAGCCATGAACGGCGATTACTTTTAGGACTGATAAATCAAGCGCAGCAGGCAAGCTTCATCTTGTCCTTCTCAGAAAGAGGGGATCTTCTAAGCCAGTGGCGAGCATATTGCTCAGAAGGACACGGCTACTCTTTAGGCTTTTCTCAACATCATGCCGTCTTTAGGAGCGCGAAGCAACACTCTTTCAACCTCATCAGGTGTGAATACGACCCGACAAGACAACGAAAGCTCTGCAAACAACTTATCGCCAATTTTGTTGAACGGTATTTTGGCTCTGCCGAGTATCGAGGTAGTGAAGACATGGCCGACCGGATCAAGGCATTTTTCAACCGGTATCAGTGGCAGTACACCCTTGCGCTTCTTAGCTCTTCGCTTAAGCATAAAGGATTTGCTGAAGAGGAAGAATGGCGTTTGGTTAGCCAGTACCCCGATGATTTGATTCCAAACTTGGAATACAGGGTTGGTCGTTTCGGCGTCACGCCTTATTACAGCTTGCCAATCATTGTCGGAGACGAACAGAAACTGATCGATAATTGCAATGACTCTCTTAAGTATGGCAAACAGGAACCTGCATTGAAGCCAGGTATATTAGTTGCCAGCCGAAGCTGAGTAAGCCGTGTCGCGGTAGTAGGTCGGCTTCCATCGCAGTACGTTGGCGGCCGATTTGCAAGGTGTCATCCAGAACAACGCCGTCAGGTAAAGGCGGTTCTTTACACGAGCATGAATCTTCGGCATGAGGTAGCGATCGACCGCATCCTCGCCGACGTTCCAACCGAAGCCGTACACCGGGGTGATTACGAAGTCTTGAAAACCTGTCTCATTTGTCGTCCGTCCCAGATGGGCGACATAGTAGGTGTTCCGCCCGCTGTTGCCGATCGAAGCCTCGCTCACCGGCCCAACTTTCCATTGCGCGCTGTACACTGCCGACCACGCCATTGCCTTCAACCGGCTGCGCCAGTAGTTGCCATTGTTTTCGAACGCCAGCGCGCGCGCCTTGGGATCATTCTGCTCGAAGATGCTGCTTGTAATCGCCCCCATCATCGGATGGCCGATGTCATGCACAATAAATGTCGTATCGTCGGACCACTGGTACCAGCGATAATGCTCGACGCAGTACACATACGTTGACCAGTAAGGATTTGACGTGAGGTCGTTCCGGGTCTCCGTGTCAAGGAGAATGTTCCCCGAATGCTGTGCTGTGAGCCATTCGAACGACTGCCACAGAATCGGCAGCCAGTGTACCTTGCATGGCTTTCCGCGCATTCTGCCTGTTTCGCAACCCTCGCTCAACTGCTCTCTTGCCAACTCTCGATCCGCTGCGGGCACCTTTGTCGCGTCAGTGTCCGCACTTAGGAACATCAAAGGACTGGCCGGAAATTTTGAGGCAGGAATGCCCCTGGCTTTCCCACTTGGAGGAGACCCCGCTGCACCCTCGATCTCGACCATGTTTGGGATCGGAGCGTCAGGAAGCGAGACGAACGGCGCACCTACGTCAGCCGGCGCTACTTTCGGATCGACCGTTGCCGGGTCGCTTGCGCCGAGAGTACTAGCGAAACACGCGGATGCTCCCAACAAAACAAGAACAACCATAATTCCAAGGAGTGGGCCGGGCTGGAAGATGAGACGGAAGTTCAGAGTCAAAGTGGCGCTCCGTAGGTTTGGGAACCAACGTTCAGCGCCAAATGCACAACGTGTGATGCGCGAAACAGAGAGTACTAGGACCGGATCACCGAAGGCAATAAAAAGCTCTACGAGCTAACAAAATGTTCGATCCGCTCAAAGTCGCCAGGTCGCTCTTCGAAGCTTATCTTGCCGGACCCGCGTGGGCGGTTTATATTGAGCCCATCTAGGAGGCCCGTCGAATCCGCGCAACGATGCTGCACCTCATTCTCTGTCTCATGTCAATCCTCGCTGCTTCGCCAGCGGGGACGGCGCAGCAGCCGACGAGAGATTGGGAGGGGATAAGGAGCCTCAAGATCGGAAGCTCGATACGGATAACGCTGTCCAGAGAGAGGTTTTTCTGTGCCTTCGATTCAGCCGACGACAATAGTCTCAACTGCCACAAGAGACAAGCTGGAGTCGATCGCTCCATGTCCCTCCCTAGAACCGACATTCAGTTGATTCGTAGCCGCAATGCGCTAGGTTCGGTGATTGGAGGAGCCTTGATCGGCGCAGCCGTTGGGGCTGGCGCGGGTGCAATTGTCGACTCAAGCGTCAAAAATCCCAGCATCTCCGGCAACGCGAAGTTCACCGGCGGTCTTGCCCGGGCCGGTGGCTTACTCGGCGCTCTTTTCGGCATTGCCACAGAGTTCTTGCCTGGCAAGGTACTTTACCGAGCTAAACCTCGGGAAACCGTTGCCCACCTTGAATGATTCGGCTATGCGTCGTTTGTCAGAGCGTCTGTAGTAACGACCGCACATCACTTTCTCCGATACTAATCAGCCGTCTTCCGACGTGATGTTTTCTTCGAGCCTCTTTTTTTGGGCTTGCTTTCGGACAAGCTGCTTCGAGTGCGTCCATTATATTAACCACCTTGTTCTTGGCGGGCTCTGGCTCAGGCGCAGGCAGCAGCGGCTTCCCCTTCCGTTTGGCTTCGACCAGCTTTTTCACAGCTGCCTCGTAATCGTTCTTGTACGCGGACAGATCAAATTTCGATGTGCTTTGTCGATTAGCTGCTTTGCTAACGCGAGCTCGCCAGAGTCGACAGATGTTTCCTTCTTCAGAGTGCTGACATCCTGACGAAATCGGGGTGAGGTACGTTCTTGGTAGTCGAGATCGACAGAGCTTTCAGAGCGGACGCTCATAATCTTCCACACGGACTTGGATCGCTCAGGGATAACGCGGTCTCCTGCTTGGGGCATCCGTGGGGGACTGGGGCGCGGCAAGCGGCAGCATTGGATGTGTGGCCTTTTTACGTGCTTTCGCCATAGTGGAAACAGCGTAACAGATCGCAGTTTCCTAATCAGAGTACCTGTTCTGAATTATACCGGCTTTGCATTTGAGTATGCGCTGGCGATGCTCTTCCTGTTCGACACGCAGGACGGATAAGTCTGCCGTACTGGTTACTGATTCATCACAATTGGCGATCTTGTTTTCTAGCGCTTCTATTTCGACTTCAGCGGAGTGAATTTGCTCCATCAATTCGACGTGATTAGGATCAGACATGGTGAAACTCCAAAGCTGCTGAATTCTACGTGCCGTCGGTGTCTCCGGGCGGTCTCTTAACGACCATCGATTCGCCGCAGTCCTTACATTTCCGGTCTCTGGTGTCTTTAGGAGTATCTTCAACAATCTCTGACTTGCCACAGCTCCCGCACGTAATGACAATCTCAGTCCTAAATGCCTCACGTAGCTGCAAAAGCAGACTATTCGACTTTCTGAAGTCCAGTCGTCTTTCGTTACCCAGCCGCTGCAACGCAACCTTGGCGGATACATCGGTCGGACCGCTTCGTTCTACGTCAAGGGTTTCTGCGACTAGTAGTCGATACTTGGCCTCGGATTCCCGAGACTCTCATTTCATTATTGCTTGATCTGGATTTCATATATAGGGACCGGGTGGGCGTGCTCGGGAGTGGCGTGCGGATCTATACCTGCGGCTCACTTCCACGTGCAGTGGATGTGATGCAGCCGTCAGTCGCCTCGTTTTCTCTATTTGTCCCTATTCCTGAGCCTGAACAGAACCAGCGGCCGTCTTGATTTCATCTCTAAAATGGATCGAAAGAGTGACACATTGGGCAAGAGAGGATGTGCTGCTCTAGAGCCCGCCTCGAACGTTTATAGTGGGCTTTTACGAGCGCCAGCTTTCCTTCTACGTGAAGCAGCTTTCCTTCGTTCAATATCGTACGCGCAACAATCACCGCACTCCGGAATTGCTCCGCAAGTAGTTCTGTCGCTACTGGGCAAGGGGTTCTTATGTCCGTAAAGGATTTAGATTCTCCGCTGTTCAAGTCCGCTACTCCTGAGCCTCAGCCCAGCCACGCTGCCGAGCCTCGCTCTTGATGTCGTCAAGACCCTCACTCATACGCGGTCACGCGGATCGTAGGCGGCGTCGGCTGAGTTCCGAGAGTGCTGCGACACCGGTTGCAAGCAGGGCTAAGGTTGAGGGCTCAGGAACGGTGGAATTGCCGGTGACTACCGTGGAAGTCGTGTATGTGTCGCTGACAGAGGTAAGAATGAGGCTGCCGGCTGATGTGTACGCAGACAGAGGGCAGTAAAACGATGGAAAGTCTCCTTCGCAATCGGTAACGTCCAGAGGATTCGTAGGAAAATAGAGCCTTCCCACGGTATCGATACCTTCGTATGGGACTATGCTCGTTAAGCTGCCTCCCCCGTAGTAGAACTCGATAACGTTGTTCCCACTATTTGCGGCATAGGTTCCGAGGCCACCTACTGTGATTGTTGTGACCAGGGTAGTTGTCACTCCAGGGTAGGTGGCGTCAAAGAGTATGTAATAACCGATCCCATGGCGCTCGCAGTCATTTTCAATGGAACAGTTAAGAAGTTGATTGCTCGAGAATGTACCTGTAAACGTCACATCCCGGCTGGTGAAGGACTGGCTACCAAGGGTACCGCTTGCCAGTTCCGTGATGGAGAGGCTCACTGTGTCTGCCAAAGCTAAGGGTGTGCTAGCGAGGACTAAAAAGAGAACGAGGGTCGAAGGCAGAAGGAAGCGAGACGAAGGACGCATAAGACCTCCATGAAACGCGTGCTGTTTTCGCTGAAGCTGGCTGTGAGGTGCGCTTCACAATTTACGGAGTCAGCTTACGCTATTCGGGAAGGATGCGACAAGCCCTAGATAAGCGAACACGCTCCCTCGTTACAGAAATCACAGTCTTCACCGTGCTCGACCAGGGCCATGGAGCTATTGGATGTCATTAAGAAGATCAAAGGTTTTTAAGGGATCAAGCGAGTCTGCGCCAATCCTCAATGAACCCCAGATCCTTCAGCTGATCAGCTTCGAGTTCGATCGCCTCACAACATACGTCTATACCATCATCGGGCCAGGCCCGTTCTGCTGTCCCACGGAGATTCTCTATCTGTTCCGCTGAGAGGTTTGCTATCCGAGCCGATGCTCCGAAAACTTCAGGGTTCAGATGGATGGCTGTCAGAGTGGGGGTACCCTTAGCAGCAGCTGTGATTTTCAGGTATCCATCTTTTGTATGAAGGAATGCAAGTCTATAAATCATCGGCAAAGTTGACCAGTCTTTCAGAAGTTGAATTCAGACACGAGGGTGGCGTTGCGAAAGAGAATAACGGCAAACATGAATTTTCTCAACCTCTTCCAGGTCCCCTTCTATTTTATTAGTCACTATGGTTTGAAAGCATCGTACACAGATCGAATTCCAGGTGCCATCTGTATTGAGTTTTCGGAGAAACGATGGGAGAGAAATTTTTGTCACTGTGTAGCCCCAGACCCGTGAGTTTAGCGGACCGAAACCTAAGAGTCTGTCGGCTTCCGGACATTAAGACCGGCTGATCTCATTGCATCTGTCACCACTGTCGCTATGATTCACCATTTCGTCATATGTCCACAGAAGGTCCGCACGGCTCGTGCTCGTCCTGGCAGGCTTTCTCGACTGATACTCTCGTCAGGAACAGGCTTTACACCCGTCACTACCGCGTAGCTTACCGTCACGGTTCGGGCAGCATTGGATCTTGGTTATCATCTAGCGGGATTGTCATCGTTAGACCTCATTACAGGACAGGAATCACAGTCCTCACCATGGTCGACAGGACCATGTCGCAAATCTGGATGTCATTCATGTGGTCCAAGGGTTCGTTAGTGCCTAAACAATCAACTCCTTATTGCTTAGGCGGGTTCGGCCGTAAGTGACGCGTCGGAATCAACTCTCCCGATGGTGTGAGTCTGGCTCCGACCCGCGCCCCGCATTTGCATTGGAGTATTTTTTCAAAAGAATCAATGTCCTATCTCGCTGTGCCTCTTCTGCTCGGGAACGGCTCTTCGGAGTGAGGGGTTCTAGGCACCGATTTCTTATCACAACAGTCATTCCTAAGCCCAAAGTCCCGGAGGCTGCTGCACTCAACTCAAGATCCGGCTGATTCGGAGCGTAACACGCGACCAGAAAACCTATCCCTTTGTCGGCCAGTTCCGAAGGAATCCAAGTTTATCCAGTTGGTCAGAATCCAGTGACACAGTTTCGCAGCAGATATCAAGATCCTCCCTGCGCCAAGCTGTCTCAGCTGCAAACTGAATGTCTCTTAAATGGTGTTTAGGCACTTTTGCTACATCTGCTGCGGCAACGAGAACACTTGGGTTTAGATGAACAGCGGTTAATGTTGCGCCAGCAGCACAGGCAGTCACTCTGAGATACCCGTCCGGCGTTCGAGTGAACCCAAGTCGGTAGACCATAGGCATAGGGAGAATCCTGCTCAAAGTCGTACCCCATTGCACTTCTCACATTCATTTTGAGTAGTTTCATGGCACCCACTCAACGATGTAGGGGTTGCGTGTGCGAATGGTCGTGTTCAGCGCTTTCGTTGAACTTTCTGTCTCCGATTCCTGCGCTTGTCGAACTGCTCCTGATTCAACTCAATATCAATTCTGGCCTGCGTTCCGCAAGAGTCTGCCTCACTAACTGAATGTCTCTCAAATTTCTCTGGATCAGAGCCGATCGCTTACGCCAGATAGCGGCAAAGATCGAGTTCTGTTGCCACAAAATCACTATGCTGGTTTGCCGTTCGTATCGCGTTGCTCTTGCGTACACCAGCATGGGTCCAAACATGGGTCCGAAATAGGTCCAATAAGCGTTTCGTCGGGTTCTTTCCCGCTCTCTAAAGCATTGATTGATAGCGCTAAGTTACTCAGATTGCGTCAAAACGAGGATTGGGGTAGGTGAGGTCGCTAGCTCGAATCTACTCATACCGACTAGCTTTCCTTTGTAGTTGCCGAAACCCGACTTCTCGGGCACAACGAGATTATTTCCGTTTGCAGGTGATACGGACTTGCGAGCGGATGCATTCCATTGCCTCGTTAGTCTGCTTTTAAGACCAGTATTGGACATGGACTGCCTGCCACTTTTACGCCCGCGGCCCATTTGTACTTGGATTTTGGGAACAAGAACCAATTGATCAAAGGGCCATTAAGGCCGCTCTTAGGCTGGAGAACGAGTATGTCGAACGTTCCTTTGCGGGGAATTACAACTTGGTAATTGCCAACGGGCAAAAGCCCCAAGCGAACCTTGCCATTGTGGTCGGCGGTCGCAGAATGCACCAGTTTGTCTCCAGCATATAGCTGCAACGGGGTCGCGGCAGCAGGCGTGTTATCAAAGAAGACCTGCGAATCAAAAGCTTCGTCGCTGTGCAGGTTTACAGGTGACGGTGGCGGACAATCGTCTGCCCAAGCAATGAAACATATCGAAAAGACGACTAGGAGTGTCGCAAGTCTCAACATCATATCTCCCTGTGGATCGTAACACTAACCTGCGCATGCTCTTCGATTGGATGGTGGTCCAGGTCATTCCGGTAAATCCTGCCCACGCGGTTACGCGGACCGAAGCACTCGCAACGGCGGGACAAAACGCTTGTTCTCAATGTAGACGAACCACGGCCTTAATAAAGGTAAATCGATATCACCTAGTCCCTTCCCGGACTGGAGATCATGCCTCAATAGGTCTAATGGTTTACACCTTTGCTCGGGTAGGAGCTGCCCTTTCGATGAAGGTCGAGGGCCTTTTTGTACCCGGACGACGCTGCTGGGTAAGGCTTCGCGAAAAGGGGGGCAAGGAGCACGGAATCACGGCCATCTCAAGAACGGCGACAAGCCGTAAATCGCACAACGGATGGCCGCCCGATGAATCAGTACGCCCTACCGGGTCTTGTGATCAGCGTAATGATGAAATCTCGCTCGATGAAGTGGAGCGGAGTTGAAGCTGAGCGGATCGGAATTGAGATTTATCTAAAATAAATGTAGGCTTACACTTCGCATTTTGCATATGCATCATCGCGGAGATGGCGATCGAATCCACTAAAATGTTCGCCTTGCTGCGGATTGAGAATCGCAGTCCCTCCCGAGAGGGCGTGCAGACGCTTTACCGCTCCTTATTATTCGCGGCCTCAAGCTTTCTGAGGTCTGCTTGCATGTTCGTTAACGTCCGAGAGTCTGTCTCTCGGCCGATTGCGTCCTCGAGCGATTCCTTCGCATCGTGCACCTCAAGAAAAGCAATACAGCCACTAGCCTGCTTTCTTATCTAGTTTGCGCTCAGGTGAAGCCTCATCGCAGCACTCGACAAGTTTCTAACGTATGAGTAAGGAAGGAAGTTTGTATCCTGGGGAAACTGCATTCTAGCCTCGGGAACGCCAACCTGCACTCCCACCGCCGCGAATGTGACCGCTCTTGGAGAGACCATCTTTCTCACCCGCCGATATTCGGGCGTCATAAACGGTATCGATGAGAAATACCCAGCAGTAAAGTCTTCCTGTCCCCCTTCAACAACGAGAGTGCCTGGTTTGCCGGCGTAAGACACTTGAACGCCTCCAGCGTCTGATTGAACCGAGAGTGCTCGGATTAGTTGGTCAAGTTTGAGGATCTGCGTCTGACCTGCCGCGACAACAATGTCATCTGACTTAGCTGAATTGGCGTTTCCGCTTGAGATCAAAATATGAGCGGAAATGTCTGCTTGTGAGGTGTTCACGAAAGTGACGAACGGGATGACGCTTTTAGTATGGAGGCCTCAACTACGTTACTACTGGTTGTTGCATTTTTCAGATCTGGATTGGGCGCGATGCCAGCAGACGCATGAGTGATGTACGTAAGACTATCGATTTCATCGGTGGTCGAGACGTGGGCAATGGCCGCATCTCTCCAATTCCACGAATAGCGGATCCCCGCGCTGCCGAATAATGATGCATGTTGTCTAGTGGAGGACGGGGCGTCCGCAATGGCATGAGCTATATTTATGCTGACCGACTCGGCCTTTTGCAACGGGATCGGAGCCAGATCATACTCAGTTCCGTCAGCCATCCACAGGACTGGAGTTACTGTCAGCTCCGATGTTTCTAGAACGTTCTTTATATGAAGAACTGATTCAAAATTACCGTCGATGTGCCAGTAACTACTACCGACATCGCGACTGGCCATTGGTGGATCTGAGGTAGGAATTTCACCGGGGTTTACGGCCTTATCTTGAGCATGCGAAATATCGAATGCAGACGAAATGATGAAAACAAACAGAAGTGAACGATGGTCCACAAGCCTCATAAGGTAGCCTCAACTGGCAGATCGATCTACTTACCTTTTCCAGCGGAGTATAGGCATGAACACTTCTCTGCGTCAACAAATAAATAGGGTGCGATGAAATCCGCTCGCATGCCCTGAAAGGAAACAGAGCATGGCATTAGTCATCATGACCGGTGGATCGGGTTCTGGAAAGACGGCTATAGCGAAAGCGATCGAAGTGGATCGTCCTTCGATCAATGTCTGTTGTTTCGATAGCATCGGGGTTCCTTCGGCAGAAGTCATGGCTACTTTTGGAACTGGCCATCAGCCTGGAGGAGCCTGGCAACGAGCCATGACTTTCAAATGGTTCGAAAGAATCGCACCCACTCTCGTCGCAGGCAATACGGTTCTGTTCGAAGGGCAAATGCGAATCGCTTTTATCCGCGAAGCGCTAACCGTTTTCGCAATTGAGAAGGCACGTGTCCTCTGCGTTGAATGTGATGACTACACCCGTGCTCGTCGCTTGACTCACGACAGATCAAAGCCAGAACTGGCCAACGAAAGCATGATGGGTTGGAGTCGCTATCTGCATCAGGAAGCTGTCGAGGCCGGTTACGAGATTCTTGACACCACAGACCTTTCCCTAGCAGAAAGCGTGAGAGCTGTACACTCAATCCTCAAAGCCTGTTCCGAGTGAATCGGAACAGGACTAGTGACGCGAAACGACCTACTTGGATTCAAGACTGGGAACTGAAGTGAGGACTGGGGGAGTGGGTTAGATCGCTGGTTCGAAACTTGTCGCTCCGCCCACTTTGAGATTACTCCCAACCGGGACTCAGCTTAGCCAGTGCAAGTCGGGAACAATACGCGAACATCGACGGCGTTCGCAATTCATTTCAATGTCTGGCTGCAGCATGGGCCACGTGGCATGGAGTATCCGTGAGCGATCTTGAGCAAGTCCGCTCGGAACTTCCACGTGGCAGCCATAAAAAATCCAGGATTGTTTCCGGATTGCGACTTACTGTTTGGGTGTGATTTGGGTGGCGAGAGTTGCGTTGAGGTCCGGGGACAACAGGAGATGTTTCGCCGCGAGCGCTTCTTGGATGGAACGCCCTTGGTTGTCGCGGACGGTGAGGTCGGCCCCGTGCTTGATGTAAAAGCGCATCAGATCGTCGCTGTACGTGGTGAAGATCGGGGTCTCATCGTTGTTGTTGCGGGCGTTGATATCGGCTCCGGCGGCGAGCAGGAGCGCCGCAATTGACGGGCTCCCGGCGTGGTGAAGAGGCGTGTAACCGTTTTTGTCGCGCGCGTGAACGTCTGCGCCGGCTTTGAGAATCAGGCTAGCGCACTCCTCTGCGGTTTCGCGAAGGTGCGGGATCTGCGTGATAGTGAAGGCGACGGTACTGCCCTCGGAGTTTCGGGCGTCGAGATTGGGATGGAAGCTGAGGCAAGCCCTTGAAAAAGGTCGCTGGGGCGGCCGCGGCTTTCGACAGGTACCAGGGCACCGTTCCCCATGACGTGTGGGATTGATGACCTGGATCGCCGCTAATCACTTCATCGCGCGGAGCTTGTTCGGTCTCCGCAAGTTTACACAGATTGTTTCGGTCTAAGTGTTGTGCGTGCGCGAGTTCTCCCTCGATCACCCACCCAGTCTCACCTACCAGGTGATCTTGCTTGGATCGAAATTCTTACCGGCATACTTCGCCCCCAACTCGGTGACTTTATCTGTTCCAGGGCTGAAGTGACGGCCCTTCGCAAAGGCATGCCCAGGGTATTGGTTAGTCATCGGAATCTTGTATGGGATGCTGTTGAATAGGGCGAGCTGCATTTCAAGCGTTCGCTCTGCTCGTCTCCCCTCCACCGTCAGCACATGCCCATCGGTTCCACGTTCGCCAGTGACGATCTCCTGAGCGGTGATCGGCTTTCCCTTCACAAATACACGTCCCGCTTCATCCCCAACATCGTTACGAATGAAATCGCGCATGTCGTCGAACCCCCTGGTGCGCTATGCTGCTGTTGCAGGAGCTAGTTGTAGTGGGAACATTTTCACGGATCTCAATTGCGGAATACATCGGAGTTCCATCGGTATCATCGATCTGATAGGTGATGGACCTCTGTGTACTAAGAAGATCTTCAAGCGCAGTAGCTGTCAACCCGGACTCGCGGGGGTTGGAGGTATGGCTAGGAGGGTGGCGAATGTCGCGAAACGAATATCAGTCGGCTCCCCGGGGAGGGTCGATCGGTCGCAAAACTCCCTCTGAGGGCATCAGCCCGCATTTGATTGTCAGCGAGTGATTTGGCGATTACGCGCGAATCAAACCATAATCTTCGTAATTTTCGAACATTGTTCTTACGTGAGTTCCTTACGTGATCAGAGGAAGCGCTATTTGCAGATCGGGTTTAGCGAAGAGTGAAGCGATCCTGAGGTGTAAACAGTAGGTTCCTGTCGGATCTATGCTCAGCGGTGGATTGTGGCTCTGAGCGATGATCTTTAGGGCACGGCTTGACCTCACATCGGCAGGCATCGCGAGTCGAATCTCAGTGACGGTCCCAAGCCCAACGCTATGTTGAAGAGCTCCGCGCTTCTCTATGGGCCAATCAATCGGTGATGAACCACCCGCCGACTCAAACATCATTGGCTGTCTTGCATCATCGCTATCCGTGGCAACCGAGATCGAAATGCCTCCGGGCAGGTAGGGGGCGTGACCTTCCACATTGGGAGCGCCAACGAGGGAGCAGCATCCGACCGTCGCCATGCAATGCCAAAGGGGCAGGTTCCATTTCTCCGCCAGAGAGAACGTTCATACAAGCCGGTGCGTTGGATCGCATCGCTGCGTACGTCATCTTTGTCGTTCACCCATATGAGTTCAAGAAACAAATTGCCAAAACAATAGCAGACGTTTTGGGTGCTGACCTCGGTGGGTCCGGCGAGAGGTTTCGACTAGGCCCAACGATGCCATTTGATCTACTTCCGGACCATTTGCTTTGACAAACATAAACACATGATCGATCATGCAGGCCTCGCTGCTCGCGTCGTTTAATCATACGAGACTTTGATCGATTAGCGTTGGTAGGGTTTTGGTGGCGCCGACGCACGGTCTGTCGGATTCCAGCAACTTCTGTTCTCATCTGGTGACCATAGGGCCGAGTCACGTTTCCAGACCTGCGCATCCTCGAAACGTGCATCGGCGATAACGCCCTAACCAAGAGCACAGCTGACGAGCAGCGCGTTCATCGGTACCTAGGGGACAGGGTTTAGATTCTGCTCGTCTACGGCTCGCTGATGTAGCGGAGGCTGTCTAGCCAGAGTTCGTGCGCTTTATGCATGAGATGACTACCAGAGCTAGGGTTCTTGCGATCTCCAGGGCCGATGCCTGTCTCCTCGGTAATGACCAGACAATTTCCGGCTTGGGGGACGAAGCGCCAGGCGTGGTAATGACCATGATGGGTCTCTGTTTCATCCGCACCGAACGGAATCCAGCTGATACGTTGGTCTGCCTCAAACTCTACGATGCGGGATTGAATTGGGCTGTTGAAAATCTTTAGACGGTAGAGAGCGCCCTTGCCCGTTTTCTGCGGCGTCTCGTTGGAAACATCCTTAACGATTACGAGCCAGCTTGGCCATGCAGTGACATCGGAGAGCCGAGCAAAAATACGGTGGCAATCTGCATGGATCAGCAGTTCATTATGGGAGAACACGGGGGCGACTGAGGGATCGTAAGCGGCGGGCCAACGAATTGCCATATCGCGACGTGCACGATCTGCTTGCATCTCGCTCGTCTGGGCGTTCAACTTTCTCACGCTCGCTTGGCTCACGAGCAGCATGAATGCAAACACTTTGACCACGCTCTCCATCGAACCTCCACGACACATGGAAGCATAGGCTTTGCAGGCGAGTCCAGCAATACATGGCTCACGCCTAGTGGCGAAGGTCTGCCACCATGCCCTGTTTCTGAGCTGCCCGCGTCGCTGACTGTCGTGAACGGCGTTTATCCGTGCTGATATTTGCTTCTTGCTTGTCTCCACAATCGTATTCACGAAGTTCTGCTGCCAGCATCCAGAACGTAAGAACGTACCGCGATTTTGTGCGGATGAGGTCCGCAAAGTGTTCGTTATCTTCGTTTTCTCGAAACATCCTTCGTGACCAACTCTTTCCGATCTTTTGCGGCTCTAGCCTTGACCTAGGAGATAAATAATGTCATCTCTGAGTATCCAAGAACCTGTGTCGAGTGATTGGGATTGGAGAATAGTCTATGCCCGCGATGTCAGGCGACAATGGGAAACTCTGCGGAGCGCCGGTACCCGGGACCGCTGTATCGAGCAGAGTGAGGCTCCTTACCTGCTCTGGAAATTGCGCGGCCCAGGCATACGCGATCCAGCCGCCCACTCATGACCAACTAAATGAATGCGTTCAGATGTGGCTGTGTTGAGCGCGGCCGATAGCATCTTCGCGACGTTTGCCGTGTCATAGCCTTCGTTAGCGGGCTCCGATTTGCCCGATCCGGGCGGGTCCAAGGCGAAGACCTAATGACGGTCTGCAAGCCTCGGAAAGACTTCGCTATAAGCTTCGGCGGTCTCGGGCCATCCCGGCAAGAGAATCACCGGCGTCCCCGAGCCCGCAACTAATGCGTGAATTCCACCGTCGAGGGTTGCTTTCTTCCAGATCAAGTTCATACGTCTCTCCTCATAAATTGGTTTGCTTTCACTGCGGTCCGTCGATACCAGTATGCCGGCCCGGGACCCATTGCACGCGCAGAAGAAGCTTGTTGCCCTCTAGATGCAACTCTGGGGTACGCCATTCTGCGCTAGACTATCGGCTTGATTTCGGGGAGTCGGCATCGGCGCTCGTGGTCTCCAAGTATTCGTTCGGGGATCGCATTCACACGAATCCAGTGACGGTCTGCCCGCCAGGTGTGGCCAACGGAATCGGCTTTGTGGTCTTACCCTCCACGCTTGAGCAGACTCCACAAATGACATATATCTTGTCTCCGACTGTTATTGCGTAACCGGCGCCACGAGGTCGTGGCAGCGGAGATACCTTTCGATAAGTGTTATTGCTCGGATGGATCGCATCCCACGCTGAGTTTGTCGGCTGCCATGACATCTTCGGCTGGTTAGCAAGGGTGAATCCTCCGAAAATATAGGCCTTGCCGTGGTGTGCTGATGCCATCAAGTGATGTGTGGCCTGGCGCATGTCACGGAGTCCGTCCACCTTGCCCCTTCGGAGTCAAACCGAAAGGCAGCTCCATAAGGCACTTCGCCGGTCAATCGCAACCCCTACGACTCTCCCATGGCTTTCGGCAAAGGCGGAGCCATCTCCCACTCTGAAGCAGCTGACGGCTGAGCACGTGCCACTCTTGGCAATGAGGCATAAAGACCGGCATAGGCTCCGACCAACAAGGCGCGGCGCGGGAAAAATCATTCATCGTGAATTTTTTCTCATCTCAAAGAACAACAATCCAACGACGGGGCGCGGTGCACTGCTAGGATGAACTAGCCAATAAGCCGGCCAACTTGGCGAAGATGTAAACGTTGTTATTTGCAGTGCCATCCTGGGAGATGTAGTCACCCCTTGACTCCACGAAGACGTTGCGCCGTCCGTGCTGATGAAGTACCTGTAGCATCTTGATCTGCTTAAAACGCTCAAAGACCTGACCCTGATACTTGGTGACGGCTTCCTTGCCCTCGTCAATGAACCAGTTCTCCTGTTTCCCGGACACAGCCGTCGCTAAACAGCGCCATAGTTGCGTCGAGATCATGGCGTTCTTTGACGGCAACGAACTCCTTCACGAGGCCAAGAGCATGGTTAGGCGTTTCCTGCTCTCCAAACTCATTCATCGTGAATCCTTTCTCGTCCCGAAGAATGCAACAATTCAGTGTCTGCTCATTGAATCCCGCCATCACGAAGCGAATCGGGCAGGGCAATAGTATTCATACCCACCTTCTGAAACACGGCCTTCATCTGCTCAGGTGTACCTTGCTGCTTAAGACTTGAAGGCGGGATCACGAGGGATTCAGCGGGAACCCCGAACTCCGTGATGACTTTCTCAAATCCGCCCGGCAGGTAGAAGTTGAGAAGCCGTGCTTCACGAGAATCGACTCGGAAACTGTGAACGCAACGGGTCATCATTCTGGGACAGAGCAAACGTCCGGAAGAGCGTGAATTCTGTCTGCGCCTTGCCATCCGCGAGAGATGGAGCAAACGCGAGCTGGAAGGGCAATTTCAGGCCGCCCTCTTCGAACGTATCGTGCTCAGCCCCCCAAAAGTCTCGCCAGCGGTACGACAAATCCATCCCGAAGCGCTCAACATCTTCCGCGACGCCTACAACGTCGAGTTTCTCGGTCTGCCACAGACTCATGCGGAAGCCGACCTCCACCGCGGACTGTTGGACAAGCTCAAAGATTTTTTGATCGAGTTAGGTCGCGACTTCTGCTTTGTCGCTTCGGAGTATCCATTGCAGGTCGGTGGCCGAGATTTCGCACTGGACCTGCTGTTCTTCCATCGCGGTCTCAATTGCCTCGTCGCCATCGAATTGAAGGTGGGCCGATTTGAGCCTGAGTATCTCGGCAGACTTGCTTTTTATCTCGAAGCATTGGACCGCGACGTCCGCAAGGCACACGAGCAACCATCAATTGGCGTGCTGCTTTGCGCCAGCAAGAATGATGAGGTCGTCGAATATGCGCTCAGCCGCAGCTTATCCCCGGCATTAATTGCTGAATCAAACACAGCTGCCCGACAAGAAGCTGCTCCAGGCCAAACTCCACGAGTTCTACCTTCAAAATGCTCTGGAAGAAGAAATCCCAATGCCAAAGCGAAATGGCAGACACGGAAAAGAGCCGTCTCTCCCGCTTTATCCACCACCGTTTTTTCGCCATTCTTAAACCCCTTAACCCTCTATGTTCAATGCAGTCACGAATTGTAGCGGGATATCGAGACAAGCGCATAGACCAACTTCACTCACGTCACCAAATAGCCACGCGCGCCTAAATGGGCACGCTCGTCGTGTTTCTTATTTCAGCACTCCGACCCTGTATCGGGTGTTCCGCGCATAATCCGCAGTGCTTAGCACAAACTCCCGGCAATGACGGGTAGGCTGGCGAGATCTTGCCGGTCTTTATTATCCAAGTGTGGCGCAGACACCTAAAGATATGTCGACCTGGACCGAACTGATCGGTCGTGCGCAATTGCGTTCTCTTGTGGATGACGAAGGCCATTTTTGGCTAGAACAGAATGCCACCAAGAAAACGAAATGGGCCAAGCTAGCTCGTGATGGACACGATGTTGCCTGGGAATTCTCTAAATGGCTTGTCGGAACAATTTGGACAGAAGTGAATGCAGACTGCGACGGCCCCGTGGCGAACGCAGTGCACATTTACACTGGGGCTCAACTTCGCACTTTGACGATGAACGGTGCCTTCGTTTCCAGCGAAGACAATCCAGGCGTCGACTCGCAAAGTGGCTGTGGCAGCAACTCAGATTATGTTGTCCAGTGGAGATTTTCGATCGGGTAGGATCGGCGGCTCTAACTGTGTCGGAACTCGCGGGGGCAAGATCGAGTGATCCGCAATCGTGGGTCCGATTGTTCTTCACCTAACCGTCGACAGTGTGATTGATCTTGTCTTGGGCCAACGCGGATATTTCAAATCGAAACGAATCGGATCCGTGTGAACGCAAGCCCGACTTGTGCACACAGCGTAACCTGCGCAGGACGACTTCTTCACGACCGTGGGATTGCACGATGGTGTGGGCGGGGATATCAGCGGTAATTTGGCCGGGCAAGCGGCATCTATCCGGCATGCTGGCATCGTTCCACTCAGATCATTCATCGCAACTAATCTGAATCCTCAATGTGCTGATCGAGTACTCGGACTCTATCGAGCCGCCAGATCCACAGCGACTCGAGTAAAGCCAGAGCAACAGCTTTTGCCGGGGCCGGTGTGAACCACCGAAGCCTCGACTCAAATACTCGAAGTTCAGTGAGTGAGGAGCTGTGTGTTTGATGACACGAAGGCCTCGCGGTCGGAGAGACCCGCCGACGAGCCGATGCCTAGAGTAAGGCTTTGCTGATCGTTCACGGGACTTCCCCCAGAGTGGGTACCCAGACCGACAGATACTCAGGACGGCCTCTACTCTCTCGACCTCAGGCAGTCATCTGCAAATAAAGTGCCGTATGTCGGTCGTCCAGGGGCCAATTTAGCTCGATTCACCTCAATTAGTAGACGGAACGGAATTGAGGCTTCACCTATTCCGGTACGGCCGCGAGCGAGCTCCTTGATGAGCAGCACAACGGCGGCCACTACACCACACCGGCGGTCCTCCGCTAACTGCCCAGAGCAGTGAAGCGTGCAGACTCCTTCCGTTCACTTCGAGTAGAGCCTGGTTAGTGCTGACCCACTTCAACAAGCGACCGTCTCCAACACGGCGCGATCACTATCCATTAAGGACAGATAGAGCTGATGACCACATTGAATCTACTCCAGAAGATCGGACATGTCGCAGAAGTAATCGGTAAGGACGCCAGGATGGGCCGCACTCTTCCAAATCCTCATTGCAAAAAATGTCGTGGATTATCGTTTAGGTCCGCGATTTCGGCGTCCAACATGCTGACGAGGAAGTATGTCCAAATCTTGTATAGTCAACTCTCCGCACGCCGAAGTGGTTTCGGAGGACGGTGTTGAGGCTGTCGTCGAGGCCAAAGGAATAGGTCTTAAGATAGGGCGGCTGCGGCTGAAACGGTCTATGGGACTAGTAGACCTAGGGCAACGAAGCAGTCTTTCAGCAAGCTACCTGTCGCAGCTTGAAACCGGAAGAGTGGCGCCGACACTCCGAAATCTCATGCGGGTGGCAATGGTTTTCCAGGTCGATCTGGCGCACTTCTTCATAGAGAGTAAGGCTAATTCTTTTCAAGTCTCGAAGTCATCGGACAGAATACACCTCTCCTTCGGTTCCAAAACTGCGCCTTTCATGATGTCGGAGAGCATATCGGCTCTGATCCCGGACCGAACGATTGTGCCTTGCATTGCTTACTTGAGACCTGGAATGACAGATCAAGCCTTTGATGCTCACCCGTTTGTCGGGTTGGAATTCGCCTATGTGATCGAGGGAGCGGTCCAATTGTCACGCCAAAGGTCAATCATCTGCCAGTGCGGCAGGACGAAGCAGCTCAGCCAGGTAGAGGGGACATTGACCAAGCTGAGAGATGCACTGCGGAAGAGAGACATCGCCTCGGCAATTGGCAAGAGCTACGGAGGCCGCATCGCCATCCTTCCCGCACAGGCTACAGCCAAAGAGTTCAGCACCCTCGTCCTCTTCGGTTCAAGCGAGCCGGGATGGAGTCGAGCCGTCGCTATTCCGATTGTGTCCACGGCAAAGTCGCCTATAACTACAACTCTGCACGGGCCCAAAAAATTGCGATGGACGTGTCGGCGTATGTCGGGATGCCAACACCTTGCCATAGCCCTCTCGCGATGCATGAATTTGCCCGCTCGCCATGTTACCAGCTATGCCGGCGACATTCGCAGCCGGTACTCTAAACCGGGCGACTTCGGCGCCGCCAGGCGTCACTCAAGTGGATTGCGACTACGTTTACGCTGAAGGCAAGATTAGCAGACGTAATTCGGTCATCTCATTGATGGAGGATCTGACGCCCTCTCGTCCGGTGCCGGAGTTTTTCACCCCGCCGTAAGGCAAATGATCAGCGCGCCATGCTGAAGATTCATCAACAATAACGGCGCCTACTTCGAGTTTATTCCAAGCCTGAGATATCTTATTCCAGTTGTTAGTGAAGATCGCCGCCTGCAGGCCGTATCTCGATCGATTGACAGATGCCAAGACCTCGGTAAAGCTCTCAAAAGTTTCAACAATAACCACTGGTGCAAAGACCTCTTCGCAGTACAGCCGCGCCGTAGATGGAACATCGCTCAATAGGGTGGGCTGCAGGAAAGATCCAGTTCGAGTGCCGCCAATATGCACGGTCGCGCCCAGGTCTACCGCTTCGACGATCCAGCTTTCGGCGCGGATCGCAGCTGATTCGTTGATCATTGGGCCGATGCGAGTAGACGCACAGGAGGGGTTTCCTGCCTGAAGCGACTTCAGACCGTCTACAAGCCCGCTGATTAGCTCCAATTCGAGCGATGCATGAACGAAGACTCTCTGCACAGAGATGCAGCTCTGACCGGCGTAGGTATATCCTCCCGCGAGAATTTTCGGGGTTGCTTTTGATAAATCGGCATCGTCGCAGACAATGACGGCGGCATTTCCTCCAAGTTCGAGTGTTACCCTTGGCGCGGCAGTTTGGCGCCTAAGCATCCAGCCGATGTTAGCGCTGCCAGTGAAGCTCAGCATGGCAATTCGATGGTCGGCTATCAGTTGCGCGGCCACCTCATTCGAGCACGGCAAAACGCTGATCGCGCCCTCTGGCCAACCGGATTCGCGTACGGTACGTCCCAGCCATAATGCGGTCATGGGTGTTTGCGGTGCGGGCTTTATGATGATCGGATTTCCCGAAGCGATTGCTGGCGCAAGCTTATGGGAAACGAGATTGCTAGGAAAGTTGAATGGTGTGATCCCAACAATCGGTCCAATAGGAAATCGCCGTGAGAGGGCAACTCGGCCCTCCGTGCCAGGTGTAAGATCGGCAGGCGTCACTTCTCCTCCAATTCTCTTTGCTTCCTCGGCTGCGACACGGAAAGTCTGTACGGAACGAGCTACTTCGTTCCTGGCGTCAGTGATTGGTTTGCCGGCCTCGAGCATGATGAGTGTCGCAACTGTGTCTGATTGCTCAACAAGTTTGTCGGCGACGCGATTCAAGATAGCCGCTCTTTCCCGTGAACTGAGCTTTTTGGTCTCTGCGAACGCACGATGCGCGAGTACGCATGCTCTGTCTGCATCCTCTGGATCGGCGTAACAGACTTCGCCGACAAGGGATCCATCATAGGGGTTGTTGATGGCGACGGTCTTTGAACGAGTTTGGTCTTCACTGCCCAATAGGATGGGCTCAGCTTCACGCACAGATCACTCCCCTACTCGCCAGACAATCTTCCTACGCTTAACAAGTTCCTGCAACAGGCTCTGATGCAGTCCGAGCATAGATATAAGTTTCGCGCTCAACTCGGAATCGTTCGACACAATCATGAGTCAGTCAAGCCTTTCTAGGATTGGAAAGACAGACCGGATGCACCGGGCGATTCTCCCTCTCGGAGCAACCCAGACTCAAGCACGCACCGGTAAAGCGGAATCCTTCCTTGCGTACTGGGCCCGCAGGTTCTTCTTCAGCACCTTGCCGGTGCCTGTCTTCGGTAGAGCCTCGACAAACTGAACAGTCTTCGGGCATTTGTAATGGGTCAGGCAGGAACGGCTGAAGTCGATCAACTCCGTCTCGGTTGCCGAAGCACCTTGCTTGAGGACGACGAGAGCTTTGGGTACTTCGCCCCACCGCTCATCTGTAACGGGAATAACGGCGATCTCGAGCACTGCTGGATGTGCGAGCAACGCCTTCTCCACCTCAAGAGACGAGATGTTTTCTCCGCCGCTGACGATGATGTCTTTCTTGCGGTCGACTATGAGGACATAGCCGTTCTCGTCGATCGCGGCCATATCTCCCGTACGGAGCCAGCCGCCTCGCAAAGCCTCCGCGGTGAGCTCCGGTTGCTTCCAATACCCCTTCATCACTCCGTCGCCACGCGCGATGAGCTCTCCAACCGCTTTTCCATCTTCCGGCAGCAACTCATCGTTTGGACCTGCGAGGTGAAGCTCAACACCTGGAAATGCATAACCTGTCATTGCCTGTCCGATATACCGCTCCTGATCCGTCCATCCAAGTTCGGGCTTTGCGGAAGCGCAGGAGAGGGCAGGAGAGGTCTCAGTCAAGCCGTACCCGGAAAAACAAGTACACGCAAAGGCCTCCTCCACCTCCCGGATCAAGGTGGGTGACGACGCGGCGCCACCGATGACGATGCGGCGCAGACTGCTTAGGTCGTAGTCGCTGCGTTTAGGATGGTTAACCAGTACAGTAGCCATGAAAGGTACCGCGTTGAATTGGTTGACGCCTTCGGCTTCGATAAACCGGAAGATGGCCTCTGGGTCAAAGCTTTCGACCATCACGTGCTTTCCGCCCAACATGGTAAGAAAGTGCGCAATACCCCATCCGTTGGCGTGAAACAGCGGAATCGTGTGAAGTTCCACCGAACCATTCTCGACGTTAAAGGCCAGGCAGGTCTGTAGGGCATGCAGATAGATGTTGCGGTGCGTCAGCATAACTCCTTTTGGCTGTGCGCTAGTGCCGCTGGTGTAGAAGATCTCGGCTACTTCATCCTCGTCGATAGAGGTGATAGCCATGCGATAGGACGAGGCTGTTCCCAGCCATTCGTCGTAGTTCTGCGGCATAAGCCAGTCGGACTCCACTTCGCCGTCTAGCTGACAGAAGAGTCGTACTGACGGTATCTGATTGCGGAAGGAACTGACCAGCGGCAGAAACTGGGGATCAATGAAGAGAATGCTTGCCCCAGAGTCATTGAGCACAAAGGCGAGTTCGCTCGAGGACAGCCTAATGTTGAGCGGCAGTAAGATCGCTCCTGCTTCCAGGACACCGTAGTACGCTTCGAGGAGACGGTGAGAGTTCGTGCCCAAAAAGGCCACGCGCTCGCCGGGCTGAACGCCTCCCTTCCGCAAAGCGCCTGCAAGTCGGCCAACGCGTTCTCCAAACTGCCTGTAGGTAAATCGCTCGCCTCTCGAAACCACGGCTGTACGGCCGGCATATTGACGCTCAGCATGGCGGAGAAACCTTAGAGGGGTAAGAGGAATATTCATTACTTCGTTCCTTTGACGAGTTCCGTAATTGTTAGCTGGTGGGAGCTACGTGCCGGACGGGCTTCGGTTTTAGGATAAATGTCACCACTCCATCTCCAATATCTAAAGCCGGACGACGCCAGCTCGCCGAAGAGCCGCAAGCGTGGGAAAACCGTCGACGGCCATCAGCAGGTCGGCTTCGGCGAGCAAACTTTTCAGAACGTGAATGACGCCGTCGGTGCCATCCAAAGCAAGGCCATAAGCATAGGGACGTCCGACGCCAACGGCGCTTGCTCCCATGGCCAGAGCCTTGACGATATCGCTGCCGTGACGAACGCCGGAGTCGAACAGGACCGGGACGCTTTCACTAGCTTCCACAATGGCGGGGAGCATATCAATGGCGGCGACGCCACCGTTCGCCTGACGTCCGCCATGATTGGAGCAGAAGATGCCATCCACACCTCCATCGATGGAGCGCCTTGCATCGTCGGGATGACAGATTCCCTTCAGGATCAGAGGGAGTTTGGTGAGAGAACGCAACCAAGGAAGGTCAGCCCATGTAAGAACCTTGCCGAAGGTTTGAGCCCATAGCATGACCGCACCAGACGGGTCTTCTTCCGGACTCTTTTTAAGTAATGCCCGGAAACAAGGATCGGTAAAGTAGTTTTGCAGCACATGTCCGCGCAGTTGCGGGAAGTTGGCGGTATTGAGATCGCGCGGACGCCATCCGGTGAGCCAAGTGTCGAGGGTGACGACGATCCCTTTAAAGCCCGCGGCCTCGGCGCGGTAAACCAGGCTTTCAGCGAGCTTTTTATCCTTTGGCGTGTAGAGCTGGAAAAATCCCGGAGTGTCTCCCAGGTTTTTGGCGACGGTCTCAAGCGGGTCATTTGACAGGGTCGACGCTATCATGGGGACGCCTGTCCGGGCCGATGCTTTCGCGACATCAAGATCGCCGTGGCCGTCCGGGGTACAGATGCCAAGGACGCCAATCGGGCTGAGAAAGATGGGGCTAGGAAGCCTGAGACCGAAGAGCTCGATCGAGAGATCGCGTGTCGTACAGTCCACCATCATGCGAGGAACCAAGCCCCAGTGATTGAATGCCTCCGCATTATGACGTTGCGTGAACTCATCGCCGCAACCGCCTTGAACGTACGACAGAACCGAGGCCGGCATCGCCGCTTCGGCCCTCTGCTCCAGAAGCTTGAAGTCGACGGGAAGCTTGGGAAGCAAATTGCTAAGGCCGCTGAGATAGATCTCGTTTTGATAGTCGCCGAAGTGAGGCATGCTGTCCTTCTATTCCTATCTCGATACTCAATCCTGCTGAGACCGCTTTCGAGCACTTTCTTGAAAGACACTAAACAAGGTTCAGGTCACTTACCAACCCGGTAAGATACTTGTCGAGGAGAATTGTTGTCACCAAAATTCACCAATACCTAGAAGTTGCGTGGAAACCAGGTTGGGGAGTAGCTGATGAGTGCTGAGATTCGGATTCCCTCCATCGTCAAGATCGGTGGAGGATCGCTTGCTGAAGTAGCGGGGTTGCTCTTGCGTCTTCAGTGCAGGCGACCGCTCATTGTGACTGATCCATTCCTGATGAGTAGCGGGCTGCCCGAGCGACTGAGGACACAGATACAAGATGCCGGCCTGAGCTGTGAGATCTTTCATCAAACCCAGGCAGATCCGACCACGGCGATCGTCGAGGAAGGGGTTCGCGTCTTCGTAGGGGGCGGCCACGACAGCCTGGTGAGCCTTGGTGGGGGAAGCCCGATCGACACGGCCAAAGCCATTGGCCTGATGGCAACCAATGGTGGCAAGGTGAGCGACTTCAAAACTCCGAAGACCCCCTATATCGCTTGTCCAATCCATCTGGCCATTCCGACAACCGCCGGCACCGGATCGGAAGTTACGCGATTCACCGTCATCACAGATGTAGGGACCGGGGAGAAGATGCTCGTCGCCGGGGATGTTCTTCTTCCCACCGCCGCAGTCGTCGACTATGAGTTGACGCTCACCATGCCGCCCCGATTGACCGCGGACACCGGCATCGACTCTCTGACGCACGCCATCGAAGCATATGTCAGCCGAAAAGCCAGCCCGTTTACCGATGCACTTGCACTCGCAGCCATGAGGACCATCTGGCGAGAGCTTCCGATCAGCTTTCTCGAACCGGGAAACCGCACTGCCCGTGCGGCTATGATGTTGGCCGCAACACAGGCAGGCATCGCATTTTCTAACGCAAGCGTAGCTCTTGTCCATGGAATGAGCCGCCCCCTCGGAGCACACTTTCATGTTCCCCATGGACTTTCTAATGCTATGTTGCTGCCTGCCGTTACAGCCTTTTCGGTAGAGGCTGCTGTTGGGCGTTATGCAGATTGCGCGCGAACGATGGGCGTGATATCGGCCGACGCCACGGATGAAGTGGCCGTCCATCATTTGATCCGAAGTCTCTATCAACGCAATGCCGACCTGCAGGTACCATCGCCGAGGCAGTTCGGAATTGATAAAGTACAGTACTTTGACTTGATTCCCAGCATGACGGCACAAGCGTTCGCCTCCGGATCGCCGCAGAATAACCCACGTATCCCAACAGCGGAAGATGTTGAAGCGATCTACCGGCAAGCGTGGCAATGAGCGGCACCTCATGGAGGTATTTCCAAGAGCGCTAGCGGGCAAAGCGTATCGCGCCATCATTCACCTTTCCGTATCGCAACGCCATCAGGTCACGCGGGTAGTTCTGGTGCAGCGTCCAAGGCTGTTTCACGCCCTGCTTGGGCAACTGCTCGATCGCTCTTTGAACATAGCCGGAGGTTAGACTTATCATCGGCTGTTCTCCGGCGGATCCCTCTATCAAGTGAGGAACTGCAGATCGCCATCCGTATCTGTCCATGTAATTGAGCAGCCGGCAGACATAAAAGCTGCTCAACTCGGCCTTCAAGGTCCAGGAAGCATTCGTGTAGCCAATCGTCAGGGCGAAGTTCGGGATTCCGCTAAACATAGTGCCCTTATAGTTGAAGGTCTTGGACAGCTCGACGCGGGAGTCATCAACATAGATCTCGACCCCGCTGATCAGTTGGAGCTTAAGGCCGGTCGCGGCCACGATAACGTCGGCTGACAACTCCTTGCCAGAGGTGAGCTTGATTCCGCCCTCTGTGAAGCTCTCGATCGAGTCGGTCACGATAGTAGCGTCGCCCTCGCGGATCGTCTTAAAGAGATCGCCATCGGGCGCGAGACAGAGCCGCTGATCCCACGGCTTGTACTTGGGAGTGAAATGGGTCGCAACGTCGTAGTTTCCGCCCAGATGCTTCTGGGCGCCCCCGATCAGCAAGGCACTGATTTTTTCAGGTTTGGTGCGTGAGAGCCGATAGAAGTACATGCCAAGCAGGATGTTCTTCCAACGTGCCAGGCGAGAGGTTACCTTCTCCGGCAGATAACGTTTAAGACCGACCACTAACGGGTCGGTGCTAGGTCGGGCAAAGATGTAGGAGGGTGATCGCTGCAGCATGGTGACGTGAGCGGCGGTCTTCGCCATGGAAGGCACGAGCGTGACCGCCGTGGCGCCACTGCCGATGATGACCACTTGCTTGCCGTCGTAGTCCAGATCGGTTGGCCATTGTTGCGGATGCACGATACGGCCGCGAAAGCGGTCGGCGCCAGGAAACTCCGGCATGTGGCCCTTATCATAGTTGTAGTAACCAGTGCACATGAAGAGAAACGAACAGGTGCAGCTAGTCCGTTCACGCGATGGGCCACTTTCCATCTCCACAGTCCAACGCGCCTGTTCGGATGACCAACGCACCTGGACGACCTTATGGTTGTATCGAATGTGACGATCGATGCCATACTCTTCCGCGGTTTCCTTTAAGTAGTTGAGGATGGTCGCGCCTTCGGCGATGGCCTTCTCTTCGGTCCATGGCCGGAAGGAGAAGCCCATAGTTTGCATATCGGAGTCAGAGCGGATACCAGGGTAGCGAAAGAGATCCCATGTGCCCCCGAGTGCTTTGCGGCCTTCGACGATAAGAAACGTCTTCTTTGGGCAGTGCACCTGGAGATGATGCGCTGCACCGATACCGGATAAGCCCGCGCCTACAATCACTACGTCAAAATGTTCTGTCATTTGGCTCATCTTTCGGCTTTGTAGTGGTTTAGGTGGCAAGGGGCGGAAAGATCGAAGACCACCATTCGACTTGAAGGACGTGCATAGCTTGCGATTACCAACCGCGACTTGGACGCATCGGCGGCTCTTCGCTCAGGGCGCGGTAGAGAGCCAGCAACGTTGCTATGGAGCCAAGAACTGCTCCGTAGAAAGTCTTAAAGAGGAGTACGTTACGGAAGCTAACGCGATTGGGAAAGATCCGCGGGAGTATGAACGCATTGCAAAGGACCAGAAAGCAGGTGAAGAGAAGGGCCATGACAATTGCCCTGATATAAGGATTGCCCGAAGGTACGGTTTGGCGATCCGCGTATGTCGGAAGAGTTCCTGCACGCCTGCGATGACGTGCTATCAAAGTAGGAACCGACATGCTGAGGGCAATTACCAAAAAAGTTTCACCGATCGAATCCATAAGTAAGCTGCCAGGGCCGGTTGCGGGGACACTATCGCGTCCGTGAAAGAGAGCGAATGCAGCCGCAAGGTTGAGAACGGCATTACAAAGACCGCTCATCGCGGTTTCAACGGCTAAGTAATTCGTTGCACTACCATGCATTGGGGTTCCTTTCGCAACTGCCTCATCCAGATCTTCTCGACGATTCAACATGGATCACCCGACATCCTTTCAGCTAGGCATCGATCTTCTTCGCGCAGTCTGTCAGAACGAGAACTCCATGCCGAAGCTAATCTGCCGCGGAGGGGCGGAAGATTCAAATGCCAAGGGGTCGCTTAGTTGAGACGGTCCGTTGGGTCGGAAGCCTGCGTAGTTATACGGTCCGTCTAGGAGATTCACATTCCCTTCCGGGGTCGAGACAACAGCGGACGTCGTAAGTCCTGTTGTTGGATCGGTGACTGCCGTATTTGGAAAGATATTTTGAACGCTGGTGAAGTTTGTATGGTTAAGAATGTTTGCCGCCTGTGCAATCAGTTCAAGACGCAGACTGGAATCTTTTTTGAGCACGATGGCTCTCGATATCCTCATATCAAAACTTGCATACACCGGCCCCTTTCCTTGATTGCGTTCTTCGTTGAACGGACGCGCTTCACTGGTGTGGCCACTCGTTCCGTTAGACTCAATTCCTGGAACCAGGATGGTGAAAGGGACGCCGCTGCGCACCGAGACGATCGGCGCGATCGTGAAATTCGAAAGCAGCGCGGATTCCACGCTTCCGCCGATACGTGCCGGGCTCGTGTACACGGCGTTGGCGACAAAGCTGTTCGTAATATTGAAAGATGACCGAGCGTAATCGCGATTCAACAAGCCGGGCCGAAACGGGGTGCTCTGTGAGCTAAAGTCGCTAGTGTTATCCAGGGCGCTGCTGTAGGTGTAGTTCACTTGGAATTGCAGGCCCCGGCCGTAGCGTTTGGTAAGCGATGTCGTCAGGCCGTTGTAGTTCGAGCTTCCGTCTGACGTCGTTTGATCATTCTCTACTATCTGCGTATTTGGTTGGCCGTTCGTTGACCCAGGCTTGGGGGTATAGAAGGGTCCCACAAATGGATCAATCGGGAGCGCTGAGTTTTGTATATAGTTCGCTTCCTGAATCTGTTGGATGTGCACACCGCGGTAAAACTGATAGGCAATTTCAAGCGAGAGGTTCGGCGCGAGTTGCTGCGCTATGCTGGCGCTGGCCTGGAGGGAATATTGAGCCTTGAAGTTAGGCGACACGGAGAAGAATGCGCCGTTCTGTTGGTTCGGTCCCGACGGCACAATGTTGATGCCCAACGATGACAGCTGCCCGAGGCTGAGCGCCGGGTTGGGATTAGCGACTGTCGCGAGGCTTCGTTCGAGCGTACCCGCGCCCTCCAATTGACCGATTTGGTTTGGAGCGGTAACGACAGAAGCATAGACGTGATTAGCACTGCCGCTTAGAGTCGTCGAGGTAAACGGTACGATGAAAAGCACCGGAGCAGTAAACAGGCCTGCACCTGCACGCAACACAGTTTTTCCGTTGCCGAAGGTATCTAGCGCAACCCCTAAGCGTGGCGAGAAAAATGTGTTCGTGGGGTAGTTATCCGGCACCGGATCGATGTCCAGCCGGCCGCCGTAGTTCAAGGTCAGGTTAGGCAAAGCTTTCCAGGAATCCTGAGCATAGAACCCAATCGGATTGGTCGTAGCGTTGTACTGTCCGTTTCCCGATCCTTGCAGCAAAGCCAAGGGTAGACCAACAACATACAACTGAGAGGCGCTGAGATTCGTGTTGGGTGGTCCGGTTACTGGGTAGCCGTTCATCAGGTTGAAGGCGGCGACGGATTCTTGCAGGTTTCCGTAGGGAGTAGCCCCGTAGAGATCGATGATCGGAATTGCGCCGTCGAAGTACTCATATTCGCCTCCGAACAAGAAGGCCTGGAAGATGTCATACTGCACCGGACGGTAGGACTCTCCGAACTTCATGTTGTGGTTGCCTTTGGTCCAGGAAAGGTCATCATCAAATTGATACTGGTTCTGGCGTTGGTTATATGGGAAGTCGAAGGGAGTGCCTTGAATGCCAAGACTACCCAGGTCAAATTCGGCACCGCCAGGATGAGGGGCGACGTTCTTGGAGGAATTATCCGGGACCACCTGGACACGGACCGTATTGACGAGATTGGGATTGAAAACGTGGTTCCAAGAGGTAGTGATTGTGTAATCCCGCAAAGTCTGAATTATGGAAGTGAAGCGCGGAATTCCGCCGGGTCCTGTTACCTGGTTGCCTTCGCGCGAGAGTGAGAAGCGAAGCGAATAGGAATTGGCCTGATTAGGTTGATAGTCGAACCGAGTGACCCAGTTGTTATATCGCCCCTGTTGATTTGGCGGAGCCTGGACAGCGCCTCCGTTTGCGTTCCCATTGAATGTGCCGCTGTTGGGAGAGATCAGCGCGTTGTAGATGGGGTCTTTGATCGGTGTAAAGATCGACGATCCCAAAAAAAAGGCTCCCAGGCCAGCTATGCGGGGATCAATCGAACTACCAGTTGCGGCCAACTGGGTCAGATAGCACGCCTGCGTTACTGGAGCGGGACAGGAAGTTCCATTAAAACCGTTTGTCTGTCCGGCGACCCCTTGCGCCGCGGCGGTATCCACCAGGTTGACAGTCACATTGCTGTCAAGCTTCTGCCGCTCGTAGGATGTAAAGAAAAATAGTTTATCTCTCTTGATCGGCCCCCCGAACGACCCTCCGTAAATGACGCTTTGCTCAAACGGTTTCGTGCCAGTCGACGGACCGAAACTGTTGAAGTAATTTGCCGCATCCGTATTCTCGTCGTGGAAGTAGCCGAAAGCGTTGCCATGAAATTTGTTGGTACCGCTCTTGGTGATCACGTTGATGGCCGATCCCACCGTGAATCCAAACTCCGCGCCAAAGGCGTTGCGGTTCACTTGAAACTCCTGGACCGAATCCTGTGGCACATGCGCTACGCGGGGTGCGCCAGAGCCGTAGTCATTCTGGCCACCATCGATGGTGAACAGATTGGAGCGTCCATTGCTGCCGCCGATTGAAAATCCGGATGTCTGGTAGCCCGTGCCAATGTTAGGGTCTTGAATCGATGGTGCTGTCGAATCGACTACCCCAGGTAGGGTGTAGATGGTTTGAGCGAAGTTGCGGGAAATATTAGGAAGGTTGACCTCCTGACGATCATTGATTGTGTTTGCCTGTTGAGTCTGAGCCGTATCGATCAGCGGGGCTGAGTTGCCCGTCACTTCAACGGTTGCGCTGGCCGTTCCGATGCTCAGGTGGGCGTCGAAAACTACGGTTTGCCCGACTGTGACCACGACCTGATCGGCAATCTCTTTCTTGAACCCTGGCGCATCAACCTCAACGGTGTACGTTCCCGGATTCAGCGACAAGACTTGATAGGTTCCGTCCGGCGAAGTCACGGTGCCCCTCGTTGTACCAGTCTCTGGGTTTCTCACCGTTACTGTTGCGTTTGGAACTACGGCGCCCTGCGCGTCGAAGACACTTCCCCGCACAGTTCCAGTGGCATAACCGGACTGTCCCCAGGCCGGAGGAACCGACCACAAACCTATCGCGAACAGCGCTAGAAATAATCCGCAAAAAATGCTGCAAACTTGACCGCTCACCACTTGCTTTTTGTCGTTCTTGTCGAACTTCACCGCAGACCTGACTAAGCTCATACTTCGTATCTCCGCGTGTCGATTCCTAACTTCCTTAACACGGCGGACAATCTAGTCCACACTTGATACTCTAGTCAAGATTAGTTTTTCTAGCGTGCACTAAATGTGACAGAATGCATGTTGGCGCGAGACCTCGATGAAATCTCGAGCCAGGCAAACCCTATGGCGACAAAAAAGAAGACCAAAACCGTGAAGACTCTCTCCAACAGCCGCAAGTCGGATAAGCGCCGAGGCGAAATCATCCGCGCCGCGATCGAGATCATCAACACTAAGAGCTACGCCCAGGCGACGATGGTCGATATTGCAGCCGCTCTCGATCTACGGGATGCCACGCTGTATCACTACTTCCACGACAAACGGACACTCGCCTATGCGTGTCATCGCTCTTCACTGGAAAGGGCGCAAAAGCTTCTCGAAGCCTCCGACCTGAACGGGGGGATCGGCGCTGAAAAGCTACGGCACTTCATTCATAGCATGCTCGTTGAATCGAAAGAACATGGTTCCCTGCTCTATCTCGGCGACTACTCCTACCTCGACGCAGCTCAACGAAAGACAATTCGAGAGTGGGCAGACCGGCTTAAGGGCATTATGGTGAGATTCCTGAACGAGGGCATGTCGGATGGTTCCGTCGTTCTTTGTGAGCCGGAACTAGTCGTTGAGCTGCTTTTGGGAATGCTCATCTGGCTTGGGAAGTGGGTTCCATCCATCGCAGGCTTGACCCTCGAGCGATTGATGAATGCGATCGAGACGGTTGGCTTTCATGGATTGGAACGCTCGGCCTCTGTCGACGCCGTACACCGTATCAGAAAGATCCCAACTAAAAGTAGTCAGAGGAAATAATATGAAGGCATTGCAGTTTGCCAAAGTCGGTCAGCCATTACAGATTGCGGACGTTCCAAGACCAACCGTCTTTCCTGATGGGTTAGTGTTCAAGGTCAAAGCCTGCGGTATCTGTGGGTCTGACTTGCATGCGGTTGAAGTATCCGGCTTGTTGCAGTCAGGGAACGTCCTCGGACATGAATACTCGGGCGAAGTCGTTGAGGTCGGTCCTGGAAGCAATGGCTGGAAGATCGGTGACCGCCTCGTCGCGCTCCCTGCAAGACCGTGCGGCACATGCCCCCAGTGCCAGTCTGGCCGCCATGCTGAGTGCAGTCAGATCATCATGCAAGGATTCGACACACGGATGCCAGGCGCCTACGCCGAATACTCCACTTGTATGGCAGGATTAGCGATAAAGATCTCTGATGTACTGAGCGACAACGACGCAGCCATGATCGAACCCTTGGCGGTCGGCTTGAACGCCTGGAGAACCGCCAATGTGGAGGCGGGCGCAAGCATATTGATCGTCGGTGCCGGTGTTATTGGGATCGCAATTGCCAAGTGGGCTAGATTTTTCGGCGCAGGCGACGTCGGCATCAGTGAGATGGTGCCGGCCCGTTTGGCACGGGCACACGCTATAGGATTCGATCTTGTCATCGATGCAGCGCAACATGTCAATCCTGTTGCAGAGTACGAGCGTCAGACTGGCCGCAAACCATCGGTAATCTTCGAGTGCGTCGGCCGTCCGATGATCGCCAAGTTGATCGAGATGGCACCGACCAATGCGCATCTGGTACTCGTAGGCACCGGTATGCAACCGGAAAACTTTACGGTAGTCTCTGCGGCTTTGAAGCGGCTGCGGATGACATTTCCGGTCGCATATGTGTCGAGCGATTTTCACTTCGTTCAACGCATGCTTACCGCGCGCCGAGTGGCTGTCGATGGCCTTGTAACGGCTACAGTCAACCTTGAGGCGGCGTCCGCAATGTTCGAGAAGCTCGGCAAACCGAACGACCATTGCAAGGTACTGATTGTGCCCTAAGTTCATTTAGCGGTGAGATGCCTGTCGGCATCTGTGATGCGCCAAAGTCAGCATAAGACGGTCAATACGAGAAAGGTTGAGGGATCATGAGTGACAAGCCACTGCTGCTGCGGCCACCGCAACGATTCGCCAACGCGCTGAAGCGACATGGGGTCGACTATCTGTTTGGGCAGAGCAATCCGCCTGCACTGACGATGGCTGCAGACGATCTGGGCATCCGGCAGATAGGCTATCGGCAGGAAAATTCGGGCACCTACATGGCCGATGGTTACGCACGCGCGACAGGTAAGGTTCCCGTCGTCACGGCCCAGAATGGCCCAGCGGCAACCCTGTTGGTGCCCGGGCTGGCGGAGTGCCTTTCTGCATCTACTCCCATCATCGCCCTGGTTCAGGATGTAGGTCCTAGCACTCAGGATCGCAATGCGTTTCAGGAATTGGACCAGCTTGAACTGTTTAAGGGAGTGTCGAAGTGGATTCGACGAGTGACGACTGCTGACCGTATCGAAGACTACGTGGACATGGCGTTTACCGCTGCTGCCAGTGGACGTCCTGGTCCTGCAGTTCTGCTGGTATCCATGGAGTTACTGGCCGAGAGGGAGGAAAAACCCGTCGCAACGCGAAAGGCGCATCTGGGCCGCTATCCTATGGACCGTAGTCAACCAGAGCAAGCACAAATTGCGCTTGCAGCAGAGCTGTTGGCCAATGCAAACGCGCCAATCGTCTATGCGGGTGGCGGTGTAATCGGCTCAAGAGCGCAGAAGGAATTACGTGAGTTGCAGGAGATCGCCCACCTGCCTGTTGCAACCAGCACGATGGGCAAGGGCGGTGTAGACGAAACACATCCACTATCGATGGGTGTCATTGGCTACTTCATGGCGACGCGTGGTATGGCCAAGTTTGTTAAACCAATGGTGACCGACGCGGATGTTGTACTGTTGATTGGCAATCGAACCAATCAAAATGGTACTGACTCTTGGAAGCTGCTTCCACGGGAAGCTACGTACATTCACATCGATATTGACTCTCTGGAGATCGGTCGAAACTATGAGGCATTGAGGCTGAATGGCGACGCTAAGCTGACTCTGACCGCGTTGAATTCAGCCATGGCCGCGCAGGATCTTAGCAAGCGACGCTTAGCGCGTGCTTCGATCGTGAGCACTATCGCAACGGCGAGGCTTCGCCATCAGGAAGAGATCGCTGGTGTGGCGCAATCAAAGGCTGCGCCGATTCGGCCCGAAGCCTTTATGACCGAGCTCGAAAAGCAACTCGCAGATGATCACATCGTGGTGGCAGACGCTAGCTTCTCGTCAATATGGGTTGCCAACTTCCTCACCGCCAAATTCAATCGCCGCTTCATCACACCGCGGGGGCAGGCCGGTCTAGGATGGGGATTCCCACTGGCAATGGGGGCAAAGATAGGAAATCCGGATAGGCCCGTCTTCTGCATCGTAGGCGACGGTGGCTTTGGCCATGTCTGGTCGGAGTTGGAAACGGCGTGTCGCCACGGAATCAAGGTCGTGGTTGCGGTCATGAATAATGGCGTTCTTGGCTACCAGAAGCACGCTGAAGATGCCGGCCTCGGACGTCACACCAGTGTCTGCGACTTCGACCCGGTCGACCATGCGGCCATCGCTGAAGCATGCGGCATAAAGGGCATTCGCCTGGAACGTGCAGAGAACATCGCGGCCACGATCAAGGAAGCACTGGCAGCGAACTCCTCCGTGCTGATCGATATTCTGGCCGACCCGAATGCCATGCCGCCCGTCACCGCCTTCGCCAGTCTGCCGAATTATTGACAAAGCTCAACTATCGCATTCAATTCTAAAAGACCAATCGCCGCACCTCGCATTAGGAGAGAAACGTGAACAAGTTAGCTCCCTTCAGCCTTCAGGGCAAGTCGATCTTCATCACCGGTGGTTCGTCTGGCATAGGTCTTGGAACCTGTCAACGGTGCCTGCAGGAGGGTGCGCGTGTGATCGTCGCCGACATTCAAGCGCCACCGCAAGCCGTCCTGGATGCGGGCGCCCTCTTTCTTGAGGTCGACGTCACCGATCGCGACCGGGTGATTAAAGCCTTCCAACAAGCAGAGGGCGCCGTCGGCAAGCTTCACGTCATCATTCACAACGCGGGAAAGCCCGGCAACGGCAAGCACCTAACCGACTCAGACGAGGACGTTCTGGACAGCGTGGTAGACCTCAATCTCTATGGAACCTATTACATGTTGAAGTATGGGCCCGCACACATGCTCGATGGCGGTTCGATCATCAACACCGCTTCGGTGGCCGGACTGCAACAGAATGAGGGGTTCTTTGACTACAGCGCAACCAAGGCGGCGATCATCAGCCTGACCAAGACCTCCGCGGTAGAACTGGGCATGCGCAATATACGGGTCAATGCGGTCGCACCGGGGCCGGTAAGGACGCCGATGCTGCCGCCGGGACACATCCTGAATGCGCTGGCAAAGAATCTATCCGCGCTCGGACGCATCGCCGAGATCGACGACTTGGTTGGCGTCTACCACTTCCTCGCTAGTGATGAAAGCAGATACATCACTGGCCAGACGATCATCGTCGATGGAGGCCGCCTTGCAGGCTTCCGTACCCAGGTCTTAGGTCGTCTGGCCGGCTAAATCGCCTTGAAGTTGCTGTGGGTTCGATCATGCCGCGGCCTCCCTCTCTGTTCGAGATGGCAGTCCTCACACCGTCGCGAAGGCTCGTCGGAGAGCTGACTGCCAACCTTCCCTAAATCGTCGCGAGACTGTGGGGGACGGGGCGATGACATCAAACCCATGGTACCCGCCTTGGAACACAGCCAGCTCTGGAGGAACCCCGGCGGCCATTAGCCGCTTCGCATAAGTTATATCTTCCTCGGCATACAGGTCGATCGAACCCGTCCCAATCCATGCCGGGGGAAGTCCGGATAGATCTTCGACCCGAGCCGGAACCGAACCCGGCAAGACCTCTGCCGATCCCGCAGTCACACCGAAATGAGCTGACCATCCGAAACGGTTAGACGCCTCATTCCATACGTAGCGACCCATGCACCTTGGAGCACGACGAGTACTGCCAGTCCGGTCGTCAAGCATTGGATAGATGAGCAGCGGAAATATAACGGGAATCTCTTTGCGATCTCTCGCGCGTAACGCCAAAGCGGCTGCGTGACCGCCGCCCGCACTTTCGCCTCCGACAGCGATCCGCTTGCGGTCAACCCCGAGCATCTCTGCGTTGTCATGAACCCACTGCAAGGCAGCATAGTTATCGTCGAGGGCTCCCGGATAGGAGGTCTCAGGCGCCAAACGGTAATCGACGGAGACGACCAGGCACTGGCAGTCGTATGCAATTCTCTGAATGATCGGATAGATCACAGTGCTTGTCGTCACGTATCCGCCGCCATGCATATGGATATAGACAGGACGTCCAGATGCGCCAGGATTAGGATCTGCGATGATGACGCGGATGTCTGGGAAGCCAGGAACTCCCGGAATGAAGCGGCTCCCCGGTGGCGGGGAATGGTGCAGGTAGAGACTCTAACCATGGACGTTTTCTGGCCTCGATCAGGGTGTCCTCTGAAAACTCCAGTTGGGGTAGGTTCAGGAGAACCGCCACCAGTTCCGGATCCACGAGATCGTAAGTGTCTTCTTTGAGCCGAGCGCCTAACAAGAATAACCCTCTTGGATGAGCGCGAACCGGGCTTCACACGCCGCATCCACTTCAGAAGAATCGTCGATCTCGAGTGTCTTGTAGCTCTCGTCAATCTGATTGCGAGATTTAGTCATATCTACCAGCCTTTGCGGTTGGCGCGAATCATAATGTCCGGCCATACCCTTCTGCCACTTGGTTTCACCCCTGTTTTAGTAAAGACTGGGAGACGATGAGAATTGCATGGGTGTCTAGCCGCGCGAGACCTCGAGTTCATCAGAGGCTGAATCCGTTCAGTTACTCGGAACCTGTGCCACAACGTTCTCTGCGTTTTGCGAGGGAGAGAGCAGTCCGTCAAACTGCGGACCCTGACCTCGGACGACGATGCCGCGTTGGTTGGAAAACTCGCGAAACCCTGCCTCACCGTGGTGGCGACCCATTCCGCTCATACCTACTCCACCGAAGGCCAGGGACTTGAGGCCTGCCTGGATGGCGCATGCGTTGATCGCGGCTCCGCCGGAAACTGTCTGGCCGAGGATGTGACTGATGGTAGCTCCGTCATCGCCAAAGACATACACTCCGAGGGGACTATTTCCCGCGTTGATGTGTTCGATCACTTCATCCACCGTGTCATAAGGGATTACGGGCAGGATTGGCCCAAAGATCTCTTCCTGCATAAGGCGCAGGCCAGGCGCAGGGTCCAGCACGAGGGAGATGGGCATTCTGCGCGTCTGACGATCTACACCACCGTCGTCTTCGAGCGTCAGGATACGAGAATGGCTGTCTCCGGCTTCGGCCAGCAGTCTGGTGATTCGGTCGAGGTGGCGCTCGGAGATGATTCCGGCACATGCTGAGGACGCGGCATAGTTGGGCGCGGCCTTGGCCATGAACTCAGTCGCGAGGCGGGCAAAGTTATCGAGGTCGGCCCTTGGGACAAAGCAATAGTCTACAGTGACACACATCTGACCGTTCTTGATCATCTTCACCCCCAGTATGCCGCCGACCGACTCAGCAGTAACGCTTCCCGGCAGCAACACAGCCGGGCACTTGCCTCCCAGTTCCAGGGTGACTGGCGTGAGGTTCTGCGCCGCTGCGAGCATCACCTCCCGGCCGACGTTGCTGCTTCCCGTGTAGAGCAGATGATCGAAGGGCAGAGCCGAGAAGGCGCGGGCTAGCTCGAGGCCGCCCACGGCGATGTAGACAAGGTCAGGTGCAAAGGCCTCCGACACCATCTCGCGCATGAGAGAGGCGGAGGCTGGCGCGAACTCCGATGGCTTAAGCATGACGCGGTTGCCGGCCGCGAGCATATCGACCAGGGGGCCGATGCCGATTTCAAAGGGAAAGTTCCATGGAGCGATGTTGGCGACGACACCCTTCGGTTGGCTCTTGAGGATAGCCCGTAGAACGCCTTGATAGGCGGGATCGACCTCGCGGGGCATCGGCTGCATCCACTCCTCGAGATTTGCTAGTGCATAATCGACTCTCGCCGTAACGGCTTTTACCTCAAGCGCCTCGGCAAGAGGATCGGGATGCGAGCCGAAGTCCAGCTTCAGCGCTGCATAGATCTTCTCCCGGTTAGACTCCATCATGGAGCTGATCCGCTGAAGACGCTCGCGACGCTTAGCGAGGCTTGGCTGCCGATCTGAGGCAAATGCGCGTCTTTGAGCCTCGAACGCCTGGTGTAGTTGACTAATGGCTATCGCATCTCCGGCATCGTCCGGCGGCGCCACTCGCGGTGCCTTCTCCATCTCCAGCAATGACATGTTTCCCCCTTCTCACAGCCGCATCAATCTAGTCCAGACTTGATAGTCTAGTCAAGACTAGTTTTTGGCCTTGGCCGCTTCTGACCAATTCTTCGGCGGAGAAGCTCGGACTTAGCCCGCTATTGAGCCCGGCGCGCAATTCCGTTAGCGGCCCAAGTCGCAACTATTTGACAACAGTTCTGAAAAGCCAACTCCGTCCTCCGCATCGTTTAGGGGCGGTTGCGTCCGAGGCGGTCATGGCTCGAAACCCAGTCCCCACGTATGATCGCGCTGCTCAGCGAGATCTCGCCGGCGAGGACGGTAGCCGCGCAGATCTCTGCAAACTTATCGGCTTGCCCTGTGCCGTAGCAACCGAGCAGATCAAGGCACTCTCGCTGGGTAGCGAGACCCGTCCCTCCGCCGTAGGTTGCGACAACCAGCGATGGGAGGGTGATCGACCAGTAGTAATCGCCGTTCGCCAGAAGCTGGGCATAGACGATTGCGGCGTGAGACTCGGCTACGTTGGCGACGTCCTGGCCTGTGGCTATGAAGAGTGCTGTCAGTCCGTTCGCGGAGTGAGCCCCATTGTTCGAGGATCCTGCCATGAAGGCACCGGCCTGGGAGATCTGCCGCACGTGGAAGAGAGTCTCTGCGTCGGCGCCCATGATGCTCTTAAGGGCGTCGCCAGATAGAGTCGCTTCGGCGACAACTCGCTTGCCGCGTGTCTCGATGGTGTTCATCTGGGAGTGCTTCTTGTCGGTGTCGATGTTCCCCGACAGAAAGAAGTGGGGGCGATTGGGATGGTTGGTCTGAATCCAAAGACAGGCGGCGAGCGTGGCTTTGCCAACCATGTTCTGACCGGCTGCATCGCCGGTCGTGTAGTTGAAGCGCAGATAAAGCAGGGGTCCTATGATGTATTTGCGAATCTCCACGAGCTTGCCGGCGGAAGTAGTGGCCTCGGCCGCATGTTGGATCTCGCTGAAGTGATCATCGAGCCATTCGCCCAGGGTGCGCGCTTGGAGGGCATCGCCTAACTCGAAGACCGGAGAGCGCTGCATGCTGTGCTTTACGACGGTCGTTTTGACTCCTCCGCATTCGGTCAACAACCGCATGCCTCGGTTGTAGCTGGCGACTAAGGTGCCTTCCGTCGTCGCCATAGGAATGTAGAAGTTGCCTCGCGCATGCTCCCCTTCGATTCTCAGTGGACCTGTAAGACCGACGGGGACCTGGGCAACGCCCATGAAGTTCTCTATATCTCCGGGAAGTTGTGCAGGATCGAAAGAGTATTGGGCAACGTGCTCGAGAACGGCACCGGTCTGCTGTTCAGCGAACGCACGCCGATGAGCGGCCGCCTTCCGAGTGTAGTCGTCCTCTTTGTCTCGCGGTACAGGTGTTCGCTCGAGGCCTTTCGTTGTCATGGTTTGCTAGGCTACCATGGCAGGCGTCCAAAATTTCGTCCAGCGTGGCAATTGCAAATGGCAGAGCGTAACAAGTACAAACACTTTCTGTCCATCGGAACTCGGTGGCGGGACAACGATATCTATGGCCATGTGAATAACATCGAGTACTATAGCTACTTCGATACAGTCATCAATTCCTATCTCATTGCGTTTGGAGGGCTCGATATTCACCGAGGAACCTTAGTAGGTGTGTGTGCTGAATCTCATTGCAAGTTTCTTGCCGAGCTGTCTTTCCCCGAAACTCTAGAAGCTGGTTTATGTGTCGAACACCTGGGCACAAGCAGCGTGCGATACGGTATCGGGCTCTTCCGCAGCGGTGTCGATACAGCGGCCGCGGAGGGCTGGTTTGTGCATGTCTTTGTCGATCGCTACACCCGCCGTCCTTCGCCACTGACGGCAGCTTTGCGTGCGGCCCTTGAAGCTTTGCACATCGAGGTGCCGTTATGAAGGTCAGGGCGGCAGTGTTACGAAACAGCGGAAGTCAGAAACCATACGCCGAGTCGCAGCCGCTTGGAATCGAAGAAGTGGATTTAGCGCCGCCTAGCCGCGGAGAGATAACGGTGCGAATCCTTGCAGCCGGCCTTTGTCACTCGGACCTATCGGTCATCGACGGATCACGTCCGCGCCCCCTTCCCATGGTGTTAGGGCATGAAGCTGCAGGCGAGATCGTAGAACTTGGAGATGGTGTCGAGGATCTTTTCGTCGGGGACCATGTCGTGTTTTCGTTCGTGCCGATCTGTGGCCACTGTGAACCCTGTGCCACAGGAAGACCAGCACTGTGTCAACCGGGTGCTTCTGCAAATGCAAAAGGAGAACTATTGGGGGGAGGCAGTCGATGGAGGGACGCGGCCGGGCGGCCACTTGCCCATCACTTGGGTGTCTCGGCGTTTGCAGAGTATGTTGTGGTATCCAGACGATCGGTGGTAAGAGTAGACGGGAATCTTGAACCTGAGATTGGGGCACTGTTTGGCTGCGCCGTTCTTACAGGGGTGGGCGCGATCGTGAACACCGCGAAGGTCTCCGCGGGAGAGAGTGTAGCGGTCTTCGGGCTCGGAGGAGTTGGTCTCAGTTCCCTGCTGGGTGCTAGTTGTTCGGGCGCATACCCGCTAATCGCTATCGACGTAAACGAGCAGAAGCTTGCAATCGCGTTGGACTTGGGAGCACACCATGCCCTCGATCCAAGATCCGAAGATCTTGTCGATACTTTGCGTCAGATCACAGCCGGCGGAGTTCAATATGCGCTCGAATCGGTCGGAAGTGGAGTAGTCCTTGCCCAAGCCTATTCAGTAACACGCCGAGGGGGGACTACAGTGAGCGTTGGACTTCCTGCCCCCGATAAGAGGCTGAATATACCAGTAGTCAGTCTGGTCACCGAAGAGCGCACGATCAAGGGTTCTTATCTGGGTTCATCCGTTCCTTCGCGGGATCTGCCCCGCTTCATTGCTCTTTATCGCGCGGGCTTGCTTCCGGTGGATCGTCTGCTTACACATCGTCTTCGTCTTGAAGACCTGAACGAGGGCTTCGACCGGTTGGCACAAGGAGAGGCAATACGTCAGGTTGTACTATTCGATTGAAGACTCTAAACACTTCCTCGACCAAGATACGAAAGCCTTTCAGCAAAGAGACCTATGACTCACCTTCCTGCGAGCGGATCGAAAAGATGAACGATGTCTTGGTGCGAGTCTCTGGTGCTTGCGGCAGAATCACGCTGAACCGGCCACGAGCTTTGAATGCCTTGACACTCGAAATGGTCGACAAGATGCACACCACGCTGATGGCGTGGGCCAGCGAAGAATCAATCCAATTCGTGCTGGTCGATGGTGCCGGAGAGCGGGGACTTTGTGCTGGCGGGGACATACGCGCTATGTACACCGCCGTCATCAACGACTCGAGAGAGGTCGCCACCGAGTTTTTTCGAAAGGAATACCGGCTCAACTATCTCATCTCGCGCTATCCGAAGCCCTATGTAGTTTTGATGGATGGGATCGTCATGGGTGGCGGCATCGGCATATCCGCACATGCTTCGCATCGTATTGTGACGGAACGTTCAGAGCTTGCGATGCCCGAAACTGCAATAGGCTTTGTGCCAGATGTGGGTGGTACTTATCTTCTGGGGACTGCACCCGATGAGATCGGCACCTACCTCGGGCTTACCGGCTGCCGGATAGGGGCAGCGGACGCCATCTTCTGCGGGTTAGCCGATACCATGGTTTTCAGCAGAGATCTATCGAGCCTGGCGCGTGATCTGGAGAAGTGTGAGGACCTAGCCGCAGCGGAGAATACTCTACTCGGTTATACGACCCAGGCCCCGCCAGGCATGACTGTGAAGCAGCGAGCATGGATCAAAAGATGCTTTTCAGCTCAGACGGTCGAAGAGATCTTCGCTGCACTCGCCCTAGATACAGACCCTGAGGCCAGAGTTGCCCTTTATGGACTTGAGAAAAAGTCCCCAACCTCGCTCAAGGTTACTCTCACAGCTCTCAGAAACGCACGAAGGCTAAACGATCTTGCCTCCTGCCTTCGACAAGAGTTTCGCCTCGCACAGACCTTTCTACGAGAGCGCGATTTTGTAGAGGGTGTTCGAGCTCTCATCATCGAGAAGGATCGCAACCCCAAATGGCGTCCAGACCGGCTCGAAGGAGTAACAAAGGAAGTTATTCAGAGATTCTTTACAAAATCAATACTGGCTGAATTGAACTTCAAACTATGAAACGTACTTACACGTGATACCCGCTTTACACATCGACGGAGGGCCTCCTCCCACCGCCCCCTTCAGAATGCGAGACATAACAGGCGAGCCCCTTCTCTTGTGGCGAAGAGCATCACTCCGAAGAGGTTTAGCGACGGCGCCTGGCATACCACCCAGTATGAAGAGCCCTAATGTGCGATTCCGAAGGCCGGGAACGTGCCGAGCTGCTCGATGCCCAGGACAGTTGGCCCCGGCCGCTACCTCATTCCAAGCACTGCCTCTGATCGGCTGTTTGACCTTGCCGACAGTTCAACTTCTCAATTGTCAGGCGAAATCAGTGATCTCGGGTTCGCCGCATTAGCAACGTGACCCGTCTATCCATTGGCGCGAACGGGCCAACGCACTTATCAGCAAACTCCGACCACTCGCCATGCAGCTCTAGAAACGGAGCTCTCCCCGTGCATCTGGCAAAGTAACGGCCGCAAGTCGCACTGTGTTGAGTTGACCGGCATCGCGTGCCGCATAGAGTGGCTCGAGCGCTGACATGGTGAGATTTCGCGCCTCAGTACCTTCGATTGCAGCCGCCAAGAGAGGGATTTCCCTGCCCTTTGCTACATAAGCAACTGAGCAGCAATCTCCACCAACAGTCGGTGTTTCCGCTACAGTGTTCCAGGAGGGTCACGGCAACAACCGCACGCCAAGCTTTCTTTTCTACTTAGCGATTTAGTTGACGTATTTCTTAGGGTCCGCCGATTCGGCCGATGAACGAAGATCACATTGTCGCGAGTGGTGGGGGCGACTATGGTTGACATCATCAGGCTGCGCGACGGCAATCGCAAAACGCTCCAGGCTCGTGGGCAGCGGTTACATGCGTTTCGTTGTTCGATCGTTCGAACGAGTTCCGTAATACTGTTAGGCAACCATCCGATCCGGCTAAGGTGACTACCAACACGGCCGCGCGCGTGCCCGCGCTGGAATCCGATCAGATCCGATATTGGACAGGACGTCGCGGTTGTGGCTGAGAGCTTCGAAGCGGCGCAGGAGGCAGCCGACTTAGTTAGGATCCAGTACGAGGCAGAGACGCCCACCTGCTCCTTTCGCGAAAATCTCGGTGAAGCGCACGAGCCGGCCTCGCACCTCGTCGAGCTGATTGTTGTCGCGGTGGGCGATCCTTGCCGAATGACGCGGGGACGCGCCCTTTATCGAACAGCCGTCGCGCTACGGGCAGCGCGTGAAGCGCAAACTGGCTCAGTCGTTCGGATTGCCAGATAACAAAGTCCATCTACGTTCAAAATCTGTCGGAGGAGGTGCGGGATTGGGGCAACCATTATCGCTGGCGATTACGGTTTGCATCTTTCCTGAAACCTGCCGGACGCGAACTGGTGGAAGCGACGGCCGCAGCCGGTCCGGACAAGAAGAGGTCAAGAATTTTCAATGAACCCATTCGGCCGCGCACTTTTGTGAGGTCTCCGTTGACGTGCATACCGGCGTAACCCAGACATGTCGGCTTGTAGTTCTCTGAACTGCGGTCGAATCATCGATCCGAAGCTTCACGAATAGTCAGCACATCGGTGACGTTACGATGGGCATTGGCGCGGCGCGATGAGCTCGATGTGGATCAACGCCGAACTCGGCGAGTACCATGTGCCGGTCTGCCCGGACACTCACAGCATGGAGGTGATCTGGTTAGAGGAACGGACATGATTCCCAACGCGTTGGGCGCGGAGGGCATCGCGAGATGGGGCTGGTCGGCACGGCCGCAGCCGTCGCCAACGCGACCTTCAACGCGAGGCAAGCGCGTCAGAAACTTTCCCATAAGGCCGGATAAGCTTCTCTAGCGCGCTTCACCCCAACAAATTCCGAAAGAGGTGGAAACATGAGCAAACCGAAACTCTATTACACGGAGGTCTCCGTCACGCTTCCTCCGGAGCAAGATGTCAAGCGAGCAATGGGTTAGACTTACGGACCAGATCTGCTGAATGTCACCAAGATGCTCGCCGGCACCGTCGCGCTGGTCAAGGTGCTATCTCAAGCCAATGACATTGACGCAAAGTTGAGAGAGGTCGTCACCCTTCGTGTCACCATCCTGCTGAGGGCTCCCTACTAATTCCGATTTAAAGATGCCGATCACGGTGCAAGTGAGGTAGGCTTGACGGTGAAGAATTCGAACGTTTTATTTTTCCGGTGAGTTGACGGGCGTTACCACTCGAAACCATCCTCCCCTTGTGATTGCAAAAGTGAAGTCAATCAGAGATCGATGGACCTGAGCGTCCGCTGAATCTTCAAGCTTCAACGATGAGAGGAAGCACCATGCTAAAACTCAGTGCAAGAGCGCGTATAAACACCTTCGCTTCCGGTTGCTTCCTCACGATGCTGGCGTTCCAGACGTCGTTCAGTCACGCGCAGAGCGTGCTCACGCAGCATAACGACAACAATCGTGATGGAGTAAATGCGTTAGAAACGGTTTTGACGCCTTCCAACGTCAACGTGAGCCAATTCGGCATGTTATTCAAGGTTGCGGTGGACGATCAAGTCTTCGCGCAGCCTCTAGTCGATAACGGTGTCAGTATTGCGGGGGGCACGCACAGCGTAGTGTATGTCGCGACAGCGAACAACAGCGTGTATGCGTTCGATGCGAACAGCGGAGCGAAATATTGGCAGGTAAATCTGGGCACCGCGTTTACGATCCAAAATGGGGGCTTTACCTGTCAGGATGTCCTGGCGAGTTCCGGCATTATGAGTACCCCGGTGATCGACACGAACAACAACACCCTTTATGTTGTCGCCGAGACCTATGTGAACGGAACGGCCGCGCATAAGCTTCATGCGCTCAATCTTTCCACGGGCGCCGACCAGTCCGGAAGTCCGGTCCAGATCACGGCGAGCGAATTTAATTCGGTGGATGAGCTTCAGCGGCCAGGGCTCCTACTTGCGAACGGAAACATCTACTTCTCGTTTGCCGGACACTGTGATCAGGGATCATGGAAAGGTTTGACCTTTGCCTATAACGCCACGACGCTAGCGCAGGTCGCGGTCTTCAACGCCTCTCCGAGCGATAACGGAGCAGGCATCTGGCAATCGGGTAACGGACTTTCAGCCGATAGCGCAGGTAACGTTTACATCGTGACAGGTAACGGCACCTGGGACGGAGAGAGCAACTTTAGCGAAACCTTTCTAAAGACGGGGGCGAATCTCAATCTGCTTGATTGGCACACACCGTCCGATTATGCGTCTCTGGACTCTGGAGATGAAGATCTCACCTCCTCGGGAGCGCTGTTGATGTCCGGCACGAGCTTGGTAATCGCTGGCGGTAAGGACGGCGTCCTGCATCTGGTCAACACTGGCAGCATGGGCCATCTCGGTGATTCGACCGCCGTACAAAATTGGACTGCGACTTCCTCGCACATTCACTCCATGAACTATTGGAACTCGAACCTCTACTTATGGGGACAGAGCGATTATCTGAGGGTATATAAGTTCAACGGTTCAACCTTCAACACGACGCCGGAATACGAACTCAACACACAGGCGATTGGGCATCCGGGTGGCTCCATATCTATTTCGGCCAACGGCACCACGAACGGAATCCTTTGGGCAGCGACTAACTCACAGGGACAATCCGGAGGTCTGGGCGCATGGCATATGACGGAGCCCGGTATTCTCTATGCTTATAACGCAAGCAATATGAATGCACTCTGGAATAACGAGCAGAATGCTACCCGCGATGATTGCAATAACTATGCGAAGTTTACTGCCCCCACCATCTCCAGCGGCAAGGTTTACCTGGCGAGCTTCGGGACGGCACAGACGGAGAGTGGACAACTCTGTGTCTATGGTGAATTGCCTGCGGGAACCGACCTGATCGCGAATGGTAACTATGTGATCACGAGCGTTCACAGCGGCCAGGCGATCGACGACCCCGGCAGTTCTACGGAGGATGGCAAGGATATGCAGCAGTACACCGTGAATAACGGTACGAATCAGCAGTGGACGGTGACCAACCTGGGCGGTAACGTGATCACACTGAGGAACGTGGCGAGCGGACAAATGCTTGACGTTGCCGGGGCTTCAAAGTCGAATAGTGCGCTAGTCGATCAATGGCCTGCGAATGGGCAGACAAACCAGGAGTGGAATGTGACTTCGCTTGGCGGGGGAGACTACGAACTGACCAGCGTGAACAGTGGCCAGGCGCTCGATGTCGATGGCGGAGGCATTACGGTCGGCGAAAAGATTGATCAATACCCGTACCAGAGCAACACCTGGCAGCAGTGGAAGTTTACCAGCCACTGAGCCATAGTCCGGTAGTCTCCGGCCCCCGCAGATCTGCAAGTGATTCTGACCGCTACGTTTGTTGCCGGTTATCTCCGAAGGGCTGCAGTACACCAATCGTAAAATCAGCCAAGGGCCGACGTAGCTTTGCGCCAACTTTATTTAAGGGATAGATATGGAACTTAGTCGTCGAAGTTTTCTTGCCGTGGCAGCTATGTCCTCGGCTTCGGCTGTACTCGGAACCAAAGGCTCAGCCCAGACGGCGAGCATGCAGCACGATCACCCGGCTGACGCACATGCGGCTCACAATCATCCCAAGCCGGTTCGCCCGGTAGTTCCGCGACTGCCGGTGCTCATTTGCAAAATGACACCGACCATTGGAGTCGACGCTGCCTACACCATGTTGAAGGAACGGGGCGACACGCTGGATGCAGTTCTACATGTCACCAGGACCCAGGAAGACGATCCCAACGATCATTCCGCGGGCTTGGGCGGCCTTCCTAATGAACAAGGCGAAGTGCAACTCGATGCTTGTTGTCTTCACGGTCCAACGGGCCGCGTCGGTTCTGTGGCGGGAGTGAGCGGCATCAAGAATGCCTCCCTGCTGGCACGCGCGGTGATGGAAGATACCGGCTATTCGCAAATCGTAGGTGCGGACGCCCACCGCTTCGCGCTCGCACGCGGATTTCAGAAGGAAGAACTGAACACGGAGCGCACACGGAAAAATTGGGCGCTTTGGAAGAGCATTCAATCTGCTCCAGAGCTAGTTGGGTCAGAGATTTACGATCCCAGCTGGCCTCGACCGGCGAGAAAGACACATTCCATGCCGGTGAATCAGCGGGATCTAGACGAGCTGGTGAATAAACTGGAACCCTACGCCGTGCGGGCAGGCCTCGGTCCGGAGTTTACCTGGCGTGCCGTCTACGATGCGCTCTTTCCAGAAGCCGAACCTCTCTATGTTTCTGCCGTGAATGAGAAGCAGGAAGTCTCAAGCGCTGCCACAACAAGCGGGCTTCCGTGGAGGCAGGCGGGTGTAACAGGTGATGTTGCGATGGTCGGAGCCGGTTGTTATCTCGATCCGGAGATTGGCTCCGCAGGATCATCAGGAAACGCCGAAGCGAACATCCGAATCGCGGGAGCCCACACCATTGTGGAGAACATGCGCAGGGGAATGTCGCCAGAAGATGCCGGCATGGACGCGCTGCGCCGCATCGTCAAACGGTACAAAAACGATATGACCGCGCTTCGGTTTGTTGAGATGGTCTATTACATTCTAAGAGTGGATGGCTCTTACGAGAGTGTGTCGCTGTGGCGAGGCGATAAGACCGGCCATGTACGGCAATTTACGATCAAAGACGCCGAAAACATGAGACGTTCCGAAGACTGCAAGTTTCTCTTCGATGGCAATCCACCGAACGGTTGCCCAAACTGCAATCAAGTCACGCAGGGTCTTTGAGGTAGATTCCGAGTCCAATCGCTTATGAGTCGGAAACATAAGGTTCTGCTGCCGAACTGAGTGAAACATGTTTGAATCTCACTTCACCATAGACTAGCGTTTGCTTGGCTCTCCCAGTCATCGGAATTGTGTGCAGATTATAAAAGAGGTAAAAAGTATGCCAGTACAAAACGATGCCCTACTATCCCCTTCGAATATCGAGAAGATGCCAGCATGCGATGAAAGATTGGAGCTAGCGTTAAAGTTCCTGAAGGCAGCTGGCGAGTGCGTTAATACATGCGGTCCTGCCAGGACGAGCACGAGCCGTTCGGATCTTCTGCGGACATACGACGCGATGGTGAATCATGGCGACAATTGTGACAAGTGCAACGAGGTTTGAGTAAGAATCGGGTAACGAAGAAGATTCACCGCCGAGGCTAATGAGCTGACCGGTGCAATCCACAACCGCATTCCAGCATCCTGCACCCGCGGGATTTACGATCGTTGGTTTAACGATTATCACCAGGCTCGGCCGCCGCTCGATCTGCCAATACCCTATGAATCGGCGGGCATGACTATGACGTCAGCAAATTGACTTGTCGGCAACGTTCGCAACAACAGCCCTGAAAGGCTCAACAGCGCATAGAAAACACTAAGTGTTTGAGTAATTACCGGGGCGCCGTTTCTCGATCATCAACTCCCCGCAACCGCACTTCTTATTGCGTTTGTTCTCGGGAAGATTCTCGACGGTCTCGGTTCTGCCACACACTAAACAGGTTAGGACAGTCTTTTCATGGAAACCTCCTGCATTGCAGCGAAGATCCTATTACACTCGCGCAAAGCGGCCCGCCTTTGCGTTTCGAGTTCATCAAGCGCCTTCAGCGGCGCAACGCCTAAACCTGAACTGCGCAGGACAAGGGAGACAGTCTGTTTCACAAGCTCGCGGTAGCTAGCGTCAGAAGCCTCATATTCAGCTTCCAGTTTGGAGCGGGGTTTGGAAAGCATGGGAGTTTTAGTCGGCCGAAACGCAGGCCCGCTGGAGTTCATTGGCTTGCTCGGGAGTGGCGTTCGGATCGATACCTGCGGCTCACCTCACCGTACTGAATGTGTGAACCCGACCTAGCGCTATTTGTTGTCCCCGGACCCCGTCCCCTCCACCCGAGCGGCTGTCAGTCGTTCAAAGTTATGTCCTAGGCGTCCTCACTCTCTTTTTCTCGAAGGCATCAGTGTCCCACAATCGGTCTGCGATAGGATAGTAGAGGCGTCGTAGACAGTTCCAAAACTACTATTAAGGTACTGATGCGCAAGATAGGCCATGGCCCGTCCGTTGGCGTGGCCACCTTCAGCAAAGTCTCGCGCTGGGATCAACAACGTGGTCAGGACGCTCCTTGCCATCAAAAAAACACTCTCGATGATGGCGGCGGTGCAAGAAGTTTGCGAGTATTCCTTATGCGGTCTTGGCCATCTGTCCCCTGGATAAGAGGTGTCACTGCAACCCCAGTCTCGAAGCCTGAGAGGCCGAGAGCTAGTTTTGGAAATAGGATTAGGGATAACCGAAACACTAGGATGCTGAGCAAAGATCACCCGCTTCCAGGTCGGAAACGCTTCGGGATGATGGATAAGCGCGTCAAAAGCAACGACGGTGACCACTGCATTAACATCGAATTGAGTTGGCCATTTGGGCTAACTCCAGCGACGCGACTATAGAGCGGCAGGGCAGCAAAAAGAGTGACCAAAACCAGAACCAGCGTCGATATTGGAGAGAGTACTCCGGCAGCCAAAAATGCAATTAAGGCTGATATCCAAGCGTAGAAAAGTAGTCGACGCCTGTCAGGTACATGACGCGCCACCATAGGTGCTCAGGTTCGGGACGACCTTGAACACCTTTGGGAAGGCGAACGTCGGCAAGTAGACAATCAGCAAGAAAAATTTGGTCATAAAACACTCCTTTCAAATCATTAGGATGCGTTAGGCAGACAAAGACAGTTCAAATCCGCTTGGTTGATTCGGACTATTCATACGCTGGATCGTCCACTTGCATCCAACTTTGGATAGGTGTTTGCTATGAAAATTCAGCAGCATTCTTCGCCATCTTGATTCTAGCTTTAGTCGAACCTATCTTCTTCCAATTCAATGCTTTTCAGGATGCTTCCGCTAACCATCCTGACAGCAAAGAGCAAAAGAAGATAGAGAAAGCCAGGACCAAGTCCGACAAACAGGCAGCCAAAGCCAAGACCGGGAAAGGGAAAAAGACGACAGATGAACAAGATGCTGCCTCCGCCCTAGCCTATAAGGCAGGGATCCCGAAGTAAGGTCGAGTGGGGAATGCCTAGAAGATGTTTGGCGCGAGGGGGCTAATCGCGTGAGAACTGGCTCACGCAAAAAAACTGGGATCTATCACTGATCCGGCGCACAGGAAACAAAGCTCATCTCAAGAAACCCTTCGCGATATCTGGCAGTTTGATCCATCTTGAAAGTAAAGGCTCGTTTGCTACCGGACAGGCCTTTTATGATAACTTCGGCATTGCATTCATCGAGCCCGAACTGCGGGACGGTCTTGAAGAAGTGCGTCAGGCTCGTCAAGGAACTCTTCCTCTTTTGGTAACTGAGAAGGATATCCGAGGCGATCTTCATATGCACACTGATGCAAGAGATGGATCCAACTCCATTGAGCAGATGGCCACCTCGCCATTACTATTTTCGCCCTTATTCGCTTTATACAAGTGGCACTGTCTAGAGCGTTGTCTGCAGATCCAGTCGCCGCTGTACCCGTTCGCGCAGGTTCTTTGCATCAAAGGGAGCTCGCACTTTCATGTCATTATCAAAGTAAACATAAATATCGCGTGCCGGAATCTTCCTGCACCGTTCCCCGCAAGCGAACCGGCCACTCGGCGCATCGTCTCCTCCTGCCCAAGCAGCGACACGGTCGGCCCAGAGATCAAGTGCTGCATCGCCGTAGTCGCTGGCGTAAAGCTGTTCCGACCCATGTAGCCTGCAATAGACGAAGTCGGTAGTCACGTCCATCAATAAGGGCCACTCCACCGTGTCGGCCACGACCGAGCAAATGCGATGTCGTCGTAGTAGTTCAATGAACTCCGGGACAGCAAAACTCTCGTGCCGAATTTCGACGCAATGCCGGATCTCCTGCTTTGCGGTTCCTCGTTCGACTGTTGTATGCCACATGCCCATGAGTGCGAAGAAATGTTTTACGTCGTGGAGGGCGAGGTGGCTGTCTTCTGCCACGACCAGCGCACCTTGGCGGCGACTGGTTCAGCGGTAAACATTCCAGGCTGGGCTCCGCATGTCTTCCATAACCTCAGCACTGTGCCGGCACGACTCTTCTGTGTTGTTGCGGCTGCGGGCCTGGAGCGAGAATTCTTGGAAATCGGTCCGCGTGTCGCGACGCGCACAACCCCTCCCCCGCCGGTCGCCTCCGAAAAGAAGGGCGAGAGGAAGAAGAAGATGCCTGAGATCGCGAAGAAGTACAACGCACGAATCCTCCCCCCGGATACGTTCAACCACTTGATGAGCACAGAGGAACTGAAGTTGGTCGCCGCCGCGGACGGCGAGTGAGCATACGGAAGATGCTTTGTTACGTAATAGCGCAGACGCTCAAAGGGAGCCGCTCTCGGTAAGAGCGGCTGCACCTCACCGAGAGAACTCTGTAGCACCACAAGGTCCAAGAGACTTCATCGGGGGGAAAACATGAATAGATTCGAAGATAAAGTTGTTATCGTCACAGGGGCTGGTTCCGGTATCGGTGCTGCCACCGCGCGGGGCTTTCTGCGGGAAGGCGCATTCGTCGTCAACGGACGGCGCAAACCCAAATTGCACGAAACCATCGCAGGTTTTGAAGAAGTGAAGTCACTTGTTCACCCTGGAGATGTCTCGGATGTGGCATACGTGAAAAGCCTTGTGAAAGCGGGAGGCGAACCTTGAGCGTGAAATGCCGCTTCTTCTGGCAAGTTCCGCGACCGTGCAGTCTTGTCCCATGTTTCCGTGCATGGCGTGCAATGCTTTCGCCGTCACCGGGTCGACCAAGCCTGCAAGCAGGCCGGTGTTTACTTTTTGCGCGGCGAGACTGGTTGCGAAGAATGTTCACGAAGAGAAGCTCCATCAGCCGTGCGATGACAAACTCCAGGCCCGGTTCAGCAGCGGCGGCCTCGCATGCGTTCATCTGCAGCAGCATAGACGGCTATTCGGAACTTGACAGCCCTTAGTAACCCGAGAAATCCTCTGACCGAATGTCCTCTTTATCGACTTTGGCCGCTAGCAGCATCTTGTGCATGGCAGTCACCATCTCGGGCGGGCCTGCGATGTAATAGACAGGTTTTATCCCATAGGGTGATGACGCGATAGCATCGCGGCGTCAACTTCCCTGTCTCCCCGGCCCAAGATGGATGCAATGACTTCATCTTGGTCATGGTGGGGATAAAGTGAAAGTGAGGATGCTCCGCAGCCAAGTCATCCAGTAGGTTGAGAAATGGAGCATCCTCTGCCCGACGGTTGGAATTGATCAGATATATCTCGCGCTTCAACTTGTCCTTCACCGCTTGGCGGATGATGCTAAGAAAAGGCGTGCTCCCGATACCACCGGTAAGGAATACTACCGGACTGGTTGCATTCTTGTGGAGGGTGAGTGATCCGCCCAGGGCTTTGAATATTGACCTCCAGACCGGGGCGCGCACGGCGCAACACTCGTTTGAATGCCGTGTCTCTCATGCGCGTGGTAATCATGAGTTGATCTTCAAAGGGCGGGCTTGCGATAGAAAAGGTTCTGACATTGCCTTCGGCGTCCGTCTCTGGCGGGTCAATCAAGGTGATATCCATTGTCTGTCCCGCCTGAAACTCGAATCCAGCGGGCCGGGTGAAGTGAAACGCCATTGTTCCTTCGGCAATTTCTTCGGATCCTGAGAGTTTGATCCTGTAACTCGGCATTGAGAAACCTCCGCTCGAAGAGCGCGCTATGTCTCTTGGATGCGGCTAAATGAGTCATCGGCAGCCTTCGCGAACTGGCTCAACGCGTTCAATGGCGCGCGTAGAGTGCCATTTGCGCCTCTAAATCCCTTGATGGCGCACAAGACGCAAAGTGACACCTGTCGCCTGTTCTGGATCCAAGCAGAAAGAGAACACTCTTCAAGGTGCTCATGCGCGTTGCGTGGTCCATAGAAGGCAATGTTTTTTGCTGCGGCATAGGCTCAGCGTAGAAATAGCAGCAGTGCCAGAGCGGCGGCGCTCATAATAAGTGCGCAGATCCATCCCAACGCTTGCATCCAGCGCGAGTTGACACGATTTCCCATGACCTTTCGATCACTCGTTAGGAGCACGACCATAATGACCAGAGGCGGGGCGAGCAGTCAGTTCAAGATCGCAGACCAGAACAGCATTTTCACGGCATTGAGCCCGGCGAAATCAAATGCAAGCCCAACGAGTATGGATATCGCAAACACAGCGTAGAATTTACGCGCGAGTTGAGGCTTCACATTGAGAGAGGCCGACCTCCATTTTCCTCCTTCTGCGATCGCATACGCGCAGGAGCCTCCCAAAACTGGCACAGCGAGCATACCCGTCCCGATTAGTCCCAGAGTGAAGAGCCAGTATGCTCCTTTGCCCGCGAGCGGCCGCAAGGCCTCGGCAGCTTGCTTTGCCGTCTCAATGTTCTTTAAGCCGTGGGCGTTCAAGGTTGCGGCGGTCGTCAAGATGAGAAAGTACATCACCAGGTTTGAAAACAACATCCCCGTGATAACGTCTTTTTTGCGATGAGGAGCTCTCTGTTCGTCGAACCGCGCCTTTGGGCCACGGTCATTTTGCCATGCTCCCGGTCCTCTTCTACCTCCTGCGCAGCCTGCCAGAAGAATAGATAGGGCGAAATCGTGGTTCCCAGGATTCCGACCAGGACAGCGATGTAGTCCTTGGTCCACTCAATATGCGGGATGAGGGTCGCTCGAGCCACTGCGGCCCAATCGGGGCGAACCAGGAACGCCGTAATCACATACGCAAATAGAACGAGGGTCAACCACTTGAAGACTCGGGCCATGATGCGGTAGGAGGTCCAGAACAAAATCCCCGTGATCAAAGCAGCGAAAAATGGAGTCCAGAAATAGGCGCGGATGCCAGTGACCATCTGCATTGCATCTGCCATACCGCCGAGATCAGCCCCGATGTTGAAAACGTTTGCGACAATCACCAGAGCGCAGGCAAACCATAGAACCCAGCGGGGATAGTGAGTACGGATTGCGCTCGCGAGTCCACAGCCCGTCACCATACCAAGCCGTGCGCACATCAGTTGAATGGCTGCCATCAGCGGGAAGGACAAGAGAGCAGTCCAAAGCGTTGCGTACCCATAAGACGCGCCTGCAACTGAGTAAGTAGAGATGCCGGACGGATCGTCGTCTGCAGCTCCCGTAATCAGCCCCGGACCAAGCTCTTTAAGAAACTGCTGCACGCCACGATGTCGTGTGGGTCCTGGCTCTGCTTCTAACGGCGTAGTCCGCGATTTCGCCACGACCTATCGTACTTGACCTCATCATGGGGCGGCATCAAGAGGTAGATAAACCTCTCCGTCGCGCCGCCCTCGAAGTGATCTATTCTGACCAGACATCCGTCGTAGCCACTTCTATTCTTTTGCTTAGTGAAGAAATGTGACGGCTGTTCAATGGCCGGTTACGCTTCCACTTACAGGTGAGGTTACAAGATGGAAACCATATTGATTGTTCTCGTAGTGTCGGTCTTATTTGGTGGCGGGGGTTGGGGATACTCTCGCTGGCGCCGCTAGACCACGCGATCACAGAATGAACATATGACCATGCCGCTTGATCGTATTTGCGGAATTTATGTAGAGAGTTCGGCCCCGGGAGTTCCCCCTAACCTTCTTTGGGTTCCTGAGCTAAGTCAGCCTGCCTAAAATTTTAGCTTCTCAGGTTCGCAGCGGAACTGTGTGTCCGATGCCTGCGATTGCGATACTGCCCGAAGGTCGGCGACTCTACAAGGTGGTCGGCCGTTTTGACCAACTGGAGTAAGAACATTCTCTCGGCCCATACAACGATCCAAATTCCTTGTGAAGACAAAATTTGTCCTTTATGAGACAATCTCTTCAAGGAGCACACTATGGCATCTACTGCTGTTCTCTCCGATGTTCCGGGCTACCAAACTCCTACGATACCGGACCTCCGCGATCCCGCAACCCGTGCGGAGCTGAGTAAGGGAGCACTCATCGGCTTCTTCGCCATCGTGAGCAGCTGGAAGCTCTCTATGAGCCAGGCGGCAGAACTGCTCGACAAGTCCCGGTCCAATCTCTATAAGCTGAAAGAGAACCCAGAAGCTGGATCACTCAGCCGGGACGAACTCACCCGTATCTCCTACATCATTGGCATCAACAGAGCCTTGCATGTAGCCTTCCCCGAGAAGCTCGCCTGCGAATGGATGACGCGGCCCAACAATAACAGTCTCTTCCGCGGTGAGACCCCGTTTGCGTATGTCGCGCAGGAAGGCATTCCCGCTCTCCATCAGGTCCGCATGATGCTGGATGCAGCTCGCGCAGGTAACTGATGGCCAGCACGCAAAACGTCTCCTTCCGCGACACCCACCACCTAGTTCCAATCGAGCACAGCAATCCCGTAGAGAGTTCCCTTGCCGCCGATGTGCAGAGCGTACTGGACCGTCTTGCATCTTCAACCGACATGCTCGCAGCATCGGAAGAAGGCCGGAACGCCAATATCAACCGGGAGCTGGTCTCCGGAGTGCCCGAGTACTCCATCATCAACGCGGCCTTCGTCTACACCAGTAAACAGGGCAATCGATTCAACGACTTCCGTCGGGGTGCCTGGTATGCTGGCATCGAGCTGAGGACGTCGCAGGCCGAGGTCGGCTTCCACAAGCTGCGATTGCTCGCAGATACCGATTACGATGGTCCTGCCCGGTTTTCATACCGTGACTTCCAAGCAAATTTCGCCGGCGAATTCCATCACCTCAGTGCGAGAGAGCAGGCTAAATGCCTGAAGAAAGGTCCCGTGCCGGAGTGCTACGCCCCGGGCCAGGACCTGGCAAAGCATCTCCTCTATGCGGGGTCGAATGGCATCGTGTACCCGAGTGTCCGCCAACTCAATGGAACATGCATCGTCTGTTTCAGGCCCGCACTGGTCTACAACGTGCGCCGTTCAGTCAAATGTGAGCTATCGATCTCTTCGGAAACGGCGAAATGGCTGTAGTCCCGGGTTTCCTCGGTTTAAGCAGGGATATCACGATACCGCCGCACATCCTCTACGACAGGCATGACCGCAAGTAAGAGGAGCACAGCGGCGAGTGGCAACGTAAAGAGGAAACCTACATGTTTGAAACCCAGCGCGCCGGTGATGCCACCGGCGAAGAATAAGGCGATCAGTGAGGAATGAAGCCGGAGTTTAATCATTTCGTGATCCAGAATCTGGTTATCACCCTCGCCCCATGTTGAAGCAATGCGGCCAAGCGAGATGCCGATATCTGTCACCATTCCAGTAAGGTGGGTGGTTCGGATCACGGCGTCGGAGATCTTTGTGATGATGGCGTTTTGCAGTCCCATGGTGAAACAGAGAAGCATCACCGTTTCCAGAAAGGCATGGCCCACGACAAATACACGTCCGGTCAGGCCGAAGACAACCAGCAGTACTGACTCGAGAATGAGTGGGAGTGCATACTCGCTTTCGAGTACATGAGCTCGCGCCCAGCGAACCATCAGCGTTGTAAGGAATGCTCCAGCGAGGAAGGCACAGACCGCTCCCAGCCCTGTAAGCGCGAGTGAAACGCCCCCAATAGCAATATTGTCAGCCATTGCGGAGATAATTCCTGACATGTGGGACGTGTATTGTCCGACAGCGAGTAATCCATCGGCATTCGCGGCCCCCGCGATAAAGGCCAGGAAGCGCGCCAAATGTCGATTTGCGGATTCCGTGCGTTTGCTGCCCGTCAGGCGACGTAGATAGAAGAGAGGCATACTCAATGTTAGCCCTTCTATCGGAAGACGCATCGAGCTGCCGGTACAGATGCTCGCATACCCCGAGTGTAGCCCTCTCATCCCTCATTGTTCTCACGGGAACAAGTACGCCCTTCGCCCTTCCAGGCATTGGTCCGTTCTACCTTCCTCCTACCGCCCTTCGAATGGGTATCCCTCTATGGCTGCTGCAACGATTCCCGTCCCGTCCGAAGCGAAAGTACCTAGTCCCTCATACATGTTATGTTGAGCGCCACATAAGTCGAATGGGAGAAACGTCATGCAAGTTCATGTCTCGATCGGGGAGAACCACAACTTCGAACTGCGTGAGGCGCTGCTCATCTATGGAGATCGGCAAAGAAGCTTTGTCACTCGGCACGACGTGACGGCCCACGAGAATTCCCCACCTACGCTGGGTCCAGCACAGCCGCTCACTGTCACTTTCGTAGATTCGCTGGTGCGCTCCCTGAGCGGTAACTCGACAGCCGAGGTCTTGCCGGAGAACATCCTCGCCAAAAGCACCCACATGATTATGTGGTGGACGCCGGCGCAACGCCGTCAGATGTTCTACGAGAACTCGGAAGGCAAAGCCGCGGCCCTCAACGGTCGCACCTTTCCTCAGCCGCCGCTCGCCTGGCGTGTCGATGGCGGCGACCTTATGATCCGCGCGCTTCTCGAAAACAAGCGGCCAAGCGGAACAACGAAGCTGGCAGTGGCCCCCTTCTGGAACCTCTCGGATAACGGGCGCGTCTGCACCGGCTCGATGCGCCGTCCCGACAGCGTATCCGTGGCCACCATTCCAGCCTGGGAGCGCGGCTTCTATGAGAGCGCCTTCACTCACTCCAATATCGGCCGCTTGACCCGGCACAAGGACGGATTCGAGGGCCTGTGGAATAGCCTTGCAGAGAAACGTAACTCGTTCCCACGAGAGACTCTGATCTGCTTGCCGCAAACACTCACGCAGTTCGCGCGCGGGAACTGAGCCCAATCGGACTCCTCTATCTCCCTCCCGCAATATGCCCACCGTATCGAGTAAGATACTGGAAATCCATCGGTTGAGAGTAGCTTCATTAGTCGCTCATTCTAAATAGGTTTTGTCCGAGCTAGGTATTGAATGAAGCTCTGTAATTTGCTAGAAAATACCATGTAAAGTGGTTAAATGGATCGTGCAGACTTTCCTAGGAGTGCAGCTACGGGAGTGATGGTTTCTAAGCGTTCTCCTAAAACACCGCCATTTTCGGATCAGCAAATCCGTCAGATCGCGAGCGGACGATCCCGCGCGATCGCCGAATGGGCTCAGTCGACCGCTCGGCAGCGGGGCATCTCGATGCGCCGCATGCCAAACCACCAGTTTGTGAAGGCAGTTTCTCGCCTTTCTGATGGCGTCGTCGAGCTCGATCCGGTCGAAGAACTGCTTGTCGCCCTCGGCAGAGCAGGCATTCTCACGTCGTATCAAAGAGGTCTTCTCCAGGTTCACTACCTCCGATAGATGGAACTCCGGATCCTCGACCCGTTTGGGGACTACGAAACGGCTGGGTACTTAAGAAACTCGTATCAAGAAAAAGACCTCCGTGTCGTGGGCCATCTTGAGACGGCAGCCTTTGAGCAAGAGATCGTCCCAACGGTTCGATTTCTGGGAAGGCTGCCGACTCTCCGTTATGAGCACATTACTGAAACGCACCAAAGACTGTTCAACTCCCTCTACCCCTGGGCTGGTTCAAGATCGTTCCGTCACCGCTCCAGACATCGCCATCGCGAAGGCAGGGTATAAGATCTTGTTTGCGGATCCGGGCGCTATGCAGCTCGCCGCCGAGCACGCGCCCTGAATCTAGGACAAGACACGGCATATTTACGTGCGCATCCAGGCGAGGTCTTTGGCTACCTGGCACACGCTCATCCTTTTCTCGAAGGCAACGGCAGAACAATTCTGACCGTGTTTGCCGACCTCTCGCGGCGCGCTGGGTTTCATGTTGAATGGGAAGCGATCGACAAGGATCAGTTCCTGGAGGCTCTTACGCGTGAGCTGCTAGAGCCGGGCAAGATGCTGGACGAACTTGTGCTTCCATACTCGCGCGAAGGAGTTCTATCGGTCGACAAGACAGCCTCGAGACTCCGTGTCAACTTCAAGCGTGACGAAGTTGCCCCGGCTCCCGGCTCCGATGAGCGAGGGTAAGCCTCAGAAATTCCCAGCGTCGCCTCTTAGCCATCCCTTTGCAAAATCAAGCCGCTCTACTTGCGCGGTAGCGAGGATCGTTATGCGCATTGAGCATCTACTGCCTCCCGAACTCGTGAGCAGCCAGTCGGTTCGCATCCTCGTTGTTGGAGCAGGCGGGACCGGGAGCGCCATTGCCATGGGGCTGCCGTATCTAGATCATGCGATGCGCATCTGGGGTCACCCGATGGGGCTGGAGGTCGCCATGATGGATGCGGACGTAGTCACAGAGACCAACTGCATCCGGCAGCCTTTCTCCACGTCCGACATCGGTCAGAACAAGGCGACAGTTCTCATCAATCGTCTCAACCTGTTCTGGGGTACGACCTGGTCTGCGATTCCCAATCATTTCCACGCCAAGTCCTTCGAGCGCAGCCATGACAGGAGCTTCGATCTGCTCATCGGGTGTGTCGACACGCGTGCCGGACGCAAGGCTATCGAGGAGTCGTTTACAAAGTCTCTACGCGCTACCTGTTATTGGCTCGATCTCGGCAACAACGCTGCCAGTGGCCAGTACGTTCTCGGCCAGCCATTGAACGCGCGTAACCGCAGAAAGGCAGAACGGTTGCGCACGGTAAGCGAGTTGTACCCCGAGATTATTGATACCGACGCAGGTGAAGATCCGTTGCCCAGTTGTTCCGCAGTCGAAGCGCTGGACCGGCAGGAGCCGTTCATCAACCAGACGCTCGCATCGAGCGCGCTCGCCATGCTGGCGCAGCTCTTCCGTTATGGCAAGCTCACACACCACGGCGCTTTCTTCAACGCGAAGACAGGACAGATGAGCGCACTGCCCGTCGATCCGAAGCTCTGGTCGAAGACACGAAAACGTTCGAGACAATCGCAGCGTACCTTCGTGAAGATGTGAAGTTCTATTGCGGCAGTCGCGGTATGGTAGGAGCGTACCGGAGGCCGTTCATGAAGATGACACTTGATCCCGACCTTGCTGTGGAAGCAAAAGCGCTGGTTGTTTTGGCCTTTCGCAATGGCCCCATCGAAGAGTTACGCGCTGGAAGACCCTGCACGGTCTGCAGCGGAAAGCCCGAGGTCTCTCATGTCTCCGATGAAGAGATGAAGGCAGTGATGAAATCGGCGGTTGATACTCTCTACCGCCTTCTCTGGCGGCGCGACTACGATCCCGCTGCCTACAACGAAAGCCTGGCGTTCGGACGACGCCAGACCACGCACTGGGATGCTCCGGAACTCAAGAAGCCAAAGAGGAAAGGGTCGCGTCCCCTATGACCTTTCCTACGAGGAGATACCCATGTTCAAAGAACTCGCTCCCTACTTGCGGCAACGCGCTGTCCTGCTGACTGTAACCTATCTTGAGGAAGACCAGATTCGCGTCAACGTCATTCCGAAGAAGCTCAAGGATGGCGAGAATGCCGCGCTCACCACGCCTTTGAGTGTGACTGGGACCGCCGAAGAACTCGATCGAGACCTGCCGCCGACGCTCGTGAACTTCGTCTCATCTCATCTGCAACTGAAGAACTCGCTCGAGAGAGCGCAGGCCGAGATGGACGCCGCCGCGAAGACGGCACAGGCCGAAGCGCGCGCCAAGGCAAAGACGCCTATAAAGAAGGAGGCGATGAAGCCAGAGGATGCGAAGCCGGCTGCTGCCGCAAGGCCGGTGGAGATGGCCAAGCCGGAACTAGCGAAGACTGCTGGCCTCTTCGATGCGCCGTCCCCAGAGGCAGCAACTCCCGGATCCGCGGCCGAGGCGGATGATGAGGAGGGCATCGTCGCCGAGATTGAGGAAGAGGGGCAGATCCAAGAAGATGATGAGCTCGACGAGGCGGCCTGAACTCACCGTTCGTGGTCCCTATTGAGACTGCTACGACTGTATGGTCCGCTGTGCGACTGCCAGGGAGAACTGCCCTGGGCTTTCTATCATCCCCCTCTGGGTATCTCACTGGTGAAACTCAATTCATATAGCGGTTCTTTGGCGGGAGAAGTACGCTATCGTGTGAGCCGCCAGCCTTGCTTCTGACTAGCGTAAAAACATCTAACACAGTAGCAATATTACGGATGTTTCCCGCTACGCCCATAAGCTCGTCAATACCGTCATGTGTGTCCGCAAGGGTCTCAAGGCGTTCGCTCAGGTACCTGAGTTGGTCAGCCTCCAATAAAATATCCTTAAAAGGTCCGAGGTAGTTCTTGCCTGCTGCGGAGATACTCGGAGCTGTCGTGTCTAACTCCACTTTGACTTCAAGCCGAAGGGACGCATCTTCAATCAAACGCACCGTTGCTGCCTCGCCAAGAAGAGTAATAAACAGTCTGAGCATCTGTGCAATCAGAGTGATCCCGACCTCACCATCCTCAACTCCGCTCAGTGGAGTTTCGACTTCGCCAACCCCACGCAAGTCTCCAGTCGCCGTTACGCTCACGGCACTTAGGCTTGGAAACTGCGACTTAGCCAAAGACAAGGCACGAGAAGCGAGAGCCTGAAATGCATCAACTCCTACGGGGGCGCAGAATTGCCGGCGAAGCTTTTCATAGACCCGAAGTGTCGCAAGCTCGGTCTGTGCCGAGGGTGAATCAGCATCAGCTTCGGAAGCAATAAGCTTACGAGCCCAATCGCGAATCATTGGCGGAGGAAGCATCGGTTCTCTCCTTACACTAGGCCTCGCATTGAATGAGAGGTCTTATCGTTATGTTACCTTCTGCCGGTTGCCTTGACGCTGAAATTCCAGGCACTCTTCATACGACTCCATTGTGCATCACATCTAGCAAGCTAATGGAAATGGTCCCTCAAATATGAGCGATATTGAACAGAACAAATTATGTGTCAGTGGTGGTCACCTCCAGCGGTCATCAAAGGCGCCAACCGGAAGTAGCCCTCGATCAACGAACTTGAAGCTCTCCGGGGAGAGACGTCCTGCTTTGACCAGTCAGTGGATTTGCGACAGCGTAGACTCGTCTAGCAGGATGATGGTACGAACTTGCACGAACAGATGACGCGCAGCGCAGACACTCCTACAACACGCGAACTCGCCCAACGGCTGCTGGCTTATGAAGCGGTTGAGGCAGCGACGGCGAATGCGGACACGCAAACGGTATGTCGCGTATGCGACAAGCTTCGCCGTCCTCTAACCACGCTGGCCGGGGCAGCGGGCTTTCGTTCGCTCCTAGCGCGCGCATTGACCTTGGCAAAGCGCGAGTCTCCGGTCCTCGGCGAGTGGGAAGTTAAGTCGGACGGATCGCTACAAGGTCTGAACGGTGAAGCGGCGCAGTCGGGTGCCGTGCTCATTGCGCAGCTAATTGGGCTGATGATCACATTCATCGGTGAGTCTCTCACGCTCCGGCTCCTTCATGATGTGTGGCCAGATCTGCCCGGCTCCGAAATTAACTTTGAAAGGAACCAATCAAAATGAACGAGCAGAGCAAGGTCAAGATAAACCAATTGCCGACCGGAGTACCTGGACTTGATGAGATTCTTGGTGGCGGGCTACCCGAGTTTTCGTTCAACATCATCGCCGGTGCGCCCGGATGTGGCAAGACCACCCTGGCGCACCAGTTCATCTTCGCCAATGCCACGGTGGAGCGGCCCGCCCTTTACTTCACCGTACTGGGCGAACCGGCGCTGAAGATGCTGCGCTATCAGCAGCAATTCACTTTCTTTGATGCAGCCAAGCTGAACAATGCCGTGCGCTTCGTCAACCTGAGCCAGGATCTCGTCGAGCGCGGGCTAGAGGGAGTACTGGAAGAGATTTCCAAACAGGTGGAAGTCGCCAACCCGAGCATTGTCGTGGTGGACTCCTTCCGCACGGTGCTACGCAGCGAGATGCACGAAGGCAAGAATATGGCTGTACAAACCTTCGTGCAGCAGTTGGCGCTGCTGCTCACCAGCTGGGAGGCGACCACGTTTCTCATTGGCGAATATTCCGAATCCGAGGTACGCGACAACCCCGTCTTTACCGTCGCCGACGGTCTCTTCTGGCTCTTCCAACAAGTGGACCGGAACTCCGTCGTGCGCAAGATGCAGATCATGAAGCTGCGTGGGCAGGCTTCGGTGCCGGGACTGCACACCTTCCGCATCACGGAAACCGGCCTGCAGGCCTTTTCGCGAACTCTTGGCCTGGTTGGTCAAAGGAAGACATTTAGCAGTGTGAAGCGCCTTTCCATGGGTATTCCCGCACTGGACGAGATGATGGGTGGAGGCGTACCTGAGGGGGACAGCCTACTGATCGCCGGTTCCTCGGGAACTGGCAAATCGCTGATGGCGACGCAATTCCTTGCTGCGGGCATACTCGCGGGCGAACCAGGCATTGCGGCGGTCTTTGAAGAGCGACCCAACGAATACACCGCGCGCGCCTCTGAGTTCGGACTCGACCTTCAGACGCCGCTTGCCGAAGGAAGCCTGGAAGTGATCTACCTCCGGCCGCTCGATTTGTCGGTGGACGAGATGATGCAGGAGATTCTCGACGCCGTGAAAAGGACGGGCGCAAAGCGTCTGGTGATCGACTCCCTGGCCGGCTTCGAGATGGCCTTGGCACCCTCCTTCCGCGCCGACTTTCGCGAATCGCTCTATCGAATGATCTTCGCCCTGACCGCTATCGGTATCACCATCCTGAGCACCCTAGAGATGCCGGAGACCTTCACCGAGCTGTCCTTCAGCAGCTATTCGATCTCGTTCCTCACCGACGACATCATCCGGATGCGTTATGTGGAGATCGATGGTGAACTCTGCCAGATTATGATGGTGGTGAAGATGCGCAGGACCGCCCACAGCCGGGATATCCGAAAGTATCAGATCACCGCCGACGGCATCGTCATCGGGGAGCGCTTGAAGAACTACGTAGACCTCATCACCGGAATCCCGCAGCCGCTTTCGGTATTGCGCGCGGAAGAGCTGCTCCTCAACCGAAAGGTTTGACCCGGAGGCGAGATGGAAACCGAACAGGTAGACAACGCCGCACAGGAGATAGATTTTCCGACGCTTTGCCGTGGGCTGTTGTCGTGGACACCGAAGCAGGAGCGCGTGACTTCTATCGGAAGCTCGACTTTGCTCCACTCCCGTCACAGCCCGACAGGCTCTTTCTGTCAATGAAACAATTGCGAGGCTCTTTGTGCCTTGAGACCACACATTTGGTGAGGAAGGGTTTTGCGCCGATCCGGCTCTAGCGCACAACAATCGACCCCGTATGCACACGGCTCTCTTCTAAGTCGAGATCTCGTTGCAGCGTCCTCAGCACTTCATCATCGATCTGTCCTTCATCCCACAGCCGGATCAGCGCGGCTCGCTGCGACTGAAGCACACCTAAAATTGCGTCGCTCCGGCGAGCCTGATCGACTAGACCCTGCACCCGCCCTTCCCGTTCCACCGGTATCGTGTCCAACCTTTGTTGATAACCCGCGATCAACTGCCCGTACATCGCAGACTGGTCCCGATTCTTCGACCGGCTCCTGTCGAGATACACCAGGGCCTCTCGCAGCAATACCCGCCGCGCCTCCTGCTCTTCGGCTTTCATGCCAACCGGCTCCGACAGTCCCAGCCTTCGAATGAGTCCTGGCAGCGTCAGCCCCTGAACCACTAGAGTCGCCACGATCAGGCAAAACGCCAGATAGATGATCATGCTCCTCTGCGAGAACATCCTTCCATCCGGTAGTTCATAGGGCAACGACACGGCCGCAGCCAGCGACAACACCCCGCGCATCCCACCCCACCCAATCACAAACAACCTTCGCGGGTCCGGGCCGTCAACCTTCACCTTTTGCACCCACCGCCGCACCGCATAGGCGAGATACGTTTCTCCGAATACCCAACTCGCACCGCGATCATGACCGCGCTGAATCCAACCCCATATTCCAGGAGGACGCTGCGGCTCATGCCGCTAATCTGGCTCATCACATACGGCAGCTGTAGCCCGATCAGCACAAATACAATCCCATTCAGCACAAACGTCAATGCGTCCCACACCGCTGTCGCCTGCAGCCGCACCTGCGGTGACATGTACTCCGGGCTCTTCCGGCTCATATACATGCTGCAGGCAATCACTGCGATCACACCTGAGACATGTACCCGATCGCCCATAAGATAAGTGGCATAGGGTACGAGAATGCTGATGACGATCTCGATCGGGCGTCGTCCACCCACCTCTCGAACAACGCCACCACTGCGCCGATTGCCAGCCCGATCAATACGCCGCCGCCTGTCAAGAAGACCAGTTTTCCAACCCCCTCCACTATCGACGGAGTGCGCCCCGTCACCAGCATGAGCAGCCCAAACTGCAGCGCCAGCAACCCAGTGCCATCGTTCACCAGGCTCTCCGCCTCCAAAATATCCACGATGTGTTGCGGCAGGCCAACCCTCCGCGCAATCGACGTTGCCGCAATCGCATCCGTCGCCGCAACGACCGCCCCAAGCAGCACCGCTGATCTCCAGTCGAAACCCGGCAACAACGATCCCGCCGCCATCGCCAATCCCAGCACCGTGAACAGTACGAGCCCCACCGCAAGCATCGCTATGCTCACAAAGTTTCGCTGGAACTCCCTCCACGACAGGGTCCACGCAGCCGAATACAGGAGGGGTGGCAAAAATACGAGGAACACCAGATTCGGATCAAGCCCGATCCGAGGTATCCCGGGCAGAAAGCTCAAGAGCAGCCCGGCAATCACCAGCAGGATTGGATATGGAACCTTGAGTCGCCGCGCGAGCCCGGCAAAGACCGCAACAAACACCAGCAACAGCAGGAATACCGCCTGCACCGCCTGCACGCCGGAACCGGTCAGCATCAACCCACCTGCCAGATGCAGAGCGCGGGCGCAGACCGGCCGACGTAGTGAGACACAGAGAGCATGTTCTATTATCTGCTAGAGTTTGGGGCTAACTGAGCCGTTCTTTGGCGTGTCCAATTCCTTCTGCACAAATTGAATCACCGTCTCCGCTGTGATCATACCTTCGAGGCGATCGGTCTGGTCACGGCTCACGACAGGCAGCAGACCTGGGTTTTTGGCAAGCCTATCCAGCACAAGTTCAAGCGGGTGATCGGGATGAACACGAGCGCCATCGCCGGTGGCGATCGATCCGATCGAAGCATTGGCACCGCCGGAACTGAGCGCGCGTTCGATTTGACCTCGGGTCACGAGGCCGAGATAGATCCCGTCACTCCCGACCGGAAAGCTCTCCGCATTGGTTTGTGAGGCTATCCCAGACGCCGACTGGACCGAGCTGTCGGGCGAAACCAAAGTGAAGTCCCGTGTCATGACGTCGCGGGCACGCCAAACTCCATTCACAGATCCAGTCCCCGGTTCAGGTAGGTGCACGTCGTCCTGCTCCAGTAACGCGCGATAGAGTGGAACCGGCTGGTATCGCTTTGAAATAAGGTAGCTGATCATGTTGGCTACCATCAGCGGAACCAGGACCTGGTAGTCCTGCGTCAGCTCGAAGATCATAAACACCGAAGTCATGGGTGCACGAACGATTCCGGCGAACAGCGTGCCCATTCCGACCAACGCATAAGCCCCAGGATCACCCGTCGGAAAGGGAGCAAAGCGGTGCATCAGTACGCCAACGGCTCCGCCCGCCATGGCTCCAAGATAGAGGCTTGGAGCAAAGATCCCACCTGCATTTCCGGAGGAGTAGGAAACGATGGTAGCCACGAGTTTTGCGAAACATAGCAGGAGCATCGTTTTGAGCAGAAGGCCGCCATTCATCGCTTGATCAACGAACTGGTAGCCAACGCCCATGACCTGGGGGAAGAAGATCAGGATGACGCCAATGATCAGACCACCCAAAGCAGGCTGAAGGATCTTGGTCCACTTAGGCATTCCACGGAACAACAACCGGGCGTGGAGCAGCCCCTTGCAGAAGGCGAGCGAAACGATTCCGCCCACAATCCCAAGGATGAGGTAACCAATTAGCTCGGCGGGATTGACGAGATGATACGCAGGCACGTGAAAGATGGGGTTGTTGCCGAGAATGGAGCGTTCAACGATGACCGCTGCAACGGATGCCACGACCGTAGAACCCAACAGGGTCGCGTTCATATCTCCGATGATCTCTTCGAGGGCAAAGATCACCGCGGCGACAGGGGTATTAAACGCTGCCGATAGCGCCGCGGCCGCGGCCACGGGAACGAGGCTTTGCGCACGAGCTGGCGACAGATGAAACCATCTACCGATGGGAGAGGCGATGCCTGCTCCGATCTGCACCGACGGGCCTTCCCTTCCCATCGAGTGGCCCGATCCGATGCAGAGCACGCCGGTCAAAAATTTTCCGAACGCGACCCGGAACGGAACTTCTCCATGGTTGAGGTGATAGGCGGCCTCGATTTGTGGAACCCCACTACCGCGAGCCTCCGGGAAAAACTTTGCCAGCAAAAATCCCGTAACCAGACTCATTAACGTGGGAATAAGGATGTAACGCAGATTGGAGGGCGCTATTCCGAAGAGGAGGTGCGTCGTACCGTTGATTGCCAGAGTGAACAGCACCGCGGCCAGACCGGCAAAAATCCCGATGATGATGGTCAGCGCGAAAAATATGTGATTTTCGCGCAGGCGGAGCCGCTGCATGAACGACAGATTGGCAGTGCTCATGGTTGTGCACCGATATGTTTCTGGCCAATCAGAAGGAGTGCCTGATCCAAGCCGTCTGGTACTCTGCCGGCGGTTGAGGTTGCCTTTTCGATTGCGTAGATCAGGTCCACCCCGGTCTTGGTTTGCTCGGAGTCAGGAGGATGCCCGGAATGAAGCTCAGACTCCATCGTGAGAGCCTGCTCTTTGAGGGCGTTTAGTTGGGACAACTCTCCGCTGGCAGAGGTCTGACTAAGGTAGCCGTCTAGCCGCTGGGTGGCTTGGGTCAGGCCCCGAAGCAAACGTTCCCGCTCCTCCTCCTTTGCGAGATGCGGAGCGAGCGGATCTCCGGATAGAACCATCTCTGTGACCGACAAGAGACGCCGTGTGTTCTCGTTTTCTGGATTGAACTTCACAGCCGCTCTGAGATACCGCTCAGCTCCTGGGTAATCTCGCTGACGAAAAGCTGTTTCGCCGGCTTCCGTCAGCGCATACAAATCGTCCTTGTCCAATTCAATCGCTGCGTCGTAGTTCTTCAAAGCATGCTGCGCATCCCCTGTCTGCAGGAAAAGGCGCGCTGTCTCTACATGGGCGACCGCCGATCGTGGGAGGTCATCCTCCAAGATGAGCAACTCCGAAGGTGCAATGTTGCGCTGTTGATGCACCAGCAGGAAGCGAATCAACTCAACTCGCAGTTGCAGTTTCCGCTCATCTACCTGGGTCCCGGACCAGCGGCCGTAGAGCGCATTCCGGTAGTAGCCCACGGCGTCATCGACTTCTCCACGCCTGGCGGCGAGCCTGGCCAACTGGCTGTTGATCTCGGCATCTTCGGGATCCGCTTCCCGCAGTCGAAGCAGCGTCTGCTGGGCCTCTGCATCGTGACTCCCTGCTACCAACGCGTTCGCCAACGCGAGTGCATACGTCCGATCTCTGACGGCGTCGGTCGTTGCTCTGCGAAAGGAGTCGATTGCCAGATCGATCTGCCCCGCACTGAACTGGTGCTGACCGGCTCGGTACCAAATGGCAGCAGTTCGAGCGTCCATCTGATGTTCTTTCGCCGCCATACTTTTGGTAAATGCGTACACTCCTACAGCACCAACCGAGAGAGCGATCAACAAGAAGATCTCTCGGTTCAGAACGCGATATGTCGAGGCTTCATCCACAAAAAGCGTCCTCCGGAACATGATGGGTGGACGCGATGGAGCCCTTGACCGTCCGCTCTGTACTGGCTCGGAGGCTACTCATCGCGATCCACGCTCCGGCGATATGCCGATTGTCGGAAGCGAGGAGGGTGTCCGAGCCATCAGCCTCGCACCGTCAAAACTGGGCAATGAGCGTGGCATAGTACTTGATGAGCCGTAACCCAGGGGAAATGTGCGGAGACGCGGGGATGAACGGTAGAGTGTGGTCCCATAACAATGAGGTCTGCATCCTGGCGTTCCGCCACCTTCAAGATCTGTTCTGCTGGCGCGCCGACTTCTACGATAAGCTCCATCTCCACGGATGGTTCCGTACCGAGCGGAACAAGCTGTTCAAGCCGTTTCATCGCCCCCTCCCTCTCTCCCTCGAGGTATCCCGGCCGAACATTGCCGTGTCTCTCGACGGTATGCATCAAGCTCACGTGGGCGTGTTCCGTGTCCGTCAGAAAGAGAGCATAGGCGAGGTTTCTAGCCGAACCAGGCATCAAGTCTGTTGAACACAGAATCTTTCGCAGCTTCAGTTCGGCTATTGGTTTCGTGGAGACGTCTGGCCCTACCGTGAGCACGGGACAAGGCGCGGAATAAACAATCTCTTCTGATACGGAACCTAGCAGAACTTTCTTCGCGCCACCTCGTCCATGCGTCCCCAGTACGACCAGATCAATTTTGTGTCTTCGGATCAATTCTGCGAGAACCAGAGGGAAATCTCCCTCGCTCTCTTCGACGAACTCGTGATGGTTAATTCCCTGGAGCATCTCGGACGCCACAAGATGCTCCATCTTATCCACCGCGGAATGTCGAAAGAAGAACGGGTCCGGGGGCTGTGCATCCTCGCAGATCTCTGCAGAAACAACGCTCACTATATTCAGCAGGCTGTGGTAACGGCGGGACACTCCGACGGCGTAGGGTAGTGCCGCTTCCGAGCAAGACGAAAAATCAGTCGCGAACAGAATATTGCGGAGTGAGATATTTGAAGTAACTGGCAAACTCATCGCATACTTCCTTGAGAAGCGCCAAACCGTTGCTTTCCGCTTCCAGGGCTCTCAGGTTGCTAAGGCTCACCTCAACAAGCGGACCGTTTGCCCATCCTACTCCTCAGGGTGCCATTCCTCTCACTGCTCACGGGACTGCTCGAGAAGAGCCCGATCGATCAGGATGATCCAATGAGCAATTGTGAACAGCTTTCAGAGATCCCTCCGTCCGATACTAGTACCGTACTTCGAGTTGCGCTTTCGCGTTAGAGCTTCAGGCTTGACGCCTCTCGCGACCGAGGACATGCAATACACAGGATGGTTCGATGCACATTAATCTGGATCTAAGATTGATCGCTGGTGTGGTTTTCCTAGCGACGACTTTGGCTGGTTCCGTTGCTCTTTATTTCTACGTTCAAAAAAGGAGAAGAGACTTCGGCGTCGCTACAGAACCGCCTAACGGCAATAGCGCCCTAAATGTCAAAAATCCCAAACTCTGATGAAGAGAAGGGACTTCATCGGTCCCTGAAGTCTGCCGTTGAGTAGCGTTTGTCGGAAGCTACGTGGTCACGATCATCAAGCAATTTCTTTCCCTTGAAACTGGTGCTCGTTAGTTGCTTTGACGGCTCGGCTTTTCCCTGCGGCTTGACGTAGAACGTCTATAGTTGCCCTGGGAGTTGGCTGGACCGTGAAACGACTGTCCAGCTCCGACGAAGACTCGGTCAATAAAACTCTCCGGTCCGTAGTAGCCAGATGGGGCGCAATTATCGGGTGGAGCTTCGTAGCAGCTGCACGGGCATACGGAGGCTTCGGCTTGTGTTCTGGGAACTGCTCCCGTACGGGTTAGTGCAACAACCTTAAGCCTACGCGTTGGCATGAAACTCAACTAAGGTCGATGCGAATTGTGCCTGAAGTGGGCACATCCCGCGAAATATAAGTTTCATATCGAACGGCTAACGAAGCTACCTTCACCCGTCGATTTCACAGACGCACAGACGCACAGATGCCTCGCCGAACTCCCCTCGCCGATCTGACGCTTGGAGTATCGATCCGAGGCTGTGGGAATTCGACAGCGACTCCTACTTCCCTGCCTCTCTTTCAATCAACCCAAACAAGGAGAACACCACATGCTCCTCACAATGGAGTCCAAAACTGCTGCGGCCCACAAACTCGAGCAATTGATCGTAAGAGGCCGGACAAAAGCTGGCGAGGTCATCGACCACGTCATGAACAGTCAACCCACGGACCGCCTCCAACCCGGTTGCAACCTTCTCTTCGACGCCGAAGACGATCGTGGAGTGCAAATCACCTACTCAGATTCTCAGACTGGAAAGATCCGGCAGCGGCTGCACCGTCATGCCGTTCAGCAAATGGCACAGACGGCAGATCTTCCAATCAAGTTCCTTGACGGCCTGCAGACCACGCCGGAGAGGTGGGCAAAGGAACTGCTTGCGCACAATCTGAGAACGATCTTCGCGAATCGCTTCGCGAAGAATCGCTATCTCCTACGCTCTGTTCAGGGAGAGGTTCGCGGATTTCTCTCCGATCGTTACCGGAGGCTCGATTCGAGGCCGATTGTCGAAGCGTTCGCTTCAGCCGTGCAGTTGAAGGGTGCCCTGCCGTACGACGGATACGTGACCGACACCAAGATCGCCATTCAGGCAATTATGCCGGAGGTCTATGAGCCCATCCCCGGCGAGATGGTCGCATACGGGCTGAGTCTTGAGAACTCGGACTTTGGGAACGGGGCCTTGTCTGTCCGCGCCTATCTCCTGAGGATCTGGTGCTCGAATCTGGCTATTACCCAGGAGGAGATGCGCCAGGTTCATCTCGGGAGGCGGCTCGACGATTCGATGTTGTACTCACAGAAGACCTACGAGCTCGACGCCGAAACCACGGTGAGTGCGCTTAAGGACGTCATTGCAACCCAGTTGAACGCCGAAGCCCTGCGCAGACGCATGGAATCGATCCGCCAGGCAAACGATGCCGTCGTGGATCCAAGGAGCGCGAAGGAGTCGCTCAAGAAGCTCTTGCTCAAGTCGGAGACGGATGCGGTCATCGATGCCTACAACTCCCCGGACACCTACAATCTTCCTGCCGGAAGCACGACATGGCGACTCTCCAACGCTGTTTCATGGGTAGCGGGCAAGACGGAAGACGCCGAACGCAAGCTCGAACTGATGAAGATCGCCGGCGAGATGCTGCCAAAAGCGGCTTAGCTGACAAAGCAAGGGAGGGACACCTCCCTTGCCCTTCCGGCTATTTCCAAACTGATTTTGGGGCATCGCAGCCTTCGAGGATAACTCTCATGTCTTCCATAGCAGTATCAAAATCGCTCTTTGAAATCGATGCAGACCTCGACGATCTCCTGGAGGAGATTCAGGAGGAGATGGACAGCAAAGGACAGGCCTCTACAGAGCAAACCACCATCTTTGAAGCATTCTGTCAGGCGCGTGGAGAAAAGGTGGACCGGATCGGTCGGTTCCTGCGGATGATGGAGGCGCGCGCGGCCTATTGCCGGAACGAGGCGAACCGTCTCCACGAACGCGCTCGCAGCTCCGACCGGAGATCCAACCAAACCAAAGCGATGGTGCTGTACTACCTGGGAAGCCGCGGTCTCAAAAAGATCGAGGGCATGGAGTTCACGTTGAGGAAGCAACAGAACAGCCAGGACTCTGTGCTCGTTACGGATGAGCAACAGATCCCCATGCATTACAGGATCGTTGAATCCTCGATGGATGGCGCTCTCTGGGAGGAGATCCTCGACAACCTGCCTTAGGCTCTCAAGCAGGCGATGCGGGCTTGCCTCAAACAATCCCTGGTAAGCAGTGAAGCAATCAAGCAAGCGCGGGAGAAGATACCGGGCGCGGAGGTACGCCGCGGAGAACATCTGCGCATTGTGTAGGAGCCCTATAAGCCATGGGTTCATACGCACAGGAAGGTAACTTCTCGAGTGTGTAACTGCCGGGAGCCAGTCGGCACCTATCGGCGAAAAGGCGGGAAATCCTAAAAAAAGCAATGAAATTGTTAAAAACTTGGCGTATCCGTCAGTTTCACGTCGAGTTTCTAGCCTCGTTTCGAAGGGCATGCAGTCCTCTCCTGAAAGTCGATACCGAAACAGATAGCAGGAGATTAATTCGTCAAATTTCGTATACGCCAGAGAGCTAACGAATCCGTCGGGATCTCGAACCATGCTCCCTAGTCTCCGCGCAGCGCACATTTGCGCCGCGAAGGAGATTTCCCGATGTTCAAGCATGTTGGTCGTAAGTTGATACTCGCAGCCTCAGTCACCGCGTTGACTGGCACCGTTGTTCACGCCCAAACCACGTCCCCTACTCCCCCTCCAACGACTCCAACGCCAGGCAGCGTGACCGGAGGTGATCCGGAGCCGACTTCACCGGATATCATCCACATCATCCTTGCGGTTCTCACCCTGGCTTAAAATGGATCTGCGGTCTTGATCTGAGACTACCGCCCGAACGGGAGAATTGAAGTGCATTTGACTGGCATCGATCTCCTGTTCTGGGCTGGTAGCTTCCTTGCTCACCTCGTCTTGCTATCGGTTCTCTTGGTCCGTCGCCGTGCCGGAGAGTTCCCGATCTTCACGACTCTTATCGGTGCAAACATCGTGAGAACGATCGTGTTGTTTCTGATCCAGCTATACGGGACCAGGGCGGACTATTTCTACACCTACTGGACCCTGGCAGTCCTCGACGTCCTGTTGCAGCTCGCTGTCGTTTACGAGATGACGTCGCTCATATTTCGCCCGTTAGGAGCATGGGCAAGTGATATTAAGCGCAGTCTTGTGGTGTGGATCGCCGGAAGCATTGCACTGGCGGCGGGGCTGACCTGGCTGGCGAGTCCGCCCACCCGGCTCTGGATTCAGACGGCGATGATCAGGGGCAATTTCTTTTCTGCGGCGTTACTGAGCGAGCTGTTCGTCGGGATGATCGTCTTGTCGGTGACAGCCGGCCTACCCTGGAAGACCCACGTCGCAAGGATCTCCCAGGGACTGGGAACCTATTCCATTGCCACTGTATTGATAGAAACAGGCCGGACCTACTTCGGTCTCAAGCGCGACACCCGAACCTACGACGAACTGTCCCATACGCGAATCGCCATCTATCTAGTCTGCGTCGTCTATTGGATTATTATGTTGTGGCGGGAAGCACCTCAACCTCGTGAACTCTCAGAGCACATGCGCGGACAATTGTTAGCCTTGCAAAGACAAGCCGAACACCAGTTGCAGAGCCTTCGATCACGGAGAGACGAGTGAGCACGCGTACAGTTTACTTTCTCGCGGCTGCGGTAGGTTTCCTCGTCTCTCTCATCGCGGTCGGGCTTTACTACTATCGTCGATCTCGTCAAACCTCCAATGGGAGCTGGGGGCAGCTGCTCGGACGGCTGACCTTCATTGACCGTGATAGCGTCGCTCGGATCGCCATGGATTACGCCGATGAATCGGGGCAACGCAGGACAGACGATGCCGCCTCCGAACTTGAGCCAGCCCAGATCTCGAAACTCATCGGCGGTCTCAAGGGACTCGAGATCCTCGAACGAAACAGCGCGGTCCTGATTGACATCGCCTTTTATGTGCAGCAATGGTATCCCGAGGCGGTCGTAGTCGCGGAGGATCTGCGGCTTACTGCGCGAGAGATCGAGTGGCATGTCGAGAGGCTCAGGGGTGCAGCAAAGACGGGCAACCTCGAAACCTCTTTCGCTTCTTATGCTCAGCCGGCGATCGCGAAGTACTACCTCATGACACAGCGTGTGCTTGCACTCTATGAACAAGGAAACCTTCCGATGATTCTTGACTTGCAGCGAACAATCTAGCCCGGGACCTCTGAATGGTCGAGAGCAGTTTCTCTCGTCCTCCCCACTCCACCGCGCTCGCTCGACCGACGCTGATAAGAATGTCGCATCCTGCTACCTGGTTTTTGTTGCAAGGCTCCTCCACTTAGGTCTTCAATGGAGGGTGGCCAATCCCATGGTGGCGTCGCACTGGCCGGCGCCATTTCCTTTCCACCGAAGTGGCATGACCAAGCAGTGAATGGGACGAGATCTCCGCTTCAGAACTATGCGACGAAGCGCATGGCCCCCGCGACGACGCGTCCAATGACTTCTACCTCTTTTCGGTAGCGCCAACGCTGACTGGCTGCATGGGAAAGCGGATGAGTCACCAGGGTCAGCCAGATCGAGTCTCTGTCCAGTTCGCACCAACCGCAGACATAACCAGCATGCGTAAGGAGAAAATAGATGGGTCGATCGAATTCATTTGCCCAATCTTTGCGCCATTGGATCGCCCGCTTCTGGGTATCTATCTTGATGATGGAGCCCGCTCGGAGCATCGGATCGAGCGTTCGATCGCGCCGGCCGATGATGGCCCGCCGGTATTGACTTGGCTGCATACCGTCTTCCGGAGGGAGAAGGGTTGTCTCCTCAGGCGGCAGATCGGAGCTGAAGCCATCCGGCAACAGGTAACGTGCCTGCTCTTCCAGGGGACCTTTGGCCAGCAGAAGCGTCGTATTGGGACCCTGTCCCTGGAACTGGTTGGAGTGTGGCAATGCGGCTCCGCCAGGCCTGCATTGGCGCAGTAACTCCTCAGGCGGCAGGTTGTAGATCGTAGCCAAAGAGATCAGCTTGGGGATGGTCAGCTCATGTTTTCCCCGTTCCACTCGCGCAAGCCAACTGCCGGAGATCTGATAGGTCGGTTCTCCACATTCCTGAGCAAGGCTGAAGCTACGTTCTTCCACCTCGCGCAACGAAAGTCCCCATTGCAGGCGAATTGCCCGAAGCTGTGTCCCTATCCCCGCCATCGATAGCCTCCCAATCCCAATCCTTCAAATGATTCCCGGAAAGACAATCCGTTGCAGAATTATCCACGAGTGAGGGTCGAGAGGACAATTTTCCCTCATTGGCTGATTCATCGCTCAACCCCAGGCAGGCCTGGAGAGCCCTCGCAAAAGCTCACGTTGTTCTTCGCGGATATATTCACCTGCCTCGTTCATTGAAAACCAGCGGCCGCGATCGACTTCAGGTATTTCGAGATGATGTCCGGTACGAGGAGGCCATTCGATCTCACACGTATTGCTCGTCAATTTGGCCGGATCGCAATCGCCCCGGAATGCCCATGCGTTGACGACCTTGCCACTCTTCTGATTGATCGAGCCTAGATCGACGAATTCGCCGATGGCCTGAAAGCCCGTCTCCTCTTCGAACTCGCGACGCGCCGCGGCAAGCGGATTCTCGTCCTGTGCATATTCCCCTTTGGGTATAGTCCACGCCCCCCTTGTCTTTCCTGGCCCAGAGCGGTCCTCCCGGATGAACGAGAAATACCTGCAACTGATCATTTGATGGACAAAACATCAAGAGGCCCGCACTGCGTTTTGGCATCCGTGATCACTCCAAGACGAAAAGAGATATCTGAGGATCTACTCTTAGCTTCGACCTCGATGCCGGCGCGGACTTCGCTAAGGGATCAAACTCGCAGTCAATCACAACTGAGCGACTGTGAGAAAGCAACAATATTGGTCGCTGAACCGTTAGTTCGAAGCGGAGAGAAGAGTCATCCGTTCAACAGAAGCAGTTGCCAGTACCCAACGTCGATCCAGTGGTCGAATTTCTTACCAACCTGCGTGAAATGAGCGACTTTCTCGAATCCAAACTTCTCGTGTAGCGCTACGCTGGTTTCATTTGGAAGCGCGATACCACCGATGACGGTGTGAAACTGTCGCTGACGAAGGCCGGTCAGCAACGCACCGTAGAGTTGAGAGCCGATCCGTTTTCCAACCGAATCGGGATGCAGATAGATCGTGGACTCGACGGAGTGGCGATAGGCGCACCGGCCTTTCCACTTGCTTGCATAAGCGTACCCCAGCAGCTGCTGTTCCTCTTCCCAAACGAGCCAGGGCAGACTCTGTAGAGTTTCCTCTATACGTTGCACCATGTCCTCGGGAGGGACCGGTTGCTCTTCAAACGTGATCGGCGTTTTTAAAATGTAGTGATTGTAAATATCGCAGATCTGTCCTGAATCATCCGTCGTCGCATGTCGAAGCAGTGAAAGCTGACAAACCCGTCTCCCCCAAGAAAACTGCAAAGGCAACGAAAAGAACGGAACAGGACGTGGACTAACAAGGAAGCCGAGGCCAGCGACCAACAGCTTAACCTCGGTACAGAGCAATCGATAGAGATCGACAGTGCCGAAATCGATTTTGGAGGAATTCAGGAATAGGCTGTAGCAAACGAGCAGAGCTGTTCCCGCAAGGAACCAGCCAATCTGCTTCGCTCCAGAGGAACGATATAGGCCAGACTGGAAGCAGGCGTCCCCCTGTACCTCAAGATAAGCCGACACAGCGAGAACGGCGAAAACTCCGATGGGGGAAGAGACAAACTGACTGAACTACGGCAGTAGAGACCTCGCTTTGTGTGGGTCGCGAACAATTCATCACTCCCATGAGTGGCGGCTATGACTATGCGGAACAGTATTCCGAGAGTTCCAGCCTTTTACTCCAGCCTGTCGATCCATGATCCCGCCAACGGCAGGGGCCGCAATTGACATTTTTTGTAGCACTCATTCGTCACTAACACATCAGTCTAGACTCGCGAGAAGAGTATGCTTCAAGTCGGAGCGCGTGTCTGCGCAGGCTCATTTTGAATGAGCAGCTTTCCTACTGTATTGAGAAGCGCGGAAGGCCCCACAAACCCTCGAATAAGATCCACCCCATCTATCGAAACTTCGTTCTGCCCGCAATCCAGGACCACACATTTGATTTCTGGTTGGAGCGCGTGCGCCGTTTCCAAAATACCGCGCCGCTCCTCGCCCTTTAGGGTTTGGCACAAAACGACAAGTTCAATTGGATGATTCATGAGCACAAGCATGGCATTTCCAAATGTCTCCGCAGTGAACACCTCATACCCCGCGTTTCCGAGAATGAGGCTGCGTGTCATCACTAAGATTTCGTCATTGCCGTAGACCAAAATCGTGCCGTGCATGATTTGCTCCCTGGGGGAGGAGGGCCTGAGCTTCGCGTCTCGGCAGCTACCTTAACACTTTCGCAAACTTCTGTCATCCACCATGGAACCATCTTCCTATCAAGAGTCCCATCTGCAGGTTTTCCCCCACAAATGGGTTGATAGAACGCAACATGCAAACTCTTTCATCTTGCGCTGCTGCCAGCGGGAAGGGCTAGCCGCTCACCCAAGCCTTCGCCAGCCTTCAATGAATCCAAGACTCTTTAATTGGTCAGCATTCAACTCGATAGCCTCACAGCAGACGTCCACAACTTCCTCTAGCCAAGCCCTCTCTGCCGCGCTGTTTAGATTGTCGATTTCTAACTCCGACAGATTCGCCAATCGAGCACCGACCATGAGAACGTCAGGATTCACATGAATCGCCGTCAAAGAAGCTTTTCCTTTTGCAGATGCAAAGATCTTCAGATATCCATCGGTGGTTCGTATGAATGCGAGTCGGTATGTCATCTCGAAAGTTTAACTCTTGCCGAACAGGGTTTTTTCATCAAAAGAGTTGAATGCATATGCGAACGGCGCGTTGCGAAAGGAGGGAAGAACGGCAAACGTGCAGCTTCAAGCGGCCAAACTCCCCTCTCGGTCGATCCGCCAGCTAGGGTAGGGAGTCAAACAACTCTTTCGTCCGAATGGAAAGCGCCCCAGCCAACTTCACAATGTTTTCGAGGGCCACATTGCGCTCGCCCCGCTCCACGCCGCCGACATAGTTGCGGTGCAGACCCGCTCGCTCTGCCAACTCTTCTTGGGAGTATCCCCATTCCTCACGCAGCGCGCGAACGGCTCTTCCGAAGACTGACTTGGGTGAGGCTTTGGGCACCTCTTCATGGTTTGCCCTTGACCACTATGAGTCTACACACGATGAGTGTGATATTCTCCGGCTGTTCGAATGGCCATCGCGTAGTCGTCGGTTCTCAGATCTGGGTTGCCATCGCAAGGCTACGTTCGCGCTATCACTTTCGAAACTCCAGAGAAGCCATGATCGAATGCAGAGAACTTGCCGGCAAAGTGATTCGTCGATGCCAGATCGACAAAGACGGTAGGCACCACGGCCTGTACCTCAAGATCGAGAACCGGCCCTATCTGGCACTGGTTATCGAAGCCATGGACGAATCCGGCCCCATGGGGCTGCCGACGCTCTCCGTCGCGCACTATGGTCTGCAAAACGGCGACCTCATGCGCGATCCGGAGATGTGCTTCGAGCTTGGGCTTGCCGGAGGGGCGCACCTTGACCCTTTCTACTGCCGGAACGACTATGTCGCCGTCGAGCAGTGGAGCCGCAATATCGTCCGCGACTACTACGTTCACCTCGTCGCCCTCCACCAGCAGCACCTTCGCTTTGCCCAGACATGGGACGCCAACCTGCGCATGCAGGGCTTTGCGGAAGCGTTTTCGGACAAGTCGATTCGCGGCTAGTCCGCTTCCTTGAGCGGATACTGCACAAACTGTCCGCTCTGTGTCCTTCACTCGTTCACCGCTCGAAAGGAGCCATGCATCATGGAAACCACCATTAGCAACGCCACCGAGTACCGCAACGTCTCTCTGTCACTTCTCAGTGAGTCCAAGACCAATCCACGCCGCATCTTTGAAGACGCCGCTTTGCAGGAACTGGCCGAAAGCATCCGCACCCAGGGCGTTCTTTCGCCCTTGCTCGTGCGGCCGCTAACGGAGAAGGGCTTCGAGATCGTCGCCGAGCCCGGCGCTATCGCGCAGCGCAGATCGCTGAGGCTGACACCATTCCCGTTCGCATCGTCCAACTCAACGATGCGCAAGCTCTCGAAGCGCAGTTGATAGAATTATCTATAGTCGTCAAGCGATTTCTTTCTTGTATTGCGGTTTCGCACGTCGTGGACATGTCCACGACGTGCAGGTTTATCGTTTGAAGGTCGTAGTACAAGCTGGCCGTAGGCCAGTTCCAGTTGTTCCTTCAGTTCTTTATTCTTCGCTTCCAGTTCCTTGACGCGAAGTCGCAGCATTGCGATGATTCGTTCTTGGGAGATGAGCCTCCGGTCTTTGCCTGTGTTCTCTGCGATTGGCTTTGAGACTGTCCGCAGCTTCATGATGCGCTCACGCAGGAGCTTGGTTTTATAGAGCCATGCTGTGGAGACTCCAGCTTCAGCGGCGACTGTGCGGAAGTTGATCGACTGTTCGTCGGTCTGCATACGGCGGATGGCATTCTGGGCTCTTTCCAGCACAGCTTTGCTTCTGAGCTGCGTGCTTCGTTCAAGCCCCACTAGATTTCTACGCATGTACCACCTCCAGAGACGTGATGATATTCACCAGGTTCTCCCGCTTCCGCTGATTCATTTCGCTTTGACGTACCCCTCCATTCGCATCTGCTTTGGCGATCACGCGCTCTGTCTCGCGCAACTCTGAGCGATGAACATCGAGGAAGGTGATATCCGTTCGGAAGTGGGCGCAGTTCAGACAAGCATTGGGATGGGGACATGGTCCAGCGACCGTAGGGATAGAGCAGAAGCCATTCGTCAGAGCCTGCGCGAGTACGTTGCGAGTGAACCACTGTAGCTCCGCTGTATCGTTCGCCGTGTTCTCCATGACCTTCTTGCCAGTGACATCGACCAGCGTCCCTGCAAGGTACTCCGACAGCTTCTCGCGCATCGTGCTGTCGTGGATATGGGCATAGCGGCTGGTCATCTCCGGGCCTTTATGCCCGAGGTAACGCTGGATGATGTGGTGCGGAACACCGAGATTGATCATCCTCGTTCCAACCGTGTGACGGAACTGATGCGACTGGAAGCGGAACAGCTTTCCGGTCGCATCTTTGATCGGGTGGACATAAGCCAGATGATTGATCGCCTGCGAGAAGCTGGCCTGACGTGTGGGACGCCCACGCTCGTTTGGGAACAACAATGTCGATGCGTTACCTCGCGCGCGCACGGCTTCCTGCTGCTCCTGCACGACACGCGCGATCTCCTGTGAGACGGGGATCGCATTCTCCCGTCGGACCCTACCCTGAAGATAGCGAAGGTAGAAGACGCCTCGTGCATCTGCAGAGGGCGCCTGATCGAGCGCACGGTTGCATGTGGCCTATCTGCTGGAAGGATCCTACGCTATCGCCCGGACCGCTTAACTTATGCAGCATCGACAGACGTCGAAGATCCCAGATGTCTTTCTCCTGCTCTGGCCGTTCGTCGTAAGCATCGCTCAGCAGAAGATAGAATGGCGCAACGTGCTGATGTAAGCACTGTCGCGTGGCGTAACAGACGGCTGCTGATCGCCATCCATTCGGCAGGTCGTTCCCAGCAGATACATGCCACGCTTTGTCAGATAGCTCGTATATACGAAACAGTGCTACCAACGCAGCATGACAACGGAGGAGAGATACCGTAACTCAATCGTCGATACGCAGTTCGGGCGCTCCAAGTCCATTACTGATGGACATTCCGAACCTCCGACCTTACGTATCCGCCTCGATAACGGTTAGGCTCTTACCGGTCTCTCCCGCCCGAAGAGAATCCGCCGTGACCACCAGCGTGACACCGGGTGTTAGTTCCCCGTTCAATCGATCCCGGAAGTCGTCGGGCATGGTCACTCGTGCACGGTCGGCCGCCGACACTTCCCTGCTACCGGTCCAGTTTTGTCCAGGCAACGGCAATTGCATCCAATGAAATCCCTGGTCGTCGACTTTAGAGAGACTGTACGCTGCGGTTTCGGTTACGGGACCTGCGATCGTCGCATGAGCGGAACCAATCAGAATACCGTTCCGCAACACAATGATCCTCTGATCCGATGCGCTGAGCCTCAGAGAGGCCGGACCAGAAGCAGACTTCTCCGGTTGCCAAATTGAGGGACCAGTTTGCGCGGCAGCATTCGCAGCGATACTTTGCAGCAGGTCAGGGGTTGGGGCGACGCGTGGCAGTTCCTCGAGATCTGTGATGACAACCGTCATTCCCATGGGACTCGCCTTATAGAGCAGTTTGGCAAACGCTAACGGCATTCGAACACAACCTGGGAGGCAGGATAGCCTGGCAAGCTCGCAGATGTGGACATGAAGGTGCTTGAGACTTTCATCAGAAAGGCCGTTACGGCCACGAGGGGCGAGGTAGGCGTAACCTCGTAGTTGTGCACCTTAGGGCGACCGTTGGCTGCGGAATCTGATCGCAGAAAATTATTCTTGGGCGTCTGCCCAGCCCCGGTGCCAGTCCACGGTCTTCCCGTCACTCGGTTTACCAGCTTTGCCTGCTTGGAAACCGGCGTCATACTCCAAAGAGTCATCGTGGACTCCAGACACCTCGTCTGGCTCAGGCAGTTCATTGATTTTATCTATCTCTGACATTTTCCTTCGGATGCTGATTCGCAGTTTCTCGTTGCAGCTATTGTGGCAGGCTTCCGATACTCGGCCAAAAGCACGTCAGACAGTCGGCTTCTCGTCGGCGACGTGGCTGAGGACTGACAACCGTTTAGGGGACGGCCTGGCGATCTTCAGAGTAATGGACATGAACCAGACGCCCGCACCCAGCTTCTTTGCGCTAGACCAGGGTTTCCGACACGGTGCGTCGTTACGGCTAATTTGTCCTTTCGCATTGTCGCGCGAAACTCCCAGTGAAATTCAGACCAAGCGGCATCACCGTCGACGTGAATTGACACGCCATTTGTTTCAAAGAGTTACCAAATAAAGGGTCTAGGTTTGAAGAAACCCAACAAGACCCAATGAAGCGCAAATCTGCTTAGTAAGACCTTCGTACCATGCGTTAGAATGGCTACCACGTCGAAGTGAGCTGCAGGTATTGACCCGAATGCCACTTCCAACTAGCCAACCCAACCCACCTGGGCGTGCTTTCCTAGCCTAATAAGGCTTCAATGCTTTCCAAGTCCCGTACTGAATTGGAAGCCGATTATTTGGTGTCTGAAGCTGATTATCGTGAGCTTGTGCGCCAGACTCTCGTCCTCGGCCGATGTACCTGTTCCAAAGGTGTCGAGTACACGAGAGAGGTGGATGCGGTTTCGGATCAAAGACGATCGGCGCTTCGCGAATGCAATCGAATATTTGGTCTACTGCAGAGGGTTTTATGAGCGAAATTGTCATAACGTGCGTCGGGTGTGGAAAGACCGAGACCGTGGACGACCGGCCGGAGAGCATCAGAAATAAGAAATGCAAGACATGCGGTGGCGCAATGATCGTGAAGCGCCATCCTGGAAACTCCTCCAACGCTTAACCAAGCCTCAATATGTACGGAGGGTATGTGGGCAAACCAACGATTGAACCGTTGCTCAAAGAGATACACGATGCTGAGAGGGAGATCGACGCGATTGAATGCAAGATTCAATTTGCCGACCTCAAGAAGACCTATCCACACGAATACGCGGCAATGCGTTCAGAACAAGAGAACCATCGTCAGCAGATTTTGCACTGTAAGGCTTCACTGGACAATCATGTGAAGGCAGAACAAGTCGAAGATCCGGGATCACTCGATAATGAGTAATATTCTCATCTTCAACATGCCGCTCTGAACGTTGCGGAGGGCTGCAAACTAGGTCGTGACGATCTCGACACGACTAACTTCGCGTTCAAGCTTGCTACCTCGAGGCCTTCTTTGTGATAGTTGTTTTGGCCGCAGCGTCATAGCGTTTGCGAAGTTTGCCCGGCTTCGTCTTTCTACTTGAGCTCGAAAGCTTCGATGGTTTGATCTCGACAAAGATCGCTCTTACCGAGTTGAGATCGTACATGTAGTCTTCCGACGGTAGATTGCTAACGATGCTGCGGAGCTCAGCGTTTGCCTGGTTTGAAACACGGCCTGCAGTTCTAATTTCGTGGGATAGTTCGCAAAGGACATCTTCATACTGCGCGATGCATCGCATGGAGTGGAGTAGCGTGTCAAGGCGATGAAGGTAAGAAACTTGCCGTGTCAGTTCTGTCTGAGTCCGTGAGTTGGATGCTGCGAGTCTCTTCTTTGCCATAGCTATATACGTTAGATCAATTCAACGGGTGCAATCATCAGGAACAGCTGCCGACTTCAAATGTGTATGTGATCCGAAGCCCGACATAGTCTTATCTGAGGTCATCACCTAAATCTAAAGAGGCGGTCTCGAGACCACCTCTTTAGATTTGCTTTACCTATTGCGTCTGAGTGTAGGGGCGGCTTTCTTCTCGTCCTCACGACTCTTTCGAGCGGACTCTTTTTCCTTCGAAGTTTTCGGCTTCTTCTCCTGATCTTCGGGCTGTTGTGCAGACTCCCGCAAAATAGGCTTCGCCGCGGCCAAGATATTCTTCGCTGCGTTGAGCTCTTCATTGAGGTTCTGCGTGAGCAAAGATACAACGTCCTTCAGACCCAGCGTCTGAGCCATTGCGATGGTTGCAGTGTATCCCGCAATCTCGTAGTGTTCGGTTCTGAGTGCCGCTCCAACAATGCCGGAGTCAAAGGATGGACCTTCCTCATCCTTTTCCAGCGCATCTGCACCTTCCTCGATGACACCCTCCATTCCGTTGCAGTGCTCGCCGGTTGGCTTTTCTTCAAGAATCTCAAATACCTGTTTCAGCCGTAGGACTTGTCCCTTGGTCTCCTCCAAATGAGCCGTGAAGAGGGCTTTGAGTTGCGGGTTGATTGCACCCTTGGCCAGCTTCGGGAGGGCTTTTACTAATTGATTTTCCGCGCTATACATGTCTCGGAGTTCGTCAACTAAAACTTCGTTTAGTGCCACAGGTGACCTACTTTCTTCGCTTTGAATTTGGATGTCAGAAAGCCGAGTATCCCGTAAAACAACTGCAGAGCGGCTCCATGCCTTCGTAATCTGAGATGCAAAAAAACAGCTATTTGTGACCCAGGATAGTTTCTTAGTGACTCAGACTAATAGGTACTCAAGTAGGCGGTTGACTGACGAAGCAACAAACCAGCTCGATGAAAAGGAAGCAAAACTCTATGTCAGATAGATCACTTCGAAAACTGTTGTTCGAATCGCACTCACGGCTGCGGCAAGCCTAATCGGCTTGACTGCCCTAACCGAATGTCTGGTCGCTGGCGTTTCGAGCAATGGAGGCGCGTTTTAATGGCCCGGCGAGTTAGGCCTGGTGGGAATCATTCTCCTTGTGGTTTCCTCCTGCGGCGCCGCTAGACCAGAGAGACCCAATCTGGAACCAGAAAGATTTACGGTAAGAGGATGAAGAAAATGAGGATGACAGCTCCTCTCTTTGAGGACGATTCCAAACATGCATGTCCCCGCGACTATCTAGGGCCGGGTACCGCAATTTTGGAAGGGTTCGCTCTGCGGTATGAGGCTCTGATCCAAAATGCCTTGTTAGAGATTGCCGACCAGTCGCCTTTCCGACATATGACAACACCGGGGGGCTTTCGCATGTCCGTTGCCATGACAAACTGCGGCGCCTTGGGTTGGGTTACGGATCGGAAAGGTTATCGATACGACTTTGTCGATCCAGATACGGGATCACCCTGGCCAGCGATGCCGGCATCGTTTGTCGAACTGGCGCAACGCTCGGCTAGTAAAGCTGGATTTCCGGACTTTGTGCCGGAAGGCTGTCTCATCAATCGCTATGAGCCAGGGGCGAAGCTTAATCTGCATCAGGATAAGGATGAGCTCGATTTCACCGCACCCATTGTCTCGGTCTCTCTCGGTCTCCCTGCGATCTTTCTGTTCGGGGGAGATCAGCGTTCAGATAAGACCGTTCGCATTCCAGTTGTTCATGGTGATGTCCTGGTGTGGGGAGGCCCGGCACGCATGCGTTATCACGGCGTACTGCCGCTGAAAAAAGGTGTCCATCCACTCTTTGGCGGACACCGCTATAACCTAACCTTCCGCAAGGCCCTATAGGACGCCCAGATTTACCATAAGATCATGGATCCGAGGCTCGAGGACATGTCGACCTGGACAGACATAACGGGGCATGGGCAGCTGCGTTTCTTTGTGGATAATGAAGGGAATTTCTGGCTTGAGCAGAACGCTTCCAAGCAAACCAAGTGGGCAAACCTTACGCGCAAAGGGCACGAAGTCGCATGGGAGTTTGCTGGTCGTGGGGGCTCATACACTGGCCGCATGATGATCGACGGTGAAATTTACACGCCATCCGAAGCAACGAAGAAGTTTCTCGCTCAGAGCGATTGAACGCCACGTCAATACCCTACGACTAGACGGCCGAAGGATGAAGTCGGCGTGCCGTTCCGAGTCGGAGTAACGCGAGTTGATCGTCGTTCAACTCAACTTCTTCGCAGCATGAAGGAGTCTTAGCGGGACCAAAGCCAATCTGAACCGCCGTTCGAATTGCCTGTTCGACCTCTGGGCTCAGTCCAGCATGACCGACCAGGTTTAGAAACACCTGATCGTCGTCGTACATCGAAATGACCTGCTCTGAAATCCGCCCGGCGCTAGCGCTGACTCGCAGTAGACCCTCATGTGTTTTGCCGAAAGACAGCCGATAGAGCATTCGAGAATGCTAACACCTGTCACGGCTACCCGGCAGCAACCGGCTCCAATGAAAACCAGCATGCACTATCAGTTAAACTGAATTGTTCGGTAGTTTATGTCGATTTGGTGAAACGGTGAGTGATTGCTCTCTTGTGGTCCAAACGTTGCTTTCTAAAACCGCATCTACCTTCGTGTTGATGTGCAAACGCATCAATGATTTAAGGCTGGCAGGGGAGCGGGGTTTTCGCGATTTCTCTTGCTTGTCTCCGGTGAATGAGAATCGCGCGTAACCGGAGGACCCTGCTCCAGCCTTGCAGTGAAACAACAACTAACATTTGAGGTGACTTGATGAGTGGCATGTCTATGAAAGACTTAGCAAAAAAGGTAGCTGATATTGACTTCACCATGCTATCCACGCGGGCCGATGACGGCGAAATTGGAGCACGACCGATGAGTAACAACGGTGATGTCGAGTACGACGGAGATTCGTGGTTCTTCACTTGGGAAACGTCGCGAATGGTAGCGGATATTCAGCGCGATCCCCGAGTGGGCCTGTCTTTGCAAGGGAAAGCCGGGATTCTAGGTAAGCCTCCGCTATTTATATCGATTGAAGCGATAGCCGAGCTGGTCCGGGATAAGGCGCTATTCGAGAAGCATTGGAACGCCGACCTGGAACGATGGTTTGAACAAGGCATCGAAACGCCGGGAATTGTACTGATCAAAGCGCATGCGCAGCGCATCAAGTATTGGGACGGTGAGGACGAAGGCGAAGTGAAAGGTTAGCCTCAAGTCGTAATTGCTAGAGCTTGCAAAAGACAGAATGCTCTCACCAAGCGCTGCCAATGGAAGCGCTCTGGTCGACGACTCTCTATTTTGACGCAGTGCCACGATGTCTATAGCGTGCTTCTTGGTCGATGGGGCTGATCCCTCTCCACTTTTGCAGCGAGGATGTGACGTGCTGGCCGAGATCAATTAGAAAACGCGCGTCAACCACTATAGGACCGAGATGCTCTACAAATGCGGGAACGAGAGTCTCCGCGGATCCTTTGTCGCGCGTACATTTTAACCAAACTGTTTGACCTTTTGCGAGTACACCTCCGCCCAAGAAGTTGTCTGTCGGCCACGTCCCGGCAGGACCATAGGGCACATTGCGCGACGTCACATAAGGGGCTTTGAAGCATTCCGGCCGCACCATTTCTAGTCTCTCCTCTAGAGAAATGCACTTTTGTATTTTCCGATAGGCGCCAATTTTGAAAGATGTTTCCACAAAGAGAAAGGTTGCCATCCCACTAGCTACATGATGCCGCGAAGAATGGAGAGGTCAATGGACAACGACCTTGATTGCTAAACGGCTACCGAGTTCCGCTTGAGGCGGCGAAGTGGGAGAAGACAGCGCTGTTCGCACTCAGTTGGCGAACTCTGCATACTTGGTTTTCGTAGCGAACCGATCCTAGTCCAGCAAACCTTGCGTTCGAACTTAGCATTTCTTATAACGCTTCCAGTCCTTCTCCACGGCCGCGGCCATGTGGTTTGCAGAGTCGCGCAGCCAATTCGCTTTCCTTTTACTCAAGTCTTTCAAAACGCGGGTGGCCTGCCCCTTTGTCCCTAGATGGACGTTTGCCGCTTCCGCACCCATCGCCTGAAGAATCATTTGCTCGTCACTATGCTTGGGCAGAGTTTGAATATCAATGGGATTTGAGTCCGGCGAAAGGCGACGAATTAGCCAAGATCCTTGAATGACCTGGAAAGGGTCCGGGGAACGTACCGCGGAAGAAATCGCATCTTCGTAGTTGGACTGGCCACGGCCAACCGCCCCCCTCACCCAGACGCAGGCAGACGGCAGCACAGCCTTCGCTTCTCGTGCGACATAACCTCCGCGCCACTCTCCGATCGCCACAAATCTTTGCTGTCCAAGACTGCCTAGACCCGCTTGTCTACGGACGACTTTATATTTCATTTGCGGGTCTGGAAGGGTCTTTTCCAGCGCCCGCCTTACATCAGGAGCAAGCTCCTGACGTACAGGCGGCAGTTGATTTAGTTTGTCCCAGAAATCGGTTGGCGGCTTGAAACTGTCTATGCCGAGTTTTCCGAGCTTTTGTTCACGTTCCGCGAGAACCAGAGGGCGGCCGCCTGCCTTGAGAGACCGGACATATCCCTCTAAAATAGCGTCGCAGCCCGCCTTCACCTTGATTGACAAACCTTCCGCGTCGATGACGATCTTCATGCTGGCGGCTAGTCGGACCAAATCATTGGTGTAAGGCAAGCGGAAAGCCTCGTCGAAATCGTCGACTCCCCAACAGAGCCGGCCCTCCACGTCTCGCCAAGTCCCAAAACTGTTCACATGCAGATCGCCGACAGCGAGAACCTCTGGTGCGTCGCACAAATCGGAGCAGATCGACGACCATTGTTGAGCCCACCTGTAGAAGGTTCCCCGCAAGAAAAGGAAGGGACTCTCTTTCATCTGTTCATGCTTTGAACGAAGATCCGACGAAATTACCGTCGTACATCTTCGCATCCAATGTTCGTAGCTGGCGGTTGCCTCCCGTATGTTCAACCCACCGGTCTTGGACGTTTTTCCAACCCGTGCCTTACCCATCCGAGTCTTAGTCATTTCCGCCCTGCATGTGAATAGAATGTGAATCAACGCTTGGGACGCGATTCTTCTCTTTCAAGTTGTTTTGTAGCTCAACGATAGGCGGAGTTCGACCGCCCGAATGTTGATTCCTGGTCATGAGGAAGGTCGACCGGCAAGGGTCAGAGGGGGAGGGCCTCGTTTTGAGGTTCAGACCTGAATTACCATCTGCGCTCCGAAATGTGGGTGTTTGACAGGCAACCTAATACGAAGGGCCGGCATAAATATCTCACGAAAGGATTACCCAACCCCGTGGCAAGAAGCATTTCAGTTGCTAGGGAGAAAGAGCGACCTTGCAATTACTGAGTGGGACGAAGGAAGGCGACAGTGGTGATGGATACGATATTGCGATTTCTAATAGGCGGCCTAGTGGTGAGCGTGTTTGCAATCCTTGGCGACATGATAAAACCGGAGTCGCTTGGAGGAGTGTTCGCCGCCGCTCCGACCATTGCGTTTGCGACGCTGTCATTGACGTTGCATAAACACGGTGCCGCGTATATCGCGATAGAGGCTCGTTCTATGGTTGCTGGTGCGATTGCGTTTTTCGTCTATGCGTGTTGTGTGAGCTTTATACTCGTGCGTTGGCGGCCGAAATCGCTAATGGCCGCCATCACATTAATGCCGGTCTGGTTTGCAACGGCAGCAGCCATCTGGGCGCTCTGGCTGCGGAGATAAGAAGATGCGGCTAAAGCTAAGGTTCGATTCCCTGAAAGAGACCAAACCGATTGAGTATGCTTCACGGTTCATCTTCGGTGGTTTAGTAACGGTCTTTGCAGGGCTTATCGCGGACCACTACGGGCCGGTGGTGGGCGGCCTATTCCTGGCGTTTCCGGGGATCTTTCCCGCAGGAGTGAGCCTAGTCGAGAAGCATAAAACGCAGCGAGAAGCGTTGGCCGGCAAGCTAGGGACCCGTTCCGCACGGGGTGAAGCCGGTGTAGAGGCGGCCGGCGGTTCGATAGGGGCGGTTGGGTTAGTCGGATTCGCAATGGTACTGTGGCGGGGGCTACCGACCCATACTTTCTCACTGATGCTCTTCATCGCTTCAGGGGCTTGGATCGTGGTGGCCGGGCTGTTCTGGTGGGCGCGGGAGAGAATGTAACCCCTCGGAAGACCCAACCAGAAATAGTGATCGGGTATGACCGCCGTAAAGAAAATGCGAAGGAACTCTACGCCTATCCGACCGAGGCCTTAAATTATTCCCGAGCGCCGTGATTCGAACGATAATGATCCATTAAAGCTCGTGGAACCGACGTGACAAAGCTGACAGTGATCGCTGGCAGACTAACCATGTCATGAGCAAGCGTAGTACTGTCCGCGCCGCCAAGCAATGATCCATGTCGCATCGCATACCAACTGAAAGCCGTTGAAACGGATGCGAGGCAAAATGACACTAGCACGCCCGGGCCCACGTGAGGAGTGCGAGCGGCATGGTGCACCCCGAGTTGAGCCATCACCATCAAAGCCGGCAGCCCTAGACACACAACCGTAGCGGTTGCTAACACTGGTCGGGACGACCTCAGCCGTTGGGAAACCGCTCCTATCAAACCAGACGCGAAAACCGCGAAGAAAGCTTCGACTATCATCGCAGCGGCAGCTCGGTCGGGGCCTGAGCGCAAATTGCTGATGTAGAACGTCACTCCGCGGAGCAGTGCGCTAAGGATCGCTGCCTTCCAACTCCATGGGGGTTTGAGCGTTTTGAAGGGTCTTAGCGTGATGTCTCGGAGAGCACCATAAAGATCATCAGGCCGTGGAGAAGGTTCTGACCTAGGAGAAGACATGTCGCGGTGTGATGCTGATCGACCAAATGAGTGTTGCGTTTGCGTGCGACACGCCCAAGGGACGTAAATCTCAGGTATGGTCGACTTATTCAGTGGCTAAACGTTGGACTGATTTCTTCCATTCTCCATATGGGTCCTCCCTCATACAGCGGTCCCTCTTCCCGAACAAACGCGGGAGGGGTGCCGTTCTGCAGCCAAATGTGATAATCGGCAGGCTCTTTACCGATGATCGGCGCAACAACTCCCGTCAGGCCACCCAACTCAACATGGATGGTGAAGTCCGTGGCTTTCCTCCGCAGCGAGCCTACTGTGAAAGGAAGGCTTCCTGTTGGTTTGATCGAAAGACGGACCACCCGAGGTCTTGAGCCTGGAACAACGTAGGAGATCTTTGTTTCCGTAGTGGACGGTAGGATATTTAGAAGTAGATTTGGCGGAAGCCCATTCGAAACGTCTCCAGGCAGATCCAAGTGTTCCTGTGTCAGCTTCCCTTCTCTATCCCGGGAGATGATCTGACCAGACTCTACGTCGATCAGGAAATCGATTGGTTTCGGAAAGGAAGGGCCACGCTGGATATGGTGATCGCTGATCAACCTGAAGGTGTTGCTTTGGGTAAAGATCGTAACGTCGTCGTCAGTTGAACCGTCAAGAAAATGGAAGGTAAGACGTGAGGTCACGCGGCCGCCGTGAACGGTCTGTGTTGACTCTCCAGTGGCAATCAACCGGCCATCAAGAGTCTTGAGCGCAAGAAATCCGTGACTGGAGCCCTGCGCATAGCGAACTTTGACAGGTTCCGCACTAGCCAGAACGCTCAATACACACATCAAGCAAAACAGGCCAAATGAACGGGTGTGTGAAGCGCGCATTAGGTTGGTCCTCGCGTCGGTTTTCGAAACTGTATCTCTGTTCCCCAAGTGAGATGCAATTTTTACCGACCCGTTTTGACACATTCGCTTTTGGTTAGGACACCTTGACCAGCGCCCATAGTTGTTCGCCTGATTGGACCCAACTTGGAGGTGCATACAACGCTTTTTATGTTTTTTTCAACCAAGTTACTGACAGTTAAACATGGGGGATAGAAAGGCTGGGTGCCGCGTGTTGGGGCCGTCGTAGTGCGTTTTTGGAATAGTAGCGGTGATCGACAGCTGATGCTCGCTGCCAATCTGTCCGACGACTCGACAGATGGCTTCCCCGAGGCAAGCGGTAAAACCGTTTGGCAGGAAGGTCCCGAACAATTTGGAAGTCAAATGCGACCATGGTCGATAAGGTGGTCGTTTCAGGAGGACAAATGACAGTTCTAGAGGCACCCCAAAAAGAGGAATCGAGGAGCCACTTAAATCCCACTCTTCTGCCAGGAAGGCCCTATCCTCTCGGCGCGGCAGTTCACAAGAACGGCACCAATTTCGCTATTTTTTCCCAAGATGCGACCCGCGTTGAGTTGTGCCTGTTCAACTCGGATGGCGAGCAGACTGCCTGTATTGCTTTGCGTGAACGTACGGCTTACGTGTGGCACGGGCTAGTGCTTGATATCAAGCCCGGACAACTTTACGGCTATCGCATACATGGGCTGTGGGAACCCGACCATGGCCACCGGTTCAACCCGAATAAATTGCTAGTTGATCCGTATGCGAAAGCTATATCCGGCGATGTCGATTGGAAGGCCCCGATATTTCCCTATGATCTTGCGTCGGGCGACGATTGCAAAATTGACGAACAGGACAGTGCGGCTGGCGTTCCCAAAAGTGTAGTAATCGATAATAAGTTCGATTGGGGAGATGATTCTCCTCCGGAGACACCTCTCGCTGACTCTGTCATATATGAAGTCCACGTCAAGGGTTTTAGCGTACGCAATCCAATGGTTCCTGAGAAACTGCGTGGTACCTACGCGGGCCTGGCGCACGAGTCCAGTATCAACTACTTCAAGAAACTCGGTATTACGGCGGTTGAATTGCTCCCCGTCCATCACTTTATTGATGAGGGACATCTCGTAGATAAAGGTCTTAGCGACTACTGGGGATATAACACGTTAGGCTATTTCGCGCCGATGTCACGGTACAGTTCTTCGGGAGACCGAGGGGGACAGGTGCGTGAATTCAAAGAGATGGTCAAGGCTCTTCACGCAGCGGGCATCGAAGTGATCCTTGACGTGGTCTACAACCATACCTGCGAAGGTAATCATATGGGCCCAATGCTGAGTTGGAAGGGAGTATGCAATGCGACCTACTATCGTACGGTTGAGGGAGACCCTCGGCACTACATGGACTACACCGGAACCGGCAACACGCTTAATGTACGGAATCCACAAGTGCTGAAGATGCTCATGGATTCGCTGCGGTATTGGGTTACCGAGATGCATGTGGACGGGTTCCGCTTTGATCTCGCCGCGACTCTTGCCCGCGAACTCCACGATGTCAGCCGACTCTCCTCCTTCTTCGACACAATCCATCAGGACCCCACCCTAGCGGATGTAAAGCTGATTGCAGAGCCGTGGGACGTTGGTGACGGGGGCTATCAGGTAGGCCAATTCCCTGTTCTCTGGGCGGAATGGAACGGGATCTATCGCGACACCATTCGTCGTTTTTGGAAAGGCGATGCAGGTCAGCTATCGGACTTTGCCAATCGCTTAACGGGATCAAGCGATCTGTACCAGTTCGATGGTCGCAAACCCTACGCAAGCATAAACTTCATTACCGCGCACGATGGGTTCACTCTATGTGACCTCGTAAGCTACAACGAAAAACACAACGAAGCGAATCACGACGACAATAAGGATGGCGCCAACGACAACGAATCCTGGAACATGGGCACTGAGGGACCAACGGACGACCCGCAGATCAACACGTTAAGGGAGCGTCAGATCCGCAACTTCCTTGCCACTCTGATGCTTTCGCAAGGAGTCCCAATGCTCGCAGGAGGCGATGAGGTCGCCCGATCCCAGCGCGGCAACAACAACTGCTATTGCCAGGATAACGAGTTGACTTGGTTCGACTGGGATCTGGACGATTCTCGCAAACGTCTCCGCGACTTCACCAGTCAGCTTATCCAGTTTAGGCTCTCTCATCCCAATCTTCACCGTCGTAAATTCTTCCAGGATCGTCAGATTCGCAGGAAGGACGGAAACACAGTAATTCAGGACATTGCCTGGTACAACCCAGATGGAAATCAAGTCGGAGATGAAGTTTGGAACGCAGGATGGAATCGCTCTATTGGCCTACTCCTGAACGGTCAGACTTTGCAGGTCACGAACGAAGAAGGCAAGCCCGTCATTGACGATAGCTTTCTCATTCTCGTCAACGCTTCTCATGAAGGTGTTGAGTTCACGTTACCGCCGCCGCTGGTCGGATCCAATTGGTACCAAGTAATCGATACGGAAAACATCGATGAACCCTTTGCCAAAGTGGTAGTGGACGCCAAGGTCATCGTCGGCGGCAGATCCCTAAAACTTCTATCCGATGAAACACCACAATCTTAGAGTAGTGGCCTACGCGAGCGATTGGCGACAGCCGGCCAGCGCTCAGCGGCTGTCGGCATAGTGTTCGAACCTAAAACTCCGCAATTACCGGAGCGAAGTCAGCTGCGTCTAAAGCAGGCTCAATGCTCGTGCTCGGAGCGCATCGAGGACCTCGTAGGGCTACGAGGATAGCGGCTTGCCATGAAGTACATGCGACGGCAAACCCTATATCTAAGCTGCCGACCTATGTAGTTTCAACGATAGTGTGATGATCTGCCCAAGCATCTTCCAGCCGATGTGCGAGCAGTTCGATAGGAGCGTTTCGCCTCGGCAGGATTACGAGTAAACCTGCTGCAGCAGCACAAAAGCCTACGATCCCCCAAAGTATAGTTTTCATCATGTTTCTCCCTGTAAGTCGCTGAGCCTTCTGATTGCGTTGTGGGTTTGATGCGGACCGAAGTATCTCTGGCTGCTTGAACCCACAAGGTCGGGCCGGCGCACTGGATCGCTGCGCTCAAAGCCTCTGATCTGCGCATCAAAGGAAAGGGAAACTCGAGAGGTTGAAAGAAGAATGGGAATGAAGTCGGGGATGAACCAGGACGAAAAGAGTGAACAGCAAGTGATTGTGCAGCGACAAAGACGTATTCCATCACTCCTAGTATGGGTCGCCCTTGTTCTCCCTAACATCGTCTTTGTGGGCGGCGGCGTAATGGGACGAGCACGGGCGCAGGTAAAAGATAGCCCGCAACGGCCTGACAAATCCGATGATTCGCAAGAGCCCAAGCCGGATAAGAATGCGGCAGCGGCAAAGAATAAGAAAGTCTCGGCAAGGGGGGTACCTGGCTTTGATTTGCAGTCTAGCCGAACCGACATTCTGTCGCATCTTAACGCGGTAATTAGCTTCTACCGCGCCTCACTCGTGCCGATTCAGAAGGCCGGGGAGCCAAATGACGCTGTTTACTTCGCCCAATCGGTTGAGCTTTCCTCACAGGCTGCAACTTACGCGTTTCAGGCAGCTCAGGCCGGAGCCGCGCTCGCGATTGTGCATCAGGATGTGTCTACTGGCGATAGACAGAGACTAGAGAACACCAAGACGAATGTTGAGCAGGCGCTGGTGGTGCTAAAGGGGCGGGAAGACACTTGGATAAGGCGATCGCAACGGCAAACTCGCGACAAATCAACTCTCTTCGGCTACAGAGGGAGGGGGTTCAGGCAGCCATCGACCTCAACAATTCCATGGACGAGGCGCTAAAAAAGATTGTAGGCATCTCCGACACCAAAGACGGAAGCGGACTTGCGGCGGATGTAGAGCGACTTCAACGATCCATTCCAGAGTTGAACAGCAAGGAGAAGATCGTTGCGCCTCAACTGACTACGTTGGAGTCAGCGCGATCCTCGGGCGTTAGCAGCCAGGGAGTGGTTTTGTTTCAGTTGTTGGAGACCAAGCACGCGCTTGACGGTCTAATCAGCCAGAACGATAAAGCTCATCAAACGGCCCTTGCTGTTAGAGTACCGATCTCGACCGTTCTTCGCACTCTTGTCACTAAGGGCCAACTGTTGACCGAAGAGGCGGTTGAGGCTTCGGCCCCGCCTCAAGCAACAGCAAAGAAGATGCCGGCTGAGACAAAGACCAAGGCGCCCACTTCGATTCAGCCTACTCCGACAGTAACAGCTGTTACCCCACCCATGTCGACGTCCCAAGCTACCTCTGCAGAGACACTCGGTTCGATCACGAGGGATTTCCAGGCCCTATCTTCGGCTGCAATCCCCTTGAGCCAGGAACTTATCGTTCTTCAGGAAAGCAGATCAAACCTTACCGCATGGCAGGGTGCCGTGGATCAGGAGTACAAGGAAGTCCTTCACGCGCTTTTGCTTCGCGTAGTAGTGATCGCCATCGCGCTAGGGATCATCTTTGTTGGGGGCGAGGTATGGAGACGCGCAACCAATAAATACGTGCATGATCCACGAAGGCGACGTCAGTTGTTGGTGGTTCGAAGGATTGCGATCGGCTTTCTTTCAGTAATTGTCGTCCTTTTCGGTTTTGTGACGCAATTCAATTCCCTCGCAACGTTTGCGGGGTTTATTACAGCCGGCATTGCGGTAGGACTACAAACTGTCCTACTCTCTGTAGCTGCGTACTTCTTTATCGTCGGCAGATATGGGGTCAAAGTAGGCGATCGGATTACCGTCTCATCCGTGACCGGAGATGTAATTGACGTCGGCTTGGTGCGGTTCTACATGATGGAGCTAGCAGGCAGCGGGGTGGAAATGAACCCCACGGGCCGAGTGGCTGTCTTCTCCAACGCAGTGCTATTTCAGGCGGCCACGCCTCTCTACAAGCAGATACCGGGTACCGAGTTCGCCTGGCATGAACTGATTGTGAAGCTCTCAGCGACGACTAATTACACCAAAGTGTGCGACGCCATCATGAACGAGGTGAAGACGGTCTACGAAAGCTATCGTCCTAACATCGAGCAGCAACACCGTGATGTTGAGAACTGGATGCAAGCTCCAATTGCCGCTCCGGAGGTCGATTCACGGCTTCAGTTTAGCGGAGGAGCATTTCAGTTGTGGGCGCGGTTTCCAGTTGAGATCAGAACAGCGGCGAAAACAGATGAGGAATTGACGAAACGCTTAGTCAAGCTAATGGAACAGAACGACGAGTTCAAGCAGGCATTTGCGGCGACACCTGTGATCCAAGCTGCGGTAAAAGGGTAAATCTCAGCGCGCGCGCTATCGCCAACGATTCAAGCCACTTTGCGGTGTTCTTCCGTTCAGGCAGCAAACAGAACGCCTTCGTGAACGTCTGGCAACCGACCTAAATAGAGGCGGCTAGACTTTTCTTATCTTCAATAAGCTCACTGCCCTGCACAAGCGCAGTTGAGGTAGCGCCGACGGAGGGCCGTTGGACCTTTTCCCTCACATATTGCAGCACGTCTGGGAGAGTGAGCAGCACTGAATGCCCGTCGAACAGCTTCAATCGGCGTTGTGTTTTATCGAGATCTCCTGCAAAGTGCCACAGGCAGATGATGATATTGAGATCAGGAAATTTCGCTCTAAGCTTTTGATATAACGCTCTAGTGTGTTCGATTGCAAATGGCGGCAATGCGGAGATACAGACAACGGTTGGCCGAAGTTCGGCTGTTGTCGAAAGCATTTCACCAATTGGCCCGATAGGAACGCTATGGCTGCTCAACCCGCTTCTTTCGATGCACTGCGTCAAAAGCAGGCCAACAAGTTCGTCCGCCTCATCTCGTGCTGGGATGCAAACAACGCAACTCGCTGAACTGTCTGTTAGGCACGGGGTTTCGGCGACGTTGATCACTGAGGTGTCACTCAACTCTTCGATCAACTCACGTGTGCTCTGCATAATAAAACTTAGTGTGGCATCATCCAATTCGTTGCGATGCCGGTCCTGTTCGACGAGGCTGAGAGCCGGAATTAGAACTTCGCTGTAGAGCTCATCGAGGGACTTGGTCTGAAGATACTGTTCTAAGACAAGCTTGGCCTCGCCTTGATCTGAAGCTAGCAGACGCTGGTAGTAAAGATCGCCTCGCGATATCTCCGATTCGTCGCCCAAGAGAATCTTAAGGAAACTTAGACTTGGGATGTACCGTCCCATAACGACCAAGGAGACGGTTAGCGGCGTAGACAATATTAAGCCAGGAAAACCCCATATCAGAGTCCAAAACACGGCTGCGACGAGAATCGCCAGAGCGGAGAGACCAACCTGTGACCCATACAGAAGAGGCTCAACAAAGTTCGCTACGATGAGTTCTAGCGCAACGAAAGAGGCCATGGTGCCCCACGCGTGTCCCCATCCGGGAAACACAGCGAGCGATAGAAGTATTGGAATTGCAGCAGATGCGGGGGCACCGATGTAGGGCATGAAGCGAAGGATCGCCGCAAGGAGACCCCACAGCCAAGCCTCAGGTATCCCGATTAGGTACAAACCCACCCCGACGATCAAACCGTAAGCGGCATTTACAGCCGACTGCAAAAACAGATAGCGCTGGATGCGACGTGTTGCCTCGTCGAGAGCCTGAGTCATTACATGCAGCCGGCCACCGCTCGACAGATGGATGAATCTATTGCGAAGGTCTTCTTGCCCCATGAGGACAAAAATTGTAAAGACAACAACAAGGCCCGCTGCCCCCATTGAGCCCAGTACGTTTTCGACATAGGCAATCGTGTTCGACTGAGGTACGACCTCTACTGCCAGTGGCCGATCGGGCGAGGATCCTGGAGGCGGCTTCTTGGTATGACCTTGCTCTGGGGACTCTGAACCGGCCTTAGCTAAGTCTTTCTCAAGATCTCCAAAGGTCTCTGACACTTTGCTGAAGTTCGAGTTGCGTAATCCACTTAGCACATGGATCTTCTCTTCCAATATCGTCTTGTAGCCAGGCAGTTGACCTGCCAAATCTGTCAGTTCAACGGACAGCTTCCAGGCGAACCCAAAAGCTAACGTACTCAGACAGAGGGCTATCAGGAGGATTGAAGCCACACGCGGTAACCGGAGTCGACCGAGAGAAGTCATCACCGGCGCCAGAAGCAGGGAAAGTAATAACGCGAGGGCCAGCGGGATAAACACGCTGCGACCGAAGTAGAGCGCGGCGACTACTACGACGAAGGTGACAATGCGCAGCAGCCTCGCCGTTTCGGTCAAATTAGATTTCTTATTCATTTGGACACGATTTCAGCTCAACAGACTATCTGATCCCAGGTACGTCAAGACGTTCATATCATAAGGGTCCTAAAAACGTATCCAACCGAAGTTGTCGAGTAAGCGGATCTACCGGTTAATCCAATTCACGACAAGAGTATATTTGCTTGGCTTGGCGGTAATTCATTGAATCACTGCATCGAAAGATGTAGATAAGAGCTAACCGCTCAGGGCCCTGCTGCTGCAGAAGATTTTGACGTCGCCAAGGGTGGTGACTTCCCTGCCGCCCAAATGGAATAAACGTGAGTGAATTCTGCACCAAAGAAAAATATCTGCGCGGAGTAGTACACCCAGATAACCATTGCGACGAGGGATCCTGCTGCTCCATAGGCCGATCCGGGACTTGCTTTCCCAAGGTAGAGGGCCAGTAACGATTTCCCTAGCGTAAAGAGAAGAGCCGTGAATGTAGCTCCAACTCTGACATCCTTCCAGTCGACATGCGTATCCGGAAGGTATTTGAGTATGAATCCGAACAGAACCGCGATTCCAACGAAGGAAAAGGCGAAGTTCAGGCCTTCCATCACCAACGGCGAAATAGGGAGTACGTCGCCGGAAAATTTTGCGACTGCGTCGAATCCAGCACTTGCGATGAGGGAAACGAAGAGCAGGAAGCCTACGCTTAGTACCATTCCGAGAGAAAAGATTCTGCCCCTAATCAGAGACCACACACCAGAGCTCGTCTTAGGAGGTGCCTCCCAGATAGTGTTTAGTGCCGACCGCAGTTCTGCGAACACTCCGGAAGCCCCAAACAGCAGCGTGATCAAGCCGATGAGAGTGGCAAAGATGCCAGCAGACTCCTTCTGGCCGCTCGCTAACATGGAGCGAACAGCTTCTCTGCCTTCAGTTCCGGCCATCCCTTGAACTTGACTAAGCAGATGGACTTCAGCACTCGATTTGCTGAAGATAATCGCGGCAGCTGCTACCAGCAGAATGACAAGAGGAGACACCGAAAGAATCGTGTAAAAGGCCAATGCCGCACCGAGACGAGGCGCATCGTCTTCGTTCCAATCCTCAAAACTGCGTTGAACCAACTGCAGCCAAACTCGTGGCTCCATGGTCACATCCAAAAGTGATACTTATTGAACCCACCCACGTGCGAAGGCGTAGACATTTATATGAAGCTAGATTCGATGAAAAGGGTGCTGGGATCGATACGATTTTTATCTGAGCGCCGACCTTGTCGGATTTTTGAGCCTCTCGAAGGTAGGCGAACGAGACAGGTAAGCTGTACAACCGCAGGTGAGCGTGTTCCCCGCGCTTCCCAGGATTTCGCCGGGGGGTAGCGTTCTAGTGAAATAAAAGCGGTTCGGGGAGTGAAGATATGCTCGAGATAAGAGCCAGATTTCTTTGCAGGCCGCTAGGACCAGACCACAACCCCGTCAAGCGGAAGGAACAAGGGTTGCTTATGTTCGTGAGCTACTGGTAGGGTGTCACTCGATTGGAAAGATAGGTCCTTCATGAACGATCCGCTGGCAACTTATCTACACGACCATCTTGCCGGCGCTAATCTCGCCATTGAGTTGCTTCGTGCAATGCGTACTAAACATCAAGATGAGCCCATAGGGAGTTTTCTAGATTCCCTTCTCGCTGAGATTGTTGAGGATCGCGAGACTTTGAAAGAACTCGCCGAGGAAACAGGAACCGGTCAGAGTACTTTGAAAGAATTGGGTGCCTGGTTATCCGAAAAAGCGAGCAGATTCAAGCTCGGTGATGGTGCTAATGGCCCGTTTGAGGTGTTCGAAGCTCTTGAGTTTCTGTCGCTCGGCATTCTCGGTAAGCTCAGCCTCTGGAGCGCATTGCACGTAGCGGCTCGGTCAGACACGCGTCTTGAGGGAGTCGACTTCACCAGGCTCATAGGTCGGGCCGAATCTCAATACGCTGCAGTAGAAAAGCGACGAATTTCATGTGCGGAAACCGCATTGAGGCGCGTCAAAACAGCCACTCAAACGTAGAGATTTGCGGCGATCGCTCTACCTAATCCCGCATCATCGGAGCCTAGCCTTCAACGACACAGTCCTCCCTGGGGCGAGTATCTCCTCGCTGTACGCCAGAACTTAGAAAGGGGCCGATGGATGTAACGGAGTGCCCTGTCCTGGTGCTTCTGTCGAGCGGTGGCACATAAGAAGAGGGCTGTTTACGACCTTCCGGGACAGTATCAGGCAACGAGTTCTTTGATAGGCAAAAACACCCGAAAGATGGTGCCACTCTTGCCCTGCAGGGTGCTGCTCCGGAATTGAATTCTTCCACGATGGTTGTGAATTATCTCTTTCACAATCCAGAGACCAAGGCCGTTCCCCTCCACCTTGCTGCTCTTGAAGGAATCGAACAATGTATCTCTCATCGCCTCAGGTATACCGACACCGTTGTCTGCGACTGTCATGATAGCTTCCTTTTGTCGGAGGATCACTCGTACATGTAGACTGCCAGAGTGTGGAAGCGCATCAATGGCGTTAAGGAGCAGATTCGTGAGGACTTGAAAGATCTCGCCTCGCTTGATCATCGCGATCACAGTCTCGTCGGATCTTGTCTGCACATTGATTCTCTTGCTCGAGATCTTCACACGATGGAGATGAAGCGCTGATTCAGCCAACTCGACCAGATCAATATCTCTGGCTTCGTTGTCTACGCGAATGAACCCAAGGCTTTTGCTGGTGATTTCTCCAAGTCCGCGCAGCTCGTCGTCTGCTATTTCTAAGTACTCAACGGCCTTCGACTCGGAGGCCGTTGCACACTTTGCAAGATAGATGAGGTTTGTCAGAGCCCCCAGCCGGTTGTTGACTTCATGCATAGTCGCACCCACCAGCCGCCCCGCCAGAGACAGTTGATGATGCCTTCGTAAATTTTCTTCGCACGCTTTGAGCTTCTGACTCTGGTCCTCAAAGGAGTCGCGGTGCCGAGTTGCCGAATCCATAGCCTCTAAGAGAGGAATATTGTGTCTTCGGTTGGCCGCCTCGAGGACTTCATCTGAGCGATGTACGTCGATCCTTTTGATGAGCTGATGAGACCTTATGATTTGGCGGCGGTTCGCGCCATCTGTAACCGACCCTTGCAGCATTATTGGTTTGCTTTGCAGCAGAGACTACAAGTTTCGGTGTGCTCTTTCAGGTCATTGCTCGCACGTTCAACCTGTTCGAGTGCTTCCTTTCTCGCTTCAGGTTCAGGGAGTTTACTTTCGAGCTCCTTTTCGTGCGCAACCGCACCTCTCACTCTTTCTTCTAAACTCTCTTTGTGTCGACAGTTCGGGCGCTCCATGTCGGGTCCTCCTCCGTAAAAGATAGGCCCGCTCTAACGAGCGGGCCTGCGTATATTAGACCTATCGCTACTAGTACTTCGTAGAGGTGTGCACTCCCGTCACGGTTTCACGATCATCGAGGACCGCATCTTCCCGTGCCGTCGAGAGTCGCTCGCCATCGGAAATGTTTCCGAAGGTTCCCCGCCCGCCGGCAGTCTCCTTCGAACCCTCTTCGCTAGTAGAAGCGATATCACGAGCTCCCGTTTCTTTGAGAGCTTCCTTTGCGGCATCGATCTGCTCGGAAGTGTCGCAGTGGACCGACAAGAGTGTGCCACCGTCTTTCACCGCCCCCTCATACCGCTTCGCTTCATACTCGGGAATTCCCATGCCCACCAAAGCTCCAACGATGCCGCCTACTGTTCCGCCGATTCCTACGCCTGCCAGCGATGCCATGATTGGACCGGCCGCGATAAGAGGACCGACGCCAGGGATGGCCAGTGCACCGATACCTGCCAGCAGACCTAGCGTGCCACCAATAACTCCGCCGGTGGTGACGCCGGTCGCGGTACCCTCTGGTGCCTTTGTTGCTTTCTCATGGGCGAACGCCCGCGTGCTGTCATCGTCTGGGAGAAGTACGGAGATAGCTGAGTTAGTAAACCCTTTAGCAATCAAATGGTCGACGGCGGCTTCTGCTGTCGCTGGGGTTGCGTAGATACCGAATACTGCTGTGTTTTTGTTAGACATATGGTGCTCCTTTTGTGATGTTCTGAGTTATCGAAACTCTTAGGGTTTGACCGTAAGCTGATCAGTTACTTTATCCGCAGACACGATGTTTGCCGCCATGGCCGCAACCTTCTCCTTCTCCTCGTCCGACTTCACTGGCCCTTTGAGGGTGACGGATCCGTTGAGAGTGATGATCTTGACATTATGGGCGTAGGTCGAAAGCGTCTTATCCGAGGTAATCGCCTTGCGAATCTTAGCTGTTGTCATTCGGTCAGACTGGGCATTCGACTGATTGTCGGCAGTGGGCGCCTGGTTCTTGTTCTGATTCGAGTTGTCGGGTGCTGTTTGTGCAGTACCAGACTGGGGTACAGGTTGTGAGGCGTTCAGTTGGAAGCAGCAGCAGAGTGCGATCGCCGCAGCTGTACGGAGGGCAGTGCTAAGAAGTGTCATGGACCAATACCTTTCGAGTAAGTGAGCTTTCAGCCGCTGGATGAGATGCGCAGCTCATTTGCGTGCCGGCAATCGGTCTGATGAGAACGGCGATGTACTAGTTGTTCACCGCTTGAACAATTCGCACCGCCGCTCCTAACGCCGAGAGAGAGGCTTGATGGGACCCGCTGTCGGGGCCCTCCACATACGATGGATTTGCATCTGACCTAAGGTACGCAGCACGCAAATTAAATTTGGAGTCACCCTATGTACCATCATGTAAAAAAGCTGATGTACACCGTCAATATTGGAGAGCCAGACGTGAAGTTTGGCAACATGCTTCTTGAGCAGTTTGGCGGAGCCAACGGCGAGTTGGCCGCCGCTATGCAATACACCATCCAAGGGTGGAATTGCGTAGATGATCTGGGACGACGTGATCTCCTTCTGGATATTGGGACAGAAGAGTTGAGTCACCTGGAGGTGGTCGGTGCTCTCATCCGCATGCACCTAAAACCTCTCAAAACGAACAGAGAGGCGGCTGAAGCGGATCCTCTAGTCACTATTGCTGGAGGAGGAGGAGTAGGTCTATTCGATTCAATGGGGAACGCTTGGACCGCTAACTATTTGAAGATCACCGGTGAGTTGGATGTCGATCTGCGAAGTAATATCGCGGCAGAGTCGCGAGCCAAGATAGTGTATGAGCGTCTTATCGATCACACAGACGATCCGGGCACCATCGACACCCTCCAATTCCTGATGACCCGGGAAATCACCCACATGAAGGCCTTTCAGGCTGCACTCGATAGTTTGGAGAAGTCGCCATTCTCCGTTGGACTTCTGAAGCCTACCCCTGGAATCGTGGACGAGTACTTCAATGGGTCTACGGGTGACGGGAATGAAGGCGATACCGATATGCGTGGGCCCTGGAACTCGACCTTCGGACTTCACCCAGTTGAATCGCAGATGGCGGGTGGGAAGGGACTTTCGGTCGGCGATGTTGACGGCAAGATCGATGGCGAAGACCGCGGGAAACAAGATGACGCCCAAAAGGCGACTACATCTCCCAAGGATGAAGCTGTTGGCAAAGTAGGCAAAAGCAAGGACCACTCGCATAACGGCAAAGCTGTTGCTTCGAGCTCAAGATAAACAATGCAATAGCACTACTAGGCTGTCTCTCTCGGAGACCGCTGCTCGCTTGGTGCAGTGCCATCCTTGTGAAGATCGGATGTAGGCCGTGGTAAAAGCTGTCTTATGTGATATTGACGGAACGCTCGTTGAAAGCAACTGGCTTCATGCAGCCGCGTGGAGAGATGCGTTCGCCGTCGCCGACATCGTAGTTGATCTCGAAGATGCACGCCGACAGATAGGGAAAGGTGGAGATGAGTTGATACCTGTCTTCGTTCCCTGGTGGAAACGGAAGGCCATAGAAGAACCACTGAAGGCATATCGACAGTTTATCTTTCGTAGAGACTACTTACATCAGGTCAAGCCTTTCCCTAAAGTCCGCGAATTGCTGGAGCGTATGAAGGAAAAAGGAATAGCAATATCTCTCGCCTCTTCAGCACACAAAAGCGAGCTCGATGTCTACAAAAAGATCGCCAATATCGAAGATCTTGTCGAGGAAAGCAGTTCGGCCGACGATGCGAAGCGATCCAAGCCCCATCCCGATATCTTCGAAGCGACTCTGAAGAAACTTGGCTTGTCACCCAAAGAGGTGCTGGCACTCGGGGACACACCCTATGACGCTGAGGCCGCCGGAAAGGCATCGATCTTGACTGTGGGAGTTACGACCGGTGGCTGGAGCGAGAAAGAGCTGCTGCATGCAGGGTGCATTGAAGTCTACAAGGACGTGGAAGACTTACTTGCGAACTTCGAACGAAGCGCCTTCTACAAGATTTGAGATTAGGAGGCGGCTACAGTTATGAGCATAACGCAACAACTTATCTATTTGTTTGTCCTTGCGATCCCAGTCGCTTCGATAGCCTGGACTATCACGCATGAAGAGGTCATTCGCGAGTTTCGCGAAACCTGTCATGCCAAAAGCGCAGAGTGTCGGCGCTTGTATCAGCGAAAGTTCTTCTATCTGTTCACTTGTGAGTATTGCTTCAGTCACTATGTCGCTTTGATTTTCCTCGTAATAACTCGGTTTCAGCTTTTATATCCGGATTGGCGCGGATATCTAATCGCTCTCTTCTCTTTGGTTTGGGTCGCGAACGTTTATATGAGTTTCTTTGGAATGATCCGGCTAGATCTAAAGAAAGAACGGGTTGAGATCGCGAAAAGCGAAGCCACGCAATCGGCATCGTCGTTAAACAGCCCTCTCTGAGGGCTCCAAACATCGAAAGCAAAACGTGGGTTCTACTGAGCCATGCAACGCTGAAGCATAGGATTGCTTCTCACTCGATGGTGTTACTGGGCGGCATGCCGCCCTTGGAGAGTACATGAAAAGATCAACTCAAATAATCTGCTGCGCCGTCCTGAGCTTCGCGTTCGGCATGATGCCCACGAACGCAACAGCGCAAAGTGACGACGACAAGAAGTTCCTAGCTATGGCTGCACAGTCGGACCAAAACGAAATTGCACTGAGCAAACTGGCCGAACAGAAGGCCACGAACCCAGATGTGAAGGCGTTCGCGGAAAAGATGATTTCGGAGCACACGCAGATGACGGCCAGCATGAAGCCGTTTGTCGACGCATGGGGCCTGACGCCGCCAACGGGTCCCGACGCCGATCACCAAAAGGAGTTGGATAAGCTCAATGGGCTGTCGGGCAATGATTTCGACAAGGCATACATGAAAGATATGGTCTCCGATCACACGAAAGCGCTAAGCGCATTCACGAAAGAGGCTAAAGACACCAAAGACTCTAAATTTCGTGCTGCCGTAATCAAGGGAAAGACGGCCGTCGCCGCACACAAAAACATGGCTTATGATCTGGAAAAGAAGCTTTAGCCTCTATCTAAACGATCCGCAGAAAGCCCTCCCGAAGCTGGGAGGGCTTTCTTATTTGTTTCCTACACGGAACCTCAAATTGACTCGAACGCCACTTGCTGGGTTCAATGAATTGAGCGTTTCACTCCATGGTTAAGAAGGTACCGTATCCCGTTTCTGACGGTCATTGCATGCGGCGCGAAGTTTCTCATAGCGGATTTGCAGTTCATCCAACTCAAGGTCGCTCAGATTTTCGATGTCGATCATCTGATCCCTGGCCTTGTCCACTGCGTGGATGAGCTCGTTCAACTTTAGATTGATCGCGCGCGCATCTCTGTTCTGCGTATTTTGGATGAGGAAGACCATAAGAAAGGTAATGATGGTCGTTCCGGTGTTGATCACGAGCTGCCAGGTATCAGAATAATGAAACACCGGACCGGTGGTGCCCCAAATGACAATGACGAGCCCGGCCCCAGCGAATGCCCACTTCGATCCCAACCAACCAGAAGCCCAGGCAGCGAACCGACCGAACCAATCGTTGGTAGTGCGCGTCTTTATTTCAATTGGTGTTTCCTTCATAGGCGCCCTCCCCCTGAAACGAAGCCTGCGTCAAGCACGGCAAGTCTTTCTAGATAGCGCTACTCTACATGAGTTTCTCTAAGATCGCGGTAGGCCTTTGCCTCTCGGATCCGCGTCTCAGGATTCGTGCCGCGATCGCCAGCCATCTAAACCCTTCTCGGCGGCATCGCACGGAGCACGGGGTAGACATGCCAAGCGCCGGAATACCAGTCAGAAATTTTGGGAAATCTAACGTGAAGATCTCCGCTCTCGGCCTTGGTGGGCATCACCTGGGAGCTGCGAAAGACGAGCCGACTGCCGTTCGTCTGGTTCATCGAGCGGTAGACGGCGGCATAAGCTTCTTCGACTGCTGCTGGGAATACAACCGAGGCAAGTCGGAAGATTGGTTAGGTAAAGGTCTGAAGGGGCTTCGGGAGAAGGCTTTTCTTATGACGAAAGTCTGCACGCATGGGAGGGATGCGAGTCTCGCCATGCAGATGCTGGAGCAGTCCCTACGTCGTCTTCAGACTGACCATCTCGATCTGTGGCAAATCCATGGCGTTACCTTCCAGAATGATCCTGAACTATTCATTCGCCCGAATGGTGCTGCAGAAGCTCTGAGGAAAGCCAAGGAACAAGGTAAGGTCCGTTTTGTTGGTTTTAGTGGGCACAAAGATCCCGCTATCCATCTTGCGATGTTGAATACCGGCTTTCCTTTCGATGCGGTGCAGATGCCCCTCAACCCTTTTGACGCCAATTTCTTCTCGTTCGAGAAAATGGTCCTTCCGGTGCTGGTTGAGCGCGGCATAGCACCTCTTGGCATGAAGCCCATTGGTGGTAAAGGGGAGCCTGTACAAAGCGGGGTCTTTACAGCTGAAGAACTCCTTCGATATGCAATGAGTCTCCCCGTTGCGACGACCATCTCTGGCGCCTCAGATCCCCACATTCTTGAACAAAATCTCACCGTCGCCCAAAACTTCACGCCTCTCAGCCCGGCTGAGATGCAGTCCATGCGGGATCGCGCGAAGCCATATGCCGGAGACGGCCACTTTGAGCTCTACAAGACTTCGATTAAATACGATAATCCGGAGGCTCGCCTGGCTCACGAATTCCCTATCGATATGCAGTCGGTAGAAGTGAAACAGATGGTGTATTCGACGACCAATTCTGGGCGGCCATTTCCTGACGTGGCTGAATAAATTGCAATCGTACAGAGGGTTTTGCGTGAAAAACGAACATGATGATTCCAAGTCAGAGGTGAGTAGGCGGCTATTTCTAAAAGGCGCCGCTATAGGAGGCGCGATGACTGCTCTCTCCGCTACCGCCGGTGCCCAAAGCCACGTCGCTCAAAACACAATCAATCCAGAAGTGCCAAATTTCTCTGGAGAATATGACACGCCAGTTGCAGAATTTCAAGTACCCCGTCGTGCGATGGGTAAGACCGGTCTCGAGGTATCGATCTTGGGGATGGGTGGATTCCATCTCGGGACGGCCGCCGGCCAACCTGAAGTCAATAATATGATCGCGAAGGCAATGGATCACGGAATCAACTTCTTCGATAACGCATGGGAATATCACAAGGGTGTAAGCGAAGAACGGGTTGGGGCGGCGTTGAAAGGAAAACGCGACAAAGCTATTGTAATGACCAAGGTCTGCACTCACGGTCGCAAGAGAGACGTTGCCATGCGCATGCTCGAAGAATCACTTACCCGTCTTCAGACCGATCATTTGGATGTTTGGCAGGTCCATGAGGTCGTTTATCACAACGATCCCGAAAAGTGCTACGCATCTGACGGGGTACTGGAAGCCTTGAGCGCGGCGAAGCAGCAAGGTAAGGTTCGTTTCGTTGGGTTCACCGGCCACAAGAACCCTTCGATTCATCTCGAGATGCTGAATGGGGGCTATCCCTTTGATACGGTTCAGATGCCGCTTAATCCGTTCGACTACAGCTATCGAAGCTTCCAACAACATGTTCTGCCGGTGGCGACTCAGCGAGGGATGGCTGTCTTCGGTATGAAAAGTATGGGCGGGTCAGGCGAGATGATTTCGAGCGGCGCACTGACGCCAACCGAGGCTTTGAGCTACGCCATGAGCTTGCCGGGGGTTTCAACAACCATCAGTGGTATGGATTCGATGGCGGTCCTCGATCAGAATTTGAAGATCGTACAAAACTTCACCCCGCTGACAGCTAAGCAGATAGAACACTTGCGGGCGTACGGAAAGCAATTCGAGGATGGGCGGTATGAGTTGTTTAAAAGTACAGTGAAGTATGATGGCGATCTCGGGCGACAACAGCACGACTACCCCCCATCTGCTGACTTGCCGGCCTAACCTGAGCGGCCGCAGCTTGAAGTTGCCGACCTAACCAATTTCCTCACGAATACGATGCTATGCGATCCGAAGAAGAGAAACACCGCCTGCACATCCTTGGCTCAAGGCAACGTCAGGTGATTTGACTGTGAGTTATTCCGTGGAGCAGTTCAGTCGCATCATATGAGATGTCGCGACTGTGCCGCACCTTCGTTGGGCCCTTGTGTTGACCAGCGCTTCCTGATGGAGGCCTTATGAAAATCCGGATATTGGTCGCTTTATTGACGCTATCTTCGATATGGGTTAGCGCGCCGGGACAGTGCAAGAAGCCTGAGATCAACCTGATATGGGACAGCACTAACAATCAGTTCAGATGTGTTGATCCTGCCGCCGGCACCGGTTCAGATCATGATGATAGTGTGTCCCCCACGGGAACCAAACAATCGTGCGGTGCGGTGCGAGAAAACCTACTCAAGGTCTGTCCAACTTCGGATGAAGGCAAGATCTGTAGAGGTAAAGCTAAGTCCATCTTCAACGCATGTTACAAGAACGGAAGCGAGGATCGTAGTGCGGCGTCCAATACCCGAGGTCAATTGGGGAAAGCCGACTCTTCCACTTGCATGACTACCTACAACCAACAACAGCAGGCATGCCAGTCTCGCCGACAAACCCCCGCATCCCCAGGTCAACCTTCGGCTCCTGATACTTGCCTACAAGATGCTTTGGCCGCGGAGAATAAGTGTCTCGCGAACAGCCATTGACAGGCGTTTGGGTCACTGATCGCACGCTTTAGAACGAGGAGGGCCACTTTCGCCAAAAGGGCCAGGCCTACTAATTTTGGGGACGGTTCACAACTCTTAAGAACCAAGCTGATGCCCATTAAGTGTTCAGTGTGTTTGTTCGTCACTCCTGAGCTTAGGCCCAGCCCCTCTGCCACGGAATGCTTTAGCGTCACAGGCTCCTTTCCTTCTGAGCCAGCGACAAAACTCCGGTCATAGTCCACTACTTCTTCTTCGGTGCGATCACGCATGAGGAATGATTCTCGATCAATGTCGTCTGAATCTATTGGACGCTCCAACTCTTCGGCGTCTTGGAATGTGACCACTGGATCACTAACGTTCGCTCGTTTCATTTCACACCTCGTTACAGTCATCACAGCCCACGCCGTGCTCTACTAGGGCCATGTAGCAGGTCGTCATATCTGTGATGCGGTCTGAAGGCTCCTCAGCGCCGAGACGGTTGACCCCTTCACCGCAGCTGATTAGAAACGCCTGAGCTAACATCATCCCTTCCGGGCACGCCGGCATATCTTCGGCGCTCCATAGTGCAAGTAATGCTTTGTTGTTCATTGGAACTTACCACCCTACCTTCCAACTGAAGACACATACCATCCTGGACAGTCGCCCTCAGCTAAACAGAGTTCGCTTCGTGAACGGAACCCATTGAACTACAAGAGCAGGGAACCGCTGTCAATTCCGATCGATCGGTTTCGAACAGGTGTTGAACGTCCTTCTCAAGCTGATCCCAGTTGATATACCGGTACAACCATTCGTGATCTCATTCCACTGTGTAGACATCGCCCGCCAAGAACCAGCAGGCCGCAGATATACCGATCAAAACCCCTTCGGGTCTCATACGGGGACCAGATGCGTCCTTGCCAAATTTAGTTGCAGTCACGCTATTTGACCCGCAGTTTGGTAAGACATCCTGTGAGACTTCTCTTAGCGGCGGCGTCTTTTCTCCACAGTTGCGAATATCGACTTGTTACCTTTTCGCATCTATCAGGAGATAATGATTGAAATTGCGAGCTGGAACGTAAACTCAATTCGAGCTCGTCTCGAACAGGTGGCAGCGTGGCTAGAGACATACCAGCCGGACGTGCTCTTGCTGCAGGAGTTAAAGGGAACAGAATTTCCAGCCGACGTGTTCAAAAATCTTGGATACGAGAGCGTAGCGGTAACCCAGAAGGCTTATAACGGCGTCGCGATCTTGTCTCGCCACCCGATCGAGACTATAAGCAGGACACTGGCTGGGGATGAAAAAGACAGCCATTCCCGGTTCCTCGAGGTGATGATCGGCGGTCTCCGTGTCGTTAACATCTATCTTCCAAATGGAAATCCCAAAGGAAGTGACAACTTCGCCTACAAATTAGCCTGGATGGATAGACTTCACAGACAGCTAAAGATTTGGGAGAAGAAAGATCCTCCGACTCTGATAGGAGGGGACTTCAATGTCATCCCGGAAGATATCGATTGCCACAAGCCTTCCTCGTGGATACGCGATGCACTTTTCCAGCCGGAGCCACGCGCAAAATATCGCAGTCTACTCAACCTCGGCTATATTGATGCGTTCCGGTCTCTGCATCCCGATTTGAAGGGACAGTTCACCTTCTGGGACTACTTCAGGCAGGCCTTTCAGCACAATCGCGGAATTCGAATTGACCACTTCCTACTATCGCCATCCCTGGGTGAGAGATTGATCTCTTGCGAGATTGATAGAGGGCCGCGGGCACAGATAAAACCGTCTGATCACACGCCAATCATCGTCAAATTGCGATAACTGTCGAATATGGTCTAAAAGAGAAGCTGTTAATACCGACATCAGTCCAGGCAATCCCCACAGATGCAGACGGGCCGCCCTTCCGGAATGCTTGATGCTCATTCAGCCATTTGTAGAATTGAAGGCTCTTGCCTCGAACGTGGGCATGGGCCGATCTGGCTGTCTGCGCCTGTCGATTTACGCTAAGAACCTTTTCCCGATCACCGGGTTTGATAGGAGAGATACCTTCCGTCATCTGCCCTTTGTACGGAAATATAATCGAGAGATGAGCGCCCAGTTCTTTGAGGTTGTAAGTTTTGGCGTCGAAGAGTGAGCAAGAGTGTCTTAGATCATGAAATGGAGGGGATGAGTGCCAGATACGAATCGTGTGGTCTTTGTCGTTGACGACGAAGCGGTGATTGCCCAAACACTCGCTGTTATTTTGAATCGAGCGGGCTTTCAAGCAACCGCCTTCGATCATCCGGAGAAGGCTATCGCCGCCTGCACTGAGTTAGCTCCCGATCTCCTCATCAGTGACGTCATGATGCCAGGTATGACGGGTGTGGAGTTGGCCATTCACTTCCGCGAAACTCAACCAGAGTGTAAGGTTCTGCTCTTCTCTGGACAGGCCGCGACGTCCGATCTTTTAGGGAAGGCTCGCGAGCAGGGGTATGACTTCGATTTGCTCTTAAAGCCGGTCCATCCTGCCGACCTTCTGGCAAAACTTCGAGCTTGAGTCTCGCTCGCAAATCTCTATCGGCTAGACGACAATTCGGGTTATAACCTACGCGGAACGTTGAACGAACCAACCTTTATCTATCTACCTGACTCAGACTGCTATATGGACTCGCCCTTCGCACCTCGCTCTTTTGAGGACAAAGGTCGGAAAGTTCAAAGTCTGCGATTGGAACGTCGAATATAACACCAGTAGCCTGGTCGGCAGACGTCGCAGCAACCATCGCAACTGCTGAAACTTCTACCGAATCTCATGCGTTTCGTGGGACGTCATATGGCGTGTGCAAAGGCACAAATATTCGGACTGTTGTCCCATGCCTTTCCGAATCAATTTGACTTGTGATGCTGATCTCTCCCCCGTGACCCTCAATGAACTGCTTCGCGACGAACAGTCCGATTCCAGTACCGAGTGTGGAACGAGTCGTGAAGAATGCCTCAAATACCCTCGGAAGATCGCGGGGTGCGATGCCTACGCCATCGTCTGAAATCGTCAATACCGTCCCGCCGACGGGCTCGTCGATATCCTCAACGGAGATCGATAGATGACCTCCGTTCGGCATCGCATAGATAGAATTTGCGATGAGGTTCGAAATGACTTGCATCATCTCTCCTCGACGGAGTATCGGTTTCCGCGAAGATTGAAAGAACGTGCTGATCTTGATGCGGGCGGCGGAGCATCGCGGCTCATAGATGGTGACTGCATGCTGGGTTATCTCACTCAGAGAGGCCGCGGACGCCGCAGCGTGCTCGCGATAGTACCCGAGGGTCTGCTTTGCGATATGGGCAACCCGCCCAAGCTCTTCTTCGGCAGTCGAAAGGTAATTTAGTCCATCCTCGTCGGCAATTTTCGAGCGAAGCAGATAGAGCAGATTGATGACCGATTCAAGAGGATTATTAATCTCATGCGCGATCGTAGCCGCCATACGCCCAGTTGCCGCAATCTTTTCCGCTTGCAGTAAAGATTTTTCAATACGTTTCCGCGCGGAGATATCACGGAGGATCTTGGAAGCTCCAATCACCTCGCCCTTATTGTCTCTGATCGGAGATACCGTCACAGAAGCTTCGATCAATCTGCCGTCCTTTGTAAGACGAACAGTCTCGAAGTGCTCTACCCGCCGCCCGGCGCGGATGCTGTCGATAATCTGTTTCTCTTCGTCCCGTAGATCATCAGGGATTAGCTTGAGGATGGACTGACCGATCATCTCCTCCGCTGTATATCCAAAGACCTGGCTCGCAGCGCCATTCCAACTCTTGATAATTCCATTAAGATCCTTGCTTAGAATCACGTCTTCGGAGGACTCCACAATCGCGGCCAGTTCGGCGGCGCGCTTTGCAAGATCTTGTTGAATCTGTTCCGTTTGTCTCCGAATAGAGATGTCTCGAAGGATCTTCGACGCTCCAATAATGTTGCCCTTTTCATCTTTTACCGGTGAGATCGTCAGCGAGACGTCCAAGAGCCTTCCATCCTTTGTCCTGCGTACTGTCTCGAAGTGCTCCATGCGCTGTCCGGCGCGAATATGGTCGATGATGATCTTTTCGTCGGAGTGGAGATGCTCCGGAATGAGCGTAAGAATGGACGCGCCGATCATCTCCTCTGCGGAGTAGCCGAGCACCCGAGAGGCAGCAGCATTCCAACTTGTAACGATGCCGTTCAAGTCCTTACTCACGATGACATCATCAGAAGAATCGATTATCGCCGCAAGCCGCTGGATCACGTCCTGCGCCTTTTTCCGTTCGGTTACATCGTTTCCTACCACGATGATCCCTGAAACGCTGCCGTCGGACTCACGCAACGGCTGATATACGAAATCGAGGTAACGCTCATCCGACGGCAAACCCTCGGCAGCTTCGACTTGAAACCGAACACTATCTCCAACAAATGGCTCTCCTTGCAAGACCTTATCGAGAATGTCGATGTAACCCTGGCCCGCGGCCTCAGGCAGGGCGATGCGTACGGGTTTGTTCAGGACGTCACGATTGTTCACCAGGCGCAGGTAGGGTGGATTCACCATGGTGAAAACATGGTCTGGTCCTTGCAGAAGAGCAAAGAAGACTGGAGCTTGCTGAAGTGCTTCAAACGCTCTGGCTCTTTCTTGGAGCGCAACCTCTTCTGCGACCCTTCTCTCCGTAATATCGCGGAAAACTAGGACAATCCCGGATAGCTTGCCATCGTCGTCGAGGATGGGAGCGCCGCTATCGTCAATTGCCGTTTCCACCCCATCCTTTCGGATCAAGATGGTGTGATTGGCAAGGCCCACTATCGTCCCGAGACGGCGCACCTTGTCGGCTGGGCTCTCCACCGGTTTCCGCAGTTTCTCATCAACAATGTGAAACACGGTGCTTAAGAGCTCTCCACGCGCGTCGATCAGAGACCAGCCGGTCAGACTCTCCGCGACGTGGTTCATGTCGGTAATGCAAGCGCGCTCATCGGTGACGATCACCGCATCGCCGATGCTCTGCAGGATTCGCGAGGCCCGCGCTTCACTCTCGGCGAGCTTGCGAAGCGCCACGACCTCACCCGTAACATCATGAAGGGAACCGAATAGACCGGCGATCGCTTCATCTTCGAAGATCGGGTTGAAGGAGTAATTCAGGTAGGCGTCTCTTACGCCGTCTTGTGTCGGGAGCGGAACCAAAAGCTTTTCGTAAAAGACCGTCTTTCCTGTGGAAAGCGCCTGTTCTAAAAGCGGCCCGACCACATGCCATGATTCGCTATAGATCTCACGGGCTGATTTGCCGAGTGCGAAGGGATGGCGAGGCCCAGGAATCGGACGGTAGGCGTCGTTGTAAATCAAGATCAGTTGGGGTCCCCACATTGTCCTTGCTGGGGAGGAGGAAGTCAGGGTCAGATTGACAATGGTGACAAGTTCCTTCGACCAAGCTTCGATGGGCCCGAGCGGAGTCGAATTCCAATCATAATCGCGCACCAAATCGGCCATCTCGCCGATGCCGATGATACGACCAGATCCCATCTCTAACGCTGACTTTTCCTTCTGCAAAAATCACCTATCGTGCCGCTGCAGTACCAATTCGAAAACTTGGGACCATTTCTAGACCGGTCGATGCGCAGGGTCCCGCAATCCAACCCTGCCACTTCTCCCCGTCCATCCTAGTCGAGAATCGACTGATCTCGCCTTCGAAAGTAGCTAAGAGTCGCGTTATCGGCAACCGCGACGCGCCGGTGGCACTATGCGAAATGCTCTCGCAACCGAAGTGCACCTTCATGGCATCCCACACAGATGTGCTGCTTCCCGAGTCAATACGTGAGTTCCTTCGCTGCAGGATACTGCGTCCACTGTTGCGTCTGCTCCGCGGCGGGGTGACACCGCGGCGCTTGGCGTGGAGTTTAGCGTTGGGCATTGTGATCGGGATCAACCCGTCGGTAGGTATCACTACGGTCCTGGTTATTCTCCTCGCATGGGCGTTCGGTTTAAACCAGGTCGCGTCACAGATTGGTGCCCATGCGATGACGCCGCTACACTTGATTTTGTTTCTTCCATTTATCGAGTTGGGCGTACATCTCTTTCACACCCGTCGCCTCCCGCTAAATCGGCAGCAACTTGAGCATCTGAGCCATCATCCCTGGCGCCTTGTTCGCGACATCTGGCAGTGGGAATGGCATGCACTGATCGTCTGGACCGCCGTCGCTGTCGTCGTGATGCCCTTGCTTGCCTCGTATATTAGACGCGCACTGGTGCTGCTGATGCGCCGCCATCGAACACTGCTGCGTTCGAACCCGACGCTGCCCTCATCTGATTAGCTCGTTTGACCTGAAGAATTGGTTTCCAGCCATAGAGAGCGCTCATTTGAGTCGCAGATGCTTTGCGGCTTGCTTGAGCTTTTATTAATGCCGATCGCATCCAGTCGGAGGTTATCTCCATTAAATCTACTTCTTTGGTTAGGCGTATTACAGACGGCGGCGATGTTACAGAGAACAATCGCTCATGGTTGTTCCAATCGAACCTCGTATTCTCTCAGCGGACCGGCTCGATGGCGCTTTACTGATTGCATTCGACGACGGCGGGTGCGCCCTTTATTCGGCGGCTCTCCTCGTTGCCATGAGGCCCCAAGCCGATCAGGTCAGCGACACAGACTTGGAAGAGTAACAGCCGCAGTTCCTCAGGCAGAGCAGATCTCTACCAAATGATTCCACTGTCGAACTCGGTGTAGTTGTCGAGATGATCTTTGATGACGTGGTAGCACTCACAGGCCTTCTTTTCGAGGAGTTTCACGTCAGGAATGGTGATCAGCCCCCGAGTGTAGGTGATTAGGCCTTTTCTCTTCAAGGCTGCCGCTGCCATCGAAACTGTAGGCAGGGAGGCACCCAGCATGTGACCGAGGAACTCGTGTGACATTTTGAAGGTGTTGCTGTGCGCGCGATCCGCACAGATCAACAACCACCGAGCCAGCCGTTGGTCGACCTCGTGCTGGACATTGCACCCAGCCGACTGCATCGCCTGAACAAGCTGGGCTTGTACATATCTCAAGGTGAGCGATTGGAAGGCCCCGCCGCGTCGAAACTCGCTTCTCGCCGCCTCGAGGGGACAGGAGTAACCATGCCCAGCGATTTGTGTGTAAACGCGATTGAGACTCCGCTTCGTACCCATAAGAGCTGAAACCCCAATCACTGATTCATACCCGAACATCCCCACCTCAACTTGAGCGCCATTCTCGAAGGTGGTCGTCAAGGATGCCATTCCCTCTTCCACGAAGTAGAGGTAACGAATGGATTCGCCCGGAAACTCGATTTGGTGCTCCAGCTCAAACGTCACCGGCTCCAAGCTGAGGCGTTTGATAACTTCTGCGTCAAGACTATGCAAAAGAGAGTTCTTATAAACGGTAGCGGACACAATAACCTCGCACTTTCGCGGTTTCACACAATTTCTGATGCTAACGTTCAGCATCGATCGGGATATATATCTGTATGTGTTAGCTCTTCGCGGGTTACTTACCTAACAGTGGCGCAAGAGCAGCTTGAGGTAATAAAACCAAATCGCTCTCAGCACGCTTCGCTTTTGCGACGACAGCGATCGTGAATGACAATTACAGTCGTAATGATATGTCGTATTTAGCCGACAGTAGCTCCCAACTGTTTCTGAGCCTCAACCGAAATTCTTTTCACATAGCGGCTTCTATGTGAATTCCGCCAGATCGTCGCTTTCAGGCCGTGAATTCATGGGATGCTGAGTCTCAGAAAAGGGATGCGCTGTATCCCTAGTAGGCTGCACCATTCCTGGCGCCAACCGCCGAGACCCCGTTGGATCAATACGGTATACCTGACTTCCCATTAATCAGATCGGTTTCGCGGACTCTCTGTCTCTTGGCCTTGGGGCTGACCGTTTTGTCCACGTAAGGCCAAAGACGCGGTAGGTTATTGCTTCAAATTGCAGGCGCGCTCGCGACCATCATTCAGGAAAGTGCAGCTGCCAAATAGGGGGCAGTTTTGCTCCTCTTCACTTCGGTGACCTCGTTGGGGGGTCCGGATGCAACCACAATTCCACCTTCGTCACCCGCGCCAGGGCCAATGTCGATCACCCAATCGCTTTCAGCGACCACATGCATATCGTGCTCGATCACGATGACCGTATTTCCGGCTTCCACCAATCCATTCAACTGCTTCATGAGTCGTTCGATATCAGAGGGATGAAGCCCCGTAGTAGGCTCATCAAGAACATAAAGGCTGTTACCGCGCTGCATGCGTTGGAGTTCAGTCGCCAACTTGATGCGCTGCGCTTCCCCTCCTGAAAGTTCGGTAGCGGGCTGGCCCAACCGCAGATAACCAAGGCCGACTTCACGGAGAACTTTGAGGGCCCGGACGACTTGCAGTTCTTCCACGAAGAACTCCGCAGCCACATCGACAGTCATTGCCAGAACATCAGCGACACTTTTATCGCGATACCTGATCTCGAGGGTTTTGGCATTGAATCGGCTACCGTGACAGGTCGGGCAGGGAGCGTAGACACTGGGAAGGAAAAGCAGCTCCACGCACACGAAGCCTTCGCCTAAGCAGGTTTGACATCGGCCCTTTGCAACGTTGAAGGAAAAACGCCCTGCGTCATAACGCCGTGCTTTGGCGGCCTTCGTAGCGGCAAACAGTTTTCTTACATGATCAAAGAGGCCAGTATAAGTCGCCATGTTCGAGCGCGGGGTGCGTCCGATAGGCTTCTGATCGACCACAACAAGGCGGCCAATTCGCTCGATACCACTGACGATCTCGCCTCCAGTTGTGACGATCGTCGTCTGTTCCAGATCATCCGCGTCAGTCTCCTCAGTCGCGATCGATTGTCCCAATTGCTCGGCCACCAGCTCAACAAGCACCTGGCTTACGAGACTTGACTTGCCGGAACCCGACACGCCGGTTACGGAAGTAAACACCCCAAGCGGAAATGAAACATCAAGTCCTCGTAAGTTGTTGCGCGTCACATCGCGGAGCCTGAGCCAGCCTTTCGCAGTCCGTGTGATCTTCTTAGACATTCCGCCCCCACGAAAGAGATGGAGTCGTGTTTGTGATGCTTCTACATTGCGGAGGCCTGCAGGAGGGCCGCTATACAGAACTTGGCCGCCCTTTTCGCCAGCATCCGGCCCCACGTCCACCAGCCAGTCCGCACGCCGGATTAGGTCCAGCTCATGTTCAACGACGAAGAGCGAGTTCCCTGCCTGTTTCAGTGAGTCCAGAGCTGTTAGTAGCGCCTCAGTGTCCGCGGGATGCAGCCCCGCGGAAGGCTAGTCCAGTACATAGACGACGCCAAAAAGATTGGAGTGCAACTGAGTGCCGAGCCTCAATCGCTGCATTTCGCCAGGGGATAAGGTGGGCGTGCTCCGTTCGAGCGATAGATACCCAAGGCCAAGATCCAACAAGACTGAAAGTCTCGCCACGAGATCCGCCGCTATCCGTTGCGTCACTATGATTTTTTCGGGATGTCCCAATGCTTTCCTGCTTGGACCACTTCCGTCCACCGCAAATGGAGCAAAAAGCGTCTTCAGTCGTTTAAGCGGAAGGTTGGAAATATCGGCTATATCGTAGCCTGCGAACCTCACGGATAACGACTCCGGCTTGAGACGTTTGCCATGACATACCGGACAATCGGTGCTCAACATGAACTGAGACACTCGCTTCTTCATCATGGGACTATTCGTGTTCGCAAAGGTCTGCAACACGTACTTCTTCGCACCGGCGAACGTCCCCTGGTAGCTGGGTTCCAATTTATGGCGTAACGCCTGTCGCGTTTCGGCGGGCGTAAAACCCGCATATACCGGAACAGTCGGTTGCTCATCCGTGAATAGAATCCAATTTCTATCCTTCTTCGAGAGGTCGCGCCAGGGTTTATCCACGTTGTAACCCAGCGTCACGAGAATATCCCTTAGATTTTGCCCTTGCCACGCCGTCGGCCACGCGGCTACGGCGCGCTCACGTATCGTCAACGAATCGTCGGGCACCATCGATTTCTCGGTCACCTCGTAGATGCGCCCGAGACCATGACACTTAGGACACGCTCCCTCCGTGGTGTTTCGAGAAAACGATTCAGCATAAAGCAGAGGTTGTCCTATGGGATAATCGCCCGCACGGGAATAGAGCATACGCAGAAGATTGGAAAGCGTTGTAACGCTACCTACTGACGAGCGGGTAGTCGGCGATCCTCGTTGCTGCTGCAACGCCACAGCTGGCGGCAGACCGTCGATGGAGTCGACCTCGGGAACTGTCAGTTGATGAAAAAGACGCCGCGCGTAGGGAGATACGGACTCGAGATAACGTCGCTGGGCCTCGGCGTATAGTGTTCCAAATGCCAGCGAAGACTTCCCAGACCCTGAGACACCAGTGAACACCACAAGCGCGTCTCGGGGAATGTCGACGTCGATATTCTTGAGGTTATGCTCCCGCGCACCCCGCACCCGGACCATGCCATCGTTCGGCTGACTGTGCATATTTGTTTTGCTCTCCTCCACGACCTTGTACCTCCGAGGAACAGCCAAGTGAACGCGCTGACTTGACCTTTTCTGCTTGGATGCGTCTCGGGTCACGTTCAATGGTTCAGCGGGCTCCCCTTTGACTGACTCTCGCATCAAATCTCGGCATGGCCCGTCCCCGTCTGCACAAAACACTGCTAACCTTATCCCTTGGTTTCCCGTTTGTCGCCTTTACGATAGGGGCTCACTCCCAGACGCAGGCGCTTCCGCACGACACAGCGATCGGCCGTCTCGAGATATTCGCCACCTTCAGCGGCCCCATGCCGACCGGTGTTACCGTTTCACGAACGAATCGCGTCTTCGTTAACTTTCCTCGGTGGGGTGATGACGTTCCCTTTACCGTCGCTGAAATTATCCATGGGAAGGCCGTTGCCTACCCGGACGCAGTGGTCAACGACTGGCCGGGTCGGAAATCAGGCGACCCCACGCAATACAAAGATCAGACACAGAATGAAAACCACTTCGTCTCCGTCCAGTCGGTCGTAGTCGATCCCGCTAATCGTCTGTGGGTTCTTGATACTGGTTCTCCATTGCTGAAGAACGCGCTTCCCGGTGGTCCTAAGCTCGCGTTTATTGACTGTGAAACGCTGTGTTGGAACGAGTAAGGTACCTGCGATTGGATCGGTAGACGGCGCATGAGCAGTATGCGCTTAGTTGTTCCCGAGTTACCCGAGAAGCTTTACCTATCTGAACGCATCGAGGGCTGACGCACGTATCTCTTTGATCGATCTGTATCCAAAGGACAGATGTAATTCGCAACTAGCGTGATCTGTCCGCCAAAGCCAGCTGCACATTCGCCATTAGTCGCGGCAAGCGTATCCCGAACAATAACTTCATGCTTGAGCTCTCGATCCGTTTGCAATGAAAAAACTGACATTTTCGCGATACTGCGTTAGGTCGCATCTGTTTAGAATGAGCGGGTTTTCCGCTAAAACAGAATACTGAGGCTAACAGAGCGGTGAGTGGCGGCACGGGGCTGAACCAAAGCGTATCCTTAAAGGATTAGCGAGTCTCTTCGCATCTCGCCTTCAGCAGCCGTTTGCTCCCGCCCTAGACGAGCACCCTCCAAGTACGCAACGGGAATACTGGAGCAGCTATGTTAAATAAAGGATCGGATGTAAGGAATCACCTTTCGAGTGCCCACAAAGCACACCTGGTCAAATCACCGTCCGAACATCCCAGCGACCTCGAATTAAGAGACGAAGACTCACATCCAAAGACGATAGATATGACTTTGAAGACGAACGATGAGCGCCACAAAATGGACGCGGAGACCCAATCACAGTAGTGGCAATCAGTTCACTGATCTCGAAATCATTCCGGAACTCAAGCTCTGAGTCCTGAAATAAAGCCAGCAGTCCAAGAGACTGCTGGCTTTCATATGGCCTAGATGAATATCGTGCGCGGCAACAGGTGCGCGAAACAGAGCCTCGTTTTTGACTATGTAGTCCATCATCTCGAGTGGCTCCCGGCCGGTAAGCTTCTTCACCATGTCGTTGGTACCGGAGAAGACCCGTCGAGGCAATCCTGGCATACGTATCCCATGTGCTGTTGAAAGTACGGCGTAAATCACAACTCTTTCAACAGAGTCTTGAACGCTTCGATCTCCATGGGAATGTAGGTGATTCTGTTTCCCAAGACCTGCGTGAGCATGTCCGCAATCTCATACTGGCTTAGTTCGTGTGGACCATAGAGCGGATAAGTCTTTCCCGCGTGTTGGACTGGATCCTTGAGGATGGCGGCGATGACTCTGCCGAGGTCTTCCCCCGCGACAGGGGCGTACCGCGCGTCGCCAAATCCGAGAGGAAGGATCTTCTTATCCCGAATGGCACCCGCCATATACATGATCCATTCAGCAAATAAAGTCGGACGCAGATGGGTGACCCCCGAGACCATGTTGCGCGTATTTTCTTTGTTGTCCCCTCCTTTAGACGGGATCTGCAGAAGCCAAGAAGAGCGAAGCATAGGAGCGTTGTGCAACACCTCCAGATCCAGCCACGCTCGCGTCACACTACTAGTCTTGGCATCATTATTCAGCGCTGTCATGGAGGGCTACATGGCAACGTTGACGCACAATGGATGACGGCTCAACGGTCTTCGTCCTTGTGGTTGCTCCTTTCCGGGCCGAAGTATTTGGCAGTGACGTTCTGTGAGACCTTGTGCCCCAGGAGAAACCCCTGGACCAAGGAGTGGTGGTAGTGAAAGCCTGCGTAGATGCGTGCGCCTTCTATCTCGCGTTCAAGTTCATGAACGTTCTGGAAGTAGTGGGTTGTGTTGGTGACCGCACTGCTGACGGTGAGGTGCACGCGCGGTGTTCCAAAGTATTGCTCCAGCGTGTTCGCGAGCGAGCCGGTAAGGCACGCATGAGCGGCGGGATACTCGGGATGCCCGGGCGTGACGCCCAGGGGGGTCCATGCCGGGTCAGCAACCGTTAGCTCGTTGCCGTCGATGTCCCCGTTGCGAATCGCCGTGACTGGCCGCCAAAAGCTGAAGTGATACTTGGCGTTGAAGCAGCCGATGTAGGCGTCGGCGAGTGAAGTAAAAGACATTGCCATCAGGCGCGAGCTGTCCAAAAGGTTCATGTTCTCCTGCATGGCCAGCAACTGCAGCATGCGTCCGTACTGTGTAGTGGTGTGATCGGTCCAAAAGAGGCCGATTTCGGTTTGAGCCGGCGTGCGGATTGTGCTGTCCACCGCTCCCAGCAACTTCACCTCGTTGTAGTCTTCGGCCCATTCCCTGCTCCTCAAAGCTGGAGGCGGCTCATCCGGCAAGAACTGAGCGGGGTTGTTGAAAGTGAACGGTCTCATCTGGCCTGCCCATGGCGTCACCAGCGAGGTGACCCCGGGGGTTGGGATGTAGACGCCGGGCTCCGGTGTGGATGGATAGCTGTATGGCCATGGAACGCCAAGGCCATCACCCGCACGCAAAGAGATGAGCGTGTTAGCTGAGAACAGGCCGACAGATTGGCCCGCGGTCTTGGAGGGGCCGTCTGGGATCGCCGCCATCGACAAGCTGTAGGCCGCGGTAAGTGCCGTTGCCCGATCGGGCAGCAAATGCAGCAGCATGCGATAGGCGGCCTCCACCGCAGCGGCGTCGGGAGATGAGCCCTTGGCCGCGGGTACGGTGTACTGGTAGGGCTCAAAGTGGCCTTCGATCGCGACGACCGAGTTGTACACTGCGAGCTCGACATACGCGACGTAAAGGCTCGTGGCTCCCGCAGAGGTGGCACCCGGTGCGGTGCTGGCGCGCGCCTGCGTAATCGCAATATCGTTCCACTGCGTGACCACGTTTTGCGCTTGGAGTTGTGAGTGCACTAATAAGGCGAACCAGATCGCGATAGAAAGTTTGACGGCGAGGGTGGACCGAAGCGACTCTATAATGCGCGTTTTCATGATTGACTCCCGATAGCTCCTAGTTGGAGGGGATTACCTTGCGCGAACCGCCTGCTAGGCGCAATCACCGGGGGCTCTCGATTATGTCCCCAAACTCTCCACACGCAAGTAGCCTCTTATGAGCGGTTTATAAGCCTATTGTGACTACAGGAAGGGCCTTGTATGCTAGGTTGCCACTCTGCAACACGCGAGGATTCGCTGTGATCGCTCCCCCACGACACGCGAAAGCGGTACGATTCGGCCCGTTTGAGCTGGATCTTAGGACCTGCTGCCTGACGCGCCAAGGCCGACAGGAGCGGCTTGCGGTGCAACCAGCCCGGCTGCTGGTGCTGCTCGTTCAAAGGCGCGGGGAGTTGGTGACGCGAGAGGAATTGCGCTCGGAGCTATGGCCAGGTGATACGTTTGGCGACTTCGACCACGGCCTTAATAACGCCGTTAACCGGTTACGCGAGGCGCTGGGCGATTCAGCGGCTTCACCTCGGTACATCCAGACAGCACCCCGGCGAGGGTACCGATTCATCGCGGAGGTCTCAGTCGAAGGGACCGTATCAACAAAAAATCAAACGCCCGGGAACGAATCAGAACCGTTCCCCGTTCGGATCACCGGGGCGAATACCTTCACTGGCGTCAGTCGTCGCACCTTTCTTTGGGCAGCAGCAGCGGTTGCCTCGATCGGGAGCGTAGCTTGGTTTGCGCGGAGGAGGCGGTTGCCACCGGCGATGAGCGTCGCGGTCCCACTTGTAGATGGCGCCATGGCTGCAGACGTTGGTCAACTCTTAGGGGCCCCGGTGATCGCACCTGATGGAAGCGAAATCGTGGTCTCACTCAGCACCTCCCAAGGAGCATATCTTTTCCGCCGCCCGCTAAAATCGAATCATATGATCCGGATGGAGGGAACGCAGTCCGCTTCGCTGCCATTCTGGTCGCCAGACAGTCATCACATTGGTTTTTTTGCGGATGGCCAATTAAAAAGGACGCCCGCTTTCGGCGGGAGCTTTGTTATTCTCTGCGATGTTGTCGAACCGCGAGGGGGCTGCTGGAACGGTGACACCATCCTTTTCGCACCGAACCTGCGAGGGATCTTCCGAATCGACGCAACGGGTGGGACCGCGGTTCCTGTGACGGTGTTAGACGCGGGCGCAGGCGAGAACTCCCATCGGTTTCCCGTTTTCCTGCCTGATGGTAACCGTTTTCTATATTTTTCACGGTCGTCCAGCTTGGAAACAAGGGGTATCTATCTCGAATCGCTCGATCACAGACAACACCGCCGTAGAGTTTTGGTGGCTGACGGCCAGTTCGCTCTGGGGGCCGTTCCGGATTCGGACCAGCATTTTCTAATAACTCAGCAGGCCGGCAAACTCGTCGCGCAAGGGTTCGACTGCAACAACGGAAAAGCTTTCGGCGCAGAGCATATCCTGCTTGACCATGCTGGTCAGGTCAGCGCTTCGGACACCGGGGCCCTGGCCTTGCGCGCCGATGCGCAGGTTCGTTCCACACTGGTCTGGCGCGATAGAGAAGGCCGTCATCTTGGGATATTGGGCAAACCAGACGACTATTGGCAAGCCACGATCTCACCTGATGGTCGTTTCGTGGCGATTGTCCGTCATGACGCGTTGACCGGTATCTTTCGAGCGTGGACTGCCTCTTTAGCGAATGGTCAAATGGAGGTGCTCTCGGACGCCGATCATGTTGATTCCGTAGTCTGGACTCACGACGGCAAGATGCTGTACTACAGAGACTTCGTTCAGAGAAAGCTGTTCCGTCGAAGTGTAGATCCTCGGGGCCCGGAAGAATTTGTGCAGTCCATCGCGGGCGGCAACATTTGCGGCTTATCGCCCGATGGTCTCACAGTGATTGTTGAACGCTCGAAGGATGGCATCCACTCGGTTATCGAATGGTCCGCGATTAGCCCGTTGCAGTGGCACCTCATCGACTCGAACGGATTCGTGGGTAGCACGGGCTTGTCTCCGGATGGCAGGTCGCTGGCGTTTGGGTCGAACAGTTCTGGCAGAATGGAAGTTTACCTGGCCAGCTTTCCCAGCATGAAAAATCTCCGCCGGGTCTCCGTGGATGGCGGATCCTGCCCTCGATGGCGGCAGGATAGCGAAGAATTGTTTTATATTGCCGAGGACCAATCGTTGATGTGTTTGGATTTCTCCGCCAGCGAAAGAAATCGGGGGATGAGACCAAAACCGCTCTTCCGTACGGCACTGGCCAATCCGACCAGAAGCCCGCTGTACGACGTCGCGAGTGATGGCTCTCGTTTCCTTCTGCTCGAGCGCGATAGCTCGATCAGCGGGGGTGACGTCGAACTCCTGCTCAACTGGCCAAGTATTCTTTCGGACTAGCCGACCTAGATTTACACCGCATCAAGCGGAGCCAAGGCTAAGGTGTGTGACTAACGATTCTGGGTTGGGGCAGAATCGCCCAGTCACTTATCGAGAGAACGTGATCTCGCCAAGCTGGGTTCTCAATGAGTGCTAAGGACTGATATGGAGTGACCGTGTCAACTCTGCTCAACAGTGGGGTTGTTTTGTCGTTGTCGTTGCTTTCCTTTCCCGAAGACAGAGCGAGCAGCAGTCGGAGCAGTTTTGAGCGACGATTGATCAGTCTGATATTCGCGGGTCGGAACCGCATATTCATGATCCGTCGGGAGCTGCCTCTGACTGTTATCGCGAGTCAGGTTGAACCTGTCGCATAGGCCGAGCGAGGGTTCTCCTTCGTGCTTGCCCTGGCTGCTGCCGGCTCTGTGTTCGAGATGGATGTCAGCGTTCATCGGTTTGGTGTTCTTGGCTTTCCTTTTTAAGAAGTTTTGTTTTGGCTCGTGTCAGGCTGCAACTTGCGGCCTGACACCAGTCTCTGCTCTGGTTCCTATAGCCCAGATAAACCCCAGCAGCTCTCGAGCTACTGCTGTGACAATCTTCCGCCGGTCCTTGCCGGCTGCGCCTAGTCTTATATACCGCTTGTGCAGCCGGTGTTGCGCCTTCCACGCAATCTCCTTGGCCTCTTCTGAAATGGTCTCCTGTCGTCTACGCAGTCCGTACCAGATACCTGGTGGACGACGATAACTCCATGCGGCTTCGACAACGATGCGTCGCAGGTGCGCGTTGCCGGTCTTCGTGATGCCTCCGCGTCTGGTTCGCTTCCCACTGGAATCCTCGCTCGGTACAACCCCGCAGTAACCCATCAGTTGGCGAGCACTCTCAAAGCGAGACACCTGACCCAACTCGCTCGCAATGGTCAACGCCGAGATATCTGCAATACCGCGCAGTGCCTGTAAATCGTTAATGACTTCTTGCAGCGCCGGCGTTGCCAGCTTCACCGCTTCCATGATGGCTTGCTCAAGCCGCGCGACTCGCTCCCGCATGTGCTCGACCTCGTGGAGATAATCCTGGCGCGTGAACTCCTGAGCTATCTGCGTGAAACGTAGCTGCGCGACCAAGATTAGATAGGGTCGTGTCCACGGCCTGACTCCGGTCGGTGGACGCTGACCAGAACGCAGAAGGAACTTGCTCAACCGATGCCGCGCTCGCGTCTGATCCTGCTTGGCTGCTTCGCGGGCACGCACCAGATCGCGCAACGCTTCGGAACCCTCATCCGGAACCCACACCGCAGTAAGATCACCGGATCGATAGCAACGTGCCAGCTTCTCAGCATCCCGCCGATCGGTCTTGACTCGATCGCCAGCCTTGACCGGTACCAACGTGGGTGCCACAACCTCGCACTCGACGCCCAGCTCCGCGAGCTGCCAGTACACGACGTAGCCCGTCGGTCCTGCTTCGTAACATGCTCTCAACTTGGCTGCAGGACCAAGCTTCTTGATCAACTTGCGGATAGACTCAGCGCGGTTCGGAATCGTTCCCAGGCTTCGCACTTCGCCTTCCGGCTCCGAGACCGCCACGGCGATCGTCTCAGCATGGACATCCAAACCTAAAAATCGTAACTTCTCCTTCATGACCGGCTCCCTTCCGCTTGTGGCTCTGGACTGTGCGTCCTTCGGACGCTCACAGCCTAACCCACGGTCGGCGCATCGGCGCCGGTCACTCCATACTGATGACTCCGAACGTTCAGGAATGACTCTGTCTCCGGTCTGGGGCATCCGTGGAGGACTGGGAGGAGCGAGCGGAAGGGTGAGATTTGTGGACTTCTTCGGTGCTTTCGCCATCATGCAGACAGGCTAGCAGATCATCGTGGAATCATTCCGACCACTTATTCTGATCTATGTCTGCCTTCGACTTAAGTATCCGTTGACGATGTTTTTCCTGCTCACGTCTCATAGCGGCGTAATCATTGGTAGTAGTTGAGTCATCGCACGCGTTAATCTTGTTCTGCAACGCGTCGATTTCACGTTCAGAAGAGTGAATTTGGTCCATCAATTCGGTGTGGTTTGGGTCAGACATTGTAACCTCCTGTCACGTGGCTTTTGAATTCCCTGGGAGTCGCTTTACGACCATTGAACTGTGGCACTCTTTGCACTTTTGATCTCGCGTGTTTTCGGGACTATCTTCCACAGTCTTTGACTTTCCACAATTCACGCATGTAAGGACAATCTCAGACATATTAGCCTCCCGTAACTCAAACAAAAGCCGGTTGTTTCTCTCAGAGTTACTCGTCTATCGTTATCAAGATGCCGTAATTCCATCGTTGCAGACGACTCAATGGAACCGCGCCTTTCAACGGCTGACGTCTCTTGGACAAGGTCTCGGTATCTGGCCTCGGATGCTAAAAGATCCGATTCCAATTCGGTGCATGATTTGTGTTTCATCTTGAGGGACCGGGTGGGCGTGCTCGGGAGTGGCGTGCGGATCTATACCTGCGGCTCACTTCCACAGTTCATCCCTGTGTGATGCAGCTGACAGTCGCCTGGTTTTCTCTATTTTGTCCCTATTCCTGAGGCTCAACAGAACCAGCGGGCTCTTGATTTCATCCCTAAAATGGGTCAAAAGAGTGACACATTGGGCAAGAGAGTATGTGCTGCTCTAGGGCACGCCTCGAACGTTTATAGTTAGCTTTTTCGAGCGCCAACTATCCTTCCAAATGCAGCAGCTTTCCTTCGTTCAAGATCGTATGCGCAACAACCACAGCATGCTTGAATTGCTCCGCGAGTAATTCTGTCGCTATCGGACAAGGGATTCTGATGTTCGCAGAGGATTTAGATTCTCCGTCGGTCAAGTTTCGTTACTCCTGGGCCTCAGCCCATCCACGCTGCCAGCCCTGACTCTTCGTGTCATCATTCTGCCCACCGCGAAGCCCTTTATCGTTGTTCCTCGTCTAGGTGGATCACCAAGGAAGCAACCGACTCTTTGCTTAATGCGTCCCACCACCAGAAGTAAGACACTCAAAATCCTTCGACTGCACCCCGCTAACCGGTAACGATTAGCGGGGCCTTTTGTGACCAAGTATAACTCTAGGAAGCGGTTGCTAACACTACTTCATCCAGGAAGGTCCCGGCCTATATCCATTGGAAAAGGACCATGAGGTTCACTGAAAGCCACGGGCCGCTCGTTATGCAAACACTGCGGACAACTTCTACGATGTTGCCGAATCATCTTGTGCATCTTGCTCAATTCATACTCTGCTTGTGCTAAATCGCGCTGTTCTGCCAAGAGCAAGTTGGTATAGAGTTTATCAAGTTCATGGCCCATTCTCGCTAGCGATTCACATCTTACCCGCAACATCTCGTTGCCCTCCCTCTGCCTCCCACCGCAGACGGACAACATATTACCCCCAAGCCTTTTGCGTTTTCAAGAAGGATCTTCAGATAAAAAACGTCATTTCTGAGCCTCAGCCCAGCCACGCTGCCAAGCTTGATTCTTCGTGTCGTCATTCTGGCCGCCGCTCTGCCCACACGCAAAGCCCTTGTCGTAGTCAGCTATCTCTTCATCTGTGCGCTGACGCAACATGAATGGTTCTGTGCGGACGGAAGCTTCTCCGCTAAGACCGCCTTCACTGTAAGTTTCTTTGCTGCTTTCTTGGCTGATGCTGTCATCAGGAACAGGATCAACCCCAGTCACTATTGGGTCGGAAACTTTCACTATGTTGGGCAACATTGCATCCTTTGTCGATTTCATCTCAAACCTCGTTACAGGAATTACAGCCATCTGCCCATGCTCGACGAGAGCCGTGTAAAGGCTTAGTCCTGCTCAGATGCGGCCCGATCCGATATCGTTGGTTAAGCGAGTCTGCGCCAATCCTCAATGAACCCTAATCTTTTGATCTGGTCGGAGTCCGACTCGATGGCCTCACAGCAGACATCCAGGCCGACCTCGGCCCAAGCTTTTGACGCAGTGCTGCCCAGCTGTCGGACATCTTGCTCGCTTACTTCAGCGGGGCGAGCAGCAACAATTAACATGTGAGGATTTAGATGAATGGCGACTAATACAGGAGTACTCTCTGCTGACGCGGTAACTCCAGATGATCTATAGGCTCGCGTTTTTAAAAACCAAAGATGGAGTATGGGGACGGTCTGAGGGTCCTCGGTGCCTAGGCGATTCGTCGCTTAGTCAGGTATCCAACCCAGGGTTGCCGGGGAAGGGCGAGTATGGAGAGGTGCAGTTTGCGCCATTTTCTGGACGTAAGGTCTTCGACATGCGATTCTGTCCTGTAATTGGCTGGCGGGGTTACCCAAACAATGTCGCGACCAAATTATCAATTCCAATGCTCTTGCGGTGCCTTCATCAACACCTACTGGGACGAGGCCGAGTACGAACATAGGGACTCAAAACTACTTTTTATCCTGCCGTGCTTGAAAGAAAACGGTGGATGCGGTCGGACTGTGGCATTTGAGGGGCGGCAGGGACGGCCGCTCGAGTGAGTGCGACCTGTTGCCCAGTTGGGTAAGCAGTTGGTCACAGAGCCGACAGACGGAAGGCCAAGTTAGGGATATGGTCGTGGTGTAACATTTAGCCGGACTTAGCTGAGATTTAATAGACCAGAACTGAGGCTATTAGGATGAATTGTCCCGTTGGTGAAACTCTTGAAGAAAATTTAGCTGGTGCAATAGCGTACGTAAAATCCGCTTCATCTCATTTGGGCCACAGTTCCAGTTCCATTAACTATCAGCAACGGCTCGCATATCACGAACGATCCTTGGCATTTCTGGAGAAACAGCAAACTGCGGCCCAAGATCATAAGTCTCAATGTCTCGTGTGCTCAAACTGAGCCCAATAACAGACGGGCTAAGCAAACCTGGGCAAGTTTTGTATGAATCCAAGACTTTTCAATTGATCGTGGTCCAAATTAATTGCCTCGCAACAGACGTCAATTCCACCATTATTCCAGGCTCTTTCTGCTGCCCATTTGAGATCGTAAATTTGTCCATCTGACATGCCGATCAAACGAGCAGCTGCCAGCAGAACATCGGGGCCCAGATGAATGGCAGCCAGTGTCGGTGCGCCTTTGGCCAACGCGGTAACTTTCAGGTATCCATCGGTCGTGCGAATGAATGCGATTCTGTACGTCATGGAGTCTAGTTTACCCGTCTGCTAAATCTCGTTGCATTTCGCACAGTGGTCGCTATGATTCACCATTGCGTTATATGTCCACAGAAGATCATTGCGGCTGCTTGTAGTCCTGCCGTGACCCAATGTGTTCACGCACTCACCAGCTGCCTGAAGGAATCTTCTTGAGAGCTCCGTTCCTTCGTCGCACGCTGGCATGTTCTCCATATCCCAAAGGGACAGGAGGGCATCGTTTTGTATTGGCATTGATTCCCTCCGTATCTGACTTTCTCATCGCACCTTGTTTGGCATGGTGGCCATTTTCCGATTAACCTCCTGTACTGGTCTGCGGACAGCTTGAGGAAGACTCCACCGCACTGTGCTGATATGAATATTGCTGGATTGAAAATTCACTGTTTTACCGAACACCAAGGCGCGACGGCGGGACTGGTCGGTCATGTATGAGCCACTGTTTTTAAGGAGTAGAATATTTCCTCGGATCGAGAGGACAAAAGCCATGAGGAAAGCAGAACCCGCAAAGCTGCCCGATAAAAAGACACCTCCAAAACTGATAATGAAGCGCACGAAGGACGGCGGAACGGAAATCGGTCCAATTCCACCAGCGGTCCCCGAGCCTAAGATCCCGAAGAAGTGAGGCTCATGACTCACCCCCGCTGCGCTATGACATACAGTCCGTCCAGAACCGCCCGATAACCCTCCTAAGCGCTAATGCTCAACGCGTTCCTCACGCGCTACTTCCTTTCTGTGGCATCTCCAGATATAGCGGAACAACCTGCGATGCTAATCTCCACGGTGAAGCGGATGAACTGAGTTCCTGTAATGTGTATGGTTCTGATGAACCGACAATATGATCTGACGGCTCAGGAACCCTTTGCTTGAGAATGCCGCTGACCGTGTTCATTTGTGCCACGCAGATTCGCAGACTTTGGTCTCTATTCCTTGTGTGGCAAGTACCGCTGATCGCTTATCAACGGATCTGTGGTTGGAGAGCAATTGAATAGCTCGTGCTTCTACCACCCTCGTCTTCCGAGCCCTTCGGTAGTCGTTGCCCTTCTGCATCTGCATCCGTCGCTACACGAGCGACTTCGGTCCGCCGATCAACTCCTGATCGAACACCTTGGTACGGGGTCTTTTGTTGATGCCGAGCCACGCGTGGCCATTCCCTCGCGTGACTATACCGATTCCTTCGGAAATATCTGCTCACGCTTTGTTGCTCCAGTCGGACACCTTCGAATCTCCGGAACAAGTCTGATTGAGTCGGAAGATCGTCCCGATAAGAGTTATCCCGATGCTCAACAGTCATCGATCGAGGAGCTTTCGACCGAAGTGCTGCAATTTCTTCTGCCCAGTCGCTACTGCGAGGTGGATCGCTTTGGCGGAATAGCTCATGATCTGTTTGGGTCCATTCCAGCAGGTTGGACGCGGGCCACGGCGATCCGTGATTGGGTTCACGAAAAGGTGATCTTTAACAACAACGCTGCGCGACCAACCAAGACCGCGATGGATGTCTTCACGGAGCGCGTGGGCGTGTGCCGCGACTTCCAACACCTTGCGATAACGCTTTCACGATGTCAGAACATACCGGCTCGATATGTGACCGGCTATATCGGGGATATTCAAAGACCCTCTAGCGGGCTCGGTGACTTTAGCGCGTGGTATCAGATCTTTCTCGATGGACAGTGGATCGATCTAGATGCCCGCCATAACTATCCTCGCCTTGGCCGAATCTTGATGGCGACGGGAAGAGATACGGCCGACGTGGCCATTACAACCAGTTTCGGCGCGGCAGACTTAACTTACTTCTACGTAGATTCCTGGGAGGTAGATGCTGAAGGAAAGAGAATCCCACTTCCTAAAAGTTTCGAAGCTGTGCCGGCTCTAATGGACCGAAGCGAATCAAATATGCCCACGCAGACCAACGGCAGCCAGGCCAGTCCGATACAGACGCAAGCAGCCACCACCTAATGCATTAGATTAAGCAATGACGGTCCGAAGACCGCACGAGGGTGAATGGGAACGAAAGTTCAGGTGCACCACAAATCGCGGTACCACTATGAAAAGCCTGTCTGGTTAGGCCCACAGATCATTCAGCTGCGTCCTGCCCCGCATTGCCGCACGCCCATTCTCAGTTACTCGTTGGAGATCAAGCCCACTGATAGCGTCTACTCCTGGCAGTTCGACCCACTCGCAAATCATGTGGCTCGGGTCGTCTTTCCCAGTCAAGCATCCGAGTTTGCAGTCACGGTGGATCTGATTGCCGATATGACTCCGGTAAACCCGTACGCCTTCCTTCTAGAGCCTGAGGCCGAGAGGATGCCTTTTAGCTACCGACCTGAGGTAGCGAGAGATCTGGAGCCGTTTCTAGCGGTCGAGGCTGCCAGACCTCTTCTCACGGAGTTCGTTGAGAGCGTTCGTGGCCCGCAGCCAACCATCGTTTTCCTGCTCAAACTGAACGAGCGGCTACGGAATGAGGTCGCATATACAACGCGGCTTGAGCATGGGGTGCAAAGCTGCGAAGAGACCCTGTCAAGGAGTACGGGGTCGTGTCGCGACTTGAGCTGGCTCCTGGTACAAGTTTGCCGTCAACTAGGTCTCGCAGCCCGCTTCGTCTCGGGATATCTCATTCAGTTGGCGGATCATGAGAGGGCTGCGGAAGAAGATGCCCGGAAGACCGACTCGGCAGATCTCCATGCCTGGGCTGAGGTCTATCTTCCGGGAGCAGGCTGGATTGGCTTGGACCCCACTTCAGGTCTGTTGACGGCTGAGGGACACATCCCCCTCGCTTGCAGCACCACGCCAGGCAATGCTGCGCCCATTTACGGTACTGTTGAGCCGGCCGATGTAGAGTTTACTTACGAGGTGACAGTGCGCAGGATGGATGAGGCTCCAAGCCTGACTACCCCGTTCAGCGAACATGATTGGAACGAGATACGAGAGCTGGCGTATCACGTCGATCGTGACTTGAAGGCCCAGGATGTGCGGCTCACGATGGGTGGCGAGCCAACCTTTGTGGGTGTCGATGACGCAGAGAGCGCCCAGTGGAATGTTGAGGCGCTCGGCGGGCAAAAGCGCAGCGCAGGACTATCGCTGATTCGCTCCATTCGGCAGCGTACAGCGTTGGGTGCGCTGCTTCATTTTGGTCAAGGCAAATGGTATCCGGGTGAACCGATGCCGCGTTGGGCGTTTCACTGTATCTCGCGTAAGGACGGTGTCCCGGTGTGGGAGAACGGCGACCTGTTCGCCTTAGAGAGCAAGAACGATGGCTATGGCAACCAGCAGGCCTATGAGTTTTTACAGGCGTTGAGTCGGCGTCTTGGGGCTGAACCGGGAAATATTTTGCCAGCGATGGAGGCTGGCTCCGCATCGGAGGAACCGGCTGGCTTCGTTCTCCCATTGCGACGACGTCAGCCCGGAGGCCACCTGGCCTGGTCGAGTCAGCTATGGTTCGCAAGGCCGGCGACGTTCACTTTGTCGGCTGGCGACTCGCCGATCGGTTACCGGATCCCTCTCGAAACGATGCCTTGGGTCGAACCCGATGTTCTCGAACACGAGCTTGGCGAGGATGGACAGGTGACGCTACCCTCGGCAGCTGCGCGGCGGCCTGAGATGTTCAATCAGGATCCCAAGCCTGATCCACTACCGGCGATTGCAGAGAATGCGGCCTCAGCGCAGGAGCTTATTCGACCGTCGCTCTGCGTACAGGCCCGTGACGGGCGACTGCATGTCTTTCTGCCTTATGTCTCAGTACTGGCGGACTATCTCGACTTGGTAGCGGCGGTAGAGGAGACAAGCCAATATTTGCAAAAGCCGGTCTGGATAGAAGGCTATTCAGCGCCGCCAGACCTCCGACTACAAATCTTCAGCCTCACGCCGGATCCAGGTGTGCTCGAAGTCAACATGCCACCCACGTCGGAGTGGGATGAACTGGAGTCACTTCACGAAGTGCTTGCCCAAGAGGCGCCGCGGCATCGTCTTATCGCAGGAAAATTTGGCTATGATGGAACGCATCTGGCGACCGGGGGCGGGAGCCATATCACTCTGGGCGGCGCGACCGTCGAGGATAGTCCCATCTTGCGGCGTCCGGAAGTGCTGCGCAGCATGGTCTCCTTTTGGCAGAATCATCCGTCTCTTTCCTACCTCTTTGCAGGCATGTACGTGGGTCCTACAAGCCAGTACCCTCGCGTTGACGAGGCGCGGGTCGATGCGCTCTACGAGCTCGAAGTGGCGTTTAGCCATCTTCCCGCAGGCGATTGTCCGCCGTCCATCTTGGATGGCCTGTTCCGCAATCTGCTGGTTGACGTAACCGGCAATAGTCATCGCGCCGAGTTCTGCATCGATAAGCTCTACCCACCTATAGGTCAAGGCCTCCGGTTCGGGTTACTGGAGCTGCGTGCCTTTGAAATGCCTCCGCACTACCGCATGGGTCTTCTTCAGACACTGCTTGTGCGTGCACTCGTTTTGCTTTTCTGGAAGAAACCTTTTACCGGCGCTCTGATACGTTGGGGGACTGCGCTCCATGATCGTTTCATGCTGCCGCATTTTATAGAGCGCGACTTCATCGACGTCCTCAACGACCTTCGTGGCGGGAACTTACCCTTCGTTAACAAATGGTTCGCTTCGCACCTCGAATTTCGCTTTCCGAAGATCGGCGAGATCGAAGCCGATGGAGTGCGACTTGAACTCCGGCAGGCTCTCGAACCGTGGAACGTACTGGCGGAGGAGACTACGTCCGGAGGGACAGGTAGAAGTGTGGATTCTTCTCTCGAACGGATTCAGGTAAAAGTCACTGGTTTCACCGCGGCGTCAAGGTATGCCGTCTCGTGCAATGGTCGAAGCGTGCCTCTCCACCCATCCGGAACGCCAGATGAGTCTATTGCAGGTATCCGATACCGAGCTCGCAGATTGTCTGCCGCGCTACACCCAACGATTCCGGTACACACACCTCTTACCTTCGATCTGATCGACACCTGGAAAGAACGCTCCGTAGGGCGCTGTGTCTACTATGCAAGCCAGCCTGATGGGACACTTCACACCTCTCGCCCTGCCGATCCAGCTGAGGCGAAGGAGCGTCGCTTGAAGCGCTTCGTCATTACCACTCCACCTAACCACATCGTCAGTACACCTCCCTCGGAGAACAATCCGGTCTTTCCTATGACTCTCGACCTCCGCTGGCCTGCGCCTTTGAAGCATCCCCGCATCTCTGATCTGAATTCGGCAGAGGAACGTCAGCCATGATTGGCGATCTTTACCAGTCACCATTGCGGTATGGCGGAGCCTACGAAGAGTCCTCCGTGGATGGCATCACTCCTCGCCCCCATTGGGCAGGGCTCATGGCGTCTCTTCAATCGATCGGGCCCAACGAGTTGGCCTTGCGTTGGACACAGGCAGAACAGAGGATCCGCGAGAACGGGATCACTTACAACATTTACGGCGATCCGTTAGGCGCTCACCGTCCGTGGAAGATTGATCTTGTTCCGCTGTTGATTCCCGATGCGGAGTGGCGCTTTATAGAAGCAGGGATCATCCAACGTGCCGAGCTTCTGGACCTGGTCCTCGAAGATATTTATCAGTCGCAGACCTTGCTCAAGGCCGGCCTTCTTCCTGCCGCGCTGCTCTATGCGAACCCCGCATTTCTGCGTCCATTGGTCGGCGTCAAAATCCCGCGCAAAGGCTATCTGCACATGCTAGCTTTTGACCTTGCGCGATCTCCCGATGGGAATTGGTGGGTGTTGGCGAATCGCACCCAGGCGCCTTCCGGCAGCGGCTATGCCCTAGAAAATCGATTGATCGTATCCGAGCTGCTTCCCGAGCTCTTCCGGACGTCCAACGTTCAAAGGCTTGCTCCGTTTTTCCGTGCACAACGCGATGCGCTCGCGCAATTGTCTAGACAAAGTAACCCTCGAATCGTTCTATTGACGCCTGGTCCTCACAACGAGACCTACTTTGAGCATTCCTACCTCGCGAAATATCTCGGCTTTACCCTTGTGGAAGGAGCAGACCTCACGGTCCGAGACCGATGTGTCTTTATCAAGACTGTTGGCGGCCTTGAAAAAGTAGATGTCATCTTACGTCGCGTCGATGATGATTTCTGTGATCCGCTGGAGTTGCGTGGCGATTCTCTGCTTGGGGTTTCAGGCCTTGTAGAAGCCGTCGTCGCGGGCAACGTCCATGTGGCGAATGCGCTTGGCAGCGGTGTCATCGAATCAGCCGCTCTTATGCCGTTTCTTCCCGGTCTGGCCAGACACTTCCTTGGTGAGGAACTCAGACTGCCCTCTGTTGCGACCTGGTGGTGCGGGCAGGAGCACGCGTTGAACTGGGTCACCGACAATCTGACATCAGTTGTCGTAAAACCAGCGTTCTCTTCGGTCGGAATGGAGCCAGTTTTCGGTTCAGAACTGACGGCAGCCGACCGCGAGAAATTTTTGGAGCGCTTACGCAGCAGTCCGCATGAATTCGTCGCGCAAGAACAGGTCCAACTTTCAACCGCACCCGTGTGGGAGAATGATTCCCTGCATTCCCGCAGCGTTGTTTTGCGCACCTATGTCGTGAACACCGGAACCGGGTGGTTGGCGTTTCCAGGGGGTCTGGTGCGCGTCGCCGAAGCTCAAGGCTCAGTAGTTTCCATGCAGCGGGGAGGTCACAGCAAGGACGCGTGGGTACTCTCCGACAGACCGGTTGATACCTTCAGCTTGCTGCCCCCGCGCAATGAGGTTTTGCAATTGCGCCGCGCGTCGCTGGTAGTGCCTAGTAGTGTGGCCGACAATACCTTCTGGCTGGGCCGCTACGTGGAGCGAGCCGAAAATCAGGCGCGGATCCTTCGCTCCCTTATCCCTAGGATTCACCTTGCAGAGGAAGCAGAGTTGGTAAGTCTCACGTGCCTCGCGGCTTGTCTTGGGGCTCGCTCTGCTCGGATTGCCGATCGTAGGGGCGGACGACTTAGCTTCAACGCATTGCGGAGAGAGATGCTTTCGTTGCTGACCGATCATAAACGGACCGATAGTTTAACCGCCACCCTGGCGGAGGTGTCCCGCATCGCCGACAGCGTGAGCGAGCGTCTTTCAGGAGACATGATGATGTTACTCGGTCATCTGCGCGATTCGGTCAAGTCTCAAAAAGGTACGTTTTTGACTAACTACACTCCGATGTTGACCAAGTGCCTGGAACTCCTTTCGGCGTTCTCGGGGATGGAGCGGGAAAACATCAATCGCGGTTCCGGGTGGCTCTTTTTAGGTCTTGGACGCCGTCTTGAGCGTGCGATCTACCTGACCCGTGAACTGCGCCACATCACTAAGCCCCTGGCGGTTGAGAACTGGGCTTATCTCGAACGATTGCTGGAGGTTGCCGATAGTACCGTGACTTATCGCACGCGTTATTATGCTACGTTGCAGCCGCTTGCCGTGCTCGACATTCTGATGGCGGATGGGACAAACCCTCGCTCTTTGGACTTTCAACTTGGCCATTTAACCGAGCTTTACGCTAAACTGCCGCGACATCTCCCGGCAGATCTGCAGGCAATGCAGGATGCCGTGGGTTCATTAAGGCGGATTGATCTTCAGGGTATGACGAATCGCCTCAACGAACCGCTCTCTTACCCGGTTGATAGATATCAGGAAGTCGACCAGTTCCTCGCTCGGCTCGAGAACCTGCTTCCGTCATGGTCGAACAATCTTTCCAGCCACTATTTCAGTCATGCGCGTACCTTGCCGATCACCATGGGGAACGACTGAATTGATTTACAACGTCAGCCATCGGACGACGTATCGTTACACTTCCCCTGTATCTGTCGGGGAGCACGTGGCGTGTCTCAAGCCTCGATCTTTCTCGCAAAATCGACTGGTACGCAACACGCTGCGCATTCAGCCCACGCCTTCTACTCTGACTGAGCGTGCGGACTATTTTGGAAACATCCTGTCTTTCTTCACGGTGGAGGAACCACATAACGAGCTGATCGTTGAGGCAAAGAGCCAGGTCAACGTCGATAGACAACCCGCGTCGTCCGCAAGTCTCTCGCGCCCGTGGGAAGAGTCCGCAAAGCATCTCGTAGACGATCACTCTGATGAGGGACTCGCCGCGTACCAGTTTCAATTTGCATCTCCCCGTATCCGTCTCAACCAGAACTTTGCAGCGTATGCGCTCGAGTCGTTCACTCCCGGACGCCCTATGCGGGATGCACTCATGGAGCTGACCTCGCGAATTCACTCCGAATTCCGCTTCGACTCGAAGGTGACCAACGTCCGCACTCCAGCAGAGGAAGTATTCAAAAAACGCCAGGGAGTCTGCCAGGATTTCGCGCACGTGCAGATCGCTTGTCTGCGCTCAATAAATGTGGCGGCTCGTTATGTGAGTGGTTATCTGCGGACATACCCGCCGCCTGGCAAGTCGCGCATGGTGGGCGCAGATGCATCCCACGCTTGGGTCTCTGCCTACAGCATTGACGAAGGGTGGCTTGATGCGGATCCTACAAATAATGTGTCTCCAACGGATGGCCATGTCACTCTGGCCTGGGGTAGAGACTACGGCGACGTCAGTCCTCTCCGAGGTCTTATCTTGGGTGGAGGCGGAAACGCTCTCAAAGTCGAAGTCGATATTGAACCGCTCTCTTTTGAGCAAGTTGCGGCTTCGTTTCTGTAAGTTGGAAAAATAACCGTGAATTTGTGGCCTTTTTTCCCGAAATGTTAATCAAATGAGCTGCAAAGAGACCGTGGGAGTGGGAGACTTATTCTGCACCCTGGCAAAGCGACTCGGAGTTCTCACGTCGGCCGCTGACAATCCAGCGTTCGTATGAAACATTTGGAGAGATCCTGTGCAGCGTGACTATGCGATCGATGTGAACCCTGTTTTGAGAGACAGCAAATATTCCACGGTACGATTTGTGACCACAGATAGAACCACGGGGGAAACAACAACCGTTGGTGGCGGAGAGATTACGGAACGGGCCCTTCGCTACTCTCTGAGACTTGAGAAGCTATTACGAACAGACCAACTTGCGCACATCGAACAGCATCTTGACCGAAAAGTTCCTTTCACCATATTCCTCACAATTGAGGAAGAAAAGATGAAGGAAGCAAGACTCATCGACTAGTTTTTTTTCGCATAACAGGATTCTCCCTCTAGATCTAGCTAGACGACCAATCGCAATTCACTGATTGGGCTGCGCGGGCCGCGAAATCCCACGTTTGCGAGTACGGGGCGGATGACGGGCACTCCGGAAGCAATCCTATTGCTGCGGCCATTCCGCTTCAAAGCTCGCAGTTTTCTACCTCGATGTTTACTAGCTCGCTTCTATCTGCGTCAGCACACCATCCCACAACTTGAGCCGCGCACGAAGCGCCTCCTCGGCAGCTTGGGAGGCCTCCTCCCAAAGTCCCGGGTCGTCACCACATAGGTCGGCAACCATCTTCAACGCTAGCGGTCCATGGTCGTCACCATCAAGCTCGATATGCCTTTCCAGATACCAGACGAACTGGTCGAGTTCTCCACTCACCTCTTGGTTTAGCTGACGTACCAGCAATCGAAACATGTCCGGAATCGCATCCTCGCGGCCAAACGCTTAAGCCGCGGCCTGGGCAGCAGACGAGCCCCTGTGAATGACTCCGAAGGTAGTCTCGACAAACTCTTTGGCCGCAACTGGAACTCCTTCGAAACTAAGCCTGTCAGCGTCCAATAGAGCGCAGCTTATTATGTGGCGAATCGCACGCGTATCTGCCTTCACCTGCTCCATCGCTTCGAGATAAATCTCGAAATGACTGATGGGACGCCCCTGATATTCGTCGCTCTCCTCCGCCAGGACAATCGCGTTGACGAAGCGCCGGCTCACAGGAAAGGGCGTCGGCACCCAAGGTAGATCCACACACGTGCGTCCGCTGTAGTACTTTCAGCAGACTCATGAAGTCCCATACCGCGAAGACATGCGATTCCATGAAAAGACGGACGTCACCGAGCGTGCGAATCCGTGGATACAGTGGATGCGCAGCCAACTGCTTGCGCAACGACGTGAGGCGAATTCTATGGCTTCAATTGAATTGACAACTCCGATAAAGGTCACTTTCTTATTATCGCTGCCGATAGCGGTTTCTGCCGGTTTGCCGACGAACCGTTCGGAATCCTGAAACGCCCCTCACCATGAGTGCGTCGACCTGTATTTGCGAATAGGCTTGTCGCAGACCCTTCGCTGACTCCTGAATCGAGCTCAGCTCCTCTCGCATGATTCCCGGTTGAAGAGAAACCGTCGAGTCATTCAATGAAAATGAATACGGTGGCCTGTTGGCGTCAAACGTGAACCGAGATACGCTCGCGCCGCCCCTGTTCATTCACGGACACTCTCCGGCGAAACCGGACAGCCAGTGCGGCTCCTATTGCGCCTGCGAGATCCCGAAGCTAATTTGTGCTCATGAAGTTGCGTTGAAGAGCACTTTGGCTCTCGAATTGCCTTTCTGTCCATGCAGATTTGCCGTAACACGGAGGCCGACATGATCACCCTGCTGCAGGATCTGCGATCCGCCCTACGCCAACTGCGCAGGTCTCCCGGCTTCACCATCGCCGCGTTGGTTACGCTGGCACTTGCAATTGGGGCCAACGCCCTTGTCTTTGGTGTATTGAATGCGCTCATTCTGCGTCCGCTGAATGTGCCTCAGGCAGAGAGCCTTGTTGTCATTCAGCACGGGACCGACGGCGGGTGGCACTCCTATCCCGACTATCTCGATCTTCGCCGGCGCAATCGCAGCTTCGACGATGTCGCTGCCTGGGCCATCTCTCAGGCAGGGCTGGACACGGGCAGAGATCCATCCAAAGTCTGGGCGTACGAAACCAGCGGAAACTACTTCGACGTCTTGCAAGTTCACCCGTATCTCGGCCGTTTCTTCCACGCCGCCGACGAGAACGGCCCAAACAGCGCGCCTTTTGTCGTGCTCTCCTATGCATATTGGCACAGCCATTTTCAGGATGATCGCGGCGTGGTGGGCCGCGTTGTTCGAATCAACAGACATCCAATGACGATTCTTGGCGTGACGCCTCCAGGGTTTCAGGGGACCGTCTTATTTTTTACTTCGGATATCTTCGTGCCCATCGTGAACCATGAGCAGTTATCCGGCGAGAAGATGTTGGACGCGCGCGGCAACCATTGGATGTATGAGATGGTTGGACATCTGAAGCCTGGAGTCGATCCGGGGCAGGCCGCTGCCGATCTGAACTCCGTGAATTCGGATCTGAGAAAAAGCTATCCCAAAGAAGAAGCTAAGGAGCCTTATACGCTGGGGCGGCCTGGTCTCCATGGTGACTATCTCGGCCGGCCGATGGGGGCGTTTCTTACCGGATTGATGCTGCTTTCGGTTTTGATTCTGTTGGCGGCCTGTGCCAACCTGGGCAGCCTGTTCGCCGCGCGGGCCGCCGACCGTTCTCGCGAGGTGGCCTTGCGCCTGGCTCTTGGTGCAAGTCGCAATCGCATTTTGCGCCAGCTGCTCACCGAATCCGTGCTGCTTTCGATCACCGGAGGCGTAGCGGGACTTATGGGAAGCATTCTGCTTTTTCGCCGGTTGAGCGAATGGAGGCCATTTCCGCAACTTCCCCTGCATGTGCCCGTAAGTCCGGACGCCAAGGTTTATTTGCTGGCTTTGGTCCTGGCGTTGGTCAGCGGAGTTCTCTCCGGAATTGTTCCCGTGCGCCAGATTCTCCGGGCCAACCCGTACGAGATCGTCAAAGCAGGATCGGGCGGCGCCTTCGGACGCAGAATTACGGTGCGAGACGTATTGCTTGTCGTCCAGATTGCGATCTGTGTCGTACTCGTCACTTCATCGATGGTTGCTCTGCGGGGGCTTATGCGCACCCTGCACACCAACTTCGGTTTTGAGCCGCGGAACGTGATGCTGGTCGATACCGATCTGAGGGCGGCAGGCTACAGCGGCGAAAGAATACCCGCAATGCAACGTCGCATGATCGATGCCGTGCAAGCGATTCCAGGCGTAGATTCCGTGGGATCGGTGAACTATCCGCCGTTGGAACTCCCCGGTAGCTGGCAATCGCTGGTCTATACCGACGCAACTGAGAACCTGAGCCCATCGAACGCCGCGGCCGACCCTTGCATGTACAACATATCTCCAGACTACTTCCGCGCCTCCGGTACATCGCTATTGGCTGGCAGAGCGTTCACATGGCATGACGACGCAAACGCTCCGCGCGTAGCAGTGGTGAACCGGGAGTTCGCAAGGAAGATACTGGGCTCCGTACCGGACGCTGTCGGCCGGCACTTCAAGCTACGGGATGGAGCGCGTGTCGAAGTGGTGGGTCTGGTCGAAGACGGAAAATACGTGAACCTCACCGAAGAACAGCAGCCCGCGATGTTCTTCCCCATCCTGCAATCGCCGGCTAGTTGGATATGGCTGGTGGTGCAATCAAGGCGCGACCCGCAGCAACTTGGCGCGGCCATCCGCAGTGTGCTCCGGGATATCGACCCAGGGGTGGTTCTGGCGATTCGACCGTGGAGTGAGGAACTGGCTCAAGCTTTGTTCCCGTCCCGCATGGCGACCATATCGCTCGGCGTACTCGGCATCATGGGCGCAATGCTATCAATTACCGGCATCTTTGGAATGGCGGCCTACTCCGTGAGCAAGCGGCTGCGCGAGTTGGGAATTCGCATCGCCCTCGGAGCGCAGCGCAAGGAAGTATTGCAGGCAGCGTTAGGACGTGCCATCAAATTACTCGCCATCGGTTCAGCGGCCGGTCTGGTGCTGGGAGTTATGGCGAGCCGGGTGCTGGCTTCGATCGTCTATCAGGCAACTCCCCGCGATCCCCTGGTCCTCGCCGGTGTCGTTCTGGCGATGCTGCTGCTGGGACTGGTAGCTACGTGGATTCCTGCGCAACGTGCACTTGGAGTCAACCCTCTGATCCTCCTTCGCGAGGAGTAAGTCACTTTCGCATCGCGGTTCCCGCATACCGGGCCTCTCGAACCAAAACTCCATGTGAGGCCAGGAAACCGCGTTCCGCCTCCTGTCAATTGGTGCTAAATCGTCAATGCACTCATTGAGCTACGATCCCGATGATGCTTCTATAACCCGTCGACTAACAGTGGGTTCGAGGCAACCGGAGTCGCTGTATTTTGTTGGATTTATGCGGAGCCGGATGCGCTGTTTGGAGTGCGTTCGGTTCCAATTGTTCCTAGATTTGTTCCGAAGTTCTCAAACTGTACTTCCCTTCCTGCTGAACGCCTATCTCGGCTCTCGTCACGATTACTTCTCACGTCATGTTCGAATCGACCGATCAATTTCCTATCCGATAGCTCAAAAATGAGTGGTTGCACGGGCTTGCAATGCACCGAATTTGCTGTCTTTAGCGTTCAGATTGGACTTGATACGCCCAGCTGCCTAGTGTCACTGACGGTATGAAGCTTAGAGCGCGTCCGATTCGGTTGAATGAGGACCATTTGGGATGTTTTAGGACCGTCGATGTTCCCGTATTGTTCCCGAATTCGCCCGGCTCCGGTAGTTGGATTTTGGATAGGTAGTTGGAAATATGGTTAGCCTTAGTGGACGATTTTCGAACTCTTTAGAGTGCAGGAATGCCGTTCGCACGTTTCGAGGGCCTTTAGACCTCCTCGCCTCACGTAGTGCCGAAACCTCGTTTTCAAGGAACTTCGCTTCCCTCAGGAATCGCGTAGCCCCAACTTCTGCGGAAACTCGTCGGCCTCATCTGGTGGGGTGTCGAGTGTGTTCTGCGCCAGCAGGCTGGCCTGTGCTCTTTGCAGAAAGAGATGTGTTCCTAAGAAGAGGATCGTTGTGACAAGGAGATGCGTCACAGAGGCTTCGATCCACGCTTCTTTCGCGACGAGGATTGTCACGAAGATGGGGAAGAGTACGAGGTAACGAAGAACTGCCAAAGGTAGATCGTTTACTGAGCTTTTATTAAGATGAGTAAACGGGATACTACGTATAGAGAACAACAGCAGGTCGGGGAGTAGAAGAGCCAAGCCTATTGCTACAAGGACCTGGCCGGTTGCTATGCGGGAGATCTTCATGGCGGCGGGTGAGAGGCTGTGAAGGAGAAGAGCTGTGCTGCTTCCGATGAGGAAGGTCGCGAGAGAGATCCAGAGGTAGGCTCCGGCGAGATGGCCGGAGCGTGGGCGTCCGATAAGGACGCGGAAGAGCCATGAGCCTCGGCGATCGACTGGCGCGGCGAAGACGGATCGAAGTCCAACGACGGTGAAGAAGGCCATGATGGGGATTGCAGAACGGATGCCATCAGGCAGCAGCGTGATGCGGGCGTGACCCTGTTCGACCTGGAGGGTGACCATCTGTGCCAGGGCAAGAGCGACGCTGAGACCGCCGAAGATAGCGAGGCTGATGCGCTGACGCTGAGAGCGCAGGATGGTCTGACTGATGAAGTGGAAGACGGCTCGCTGCGAGGGATGGCGCAGGATGGTGGCGTGGAGGAGGCAACGGATGCGATTGGTTCGCTGGCCTTTGGCGCTGGTTGCGGATGACCCCTCGATGAGCTGACGGACGCGGCGACGGTAGGCGAGAGGATAGGTCAGCAAACTACAGGCCGACGACAAAAGGAGTGCGTAGCATCCGGTCCGCGCCAAGGCGTGGAAGATGGCGGGGGTTGGCAGTCCGTTGAGAAGGCACTCGTAGATGCCGAGAAACCAGAAGGGCGGGAAGTAGCGAATGGCGGGGCTGCCGGAGGTCAGAAGAGCTTCGAGCGATCCTGCCACGGTGGGGCAGAGTAGAAGGATCGCCAGCAAGACCATGATGGAGAGGCCTTGGAGCAGGGGTGTGATTCGGCGGAAGAACCCTTCGCCGATAGCATTGAGAAGGATGCCTTGAATGGAGAGAAAGGTGGTTGCGGCAAAGACTCCGCTGATGGTGACGGCGACGAAGTGTGAGAAGAGATGGCGGAGGAAGTTATGCTGCTCGGCGGCGAGGGGGAAGAAGAGCGTGCCCAGGGTGCTGGTGCCCAGTTGAACGAGGAGGAGAAAGATGGCGAGGGCAAGGACGCGAGCGAAGAAGAGTTTGAGGCTGGGGATGGGGAGAACGGAGAGAACGAAGATGTCGAGAATGTCGGGGAAGAGTAGATCCCACTCGTAAACGGTGACTGCTCCCATGACGACGAAGGAATAGACGACGTAGAAGGAGTGATCGCCTGCTTGCGACCAGAAGGGACGATGGAGGGGAGCTGGCGGGAAGGCGTGATAGGCAGGAAAGAGAAAGAGCGAGACGATGAGGGTTGGGAGTGCGACGGCAGCGGCGATCTGCATGACACGCTTGGTCTCGTCGTCTGAGGCGAGAAGCTCATTGTGGAAGAAGCGGTGGAGGATGTGGCGGACGAGAACTTCGAACCGGCTTTGGATCCGGACGGGAGATGTAGTCTGCGCCTGGACGGCGAGCGAGAGGACGGGATGACGAGGTGGGGCGAAGAGGCCGGCGTGCTCAGACATGGTGCACCGCCATGGTCTCGACTAGCTGCTGCGCAACGCTGTGCGTGTCCTGCTGCTTGACGAGTTGCGCGAAGACGCTTTCGAGGTTCGCCAGCGCCAAAGAGGCTTTTAGCTCGGAGGGAGGTGCGTCGGCCAGGATCCTTCCTTTCGCGATGACGATGACACGATGGCAGACCAGCTCGACGACCTCGAGGACGTGTGAGATGTAGAGGATGGCTTTGCCCTGGGCGGCGAGCTGTTGCAGGAGATCTTTGAAGAGCCGGGCCGAGAGTACGTCGAGTCCGGAGAGCGGCTCGTCGAAGATGAGGAGCTTGGGGTCATGCAGGAGCGCGGCAGCGATGAGGATGCGCTGCTTCATGCCCTTGGAGTAGAGCGAGATGGGCGAGTGCCGCCAGGATTCGAGGCCGAGAAGTGCGAGGAGACGGTTCGCTTTCAGGTCGATGAGAGGCTCGTCCATCTCACGCAAGCGGCCAACCAATTGGAGATATTCAAGGCCGGAAAGGTGGGTGTAGACGTGTGCTTCTTCAGGCACATAGCCGAAGGCGGATCGATAGCCGTCGAGGTTGAGGCGGATACTCTCGCCTTCGAAGAGCACCTGCCCGGTGTTGGGTTCGAGGAGGCCGGTGACGATTTTGACGGTTGTAGATTTGCCAGAGCCGTTGGGGCCGACGTAGCCGACGATCTCGCCCGCACGGATGGTGAAGGCGACGTTGTCGACTGCGGGAAGTCCGCGGTAGCTTTTGCAGAGTGCTTTGACTTCGAGCATAAAGAGTACCTCTGCACCCTATGTAGCATTCAGAATAGGGGCTAGTCAAGTAGCTTGCTACATAGGTATAGTTTCTGCCATGACAGCTGCGGAGACCAAGCTCTCACACACGGCGGCGATGATTCTTCAGGCGGTGAATGCCGGATATGTCTACGGCTTCAGTGTGATGGAGATGACTGGCCTGCCGAGCGGCACGGTATATCCGGCGATGAGAAGACTGGAACGCGATGAGTTGATCCGGTCGAGCTGGGAGCAGCAGGCTATCGCAGATGCGGAGCTACGACCGCCGAGAAAATATTACAAGCTCACCAGGTTGGGTAAAGCGACGCTCGAGGCTTCGCGAAGGCGCTATCCGCTGCTCGCGAAGTTGATTCCTTCGGAGCAGGAGGAGCAGGTATGACGTTGCGGCCTCCGGCACTTTGCGAGTTGTTGTGTCTTGCACTCCTGCGTGGCGCTTCGTTGTTGGTGCCTGGGCGACAGCGAGAGGAGTGGTGGAGAGAGTGGCGAGCGGAGCTTTGGCATGTGCGCCGAGCGTACACCGCAGAACACAGTTGCTCGTGGATAGCAGAGCGAGAGGTTGCGACATTTTGCCTAGGGGCTATTCCGGATGCGCTTTGCTTTCGAGAACAGTTCAAGAAGAGAAGCATACGTCTGGCGACGACGATGGGATCTGCCACGCAGTGTGTTCAGGTGCTCTTTGGTCTGATCGCCATCAGCTATGGTGTTGCGATGCTGTTGCCGGACGTTTCGGCAATCCTGCACTTCTTGGCTTATCGCGACACAAGAAACCTGATGCTTCTTCGGGACGCACACTTCTCCGACGATTCAGTGGCGACGATCTCTGTAGAGCAGTATCGGGTGTGGAAGCGGCGGCGCCAGGAGCTGTTCAACGGATTTGCTTTCTACCAGGTTGCTGAGCAGTCCCTGTCTATAGAGAGCAGAGCAGCGACTAAGGGAGCGGTTGCGTCTGCGAGCTCCAATCTCTTCGACCTGCTTGGTCTGCGCGTTCGCTACGCTCGGGAGGCTCCGGGCTCGCTTCCCCGGTTGATCCTCAGTGAGCAGATGTGGAAGCGGCGGTTTGGCGGCGATCCTCATATCTTCGGGCGGCTTATCCAGGTGGGGTCGGAGTCCGCCACGGTGAGTGGAGTGATAGACCCTGGAGAGTGGAGGCTACCCGGTCAGACCGATGCCTGGTTGTTACTGCCGGAGGACCATGATGGCTTCTCTGGGGGGCTGGGATTTGTGGTGGCGCATCTCCAGACACCGCACGCGAGCTGGGGAGAGGCATGGCATATGTCTGCGCCGACACCAGCGGGCACAGCGGACGACTTTTTCTGCCAGTCTCTTACTGAGAGAACGCGTGGGCCGGGAGATGTGTTTCTCTTCGCGGTTCTGCTGGCATGCCTGGCTTTGCCGGCAACGACTTCGCTTCCGCTTGGCGAGTATCGGGCTAGCTCGCGACGGCTTTCGTGGTTTACCAGAGTCCGCCGCTGGGGTTTTCTCGGCTGCAAGCTGACGCTGCTGTTGCCGATCGTCTACTTCGTGTCACTGGATCTTGCTCATCTCCGCAGCGGGATGGATCCGGTTACGTCAGAGTACATTCAGCTGATGTCTGCGTTCTCATTGTGTCTCTTTGGGCTGCGCTGGAGTCTACGTGACCAGCGGCAACGGTGTCCGGTGTGCCTTGGGAAGCTGACGAATCCGGCTCGGGTAGGCCAGCCCTCGAGAAGCTTCCTGGCATGGAATGGAACGGAGCTGATCTGCATCAGCGGTCATGGCTTGTTGCATGTTCCCGAAATGGCTACGAGCTGGTTTAGCGAGCAGAGGTGGTTGTATCTAGATGCGTCCTGGGAGATTTTGTTTACCGAGCCCGCATTTGAAACACCAGGTTACTTCTAAAGATCATGGTCGCTGGCGTTACTTGTTTCTCGGCAACTGGACAAGTGGCCCGACCGGGACACCTTGCGTTATAAAGACGGAGCAGGGTACTAAGGCGGTTCAGCAGTTCAAGAGGGAATGTGGATCTCTATCCCATCTAGGTCAGCGTCAGTCACCCTGATGTTTGTGGCAGCAAGCTTCCGAAGCACTTTCGTGCGGCCATCTAGCCCTGGTGGCGCGAACTCCCAGACCTCGACCGCGTAATCGCCTGACTGCACCTGATGTTCAAAGGTTCCATCCTGCTCTACCTTAGGTCCGCCACTTCCTCCCACGCCGTCAATTGTTCCCATTGTTCGCGAGAACATCACATTGATTCGATGAGGTCCTTCCGGTAGATCTCCTGTTACTTTGCCTCGAACCGTATGCCAGATCGGACAAGGAATTTGTATTTGTAATCCCGAGATCATCTTGCCGAGTTCAACGTCGAATCCTGTCGCGTCCGAGATTTCCTGAGCGTCGGGATACAGAAAATCGAAGATGCGCTGTTGCATGGCGAGGTGACGCGGTTCGGTTGGGGCAGCGTCTGCTGGCTTACGAAGAATGCCAGCGAAGCGCAGAAAATATCGAGCCGGAGGGAGGGGCGGTGAGCAGAAGGTGCCGTCGTTGGAGACTTTGTGGTCCCCCGAGTCGCTGATGTATCCTGACTCCCCCCTTCTTTCCCCGGCTCGGATCAAGGTGAACCAGCAGCGCTCCGGCGGCTGTTGTTTCTCGTCGAAGATCCTCCCGGACAGGAACCCGCCACGTCTGAGAGCGATGTGCAGGGAGGGCATGATTTCACCATGAGCAAGAATCAGACGTTCGTACCGAGGAACGTAGTTTCCATCGAAGAACGCTAGGGAGTATTCACCCTCGGGCAGGTCCGGGAACGAGAAGTAGCCATGCTCATTGAGCGCGTTGCAGGTCGCGCCAGAAACCCCGATGCGATAAAGCCTTACATCGGGCGAAGTGAGAGGTTCGCCCGTGGTTTCGTCGACTACGCAGCCACTGACGGATTGATTCATCGCTCCTCCGACGTTCGTTCCAACCGATTTTAGGAGCCGTTTCATTGGACGCACAACGAGATTTTCGGATTGACGCGAACCGTCAGCGAAGTCACCTTTTCGGCAACTGTGTGGAGAGCTGGTGTGGACGACTAGATCGAACTAGCGACCTCACTCACCCCAATCCTCTAAACTTATTTAGTTTTAGCAACTTAGCGAAATCTAACAACGCGTTAGCTAGCGGAAAAGAACCCGTCGAAACGCGTATTGGACCTAAATCGGACCCACGTTGGCACTCGCTATAATGCGACACTGACGGCAACCAGCGAGCGCTATCCTGGCTCTGGCCAAGACTACGGAACTCTTCCCCAATTTGATGAGTTCAGTTCCTAGGTGAGCGTTTAGCAGGATTAATCCCAGTGGAAGACGGAGGAACGCCAGCCTAATTCTTCGCGGCGTTAGCACCTAAGATGTTGGCGACTGGCCAACGCGAACGCATGCCTAGTCTCGGAAGGACAGGAGGTATCGCGCCAATTGGCTCATGCGGTTGCGAGTGGACGGCAGCAGGCAATTTGCGAAGTTGGAACCGGATTGTGCGCTCCGGCGCACAAAGTATCCTTGCACTGAGCGGCGTGGGTGTGTCGTCAAGTTAGCCGTGTGTCCGTGCCAGATGGACGCATTGAATACGATGAGTGTCCCCGCCTCGCCATTAGCCAGAACTTCGCCCGGCCAAGTGTCCCGTCTATCGGTCATTCGGTCGCGTGGAACATCCAGCCATCTGTGGGATCCGGGAACGAACCGCGTTGCGCCATTCTCACGTCGAAAACTATCAAGCATCAAGATAAAGCCGACGAGCGGCGCATCCTCCAACTCACGAGGTAAGTCCGAGTGAAGTTCCTGCGCCGGTGTTCCCGGACGCAGGGTGCGCGCCAACAGGGAGCTGAGCTTGAAGGGCTCGCCGACCAAACGAGCGGAGGCCTCAAGGAGGGGCGAGTAGAGAAAGATGTCGTCGAACCGCGAGCTGTAGTTGAGCAGACCGGATAGTCGGTTCGTGGTGCTTCCTTGGTTAAAGTCCGGCCCCGGCGATGATGCCATCACCTCGTCATAGTCAGCGACCAACTCCTGAAATCGCATTCTGGAATAAGGTCCGGGTATGGTGGCAAACCCTGAATCCATGAGTTGTGCAACCGTCTCGCTCAGTAATGCGTTTCCGGATTGGAATTGTTGGAAGCGAGTGTCCACCGCAGCAGCGTAACAGACTTGAGTGTGCGACAGAGGAACCGATTTGATGGACTAGTTCACTCTGCGGCACGGCACCTAAGCGCCCAGTCCGCGCGCCGGACTGCTCTTAAAGAGTAACTTCCCCAATGCGAATTATCTTACTTAGCGGCAGAGAGCCTGCAAGAGAGCAAAAGGTTTAGGTTCATGGTGAGGACGTGGGATGCCGCGCTTGAAAGCCAGCTGCTCTGTGAGGGTGTCGCCATACTTGTAGGCGATGTCTGAATCTACAGCGTAGACGGGATCAGCGGTGGCTTGTGGGAGACTAACAAAGGTGAAACCTCGGGAGCGGTACAGAGCGAGAAGCTCCGGGAGCATGTGAGCATCGAAGGCACCGACGTGCATCAGCAAGATCAGGGGAATATCACGGCCATAGACAGTCTTCGACATGGCGCGATAGTAGGTGATGAACTCGTCAGCAGTCGAGAGGTACGTGTCGTGGAGCTGTTGGAGCGCTGCCGTGTCGTTTTTGGCGAAACAACGGGCATAAGGTTCATTCCACGCATAGTCTTCGAAATCCATAGTGACTTCAGCCACACGATAGTGGTTGGCTTTGAGCCAGGTGCGAACTTCGCGGTGCTTCTCCAAAGTGTTGCCTTCATTCAAGTAGGGATACCGAAACCAGTGCCAGTCGTCAGAGGGCGCGGGCATGAGAGTGCGGAGAAGCGGCTGGTTGGCTTCGATGTCGGCGATGAACTGCGCGGAAGAGGTTTCGTTGAAATTCGGATGAGACCATGTGTGATTTGCGAGCGGCTGACCGGCGGCCCGCCACGCGCGAAGGACATCAAGGGTCTCAGGAACTTCTTCTGTTCGAACACCATTGATGAAGCCATACACGGGTGGCATGTTCTGGTGCTTCAAAGTGTCAAGGATCGATTGAGCGATCTGAAGGCGAGAGATCGAGGCTGGCTTGACACCATGAGCCGGTAGGTCATCAAAAGTGATCGCAAGCTGTTGAGCAAGAGCATGTAACGGTGTGAGAGAAAGAAACAAGCACAGTGTTTTGAGCATCCGGAGTCCATCATAAGTTTATATGGCAACTGTGAAGCCGTGGCGGGCATGTGCTCTGACTGACACGAGAGACCCATAAAGTAACGTTCGATGTAGAGGCTAGCGGACGGGATTTTATCTAAGGATTTCGTGGAAATGGCTGGTCGGCAGCGATTCAGCGCTCGGTTCCTCACGGACGAAATAGGCATTCCCTGGACTGGCTCTCAGCGCGGACACCATACGACGAGGTCGTAGATGCAAGTAATGTAAACCCGCTCTCGGAAGGAGCGGCTCTCGATTGTTGATGCACTCATCGAGAAAGGAACCGGACTGTGACTTCTATAACCCTTCAATTAACAGTGGGTTCGAGCCAACCGGAGTGGCTGTTTTTTCTTGGACTTACATGGAGCCGAATGTGCTTCCGGGAGCGCGTTCGGCTCCAATTGTTCGTAAATTTGTTCCGAGTTTTCAGTCACGTAATTCTGATGATGACCCTAGACGTAACCACGACCTTCAGGGATGTCCGTGTGTTCGTCACTAATTGACGGATCCTCATCCTAGGATCTTATAGCCGAACTGGATGATGCACACAGGCCTGCCATCGCCAACTGAAAATCCACTGTCCAATATGCCGACTCATCGTCCAAGTGAATTGGTTCTGGGTTCAACATAGTTCAGTAGCCAAAAGGCTCAGATGCAGGGCATGTTCTCTCCGCATCAAACAATCGAGAGACTCTAGTTTTAACATTGTGGAGGGGGTTAGCCTTCTGCCGAGTCCCTCGCTATCGTAACTTCATGCACTCTGCTTTTGCTTCCTCGATGATCGGAATGCCGGGGTCGGCGTCTTTCCACAGGGTCAGAAAGTCCTTATAGGCTGCACCTGCCTTTTCCTTGTCGCCGGCGAGCACATAGGCCCGTCCTAGTTGTAGCTTTGCAAGCGCACCAATCGGGTCACTTATTACTATCCCGCGGGAATCGAGTATCTTTTTGAACTCGGCTACGGCCTTTTCTCCTTGACCAGAATCAAGGTAAGCTTGACCTCGCACATAGGCCGGATAGAAAGTGCCCGAGCCCAGAAGGATTTCGGAGCCTCCAGAAGAGACAATACCGCTCTCATACGGATCAGTCGTTTGGAGCAATTCTATGGCCCTTGCTGGCTCGCGGTGATTCAAAGCAAGGAGGGCTCTAAGCGTGGGCTCATAATTGAACCTAACCTTCGTGTCCTTTGGAAAGCGCTTCAGGATATCAGTCATCAGAGTTTGAGGTTGAGAGGAATCGCCCGCTAGAGCTAGTGCGAAGGCGACTCCATACTCAACATCGCGGCTATTGGAAAGCTGGAGTGCCGCCGTGGCACTCTGCCGTGCCATCGATGCATTTCCGAATAACGCTTCCCGAAATGCGGAATCAGTTTCGTACAACGCCTCTGTTTCTCTCCGGTTCGAAGCTCGAGCAAGATCCGCCGCCCTGCGTGACATCTTTCTTGCCTCACCCAAATGACCGGAATAAGCGAGAGCGAAGCCTTCGGCGTTGGACATCCAATCTTCTGCGCCAGTTCCCTCGTGAGCCTGAGCTGCTTCAAGCTTCATCTCTGCGGGGTCGCCTCTAAGAAAGGCGATTACATATCGCTGAATAGCAAAATCGGGTATGTCTAATTTCCGTTCAGAGGCTCGTCGAAGGACAGCTTGCGCTTCATCGAGACGATTGAGGGCAACATCGCTTAAAGCGAGATTGCTATAAATGATGGCAACATCAGGATCAAGTCTGATGGCCAAGTCAGCTTCGCGAATCGACCTCTCGAAGTGTCCCCGGTTGAGCGAGATAGCTCCTGTCAAAAAGCCATGCGGCGCTAAAGCACGAGGGTACGACTGCATCCATAGTTCACAGGTTTGCTCTGCCTTCTCCAAGTCACCCTCGACTTGTTTATGGTACGAAGCCGTAATAAAGTACTTCTCTTCGTCACCTGCTCGATCTCGCAGCTCATACGCTTTGGCAGTATTGTCGGCGGAGAGTGTGGATTCACCTATATCACCGTACGCACGTCCAAGCGCCGCATACGCGATCGCGAATTTCGGATCTACCTCGATCGCCTGTTTGAAGAATGGCACCGCCGCAGTCGAACCACTCGAGAATAGAACTTTCCAGCCTGCACTGTAGGCTTTCAACGCCTCCAGTGAGGGGGTAGTAGCTTCCTCGAGTGGTGAATCATATTTCTCGAGCGTCTTTAACGATTCACCCGCTCGACCTCTGAATCTGCTGGCTATATGACTCAGAGCATTTAGAACATCTTCTTTTTTCGCGGCTTGCACCTGCTCCTCGTCAATAGTCTCTCCTGTGCGGCAATTTACAGCACGTAAACCCAATACGTACTGGCTTCCGAGGTTTGCGATTGAGCCATCTAACACAGCAGCGCTCATGGTCCGTTCACAGATTTCGCGAGCCAGCTCCGGAGTGAGACGCGCATCTGGCGGCTGTCCCATCAGAGGCAGCACATGGTGGATCCGCTCATCAGAGATGAGACTAAGGAAAGGCGATTGCCCAAGCTGTACGGCTAAGCCCTCACGGAGTGTGTCATCGAAGACCCGATCACCCGTAGTGTTCGTAAAATCGGCAAGGACGATAGTATCCCTGTCCGTAAGTTTTGAAGGGTGATGAATATACAAATTTCCCACTATTAGCAACGCCAGGGTCGCCGCAGCAACTACCGTCAAACGGCTCCTTGTTACCCAACTTGGCTTCCGCTCTTCCGTCAACTGGCCAGAGGGCAGGATTAGCGCCGAGGCCGCCTGAGGATCACCAGCCGCAGACTCTACCTCATTCTCTCTCTGAATTAGACCAACGAAACGATAGCCGAGACGCGGCAGAGTTTCTACGAATTGAGGGCTCGCAGCTGAGTCACCGAGCGCCTCGCGGACCTTATTAATGGCCCGGTTCAGACCCTGATCAAAGTCTCCGACGCTCTCAGATGGCCAAATCTTCTGCTGTAGCTCGTCCCTGGAGACCACTTCACCTCGCCTGTTCAGTAATGCCACCAAGACCTCAAACGGCTGTCCTTGAAGCTTTACCTTTCGGCCTTGCTTGAAGAGCTCGTGGGAATCCAAATCTACTTCAAAGACCGAAAACCGGATTAGACGTCCTCGTCTGGTAGAGGCATTCATGGCGGTTACTCAATGGCACAACAATAGCACCGCCCGGGAACGGGTGGCGGATGCGCAGCGCGAACATCAACAGCAAGAGATGTCCGATCTCAGGAGCAACATAACAAACTGTTTATACAGAGAGAAGAAGCAGAGCAACAAAGAATGCCCCGACCATCGACACTGCCCACACACTTATTCAGGATCTCGGTTGTAACGAAAGGAGCAACATGAGACCTACACTATTTAACCCCACCACGACGGTGAGCCTATTGGCTCTGCTCGCGATGCCGTTCCAGACAAATGCGCAAGAACAGCAAAATGCAACGCGGCCTTTACACTATCGAGTCACTGATCTAGGTACATTGGGCGGAACTTCGAGCATAGCCTTTGGCATAAACGAACAGGGGCATGTGGTCGGGGCGGCAACCTTGAGTGCAGGTGGACCTCAGCATGCTTTCCTTCGATATCGTGCTGAACTGCGGGACCTCGGCACATTGGGCGGCCTGAACAGCTTTGCCAACGGCCCCAATCTTCGCGATGAAGTCGCAATCTATTCCGAGACGGCCAATTCGGCGTCGCAGGGCGAAGACTTCTGCGGCTTCGGCAACCATCTCCAATGTCTCGCTGCCGTTTGGCGGGAAGGCAGTCTGAAGTCACTTCCTAACCTGCCAGGGGGTGACAACTCCCAAGCTCTTGGTATCAGTAATCGAGGTGAACTGTACGGGGTCGCGGAGAATCAAACTGCGGAGAAACCAGGTACTTGCGCAACTCCCTATCAGGTCTTCGACTTCGAAGCTGTCACATGGGGTCCGAAGCCGGACGAAATCAGGCAACTCCCACCGCTTCCCGGCGACACCGTCGGAGTCGCTCTCGCGATCAACGACAAAGGCCAGGTAGTCGGTACATCCGGTATCTGTTCGAACACGACGGCCAATGGTCTGGTGAATGGGCCGCACGCTGTGCTTTGGGAGAGCGACGGATCGCCCAAAGATCTTGGCGGCTTCGGCGGTCCGGTGAGCGTAGCTGCAGGTATAAACATGCGAGGCGAAGTAGTTGGCGGTGCCGTATCGTCGAAAGACGGGAACCTTCACGCCTTCCTTTGGACCAGAGATACAGGCATACAGGACCTCGGTTTGTTCGGTTCCGATTCGGTGACCGCACCAACCTGGATCGACAATCGTGGAGAAGCGGTAGGCGGTTCTTGCCCGGGCCCGATGGGGAACTGCCGCGCGTTCCTCTGGAAAGATAATACTTTCGTGGACCTCAATACTCTTCTGCCAAAAGACACTCCACTGTATCTCCTGTTCGCCTACTCAATAAACGATTCCGGCCAGATCGTTGGTCAGGCAATGACGAAGAGCGGGGAGCTCCATGCTTTCCTCGCCACCCCGATTGATTAGCGCTGCACTAACAATGCGAGTCAACTGATTACTCCTCGCTCCGACGAAATAGCAGCATCTGAACAAGTTCTTTCCCGAAAGAGGGCCCGTTGCCTCAACCAAGGCTCGGGCTCACCTTCAATATTCCCTTCTAGCAAAGACGCGAAGGGTAAGATCCTCAATTACCTGGAAAGAGCGAGTGAAAACTTCCGTCTAGTTGTTCCGCATTGCAACCGGCTATTTGCAAGCGATCCTCGACAGACAGAGTAAGCATGACCTTTGACGTGACGGGAGCTCAGGATTTCAAACGATAATCTAGCGTTTGTTCGAAATCACGTGTCGGAGCGCTTGAGATGCCGGTCCAATTTCGATCGTCTATGTGCGCGTTTGAGTGTCGAATCAATTACTACTGAGGAGGTCTCATAGTGAATCCCAAATGGATCCGCTCGGCGGCAATCGGTTTTTTGCTCGCGACATTCTTCGTGCGATGCCTAGCGAACGCCCAGAGTCAGGCCGACGAAACCGCCGTCCGAAATATTCCTCAAGAGTTTTCGGCTGCGTGGGCGAAGCATGATGGGCAGCAACTGGCAAAGATCATGTCCGAAAACGTGGACTTTGTCGACGTCGCTGGAGACTGGCTGCGTGGAAGGTCTGATTTCGCGCTTTATCATAGCCGTCTCCTTTCGGAACGTTTCAAGGATTCGAAACTGACCCCTTTGGCAACTTCCGTGCGTTTCCTCCGCACAGACTTGGCAGTCATTCACTGGAGTTGGAGAATAGAAGGTGACCGAAATATCGATATGACGCCCCGAAAGCCGCGCTTCGGTGTGTTCACGATGATCGTTGAAAAGACGCATAGGAAGTGGTTGGTTACCGTGGCGCAGAATACCAACCGCATTCCTGCTCCGAATCCAGATCCGGAGATGGAAGGCATTGAGACGGGCATCCTTTTCCCAGCGGACCATTAGAAGCGTTGACGTCCATGTCGCAGTGAAACCCAAGCGGCTGGGTTCCTGGATCGTCAGTTGTTGCAAGATAGTCTGCGAAATCCATATGCAGCTGTGGTCGCGCGCTACAATCACATTTCGTGCTGCCGTCTGAGAGAGCCAGCCTTCTCAGGGCTGCCTAGCAATGTAGCTTAGTGGTTTGGAATTAGCGGAAACGATTGATGGCGCTCGCCTTAAGTACATCTCGCCTTAGGATAGTTTAGGACGTTTTAGGATGTTCTCGACTGTACGATGATCGTGTATTGGTCGCGCCGGTTAATGTTCCGTCGCTGTCCTCACTGTTCAATGAGTGACTTAACCTGTCATCAACAACCGACAATTAGAATTGTCTTTGTAGCAACAGACACATATCAGCGTGTGTGAGCCTCAACGCTTATTCGCTGCGCAAGGCCCTTATCGGGTCAATGCGCGCGGCACGCCGTGCCGGGATCCAGCTAGACCAAAGCGCTATACCGGCAATTGAAAAAGTGATCGCAATGAATATTACGGGATCATCCGGCCGAACACCGGGTAGAAGGTTCGCGACGCCGCGCGCTAAAGCAAACGCAAGCGCCAATCCCGTGACAAGGCCTGCTCCTATCAGCCAAGATGCACTGCGTAGCATCAGGCTGAGGATGTCTTCGCGCCGCGCGCCCATCGCGAGACGCACGCCCATTTCGCGCGTGCGCTCGCCAACTAGCCCCGACATGACGCCAAAGATGCCTAGCGCGGCCAAGAATAGAGCAATGAGCGCATCAACGCCGAGCATTGCGGCGACATAGATGAGGCCAACCAGGTTTTCATGCAAGCGCCTTGTCCACGTCATCTCACCATCCATAGGCAATGACGGATCGAGCGCGACCAGCGCTTTTCGCGCCGGGATGGCCAACGCGAGCGGCTCGCCCTCGGCCATAACCGCATAAGTCGCTGAATCGAGCGGTACCTGCCGGACGCTCATATACACGGCTGCAGGTCTGGACTGGTCCCACAGGCCGTAGGACGTCTCTTCGGCAACGCCGACAATCCTCAACCAGGGCGTACGAGGCTCTGGTCGACGCAGGCGAATGCGATGACCGATGGGATTTCCGCCTGCAAAATACCGGTCTGCCAAACTACGGCTCACTACCGCAACCGGGGTTGTCTCGAGCGTGTCATTTGCCGTAAAAGCGCGGCCCTCGACGATGGGGATCTTCAGAGAGGAGAAATAGCCTTCGCTGACCGCGATTCGCTGTGCACTCTGGATTTTTCCGGGCATGGTTGGGCGATTCTCGATCTCGACATCGTTCTGCCAGATGTCGTCGCTGTAGGGTAACGACGTGGTGATTTCGGCATGGGCCACACCCGGCAGCACGCGCAGCTTCTCAAGACTGGCGGTATACCATGCAGCTTGCTTTTGCGGCGTGTCATAGCGCCTGGCCGGAAGATCGATGTTGAACGTAAGCACCTTGGCGGGCTGATACACGTCGCCGAAGTGAAGCAGTGATTCCATGCCTTTCGCCATAAGTGCTGCACCGATCACTAGTGCAACGGCGAGAGAGATCTGCGCGACCGCGAAGATGTTTCTGATGCGGCGACTGCGTCCCGAACCGGTCGCCGAACGCGACCCGGCCTTGATCTGGTCCGAGAGATTGAATCGCAGAGCTTCGAGCGCGGGAATGAAGCCCGAGACCAGCCCAGCAAATAAAGCCAATGCGACAGAAAAGACGAACGAACGCCCGTTAAGAGAGATGTTGGACCACCCCGCCATATGACGCGCCACGCTCTGCGGCATCGAGATGAGCGTTAGGCGCAGACAGAGTTCACCGAGCACAAGCCCCCCCATCGCACCGACCAGTCCCAGCAGAATGTTCTCGACCAGCAGTTGCCTCATGAGTCGCCAATGGGTAGCGCCGAGCGCGGATCGCATTGCAATCTCGGGACGACGCTCAACGCTGCGGGAGAACTGGAGGTTTGCGATATTGGCGCAGACGATCAGCAGAACGAACAACGTCGCGCACATCACGAGCTTGTAATAGAGCGGCGTGAGATCGCCGTTGATACCGTCGAGCAGCGGCTCCACTCTCGTCGACATTCCGAGATTCGTCGCCGGATAGGCAGCGGCGAGGCGTTCACCGATGGTGCGCATCTCGGCCTGCGCCCGCTCGAGGGTGACGCTGTCGCGCAGGCGCGCCGTCACCAGATAGCTGCGTCCCTGGCGGTCGTTCAGTTGCTGTGGCGTAGGCGCCAGCGGCAGAAAAACATCCGCCTCGGATGGATACTGCACCGCTCTTGGCATCACGCCGATCACCGTGTAGTCGCGATCATCAAGCCGGAGATGGCGGCCGATCACGCCGGGATCAGAAGCAAAACGCTGCTGCCAGAAGCCGTAACCGAGCACCGCAACCCCGTCGCTACCAGGCCGGCATTCACTCTGATCGAACACACGTCCTATAAAGGCCTGCGCGCGCAATATGGAGAAAAAGCTAGCCGAGGTCAGCGTAGCCTCGACGTGTGCGGCATCACCGGCCCCAGTCAGGCTCATATCATTGCTGGTGCGAATCGCAATATCCTGGAAGGAATTGTTCTGACGCTTCCAATCTTCGTAGTTTCCGAGAGCGACCTGTCGCGGGCCGCTACTGTCCTGCTCCGAAAGGACCACCACCCGATCGAGCCTGGGCACTGCCAATGGACGCACCACCACCGCATCCATGCAGCTGAAGATCGCTGTGTTCGCGCCGATACCAAGCGCAATTGTCACTGCGGCAGTAGCCGTGAAGCCTGGCGACTTGGCCAACTTGCGCCATGCATAGCGAATATCAAACAGGAAACGATCGAGCCCCAGCGCCATATCGGTCGCCGCGATATTTTCGCGAGTCGCGATTGTGTTGCCGAAGCGTACCAACGCATTGCGCCGCGCCTGTTCGGCCGACATCCCGCTGGCGACGTTGTCATCTGTGCGCATTGCAATATGTGCTTGCAACTCGGCATCGATATCTCTGTCAATGCGGTTGCGGCGAAAGAGATTGCCAATCCGGCAAAATAGGGCCATTGCATTTCTCCTCAGGCGTAGCGCAACACGGCGCGCACGCCCTTAACTAGTTGATCGAAACTTTCTTCGGCCTGCTGCAACTGCATGCGGCCCTTTGCAGTGAGCTTGTAGTACTTGGCGCGACGATTCGTTTCGGAGGTTGCCCACTTAGACTCAATCCAACAGCTCTGTTCCATGCGGTGGAGCGCAGGATAAAGTGAGCCCTCCTCGACACGCAGAAGCTCATTCGACACCGACTGAATATGAAGCACAATCCCATATCCATGGAGTGAGCCACTATGCGCAAGTGTTTTCAAAACGAGAAGATCAAGCGTCCCCTGAAGATCTGTTTTCGCCATCCTATACCCCTAGTCGGCTTGGTATAGACAGACTGTAGGCATAGCGGGCTATGTATGTCAAGAGGCGAGTGGGCAGAAACATGTCGATTTCGGGTGATACGCTTAGCGTAAGATCGCCAACGCACTTATCGAGGATGATCCGATTGTGCTTCTAAAGCCCTTCGATTAACAGTGGGTTCGAGGCCACTGGAGTCGCTGCGTTTTCTTGGATTTACGTGAAGCCGGATGCGCTATTTGGAGTGTATTCGGCCCCAATTGTTCCTAGATTTGTTCCGAAGTTCTCAGGCAGTGCTTCCCTGCCCACTCTAGTCTCACTATCTCCTCAGCTGTTCTAATGACTCTGCGTTACTAAAAATTCAATCCTTACATCATTGCACCGCAGTGGATCGTTTGATCGGCTGCAAATTTGCGCAATAACGAGCTACTACTACATCACCTAGAGGCCAGGGCACAGCACTCACAGGGCTAATAGTCAGTCCGCCAGTCCCACACTGCAGACGTTTGAGAACTTGCAAAATGGTCCGTGGAGAATGCACTCAGTGACGGCAAGAAAGAAGTCTGAGCGACTGTTCTGATCTTTAGTCGATACCGATGCCAAAATTTGTCGGAGATAACATGGAAGGTTTAGAAGAATTTATCAACCACAAGCCGAGCAGCCACTTTATCACTACACGAGCGCGAGTGGTCTGATTGGCATTCTGAAAGCGGGGCAGCTTTGGGCTACGAGCCATCTCCATTTGAATGACCGTAAGGAATACAAAATTGCAGCCAAACTCTTGAAGGTAGAGATCGAGAAAACCAAACTAAAGAGCCATGAACGGCGATTACTTTTAGGACTGATAAATCAAGCGCAGCAGGCAAGCTTCATCTTGTCCTTCTCAGAAAGAGGGGATCTTCTAAGCCAGTGGCGAGCATATTGCTCAGAAGGACACGGCTACTCTTTAGGCTTTTCTCAACATCATGCCGTCTTTAGGAGCGCGAAGCAACACTCTTTCAACCTCATCAGGTGTGAATACGACCCGACAAGACAACGAAAGCTCTGCAAACAACTTATCGCCAATTTTGTTGAACGGTATTTTGGCTCTGCCGAGTATCGAGGTAGTGAAGACATGGCCGACCGGATCAAGGCATTTTTCAACCGGTATCAGTGGCAGTACACCCTTGCGCTTCTTAGCTCTTCGCTTAAGCATAAAGGATTTGCTGAAGAGGAAGAATGGCGTTTGGTTAGCCAGTACCCCGATGATTTGATTCCAAACTTGGAATACAGGGTTGGTCGTTTCGGCGTCACGCCTTATTACAGCTTGCCAATCATTGTCGGAGACGAACAGAAACTGATCGATAATTGCAATGACTCTCTTAAGTATGGCAAACAGGAACCTGCATTGAAGCCAGGTATATTAGTTGCCAGCCGAAGCTGAGTAAGCCGTGTCGCGGTAGTAGGTCGGCTTCCATCGCAGTACGTTGGCGGCCGATTTGCAAGGTGTCATCCAGAACAACGCCGTCAGGTAAAGGCGGTTCTTTACACGAGCATGAATCTTCGGCATGAGGTAGCGATCGACCGCATCCTCGCCGACGTTCCAACCGAAGCCGTACACCGGGGTGATTACGAAGTCTTGAAAACCTGTCTCATTTGTCGTCCGTCCCAGATGGGCGACATAGTAGGTGTTCCGCCCGCTGTTGCCGATCGAAGCCTCGCTCACCGGCCCAACTTTCCATTGCGCGCTGTACACTGCCGACCACGCCATTGCCTTCAACCGGCTGCGCCAGTAGTTGCCATTGTTTTCGAACGCCAGCGCGCGCGCCTTGGGATCATTCTGCTCGAAGATGCTGCTTGTAATCGCCCCCATCATCGGATGGCCGATGTCATGCACAATAAATGTCGTATCGTCGGACCACTGGTACCAGCGATAATGCTCGACGCAGTACACATACGTTGACCAGTAAGGATTTGACGTGAGGTCGTTCCGGGTCTCCGTGTCAAGGAGAATGTTCCCCGAATGCTGTGCTGTGAGCCATTCGAACGACTGCCACAGAATCGGCAGCCAGTGTACCTTGCATGGCTTTCCGCGCATTCTGCCTGTTTCGCAACCCTCGCTCAACTGCTCTCTTGCCAACTCTCGATCCGCTGCGGGCACCTTTGTCGCGTCAGTGTCCGCACTTAGGAACATCAAAGGACTGGCCGGAAATTTTGAGGCAGGAATGCCCCTGGCTTTCCCACTTGGAGGAGACCCCGCTGCACCCTCGATCTCGACCATGTTTGGGATCGGAGCGTCAGGAAGCGAGACGAACGGCGCACCTACGTCATCCTCATCCATCTCAGTGACCTCGGCAATCCACGCAACGACAGATCTATTGGGCGCGTTGTAGTGATCGAAGGCGCTGATCTTGTCGAGAATGGCGGTTAACACTCGGCAGTCGCGCAGATGCAATGGGACAGTTTTCTGGACGGGGAATTCCAGGACGGACGATTCGGTGGAGTCGTTGAGGGAGGACATGTTGATCCTTTGGGTGGGATTGGGTGGTGCAGTTTGGTGGGAGGTGGGCCTCTCGGATGAGCCGCGCCACTGGAAGCGAAGGCTTATCGCGGCGGATTCCTTGCGTCGCCTCCGCTTGTCCAGATAATGGACGGGCTTATCGCTGCCTGATCATTGCTTGATTTTGGGCCTCTCAATGCGAGACGCGCCAATAGATAAGGGAAAGGCTTGCGGCATCAGGGGGAGATAGACCGATACCGCCAGGGTGGAGATGCTTACGACATCACCACAACTTAAACTTGAGGCTCAGCAAGGGCAACCGCAAGCAACCGTCTAACAATCTCAGATTGCGGAACACCGGTTTCAAGGGATCGTTTGCGAATCTCGTTTGCTTGCGAGAGTTTGACGTAATACTGCGATTTAACGATGCGTTGGGCAGACATGTTGGGCTCTTGGGTTTTGAAATGTGGGGGAGAAAATCGGGATGCTTATGTTGGCATCTACAAGGGTATAACGATAGAAAATGGCCAAGGGTTCCAAACGGGTTCGCTAGCACCTGTGGAAACTACCTTATCTCCAAGATTTTAAACGTGAAAATAAATTTACTGAAAACTGAACCAGAATCAATTTGGACGAGTTCGGGACGACTATTTCCTTGTTTCGGCAGGCATGAAAAACAGCACTGAAATCCAACAGATTATTCAGGGCCTGAATGCTGGCGTTCGAGATAGCAAAGCTTTGAATCTATAAAATCCGACCTTTTGATTGTGATTACAAAGAAGCTTTTAAGCCATTGCTCGATGAGTCTTCGAAGTCGAATGAGATCGGCGCCGTGGAAAGTGGCGCACTTCTATCGATGTCCTATGCTAGTTCTGGTAAATCCAGTCCAGGATGTTCGCCGTCATCGTCGAACCACCAGTGCCCGCGGTGAAGCCTACATAGGCGGTCGGGCCGCCGACGACAGTGCTCAGGTTTACGTTATACGTCGTTGTAAAGCTCTCCGACGTGCTTGGGTCCGTAAGCGCCAGAGTCAGTGTTGTTCCGTCATAAGTAATGTGGGCATGCAAGGTATGTCCGCTCTTCAAAACAATCGATGGAGACAAATTGGTCGCGGGAATCGTAGGCGAAGACCCATTGGTATAGAAACCGGTGGAATCTGTGCCTTCGCCGTTGTTGTTATAAATGTCAAACTTGATGGCAAGACTCTCGCCGATGCCAACAGCTCCGCCTGGCTTGGCAGCACCGTAGCCGAGGCCGCCTCCCGACGGTCCCATAGCCGAAAGACCCTGGTTCTGGATGGCGAACGTGAAACCATCGGCGACGCCACTTAGGATTTGAAAATCAAAGTCAGTCGTAAATGTCGCAATGCTGACAGGTGTTGCAAACCATATCGCGCTTTGTGTATAAGTCGCGCCTGCCTTCGCGATCTGTAACATCGAGCCATTCAGGATTCCCGCCCCATTAAGGGCAAGACTGCTTCCTGCCCCAGCGAATCCACTCGGAAAATGGATCGCCACAGGGGTCGCCTGTATCGTATATCCGCCAGCCGATATAACGCTCGCTGAAAGGCCCGGTGCAATCGCCATCGCATGAATGACCTCGGTCGACTCAACCTGGATCGGCGAACTGTATACCGATGAACTGGTCGTCGGCGAGGAGCCATCCGTCGTGTAGTAGATGGTGCTGCCCGACGATGAGTCAGAAATTGCAACGCTTTGCGCTGTAGAATAACTGCCCGGAGCGGGTGAGAATACCGGTGTTGTCGTCGCGGGTGCTGAAACCGAATAGGTAGCTGAACTGACCGTACTCTGAGACGCAACTGCAGCGACCGCTAATGCTTTTAGTGTCGTCGTCCCTGTGCCGACCACGATTGGACTGCTGTACACCGTGGAAGCTGTAGTTGGAGTAGTTCCATCGCCTGTGTAATAAATGACAGCTCCGCTCGTACTGTCGCTTATGCTGATCTGGGTTGCAGAAGGATAGGTACCAGCGCCAGGGCTAAAGACAGGCGCCGCAGTGACAGAACTTATCACATAGGTGGCTTGGCCCACCGCACTCTGCGCAGTGCTGGGAGCGACAGCGATGGCCTTGATGGTGGTTGTCCCAGTACTTACTCCGATCGCTCCGTGATATACGGCTGAGGAAGTCGTCGGCAAAGATCCGTCGGTCGTGTAGTAAATCACGGCACCTGAGGAAGCGTCACTGACCACAACGCTCTGCCCCGTCGTGTAGTTGCCGGCGACGGGACTGAAGCTTGGGGTCGCGGTCGGTGACGTTCCCGGTTGAGAAGCGTAGGTCCAGGTCAATATCTTCTGAGTTGAGGTAGAGCCGCCTGTGCCGCCCGTGAACCCTATATACGCGGTAGCCCCGCCAACAATCTGCGGGATATTGATGGCGTTGCCATAGGTGAATGTCTTGCCCGTAAGCGAGTCAGTCAATCTCATACTCAGAGTAGTGCCGTCGTAATTGAGGTGCGCCTGCATCGTGTCCCCGCTTCGTAGAATGACGCCACTCGATGTCATATCGGTCGCGGGGATCTGGGGAAGAGCGCCATCCGTATAGAAACCGGTAGAATCATTGCCTTCCCCCGCATTGTTGTAGATGTCAAATTTGACGGCGACGCTCGTCGGTATGCCTGTACCCTTTGAATTGCCATAGCCCAACGCTCCCGCGTTGCTTCCCAGCGCAGTTGCACCTGCATTCTGGATCGTAAAAGTGAAGCCATCCGCAATTGCATTAAGCTGCTGGAATGCGAAATCTGTAGTGAAGGCTTGAACGTTGATCGGTTGGCTCGAAAACGCGCTTCCAGCCTCGTAGGTACCTCCATTCGTCAGCTCCAGGCTACCGTCGCTCGCAGCGACCGCACTGCCGTTAAATGTGAGCCCGTTTACACTCGCAAAGCCACTGCCAAAGTTCATGCTCGAACCGCCGGCTTGTATGACATAGGGCGCCGTGGCCAGGTTATTGTTCTTCCGCGTCGAATCGATAGCCGCAGCATTTATTGTCGTATTCGCTGCGACCGTAATAGGCGCGGTATAGACGGTAGAAGTAGTTGTTGGAGCAGAACCATCCAGCGTGTAGTAGATGGTGGCCAACCTGTCTGCATCGGCGATTACCACCTGCTGGGATGAGGTGTAGGTCCCGGAAGCGGGAATGAAACTAGGTGCGGGTGTTTGCGTGGGAATGGTGAAAGTCGCGGACGCTATAGCGCTCTGAAGGTAGTTGGTTGCGCTCGCGATCGCCTTGATAGTTGTTGGCGCTATCAGTGTTATAGGCGAAGTATAAATAGTGGAGCCAGTCGTGGGAACAGTTTGGTCCAGGGTGTAGTAGATATTAGCGGGAAGTGTTGTCGTGCTGAGTGAGAGGGGCTGCGGAAGTTCGAAGGCACCAGCCTTCGGCGAAAAGGTCGGCGTCGCTGCAACAGATTCCCCATTAAGTAATCCAAAGACATCGACCTGATACGCGGCAGCTACGTAAACATGCCCATTCGTGACAACAGGCACAACAAACTTGTTGGTAGGCCCCGCGTTATCGCGCGCCTGCTTATCGCTCTCATACAGAATCGTCGACAGGTTGGTTGCATCGAAGGCATAAAGTATCTCGGAAGCACCACCTGTCTTTACAGCCCACGCTATTCCGTTTGCGGTTCCATTGGAAGATACGACAAAGCTGGCGCCTGGATAACCGGTGGAAACACCACTTATGCTGGTGTAGGCAGGTGTAAGTACGCCATTATTGAGACTGAATGCTTTTGCGTAGTCACCGTTACCCCAGATATAAACATTTCCATTCCAATATGCAGGTGTGCTCCACAGACCGGTAATCTCGCCGGTGATGTCCTGCAAAGCGTTCGTGTTCGACGTGCCTCCGGGAAGATAGCCGCCAAGATTGTCTCGGTTCAGGACCAGAATGCGTCCTTCCTTCCCTGCCTGTATCAGGACGTGCGGATTCGGCCCTGTCTGGTCCGGCAACATCAGAATCCCTCCGGAGCCCTGGTCGTGATCTAAACCCGACAAGGTTGCCTGATTAAAAGAAGTGAACGCATCCGTAACAACTAGCCCGCCATTCGCGAGGCTTACCGTCACGATACTATCGCCGAGATTCACCCCGGGATTGAACGGTGGGTAGGCCGAATTGGTGCCATTCCCTGTAACCAGAAACATTCGTCCTGCTGTGCCTCCACTATCAATGGGCAAGCCTGCACCAGAGGCCCAGATGCCGGCGTCGGATCCAGTCGGACTTAGACAAAGCACCGAGGTCTGTGTCAAGGTTGTGCCATCGAAGGCAAACAGCCACCCATGAAAAGAGCCCTCGTCGCCATGAGATCCAAACGCGGCATAGACGACCCCGTTGTAATAGGCCAGTGCCGGCCGGTTCAACTGCCGTAGCGGATCGAACGCAAGTTGTCCCCCAGAACTGCCGATCCCCGTGCCGGACACCGTCGCTTGAATAATCTTCGGGCTGTTTGGCTGCTCCGCGCCGGTAAGAATATTGATGGCATGCAGCCGCTGGACATAAGCCCCACTCTCTTTGGTCTTGGCAACGACGTACATCGTATTTCCTGCAACGTTGATGACCGGAGTACTCGTGATGCCAATCTCCGGGGCAATATTGGTCGAATCCACATCCGCGCTGGGAACCGTAGTTGCTCCCGCTGCAGCACCATAACTCGGGCTCAGCAGACTAATCTGCCACAGCGGGTGCGCATTTGCCCCGGCGTTGGAGTCGGCATCGAAGGCGTAAACAGAATCATGCTCCGTCGCAACAAACAAAACGTTGTGCATCAGTCCGTCGCTCATCGTCAGACTGCTGATGTAGAGGGGTTGGGCATAGACATACCCATCGACTGACCTGGAAAAGAGCAGACCAAAGGAAGACGGGGTTACGTTAGCCGTCGTAAGCAGAGTCTCCTGCGTATTCGCTCCCGCGTGAGTATTGTCATATCGCCACGTAGGCACATTCACCGAAGTCGCAGTTTGGCTGGGCGCCGATTGAACCACCGCCGCGAACACGCAGAGCAGAAGTAAAGCTTTTCGCAGCCACGCAGTAGCATGACTTCGATGGCTCGAAACCTCACATGGAGAGATGGAGTAAATGGGAGTTACTGGCAGGCAGGGCGATAGAAACATGGCTCACCTCTCTAGCGGTGTTGAATTATTGGTCGCTGAGGAGGAGAGGTATTCGTACACCTTCCAACGGGCAACGAGACGATCAAGGAAATTAAAACTCCACCGAGCTCTTCTGAAGCCCTGGGCAGACAAAGGCTGCAGTTGGTCAGTATTTCGCGTCGATATAGTGCTTCTGGGAAAGGAAATATAACTCATTTCTACGTGTGACTTAGCGACAAAGTAGTAATCGAAAACTGTTACTCCACTCAGTTACTGGACATGGTTGTCTGAATCAGCTAGCAAACTTACAGATCGTTGCCTGGAGCGTCAATTGGTCTAAGTATTTGAGCGATTTGGCGTAAACAGAGACTTGCATTAATCAGCCTTCTCCGATTACCAGGCTTTCTCGTGCCGCCAAGACAATCTCCTTTGAGACCTCTCGAGTTGATTGACCTTCAAGATCCGTGCGATCTGGGTCAGGAGGAGGTATCTCGGATGTTCTGGAAACACCAGATTATGTCTCCTGAGACCTGATGAAGTACTACCAAAATGAATTACGGTGCGGCCGGAATGAAGCCACGTTCAGAAAGCGGTGAGAACTCGACAGAGATCGCATGGGTGGGGAAATTGCAGGTCGAAGCTCCATTGGTTTTTGGAAGATCGATCACAGTTAATTTTCAAAAACTCCGGAGAAGACTGAAAAAGAACCGCAAAGGCTCTTGACGAGGTCTAGGAGTCCCCACGTGGACGCGGAACACGCTTCACCGAGAACTTAGCCTTATCCAAGCGATCTGCCATGGGAGGAAAGGCAGGCGTCGGTCCCGTCCAAAGCAGGTCGTCGACGGTTGCGAAGAGGGGAAGATCGGTTCGAAGTGTGGCAAGGTCTCGGAAAAGAAACGCCAGATCACGCTTACTGTTCAAAACTTCAGAGAGCCTCTTCGAATTGGTCACGTTCACGCGCCAGTCCCGTGGGTTCGGTGGGATGGCTTCCAGTCTGCCAAAACGCGAGAGGACGGTTGATGCAGACTTCGCCCCCCACCCTGGCAGTCCTGGATAACCGTCTGCGGTGTCACCAACCAAAGCAAGGTAGTCTGGGATAGAGCTTGGTTTGACTCCGAACTTCTGTATGACTCCCTGTTCATCCCGTTCGAGACGCCTTCGCCGGTCAAGTTGAACAACCCGCGTTCCCTGAACGCACTGAGCAAGATCTTTATCCGGGGTACTGATGACGACACGCTCAACTCGAATGTCTTCTCGTGCAAGGAAAGCTGCTGACGCCAGCGCGTCGTCTGCCTCGTACTCTTCCATCGCCCACACCATCACTCCGAGTGCGCGGAGCGTTTCTTCCAACAACGGAAACTGAGCTAGCAGCTCGGGTTCCACACCCTGTCCGGTCTTATATCCAGGCCACATTCGGTTGCGGAAGGATTCAATCACGTGGTCCGTCGCAACTCCGATGTAGGTCGTACCGGCCTGCATCATGCCTAAAAGTGAACCAAGGACGCCGCGCACGGCGGCTACTTCTCTATCTTCGCTGTCTCTAGCAGATGGCAGCGCATAGAAATGCCTGAAGAGTTCGTAGGTTCCATCAATCAGGTGCACTTCCATAACGCTCCTTTAAATTGATAAGGAAACCATTAGGCACATGTGATCGTTACGGCGCTAATGTCATCTTCTTGTCCAAAGCTTTGGGCTTCACTTGCAAGAGCCGCGGCTGAAACACGTTTCTGTAAGAGCGCCGATACCCGCCCAAATCCGAACAGTTCACCTTCTTCGTTGCGAGCTTCTGTGATTCCATCAGAAATGAGCATCAATGAATCGCCCTGTCCGAGTTTGAGGTAAGACACCGTGAACTCCGGTGAGGCAATCATTCCAAGTGGGAAAGCTCCCTCCAGCGGAAGCTCTTTGCCGTTTAGATAGGGAGGGACTCCCCCCGCGTTGACCAAGGTCACCTCACCTGTAGATTCGATGGACAGTGCGATACAAGTAGCATTGGCGCCTCCTCGACCAAAGAGACGACGATTAAGAGCATTTAGGACGTTGATCGGTTCTACGCTCGTTTCCGTGGCGGTGCGGATCGTACCAACTATCATCGCTACCAGCATGCCCGCCTGTAGCCCTTTACCTGCAACATCACCGACGACGATGAGTACGGAACCATCTTCTATATTGGGAATGACCTGAAAAAAATCCCCACCGACTTCACGTGCTGGACGATAATCGCTTTCGATCGTTAGACCGGGCAGTCGGACTGTCTCTGGTAGGAGAACGCGTTGAACCTCTTGAGCTTGCTTTACATCCAGTGCGAGTTCTTGCTGACGTTGTATTGATTGCCTTAGTCTGCGAAAAAGAAGGATAAACAGCACCACCATCATGAGCAGGCTTGAAATCTGACTCAATCCGATCCTGACGCCAAAGATCATGTATCGAACCGCGATGTGTAACTGTTGAAGCTCAAACCCGAAGCGCCCAATCATCAACAAAAGAACGGCTGGGAGCACGAGCCAGGCTCCCGCTGAGCGGCGACGAATTCCCCAAAGAACAATAAAAAGGATCAATCCAAACAAAGCCAGCTTCACGGCAATAGAGGACCACGAAAACCACTGGGCCGTATGAATTGATACGTAAGGATATAGAAAGCTCTCTCCTACCGCCGCAGAAAGCATGTAAGCAAGGGTTAGAAGTGCGACCGCTTTGGGGACCCAATCATGCTCCAGGCGAAACCAAATCCACCAGACAACCGCCCATCCACCTATGATCAGCGGACCGACCATGACGTCAATCAGGAACTCGCCAGTCAGTGCGCCCAGGTGCTGGCCAAATGCTTCAGCGATAATGATCACCGAACTCAGGAATATCAACAAAAAGATCGTTCCCATCCACCTGTAGACCAAATCTGAGTGATCAAATCTTGAGAGGCTGAAGGCTATTACCGCTAAAAGCAGAAAGAGAGATCCCTCGACCATAGTCGAGACGTACGCCCGGAATAGTTGGAGCCAACCCAAGTGATTTGCTGCTGAAACCGCTCCCGTAGTGCCGATGACCGGTGAAGTGTGCATACCTCCTGCGTCTGGCTGAGTTGCGCCCGTAAACGATGCCATCCATACACGAAAGGCAAGGGTGTGTTCGGACGGAGAGTCCGCAAGTGGTGCTGAATTCCACGGTAGGTTGAAAAATAGGGGTCGGCTTGCAAGGATCTTTGGGTATCTGCCGCTAAAATCGCCGAAGCTGCCCAGAAGCGTGCCGTCAGTAAAGAGTTCGTAGGCGTCATCCACGTAACTTGGTCCAGACAGCGCGAGCGGGCTACGGAAATTGCTGTTGGTCACCCGTACCCGGATACGGTACCAGGCATATCCGAAGTATCCGCGGTGGCCGCGATCAGTCCACCCTTTTACTGTGCCGGAAAACCCTAACCGCATCACGTCGACACGCCCGTTGGCAGGCGCCAGGTCGACTGTCTCCCACTTCGAGTCGTCGAAATCAGGCCGAGCCCATAACATCTGGCCGGTAGCCGGATCTACCGGCGAATCGCCAACCGTAAACTTCCATGGGCCATAGAGCGGCACCGCGGATTCACCTAGTGTGATCTGAACTGCTTCGCCTGGAGGCTGCGTTTTGTGCTGCACCTGAGGGCAAGCAAACCGGGAAAACAGACAAACCAGAAGAAAAGCAATGCGATTTGATCGTCGCACGATAGACTCCCGATATTTAGCAGGATTGTGAATGAATAGTACACCTGCCGCCTTCCAAGCAGTCGGGAAAGCGACGGCGAGGACGATCAACCCTTTAGCCCCGTCCGAAGAGCGACGGCAGGTTAGCTTTAAATGGGTGTCGAACAGTTTCACGAGTGCTATAACACTCGCCTGGTGTCCTTTGTCATCACAAACAACGAGTCGTCGCACTCTAGACTCCGGATACGAGGGTGCTATACCACCGTCATTAGCCAACCGCTGGACTACGGCGTGGTGGCCAGAGTGCGTGTCGGTTTGATGGGCAAGACGCTCACTTCTGGTTGCAAACCGCGGCTGGAGTGAGTGAGTACCTGGGCGACTTATCGTCGTCGCTAACGAGGTAGACTTACTCCTAACAGGCGTCATATTCGGGATTGCAACCATGATCGAAAGCGGTGCATACGGGGAACGGATGGCTGGGTATTTGCATCTTGCGGAACCGCCCATTTATGCGACTCTGGGTTCCGGTAAGTCCGAATTGGCCGTAACAAGACTACGCGCGCCGAATGGCTTCGCCGATCCCACTAGCGCCATTCCATTGCAAGAGGCATTTTCAATCCATTTGCATCTTCGGGCAAATCACGGGGGCCGTCTATGGCTCTCCGGCAGATTGATACCCACCGGCAAGCGGCCTTCTGGAGGAGTCACGATCCTCGATCTCGAGCAAGATCCAATTGCGTTTTTTCCGAATCCCATCGACGTCCTGCAGTTTTACATACCGCGCATGGCACTCGAAGAGTTCGCTTATGAAAATCATACTGCCGCGGTGAGCACACTGAAGTGGCCTCATTGTGAGATGGACGCGACCCTCAGACATCTGGGGATTGCCGTCCTCTCCGCAATACAGCGCGGCGATCCTACGTCGAAGATCTTTTTGGACTCCATCGGACAGACCATCCTTGCTCACGCCACAAGCATCTACGGGGAAGTTCAAACATCGTCAGGTCCCAAGCCAGGACACCTCGCCCCCTGGCAGGCGCGACGTGCGAAGGAGTTCCTGAGCGCGAACCTGTGTGGAAATGTTCCTTTGGCCGCCCTAGCAGCCGAATGCAATCTATCGACAAGCCATTTCGCCCATGCCTTTCGCCGAACGTTCGGGAGCCCCCCGCACCGTTGGCTTATGGAGCGGCGCATCGATGCTGTAAAAGATCTCCTGCTGGCCACACATTTATCGCTCGCCGAAGTTGCGAGCACGTGTGGCTACGCCGATCAATCCGCACTCAACAGATCCTTCAAGCGCGTCCTAGGAGAGAGTCCGGGACAGTGGCGCAGAAGCAGAAAAGGCCATCAATAAACAGATTTCGCCAAGACTGATCGCACTGCATATCCCTACGATTTGAAATGTATCTCATTTCCCCGTAAGGACACAGACATGGTCAGATTAGTCGTCGCAGTCACGTTTGCAGCTTCGCTCGCGGCATCAGCACAAATGGATATGAAGCCTACTCAATCCACAGATAAAGAGAAGGTTGCAGATGCTCTTAGGGCAGGACCGCCTTTTATTGTCAAAGCCGCGGTCATTGCAGACTGGCCGAATGATCCGAAAGCTCCAACCGCCGAATACCGCGTCTTGCGAGCCGGCAAGAGCGATTGGACATGCCTGCCCGGAATACCCGGATACCCTCACGATGAGCCGATGTGCCTGGATAAGACCTCGATGCAATGGATCAAGGACAGCCTCGCGGACCGTCCCGTACACATCGACCAGATCGGGGTCATGTACATGTTCTCCGGAGCATGGGTCCCAGACCTGCACGGAACATCACCCAGTGCCGATCACACTTATCATGTGGGTCCTCATGCGATGATCATTACACCTCACAATGAAGACCTCGCGAAATTCAATCGCGATGGCTCCACGGGTCAGATTTACGTCTCACATCTGCCGGGTCATTCCGAGCTTTATCTAATCATTCCCTTCAAGGATTGGCCTACCCAATAGCACAATCAATCCCGCTGACTTTGAAATTGATTTTGTCAGCCCTAGAGGTCCGCCGGAGCCTTGGTAACGACCACTTCCAGTTGACGGGCAATCCGGAGACTCACACGTGGCCGCCATCGCTAGTCTGGGATCGCTTCTAAGGATCTGAGGATCACCTCGCGCCGTCGTAGAAGCCTGGCTTGGTCGTCTCAAATAAAGAAATGATCTTATTTGAGACGACTGTTCCCACGTTTGCGTATTCGCTAAGCAGCTTCAGCCCTTGTTTTGAGTTGAGGCCGACCGAGGTATTGAGTTGTACTAGTTCTTTGATGAGTGTTCTCTGGTAGTCATGCCCTACACTTTGCAATCGGGCGGTCGCGAACGTTATGAGTTGGAGTGAATACTCAACCGACGACGGATCAAGGCGGCAATGCTTATCACGCCCGTCCCGAGCAACAGAATGCTTGATGGCTCAGGCGTAGACCCCACCGGGGAGGCGTTGTAGTCAATTCCAGCAAGAGAAGTGACTGTGGCTCCTGAGACAGGGCTACCGTTTGCGTTCTCCACGGTGATCGAATCGATGGTAGCCGTATTGAAGAAAAGGCTTTGTGCGCTGCACGTGGCGGACCCATCGGTTTCGCACTGATTGGCGCTCTCAAATTCCGTCCCGAATATGGTGGTGTCGTCGGCAGAGAGAACATAAGGCACAGCAAGTACCGAAATCCCCGGAATTCCAGGAATTGCTCCGCAACTACCAAAGGTGGGCTCTGTGGAACTGCAATCAGACCCGACCCCAGTAGCGATTCTATAGAGTGCATCGGACTCAGGATACGAAAGGAGTCAGGAGCACCGCCTACAGTCGCATCATTCAAGTTGTATCCCAGAACGGAGATTGCTACCGAGAGGTATCCAGTTGTTGGTGCGTCTTTCAGATAGAGGGTGTCTGTAGCAAGCGCCTCTGCTGAGATAGCACCGCCTGCTGCCATACCGTTTGAGATGGATCCTACACCGCTATAGACTCCGAGGTCATTGGGACCGGCTTGAGCGGATGCTGCTGCGAACGGTAAACTCGCTGTTGGTGTGCTGCTGTAAGTCAACGATTCCGGAGAGTTACCAATCTGCGTCTGAACACCAGCTGGCGTATTGAGAATGACTTCATACGTCGCTGGCTCGGGTATTGGAACTACGGGCACCGTATCAGCGAGGCAAGCCGTCCTCAAAAGACTGGTGATGAAAATAGCTGCAAGCGGGAGTGTACGCATAGGCTGGGTGAGACTCTGCATAGATAGACCCCAGAATGAGCAAGCCTCACTCCGTTCCATATCGGAGTAAGCTAGGCCGAATGATGAACGGACCCTATGGGCATGTCAAGATGAAAAGAATTGCATCGTGACTTCACTCTCACGCGCTGTTCAGCATCTCGGGTCCGTTATTCCTTACGTTTCCAACGAGCCTATTCGCTGGCGTCATCGTCATTCCTTCAGACTCGTAGGGTCGAAGCAGATCGATGGGCGGTCGGGACTCGTCATAGTCATTCAGCCATCGATCATAGTCACGCGGGTGCAAGATCACCGGCATGCGATCGTGTATCGGATCGGTCAGTTCGTTAGCTTCTGTGGTGACAATCGAGAACGTATCTAGGGGAGGGTCGTCGCTTCCCTTCCTTGGTCGCCACTCCGAGTACAAGCCAGCGAGAACGTAGGGCGCTCCATCTGGCATCTCGAATTTGAACACGGGCCTGGATCCCGCTTTGGGCTTGCCTGCTTTCTTCGGTACTGCTTCGATGTTTCCGAAGAGATCGTGCTCTCGTGGTTCGATCGGTGGCGGCTGAGGCAGAGCCGGCCGCTGTAGCCACTCATAAAAAGCCATCCAGCGGAACAAGGCATCGAGTGTGAGTAAACGGTCCCTTCCAGATCGGCTTATCGAGAATTGATTCTGCGCGAGCATTCGTGGTGGAGAAGATTTTAAAACTGTTGGGATCTGCTACCTTCGCAGGGACTAGCCCCCAACGCATCATCGTCAGTTCTCGCTCTCGGGTCTCGCGATCGGAACGAATCACGGGCTGAAAGGTAGACGGCGCTATGTTGTAATCGGGAGGCAGCTCGAAGCCAGGAGGCAGCTTACCGATCCTGAACGCTTCGGCAATGCGCTGTTTGTCCGAGCGGCGATAATAGCGCCCGCACATCAGGCTGCGACCTTCTTACGCCGCTCGGACTTCTTGGAGACCACCTTCTTGGGTTTGCTTTCGGCCAAACTGCTCCGAAGCGCGTCCATTATGTTGAACACCTTAGTCTTGGCTGGTGCCGGCTCAGGTTCTGGAAGTGGTTTACCTTTCCGTTTTGCATCTACTAAGTTCTTCACGGCCGCTTCATAGTCATTTTGATACGCGGACAAATCGAACCTTGACGTACTTTTGGCGATCAGCTGCTTTGCCAGTGCAAGTTCATCGGCATCTACAGACGCTTCTTTTACGCCTGAAAGGGATGACTTGGGATCGCGCAATTCATCTTCGTAGCGAAGCATGTAAAGCATCATTCCCTTTTGCTTTGGATCAAGCGGGGCTCCTATAGCCACCAGATGCTCACGTCCGCTAAAAGCAATCTCTCCGATTCCTGATGTGTCTGTCTGCGCGAGAGCCTTTCGCATGATGCTCAGGGCCTTGGCCTGAACTTCATCTTTAGGTGTGACGAAATAGGGTCGATCATAGAGCGCAGAGGAAATTTCATCGGCTTTGACGAATTGCTTTATCTGCATGGTGGTCGCCGTCGGAATGCGAAGGGCCTTCAGTTCATCCGGATCTATCTCTATATATTTGTCTTTCGCGTATTCAAAGCCCTTTACGATGTCAGCCTTCTCAACCTCCCCACTCTCGTCGACGTTCTGATGGTGGACGCGCTTATGCGTTTTGCGATCAATCTGATGGAATTCGACCTGTCGTCCAGGGTTGGTAGCGGGGAAGATGTTAACCGAGATGGAAACGAGAGAAATCTGAATAGATCCAGACCATGTGGGACGAGTTGGCATCGCATCTCCTGGAAAATTCTTGAAGATATGATGCGGAGAGTTCGCCCTGGGTGACGGACTAGTCCCCCCATCAAAACTAATCTGGAACGACGCTAGCTACGCAGCGTGACAGGTGACGCAGGTGGGGTCCAGATTGCTGTGACCCTTACACGTTCCTGGTGAGCAAGGGTGCCGTTGCATTCATCGGATACGGCCCGTGGAGGTTCGTACATCACAGACGCCGGGACGCATCCTGTGAAAGTACTGACGCAACACGTGTAAAAATCAGCAACACCCAGCCTCCATCATCTTCTCAGGTGGTGGAGGCGTTTTGGTATAGCGCAGAATTCGGGCCGGACGCATCACAAGATTGTCGCTTTTGTGTATTGCGCCGATGGGACTCTACTGCATAGTCACGAAAATGAATACTCGACTCAAACGGACTCACCTTTTTCGCTTTCCTGGTCAAGCTGGGGGAGAACAGCTTCTCGGTTTGTTGCGCGATCCCATACTGTCCAATTCATTTTGTAATGTACGCCTGGCAACGGGAAGTCAATTCTAAATTGAATGATAGACGCATCGCCTGTATCGACTTGGGTGATCATCTTTTTCTCGATATCGTATGGATTTCCTTCAAAAGTCACCTCTGTGTTGATTTTGGCAAAGATTAGGTTGCAATCAGGACTGAAGCGAATCTTGGACCGCACTGTTCGGTGGGGAAATTTACAATCAAGGGAATTACAGTCTACTGCCCCAGCATTTACAAAAAATGATGACGGCTCCCACTCGCTTTTGAGCTTAAACTGGACGATAGCTGCGCGTGGTGGTGATTCTCTCGTGAATGGTTCAGGCGAGAGTATTGTGACCCGAACCCCCTTCTTCTTTGGGTCCTTGATCTTCTCGTAAGCTAAATCTTTTATTGGAGTGTGGTCAGTCTTTCCCGCCACTTGCGCATCGATATCTTGAAGCGTTTCGGCTGGAAGGGCACAGCGAAAGCTGTCAAGGAACTCTACGTTCGCATCAAGGCAAGGTTGCGCGCAAGTCAGCGTACGAAGAAATGAATCACTTTTTCCAGCCACTAAATGCATTATACAAGTCTGAGTAATGGTAGTACTACCATCCTTATGAATAAGGATCTCCTCGTCTAAGTCATGCATACCGTAGCCGTATCGTTTTAAAGAAGCCACGTAGTGGGCGGCATCGCTAGGAGGTAAGTTACGTTTCTGAGATTCCCAGTGAGAACGGAACGGCGAAACTAACAACTCAGTCACCGTATTAAGGTGAAAACAGTTAGTCAACGAGATAGTAGCCTGCAGGAATATCCAGCTAAAACGTGTGTGCCGAAGAAATTTTTCGGAGTTCCAAAAACAAAGGTATTTAGCAGGTGCTTGTGCAATCCAAACCAGCGGAAGCGTTGTGAACAAAATGGACATTACGAACTTGCTATGTTCGTGATTTAGACCTAGCCACGGAATCGACTTATGAGTTCGATGCGCCGCCTGCACCGCGAAATGCGGAAATTTCCACTCGAACTCGCACAGGTAAGTGAGCAGGAAAATAAGTGCCACGCCAAGCCACTCTCTTGCTCGAAATACGTCATCTCCGGCATCTTGCATTTTACGCAAAGTTGGGCGAACTTTATCAGAAACTTGAGCTAGATCTTTATCTCGCAGTTCAATGAATGAGACCTCAACACCGGCAATGACTCCCAGCGCGGAAAGCACCATAATCTCGCTAATCACGTAGAGAAAACCATCATGTCCAGCAGCGCGAAGGGAAATGTACCATGCGTAAGCTAGGAACACGCCGAGACAAGTCCAGGTAATCGTAGCCAACCAATGAAAACAGTTTCGGATCATGCTCTTTCCGCTCCCTGTCTGATTGAATTCTCAACGACCCGATCGTGGGATCTCTTGCGGTCGAGTCACAGTGCTAACCAACTTTGTTCATCAAGCCCGACACCGCACCCCTTTTACATGTGCTGCAAAGCCTACCATAACCAAAGATCAAGCCCCATCACTCATATCTCTAGAGTGATGGAGTTTCTTTTTGCGTTTGGAGAGGTGGATCAAACCCAAGGGGCGCCCCGGCAGCGACGATCAAGGGATCATCCTGGGTGCAACAGGAGCGCGTAAAGGACCTTGCAGCGTGTAATAACGCTGCGCGGTGCCGAAAGCAAATATCTCGTCCGAAACGTCTCTCACTAAAATATCTCTTCAGACAGTAATGACTGAAGGCCGATTAGAGTGTTTCTCAGGAAGGTAGCGTCGAAGGGATTGCCGATCTTTGCAGGAAACGGTGGGACGGCAATAGCGCCGACAACGTAAGAAAGCGCGAGAACCGGCGCAGTGAATGTGTCCCTTACACTGGCTATATCCTGGCCTAGTTTTATTTGTCCCTTAGCAATGTTCGGCGGTACCGAGTTAGGAGTCGCAAATTCAGTGCTAACTAACTCCGTAAGGTTGTCGATCACCGTTTCCTGAATCTTAAGGGCTGTCTGGAGTGTGCCTGCGTAGGTTTTGATTTGGGCCGGGGTCATTGTTAGCAATTGTTGTTCTGTTAGCCATGCCATGTGCCGCTCCTTTCGATTATGTGGTGGGAAGGTAGAATTCTCGGTGTCTCTGATCAATCCAACGAGATTACGGTGGATGAAGGACATGGTAGGTTTCTCATCCACTTCTTATGCTGATCTATTAGCTATGCTTACTCAATCCGCGTCGGATGAATCCGGCGAAGCCTAAAATCCCTGTACCCAAGAGGGCGATACTTGTAGGTTCTGGTGTGACACCGAGACGGCTCGTGACGTCGATGTACTCTTCAAAGTTGTTGCCATCGTCAAAAACTATGTCACCATTACTGTCCATCAACGGATTGATAAAGCCGAAGTCACCACTCTTGACAATCGACAACTCTGAAGAGGGTCCAGAGTATAGAGTGTCGATAGAGGGTGCGGGGCCTTTAGCGATGAACGCTACCTTACCTTCATTACAGATCTCTACCGCGAAGTCGCTGGTGCCACATACTGTGCTGTTGTCGTAGTCAAGCGCCGGAGGGGTGAAACTGCTCGAACTCCGATCTCCCGAAACGAACGAGTAATAGCAAGTGTCACCGAGTTCATCGCAATTGGGTCGGTCGGTGACGAAATCTCCCTTGTTATCGATGCCGTACAGGAAGTAATCGTTTGAGTTGTAATCGCCGGCGTGTATGGTCACAGATTGGTAAGTGTCAGCATGTGCTACAGAAGGCGAAAAGTCATTGAACGAGGCAAGAAAAGCGAAGAGAGCTATCAGGTACAAGCGTTTCATATCCAACTCCTCAGCGTGGATTTGTGCTTCCACTGATAGTGACCTCTCAGTATGAAACGTATCAACGAAAAGTTTTTCTGGAACGATCTACGCACTGTTCAGCATCTCTGGTCCAGTGTTGCGAACGTTGCCGACAAGCCTATTGGCCAGTGTCATTCGCATACCCTTGGACTCAAACGGACGCAACAGATCTATAGGAGGTGGAGACTCGTCATAATCGTTCAGCCATCGGTCGTAGTCGCGCGGATGCAAAATCACCGGCATTCGATCATGAATCGGATCGGTCAGCTCATTGGCTTCGGTTGTCACTATGGAATAAGTATCAAGCGGAGGGTGCGAGCTTCCTTTCCTTGGTCGCCATTCCGAAAACAATCCCGCCAGCGCGTAAGGCGCTCCATCTGGCATTTCGAATTTATAAACTGGTCTAGACCCTGCCTTTGGCTTAGCCGTCTTCTCGGGTTTTGTTTCCATGTTGCCGAAAAGACCGTGTTCGCCTGCCTCAAGTGGCGGCGGTTGCGGCAGGGAGGGCCGCTGAAGCCACTCGTAGAATCCATCCAGCGGGACGAGGCAGCGAGCGTGAGTGAAAGGGCCTCGCCAGATCGGCTTGTCTAATATGGACTCAGCGCGAGCATTCGTCGTGGAGAAGATCTTGAAGCTGTCCGGATCAGCGACCTTCGCAGGGACAAGCCCCCACCGCATCATGGTCAGTTCTCTCTCGCCCGTCTCGCGATCTGTCCGTATTACAGGCTGGAAGGTGCTGGGGGCGATGTTGTAATCGGGCGGCAGCTCGAAGCCAGCGGGCAGCTTACCGACCTTAAAGGCTTCGGCAATGCGCTGCTTGTCTGATCGGCGATAGTAACGACCGCACATTTCTATCCCAATCCTAGGCTGCCGTCGTCTTCCGTTGTGAAGCCTTCTTGGAGATACCCTTTTTTGGTTTGCTCTCGGCCAGACTGCTTCGAAGCGCGTCCATAATGTTGACCACCTTAATCTTGGGGGTATCGGGTTCTGGCTCGGGAAGTGGCTTACCTTTCCGTTTTGCATTCACCAGTTTCTTAATGGCTGACTCATAGTAGTTTTGATAGGCGGACAGATCGAATTTTGATGTGCTTTTGGCGATGAGCTGCTTTGCCAGTGCGAGTTCATCGGAATCTACCGATGTTTCCTTCACTCCCGAAAGAGAGGACTTTGGATCGCGCAATTCATCTTCGTAACGAAGCATATAAAGCATCAGTCCCTTTTGTTTGGGATCTAGAGGCGCTCCGATGGCGACTAGATGTTCCCGGCCACTGAAAGCAATCTCTCCGATGCCCAGGGTTTCGGTTTGTGCAAGAGCTTTGCGCATGATACTGAGGGCCTTTGCCTGAACTTCATCCTTAGGCGCAACGAAGTACGGTCTATCGAAGAGGGCAGAGGAAATCTCGCCGGCTTTCACGAACTGCTTAATCTGCATCGTGGTTGCGGTTGGAATACGGAGAGCCTTTAACTCATCTGGGTCTATCTCTATGTATTTGTCTTTTGCGTACTCGAACCCTTTAACAATGTCGGCCTTCTCAACCTCACCACTCTCGTCAACGTTCTGATGGTGGACGCGCTTATGCGTCTTTCGATCAATCTGATGAAATTCCACCTGCCGTCCGGGGTTGGTGGCGGGAAAGATATTGACTGAAATCGAAACGAGAGAAATCTGAATCGATCCAGACCATGTGGGACGAGTTGGCATCGCATCTCCTAGACGATTCTTCAAGATAATGTGATGCGGAGAATTCACCCCGAGTGACGCGGACTTTCCTCTCTATCGAATCTTGTCGGAGCGCCGGAAAGTAACTGCACAACATGAAGTCTGAGATGTCCGCAAAGCTGAATAGGCAATCAATGTTTTCTTCAACCTAATCGGCCGGCCGTCCATGAAAATACCAGTCTGACCAGACACCAGTCTCCGTGGTGTGCCACATCTGCCATAGGTCGCCTGCATCGCTTGCGGCAAAGAGCTCAACATTGCCAGTGGTTCCTATTGATACAGCTAGAGTACTTGGACGAATAGAGTCGGCTTCGGTAGGGAATCCCACGTACTCCCATGTATTGGAGTCTGACGTACCGCCATACTGGAGTCGCCATAACCCACCATCACCATCGATCGTAAACAGCATGAAATATTCACCTGGGGCCACAATGATCGTCGCAGGTTGAAGGTCGAATGTGCCCTGAGGAGGTGAGGGCAACAGGTGGGCTGCTTCCCACAGATATTCTGCGTCTCGTTGTCTAGGTAGCTTAAGCCGCAGCGCTCGCTTTACCCAAATCTGCTCCGAATCGGTAAGAAACATATACAAAGCTTCACCGCACAGGTACAAGCCGAAAGGCCACCCTTCGACATCAAGGGGAATGTGAGACCAGCGGACACTGGCCGGCTCCCCCACTAGACGAACGATCTCAAGTCCCGTGCCGAGGGTGCCACAAATCTCCCATAGGCCTTCCGAATCCTTAGCTGCCGTAAGGGGTCCAGGAGACTGATAGGAGCCAGGAGCCTGAAGCACCTGATAGACACTGTTTGTAGAGGGAACGATGCCCATGATTTGAGCAAAGTCGATCAAGGCGATCTGCGCAGAGTCTGACGAGAAATACATGATGTAAGAGTCTGTGGCTAAAACACTGTACGGTTGCATCGGAGGTAGAGGGGGAACCACCAGTGGCCCGGAAACACCCCGTGCCGGTGCGCCGATATAAAGTTGCCCATCAACTCCAGCTACCGCTACATATCCCACCAATCCTTCAGGATTCTGATAGGTAGCCGCCGACATAGGCAGACTGACACCGGGCCACGTGTGGTCAGGATCTGTTGGTTCGAAGGGAGTCCAGTTTCCTGTTGGTTCCTGGCTCTTGTGATATACGGAACCAGTCGAGACGAAGACGTATCCAGTGCATGACGCTACTGTCTGTATTTGTACTCCCATAACAGCGCCCTCCGATATCGCGATCTACTTTGATAGATCGCCCGACTAGGAAAGAATGTTCAAGATACTTGGCTTGAACCCCACTCTGGGCCCAGTGGAAATCAACGTCCGATTGGTTTGCATGCACGACACCCGAATTCGGGTCCCCTTCCGCTACACCGATGCTGAGACTTTAGAGTTGGCTCCAAGACTACAACCAGATATCCCGGGTGGGCTAGGCCATCAACTCTTCGATCCGTTCGATAGCCGCTTGCCAGCTTGCGTGTTGCTCATTGCTCAGCTTCTCTAGAACCATCATTACATCCTTTGATGCGTCTTCGGTCTTCAGATATTTGGTGAGTATCGCGATGTCATCGTCCAATCGCTGAATATTCTCACGTTGTATGGTCTCAATGCGCTCAAAGATGTCCGAGGTATCGCGGGCAGGCTCTGGAGCTTTTACCACAGGCTCGTCAACAAACTTTAGAGTGCTGACATCCTGACGAAATCTTGTGAGATAAGTTCCTGGCAGTTCTAGATCCACTGAGCTTTCAGAGCGGACGCTCATGATCTTCCATACAGATTCAGATCGCTCAGGTATTACCCGATCTCCGATTTGGGGCTTCCGTGGGGGATTCGGAGCGGCAAGCGGCAGGGTGGGATGTTCGGCTTTTTTCCGTGCTTTCGCCAAGCGAAATAGGCTAGCAGAGTTGCTTGCGCGATTCAGGCACTTTTTCCCGTCAATTGTTGACGTACGAGATCATACGGCGCAAAATATGGGGATCGCGATCCGGGCCTGATCTCAAAAAGGACGGGCAAAATGGCTGACAATAATAAGGCAGCAATCTGGGCAGCAATCATTGGGGCGCTCGGTGTTGTATTTGCCGCTCTCGTCTCATCTGGTGTGGTCGGTTCCACAAAGAGCCAAACTCCCTCGGTTAATGCCTATCCTGCTGAGGTAAACCCAGCGCCTAACGCTGCTAACGATAACCCAGCTGCTAACGCAGCGCCTCATCCGAGGAAGAAATGACTAATGTGTAAACCACGATTCGTCAAAGCTCGGCCTATTCCTGAGCCTCAGCCCAACCACGTTGCCAAGCCTCACTATTGGTGTCGTCGTTCTCCTGACCCTTCTGACCAGCCTCAAAACCCTTATCGTATTCAGCAACCTCTTCATCTGTGCGGTTACGCAACTTGAATGGCTCTGTGTCGGCAGTGGCCTCTCCGCTGAGACCACCCTCACTGTAAGTCTCTTTGCTGCTTTCTGGGCTGTCATCTAGCGGGACTGTCATGGTTAGACCTCATTGCAGGAATCACAGTCCTCACCGTGCTCGACCAGGGCCATGTAACAGGCTTTGATGTCATTCACTCGGTCTAAGGGTTCCTCGGTGCCGAGACGATTAACTCCTTCGCCACAGCTGATCAAATTAAGCTTGTGCCAGCATCATGCCTTCGGCGCAAGCAGGAAAGTCGTCTGTGTCCATAGAGCCAACAGTTTGTTGTGGTCCATCATCGTGTCCCATGCTTTGAAGAGAAGAGACGCGCTACCCATTCAAGATGCCGCCACGTCTCCGTGCATCTTCAGCGTCAAGTTCCCTTAAAGAGACACCTTTTGAGTCATTAGCTTTCCGACTGTATCGACAAGCGTGGAAGGCTCCACAAACCCTCGAATAAGATCCGCCCCATCTATCGCAACTTCGCTCGGGCCGCAGTCTAGGACCAGACATTTAATTTCCGGTTGGAGCGCGTGCGCCGTTTCCCAAATACCGCGCCGCTCAGCATCCTTTAGGGTTTGACATAAAAGAACCATGTCGATTCGTTGGTTCATCAGCACGAGCATGGCGTTGCCAAATGTCTGCGCTGTGAACACCTCATACCCGGCTTTTCCGAGAATGTGAGTGCGTGTCATCACCAAGATTTCATCATTGCCGTAGACCAAAATCGCGCCGTGCATGATCTGCTCCCTTGGGGAGGGCTTTCAATTTCGCGCAATAGACTATCAAATTCCTTCGCAAAAGTGAGTTGCCTGCCCGACAGAGCATTAAGTCTTTTATCTTTAGTCGAGTGTTCAGACCTCATTACACTTCTCACTTGTCCTCATGATTCACCATAGCGTTATACGTCCACAGAAGATCTGCGCGGCTCGTGCTGGTCCTGGTAGGACCCGCCGTGTTAACGCACTCAGCAGCTGCCTTCAGGAACTTTAGCGCGAGATCCAATCTTTCATCACATGCTGGCATCCTTTGAATATCCAAGGGGGTTAGCAGGGCATCATTTTGTACACGCATATAATTTACCTCTTTATAATTTGCACACGATTCTGATGACTGGGAGAGCCAAGTTGACACTCTTTTATAGTGATTCGAGGTTCAAAGCTGTTTCACCTCAGTTGCGCCATGACGGGACCGAATTCGAGGTAAAGATCGGCAAAACGATGCACTTGGAACCACCATGTTCCCGGAGCTTGTAGAGATCAGATTTCTCTGCACTTTTCACATCTGTTCTGATGGTTGAATAGTGTATTGAACCGCATGTTGAATTCAGCGGAATCTCCACTTTCGACTGCCTCCACACAGCTTGTCAGGAATTCAAGAGCCAGCACCATCCCTTCATCACATGCAGGAAGTTCGTCAGTCTTCCAAAGGCTCATTAGGTCAGCGGCGTCCATCAGCGGGTTCGATGCTTAGAAGAGAAGAAACGCATCACCCTGGTCAGGATGCCACCACGTCTCCGTGCGTCTTCGGCCTCAAGTTCCTTCATGCGTTTGTTGTACTGACGAGTCTCTCTTGCCTCAGCCTTGGCTCTCAGATGCGCCTCCACAGATCCTTTGTCGTCTCTGTCACCGAATCCCATCGGTTTGTATTGCTTCTTGAACTTAATCTTCGCTGCCATTCGACCTCACTATTCAATTTACTGTACTGTCACATGCGATAATCTCTAGGTTCGACACGGCCCATGTCACGCCAGGAGATTGTCCAAATGCCTGAGACCGCTGCGGCTTCGCCCATCCTCACAACCGAGACCAGGCATTATCGGAATGACGTTGTCCTTTTGATCTGTCACGGTCGACTCGTCGCGGGTTCCGAAGGCATTCTTTACACTACCGTTCACGAATTCATTCCAACGAAGAAGCGAATAATACTGGATCTCGCCGATCTTCAGCACACCGACAGCCTCGGTCTAGGAACGCTTACGCGCCTATATGTATCGGCTAAGTCGGCGGGTTGCAGTTTAGAGCTTATGCATCTGAGCAAGCAGATTCGACACCTTCTAGGGCTGACAAATCTATTCAACGTTTTTACGATTATTGCGGAGAGCGGTGTCAAGTTTATGTGATGCCGCATGGGTCTTGCCTAATGCCTCACATGCGGATTGTGGACTATTGCGGTTCGGTACTTCATGTATCCCCAGATCAGGATCAATCTCCGAAAGATTTCCGGAAGCCCATCTCTATCAGCTGTCGTGCGGTATAGAGCCCTGGAACGTCAACTTCACGGCCTTTGCGCAAACCATCGATGATTGTGGCGGCTGTTAGAGGAAACGCAAGTCGACCCAACAATAGATGGAGCTGTCTCTCGTATACCCGCAATCTGCGAGGTGGCTGACCTGGGCCTGCAAGACATCCTGCTGCATCCCTTGGCCAACCTGATAATGCGCTGTTGCGTCCTGAATGAGCTGGTCGAGAACGGCCTCGTTCTGTCGCAGGATGCCAAGCGTCTGTTGCAGGTAAGCGAGTTGGAGATAGTCAGCCTTCACTGTGTCGGCGATGCTGGTCTTCGTGACTTCAACCTCGGCTTGCTTCGTATCGGCATCGCGCTCGGCTACGGTCCCGCGCGCCCGCAGTTTCCCTGGATAGGGCAACTCCTGCGACGTTCCGACACCGATGTAAGCAAAATCGCTGTTGGTGTAGCCGGCAAACGGTTTTGGGCTACCCACACTGAACTGCTGGTAGGTGAATTTCGGGTCCGGCAATGTAGCCACCTGCGGCGCCAATTGCCGGGCGGCCCGCACACGGTGATCGGCTGCGGAGATTTGTGGGTTGTTTGCCCCAGCCTCAGCTAAAAGCTGGGGCAAAGGCGTGGGCGTACTCGCCACCGTCGTCTGCCCGAAGGCAGAAAATGCGGTGACCAGTACGAGCGTGGCGGTCAAAGAGACCATGCTCATAGGAAACTCCAATCTCAAATGCAATTCAGGGCATTTGCCGAAACCACGCAGACAGGCGTGCGCGCTCGGCAAAATTAGAGTGCGAGAGAGGAGCTAACTAAATTCTTAGGATGGAAATGGTCGCGGGCGGGGGCTTTGGTGGAGAGTAGTCGGGGTGTTCGACCCTTCCGGTGACGGCAGAGGTCGGCTTCACCAGCTCGTAAGCAGTCAACCAGATAACGGAAACTAAGACCGGGTGGAATACCACCGCCTTCGTGTCCAGCGCGTTATCGTGAATGCTCGGGGCGGTCTTCTGGCAGCAGTTTCGCGATGCTGGCATCTCCATCTGGCCGCATTGGTTCTTCATCGCCCTGCAGCAGGCACGCTCTTGAGTGCTCATCTCTGCATTCGGAATCATGCAGGCCATTGCAGGGGCCAAGCACGACACCAGCAGCAGGACCAGAGCACCAAGTTGCCGGAAAATACTCATCACTATCATTAGACTACGTCTACCCACCGAATTCATCAATGTCGATTCAGCACCTTCCGCACCCTCAGGTTTCCGGGGCTAGAGGCATGTCTTTTTAAATGAGTAGTTTGTTTCAACAGGTGATCAGACCTCGGCCGTGGCTGAGCAGAGGCCTGTTCAGGATTTCTTCCCATAAGTCGATGCCGATTTCTACGGAACCCGTAGTACGCGTCCGTCCGGCTAGTGAACTAGCTCACGGCCAGCAGTCCAGCTCCTACTTGGCTCTTCACCACCTCGACACCAGCAGCAACTCATGATGCAAAATGGGCGCAAGCTCACGATCTCAGAAAGTCAGTGACGAGTTTGTTCTTTAGATAAGCCGCATCCTCCTTCAGCCCCAAGATTGCAAATCGCTGAGCGGTGGGACTTGATCCGAGACCGCGAATCTGGGGAAAGATGAACCACATCCAGTGAGAGCGCTTCCGGCCGGCAACCAACTCGGCTCTGACCTGCTCGTAGACCGATTCTTGTGCATTGATGAATCGCTTAAGACTCCGTTCTAGGCCGACGGTTGGAAGAATGCACGTCTCTTGTAAACGCTAACTTAGATCGCTCCATTGGTGACATCTTTAGATCCCCTGATGACCTTAAGTTTCACTCAGCGATGACTCTCTTTTCGAAGGTGGCCCAAGCATTTCGATTCCACTCTACTGTGTACAACGAAGCTCTGGCAAAGTACTTCCACAACCAAGTTGACAAAGGCACTATCGGCTTACTCGATCGCTTCAAAGTCGGCGACTTACACTAGAGTTATCCAACGTGCAATCTCTAGAATGAGGTCAACTTCGTAGAAAGTACAGATCACCACAATCGAAATCGCAAGCTGGAGCGCGAATCAATTCGCGCTCGCCTTGACCACGTCGTGACCTGCCTTAAGACCCGCAAGCCGGATGTACTCTTGCTACAGGAGCTCAAGGGAACCGAATTTCCGGCCGACGTGTTCAAGAAGCTTGGATACGAGAGCGTTGCTGTAACGCACAAAGCTTATAACGGCGTCGCAATCCTATCCCGTCACCCGATATAGACGATTAGCACAGCTCTCGCCGGCGATGAGGCGGACAGCCATTCCCGCTTCATCGAATTGATAATCAAGGACCTCCGTATCGTCAACGTCTACCTCCCCAACCGGAATCCAGTGGGAGGCGAGAACTTGTAAGCGGCAAGCACCATTGAGCACGTCGGGACGCATTGTGGGATGAGGAACGAATTAGCCGTCCCTCATCTCATTCAGAAGTGTTCTCACGCCCTTCTGATGTGATAAGTCTGGTCCATAGCTACGTTCTACCCGCAACGAAACGAAGGACATTATCCTTCGCTTTACTGACTCCCACCCGGGCGTAGCGATAATCGAGATAGGGTAATGCCGTCACTAAGAACCCTGGAAGGCGGAATCGCTTATTGCAGTCGGCCAATTCTTAATGGGTATGCCGACCTAAGGCTTAGTGACTCGTGTCGTCCGTGGTCTCTCCAATGATCTTTTCTCGCGGCGCGCCCAGGAGTCTCTCTACTCTGAACTATCAGTATGGAGGACACCTAGCTTTTGTGCTTCGTTCTGGTCGAGATCGAAGGACCCTTGCTTGCCGGAAAGTACCACCCTCACCGCAACAGCGTATCGTTCAGGCTGAATTCCAACACTGTCGAACGCCTTGACCATCTCAAGTTCATCTTCAAAGCGCCGGATACTTCCATCAAAGCCCGTTCCCTCTCCCAATATCGAGCACACCGCGCGAAAAGGTTTGGGGTCTTCATCGCGAATCAGGTTCAATACAAACATAGCCATACGAATCAGATGCTTAATTCTGGCAACGTGACACCGCGTTTCTTCCGCTGTACTTTGGGCTTTTAGTTGCAAGACGAGGCTCCATCGCAATCACCCGAATAGCTCCATTGCGGATATTCGGCGCTGCACAGTGACGCCGCCATCGCTATCCAGGTCTGCCAGGTTGGGATGAAAATTGTGCTCCTACCATTCTGTAGCATACTCATAATTTCGTTGTGCCACAGCAAGAAGCATCGCTTCTGGAAAGAAGGAACTAACCATCAATAGAAAGGCGCGAAGAAGAAACGCCATCGTGAGCAAAACGAAGGAGAAATTGGCATCCGCACGGCGAGTGGCGAAGCCAGCGTTGAGGCTGCCGAGGTCTTGATCGAGGAAATAGGCCCATAGGATTTGCTGCGACTTTTGGAGTGGCTTGCCCGCACATGCTCTCCTTCGAATGCGAACTTATTCCGGCCGCCGCGGGCCCTTCGATGATGACCTGGAGAAGGTGATCTTTTTATCAAGAGGTTTGAGCTTTGGGGATCGGCCACTGATTTCATGGAAACGTCCTATCCTGAGCCAGATTGACTGAACTCGCAGGTGACTCCGATATTTAGGAAATAATTATGTTACGTACCGGACATAGGGGCGAGTTTTGCATCTTACGAGTGTGCCTTCGTAGCCGTTCTCCGTTGCTTTGAAAGTTCCGATGATTGCCATGTCGTTCTCCTTTTCGTTTCGGAGGAAGCACCTTGCCGCCTCTCGATAGCACGTTTCTGCAGGCGCAAAGGGAGTGGGTCATAGGATTTTGTTTCGCGATGAATGCGCAGAGGAAAATCCGTGTATTGACCCTAACGACCGACGCCTGCACGGTGCCCGTCGAGAGAGAGTTGGCAAAGGTGATTCGGAGACGATAAAGAGGTGAAATGGCTTTGGAGGCAAAAAAAGACAAAGCAAAAAGAAAAGATGAATGACTAGTGCGATACATTGATTCATCAGCTCAAGAAGATATGTTGGGAGACCAAAGATGCCGCACGATCAAAAACTTGCAGTGCTGAAATCACAACTGGCCGCAGCGATAAAATCGTTCGAAAAAAACGCCGATCCAGTGGGTGCGCTGCCAAGACTGTGTATCTCATTACGATCACGATAAGTGCCGTACTCACTGTCATTCTCGGCTTCAAGTGGCCACCCGAAGCTAAACATATCGATCCTAAAACCTCGCACTCATCCTAAGTGCGGTTGTGACGTTGTTGACGACGGCTGAGACGTTTTTTAATCATCGCGCTCTGTGGGTTAGGTATACCCAAACCGTAACGCAGCTTTATTCGATCAGCGATAAGCTTGATTATCTTTCGGCGGGCCAGAACGCGGACACCGAAGATAAGGATCTTGATAAGTTATTCGACGAACTTCAGCGGACATTTGCGCAGACCAATGATTTCTGGAAAAGTGAGAGGTCAGAGCAAGCCAAACCTAAGGCCGCAAAAGGAAACTAATCTGATGTCAGTGACAGCGGGCGACGAAAACACGGCGGGGCGTTAACGATAGTGACCCGGAGAGCGAACCACCTCGTCCGGGAACTTCCTCGCATAGCTGACTTTTTTGGCAGCCCGGATAAACTCATCCACCGCCTTGCGATAGCCGTGGGACCGGTGAATAATCTTCATGATCCGAGGCCTTAGAGCTGGCCTGATAGGGAATGCCTTATGCAGATTCAACCTATGCTCCTTGGCGACGGTCGGCCATGGCAGGAAGCTGATGCCACCTTTCTCGATAAGCGTGTGCTTAATCTCATCGATGGTGTTAGCACCGAATAGCCAGTCATCCGGATATCGGGAAAGAACGCGCTGTTGCTTCAGGTATTGCTCGATGAGCGCTGTCCTGTCGAATTTGTGTTCCCGGCGATAATGCGACTCTGGGAAGGTCGGTCATGACGCCCGCAAGGTCGGAGATGGAAAGCCGGTCTCTCTTCACCGTCGCCGCGATTTTGGCCGGGACGACGAAGACATATTCCTCCGCGACCCAATCAATCTGTGTCAGATCCTTGGGGAATTCCTTCCTACGGGAGGGGGGATAGCTGTATATGCCGACATCGGCCTGACCATTCAGGACAGCGTCCTCAAGCTCTTCCCAAACCCTGTCCTGCTGCCAGAAACCCTTGCCGGGATTGAGTGAGCCTTTGTCATTGATTTTGCGATAAGAACCTTCAAGTTCCTCCGCGTAGGTGAGCCACGCGTAATTGGTGGTTGCGACGGTGATATCGAAGCCGTCATTCAGTTTCGTCAGCTCCAGGTAGAAACCGTCCTTCAGACGCATAACCCCTTTCGTGAATTCGAGGAGTTTCACGCCGGCGTCAGTGAGCTTTACGCTCTTCTTTTCCTTCGGGTCGACAAGAGGGCACTCTAAAAGCGTGCTACTTTTCCCGCAAAGGAGCAAAATAGTCACATGGCCACCGATCCCATAAAGCTTCCCGACCAGCTGATACTCAAGGTCAAGGAAGCTGCGGCGAGAGAAGAAATCACCCCGGAAGAGCTGGTGCGTGATGCCGTCGAGACTCGCCTGAGCCGTGGCGAGTGGAGAAAGACCATCGAATTCGGGCAGAACAATGCCCGCGCGCGAGGTCTGAAGCCTGAGGATATAGACGCCGAGATCGCGGCCGAGCGCGCCGAACTCAAGCGGTAGACCGTGCTGCGGGTCACAGCCGACACGAACGTAATTATCAGTGCCCTGAACTTCTCGGGTAATCCCGCGCGCATCCTTGATATGGCCGAAGAGGGTTCCATCCGCCTTGTGGTATCTGACGACATCCTCGATGAAGTCGAGCGTGTGTTGCGCCGACCGAAATGCGGCTGGCCGCAGGAGCGTATAGACGATGCTATCCGCCAGATATCCGGATTCACGGAGCATGTACAGCCGACACAGCGAATCGATGTCGTCACGGAAGACCCGACAGACAATCGCATTTTGGAGTGTGCGATCGCCGGTCGGTCTCAGTACCTCGTGAGCGGAGATAAGCACTTGCTAAAGGTGGGTCAGTTCCAGGGCGTCCGGATTATCACGCCGGCGGAGTTTGTCGAGATGATGACGCAGCCAGAGCGCGGGCGATGAGGATCACACGCAGTATGCGTGTAGTCTTTATTCTCATGCGAACGGAATCCAGCGAACCCGGAGAAGGCGAAGTAGAAAAAGCCATGGCACAGGCCGTGGAAGAAACGCGCCTTTTGTACGATAGGGTGCAAGATAAAACAGCTAGTCATGATGTCAGCTGGTTTGGGAGATTGCTTCTCGGGATATTGAGAAGCGCTCTGCTGGATTATTATTCCGTTGAAGTTGGCACTAAGAACTCGGTTTATATAGCAGCTTGGGGATGCCGCAACCTCCTGGAACTGAAGGTGATTACAAAATATGTATTGGCGTCCCAAGCAAACGCGCCCGACTTCAAGCATGATCTTTTGATCGACGCGAAAGAATTTTACGACTCACTTTCAAAAGCGCATCAGGCGTCACACACGGAATACCTAAAGGTGTTAGAGGAAATGTCGAAAGATGACAATAACGAATTGAAAGACCTACTCAAATCTGCTTTTCTCGAAGAGAGCATCGAAGGCCCGGAAACTGAGACGACAGATTCTGAAGCCGACTAATGAGATGGTCCGCCGCTGTCACCCCCCGCTGAGGCGGAGGATATTAGCAGCGGTTTCAGAGGAGGATCATCGACATGCAGATTCGTTCGGTAGGCATCGACCTGGGCAAGACGACATTTCACCTTGTTGCGCTGGGAACATCGGGCAAGGTACTGGTGAAGAAGAAGTTCTCACAGAAGCAGCTGCTGGCGTTCACGGCGAACATGCAGACCTCGCTGATCGGATTGGAAGCCTGCTCCGGAGCGCATTTTCTCGGGCGAGCGTTGCGGCAGCAAGGCCATGACGTGCGGCTGATCGCAGCTCAGTTCGTGAAGCCGTTTGTGAAGTCCAACAAGAACGACTACGTCGACGCAGAGGCTATCGCCGAAGCGGTCGAGCGCAAGAACATGCGCTTCGTCCCGATCAAGACGGACGACCAGCTGGACCTGCAAGCGATCCACCGGGTTCGAGACCGGCTCGTCTCGCGGCGCACGGCGGTCATCAACCAGATACGGGCATTCCTGCTGGAACGTGGCATGGTGTTTGCGCAGAAGCCGGCGAAGCTAAAGGCAGCCATGGCAGATGTTCTCGAGAACGCAGAGAACGCGTTGACGCCGATGATGCGCAACCTGATAGGTATGCTGTGGGACGAGTGGAAGACCGTCGAACAGCAGATCGACGAGCTGACCGACAGACTCGAACAGATCGCCGCCAGCGATGCGGGTTGCTGCCGCATCCGCCAGATCCCAGGCATCGGACCTATCGTCGCGACGGCCATCGTTGCCGCCATCGGCAACGGCGCAGCGTTCCGCAAGGGACGAGACTTCGCAGCGTGGCTCGGCCTCGTTCCGCGACAGTACTCTACGGGCGGTAAGGCCAAGCTGCTGGGCATCAGCAAGCGCGGCAACATCTACCTGCGTAAGGTACTGATCCACGGCGCACGAGCCGCGGCCATGCGCATAAAACGAGATCGCTTCACGATTGGAGCCTGGATGAACGCACTGGAAGCCAGAGCGCCGCGCAACGTGCTGGTGGTCGCTATGGCGAATAAGCTCGCCCGCATCGCCTGGGCTGTGCTCTCCACCGGCGAAGACTACAGGCCCGCGGCGAGCGCAACAGCGGCATGAGATAGAGCGGAAAAGACGCCTGCGGCTTGGAAGCGCTTCACGCTCCCACTTTCCCGCTCTACGACGACGACTTTCCCACCAAGGTCTGCACAGGAACAGCAAAGACGAAAGAACAGTCACAACGGCGCATCTGCAACCTGATCCCGATAAGGGTCCTCAACGACCGACCGACTTGTAAGGACAGATGCGCAGCGGAACTCATCCTGGCCAGGAGCACGCGGCTCCATCAAAGGCCGAATACATTGCCGCAGACTTGTCTTCTCGACCAAACTAATCCTTGCAGTCACGCGGCGGACCATACATTATATAGGGAGATGATGGTGGACTTCGGTTTGAAGAAAACTGCAGGGCCGAAATTCACTCATAAACTCGCAGAACTGATAGGGCAGGAAGAGCACTTCAGTCCGATGAATAAGGTCTGCTCGAAGATAATGCACAGAACTATATTCTCAATTATCTCGACAGTCACGCCGGGCACCCTCGATGAAGTAATTCCATTGCTCGCGTTTACCAGCAACAATTACTTCTTGGCATATCGATGCCTTCAGATCGCTCCATCCAGAGCTAGAGGGGCAATTCACCTTTTGGGACTACTTCCGACAGGCTTTCGAGCACAACCGCGGGATCCGAATCGACGACTTCCTGCTTTCACCAGAGCTACAGAACCGGCTGATTGACTGCGAAATCGATAGAGGACCCCGAGCGCAGATCAAACCTTCAGACCATACCCAATCATTGTAAAACTGCGATAGTGGCGACAGACCCTTACCCCAAACGGAGTGAGCTACAAAGACGGACCTTCAGCCGCGTATGTCGGCTAGATAACCATCGTGTAGACCCAGGAAGCCTATGATGAAAAAAAGTTAGCGCAAATGCGTTGCCCCCGTGTATGTTTAGCACGCGATAGGCCGGTGCTGACCACACACGAGCTAAAACCCCTATGCCGAAACCAAACAGTAAGTACATCATTGTGGTCGATGATGAGCAGGTGATCGCCTCGACCTTGGCTATTATCTTGCGACACAACGGGTTTGAAACCGCGGCCTATACCAACCCTTTAGAGGCTTTGTATCGCGCAGGTGAAAGCTCCAGACCTGCTCATCTCGGATGTGATGATGCCCGAAATGTCAGGCCTAGAGCTTGCCATTCAACTTCAAGCTGTCTGCCCCGAATGCAAAATACTCCTGTTCTCAGGTCAGGCTCAAACCGTAGACTTACTCCAAAAAGCACGAGCACAAGGCCACAGCTTTGAGCTGCTCTCGAAACCGATACACCCCACCGACCTCCTCGATGGAATCCGATCTGCGCTTTTGCTCGCAGAGTCCTAAGACGCGGGCTGGGAAGCATTCCCAGCCCGCGTTTTTATCTCGACTAAGCAGGGTAACCGAGAGACTTTCTGGGAATTCGATGGTGGTCACAGTAGACTGTAATCTCACTACTAGCCAATAACGGACTGCCGCTTCACGGGCAAAAGAACAGAAATCGTTGTTCCGGTCCGATCGGACTGACCCCGGGTCTTGAGTTGAATTCGCCCTCCGTGCTCCTGCACAATTGTGGAACTAAGCCACAAACCAACACCAGTTCCTTTCAGTTCTTTCGTCGTAAAAAAAGCATCGAAGATCCGGGGAACATTCTCTTTAGCAATGCCAACTCCGGCATCCGCTATGGTTACTCTGGCAGCCGTCTCTTCATAATTCCTTCCGAGAAAGGCACGAGAGATCCTAAGGTGGATTGTGCCCCCCCTTTCGGAGGCGTCGATCGCGTTACGGAAAATGTTAGAAAAGACCTGACGAAGCTGAGCAGGAAACCCTTCCACACTGATGCTTGCAACCCACTCCTTCCGTACATCCAAGTTTTTTTCAGCGATTGCGCGGTTATTGAGTGCAAGAACATCTTCCATGACGCTTCTGAGATCAACCGAAATGGGGGAGGCGGACTCTCGATGGAAGGTCAGGATCTGCTTGGATATCCGGGAAACACGCGCCACTTCATCTTCTGCCGACGTGAGATATTCAGCCGCCTCTTTCGCGCCAGTCGCGGGGCTTCTCATAAGGAAAAGAAGGTTCGTAATCGCTTCCAGAGGGTTGTTGATCTCATGCGCAATCGTATGTGCCATGCGTCCCGTCGCAGCTAGACGTTCATTCATAAGCGCGGCGTGTTCTGCAAGCCGTCTTCTCGTGAGATCAGCCAGAACCAAGATACTTCCTGTGGGGTGGTCATCCAGAAATATGGGTTCTATCCTCGCTTGAACATATCGGGACCCGTGGGTAAACTCTTGGACCTTAACCTGGTCATCATGGACAAGAAGCGAAACGAGACTACCGTCAAGGAGTTCCCCGAGCATCTTGCCTTCAATGTCGGCGTAGGATAGGTCCAAAAGCTCGGCCATTGCTCGATTACAGCGCAAAATTCGTCCCGACTCGTCCAGGACGGCAACGCCTTCGCTCAAGGCATCGAATGTCGACTGCCATTGTTTCGAACGTAGTTTGGCAAGAGACTCAGCTTCATGGGTCTTGACCAAAGATCTGACGGTCGCTACAAGAACATTTGGTTCCACGGGCTGGGTTAGATATGCGTCCGCTCCGCTATCCAAAGCGTAGACTCTGCTTTCGTTGTCGACAAAAGCAGCCGAGAGCTGCAGAATGGGGATGTGGCTCGTTCGCGGGTTCGCCTTGAGACGCCGGCACACCTCGTAACCCAGAATGTCAGGCAGCTTAACATCAAGCAGAATAGCTGAGGGAATTTGCTTCGCTAGCTCCAAAGCTTCGGTCCCCGTTTCCGCTTCGACCACGTCGTATCCGGCTCGCTTTAGAGCATGTGCGACGGTATAGCGATTCGCGGGCCGGTCATCTACGACAAGAATGACGTCCTTAGCCAATTTAGACCCCAATTCCCGTCGCAATCAGAAGATCCAGCAATCCTTGAGGGCCACCCTGCTCCGTGAATGACTGCTTGGAATAGATCAAAGCATCAGAGTTCGTTAGTGCCGTTCGATCCTGTTGAGACAATACTCGAGAAGAATGCACGATCACAGGAGTCGCTCTGGATGATGCGACGCCACGTATCTCTCTCAGAACTTCAAACCCTGTCATGTCCGGCATCGCGATGTCCAAGATGACCGCGTCAGGATTATCGCTCAATATAAGTCTTACGGCTTCGCGCCCCCCATGAGCTTCGAGAACCCTGTAACCCGCCTTTGCCAAAGCACCGCCTACCAAATAACGCGTTACTTCATCATCATCGACAAGAAGGATTTTTTTAGACGGGCTGTCTTCGACGAGTTCCCGGACAGTATTGAGCAAGGTAAAAGGAGGGACAGGCTTAGCAAGAAACGCCGTGGCTCCGGCGTTTGTCGCAGACTGTGGATCATCGACGACGCTCACTACCAGAACCGGACCCGAGTATCCTAGGGTTCTTAGCTCTTCAATGTAATAGAGAGAATCCTTCTCGTCGATCAGGCGGTCTAGAACCACCAACCTCGGCTTGATCTGTTTCATTGCGATGCGGGCTTCGGGAATGTTCGCGACGAAAAAGGTGCGATAGTCGCTGTTTTTCAAAGCAGATTGATGAACAAAGCTAGTTTCACGGTTGTCTTCAACAAACAGTATTGCCGGACCAGATCCTTCTTCGATTTGCGACTGCAATTGCGCTTGGGGCTGCGATTGATCGAAGTACGCCGGAATTCTCAGTATGAAGGTGGAGCCTTGGCCCAACGTACTTTCGACATCTAATGTTCCGCCCAAAAGCCCGGCTAACCTCCTCGAGAGTGGCAAACCCAGCCCAGTACCTTTGACCTGGCTTTGGAGTTCGCCTTCGATCTGAACGAATTCTTCAAAAATTCGGCCGAGATTGTCACCTGAAATACCGATGCCCGTATCAGCGACCCGAAAGACTATCCAACCTTCAGCAGTGTGCTCCGCGGTCACATGGATATGGCCTTTGCGGGTGAATTTGAGCGCGTTGGAAATGAGATTGCGTAATACCTGAGAAACCTTGCCTTCGTCCGTAAATAACGTCGGTATATCGGGATGCGATTCAAAAATGAGGTCAAGACTATTGCCCGCTAACAGGGGTTTCAGCATACCTCGCAAGGCGCCAAAAAACTCGCTCACTTCAAACTGTCTCGGCTTCACATCAACCTTGCCCGCCTCAACCTTTGCAAGGTCGAGGAGGTCGTTGACCAACTCAGACAAGTCTGCGGCGGATCGCTGAATGAATGTCACCTGCTTCTCTTGCTCGGCTGACAGTTCACCATCCGTACGACCGATCAATAAACGGCTCAACGAGGAGATGGAGTTGAGTGGCGTTCTAAATTCGTGGGAAAGATTGGAAAGGAAACTCGTCTTGAGATCGGAAACCCGACGCAGATCGTCCGCGTGCTGCTCAAGTTCGGCATAAAGAGCGACCACACCGCGATTAGTGTCTTCCAGTTCCTGATTCAGATCCGCAAGCTGCTCTTGTTTTTCCTTGAGTTCCGCCAACGTCTTTAACAACTCCTGGTTCTGGCGCTCAATCTCATCGAAGGGATCGATGGCGTTGCCGCCGGCGAGCTTCGTCGAGATGCTTTTGACACGAGACGGAGTCACCTCGGCGGCAATAACGGGCAGCTCTTTACCACACTCGACCTCCGTGCCGATATCGGTCGAGGCTATGTGAAAATGATTCATTAGTCGCTTGGTACCGATCAAACCCATACCCAAGCCAGTTTTCGAGATATATCGGCCATCAAGAATCTCGGCCAGATTCGGTATCCCGCGTCCCTTGTCCACCACTGAAATGACGAAGACCTGCGGTTTTGACGCGGTCACGGAAAACGCGACCACACCGCCTTCGGCATAACGAAAAGCATTCCGCGCAAGCTCCGACGCAGCGGTTGCCAGACGAATTTGATCCTGATGCTCAAATCCCAGTTCGGCAGCGATATCGCGTGCGCGCTGACGCGCATGCACAACATGTCTGTCGTGCCGCAAAGGAATCGTTAGGAGAGGGAATTCATAGCGATTTTCCATGGTCAAATGCGGGTGATGAGTATTGTGACATCATCACGCTTCCTGCAAAAGTCCCTATAAAGAACGCCAGCAATAAGAGCTGGATGACGCCCAGATAGCCCGGGAAATTGATCAAAGTTCCATCGGGTTGCGAGGCCGTCGGAGTGCATGATGAGCGAGGAATCCTTGTCCCATGGGTAGGCAAACTGCTGAATCCGACCGATTGTATGACCCAGAGTACCGTTCATCGAAACCATGCTCCGGGTCTTTGAGCCTTGAAGAATCGCTCCTGAAATGTTGCCGACACCCGCGTAGTTCAGCGCGCCCTTGGTTTGGTCAATCTCAGCGATTGAGACTGCAGCCCCGCGAGTTTTAGTTAGAGCACCATGAGCGTCCGCCAGGATATGGGCTGGGGAAAAGTGGGCCGATTCTACGAAAATGCGGATCGCTTCCGCCGCCGCCTCCGCGGCGGACGGGCCATGACCTAAACCATCCGCGACTATGTAGATGCTTCGGCCAGGACTATAGACTGCATGCCACGCGTCGCCGCAGGCCGTCTCCCCCGTGATCGGCAATGACACTGCCCCCAGAGCATAATCCTTAGCAACAGCGTCAGGGGCGATTGACTCCTGAACGATCCGCGCAAATAGGGCAGTTCCATTTCCTGGGGACGAATAAATCTGGAACGCAGAGGAAAGACGAGACATCGCGCCCAGACCTTGCCCTAGCGTTCCGGCAGTGGAGAATCCGTCCTCGAGAGAACGCCCTATATCCGCAATGCCCTTCCCACGATCGAGCGCGAGCACGTCGATTCCGCTCTCCCCTTGGAAACGCCATGGATTTAACACGATTTCGCCTTGCTGGGCGTGGGTGGCGATATTTCCGGCGGCTTCCGTGACAACGATTCCGAGTTGGCCTTGCCGCAATTCACTGAATCCCATGGCGCTCGCCATCGCGACCGCCTTGCGGCGCGCATGGCCAACCTGGCTTGAGTCGCTGGAGGTTATCGGCAGCGCGATGCCCGTCATTTTTCTCATTTCCATCGGGTCACAGTGACGGTAGTTCCTTCCCCGGGAACTGTCTGGATGTCGAATTCGTTCATAAGCCGTTTACTGCCGCCAAGCCCTAATCCCATGCCGTGCTTGCTTGTGTATCCGTCGGTAAGAGCTTGCTTGATGTCAAGGATCCCGGGCCCCTTGTCCGAGAAGCTCAAGCGGATGCCCTTGCGGGCTCCTTCAACGACTTCCGCAATTTCCAGCTCCCCGCCGCCACCGTGTTCCAGAGTGTTGCGACCCAGTTCGCTGGCCGCGGTAACAACTTTCGTCAGATCCACAAGACTGAATTTTAGATCGGTAGCCCACACGCGGACCCGCTGTCTCACAAACACCACATCAGAGGAGTTCTTGATGGGGAGCTTCTCAGTTTTACTCACTGTCCCCGTCATAATCCTCGCCATCTCCGTAGGCTGTCGCTGTCTCATGGAGATATTGCATGCCCGACTCAACGTTCAGCGCCGTTCGAATACCGGGTAAAGACATCCCCAACTCCACAAGCGTGATGGCTACAGCCGGCTGCATGCCAACGACCACAGTCTGTGCATCCAGGACTCTCGCCATGGATGCAATGTTCGCCAGGGTTCGCCCAATGAAAGAGTCAACGATCTCGAGCGAGGAAATGTCGATCAGGACGCCCTTAGCGCCGACATCTGCGATCTTCGCTGTCAAATCGTCTTGCAGCGTAAGTGCGAGCTTGTCGTGCATATCGACTTGGATCGTAACAAGAAGAAAATTACCCATACGCAAGATCGGAATTCGTTCCATTACAGCTCCCGCGCGCCGGATTGTGGCGAAACGTTCACCTTGGCGACCCGCGTCACTGCCCGACCGCTGCGGTTCAATGCCAATTTGAAGGCGTCGGATAACTTAGCCTTAGTGATGACATCCTCGAGATTGATTCCGAGGTGCACAATGGTCTGCGCTATCTGCGGTCGGATTCCACTCAAAATACACTCGGCGCCCATCAAACGCGCGGCCGTAATCGTTTTCAGCAAATGCTGCGCAACGAGTGTATCCACGGTCGGTACGCCCGTAATGTCGATGATCGCGAATCGCGAGTTCGTTTGAACGATTGCCTGCAACAGCGACTCCATTACAACCTGCGTTCGTGCGCTGTCCAATGTGCCGATGAGCGGAAGTGCAACAATTCCATCCCAGAGCGTTACGACCGGAGTGGAAAGCTCGAGCATCTCTTCCTGTTGACGCGTAATAACTTGGTCGCGACCATGAATGAAACTATCTGTCGTGTGCAGCGCAAGCTTATCGATGAAGTCGCCGATCGCTGTGATCTCCGCATAGAGCTGGTCGGCGCTCTCTCCCTTTTGCTCGCGAGCGATATCGAATAAGGGAGCTTTGAGCGAGAGCACAAACAAAGCTGTTTCGGACGGAGTGAACCCCTGGACCGCGCGAGAGGCGGAGAGGGTCGCCAGAAGATCCCTTAGGGGCTGCCAAGCCGTGATGTTAGGATCGTCAAGTGATGCATCCGGCGGTGCGGCACACAGGGTCGATAGAACCTCCGCTGCTTGTGACTTGAGCTCCCGCTCGTCGATCAAATCGCGTCTACGAATTCCGCCTTTAATCCCCTGTAACCAACCATCGAGGACGGTGTCCTGCTTCTTTCGAACTGCGTCCAATACCTTTGCCATTCCTGCTCCAATCCTGCTGATAGCTAAACCGCGATTAAGCCGTTTTGATTGTACAAGATAACTACAAAATCGCTGCCAGAAGGCGAAAATGAAGGCCAAATGGCGAAAAGACTGGGTTTAGGCCAGGGACGTTCCGATATCGAGATAGGTCATCTCTGTTAGAAAAGGGAATTGTTAAATCGTACATCTCTATTGAGCGCAGAATCCGTAGGCATACCAAATGCAATCGACGAGATCCTTTCGGATCGTGATCTTTTAGACGCTTGGGATAGATCATACCGCCCTTTGAAGGGGCAACGAGATCCTGAAAACGGTTCCGCTCCTGCCTTGCGCAATCCTACTGCGTTATTGAATCGGTCCCCCATGGCTGTGTACGATTTCACGCACTATCCACAGCCCGAGTCCGTTTCCATCAGACTTGCTACTCTTAAACGATTCAAACAAAGTTCTCTGCATCGATGCCGGGATCCGGCGCCGTTGTCAGCGATGGTTATATGGCGCCAGAGCTTTGCGCGGTAATTCGAACATGCAGGCTTCCTAAGTGGGGGAGTGCCTCGATGGCGTTCATCAGAAGAGCCGCGTCCTCCCTTGCAACAGCGCTGATCCAGCCCCAAATCGCGATCGTCCTTCCCCAATCCATGCAGATGTCTGTTCTAAACTCGTATGCGCTCGAGGCTCAACAAACCGCTGTTCGGGCCCTGTATCAAGAGGCTCATGGTCAGGCGTATGCCGTCGGTGAGTATCAGATCGACAAGCTGGCAGATCCAAAACTTATCTTGCTTCCCTCGCCGATGGGTCTCACAGAGCAGGCATGGAGCGTCATAGAACAAAAAGTGCGGGAAGGATCGACATTGCTGGTCACGGGGCCGTTTGATGGCGATGCTCATCTTCATTCCACCCATCGTCAAGACGAAGTTGGCTTGCACTACACCACGGAGCCGTTGGCTCTGAGGGAGCAGAGAGTGCGCTGGCCGGGCGGCGACGATCTCTACACCTTCGGCGGTCAACTGACGACAGTGTTGATGGATGCGAGGCTCGAGGATGGAAAAGATTGGGACGAGATGCCGCTCGGAAAGGGGACCATACTCTTCTCTTCCCTTCCGTTGGAGCTGGGCGGAAATCTACAAGCGCTCGGTCGCGTTTACTCCTATGCGATGCAGAAGGCGAAGGTCTCGACGGCTTTCACAACTGCCCAGAACGATCCAGGGATTCTGATTTGCCCGACGTCCTATCCGGACGCCACCCTTTATGTTCTTACGTCCGAAACACAGAAGCGTGTGGTTGTGTTTCGAGATGTCCGAAGCGGGAAAGAGTTTTCGGGTCAGTTGGCCGCTGGACGGGCGGCTCTCCTTTTGGTGGGAACTGACGGAAAGTTGATCGCAAGCTATCACTGGTCACCCGTCGCCGAATACCAATGACCCTTGATTAAGAGCGAGGGCTGAGTGTACATGAACATGCGTTACGTTGTGGACCTGAGACAGCCGTTACAAGCCCCTAGCGGTGGCAACGCTTCCGGTTGATGGTGCACGATAACACATATATCCAGTCGTAGAGTTTGTGGTGGGAATCCCGAAGGATTTCCATTGGGTGTGAGAAGGGTGGCGAGCCGGCTTCGTGGCTTTCCAAGCTTTCCATACTATGTCTACTGGAATGGTCCGCCGCTTGTTCAACAACAAGATTATCTTGGCGGGTTAGGAGGCTTACCATGGAAATCTCAACACTCGGCATTGACCTAAGCAAGACCATCTTTCACGTTATTGAGCTGAACGCACGAAGCGAGATCGGGCTGCGGAAGAAGTTCTCTCGTAAGCAGCTTCTAGTCTTACTTCGAACCGACAACAGATGCTGATTGGAACGGAAGCTTGCGGAGGCGCGCACTACGTTGCTCGCGCCCTGCGGGAACAAGGCCATGACGTCAGGCTCATCTGGAAAGTAACTCCGTGGATTTGCCAGAGATCAAGATGGATGACCCGGAGCTGTTTATTCGCCCGAACGGTGCGTATGTACGCACGGAAGGGATGCGAGTCTCGCAATGCAGATGTTGGAACAGAAGGTCATGCCACCTTCGACCGCTCGATGTACGCAGCGGTCGGTTCGTCTTTTGCCGCTCCCAAGTGATGCCCACCAAGCCCGAGAGCTGAAACCTTAACGTCAGATTTTCCAAAGTTCCTAAGTGGCATTCCGGCGCTTGGCATAGATACCCGTTGTTCTTCTTGCGATGCCGCGACGAAGCGTTTAGATGGCTGGATAATGTGGCGCGTGTCCCAGGAGATGTGGCCGTGATGTAGAGTGGCAATCGTGATCGACCAGCGCCATGTCCCCACGCTTCGGGCCTGGTACAGGCCCGAAGCGTGAAAATCCGAGCCGCCTGCAATGATTGTCAAAAGCAAAATGGACCACCCGTCCTGATAACAATAAAGCAGACCGCATCGCTGGAAAATCCTCCTTACAGGAGGATATTTCGGGGTCTGTAAACCGGGTCTTCGATGCGGGAAGACTCTCGAGAAATGGCCTTGCTCCGTTTCTTTCGATCCACACCTGCCGAACACGGTTAGCGGGGTAGGAGCGAGAGACGCGCTAGTGATTCAAGGTCTCGCTCTGCGTGAGACTGGCGCAGATAAAGTTCCGCCTCGCGGTAACGCTGGGATATCTCATGATTCATTGAGAGTGGCTGGGGACCGTATGCACGTGCAAACCGCCGGAGCGTGTCTGTGCTGGCCTGCTCTATTAGATGACGTAACCGTAATGCACGAATTTGGGCTGTAACACAATTCAGCGGCTCCTCGTCAATTTCTCGCCCGGCAAGATCGAGGCAAGCTTCCATCATCCAGGCGTTGGCAACCATCGCTCCGAGGTGCGCGAGCGTATGTGCATCATCTCTTTTGCTTTTCCTTGCGAAGTCAACCAAACCAGCCACTCCCCCGGCCCAGCATGCCGCGGGTCCGCACGCTCCATGCCAGAAACCCGGTCGACTTAGGTACCAGCCCGGATCGCCAACAAAATCTCGCTCCGTCACTTCTGCGCCTCGAAACGTGACGGCTCCTGTCCTAGTCAAACGGAACGCCTCGGTCGTCCAGGCGGACAGATCAACTTCAATACTCTCTGAATTTCCCCGAAGATCTATATCGACGAGACGTGATTCAGGAATGGATACTGTCACGAGCGCCCGATCGACCATCCCGGTGCCACTACAGAACATCTTGCTGCCGCTGATCTGAAATCCGGAAACGGTCTTCATCAATTGCAAAGCTTTGCCCGGTATCTCCGATGCCCAGACCGCATACAAGGCCCCGGGTGCACATGGTCGACCAGCCTCTGCAAGGATGGAGACGGCATCCCAGTGCGCTTCGGCCAACTTCGCGAGGCTTAGGTCTTCACGGCCGATCTGGATCAGATGGGAGTGCCTCTCTGCCGTTTTCCCCGCTCCTGGCAATGGCAACTTTTCGACAGAGATCTCTTTCAGGCGCTCGGCTAGAAGCTCAACGTTCATGCAATCGCTCCATTATGAGCTGCAAGAGCGTCAGCGAAGCCATGCGGCGCGCGCCCAATCCGCCGACCGCTGGTGATGACTCGCAAACTTGTGTTCGAAGACCGTCGGTGCCTGCCGTGATGCAGTCTCTCCCAAAGGTCATGATCTTCAGCAGTTACGAGATTTCTCCAACCCCCTGACTCCAGATATGCATCTGCCCTGACACCAAGATTTGCTCCGTGAACATGCGGATGGGTTCCATCGGGGTGAATGAGATAAGTGCGGCGAAATAGCTCCGGCACAGAAGCTTCATGCTCGACGAAGGTGTCTACATCGACTATGCCGGCAATCGCAGCGTAACCGCATTCAGCAATGGAGATCTGCTGAGTCAGCCAATCCGCCGGCACTTCGCAATCAGCATCAGTGTTCGCAAGCCAGCATCGCTCTCGAGATCCCTTATAGCGTTCAAGTGCGATCTCAGCTGCGAGAGCGCGAGAAGTGCCAACGCACCCTGCGTTCGTCTCAATTACTAGGCCTTCATTCTTCATTAAGTCTTGAGCGACCCCTCGAGTATTGTCAGTAGAGCGGTCCACCACAATGACGATATCGCTTGTCACTCCCCTAGGAAGGTGACGGCAAGCTTGGAGAACAGATCGAAGACACCTTGGAAGAAGCTGCTCTTCGTCACGTGCTGGGATTAGTACTGCGATATGCCACTTTGCCGCGTTCATACACGCACCCAGCGATCAAGCCTGAACCTCTCATAACGTTCGGAGCGATCTAGTTGGATGTTTGGAAGAGAGAGGAGAACCTCGTGGACCTGATCGCCGTTTATGCAATGGTCAGTTGAATGGCCGAGCCAGTGAGCGGCTAATAATGTTCCAGCTTTAGGCATCGACTTTACCATGGCAGAAGAAAGCCGCATCCACTCATCCTCCGTGAAGTAATAGCCAATCTCGCTCAACACCACTAGGTCGAACCTATTCATGAGCATTCGATCTGGAAGTGAAACGCAGGCAACGTCGACGTTTTTTAAATGAGCACAACGCTTTTGAGCTCGGTTGACCGCAGACCGTGAAAAATCGATGGCCTCCACAAATCCGCAGATGCGGGCAAGAAGTTCAGTTAACACGCCGATCGAGCAACCGGGTTCAAACGCACGCGTATAACGGTTATGAGCGAGGGCAGCGATAATTGACTGGTACCGGCTCAGCTCGTATTCGCTACCTGAGAAGTCCCAGGGATCAGACCGCTCCTTGTATTTCTGTTCAAAGAAGGCTGGGGTCAACACGTATCTGCTGTCGGTTGTCATGAGATTACGTAGACCTCAAACTCTCGTTCAGCTGGTCGCAGCAGTTCCGGGGATAGTATTGGAGCGCCACCTGCGTGTTCAAACTGGGATACGTGAGCTTCTAGAGCAAATAGCTTTAACCGCCTCTCTTCCTGGGTCAACTGCAGAGAAACGAGAGGCAAACCTTCGAGCATATGTGGCACGCCGCGGTGCCAGGTCCAAAAGAGATAGAAAGCCAATTTGAGACCATGGTTCTTCGCAACCCGTGCAGCGGCGCGTCCGCACGCTTCGTGATCCGGATGGAAGTCTCTCGGCCATGGCGCGACGAGATGCATCCCAGGCGAGACATGCTCGGACAGTGATCTTTCTAAAGAGCCTTCCCACTTGGCCAGTCCGCTGTCCGGCAGTCTGAGTCTACGAATGCTCTGCTCACCCACACCGAGCCGCTCCAGAGCCTCGTTTTGCTCTCTCTTCCGTACCTTCCCTAGTCCGCGCTCGTCAGGATATGCGTTCTCACCATCACTGACGGCAACAACCGTCACAGGGATATCGTGAAGGCGCAGCTTTGCAATCATTCCTCCGACGCCAAGAGTTTCATCATCCGGATGAGGAGCTACTATGCAGGTGGGCACCAGCGGAAGAGTCCACGGCTGTAAATGGCAGAGCCCCGACAGCCACTCATCTTCCGGCGTTAGAGGAACAATGGTAGACATATTCCTAAACTTCGATGCAGAATGGCCGATTTACGATCAAAATCATTTATTTACCGGGTTGAAATGCAACACAGATAGTTCAAGGCGTTTCATAACGACACCAATGGGATCGCCGCAGACATCCATACCTTCCTCAACCCGGGTCTTGATGCCGCACAGTCAGTTATCGGGCATCTTCCTAACTACTCCCCTGCCGGATGACAGCAACAATCAAAACACGAGGCGGACGACAGTCTTCAGCCCTACCCCTCGTCTCGACATGAAGAGGCCCTCCTCAGCCTTGAGGAGGACCAGCCTGCTTGATGCGTTGCTACAGCTTCTTCTTTAGGTCATACGCCATATTCTTGTGCGCTGCCACAGCCGTCTTGCCCTTAATGACAGCGGCACGGAACTTGAGATCCTTCGTATCCTTTGCTTCCGTCGTGAATGCACTTAGCGCATTGGAGTGGTCGGTGACCATCTGGCTCATGTATTCCTTATCGAAGTCGGCGCCCGAAAGCCCATTCAGCTTGTCCAGTTCTTTTTGGTGGTCAGCGTCTGGACCGGTCGGCGGCGTCAAACCCCATGAGTCCGCAAATGGTTTCATACTTTCAGTCATCTTTGTGTGTTCGTTGACCATTTTCTCGGCGAAGGCTTTTACGGCGGGATTGGTAGCTTTTGGGTCGCTAATTGACTTATTGCGATCTCGTTTTGATCTGGTTGCGCCGCCATGGCAAGGAAGTTCTTGTCATCGTCGGTTGCCGCCTTGGCCTTGGACGGCAGTAGGATGGCTGCAAATCCTAGTACTGTGCAACACAATACTTGAGTCGTTATCTTCATTTTTGATCTCCAGATTGCGGCAAACGCCGCGCGGCTAACACCATTGTGTGAGAAACAAACTCAGACGCCGGCGTTTGTATGAACATACGAAGCCATTCGAAATCTGCGAGATTCTAACCTCTACCCCGCTCGGATCCCGGGTTACAGTGAGAGTTTTCATTTCGCTCAGGCCGCTCCCGGATCCGGGGACCCGCGACCGGGCCAAAAGATAGAGAATGTGTTTCGGCCTGCGGGGGCAACACGGCTCCTCACCGCCTTCTCACTCTTGCGAAGCGCTTCTAGAGGCAGAGATCAACGGATGATCAGTTTCTGTACTCTCCAGTAGTGTTCCAAGTAAGCCAAGCGTGATTGTGCTGCTGGGCCAGTCTCATGCCGCGCAGCGGTACGAGCACAACGATATAAGGTTTTGAACATGTGATTCCTCCTGATCGGAGATTCACCCGGGTCAGCGGCGCAATGAGCTTCTCAAACTCCAAAATCGACCCGGGCCATCCGTGAATCAGCATCAACGGTATGGCATCCGCGCGGGGAGAGCGCTGATGGATAAAATAAATCTGCTGTCCATCAATTTCCGTTGTGAATTGGTCAAACTGATTGATCTTCGCTTCTTGCGCACGCCAGTCGTAGCCGTTTTGCCAATAGTCCGCGAGTTCCCGAACCTTCTTGATGTCGACGCCGTACTCCCACGTCGTGCCCGGAAGTTGATCGGGCCATTTGGCTTCCGCCAAACGGCGGCGAAGATCGACTAGAACACGGTCGGGAACATGCATTTTGAACGGCCTGATTGGGGCAGGTTCCAGCTTCGTCGTCGCTTGAATTTGTCCGAGTGCAATTGCGGAGTGTAAAAGCAATGCGGCCAGCAGAAGCCTCCCGCACTTCCAGCCTGTCCTTTTCGCTTTCTCGAATCCAGTTTTCATCATGTTTTGCTTCAGTCATGATTCCGAGGTTCTCTCAAATGGCCCTCCTTACATCCGGCGTTCCATCCGACCGCCACGCCGTTGAGAACGACGAACAGATCCATCGGTTCCGGGTTACCTAGGAGCTGTGGAGCCGAAATATAGGAGCGGGAACTTGAACAGGACATAGATTCAGTCGTCTATCGGACCTGCATTCCATACTGCACTACCCATGAACGGCGTTCGGTTGCTAGCAATTCTGCGTTAGGTTGATATCGGACGTAACTCATCGTATCCCGCATAATCTCCGGCCTTGCGCCTTCGCGCGGCATGCAGTTGAAATGCAAAGCGAAATTTCCGAAGGTGTCTTTATCGCCGCAGTTGGCCGAGTCCGACGTTTCTCGACAACAGCTGCTGGCGAGCATGCGCGGGCATCGGCGGTGCGGTCATTCAAAACCCGTGAGGCGTGCCGTTGGACACGTCTCAGGACTCGTATTCCAACCTCGCGTGCCGTCGCGCCTGGGGTTCAAACTGGGAGAGTTCAGACACATACGCAAGGGAAAGAATGCCTTTATCGCTGGAGTCGGACAGGTCCGAATCTCTGCGAGGAGTGATCGCAAGCATTCGCGGGTAAACCGGAATGCGGGTGTGTACGTGCGTAATCTGCCATCGAGGCGCCGATGCGTATGTCTGCCGGAGTCAAAAGGAAGGCATGAATTTCGCCCTTATGGGGGCCGTTTTGCACCGTTGCCATCCCTGAGATTTGTCCGAACTCATTGATATTGCTAGCTGCGATTATGAGAAGGTTGGAATCGTCAGGAATTACCGTATTAAGATCGGTGATCACATCGTCCTGCCAGATGAAGCCGCGGGACCAGTCGCCATTCGAGTCAAAGGTGCTTCCCACCACTTGGCCCCGGTTGTTGATGCCGGTAGCAAAGGCGGCAGAATCTCCCGGAAGAAGTTTGAGGCTTTTGACTTCGCCATCTGCGCCCTGCGGCCAAAATGCGGCAAAGTAGCCCTCAGCACTGCCGATTTGCCCGACGATCTGACCGCTGTTGTTAATGGCGTATGCGGAACTGTAAACTCCATAATCCTTAAGCGGAAAGACAGTCTTGTCTTTCCACACTACGGCGTGGGCCTCGTTGCAGTTTCCTGAGTAGCCTACGGCCTGACCCCGATTGTTAATCCCGTTTGCAAAACCATCTTTATCACTACTACCTGCCAGAGGAAGAGCTTCGACCTTGCCTCTTTCCCACAACGCCGGCAACGCAATTCGATTGTTCTTCACGGTGTCTCCGCATGTGGGGTCCAGGGCACCGTCTTCGGCAAATCCGACGATTTGTTCGCGGTTATTGATGGCGTTGGCCCACCCATTAATTCCGCCGAGCGTGGGAAGAGCACTCATGTGGCCGTCTCGCCAAAGAAACGGAACGCATTCAAGATTTGTGTGAAAACCGCAAAGGTCTTCGCCATTCGGATCCGTCTCAGCTGTTTCGGAGTAACCGACGGCTTCCCCGAGGTCGTTGATCCCGCCATAGTCAATCCAACTGTTGGCGTCGGGTTTTCCAAGCGTGCCCAGGTCGATGTTGGATCCGTAGATGCTGATCACGGCGCGGCCACTGGCAATTGTCGTAGCCGTACTTGCCTCAGGAGGATTCACGATCCCATCCATGTTCTCCGCCCATCCTAGATTGTTGAGGCCCATGACCATGGCGAAGTTGTTCTTGTTCTTGTTATTGCCCAAGTCGGTCAGTCTGTAGCGCTGTTGAGCGAACGCATTGCCGAAGCAGGCCAGAGCAATCGTAGTAACCCATAGTGTCCGGTAATTCCGCAACTGTATAAGCATGTTCATATCTCCTTATTCCTCCAGTAAAGTTGGGTTGCCGAGATGATTGGCGTATCCGGCGTCCTATTCCGTTCCGAATTGCGTAACGCCACGTCGGCGATCTAGATCGAGCGTCGAATCGTTTCCGACCTTAGACCAATCAACGTTGCCATGCATGGACGATTACGCTGGGCGATTGAGAGATGTGATGAGTCGAAGGTTTTGCGTTCTGGACCGTGAAGACCAGCCCTTCAATTGAACTAAAATTCCATTTATGAATCGAGATAACGCCCTAAATCTTCGATCCTTTTGGAAAATCCAAATCATCGGATGGGGTTGCTTCTATCTTTTCGACCTTCTGGAGTCCATCCATCAGTTCTTGACCAAGCGCCTATATATCGATGAAGAGACTGTGCCTATCGTCTTCATGTTCCTAGGCAGTTGTGCCTTGCGCCCTTTTTGCCGCTGGCTGCTGCGACAATCACCGTCATGGATCGCTTTTGAATTGAAAGCAGCCGCAGCGGCCATGGTCACATCCGTTCCTGTAGCCTGTGCAGCCGGCCTCATTTTGCGGATTTTCAATCCTGTACCCTGGCACGCCCTAGTTGCGGTGTTGATGTGGTCTTTTTTCATTCTCTTCATTTGGTGCAGTCTGTATTTCAGCATCAAGCAATGGCAGAGATCGAACGAGGAGAAGGAGAGGTTGCTTCGCGCCGAGTCTGAGGTTCGAGAGGCGAGATTGCTTGCATTGCGCTATCAACTGAATCCCCATTTCTTATTCAACTCGCTGAATGCGATCTCTATGCTCATCCTGGATGAAAAAGGGCCGGAGGCCAGACGGATGCTGGCTCAGATAGGAGATCTTCTGCGCATAAGCCTTGCTTCGGAAGTCAAAGCAGAGGTGGAGCTTTCTCAGGAACTGGCCTTCACCGAAGGGTATCTAGCGATCGAGCAAACAAGGTTCGGGGAGCGACTAAGAATTGATATCACTGTTCCGTTCGAGACGCGGGATGCAATGGTGCCAAACATGTTACTGCAACCGCTGGTTGAGAACGCCGTGCGCTACGGGGTAGCGCCTCTGGTTGAAGGGGGATGGGTTGCGATCAGGAGTTCGCTGCAGGCCGACAGGTTGCGAATTGTCATTGGAAACTCCGGACGGCGAGGTGAGGGCAAACACAAAAATAACGGAAATGGAATCGGACTCGGAAACACGGAGGAGAGGCTGAAAACACTCTACGGGACGGATTTTGATTTCTCGCTTGCATGGCCTGAAGCGGGCGGTTGCGAAGTTGTATTGGAGCTACCGTTACGCAGGGCTCCGAATCTTCAGGAGGTTTCACTGTGCGGGCTCTGATCGTCGATGACGAGCCGGTGGCGCGCCGTGGCGTGGCTGTCTTGCTACGCCGATTCACGGATATTGAGATCGTTGGAGAATGCGGTGATGGACGATCTGCGGTGGAGAGCATTCTGGAAAGATCTCCCGATGTTGTATTCCTCGACATCCAGATGCCGGGCATGGACGGTTTCGAGGTTCTGCGTGCGCTGCCCAGAGAAAGCTTGCCAGAAGTCATTTTTCTTACAGCGTATGATCAACACCTTTTAAGGGCATTCGATTTTCACGCACTGCATTACCTGTTAAAGCCGGTGGACGACACACGGTTCGCTGCGGCCATCAGTCGAGCTCGTGATCTGGTTGATGTCAAATTGAAGGCCGACATGGCACAGCGAGTTATGAAAATGCTGGACGGCGCATCGGATCAATATGCGTCCAGGTTTGCAGTCCAGACCGGATCCCGTATTCAAATCGTCGTTGCAGAGGATATTGAGTGGGTTGGATCTGCCGGCAACTATGTTGAACTTCACGTCAATGGTCGTTCCTTCCTGTTACGCGAATCGATGACTTCTCTCGACCAACGGCTCGACCCAGCAAGGTTTATCCGCATACACCGCTCCCGAATTGTGCAGTCCAAAGGCATACTTGAGCTGCGATCCATCGAGAACCGCGAGTTCACAGTGAAGCTTTCGGACGGCTCCGAGCATCGCTCGAGCCGCACCTACGCCGATCGACTTGAGCGTTGGTTGTCATCAGCTAGGATCTGCCCAAAATAGGCTAACCCTGAGTCGGCTGATGGGACGCGCTTCGAGCTTCGTCTTTACTTCCTCTCTTTTAAGGCAAGCAGTCTATAGAACGCCACGGGGCCCCAGATCGGCATCTGGATGCCTAACGAGGCGATCCTTAAGGCATTTCTCCAGACGCCCAGCCAGATCAACGTCAGCTGCATTGCCGAAAGTCGAACGCACCAATATGGAAGAAGAAGCCAACCCGGTAACTCATCGCGTAAGGAGATCACATGATTCTTTAGAAGACCCAGCGATTCATGGCGGAGCGCATGAAAGCGACGATCCGGAGCGTTCAGGCAGATCACATCCCGTCTCTGACGATGCCAAAGCCTGTCCGTGTAATCTCAAGCCGATCATAACAAGGTAGCTCTGCGCCTGAATCAACGCCCGCGAAAGACCTTGGGCCTTGAAATGCCGGCGAGTAAACTGCAAGCTAGTGTCGCATCGACCAGTTGAGCCCGCCTGACTTTCAGGGACGGGTGCCGGGAGCTACAATTCCCTTGGTTCCAAGCGGAAGTGTCAGAGACATCTTGCCCATGCCGCTGATCGTTTACAAGACTCACACCATTCGCTCTGAGCATGTCTTTGGATGCTGACCTTTTTGCTAGGAGAAGACATGAACGCGTTTAAGACATTCGTCGATCGCCGCGCATTTCTGAAAGGCACGGCCTGCGCAACAGCTGCGGTGATTTACGGGCGAAGCCCAGCCATCGCCAAAATTCATAGTGACGATGCACTCCTCGATGATCTATCTAAGCGCTGCTTCCAATATTTCTGGGATGCAATTGATCCCGAGACTGGAATATGCAAAGACCTCATCCACAGCGATCCCAACGACAACGCAAAAAAAGGTGATGAATCACGCGGCAGCACAGGCGTCACCGGCTTTCGGTTACAACATAGAGAGCCCTCACCCCGGACTCTTCCAGTTCTCGAACCGTTTTGGCGAGTACCTCTTCGTTTCTCGCTGCTAATACAAGGTTGGCGCCACGTTTTGCGGCCGCCTGTGCTGTAGCGAGTCCAATACCGCTGGTAGCGCCGGTGATGACGATAGTCTGCTGCGAAAGTGGCTTTAGTGAGATTTTCTTGCGCTTCGATCCTCCGGTTCGGTTGGAAGTTGCTCTTGATTAGAAGCTCATGCCCACGGATCAATCACAATTTTGGTGACATTATCTTTCTTGTCGCGCCAGATCTTGTACATCTCTGGAGCCTGTTCGAGCGTGATCCGATGAGAGATGATGTAGCTGGGGTCAATCTGGCCTTGCTCGATCCGTTCGAGCAGAGGTTTCATATACTTGTGCATATTGGTTTGGCCTATCTTCATGGTGATGCCTTTGCCAAACGCCGCACCGAAAGGGACCTTGTCGAGCAAACCTCCGTAAACACCGGGAACCGACAGCGTTCCGCCCTTACGGACTGCCTGGATCGCTTGACGGAGAACAATCGGCCTATCTGTCTCCATCATGAGGGTCGTCTTTACCGCGTCGTAGACTCCCTGAAGCTCAGCTGAGTGCGCTTCGAGACCTACCGCGTCGATACATGAGTCAGGTCCGGTTCCCGCCGTCAAATCCTTTAGAGCGGTGAGAACGTCCACATCCTGCTCTGAGTAGTCCACTGTGATAGCACCAATCGATCGAGCCATCTCCAGTCGCTCTGGGAGTCTATCGATCGCAATAACTCGAGCAGCTCCAAGCATGAAGGCACTCGCAATCGCAAACTGACCGACCGGTCCACATCCCCAGACCGCAACTGTGTCTCCCGGTTGAATCTGGGCATTTTCAGCAGCCATGTAACCAGTTGGGAAGATATCGGAGAGAAACAGCACCTTCTCGTCCGGAAGATCGCTTTCGATCCTCAAAGGTCCAACATTAGCAAAAGGCACCCGCACATATTGAGCCTGTCCGCCAGCATAACCCCCCATCATATGTGAATAGCCAAACAGACCCGAGCCAGAGTATCCGTAAGCTGCCTCCATCAGATGCGCATTTGGATTTGTGTTATCGCAAGCAGCCCAAACTTGCTTTTTACAAAAAGCACAGTTGCCGCAGGCAATCGTAAAAGGAACCACTACCCGGTCTCCCCTTTTGAGATTGGGGACGTCCTTCCCTACTTCCTCGACAATCCCCATAAACTCATGTCCAAGGATGTCTCCTGACTCCATGGTCGGAATGAAGCCATCGTAAAGATGAAGATCAGATCCGCATATGGCCGTTTTGGTGACCTTGATAATTGCATCATGAGGGTTCAACAGCGTTGGGTCTGGCACACTCAACGTCTCGACCTTACTCTTTCCCATCCAGCAAACTGCTTTCATTTCGTACTCCATTCTTTCCGCCTAGCGGATATCGCTGTTTCACTTCTGAAGGCTTTTAGCTCACGGGTTGATTGGGGCCTGGGGGAGTAGGAATCTTTTCTCCATAGACCGATTCCTTCATTCCACTAATCACTCCGCGATCACCATGCGACGAGCCCTGAGCTCGAGGTATCTCGCCTGTCTCGGCGAACGCCTTAAAGTGACGTAAGTTCTCGATGACGGCCTGCTTGGGATTGCGGCCAACAAATGTCTCCCAGGCGCTCGCGAGCTTTCCCATCCTGAACTCCTGTAGGACAGTAGCGATGGTGCCGCGGCCGCTGGGCGCTGGTTCAAAAATCACTTCTCCAGCGTTCTCTGACTCACCCCCAATAGAGCGCCATGCGATTCGCTTACCCGGTTCGTCTGCCAACACCTCGGAATCCCATTCGATCGTCTTATCTCCGGACTTCATGGCCCAATGTGATGTCTTTTCGCCAGTGGCGATGACGCTGATGATCTCCTCTTGCCATAACGGAATGAATTCCACATTGCGCCAAATGTCGTATAGCTCCTGAGGCGAGCCCTGGATGAGGGCGCTTGTTCGAATCCAGATCTTGCCATCCTTATCCTGAGGAGGCGGGGCGTAGTGGCCATTGATGATCACACCGGCGCTGCTCGACTTTGGTGTATTCTCTGCGTTTGGCTTTTCCGTTAGTGGAACTGACATTGGCGATCCTTTCGATCGTTACTTCTTGCTTGAGGTGAGGTGGTCTCTAGACCGCCAGTGAGTTTTTGAGCGAAGAGATATCTATTACGTACCGGAACCGGACTTCTTTGTTCTCCACTTTGTCGTAGGCGTCATTGATGTCTTTCATGTCGATGATTTGAATATCAGGGCCGATGTTATGCTCGGCGCAGAAGTCCAAGACCTCCTGAGTTTCAGCAATGCTGCCAATAAGAAAACCGCCGACCGACCTGCGGTGGCCGGGGATCTCCATATTGTCCATGGATGAAAGCGGTTCGAGAGCCCCAACTACAACGAGAGAAGCGTTTCTTTTTAGTAATGGGATGAAAGGATTGAGATCAGTCTTTTCAGGGATAGTAGAAAGCATAAAATCCAAACTTGCCTTATGAGCTCTTAGAGTTTCCTCCTCCTCCAGATCTTCATTGAGGACGACCGCAGCTCCCAGCCGTGCAGCTTCGGTGGTTTTTTGCTCAGATGAGGTGAACAGGATGACTTGAGCACCCATGGCGATCGCAAGCTTCGCTGCAATGTCGCCTAGTCCACCGAAACCAATAATTCCAACCTTGTCGCCCTTCTTCACTCCCCAATGACGCAAAGGTGAATAAGTGGTAACCCCGGCACACAGGATGGGTGCCGCCACCTCTGGCTTGAGGTTGCTGGGAATCTTCAATACGAAATCCTCCGGCACTACTAATGAGGTCGAATAACCACCGAAGGTGTTGTCTTTTCCGTAATGATTTGACTTGTCAGGAGACTTTTTGGCAGGAACTATGGGACCGTTATAGGTCGCGAGCCAACTGTTCGGACCTTCGCAATAGTTTTCCTCACCAGACCGACACGGTTCGCAATTGCGGCAACTATCGATCATGCAACCGACACCGACCATATCCCCAATTTTGTGTCGCGTTACTGAAGCCCCAACACTCATCACGCGGCCCACCACTTCGTGCCCTGGCATACAGGGATAGACAGTATTCGACCAATTGTTCTTCACTTGATGAATGTCTGAATGGCAGACGCCGCAGAACAAAATGTCGATCGCTACTTCATTTTCTTTCGGATCTTCACGCTCAAACTCATGTGGCTTGAGACCGTTGAAAGAGTGTTTGGCAGTATAACCAATGGACTTAATCATGGAATTTTCCTTTGCTCTTCATAAAACTCAAAGCTTCGATACACGTGAGGTGTTATTGATTTGCGCCAAACCCGCTCCCAGTTCGAGGCTCCGACAGATCCGCGTGCCCGGAGAGGCTTCAGGTCGAGAACTTTAAGATGTTCGGTGAGAGATGAGAAGAAGGAGCGGAGGTCAAGAGAATAAGCTTTCGACCGAGTCGTGGGTCGATATGGCGGGTCCTTTATGTGAATTCCGCCAGATCGTCGCTTTCAGGCCGTGAATTGATGGGATGCTGAGTCTCCGAAAAGGGATGCGCTGTACACCTGGTAAGGCTGCACCCATCCCTGGCGCCCACCGCCGAGACCCATTGGATCAATACGGTATACCTGACATCCTCTAAATCAGATCGGTTTCGCGGACTTTCTGTCTCTTGGCCTTGGGCTGACAGTTTGTCCACGCAAGGCCAAGGACGCGGTAGGTTATGCTTCAGACTGCAAGCACGCTCGCGACCCGCATCAAGAAAGCGCAGCCGCCAAATAAGGCGCTGTTCTACTCCTGGAAACCTGGGCGACCTCGTCGGGCGGACCGGCTGCAACGACAAGCCCACCTTCGTCACCGGCCCCAGGACCAATGTCGATCACCCAGTCGCTCTCAGCAATTACGTGCATATCATGCTCGATCACGATAACCGTATTCCCAGCCTCAACCAAGCCATTCAGTTGTTTCATGAGTCGTTCCACATCAGAAGGGTGAAGCCCGGTAGTCGGCTCGTCAAGAATATAGAGGGTGTTACCGCGCTGCACACGTTGGAGTTCAGTCGCCAGCTTGATGCGTTGTGCTTCCCCTCCCGAAAGTTCCGTAGCCGGTTGGCCCAACCGAAGATAGCCAAGGCCGACTTCCCGGAGAACATTGAGGGACCGGAAGACTTGTAGTTCTTCCACGAAGAACTCCGCAGCCACATCGACAGTCATTCCTAGAACATCAGCGACACTTTTACCACGATACTTGATTTCCAGGGTTTTGGTATTGAATCGGCAACCGTGACACGTCGGGCAGGGAGCGTAGACACTGGGAAGGAAAAGCAGCTCTACGCACACGGAGCCTTCGCCTAAGCAGGTTTCACATCGGCCCTTTGCAACGTTGAAAGAAAAACGCCCTGCATCATAGCGCCGAGCTTTGGCACCCTTGGTATCGGCGAACAGTTTTCTCACATGATCAAAGAGGCCAGTATAAGTCGCCATGTTCGAGCGCGGGGTGCGTCCGATAGGCTTCTGATCGACCACAACAAGGCGGCCAATATGCTCGATACCACTGACGATCTCGCCTGCGGTCGTGACGATGGTCGTCTGCTCCAGATCGTCCGCAACAGGTTCCTCAACGGTGATAGGTTGTCCCAACCCTTCCGCAACTAGTTCGACTAACGCATGACTTACAAGACTTGACTTGCCGGAACCCGAGACGCCGGTAACGGAGGTAAACACCCCAAGCGGAAATGAAACATCAAGTCCTCGTAAGTTGTTGCGCGTTACATCGCGGAGCCTGAGCCAGCCTTTCGCAGTCCGTGGGATCTTCTTGGACATTCGGCCCCCCACGAAAGAGATGGAGTCGTGTTTGTGATGCTTCTACACTGCGGAGCCCTACGGGAGGGCCGCTATACAGAACTTGGCCGCCCTTTTCGCCAGCACTCGGCCCCACGTCCACCAGCCAGTCTGCACGCCGGATTACGTCCAGCTCATGTTCAACCACGAATAGCGAGTCCCCTGCCTGTTTCAGCGAGTCCAGAGCCTTTAGTAGCGCCTCAGTGTCCGCGGGATGCAGCCCCGCGGAAGGCTCGTCCAGTACATAGACGACGCCAAAAAGATTGGAGTGCAACTGAGTGCCGAGCCTCAATCGCTGCATTTCGCCAGGGGATAAGGTGGGCGTGCTCCGTTCGAGCGATAGGTACCCAAGGCCAAGATCCAACAAAACTGAAAGTCTCGCCACGAGATCCGCCGCTATCCGTTGCGTCACTATGATTTTTTCGGGATGTCCCAATGCTTTCCTGCTTGGACCACTTCCGTCCACCGCATATGGAGCAAAAAGCGTCTTCAGTCGTTTAAGCGGAAGGTTGGAAATATCGGCTATATCGTAGCCCGCGAACCTCACGGATAACGACTCCGGCTTAAGACGTTTGCCCTGACATACCTGACAATCGGTGCTCAACATGAACTGAGACACTCGCCTTTTCATCATGGGACTATTCGTGTTCGCAAAGGTCTGCAACACGTACTTCTTCGCGCCGGTGAACGTTCCCTGGTAGCTCGGTTCCAATTTATGGCGTAACGCCTGTCGTGTTTCAGCGGGCGTAAAACCCGCATACACCGGAACAGTCGGTTGCTCATCCGTGAATAAAATCCAATTTCTATCCTTCTTCGACAGGTCGCGCCAGGGTTTATCCACGTTGTAACCCAGCGTCACGAGAATATCCCTCAGATTTTGCCCTTGCCACGCCGTCGGCCACGCGGCTACAGCGCGCTCACGTATCGTCAACGAATCGTCGGGCACCATCGATTTCTCACTCACCTCGTATATGCGCCCGAGGCCATGACACTTAGAACACGCTCCCTCCGCTGTGTTTTGAGAAAACGATTCAGCATAAAGCAGAGGTTGTCCTTTGGGATAATCGCCCGCACGGGAATAGAGCATACGCAGTAGATTGGAAAGCGTTGTAACGCTTCCTACTGATGAGCGAGAAGTGGGCGATCCACGTTGCTGCTGCAACGCCACAGCCGGCGGCAGACCGTCGATAGAGTCGACCTCGGGAACTGTCAGTTGATGAAAAAGACGCCGCGCGTATGGAGATACGGACTCGAGATTACGTCGCTGGGCCTCGGCGTACAGTGTTCCAAATGCAAGCGAAGACTTCCCAGACCCGGAGACACCAGTGAACACCACAAGCGCGTCTCGGGGAATGTCGACGTCGATATTCTTGAGGTTATGCTCGCGCGCACCCCGCACCCGGACCATGCCATCGTTCGGCTGACTGCGCATATTTGTTTTGCTCTCCTCCACGACCTTGTACCTCCGAGGAACAGCCAGGTGGACACGCTGACTTGACCTTTTCTGGTTGGATGCGTCTCTGGTCAAGTTCAATGGTGCAGCGGGCTCCCCTTTGACTGACTCTCCGCATCAAATCTCGACATGGCCCGTCCCCGTCTCCACAAAACACTGCTAACTTTGTCCCTTGGTTTCCCGTCTGTCGCCTTTACGATCGCGGCTCACTCCCAGACGCAAGCGCTTCCGCACGACACAGCGATCGGCCGTCTCGAGATATTCGCCACCTTCAACGGCCCCATGCCGACTGGTGTCACGGTTTCACGAGCGAATCGCGTCTTCGTTAACTTTCCTCGGTGGGGTGATGATGTTCCCTTTACCGTCGCTGAAGTTGTCCACGGGAAGCCCGTCGCCTACCCGGACGCAGTGGTCAACGACTGGCCGGGTCGGAAATCAGGCGATCCCACGCAATACAAAGATCAGACACAGAATGAAAACCACTTCGTCTCCGTCCAGTCGGTCGTAGTCGATCCCGCCAATCGTCTTTGGATTCTTGATACTGGTTCTCCATTGCTAAAGAACGCGGTTCCCGGTGGTCCTAAGCTAGTGGCTATCGATCTCGCGACCAATAAGATCATCAAGCGAATCCTCTTGCCTCCCTCGATCGCAAGTCCGACCAGCTATATGAATGATGTCAGATTCGATCTTCGGGTCGGTTCGCCCGCTGGGTCGGACGGCATTCGTGGGATTGCTTACATCACCGACTCCTCTGAGAAAGGCCCAACCGGGTTCGTCATCGTGGATCTTGCTACGGGACAAGCGTGGCGGAAGCTTGATGAGACCGCAAGCGTCAAACCGGAGCCCGGTTTCGTGATGTTTGCGGAGGGTCGTCCACTGTATAAGACGGAACCCGGTCAGCCAATCAAGCCAGGTGTCTTTGCGAATGATTCTCTTGCGATCTCTGCGGATGGGAGCGGGCTTTTCTACTGTCCTGTCTCGGCGACGAAGCTATACAGCATTCCGACTGCAGCCCTTCGCGACCGAAACCTGACTCCGGAGGCCACCGCCGCCCAGGTCGCTCTTGTAACCGGAAAAGAAAGCTCAGATGGATTAGAGTCGGACGCCGCGGGAAATGTCTACTCTACCGCGCCCGCCTCGGGAAGTATTTTGAAGATCGGAGCAAATCCAAACTTCGCCAATGGGATAGAAGTGACCACACTCGTGCATGACCCTCGTCTGCTGTGGCCAGACACTATGTCCCTCTCAGACGACGGCTATCTCTATGTGACAGCCAACCAACTTTACAATCAGCCAGCAATGCACAGCGGCAAAGACCTTCGGCAAAAACCATACGTTCTCTTTCGAATAAAGATTGGCGAGAAACCAATTCGATTGCAATGACGCCGCCGAAGTTTTCCTCCGAAGTATCTCAGATACTCTCGCGCAGCCGCCCTCAATCAGGTTATGCCGAACAATATCCAAATCCTTACCAACGCGGAGATTGCGGATAGGCTCTCGACACTAGCGCAACTATTGTCAATGGAGAAGGCTAATCCCTACAAAATTAAGGCGTACCGTCGCGCGTCAAATACAATTCGGGTCCTGGGAGAAAGCGTCGACGAGCTCGTGCGAAGTAGTGCCGACCTTACTGTGTACTCCGGCATCGGAGAGGCTATCAGTGGTGCGATCCGCGAGATTGTTCTGACGGGCAGCCTAGCAAGCCTTGAGAAGCTGCGGTCTAATGCGAGCCCGGAACTTCTGAGCATTAGCACCTATCCCAGGCTTGATCCAAAGCGAGTCCTGCGCATTTTCAAGAAACTTCATATCTCATCTGTGGAAGCGTTACATGAAGCATTGGAAAGCGGCGCTATTGAACGGATCTTCGGTTCGCGAACGGCCCAGCACGTCAGGCAAGGCCTGGTGCAAACGGGTGCTGTTCTTCTGTACCACGCGCATGATTTGGTTTTGTCAATTGAGACATATCTGCTCAAGCGTGCGGGGGCCGTACGCGTGGAGGCAGTTGGAGACTATCGGCGGCGGTGGAAGTGATCGAAGAACTTTCGTTTGTGGTGGAGACGGAGGATTTCGCCAAGCTAACCTCCCAAATGGAGCGTTACGGAGGCCGAATCGCACTCGTTGAATCGAACAAGTACTCGGCAGTCTTTGCACTCTCCTCCGGGCCGCTATTGAGAATTGATCTGACTGATGCAAAAAACTGGGGTCTCTCACTTATCAGGCGCACGGGAAACAAAGCTCATCTCAAGAAGCTCGTTGCGGTTTCTGGCAGCCTGACTTCTCTCGAAACCAAGAGTTCGTTTCCTACGGAGCGTTCTTTTTACGATAGCTTCGGTATCGCGTTCATCGAGCCCGAACTGCGAGAAGGGCTTGAGGAGGTCCGTCAGGCCCGTCGAGGAACCCTTCCAACTCTAATAACTGAGAAGGATATCCAAGGTGACCTTCATATGCACACCGAGGCGAGTGATGGATCGAATTCCATTGAGCAGATGGTCGCGGCCGCGGAGCATGGGGGATACGCGTATATCGGCATCAGCGATCATTCACAGAGTCTGAAGATCGCGGGGGGCGTTTCCGAAGAAAAACTTTGGGCACAGATTCGAAAGATTGACCAGCTGAACGAGCATCTTAATGGAATCCGTGTCCTCAAGTCCGCCGAGGTCGATATCCTCGCCGACGGCACACTCGACTATTCGGACGAACTACTGCGCGAGTTGGATTACACCGTTTGTTCGATCCATTCTCGTTTCGCGTTTGGAAAGGAGAAACAGACCGAGCGGATCCTCCGAGCGATGGACAACAAATTTTTTACGATCATGGGACATGCAACGGGCCGACTTCTTTTGAAGCGCTCCGGTTACGAGATCGACATGGAGCGTATCGCTGCCCACGCAAGGCAGACTGGCTGTTTTTTTGAGATCAACTCAAGTCCAGACCGCCTGGACCTTTCAGCAGAAAACCCGAGAGTTGCAGCGGGGCTCGGCGTACTTATCGCCATTTCCACCGATGCACACAGCATTCACGAATTTGGGACTATCCGCTACGGGATCGAACAGGCGAGGAGGGCTGGCCTCGAAGAAACTTCTGTATTAAACTGCCAGCCTTTAGAAAAGCTAACCAAGCTTTTCAAGAGATAGTTTCTCAATCTCAACTCTGAGACCCTCTGCGACGGTCCGAAAAGTTAAGGAATATCGCACGGCATCCACTGGCGGAACACTATGCTCCCATACCGTTCGCGCCTCACCTTCCAGGATGTAAATCGAGCGCGGCTCGAGCCTCTGAGACGTCCGGATCCAACCTGTTCCCCCCGCACGACGGAAGCGCATCGTCGCTGGGGCGAGGAGCGAGACGCCGACGATGACACCAAACTGGGGCTTGTCCTTATGCCAGCCGATCCCGGCTCCCGGCGGATATTGGTTAACTCCGCCTTGCTGGAATTCGTCGACCTTTCGACCCGCAAATTTAGCCACTTTGTTCCGCACGTCGGCAACAAAAGCCGGAAATCCATCCGTAGCCTTCGCGGCACGTCGTGCGTAATCGTATCGAAGCCCAAAAGAGATGACGCGGCGATTGCCTAAATGGCCATGAAATTCGAACTGCTTCAGGTCAAGCGTGGCAAGAGACTTCGCCAGAGCTGCTTCGTCGGCTTCGCTGATGATGTCTTCTTCATAGCGAAAGCCCTCAGGTAGGAGACCCCGCTGTTTATCGACAGGTTCAGGAAACAGTGCTCTTTCAGAAGTCATGGAACTTCGCCCTTTCATCCCAGCCTCTGGGACGACCGCGATCACCCCGCCGCATCCACCAAAGCCTTTCGACTGTGGAACTGCTCTTCAAAACAAACCCAATTGTGATTTTTGAAAGGATCGCTTCTTTGGCGTTTTGTCATCGAATACCGTCCGGCCTCCAAGGGAAGAAGAGATCGCGCGCTCATGCATGATCGCAGCGTCGAAGTCCGCAAGCGGTTGACGCTCTTCCTCAACTTTACCGGTCAATCGATCTAATCGTCGGAAACCTTCAAGCTTCTCAGTATGTCCGAGACGAGCCGCCTCAAGAGACCGCCGCAGTACTCCAAGCGATTCATCGTAGGTCTTGAGCGGAACGGGAAACGGATGTCCGTCTTTGCCGCCGTGGGCGAACGAAAAGCGTGCTGGGTCGGAGAAGCGAGCCGGTGCTCCGTGAACGACTTCCGCAATCAACGCCAGGGATTGTAACGTTCGCGGCCCAAGCCCCTCTACAAGAAGCAGCGAGGCAAAGTCCCGAAGCTCCTGCTCGTGCGCAACGGCCAAAACTGCGCCTAATCGTTTTAAGTCCACGTCTTTGGCTCGAACGTCATGGTGCATCGGCATGACGAGCTTACGTGCCTCATTTAAGGAATTCGCGACCGGCTCCGTCGCGATCGTGAGCAAGGCACTCTGGGCCTTCTGTGCGCGCGCGTCCACCAGGTTCAGTATTTCTCCCTGTGGCTGGCCCACGATGGCCGTATGAGGCGCAGACACGAAATCGCGCACACTGGTCGAGTGCCAGTGATATCGCCGTGCCAAATGGCTGTCGGGATTCATACCCTGTTGGACGACGGCCCACTCCCCCGACTGAGTTATTACGAAAGAATGCAAATAAAGTTGAAAGCCATCGGCAACCGCGTTGTTGTCGATACGCGCGGTCAATCGACTGGTGCGTGCCAACGCATCACCATCGAGCCCCGTCTTTTGCGAAAACGCTCGCAACTCATCCGGTGTCCGAACGGAATGCCGGCCGCGACCGCCGCAGACTATCAAACCAAGTTCCGAGAAACGTGGATTAATTCCTCGCTTCAGTGCACCGAGCACCGAGGTTGTAATACCGGAGGAGTGCCAGTCCATACCCATCACGGCGCCGCATGCTTGGAACCAAAACGGATCGCTTAATCGGGCAAGGAACTCGGAGCGTCCATAGCTCAGGATGACCTGTTCGGCAATCGCAGTCCCCATCTCTGTCATCCGACTGGCAAGCCAAGGAGGCACTCGCCCGCCGTCAAGTGGAAGATCGGCTGTGCCCGAACGCTTCATATCATCGCCTCGCCGTTACTATTTTCGCCCTTTATTCGCTTTATATCAAGTGAAACACTGTCTAAAGCGTTGTCTGCAGATCCAATCGCCGCTGTACCCGTTCGCGCAGGTTCTTTGCATCAAAGGGAGCTCGCACTTTCATGTCATTATCAAAGTAAACATAAATATCGCGTGCCGGAATCTTCCTGCACCGTTCCCCGCAAGCGAACCGGCCACTCGGCGCATCGTCTCCTCCTGCCCAAGCAGCGACACGGTCGGCCCAGAGATCAAGTGCTGCATCGCCGTAGCCGCTGGCGTAAAGCTGTTCCGACCCATGTAGCCTGCAATAGACGAAGTCGGTAGTCACGTCCATCAATAAGGGCCACTCCACCGTGTCGGCCACGACCGAGCAAATGCGATGTCGTCGTAGTAGTTCAATGAACTCCGGGACAACAAAACTCTCGTGCCGAATTTCGACGCAATGCCGGATCTCCTGCTTTGCGGTTCCTCGTTCGACTGTTGTATGCGCCCGGCCATGCAACTTCGGCCCATGTGCGCCTGCGAGTTGAGCTGCTTGCTTCATCGTCCTCGGTAGCATTTTGAAGAAAGTCTCCAGCTTTACTGGATCGAATACAAACTGTGGCGGAAACTGCCATAGCACCGGGCCCAGTCTCGTCCCAAGACGCAGAACCCCTTGTGCGAAAAAGTTCGCAAGAGCTTCTTCAACGTCCCGGAGCTTTTTCATATGCGTGATGAAGCGGGATCCCTTCACTGCGAAGACAAAATCATCTGGCGTCTCTGCGGCCCATTTTGCGAAGTATTCGGGCCTCTGAAGGGAGTAGTGCGTCCCGTTGATCTCAATGGAGTTGAAGTTGTTCGCCGCGAACGTGAGCTCGCTGCGTTGCGGCAGTTTCGGCGGATAGAACACGCCCCGCCAACCAGCATAGCGCCATCCTGAAATACCAATATGAACTTTACCGGCCACTGATATGGTTTCCTTCCACCCGTTGCGGGGAACACTTCCGCGGTGACATAGCTTGCATCGTCCCACGGATCGATGCCCATGGCGATTCTCCCTTGCCATGCTGTGATGCGCTCACCGCAACAAACGTTCCAGAGTGCATTGTGCAGATACGACTGACCGCTGTACTAGGCCTTAAATCCGCAGTTGTTGATACATGAAGTTCTCTTCATCCACTATTCTAGAACTGGCCATGTACGCGGGAGGCTATCCAAATCAGGAGATCAGCATGAGCACTACCGAAAAAAAGCCAAAGAAGGCGGCAAAGAAAACAGCGGGAGGCGAGGAGAAAACACCCGCCGCGCCAGCGGTTAAGGCCACAAGTACACCAAAGTCTGGCTCTGCCAAATCTAGCAACGAAGCAGCTTCATCAAAATCGCGCCGGGAGCCAAGTCACGAAGAGGTATCCTCGTTGGCGCATCGGTTTTTCGAGCAACGTGGAAGGCAGCACGGCTCTCACGAGCAGGATTGGTTCCGGGCTGAGCAAGAGTTAGCCGCGATTCCCTAGCGCTCAGCAGGAAGCGGCTCTCTAAACTTGAGGGCCGCCGATGATTCTTAGGACGCAATTGTCGACGAGTAGTAGTTAACCCTGGCGGGTAGCTTCGACTCCTTTACCTTATATAGGAGCACACCCTCAATCATTCGTCAGCAACCACGCTGACTCCATCAAAGCAAGAACCAATATTGATGAGCCCGCGAACCTGTGAGAAGCGGAGTGAGTGGCCTCGATTTCCGGTGGGCAATTCTGGTATGTTCCTTATGGCAACCGCGCAAGATCTTAGGCTTCGATGCAAATGTTATGCATTTTGTGGGACATCGTACGGTGTGTGCGAAAGCACGAATCCCCTTCCTCCGTTCTAGTGAACCGACTCTCTGACTGTTTGCGGAGCTAGCGACAAAGGGTTTCCTATATTTGTTCATATTAAGTAGCCAGCTTTGACGCTTTTCCGCATCCTTCCACATATAAGGAGAATTTTGATGACCCGTCTGTACCCAGGAAGTGGTTCCGGCTCTGGAGCGACTGTGCCGCCCTCACGCCTTCAAGTCAGAGCGAAAAGGACCTTGAAATGGTCTAAGAGCTGAACGGCGAGACAGAGCTATACCCGAGCATGGGGATCCCATTACCTAGGTGAAATCGCCGCAACGCCTGACCGCTCGTTTCGAAGCACGCGGTCACAGTGGCGTCTGCGTGCCGATGCAGGTTTCCAGCGGCGATTTGGAGGGCGTCATTCGCGGTCTTCAGCCTTGCGCCAAGGTTCGGGGTTTCTTGATCACCGTGCCACACAAGAACGTAATGTTCGCTTATTGCTCTACCACTTCGGAAACATCAAAACTTCACATCCGCCAACGCCTAGAGCCCGAGAATCACCGTCAATACAGTACGGCCGGGACCGACGGAAAGCGATCTGCTCCCCGCGGATGGCGTCCGTGCCGCGACTTTCTCAAAGGACTTATTCCCGTGGATAGCCTCGGAAAAGATGAGGAGATCGCTGGATGGGTCTCATATGTGGTTAGTCCAGAGGCGGGTTTCATAACGGCGCTACAATCACAATCGACGGCAGATATGCATCGTGACCAATCGTGTCTCATCGAGCTTGCTATGACGAGACCCTGCGATCTGTGTGGTGGCTCACCCTTTTCCGGCATGTGGTTCTAGGGTCATCCACTGAGAAACTTTTCGACTGGCCTCCGCGACGCTCATAAAAGCATCTTTCAATCCGGATTGTTCGTCTACCTCTGTGATCGCATCCATATATATGGCGTTCAACTGGGAGCAGACAGATGAAAGATTTACTTGGTGAGGAACCCAGCCGCGAAGATTGCGAGCTGGAAGAGCGAGAGCTCGAAAAGAATGGCCTGCAGTTCGAGTTGACTCGGCGGCGGTTTGTGCAGACGGCTGGAGTGCTTTCAGCAGCAGCCGCAGTTGGATTGCCGGCAATAGCTCTCGCGGAGAATTCGCCTGCCCAGCCCATCACGCTGAAAGTAAACGGCAAGTCTCAGTCTCTTTCTCTCGACAGCCGTACTTCGCTGCTGGATGCTCTACGAGAGCAAATGGATCTGACCGGCACCAAGAAAGGTTGCGACCACGGACAATGCGGGGCCTGCACGGTTTTAATCGATCAACGCCGCGTAAACTCATGCCTGACGCTAGCATTTGCCGCTCAGGGTGCCGAAATAACCACTATCGAGGGACTGGCGAAAACCGCCGATCCAAAGGATGTCAGCGAGTTGCACCCGATGCAGGTCGCTTTCCTGGAGCATGACGGCTACCAATGCGGCTACTGCACACCGGGGCAGATCTGCTCGGCGGTAGCCGCAGTTGAAGAGCAGAGGCGGGGTGCGCTGTCGATCGTAAGTCTACATACGGGCAAGACCGATCATCCAGAGATGACGGACGATGAGATTCGGGAGCGAATGAGCGGCAATATCTGCCGGTGCGGCGCCTACCCAAACATCGTAGCTGCAGTTCGCGCCGCGTCGAGAGGGGTGTCTGCATGAACTCCTTCAACTACGAGAGAGCAGCAGCACCCGGTGGAGCGATTCGTTCAGGCTCTGCGCACGGGGCGAAGTTTCTGGCTGGCGGAACGAACTTGGTTGATCTGATGAAGTATGGGGTTGAGTCGCCGACGATTCTCATCGATATCAACCATCTCGACCTGGCGCAGGTCACCCAAAGTGCAGATGGTGGGGTGTCTATCGGTGCGCTAGTGAGGAACTCCGATCTGGCGGACCATACGTTGATCAAGAATCAGTACCCATTGCTCTCGCAAGCGTTGTTGAGCGGTGCTTCTCCTCAGCTGCGTAATATGGCAACAACAGGAGGGAACTTGCTGCAGCGGACTCGCTGCTATTACTTCACCGACGTCAGCTTCCCGGCTTGCAACAAGCGTACGCCGGGATCCGGATGTGCAGCGATCAAGGGTTACAACCGCATTCACGCGATTCTCGGACAAACCGATAAAGGCTCAATCAGCGGAGAGAGTTGCATCGCAACCCATCCTTCCGACATGTGCGTCGCGATGGCCGCGCTCGATGCGAAGGTTCAGGTGGAGGGGCCAAAGGGCAGACGCACGATCCCATTTGCTGAGTTTCACAAATTGCCGGGAGCGACTCCCTGGATCGAAACGGCGCTACACGCAGACGAGCTGATTGTGAGTGTGACACTGCCGCCACCCAAGTTCGCGAAGAATGCCTATTACTTGAAGGCTCGCGACCGAAATAGTTATGCCTTCGCTCTGATCTCTGTTGCCGCGGGACTGGAGATGGAAGGCGATCACGTTCGGTCCGCAGGGTTAGCGCTCGGCGGAGTTGCGTTGAAGCCTTGGCGAAAAGTCGAGGCGGAGAAGTGGCTAATGGCCAAAGCTGCAGGAGCAGAGTCCTTCAGGCAGGCCGCGGAGATTTTGCTGCAGGGAGCCAAAGGTTACGAGCACAATGCCTTCAAGATCGAACTGGCGAAGCAAGGTGTGGTGCGAGCACTGACACTTGCCTCTCAGGGCACCACCGAGGGAGTACAAGCATGATGCAAGATATGGAAGCGGCACCAAAACCGGCCAAGCAGCTCGACCACCGTTATGAGGGGATCGCCAAGGTCACCGGAAAAGCGAAGTATGCGGCCGAGTTTTCAGAGCCATTTTCGAGATCTGATCTTGCGTACGCATATATCGTTCAGTCGACAATTCCGAGTGGAACCGTCGTATCAATTGAACGTACTGCTGCAGATCGGGCTCCGGGAGTGATTGCGATTCTGACACCATTTAACGCTCCGAAGCTGAATCCAGGACCGCCGCAGCCACCTGCACGACGGAATCTGAGTCTGTTGCAGGACGCCGATGTGTACTACAACGGCCAGCCAGTGGCCGTGGTTGTCGCGCGATCGCTGAACGAAGCAAAGGCGGGAGCAGCGATGCTGAAGTTCAAGTATTCACCAAAGGCTGCTCAGGTGAGCTTCATGCAAAACCTAGGCGAAGCAAGATGGCCAAAGAATCCCGGCAAGGAGCCTGCCGGGAATCATCGTGGCGACTTGCAGGCAGCGTTCTCCAAATCCTCAGCCATCGTTGAAAACACTTACATCACGCCGATTCAGCACCACAATCCGATGGAACCCCATGCCACGATCGCGTGGTGGGAAGGCGAGAAGCTCAACATCTATGACGCGACACAGTACATCTCGGGCGTTCGCATGTCACTAGCAAAGACTTTGAACGTTCCATTTGATTACGTGCGCGTGGTGAACCCGGTCGTCGGTGGTGGGTTTGGATCGAAGGGCTCGATGTGGTCACACGTTCCGCTCTGCGCCATTGCGGCGAAGGTAACAGGGAAGCCAGTGAAGCTCGTGCTTGAGCGCGAGCAGATGTTTGGACCGGTGGGTGGACGGCCCTCCACAGTAAACAAGATCAAGCTCGGTGCGAGCGCAGATGGAAAGCTGTTGGCGATGCAGCAGGATGTTGTGATGAATGCGTCAGTGATGGAGGATTTTGTCGAACACTCGGAAGGGCCGACGAAGAATCTCTACACGAGCGAAGCCAATTCGGTAACCGCGAAGGTGGTAGAAGTGAATCTCGGTGTCTCGACCTTCATGCGTGCTCCGGGAGAGGCGCCTGGAACGGCTGTCCTTGAGATCGCGATGGATGAGCTGGCAGAGAAGCTGAAGATGGATCCGATGCAGCTGCGGCTGGTGAACTACGCAGACAAAGATCCGAGCCACGATCGGCCGTGGTCAAGTAAACATCTGCGCGAGTGTTACACGCAAGCGTCGGAACGGTTCGGATGGTCGAAGAGAAGCGCAACACCGGGTGCCAAGACCGAAGGCAACGCACTGATTGGTTACGGTATGGCGACAGCGACCTATCCGGCGAATCGCAGTGCTGCGCAAGCCGTCGTTCGCATGCTCTCAGGCGGAAGAATGTTTGTCGGATCGGGAACCCAAGACTTGGGCACCGGCACCTACACCATCATGGCACAACAGGCTGCGGCTGGGCTCGGAATCGACCCAAAATTGGTCGAGGTGAAACTTGGTGACTCTAGGCTTCCGAAGGCACCCGTCTCCGGTGGGTCGCAATCTTCAGCTTCGGTGCTCCCAGCGATTCAGGACGCAACGACTCAGCTGAAGTTGAAGTTGGCAGACTTGGCCATTTCCGACGCTGGGTCTCCGCTGCATGGACTAAGGACGCTGGACATCGAAGCGAAAGACGGAAAACTTACCAACAAGAACAACCCTTCGCAGACAGATAGCCTCACGGACTTGATTGCGCGAAACGGAGGGAAGCCCGTTGAAGCGACGGGATCTGCCGAGCCGTCAGAGTCAAGAGATGCCATGACCTCAAATTCATGGGGCGCGGTCTTCGCCGAAGTCGCGGTCGATAGGGACACCCATATGGTCAAAGTTCGGCGAGTTGTCGCAACGTATGACATTGGGACGCTACTGAACGACAAGACAGGTCTGAATCAACTCATGGGTGGAATTACCTGGGGCGTATCCTTTGCGCTGCACGAGGAGGCCCACATTGACCCGGTCTATGGGCGTGTTGTGAACGAATCGCTAGCCGAGTATCACGTTCCAGTCAACGCTGATATAGGAAGACTGGATGTGACGGTGTTGAACATTCCGGATATGAAGTTCAATCCGATCGGTTCACGCGGCATTGGGGAGATCGGAATCACAGGGGCTGCCGCTGCAATTGCGAATGCCATTTACAACGCGACGGGCAAAAGAATTAGGGAGTATCCAATTACGCCTGACAAGATTATGACTGCCTAGAAAGATGCGCTAATGGTCGCTGGTGCCCTGTCAGATATCGGTCTCTCCCGTCACGGGCGAGGTCATAATACCTGGTAGCCCCGTCGTCGGCTAGTCGATCTCTCGCTCGGGATAGGCTTCCTTTTCAGATTTCCCGCTAATGATGGGAAGGGGTACGGTAAAATTTGTCACGCTTGAATTCGTAGACGGCTACGCCATTGAGGTCGATATAAGTGCGTCTCTCTTTTATATTTCTGTCTCTGGTAATCTCTGCAACCGGGATTGCGCAGATCCAACGGTCAAGTGACGTTACAGCCTTAATCAGTGTAGACGCGCCATCATTTGCTCTCATCCACGTTCGAGTAATTGATGGGACAGGTGCGTCGGCAAAGGAAGATCAAACGGTCGTGATTTCGAACGGCAAAGTTCAATTGGTAGGGTCCGCCGCGTCGATTGAGATCCCCCAAGATGCGCAGCGTCTCGATCGAGCAGGTTACACCTTGATCCCGGGCATTGTTGGAATGCACGATCATCTCTATTACACCGATTCCTACTCGATTCAAGTCAGCGGCGGGAAGGTGGGCGAGCCCGGTCTGTTCCTCGCCGATATCCCTATACGGCTCCCAGACTCTATTTGGCGGCTGGCGTGACCACGATCCGGACGACGGGAAGTGTTGAGCCTTATACGGATCTGAAGGTCAAGAGCCGGATCGATGCGAACCTGATGCCGGGCCCAAACATCGATGCGACGGCGCCATATCTCGAAGGTGCTCCGGCCAGGTTTGCGCAGATGCACGAACTCACCGGCACCGAAGATGCGAAACGCATGGTCGCCTATTGGGTAGCGGAAGGTATGACCTCTTTTAAAGCCTATATGAACATCACGCAGGACGAACTGGGTGTGGCCATCAAGGAGGCACATGCACACAAGATGAAAGTGACAGGCCACCTATGCTCCGTGACATGGCCTGAAGCGATAGGTTTGGGAATCGATAACTTAGAGCATGGACCCGTATTCTCAGACTCCGAATTTGTTCAGGATAAAAAGCCAAATGTTTGCACTCCGGGCGCCGACAGCTGGGTAAAGCAAGATGTGAAGGGACCTCAGGTACAGGACCTCATCCGAAACCTCATATCTCACCATGTCGCAGTGACTTCGACACTGCCGGTATTCGAATCCGGCGCACCAGGACGGCCAAAGCTCCAAGCGCGCACCTTGGACGCAATGTCTCCGGAATCAGCTCAGAGTTACCTGACAACTCGTGCACGCGTTGCCATGGATGCACCGATGTCGGCGCTACTGCGTAAGGAAATGGAATTCGAGATCGAATTCGTGAGACGCGGTGGCTTATTACTGGCTGGCCCTGATCCTACGGGCAACGGCGGCGTCTTGCCTGGATTCGGTGACCAACGCGAAATTGAACTGCTCGTCGAGGCTGGCTTTACACCCTCAGAGGCTATTCACATTGCCACTGAAAATGGTGCCGTTTACCTGAACCAGCAAGATGAGATCGGGGTTATTGCGCCTGGCAAGCGGGCAGATCTGGTTTTGATAAAGGGTGATCCATCGAGACAAATCGATGAAATTGAGAACGTGGAAACAGTTTTCAAGGCTGGGGTTGGTTACGATTCCAGCAAATTACTTGGCAGCGTGCGAGGACAGGTAGGAATTCGCTAACCTCCTGACCAAATGACGATCGGTCAATGGCTCGTCGCGTATATTGGATGTTCCCACAGATGACCTTTAATAGGCGCGTTTATTGACTGTGAAACGCTGTGTTGGAACGAGTAAGGTACCTGCGATTGGATCGGTAGATGGTGCATGGGCAGTATGCGCTTAGTTGTTCCCGAGTTACGGTAGTCCTAAATGAGCCGAGACTGGTAACAATATTCGCTAATTACGCAAGAAAGCGGTACCGACATTTCTCGATGAGTGACTCAGCCTGTTGGCACGACTGAGGGCGGAACGATCGGTTTTGTCGAAAACACAAGCAAAATTTTGGTCTACCCGATCCACGGCGGCCCGAGCATGCTCAAGGCGCGATCACAGAGACCACTAGATTCAAAAAGCAGGAAAAGAATACGCGTACAACTCATTTGAAGGCGTCTAAGCGCTTAGTGACTACTAAGAAGAAATCGCCTGTGATGACTGAGTGCGAGGTGAAGGTGCGTGGACGCTGGCTCCCATGCAACCTCTACGAAGCGATTAAAGAACGCGATGAAATCATGCGCTGCAAATATTGCCACGGCCCCGTCCAGGCGCTCAAAGAATCCAACGCCGGAGCCAGAGCCCACATCGAACATCTTCAAACACACACTGGCTGCCGGTTCCCGGTCAGCACCTTCAGTGGAGTCGAATCGGAACATCCCCTCGCATTGAAATAGATGTACCGCCGCGAAGATAAATGCTATAGGTGAGTACTGCTGAGCGCCCCCTCGCCGCCTGCGGTGCACTTGATGCAACTTGATGGTGGCCATCTCGTCGACCCTTCGAGAACACCTGTGGCTCGCGCTGCATAAACATCGCTATCTTAGCGTGCCTCTGCGCCATGACGGACGCCCCAAGCCTGCCGCAAATGCCGCCTTTCGTGAGCGCTGATAACGTGAAGTCCTGTGGCGATACTAAACCGGATGCCGGACACCAAAGGATTCGGGAATCGAATTACTGCCAGGTCTAGATCGGCGTTAGTACGGATGTAGTCTCTTACCTCGTCCTGTGATCTCAGGAAGCGGTCGAAGGCATCAGAGAGTAAAGGCGAAGAGTCCGGCTTGATCTTCCTTGGCGCTTTCGTCTTGAAGGACTCCTTGAGAGGTGGCTCCATCTTTTTCACAAACCATTGGCCCACGAATCCGGGAAGCGCCGGGCGCCGCCTCATCTGGCCTGCTGCGCGAGCGCGGATCGCGGGTCCCTTCATTGCACTTAGGTAGACCTCATTCGCTGCAGCCAAGTGGTCGAAGCATTGCGCCACGCTCCATGAATCGGCTTTGGCACGCCAGCAGCCTCGCTCGTCGTCAAGATTTTGTACGAGCAACCGTGCGTCACGCTCCGCAGCGTCGAGTTGCTCCTGCAGATTTACGATGTCTGGCAAGAGTTCTATCATGGCTCCATACTGTATGGTATGGAAACAGCGGCTGTCAATACTCCTGCGTATGGGAAAATGTCACCATGCGCAAAGGTACCGGTGCGAAGCGACTCGACGAGCCTACTCTAACTTCTTCCGATTGGATCGAAGGTGCGCTTCAACTCATCTCAGAAGCTGGTCTCCGGGCACTTACAGTCGAAGCGCTCGCTGCTCGTCTAGGCGTCACCAAGGGCAGCTTCTATTGGCACTTCAAAGGCCGTTCGGAGCTCTTAGCTGAAGCGCTCAGACGCTGGGAGCATCGCGCCACGACGGAGGCCATTGCAGGACTATCGGCAGTTAGCGACGCTCGTCAGCGGCTCATTCTCATGTTGGACGCTGCCAGCCAGCCGCCAAGATCTCGCTCGCTGTATGCAGCGCTTGCCGAGGCCGCAGAAGATCCGATTGTGAGGCGAGTACTAAACCGTGTGGCTTCTGCACGAATCGGGTTTCTCGAAACCTGTTACCGTGAACTCGGGTTGTCAGTATCGCAGGCCAAAGCGAAGGCTGTGCTCGCATACTCAGCATATCGTGGGCTTCTGCAGTTGGCGCACGAGGCCCCAGCAGTGCTACCTGATGACTGGCCTTCCTATTCCGAAGGAGTCCTCCAAGCTCTATGCCCGGCACCGAAGATGAAACGCAAGCTCCGTTAGTTCGGCTAACTTGAATTAGTCCTGTCTACCCGAAAGGTTAGAGGCCGAGCGGGAGAATCGTTGAAGACGCTTCAGAAATATGACGCACCGCTCGAGGCGTGAACAGCAGAGCCGCTTCGATAACTTTCGCTACGTCTTCAATAATGAGCGCCCACATGAGGGTTTGAACAACCAGGTTCCAGCAAGTATTTACATTCCCAGCTCCGTTAGAATGCCACGCAAGCTGCCGGAGTACACGTACCCGAAGGGTGTTCTTCTCCGAAGGGTGAACAACAGCGGCGACATAAGCTGGCATAAAACTCGGATATTCATTAGCGAAGTATTTCGCTTTGAAGAGTTGGCTTTTGAGTTGGTCACACCAGACTTCTACAGAGTCTCTTTCGAGACATGGAGATTGGAGAACTGAATGCGGAAGAACTTCGTTTTAGAGCCGCGCGGCGAGTGGTTTGAGTTTGCCGATGAGCGCATTGGCCTACACGGGCAGGCCTAGATCGAGATGACGCTGGGGATCGATCTTGGCAATGTCTGTGAAGCTGAAAAGGGGGGCCTTGAAAATAGGCCGCGGCGATCACTGCAAAGAATTGAACCGACCTGGGCGGGGCAGCAAAGAGTGCCTCGCAGCTATGGTATCTCAGTCGCTTCGACATCACCGAATCTTCGTTAGCTCCAGGAAATCACGCATACTCACCACCACTTCCGGGAGGTGGGTTTCGAGGGTGAAGTCGCCAGTGGGGAGAAGCTGCACAATAGTATTGGGATTATCGCGTTTGAACGCTTCCCCTCCAGCAGGAATGAAGTATGGATCGAACTTGCCCCATACAGCCAGAGTCGGAGCCTTCCTAGTCCGAAAGTATTCCTGGAAATCTGGGTATAGCTTGACGTTATCGGCATAGTCCAGAAAGAGGTCGAGCTGTAGGTCGACATTCCCGGGACGTGCTAACAGCGCTGCGTCGAGAGTGTATCCTTCCGCCCTGATTAGTCTCGGGTCAGGAATGCCAACGGAGTATTCATGGCGCAGACCTTCGAGGTTCAAACCAGCTCGTATGGCGTTGCGATGCACGAGCGTCGGTTCGCGCCAATAGCGTTGCAGCGGTTGCCAGGCATCGCCTAAACCCTTCTTCATAGGCGTTTCCGTTTTGCGAGACGATAGCGGTCACGCGTTCGGGTGCCATCAGGGCGAGGCGGAAGCCGGCTGGTGCGCCGTAGTCGAAGACATACATGGCATAGCGGGTGAGTTTGAGAGCATTGGTGAAGGCGAAGATCGTCTTCGCGAGACTGTCGAATGTGTACTTGTAGTTGCGTCCTGCTGGAACTTCTGTGAAACCAAAGCCCGGCAGGTCGGGAGCAATTACGTGATAGCGATCGGCGAGGCGTGGGATGAGTTCACGGTACTGGAACGAGGAAGTTGGAAATCCGTGGAGCAAGAGTATGACCGGCGCACCCACGGGACCGGCTTCGCGATAGAAGATACTGACTCCATCGGCTTCAACGTGATGGTGGGACGTGAGTGGGATGTTTGGAATGTCAGACATGGACTGCTCCTTTGAAGTACTGGCCTGCTCCTCGAGGTCGAAGAGATCCAACCTGCGATGAAAAGCGTCGAGACCTGCCAATGCAGATGACGCGAGAAAACTGCGCCGATCAAGGCTCAAGACTACCTTCCTTCTGCTGTCTTTAGCTGCGACCTCACAGGCAGCGGCTACGCTTTTTGCAATGAATCCAGAAAACTCGGCAGCGATGACAGATCGTGACTGGTTGCATCGGCGGATACATCGAGTTCTTCCGATGGCACATTGAGTCTGTTCACCCAATAGGTTGAATAACCGAATATCTGAGCGCCTACGGCGTCCCAGCCGCCGAATGCAACAAAAGCTATCTGATGCTTCTGCAGGTGGAAAGCTTCGAGCGCCAGGTTATACGTGACGGGGTCGGGCTTAAATATTTTGACGCGATCGGTGCTGAGTTGAAACTCAAACATTGTTCCAAGATTGGAACCTTCAACGCAAGCTTTCATCATCGTGTCTGTCATATTCGATAGAAGTGCCATGCGAATGCCGCGTTTCTGAAGCGTCTGAAGCACGGCAGCCACATCGGGCCACGGCTTCAACTGTAGAAATGCCGACATCAACTGCTTATTCTGTTCCGGCCCAAGACTGACCTTGCTCTGCTTCGCTGCATAGTTCAGGGCGTCCTGAGTCACGTTCCAGAAGTCCGCGTATTTGTGCATCGAGTTGCGGAGCCATGTGTACTCAAACTGTCGCGTGCGCCATTCGTTGCTTAATTGCGCGCCATGCCCCGGGAATAACTCTTCTGCCAGATCGAAGACAGGCCGGGAATCAAAGATCGCGAAGGCATCGAATGCCACTGCCTTGATCACCGATCGATTCTGCGCGCTAAGCACCCGAGGCGCGAGCGCCGAAGCAGCGAGCATCGTCGCTGCGCCGAGAAACTGGCGTCTGTTGGCTCCAATTCTTTTCACAACGGTATTCCCTCTCCATCGTGCGCAACTCTCGTCAGTGATGACGAGTGAAGCTAACAAGCTATTTTTCTATCATGGAAGTCGGCACAGACGAGAACAACACGATGAGGCCCTCCATCAACGTCGGGTGGGTAAGGATGGCTTCACGCAAGGCGGTGTACGGTAGACGGCCGAGCATTGCGATCTGAACGGCGGACATAATCTCTCCACCGTCGACACCGAAGACTGTGAAGCCCAGTATGCTATCGTCTTCGCCTACCAGGGCCTTCATGAAGCCCCTCGTTTCCGACAGCGTACGCGTTCGGAGGTCTGCGGCCATAGGAATTTTGAAGAGACGATAGGGGATGTTCTTTTTCCTGGCTTCTGTCTCGCTTAGACCGATATGTGCGACCTCTGGATCGGTGAATAAGGCGTATGGTACCTGCCTCCCAGTGGTAACGCGGTTGCCGCCAGCGAAGTTATCACGGAGAATACGGAAGTCGTCGAAGGCGATGTGGGTGAACTGCGGCTGGCCGGCTACTTCGCCGTTTGCCCAGACCCCGGGCGCTGTGGTTTCGAGCTTTTCGTTTACCTTGATGTGACCGCTGGCGGTGAGCTCAACTCCGGCGAGCTCGAGACCCATGCCTTCGGTGTTCGGTGTTCGCCCTGTCGCGACGAGGATGTGTGTGCCTTCGATGGTCTTATTCTGTCCATTCTGTTTGTAGGTGATGATGACGGAGTCTCCCGATACACCGGAGGCTTCTTCAACGGTAGCGTTCAAGACCAGGTCGATGCCTTCGTCGTGAAAAAGAGTTTCAATTCCGGCACTCACATCGGGGTCTTCTCGATGCAAAAGATTTGCGTTTCGTTCAAGGATGGAAACTCTGCTGCCAAGCCTCCGCATGGCCTGTGCGAACTCGAGACCGATGTAGCCGCCGCCCAGGACGATGAGATGTACGGGCAACGTCTCTAACTCAAGCGCTTCAATGTGCGTGAGCGGGTTGGCCACGGCCAGACCTGGAATCTTGTCCACCGATGCCCGGGTGCCGGTGCCGATGACCACCTTCTCGCCGCGCACTTGGCGTTTGCTGCCGTCCGCCATGTATACCTCCAGCAGTCCTGGGCCGATGAAGTGGCCTTGACCGAGAATCAGCTCGACGCCGGTGGTTTCGTAGTTGCGAACGTGAATGTCGACGAGTTCTTTGACCATTTTGCGTTTGCGGCCTGTAACGGTCGCCATGTCGATGGTGTGGCCCTGGCTCTCGATGCCGAACTCGGCGGCGCGTGCAAAGTAAGAGGCGACCTTGGCACTATGGATGATGTTCTTGCTCGGAAGGCAAGCGATGTTGGGGCATGAGCCGCCAATCCATTTGCGCTCGATCATGGCGACGCGCTGCCCTTGTTTGGCGAGCGTCCACGCAAGGTATTTCGATCCTTCGCCACTGCCTATAATTACGAGGTCATACTCTTCCGGGGTAATCGATTGAGGGGCCGCAGCTGCCATATTTTCTCCTGTAGTTACCATTCATTGCTCGTTTTGGCGAGGTCCATGTAGGTCTTGGTCCAAAGCACAATCTGCATCTGAAGCGATCGTGTCCAGGCGAGGTGCATTCCTGCTATGTCGCGATCGCTGTGCCCCTTGGCGGTGAGATAGGTCCTGATGGTGTCGTTGAGCACCGCGGCAAATGCCACGACATCCCGGAACGGGATATACGCAGTTGATTGGACGCCATCGGCCTGGTTCTTCTTGATGCTTGTATGTCTGAGCGCGATTTCGTGTTGATAGTTGAGCCAATCCTGGTCGTAGGGACGGAGGCAGGTGTCGAGGATCCACTGCTCGAAGCGAAGATTGCTTTTAGCGAGATACTCGGGGTTTGGTGCCCCTTCCGGCGTACGTGAATGTCTCGCGAGATTTGGGATGCTCGCGATAATGCCGCTCCGCCAATGGGCGACGATTTGTTTGGTCTGTCCGTCCAGTACCTCCCCGGCCATGCGAAGGTAGCACTCATCCTCGACAGTAAAACCTACGGACACCTTTAAGGCGTTCAACTCATCAAGTGAAACAGGAGAGGTTCCTACAGCAGGCGTTCCGTAGCTGTAGGCGGGAATCTCATCGGCAACCTTCTTCATGGCACCTCCTTGGGACAAGCATGAACGCGTTCTTTATACTTGAATTCACTCAGAGTATCCGAAAGCTGTCTCGGAGTATCGATATGAGGTCGATATGGATAAGCTTTCCCCTTTTCTTTCGCGCTTCTCACTGACGGCAAGGGTTTTTCTTGCCGGCCATATTTGTGGGACGACGTCAGACCATGCAACCAGGACGGCTGGACATCTGCATGTTTTACGCAGCGGTGTATTGAATATCTTGAATAAACGCGGCGCGCCAACTGTGCTTCGCGAGCCGACGGTGCTGCTTTATTCGAGGCCCGAAGAACATACGTTTCAAACCGACGGCGCTGATATCGTGTGCGCGCATGTAGAGTTTGGCGCGGGAATGCTTAACCCGCTGGCTACAGCGCTTCCAAATTTGCTGGTTGTTCCGCTGGCTTCTATTCCGGAGCTTGGTCCTACGGTAACACTGTTGTTTGCGGAGGCGTTTGCTCACAAAGATGGCAGGCAGGCGGCTATGGACCGATTGGCTGAGTACTTCCTTGTGCTGCTGTTGCGGTCGGCGTTGGAATCCAGGCTAATGGAGGGTGGGATACTGACTGCGCTCTCAGACACCCACCTCTCAAAGGCAGTTGCGGTTATTCATCAGGAGCCCGAGCATGCGTGGACACTGGAAGAACTGGGCCGCATCGCAGGAATGTCACGCGCGCGTTTTGCGGCACACTTTCTTGCAGTCATGGGGCAAACACCATTTGAGTATCTGGCGCTATGGCGAATTGGCGTCGCTCAATCACTGCTGAAGAGGGGCGAGCCGCTGAAGATGATTGCTCCATCGGTCGGGTATGCCAGTGCAGGCGCTCTGATCAAATCCTTTTCACACCATGTGGGGGTACCTCCTATGACTTGGCTGGCATCGCAACAAACAGGAGAGGTAGGACGGCGTTAGACTTCCTCGTGATCCCTTGCTGCCGCCCAGTCGGGGAACAGAGTGATGCCATATTGCGGTGCCGCAGCCTTGAGTCGATCGATGTCCGCGGCCGAAGGTGGCCCGGGAATCTCGCCTTCCGTAAGGGCGTGACCACAGTCTACAAGAAAGTCTTCAAATCCTCCCGGAGTGCACAGAAGAAGATAGTGCGCGGGCAAGCCACTCTCGTTCATGAGTTGATGTGGAATCCCTCGCGGAAGGAAAATAGACTCTCCAGCCCTGATCGTTTGCTCCTTACCGGCTATGATCGCCCGCATCTCTCCTTGCATCATGAAAAGCGTTTCATCGTCCTTTGCATGAACGTGTATTGGTGTTTTGGAAGGGCCGCTGCTGTGGTTCTCAAACAGCGAAAAAGAGTCGTTCGTCTGGGCGCTGGACAGATGTTGTTTCATCAGCACACCAACGAGTACAAATTCAGGTTGGGAAGCCATTAAAATCCTCTGGGGAACATTTCCTATTGGTTTGACTGTCATGTCCTTTCAGCAAGTTCAACCTATGACGAATGTTCTTTCCGCAACAGTTCGGCGGCTCGCTCTCCGACGATGATGCAAGGGGCCATTGTGTTTCCCGTTGTCACACGAGGCAATATGGAGGCATCGGCTACCCGAAGGCCCTCGAAGCCATAGACCTTGAGCTTGCTATCCACTACGGAGATTGAATCGCGGCCCATCTTCGCCGTTCCTGATTGATGCCAGAAGGTGACGAGACCGTTTCGGATATAGTCCTCGAGCGCAGCGCCGGTTAGGTTTGCGGGAGCATGCTCGCCTTTGGTGTAGCGACGAAGAGCTTCGGCATTGCCAATCTCTCGTGCGCGTTGAACACCCAGCTTCAGATCTCTGAGGTCGCTCGGCTCAGCCAGGTAGTTCGCCTTCACTTGCAGGGGGTCAGAAGCTCTTGCCCCGGTCAGGTGAATCGAACCCCTGCTGGCAGGTCGCATTCCCATAAACAGCGTCCAGGCTGCTACGGGGGGCGGGTACTTTGCTGCATTTTCGGGAGTGAGGAACGGGATGCCAATTCCATAGGTGTAGAAATTAGGTGCATCCAGTGCGGCATCCGTCTTCCAGAACGCTACGGATGAGCTCCTCGCGATTTGTGGAAGGGGAGCGTCAGTCGCTTCCCATACCAAACCAAGCGCAACGTGGTCATGCAGATTGCGTCCAACGCCGGGCAGATGTTGACGCACGGGAATACCGAACTTTCCAAGCTCACGCTCATCACCGATACCTGACTGCATCAGCAGCTTCGGCGTCTGAATGGCGCCCTGGGAAAGGATGATCTCAAGCGCTGCGTTAGCTTGGCGAAGTTGGCCCTCGTATTCGAACTCGATCCCGGTCGCGCGATTACCCTCAAAGAGAATGCGGGACGTGAGAGCGCCCGTCAGCACGGTAAGATTCGACTGCTGAAGTCGAGGAGTAACGTAGGAACGGTACGCAGACTGCCGCTTTCCGTCGTGAATGATGTTGTCGACGATGGCGCAACCGCCGTCTTCCTTCATCATCTGACCGCCGGAGTTTCGAAAGCGCTTCAGTCCGGATGAGTCTGCTGCGTCCAGCATTGCCAGAGAAAAACCATCCGGGTGTTCAGCCGGCTGCACATGCATCGCTCCGCCCACGCCATAGAAATCGGGATCAGGAGCACCGGTCCAGTCTTCCACTCGGCTGCGGTAGAGTTTAAGAATCGCGTCATATCCCCAACCTTGATCACCGGCTTCGGCTGCATACATATCCCAATCGGCCTTGTGTCCTCGGGACCAGGTTCCGACATTAATGCTGGAGCCTCCTCCCAGCACCTTGCCCATTGAATAGAGAATCGAACGCCCGTTCAAGTTCGAGTCTGGCTCGGTGAAGAAACTCCAATCAAGAGTCCCCCCGAGGTTCATAGGCCAGCGGTCGGTATCCATCACCAAGTCTGTCTCGTCGCTGCCACCTGCCTCGAGGAGAAGCACTCGGACATTTGGATTCTCGGAAAGTCTTCCAGCGACGACAGAACCTGAACTGCCACTGCCGCAAACAATGTAGTCGAATGGTCTGCTCAGGTCAGACGCAAGGTCTTTCTGGACAGCATGAGTTGTCTTGCTAGCGATCTGTTCTGTAGGGTTTGGCATATATCTCCTGGCTCCGGACTTGCCGGAGGTACCGCGGTTTAGCCTTTAAATGCTCGCTTCGAGAATCGGCGCACAGCGTTAAAGGTCCTTCCGAATTGGTTCAGACGCAAAGAAGCCAGTTGGCAAGAATTGGTCGGTAGCATCTGTCAATCTGATCAGCAACCTCATTAGAAGCTCCTTAGGACAATCATGAACCTGTTCTCTCCGCTCGGAGTCATCAGGAGTATCCAAAAGCTATTTGGGAGTATCAATATGCAGTCGATAAGCTATTCCCGTTTTCATTTACGTGTCTCGCTTCACAGTCGGTCTTTCGGGCCGTATGGACTTCGTGCCGCCGGGGCTCCTTCTCTACGCGCCGCCGATCTACGCCCGATAGCCGCCGTGCTCTTTGTTTCTGTCCTCTATGCCTACCTTCGTGCAACAACGCAACCGCTATGCAATTCTAAGTTCCGACATCATCCTGCTCGGCACCGAGGAACAAGTTCGGCTGGCGGTGCATGCCGCGCATGAGCTTGCCACCGGCAAACCGATTCATACGTAGGCATTCGTTCGCATCGCTGCGCGCTTTCATTCGCGAGACGCTCGATCTGGATCTCATCCCGTCCGATCTCGCGATTCCGGTATAGGGTCCGGTGCGGCCAACCCATCTAGTCGCCGCGACAAGTATGAGAAGGCCGAAGGCCATCAAGGCGAGGGCGATCGTGGTGGTGGCATGGGATAGGGGCTGCATGAGTGGCGAGCTTGGGCTTGGATCCAAATCTCATCGTGACGACGGTGATGAAGAGAATGATCCCCTCGTGCCGTTTAGCTCCGCCCTGTAAGCAGTTGCGGTACTGGTGAGAATGCGAAACGCGCTTCCCAGTCATTAACCCCGACTGGTTGGCAACTCGGCGGCCAAGGATTCGCATTCTCAATGAGCGCAAAATCGCCAAGTCACTCAATGAATAGGTTGGTCTGTTCACGCCAACTGAGAACGGAAGCCCCGCTTTCGCCGCCGCCCCTGTTCATTCACGGACGCCCTCAGGCGAAATCGGACACCCAATCCGGCCCCTATGCGCCTTCGAAATCCCGTAAGCTAATTTGTTCTTATGAAGTTTCGTTAAAGAACACTTTGGCTCCCGAATTGCTTTTCTTTCCATGCAGATCTGGCGTAACCCGGAGCCCGACATGATCACCCTGCTGCAGGACCTGCGATTCGCCCTACGCCAACTGCGCAAGTCACCCGGCTTCACCTTCGTCGCGTTGGTTACGCTGGCATTGGCTATTGGAGCTAATGCCCTTGTCTTTGGTGTATTGAATGCGCTCATTCTGCGCCCGCTGAATGTGCCTCAGGCAGAGAGCCTTTTCGTCATCCAGCACGGGAGCGACGGCGGGTGGCACTCCTATCCCGATTATCTCGATCTTCGACGGCGCAATCGCATCTTCGACGATGTCGCTGCCTGGGCCATCTCTCAGGCAGGGCTGGATACGGGCAAAGATCCGTCCAAAGTCTGGGCGTACGAAACCAGCGGAAACTACTTCGACCTTTTGCAAGTTCACCCCTATCTTGGCCGTTTCTTCCACGCGTCCGACGAGCGCGGCCCAAACAGCGCGCCTTTTGTCGTGCTCTCCTACGCATATTGGCACAGCCATTTTCAGGATGATCCCGGCGTGGTGGGCCGCGTTGTTCGAATCAACAGACATCCAATGACCATTCTCGGCGTGACGCCTCCAGGATTCCAGGGGACCGTCTTGTTTTTCACTTCGGATATCTTCGTGCCCATCGTGAACCATGAGCAGTTATCCGGCGAGGAGGTGTTGGATGCGCGCGGGAACCATTGGATGTATGAGCTGGTCGGACGTTTGAAGCCTGGAGTTAATCCGCAGCAGGCTGCCGCCGATCTGAACTCCGTGGATTTGGATCTGAGAAAAAGCTATCCCAAAGAAGAAGGTAAGGAGCCTTATACGCTCGGGCGGCCTGGTCTCCATGGCGACTATCTCGGTCGGCCGATGCGGGGGTTTCTCGCCGGATTGATGCTGCTTTCGGTCTTGATTCTGTTGGCGGCCTGTGCCAACCTGGGCAGCCTTTTTGCCGCGCGGGCCGCCGACCGTTCTCGCGAAGTGGCCTTGCGCCTGGCTCTTGGTGCAAGCCGCCGTCGCATTTTGCGCCAGATGCTCACCGAGTCGGTGCTGCTTTCGATCGCCGGAGGCGTTGCGGGACTTATGGGAAGCATTCTGCTTTTGCGCCAGTTGAGCGAGTGGAGGCCATTTCCGCAACTTCCCCTGCATGTGCCGTTAAGTCCGGACGCCAAGGTTTATTTGCTGGCTTTAGTCCTGGCGTTGGTCAGCGGAGTTCTTTCCGGAATTGTTCCCGTGCGCCAGATTCTCCGGGCCAATCCGTACGAGATCGTCAAAGCGGGATCGACCGGCGCGTTCGGGCGCCGAATTACGGTGCGAGACGTATTGCTTGTCGTCCAGATTGCGATCTGTGTGGTGCTGGTCACTTCATCGATGGTTGCTCTGCGGGGGCTTATGCACACCCTGCACAGCAACTTCGGTTTTGAGCCACGAAACACGATGCTGGTCGATACCGATTTGAGGGCGGCAGGCTACAGTGGCGAAAGAATACCCGCAATGCAACGGCGCATGATCGACGCCGTACAAGCGATTCCAGGGGTAGATTCCGTAGGATCGGTGAATTATCCGCCGTTGGAACTCCCCGCTAGCTGGCGATCGCTTGTCTATACCGACGCAACCGAGAACCTGAGCCCATCGAACGCCGCGGCCGACTCTTGCATGTACAACATATCTCCAGACTACTTCCGCGCTTCCGGGACATCGTTATTGGCGGGCAGAGGCTTCACATGGCATGACGACACAAACGCCCCCCGCGTAGCAGTGGTGAACCGGGAGTTCGCACGTAAGATACTGGGCTCCGTACCGGACGCTGTCGGCCGGCACTTCAAGCTACGGGATGGAGCGCGTGTCGAAGTGGTGGGTCTGGTCGAAGACGGAAAATACGTGAACCTCACCGAAGAACAGCAGCCCGCGATGTTCTTCCCCATCCTGCAATCGCCGGCTAGTTGGATATGGCTGGTGGTGCAATCAAGGCGCGACCCGCAGCAACTTGGCGCGGCCATCCGCAGTGTGCTCCGGGATATCGACCCAGGGGTGGTTCTGGCGATTCGACCGTGGAGTGAGGAACTGGCTCAAGCTTTGTTCCCGTCCCGCATGGCGACCATATCGCTCGGCGTACTCGGCATCATGGGCGCAATGCTATCAATTACCGGCATCTTTGGAATGGCGGCCTACTCCGTGAGCAAGCGGCTGCGCGAGTTGGGAATTCGCATCGCCCTCGGAGCGCAGCGCAAGGAAGTATTGCAGGCAGCGTTAGGACGTGCCATCAAATTACTCGCCATCGGTTCAGCGGCCGGTCTGGTGCTGGGAGTTCTGGCGAGCCGGGTGCTGGCTTCGATCGTATATCAGGCAACTCCTCGCGATCCGCTGGTCTTGGCCTGTGTCATTCTGGCGATGCTGCTGCTGGGACTAGTGGCTACGTGGATTCCTGCGCAACGCGCTCTTGGAGTCGATCCTCTGATCCTGCTGCGCGAGGAATGAGTCGCTTTCGCATCGAAGTTGCCGCATACCGGGCTTCTCGCACATGATCTATTCGATGTGAGGCCGGGAAACCGCGTTCCGCATCTTCAGTTGACGGTACATCACCAATGCGCGATTCGATAATATTGGGTGGAAACGTGCATTGGCCTGTTCTCGTCAGTTGATAATTGTTCGGACCTAGGAGCAGCCGCATTGCGTTATGAAGCCGACATTCGGCAAGTACTTCCGAAGAGGCGCCGATAAGCATTATGCTGATTGCCTCTGGTTTTCCTAGTTGCCGCACACCGTGATAATTTCAAGAACGACAGCAGCCGCCATGCTTCGACCGTGCTTTTCACTGGCGAACTTCAAAGTGTAATCGACGGAGGAAGCCGAAATGATTGTCGTGACGGGCGCAACGGGACGCACAGGACGGCGAGTCACCGAACTGCTGTTGGCGAAAGGCGAGCAAGTTCGCGCGGTTGGGCGGGATGGGGACAAGCTGGCACTGCTCGTGCATCTCGGCGGAGCCGTTGGTCGCTAATGTCGCAGATGTCGATTCCATGGCGGTCGGCTTCGCTGATGTATCTGCTGTCTACCTGGTTCTGCCTGAGGACCTCTCGCAACCGGATTTGCGCGCTCATCAGGAATCAGTCTCCGATTCCTATGCCGCGGCAATTTCAAAAGCTCATGTCCCCTTCGTCGTGAATCTAAGCAGCGTGGGCGCTCAGCATTCAAAAAGGACGGGCCCCATTGTCGGTTTGCATAACCAGGAACACAAACTCAATCAAGTCTCAGGGCTCAACGTTCTTCACATTCGCGCTGCGTATTTCATGGAAACCTTCTCATGAGCATTCCCCAACTGCGCTCGACAGGAACGTTGTCGGGAGGCTTGCAGGCCGAAGCACGAATGCCTTGGATAGCAGCTCAGGACATCGGGCATATGCCGCCAATCGCCTCGCTGCTCGCGATTTTTCCGGCATCTCGATCTACGAGTTACAAGGACAGCGTGACATCTCCATGAAAGAAGCGGCTTCTATAGTCGGCAATTCCATCGGCAAGCCCGGCCTGGAATATGTGCAGCTGCCGATGACGATTCTTGAGTCTGCCCTTAAGGGGATGGGGTTACCTGAAATGACGACAAAACTCATTCTTGAAATGTGGGATGCTGCGAATGCAGGAATGATGGTGCCTCAGGAGGCACGCTCGGAAAGCAATACAACACCTACGACACTTGAGTCTTTCGTCGCAGCGATCTTCGCTCCCGCCTTTCTCCAAGCAACTTAAAGCGACGTCCCAAAAGTCTCGGACCCGAACCGCTAACCAGCGCGAGAGGGGTCCGTGGCCGACACAATTGATAATCAACGCTCCGCACGCCAGACTGACTCATTAATGGAAACGGTTCTCGTCTGGAGAGATCTCAAGTGCTGCTAAATCGCCAATGCAGTCATCGAACTGAACGCAAATTAGGTGGATGAGGTCATCAGACCTCATCGACCAAGCCAGCGACTACTCGTCGTCGGCCCATCCGAAGGATCATCGGCGGCCTCAACTTTTCAAAGCCGCTTCACACTGATGGCATGGATCTCGGCGACCCGGTGCTTGACAGATGGTCGAGGCCGGAATGAACATCATGCCCAATTTCCTAATCTGCACCTGATCATCTTTGACCCCGGCAGCCCCGGATATTGTTCACACAGTCACGGAGTATCCGATGCCGATTGGCATTCTGGTTGCCGCTATTCTTTCTTTTATCTCGGCTTGCGCTGTCGCGCAAACTGACACTGGCCCAGTGGCTGATGTTCGGGCTATCCAAAGACTCATTAATCAGGACGCCCAAGCGATCGATACGATTGACCTGAAACTTCTCTCGCAGATTTGGTCTCACTCGTCCGAGGTTTCGTTCATCTATCCACTAGGCGAGGAGCATGGCTTCGACGCTGTCAAAGAGCATTGTTCCAAAATGTCATGGGTGGCATGTTTTTGGCTCGCGATCTCAAAACAAATGGTGTTTCAATCCACGTCGACGGTGATGCGGCGTGGTCTGAATTCCACTGAGAGTTTCGCGCGACAATGCGGAAAGACAAATCAGGCATAACAACGCACGGCGTCGGAATCCAGGTCTACCGCAAAGAAGCCGGGAGCTGGCGTCTGGTTCATGTCCATTACTTCGAAGATCGCCAGGCCGTCCCCTGAACGGTCGGTCAGTCGTCAGCCACATCGCCGACGAGAAGCCCCGACTGTCTGACCTGCTTTTGGCTGGCTATTGGAAGCCTTAAACTCCGAAATCTGATCACAGAAAATTATTCTTGGGCGTCTGCCCGGCCCCGGTGCCAGTCCACGGCTTTCCCATCACTCGGTTTACCAGCTTTGCCTGCTTGGAAACCGGCGTCGTACTGCAAAGAGTCATCGTGGACGCCAGACACCTCGTCTGGCTCAGGCAATTCATTGATTTTATCTATCTCTGACATTTTCCTTCGGATGCTGAAACTGCAGTTTCTCGTTGCAGCTATCTCGGCAAATTTTCGGCACTTGTCATGGCTATCAATATGCTTCGAATGCAAATGATGAAAAGCACAGATGAATTGGCAGCATCAGTTTGAAGTCTTTCGAAGTTCTCATTAGGTCAGTGGGCATTCGCAGTCCTTATGGCCTCAAGGGCGGAATCGGACTGCAGTGCAAACCTGTTGCGATGGTCTGCGAGGTATCGATGTATATCTGAGATGACCACCGATCCTTCTCCTACCGCGGAGGCGACTCGCTTGACGGAATTAGCTCGTACATCCCCCACCGCATACAGACCCGGAACGCTTGTAGCATAAGGCGTGCCCTCGAAGCCGACTTCGTTTCCTGTAAGAACGAAGCCTTTCTTGTCCAGCTTCACTGTGCCAAAGAGCCAACCGGAATTAGGTTCGGCACCAATCATGACGAAGACACTTGTGACCGGCCTTGTTATCGTCTCGCCGGTTTTGCGGTTCGTCCATGTAACGCACTCGAGAGCCAAATTACCGCTAAGAGTTTCGATTTTCGAATCGGTGTAAAGCGTGATGTGTGGAGACCTGTCGATACGCGAGATCAGATATTGCGACATTGTGCTTTCAAGTGAGGGGCCGCGGATGATGTGATGAACATGTTTAGCGAAACCGGCCAAAAAAACGGCCGCTTGACCAGCGGAATTTCCGCCCCCGACGACGATGATCTCTCGCTCGCGACAGAGGAGAGATTCCATTGCTGTCGCCGCGTAATACACTCCCCGATTTTCGAATTCACTGTGGTTCTTCACCGTTAGCCGCCGGTATTGCGCTCCACTTGCTACCACAACGGAGCGCGAACAGACAGCCGCTCCTCCCGCTAGCGTGAGCCTGTGAACTCCATCGACTTGCTGCGCAGAGATGATGTTTCTGGAAATAGCGAAATGAACTCCAAATTTCAGGGCCTGCAAGTGGCCGCGACTTGCGAGTTGGGCACCTGAGACTCCTGTCGGGAAGCCGAGGTAGTTCTCAATCTTTGAACTGGTACCAGCTTGGCCACCGGGTGCCGTTCCCTCGATCACAATTGTCGATAGTCCTTCGGAGGCCGCGTAAACCGCGGCTGCCAAGCCAGAGGGACCGCCGCCAACGACAGCCACATCGTATGTTGTGTTCGGGTCCGGCATCTCCGTAATCCCCAACTCATCAGCAAGATCCATAACGGTCGGACGAATAAGTGTTCGTCCGTCGGGCAGCACTACGGCCGGCAATGCCGATGCGCTTTGGCCCTTTAAAGAACTGTCGTTATGGGTAATCTCTTCGGTCCTATGTGGATAGTAATTTCGAACGAAGAACCGTTGAAGGTGCATCAAATCCGCATCGCCTGCACAGCCGCGGAGCACGATGCCGCTCGATGCTTCTGCATTGATCCCAATGCGCCGCCAAATCGCCGCTGACACAATGATGTTGGCAATATCACCCTCGGCACGCATCAGTAGTCTGAGCTCTTTACGGGAAATCCGCAGCAGGCGGCTCTCGACGGTAGTCCGCGCCTCAGTCACCGCTCTCTGGGAGTTTAGAAGGCTAAATTCTCCGCTAAAGTGGTTTTTTCGATGAAGAGCAAAGGCTTTGTGCACGCCATTCAGCGATGGCAACAGGATTTCAATTCCGCCGTCGAGAACGACAAACATGTCAGTGTCCCTGTCACCCAAGGTGTACAGTGTCGTGTACTCTGGCACGATCTCTTCGCGACCATAGCTCTGCAGCCGCTGAACCATTTCCTCAGACAGCGTCGGGAACGCAAGGTCAAGTCGAACATCAGCGGTGATTGCCTTGACAGTGGTGGAATCGTTCGAGTGCGCCGCATCGTCGGGGCCGAGTTGGTCTTGTGGTGTTGTCATGATCACATCGCTGCCGAGACTGCCACCATGATTTTATCGTCAGTGTCGCTTCTCTGTTGACTGTCGTCTCCGACTTCAGGTGAACTATGAAGGATGACAACGGCAATAGGAGTCCTCCGCAATGGATGACAGACCCTATCCTTCAGCGAAACCGGCGATCAGAAAATGGCAGACTTGATAGAAGCTTAGGTCGGGCGGAAGTTTTAGCGGGCCAAGGTCCTCGAACTTTGTAGAGGATAGGGTATTGCTACCAAACCTTGCAACCAAAGTGTCACTACTCAGCCGGGCCTACGGCCCGTGGCTACGAGCTCTTAGTTCGCAACGAATCGTTCCGGGAGTTCCGGACACACCCAGGTGAATGCATTCTGTCCTTCGAAGACCATGAGTGGGCGGTCGCAGGTGGCACTAAAATCTTAAGGGCTCGAGGACACAACACGCATGCAAACCGTTCGCAGGAAAGAATCCTTGACTAGCCGCCTGATGAAGAACAGATCGCAGGCAGCGCCCATGCGCCGGTCAACGCATCATCCGCAGCGTACATTGCCCTTTGTCATTGTGCTGCTCTTTTGCATTGTCTCTGGTTGCCGTCGACCCACGCCGGCACCCCGGACTGTAACCTTTCTCGGTGCGTGGTGGTTGCAGCCGGACGAATTGCCCGGAAGGGAGGTCGAATTCCTCGACTTCGCTAGACAAAGCGGAATTGCAATTCAGCACCCTCCGGTTCCTGAAACCTTGTTCTCTTCACTCGATCCTCCGGCGCAACTGAACCTGCTGCGCAAGGTATTAAAAGAGGGTGCGCACAGTCCGGACGTCTTGGGTATCGACGTTATCTGGCCGGGGACTCTCGCAGACGATTTGCTTGATCTGCGGCCCTATTTTGCCTCCGAACTTTCGTCGCAGGACCCAGAATTGGTCTCCGCCTACACCGTGCATGGCAAGGTGGTCGCTGTCCCCTACCACACGCACCTTGGCGTTCTGGCGTATCGAAGCGATCTACTCCGGCAGTACGGGTACAGTCATCCTCCGCTGACATGGGATGAACTGGAGAGCATGGCCGCGAGGATTCAGGCGGGTGAGCGGGCCAAGGGTAAAAAGAATTTTTGGGGCTACATCTGGCAAGGTGCGGCCACAGAGGGCTTGATGTGCAATGCCTTGGAATGGCAAGTGGCCGAAGGAGGAGGCCGCATCATCGAAGATGATGAGACGATTAGCGTAAACAACCCCGCTGTGATCCGGGCGTGGCAGCGAGCCGCCCACTGGGTTAACAGGATATCGCCCCCCGGGGTTGTGGCTTATCGGGAGACTGATTCGTTGAATGTTTGGGACGCAGGCAACGCTGCTTTTATGCGCAGTTGGGATTGGGATTACCGTGTGGCTCATCCACGTACATCGCCTGTCCGGGACAAGACCGGTTATGCGAGCATGCCTGGAGGCCGCGGAGGGCGGGTCGGTACCTTGGGAGGATACGGTTTGGCTATCCCCCGATCCTCAGCTCATCCTCAGGAAGCGGTCTCCCTCATCCGTTTTCTCATAACCAGAGAGATGCGAGCAAAATCGAACCCCTCGAACTCCGAGCCTGCCCCTAAACCTCAAGTCTATGACCTGCCACAGATATTGCAACTGTATGCCCCGTTGCCTCAACTAAATCAACAAAGTCGTCAGTTGGTTAGCCGCCCTTCGAACGTTACCGGTCATGCCTATGAAGACGTGACCGGAGCTTACATTCAATCAGTGCATTCAGTCCTGACTGGTCAGAGTGAAGCGCCTGAAGCGGCAGCTCAATTGGAAAAGCGATTGAGTCAAATAACGGGGTTTCATCCTGGGCCGCCTAGGACGCGGAAGTAAATTAGCATTTTGTCTTGTCAGATAAGGACTATTGTCGGAAAGAATTGTCGCCAGGGGAGAATTATCTACGGAAGCGGGCTTGCGTGAAATCATCAGATTACTTCAAGATCGGTCCTCGGTTGACGCTCGCGTTCGTCCTCCTAATCTCGCTGATTCTAGCTGGAAATGCCCTCGTCATCTGGCAGTTTCATCTTGCTCGCATTCAAACAGACCGTCTCACCATCGCAAATCAACAACTAACTGCGGTCCTGCAGCTTCAAGTAGGCCTTCTTGCATTCCACCAGCGACTCGATGACCTTGCTCGGTCCGGCGATGCGCAGCATCTGACAACTGAATCCGCGTCATTGCGCCAAGTCTTTCAGGAACAGGTACAGCAAACAAGGACAGCCGCAGCCAGCCAGCCAGCCACAGCCCAGACCGATCCAGCTTTCTTGCCAACACTGGAAACGATCGAAGTTGCTTTGCCTGCGCAACTCGATGCCATTACCGAATTAGCACGGTCGGGCGACTGGGGGACGGTGCAGGGGCGGTTGGACAACGAACTAAAACCAATTGAAACTCAGACTTCAGAATTGGTCTCCCGCCTTCAGGAGCAATCCAGCGGCGAACTTATCGGGGCCACTCGAAAGATGGAGAGTGTGCAACGGAGAATTCTTTTCATCGTGCCAATAACTGCGATCTCTACCTTTTTCATCGCCGCTTTCTTTGGCTGGGCCATGACACAGCGCATTGTTGAACTTCGTCTGGAAGAGCGTGTGAGCGAACGCACACGTATCGCGCGGGAACTGCACGATAGTCTACTTCAGAGTCTGCACGGATTGATGTTTGAGTTTCAGGCAGTTCGCAATATGTTCCAGAAGCGACCCGACGAAGCATTGAACGCACTCGACAATGCAATCATGGGAACTGAGGGGGCGATCATTGAGAGCCAGGATGCCATTTCAGACTTGCGCAGTACTGCCACGGCAGAGGATGATCTCACACAACTGATCCGCCTAGCTGGGGAAAATTTGATGACTTTACGAGGCGGGGATTACGATTTTCCGACCTTCGCACTTACCGTCGAGGGCCGACAACGATCCTTGACTCCAGCTATCCGGGATGAAATCTACCGAATGGCACGCGAAATACTGCGCAATGCTTTCCGGCATGCACAAGCGAGACGGATCGAGGCTGAGATCCTCTTCGATGACGACCAGCTTCGATTACGTGTGCGTGACGATGGAAAAGGCATGGATCCGCAATTGTTAAAGGAAGGCAGACGACCTGGACACTGGGGCCTGCCTGGCGTTCGAGAGCGAGCGCAGCAGATAGGCGCCAAACTGGATGTTTGGAGCGAAGCGGGAGCGGGAACTGAAGTGCAGCTAAGCCTTACCGCTTCCGTAGCATACGAAAAGATCCCGAGCCGCATCAGATTCTGAGTATTCGATAGGAGAGAAATCTTGACCACTAACCCTGGCCTAATTCGCATTCTTACGGTCGATGATCATCCTCTTCTTCGGAAAGGAATAGCCGCTCTTGTTAATGCCGAAGACGATATGAAGTTGGTCGCGGAAGCTTCAAGTGGTGAGGAAGCCGTTGAGAAGTTCCGAGTCCACCGGCCCGATGTGACTCTGATGGATATCCAGTTGCCCGGCTTGAACGGTATTGAGTCCCTCAGCGAAATAAAAAAAGAGTTTCCAGATGCGCGGATCATCGTTCTCACCACCTATAGCGGCGATGTTCAAGTGGTACGAGCCATCAAAGCAGGAGCGCGCGCTTATTTGCTGAAGAGACAGGTGCATCGCGAGCTCCTTGAGATCATCCGAGCTGTTCATGCGGGGCAGCGGCGAATCCCTGAGGAAATCGCTATCGAATTTGTGGATCATTCCCGGGATAGCCTCACACCACGCGAAATCGACGTGTTGCGACTAATCGCCAGTGGAAGCGCTAACAAACAGATAGCAGTTCGGTTATCAATCGGTGAAGCAAGTGTGAAAAGCCACGTCGCAAATATACTTTCGAAGCTCGAAGCGAACGACCGCGCTCATGCGGTCACGATCGGATTCAAACGAGGAATCATTGAGCTGTAGACCCCCGAAAGAAGGAGGCGGAGAGGGTCTTTTGGGTCTTTTCGGATTGTCGCGAACTCCCTAAGCTCAAACCGAAAAGGGGTGCTCTTGCAACGTCTCTTCTCCGCATTTCCTGACAACTGGCCGGGTACGGGTCTTCTTCTGCAGCGTGCGGTTATAGCGGCATTTCTGTTTCGTTCCGGGGTCAAACATCCTGTCGAAGTAATGCAGTTTGGCTTGGTCAACCCGCAACTGATCGAAGTAGGCGTAGGAATGTTTCTGCTCCTTGGCTTATGGACCCCTATCTGCGGAACAATAATCGCAGTAGTAGAAGTATGGATCGCTTTTTCCTCCGACTGCGATAGCGGGATTTCGATTATGTTGGCTGCATTCGGGGTCACATTGGCGATGATAGGACCTGGTGCCTGGTCCCTTGATGCACACTTGTTCGGCCGTAAGCATTTCAAGATGCCACAACGGTAGATGCTTTCATTCACCTGTAAGGGCTGGGCACTCTCCCCTAAATGGGGGAGGCCTTTCACATCAATATGGCGGCACGAAAAGTATCAATATGTGGTTGTGTCGGACCAGAGGCGGTTGCACACTCACAATATGGAAACGAATGAGAACGAAATGCCCTCTTCAGTCGACGCAAGGACATCGCTTTGAAAGGGGGGCACGATCATTGAAGACAATGACCGTTGCAGCACGGGGAAGACGCTGGACCTAAGTTGGTGTTGACGTAAGTCTGGAAGCTACCCGATGGGTGGCGCAACGCACTAGAACACGCCGGTAGCATCGCTTTCAGCGACCTGGACACGCGTCGCGCAACCAAGGAGAAACCATGAAAGGCAACGCTGTTGCTATAGTGACTGGCGCGAGTCAGGGCATCGGTCGCGCGACGGCATTGCGATTGGCGCGCGACTTCTCAGCGGTCGTGCTTACCGCAAGAAATGAAGAAGAACTGCAGAGGACCGCCGCTGCCGTCGAATCCGCAGGTGCCGAACCATTGGTTTGCAAACTTGACCTGCGCAAACCTCAGGCCGCTGAGGTTCTGGTCAAAAATACTTTGGATCGCTTTGGCCGAATTGATGCCTTGCTCAACATTGCCGGCGCAGTTCCTCAAACTGATCTGTTCGAGATGACGGATGCACAGTGGGACGACGGCATGGCGCTCAAGCTTCACGGCGCTCGCCGTTTGACTATCCTCGCCTGGGACGCGCTGAAGGCTTCGACAGGGTCGGTCGTTCTAATCTCAGGGAGCGCCGCCCTCGATCCCAAACCTGCCTTCGCAGCGGTCGCCACGATCAATGCAGCGATCATCGCTCTAGCAAAGGCATTCGCAGAGCAAGGTATCAAAGATGGCGTACAGGTGAATAGCGTGATTCCTGGTGCTGTCATGACGGGTCGCCGGGAGTCCTTCTTCAAGAAGTGGGCGCCGGCACACAACCTTACCATCGACGAGGCCATGAAGAAATTCCCCGAGGAAGCGGGCATCGCTCGATTCGGCAAACCAGAAGAGATCGCGGATTTGATGGCATTTCTCGTGTCACCTTCGGCGAAGTGGATGACGGGTGCTTCTGTCCGGATGGACGGCGGCGAAACCAAAGGCATTTAGTGAAGAAACCAAATGAGAGGCAATTATGAGTCAAGTCATGGCAAGACAAAAGGCTGGCGCGGAAGAACAGCTGCCAGCCATCGATCGACTAACAAAAATTGCGGTTTTTACGAATGATAGGAATCCACCTTTCTTAGTCATCAGCACAGGAATGGCGGCGATGCTCCTCTGGGCGGGAGCGTATAAGATGACGGCTCCCGGCGCCGAAGGAATAGTCCCCCTGGTCTCCAACAGTCCCTTGATCAGCTGGCACTTTAAGCTATTCGGCCCTTATATCGGCTCGGATTTGATTGGTCTTACCGAGATCGTCGCTGCCGTGTTGATTATCGTCGGTTATTTGAGACCCAAAGCCGGCATCATAGGCGGCCTCATCGCATCACTAATGTTCTTCATAACTAGCACTATGGTTATGACTACTCCCGGTGCGCTTATTTCCGTCCCCGGGATCCGCGGTATGAAGTATATGAGCTTTCTCGGTCTGTTCCTTTTTAAGGATGTGATATCGTTCGGGGCTTCCCTTTACTTGGTCACCTATTTTGGCCAGAAAGCGAGCGGGTCTGAATACAAATGCAGTACTTACGGACGCCAACTAGAGAAGAGTCAGATTCGTTCCTCGTAGAGAGTCTTCTTTGCCGGAAGCTGTTGGCCGCTCAGTGTTCAGGAAGTCGAGGAAGCCTTGTTCGCGAGGTCCTTCTCAACAAGGCTCAAATCCATAGACATCACTTCAGGCTAGCGTCTCTCGACGGAGCACAATCGCCATCTAGAAATGCAGTCAGATAAAAAGGAGAACCAACGTGGTCGATACAGAAGGAAAAGTGAACATCATCTCTGCTAAAACCAAGTATCAAAAACAACGGCTGAAAGTCCTCGGGCGCGAGATGGCATACGTGGAAGCGGGACACGGCGACCCGATTGTGTTCCTGCACGGTAATCCCACGTCTTCGTATCTTTGGCGCAACGTATTACCTTACCTGGAACCGATAGGACGGTGCATCGCTCCCGACCTGATCGGCATGGGTGACTCAGACAAGCTGCCCGACAGTGGCCCCGGATCGTATCGTTTCGTCGAGCAGAGGCGATATCTCGATGCTCTGCTCGATGCTCTAGATGTGCGCGAGCGAGTCACCCTTGTCGTGCACGACTGGGGCTCAGGACTCGGCTTTGATTGGGCCAATCGCCACCGAGAGGCCATAAGAGGTATCGCATACATGGAGGCGATCGTCGGGCCGCAAGGCTGGGACCATTGGGACATCATGAAAATGCGCCCCTTCCTGGAGGCGCTTCGTTCCGATGCCGGCGAGGCGATGGTTATACAAGATAACTTCTTTATCGAAAAGATTCTCCCGGGGGCCATTCTTCGCACCCTTTCCAACGAGGAAATGACGGAGTATCGACGGCCCTTCGCTGAGCCCGGCGAGGGGCGACGGCCAACGCTAACGTTTCCTCGAGAGATCCCTATTGAGGGCAATCCCAAGGATGTAGCCGAAATCGTGTCCGCCTATGGTGCCTGGTTGTCGACGAGCGATGTGCCAAAGCTTTTCTTGAAGGCTGATCCAGGAGCGCTGCTGGCCGGCGGGGCTAATCTCGCCACCGCACGTTCGTGGCCGGCACAGACCGAGGTTACGGTGAAGGGAATACATTTCGTTCAAGAAGACTCGCCGGACGAGATCGGGCGGGCGATCGCAGAATGGATGGAGGTACTGGACTAATCGAGTGTACACACGCTTCAGAGAACATTCAGGTGTTGCGTCTGTGGCTCCCTCCAAAGTACAGATCGATTTCTATCAGCATTTACGCGACGTTTGGTGCTTGTGGACGCTGACATATTTCACGCCTGAACACCGGTTCTTGCGGCCGCTTTTGCCATCGATTGGTACATCAATTTTATTAAACAATTGGCGACCCTGATCGCGATTGACGGGTCGCTTCTGTCAAAGGGAGGTCGCATGATTACGTATCACCACGCTCAAGTCGCCAACGTAAAGATCTTTTATAGGGAGGCCGGCGCAAAGGACGCACCCACAATCGTTCTTCTCCATGGATTTCCAACCTCTTCGTTCATGTTCCGGAATTTGATTCCTCTTCTCGCAGAAACAAACCACGTGATTGCCCCGGACTATCCGGGGTTCGGTTTCAGCGACGCTCCTTCGGTCGATGACTTTGAGTACACCTTTGACCACCTCGCCAGTGTCATGGAAGAGTTCCTCTTTAATACTCTCGGGTTGGAGAAGTTCAGTATCTATGTTCAGGACTATGGTGCTCCGATTGGCTACCGAATCACTGCGGCAAATCCAAAGGCAATCGAGAAGATCGTCGTTCAGAACGGCAATGCTTATGTCGTTGGCATCGGTGGGGCCTTCGATCCGATGAAGCCGTTCTGGGCAAATAGGAACGCGGAGACAGAGGCGCCTGTACGCGGTCTCCTGACACTAGAAACGACGAAATTCCAGTACTTGCGTGGCGCAAAAGATCCAAGCAAAATCACCCCGGATACCTACACCTTCGATCAGTCGCTGCTGGATCGGCCGGGCAATAACGATATCCAACTCAACCTGTTGCATGATTATCAATCCAACCCACCCAAGTACGAAGGCTGGCATGAATTCTTTCGGAATAGCCAGCCTCCCATGCTGATTGTCTGGGGGAAGAATGACCCCTTCTTCACTGTGGAAGGCGCAGAAGCCTATCTGAAGGACCTCCCCAAAGCGCAGCTTCATTTGCTTGACACCGGCCACTTCGCGCTGGAGGAAGAACTCGATTTCATTGTGGTCAAGATGAACCAATTTCTTGCCTGAGACATTTGATTCGTAGGTGAGGCATCCTCATTTACACGTAACCGAATAAAAAGGAGTGATTATGGGATTTCAAACGAATGCAACTGTGGTTCTTGTTCCTGGAGCCTGGGCCGATGGCTCCAGTTGGGGTACCGTCATCAATGGTGTCGCAGAAGCTGGCCTGAAGGTCATCTGTGCCCCTATTCCGCTCACAACGCTGACTGATGACATCGCGACAGTTCGCAGAGTCATCGGACGAATTGATGGACCGGTCTTGTTAGTCGCGCACGCTTATGCTGGTGCGGTGATCGCGGGCGTAGACGACAATAAGGTTAAGGGTTTGGTATACATCACGGCCCTGGCTCCTGACGAAGGAGAATCAACCGTGGAGGTGTTCACTCGGGAAGCTCCTCACCCCGATGCACCGAAAATGGCACCTGACGAAAATGGTTACGTCTGGATGCCCCATGAGGCGATTCTCAAGGCGTTCTCTCCAAACGCCTCGGCACACGAACAAGTGAGGCTAGAGGCGATTCAACGTCCAATCAATGTCGCCTGCATTCTGGAAAAGGCATCCGCGCCAGCTTGGAAAAAGAAGCCAACCTGGTTCCTAATAGCTGAAGAGGATCACATGATTCTCGAGAAGACACAACGATTCATGGCTGAACGGATGAAAGCGACGATCAGGACTGCCAAGGCAGATCACATCCCATCCCTGACGATGCCGAAGCCCGTAATTGATATCGTCCTTGAAGCTGCCGCATCAACTCTTGCAGGCTAACCTATAACAGAATAGAGAAGCCTCATCCTTGACGGATGAGGCTTCTCGCTCTAGGGACCGACAGACGCGAAGCAGCTAGCGCCTCCGCTCCGTGGGCGGGAAACTTGGGGCTATCCGCGCATGCGCTTGTGCGGATCAGAGACTTCAAAGAATCCTGCATGCGCAGGTTGTTATCCTAGGTTTTTGCAAAGCGGACGTGCTGCTCGTGCAACTAGAAGAGATACACCATCTGTCGCGGACGATGTTGCGTCTCCACTGCTCGACGGCAATGTAATCGTTGCGCCAACACCAAGGGCCCAAGTGCGCTCCTCGGGCAAGGCCGAGCTCGAAGCACATCTCGGGGTCAGGTCGCCATTCTGTTCGCCATAGTGGGCTACGGAGATGGCGGGAAGTCCCAGCGGTCCAGACTCGTCCATCGCTTCGATGACGTGCGATCTCCAAGATATTTCCGAAGCTGCAGTTCTGAAAGCGGCTCATGGCGTCGAGGTACGCGGTGAGCGCGTCCGAGTGCCCGGCCTCAAGCTGCTCGACGAGACTCTTGACGGACGGCCACAGAGACTGCAATTGCCAGCTCGAAGTTGTTGCCTGCCGCAGTGAGGGGAAAGCGTTGCCGTCTGTGCTTTGGGTTGAACTCCGGGGAGGCCTTCGTCGGCGTCATTGGTCCTCTGGTAGAAGTTCCAGCCTTGATCGGGCTGGTGAATGTGGCGTTCTGGTTGCGTGGGCGCTATTTTGCGGGACCAAATGCTGAGAAAGAGAGTGCAGTGAACGCTTAAGGAAGTGACCTATTCAGGGTTGGTGAAAACATGATTCGACATGCGACGACGGATGATTCAGGACAGATCTGCGATATTACAATCACTACATTTTAAAAACGCCGATCACGTTTGAAGAGCAAGTCGGCGCCCAGCTTCCGTCCCATCCAGAAGCTCACCAAAAACATGACAAGGAAATAGATCATGAGTGGCGCAGCGATGCGAAGCACATCAAGTGGTAGTTTCACGATGAGATCGCCCTTGAGGCTGAACATCACAAGAATGGTGAAGAGCAGCGCGACCAGCGTGAACGGGCTGATACGAGGAATGAACTGCGTCCGATACCATTCCTCACCCTTGACACGGAGGAGGACGACTCGGGTCAGCATACCGGCGAGAAATGGAATGCCCAGATATATGAAGACGCTCTTGGCAATCGGTCCTATGCCGATGTTTACGACGGAACCTTTCAGTCCGAACCAGGTAGGCAAGATCGTAATGAAGACCCAGGCATAGAGACTGTAGAAGACGACTTGAAACACACTATTCAGAGCGACTAACCCGGCAACGTAATCCGTATCGCCTTCTGCAAGCTCATTCCAGACCAGAACCATCGCGATGCAGCGCGCAATTCCGATAAGGATCAAACCACGCATATAGGCGGGATAGCCACGCAGGAAGGTAATGGCAAGTAGAAACATCAAAGCCGGCCCGATAATCCAGTTTTGGAGCAGCGAGAGTCCGAGCACACGGCGATTGCGGAAGACCTCACCCAGCTTCTCGTAGCGCACCCTCGCCAACGGCGGATACATCATGATGATGAGGCCGATGGCGATGGGAATGTTCGTCGTGCCCGACTGGAAGCTGTTCACAAAGGCCGCTGAACCTGGTATGAAATGCCCGAACCCTACACCAATCGCCATCGCGAGAAAGATCCATAGGGTGAGAAAGCGGTCCAGAAAGGACAGCTTCTTGCGAAGCATTGGCGCGCATACCTGGCCTTGCGTGTAGGGGACGCTGGACATATTCACCTCGAAGCGAAAACGGTAGACGGTTCAGCGGACGCTGGCAGCGGGGCTCCCAGTAAGGTCACGAACTTCTCCGGTGTGCAGCAGGCCTTGGTTAGCTTTGCCCGGTCCGCCTGCATGCTCTTCTCTTCCCTGAACCATTGAAGAATCTCTTGCAGAACCCGCGCCGCACCCTCGTTCGGCGGCATCACGATGCGGTAGTGCATCCACTTGCCATCGCGCCGGGTCGTCACAATCCCAGCGTTCCTTAGATATGCCAGATGCCTGGAGATCTTAGGCTGGGGCTGATTCAGGATCTCTACGAAGTAGCAGACACAGATTTCCTGATCGCCCATCAAGTTCAGGAGCCGAAGACGAGTATTGTCTCCAAGCGCCTGAAAGAACCGCTCAATATCAAAAGCCTTCTGTCTCGTTGCCATGCCTTAATTATATTCGCATTGACAGATGTGTCCAGAGGAAATATATTCCGTTTGACAGATATGTTGGAGGCTTATGACAGAGCAGTTGCTTGAATCGTTGAGATCGAAGTATGGGGCTGTTGCGGAGAGCACACTTTCTAGCAACGATGCAGGTGTAAAGGCGGTTGCCGAAGCCTTTGGCTACAGCCCGGAGGAACTGACCTCTATTCCTGCCGAAGCCAATATGGGGCTTTCATGCGGCAACCCAACTGCCATTGCGTCCATCCGTCCAGGCGAGGTTGTCGTCGATCTAGGATCGGGCGGTGACATGGATGTCTTTCTGGCGTCGCCTTTGGTCGGCCCCACCGGAAAAGCCATCGGCATCGACATGACGCCAGAGATGATCGAACGTGCCCGAACAAACGCACGAAATGGCGGTTACCAGAATGTCGAGTTCTTCTTGGAACGGCATCCGGTATCCCAGCGCACTCAATCCCTCGGGGAGCAACGTCGTCTTCTTCGACCCAAGTATTGCGGACGTGACAGGCTCCAAGCTCGTTAAGATCACGGAGTTGAACTTTGAATACGAGGTTGATGACACTCTGACTGCGGTGGAGAAGCTGAAACAGATGAATCAATCGAGGATGGATCGCACTACTTAGCGAGGACGCGCCGATTCCGTGCGTCTGAAGGACGCTATGCAGATGGGTTGGCGCGTACAATCATTCTTTCTTCTGCTTGTCTAAGCAGCGATAGAAGATATAGACCCCTCCGCGTTGGCCGGAAGAATGTGTCCGTAGGAGACTGACGCATGTTGTTACGTTGTGTTTCAAAGGCCAGCCCATAGCCCGTGAGACGCGATCCTAGTGCAATCCAATCGTTAGTGTGAATGCCTAGTCTGGTCGCAGCGAGTTTGAACTCTTCGTAATGCGGGGCGAACATATCGTTCATATTCAGGTTCGGTGCGACGCGGGTCGCTTCTTTGTATGTCTCCTCCAAGAGCTTGAGCATTTGAATGTCGTCTAGGCCAAGCTCTGCGAGGTCTCGTATGTAATTCGCTAAGTCTTCTTGGCAGTGTTTGTTCTCATCTTGAGGGAAGCACCCGTGTACAGCGACAAGAGCTAATAGAACGGCCCTGTCCTCATCCTCTGCGCGGGCGGCCTCTTCAATCACGATCGCAGCAGCACGTCTGAACCACTTCCCTTTCAGCGCTTCTTCTGCATTCGCAGGCAAGGATTCCCGTATTGAATAAAGCTCATCGCAGATGGCTCGTAAGGCCGCCTTCACTCGTTGATTGCGCTCTCGCATATCGAGTACATTCTTGGCCGCTGAATAGACCGCTATTAGAGGACTGAAGATTGCGCCAACGGTCATCAGTCCTCCGCCCAAGTCTACGAGAGTGAAGGATTGCATTGGTGCATCTTCATCAGTGGGACCGATAATCTCCTGAATCTTTGCAATGCGGTCGTCAATTGCCATATCGTCCTCGCGGTTACGATTCTCGCATGTCGGCGCGTCTATGATGATTGCACTGATTTTCCTGCGATTCTACCGCGTGAGATAATTCACACCTCCCCTCAGCACAGGTTTCTCTTCAACCCAATACTTCTAGCGGAGGATTATCAGATGCCCAGCGAAATTACGATCAAAGGCGAAAAGGCAAAAAAAGGTGAACGGATGACTAAGGGACAAGGATGGAGACTTGCAATCATCAAAGGCCGCAGGCGAGTCTTCGTCGGTACGCTGATAGACACTATCAATATGGCCAATAGACGCCTAGCCATCTTTAGCGTTCCCAAGTAGCATCGCGACCGTGAAAGCGATACCGGGAAAACAAAAAGTTGGGGATCGATCGATTCACACGGACCAAACGCTCCGTATTGGACATTTTGGAAGGCGGAGAGCTTGCCGCTCAGCTTACCCCACCCAAAATCCACGCGCCAAGGTTCTTCCTCCCGAGCCGTTTTTCTGCTTTCCGCTTAGCTCTCAGCATTCCCTTGACAACGTCCTTTATCACATTGAAGTCAGTCGCTAAAGTCTGCCTATACGACCGGAATAGTGATCCTCCTCCAAATCGCGGAACTGCCGATGAAGCTTCTCGATTCCTTGCTGATCATTTGGGTCGACGGCTCGTGATTGTCTCGGAGGGCCGCCATCTTAATTGTGTATACGGTTTCCGACTTCCACACGGCGCCGGGCTTCAGCCATGTATCTAGCGACGTTACGATTGCGACCGCGAGCGACATGACGGGAACCATTTGACCCAACTGTGAAGTGGACTTCCACTGAGATTGTTTTGAGCAGCGACTATCCCGGCGAGCACGATCAGGAGGATGCGCACGGTTATGTGGATTGAGGCAAGCCAATAGGTGAGACGCCTCGCAACAATTAGCTCGGCCTCAAGAGGGCAGAAGGTGCCCAAATTAAGCACTTACCCCAAGCAAAGAACCTGGGGCTAATGCCCAAGACAACCAGCATCTCTTGCCGGTATCCTCTGCAGATTCGCCCGAAGACGGCAACTCAGTGGGTCTTCGCGGCCATCACCGTCAGCTCAGCGATGCTGCCGGGCTTCGCATCGCCAGCACCAGGAAAGACGAGGCGCACAAATTTCGCCTCGACCGGCGGAGAGTTGAATTCATCGACTCCCGTAGGGGAATTTGCCGGCGCATTGGCAATTGCCTTCCAATCAACGCCGTTGGAAGATGCTTCGACCGCGTATGGAAAAGGATCCCGGTTTCCACGAAGCACTTTGATCGTTCCCAACGTCGCCGGAGCTGCCAGAGCGACGGTGAGTTTCGCTGCGGGCTCTGCGGCAGTCCATACCGTCGCGGGACTTCCGTCGACGGCGGCGACAGCCGGCGATCCCGGAACCGATGATGTAACCGAGATCTGCCCGCAGCGGACAAGGTCTTCCGTAGGCTGGAGATCAGGGCGTCGCGTTGGGATGACAAGTGGAGTGCCGAGCCGCGCAGTCTTCGCCCCACGTGGCGTAATGAGCGGCATTGCCGCGCCGGAATTCAGCGTGATGCTGGATTCCCGCGGTCCAATGTGCATGGTGAAAGTGCGGCCCTGCCATTCCAGGTTACTCAGGGTGATTCCGGCAAGCTGAGGCGGTAGGCTCGGATCGAGCCGCACCGCATCCACCTGAGGACGAAAACCGGAAAAGCCATAGAGGAACTCCTGCATGAAGCCGCCAACTCCGGTAAGAAAATCGTAGGCAGTTGCGGTCAGCTTTACTGGTCCAAATTCAGAGAACTGGAGATATGGTTCGCGCAGAAATGGCTGATAGCTGCGAAGCAGGTAAGTGTATGCTGAGCAGCCGGGGGCATCGATCGCTGCCGCCGCGATTGAGTGAATGGCGTCAGTCATCGCCGGCCCATTGACATCAGTGCGCGGCGTGTAGAAGTTGAGATCGTTTACGCCCATGAGTTTGGGCATGGAAAAATCCAAAGGGTAGGTCAGCATGACCACATCGGCCTGTTTAATCTGCTGCGCGACATAGCCTTGATGCTCAAGATAAATATTGAGTGCGGCATCGACCGGCATCGTCTTGATGAGACCTGCGCCTATCGTCGACCAGGATTTCGGCACGGTCTTGCCAAGGATTCTCGCGGCTTCAATCGTCGCCTCGAGTTCGAGTGAGGCGGCGGCGTTGGTATAAGCATCGTTGTCGGTGTCCGTGGCGTATTCATCGGGCGTCTGTAGCTGGTTGATCGCGTATCCGCCGGCTGACGGAGTCGCCTTCGATGCCCAGAACTCAGCAACCGCCTCAAGCACCGGCCATCCTTTTTGCGCTAGCCACTGCTTGTCGCCAGTGGCCTTGTAATACTCCCATTGCGCTAGCGCCACGTCAGATTGCAGGTGAAGCTGTTGCGTACAGCTCTTGTTCGGATCGGCAATCACTTTTCCCTTCGCGTTAGTGACCGCACCGTAGCATTCGTCACCCATGTCCCCGGAGATCGCGCTGGTCCACGGATACATCGCACCTGCGTATCCATTGTTGGCGGCATTTTTTCGCGCCGCAGGCAGTGTAGTCGAACGGTAGTCCACCATCACGCGGGCTATGTCGGGATGCTGGGCGAGCAGTGCGGGAAACATCCAGGTATCCGCGTCCCAAAAGACCATGCCCGCATAGCCATCGCTCGACAACCCCGATGGGCCGATACTCGCCGGACTCTCAGAAGACATACTAGCGTAGAGCTGATACTCGTTAGCATGGATCGCCTCTTGCAGCGCCGGGTCTTCATCGACCACGATATCGGCTTTCCACACCTCGTCCCACGCAGCGCGATTCTCCTGCTGAAATGCGTCGAGGCCGCGACGAGCAGCCTCCTGGGATTCCGTACGGGCATCTGATTCCGGCTTCGACGAGTCCCGGCCCGTAACAACTGCCACATACTTTACGAACGAGCAGGTCTTTCCCACCTGCGCCTCAAAGGTCACCTGCTCCGCTGCCTTTCCTATCTGCGGCTTCTCCTCAGATGGCTTTGACTCACACGAGCTTCGCAGTGCCGCCGACTCCGCGACCACAATATTTGTTGCCTTCGTTTTGGAGTTGACGTAGATTGTCTGCTTCGGAAGATCGACTCCAATGGCAACCAGGTCGAGACGGCGCGCCCCGGCCCAATCGAGAGCGCTGGTGACCATAGCCTTCCCCGTCCACATCGGTGTCAGCTCGAGCGTCACCACCGCAACGTGGCTACGCGCGCGGTCGGTGCCCACACGATAAAGGAAGCGCGTCTTGTTTCCGCCCGGCGAGGTCCAGATACCAGTGGTGCTGACTATGCCGGTGCGCAGGTCGAGCTCCTGCCGGTACCCGCTGACACTACTCGACGATGCTGTAGCCGGCGAATAGCTGCCCGATGCGTCGCCGAAGGTCAGAGTCGACCAGTTCGGGATCAGAGCGATCACCTGTTTCTCGTCGTGATAAAAGGTGCCGTCGGCGACCTTCGCATAGACGCCCGCCGCAATTGCTGACGCGATGCGTTCAGTACCGATCGGCCAACCGACCTTGCCGAGATCTCCGAGATAGCCCATGCCAGCAGCCGGTACGCGAAGACCGATATAGCCGTTGCCGACGTACGGTTCTCTTTCAAAGCTGTTGTCAAAGCGGGTGGTCGAGAGCGACCAGGCAGTGTCCGTTTGCGGCGATCCTGCCGCAGCATCCTGAGCCCTGCCCCGCAGAGTTGAAAATGACGCCACTAATGATGCTCCAAGCAGCGGGCAAAGCACATAATTCCTGCCTAGCCAAAACCCATCTTTAGACGTGAGTGCCATCCACCGGACCTCTTATGGGCGCTGGTCCCGAAGCGAAGTGTATATCACGCAAGGCTCATTTTGTCCGTAGCCAGTGAATTGACTGATGTCGGATGAAGGGCGGCCTTGGTTTACCAAGCGTGGTCTGAGACCACTGCACAATCTCAGCACCCTCATCAGCACCCTCGAACACAAATCACCCTGTCTTTCCGCATGAGACCTCTGCCGTGACAGCAAGGAAGAAGATCGTAACTTATTGAAATCAGAAGTCCCGGATGGCCATTTTTGGAGCCCTGAGCCCCCTTGGCACCCTTTATTGCACCCTTATCGCACCCACGTCCTCTGTCCACCAAACCTCTGTCCAGACCTCTGCCTTAAGGCAAAGGTCGCGGGTTCGATAACGCCCTGAAATACTCGCGCCGCAACAGGCCCTAGGTGGATATTTAGGTGCCATCCAAGCGGGATCTGCTAATCAGCGTGGCGACCTCTGCCAGAATCTCGGTGGAAGATGTTCGATCTCTCTAGACCACAGGCGATACGTATTTACATTCGAGCAAACTCGTGACGATCGGTTAGAAGAATTCTGTACGCTACTTTCTTATCTCTCAAACGTGCAGACTTCCCCGGTTGACCGCGGCTCCGCACGTGCGAATAATAGGCGAATGGTTTGGTATGTCGGCCAATCGGGCTAATTTGCGGGAAGAGGTCTGGATGGGCGAGGCCGTCAAAAGTGTGGAGCACAGATTATTGGTGTTTTGCAGCAAGCGCGAATGCCAGTGACTGAGGTGCTCGCACTTGTCGTTGATAGGGGTTGAGGCTAATAACGATGCCGAAGAAGCTTTGCATGCTTTGCTTGCGATCAGGGATCGACTTCCGGTACACCTTGGATGCAAACGCTCGCTGAAGCCGAGGCAGTTCGAAGGCGCATTCATTGGCCGTCAAATGACGGTACTGTACGTTGAATCTAAATTGCCGAGCGCATCTCGTCTTCTACCTGTCGATTCTAGGACCATGGAAGTCAGCTACTCTTTGGTTCATGTGCTTCAGCCGCGGCGCCAACGTCTTTTGCAGCATAGTACGCGCCCGATGCAGTCGCATTTTCACATTTGAGATGCTGGTTGTAAGAGCCTCCGCTGTTTCGATGATGCTCAATTCATCCACATCGCGTAACAGGAATACCTCGCGGTAAATGTTCGGCAAACCTGCAATTGCCGCCTGCAGCATCTGCTGAACCTCTTTACGTTCTAAGGTCTCGGAAGGAATCTCACGCCAGTCGTGAAGAATAGCTGGTAAAACGTGACCGCCTTCTTCAGACGTTTGATCGATCGATTCCATTCGCACGGCTCCATCGCGTCGCAGGCGTCCTCGAGCCTCGTTCAGTGCGATGCCCACCAGCCATGTGCTGAACTTGGCCTCGCCACGGAAACTCGCGAGGTGACAGTAGGCTTTTAAGAACGCCTCCTGTGCGACATCCTCCGCGTCTGCCTCGTTCTTCATGTAGCACAGAGACATGACATAAACACTCCGTTCATACGGGCGGATTAGTTGGTGATACAGCTGCACATCTCCGTCCAGAATGGATGCAATCATCCGTGCCTCGTCTCTGTTTGCAATCTCCGCCGCCATAGAGGGCTCCGTTGCATTCATGCGTCCAGCCATAGTGTGTCCTGCCGTTCATGCCTCCGCAACGTTCTTCGCGAAGAACGTGCTGGGCAGGCCGACGAACAGAGCGTGGCCGATGATGCCGTTGACCAACGCCGCAGTCGTGATTGGGCTGAGAGCAACCGCGGTCAGCGGCAACAACAACAGGTTCATCACCGCCCACACGGCAACGCCATACAGCAGTCCCATGAGCACCCACTGCATACGCAACACAGCGACGCGTCGGCTAACAAGGATATAGATCGCTGCGACTACCAGCGCTACGGCGAAATGCAAGAGGACGCCAAGTCCAGCAGTTGCAAGTCCGCCCGAGAAGGAACGTGCGCCCAGCAGGCTGCTCGCGATGTACTGCAGCACCTGAATCGGATTTTGACCTTGCAGGCCGCGGAAGACGACGCCATCGGCTGCATCGAGCACTCCGACCACCACCGTGGCGTAGAGGATAGCGCGAGAGACGGGCAACGTGCGCTCTGCCGACTGCGGCCCCCTCCCAGGGGCCGCGTTCTGGGCAGTCGTGGTCATTTGCCCGCATCCGTCTTCTGCCCTCTTCCTAGAAAGCCGATGATCTTGCCTGCGACGAGCTCGTTGTGCTCTTCCAGCAGAAAGTGGCCACCGTCGATCAGGTGCAGTTCCGCTTTGGGTAGGTCGCGCAGGAACGCCTGCGCTCCCGGCACGATGAAGAAGGGATCGTTCTGCCCCCACACGATGAGCGTGCGCGGCTGGTGCTTGCGGAAGTATTCGTGCCACGCGTCGTAGAGCGCCACGTTCGAGGGGTAGTTGTGTAAGAGCTCGAGTTGAATGGCATCATTGCCGGGTCGGTCCAGCAGCGCCTGGTCGAAGGTGTAGCTGTCCGGGCTCACCGCCGCCACGTTTTTTGCACCGTGTGTGTACTGGAAGATCGTCGTTTGCTTGGTCAGTAGCGAGCGCGGCGCCTTCTCCGTCTCCTCGTTACGAGTCGCCCAAAAAGGCTGTAGCGGCTCGAAGGCTGCGCTGATGCCTTCCACGTAAGCGTTGCCGTTCTGCACGACGATGCCTTCGATCGCTTCCGGATGACGCGAGGCAATGCGAAAACCTACGGGCGCGCCGTAATCCTGCACATAGATGCTGAACTTCTTCAAGCCCAGTGTTGTGAAGAGCAACTCTTCAATCTGCGCGGTAATGTTGTCGAAGGTGTATTGAAAGTCGGTCGCGGCGGGAGCATCGCTGTAGCCGAAACCGAGGTAGTCCGGCGCGACAACGTGAAAGTGGCTGGCGAGCAGCGGGATCAGTTCCCGGAACATGTGCGACGACGACGGAAAGCCATGAAGCAGAACGATCGTTGGATTCGTGGTCGAGCCGGCCTCGCGGTAGAAGATCTTGTGGCCCTGGATGGTGGCATGCTGGTACGTCGTCATGTCGTGCTCCTTGTTGTCAATCTGATGGTTTGCAGCGAGAAGATCTACTGTTAGCAGCGCATCGGCCGCTTCCAGCAAGAACTCAACGACGGTGGCCGGCGCTGAAATTTGAGGGGCATGATCAACATTGTGCGAACGGACCTCTGCGCCCATGCGCTCGGCCACAAAATGTTGTGTCTTCGGGCTGAACATGCGATCCTCTTCAGCCAGCAGATACCACGAAGGTTTCGTCCTCCATGAGGGAGTCCGTATCGCTTCGCCAAGACACTTCATCGCTATCGGGCGTTGCGCTGCTGTCGCGATTGAGTTTTGCTCCGCCGTGGCTCGATGGGCGACCGCATTTTTCATTCCTTCCTCCGACATCCATAAGAGACCATGACTGTCGGGTTCCAGATGGGGAGCTTTTTCATGCGGAGGCTCCCGGAAGAAAAGGTCGCCCACCGTTTCACCTTCGGCCGGCGGCATAGCTGCCACATAGGCCAGACCTCGGACACGATCGTCACTTTCGAGGGCGGTGATCACAGCCCCGGAGTAAGAGTGAGACACAAGAAGAATTGGCCCCGCGCCCGCTCTTTCCAAAGCCACTTTCAAAGCAGCAACATCATCGGACAGCGAAGTCATTGGAATCTGGGCAGCGATCACCTTCACGCCCGCCTTGAGGAGCGGGCCAATTACGGCAGACCACGAGGATGCATCCGCCCATGCGGCATGCACCAGAACGATCGTTGCATTTGAAGGAATATTTTTCATAACTAGCCTTTCGTCGATCTGGCACGTCCGTGGTGAACCGCTGTTGGGCAACTGAAAGACCGGCGCTCCTGGGGCATCGCTTATCAAAGACCAAGTCGCAGCACGACCGCCAGGTGCGCTACTATGAAGCATACGGATGACAGGAGATCACTAAAAGCGAGAAGTTCTAACACTATCGGTGAGAATATCTAAACTATGCTTCTGAACAACCTCAGCCTGGACAGTCTTCGAACGTTAGTGGCCACCCAAGACCTGGGTGGTTTTGGCCGCGCTTCGGAACGCCTATTGCGGACTCCCTCCGCAATTAGTTTGCAGATGAAGCGACTTCAAGAGGAGATAGGAGTGGCGCTCTTTCGGAAGCAAGGCCGGAAGATGCTTCTCACCGAACAGGGAGAGATTGCTCTCCGATATGCCCGGAGGGTGCTGGAACTCAATGATGAGATGATCGACACTCTGCGCGGATCGTCTCTTGCAGGTGTGGTTCGAATCGGATTCGGACAAGATTTTACGGGCAACGTTTTGCCTTTAGTCATCGCGCGGTTTAATGCGCTTTATCCGCTCGTAAAGCTTGAGGTGACGGTAGACCTCGGCCAGGTACTCCTGCAAGCGATCGACTCCGGCGACCTCGATCTTGCCTTGACGTTAGGGGGCGCACAGAAAAGGACGGCGCAACTGTTGAGCGAGCTGCCGTTGCACTGGATCGCAAGCCCCAGTTTTAGGAATCAAGTAAAGCAGCCGTTACCGCTCGCTCTCTTCAACCCCCCGTGCGGATGTCAGACACCGGGGCTGGAGGCACTGGAAAGCGCCGGACGCTCCTGGCGCGTTGCAATGACGAGCCCGAGTCTGACGGGCGTGTGGGCCGCCGTCAGTGCGGGACTGGGACTGACAACACGAGCCGAGCTTGGTCTGCCGGCAGACGTCCAGACCATCGAACTGGGCCTTCCGCCACTGGGAAATATACCCGTCACGCTTCAGCGCAGACGCGGCCTTCGGGCTCCGAACGCGATGCGGTTCGCTGAAATCACAGAGGAGTCGGTCGGTACTTACCTACGTTCCCGTCCAGCACGAGCGCTCATCTAGAACCGTCGATCCTTGAGCCCAGGTGTGAGTCGACGGCTCGTTAGCAGACGTCATGGTAGCGTGGCGTTCAGCTGCCTCGGCCCATGTGAACGAGACTTCATCCTGAGACTTTATCGACGTGGCCCCAATGTTGCCATTGAGCTAAACTTCCCGAAGCTGCGCCTCTAGAACCCATTTCAGGTCAGATGATTCATTTCTCGTGAAAGTACCCTTGCCTAGGTCGGATTGCCACAGTGCAGTTGCGACCCCAGAAGCTTCTCTACATCGGCAAAACGCTCCCGCACCTTAGGAAAACTCAAAGGATGCCATTGCTCGACGGTCTTCCCCCCGGCGTCTTTCAGGCTGATAATCAGATCTCCGCCGTCCTGAGTGTAGATCTCGTGCCATGCCACGATCTCCGCCAGATCTTCTTGTCGTGACGCCGTAGCGTACAAACTCACAAATGGGGTTTGCGCTAAAGCGTCATACACGTCTGAGGCCTTTACGATTGGAAGATGATCGGCGCCGCGGAAGTATGTCTTTGGTGTAATCGCTGCGAACGACGGAGCCAGAGTTGAGTGGCCCGTCCAGATGCCTTGAACAAACCTGCTACGCGGATTGGTGGTGATACCGCAACTAAGATCAACGACATGCGTCGACTCATGCAACAAGACATAGCTGAGAGCATTTGTGCCCGTACCCGTAACGGAGATGGTCAGCCCCGAGCCGTCATGTTTGTAAACACGACGCTCCTTATTGGTCAAAAACGTTGTAAGCGGCTCATTGATAACACTCGCGCGCAGCGTTATGTCAGAGAGGCCGGTTTTAGCACTGGGAGAAGTGAGTCCAGTCCCTTCTCCCGGAATGCCGTCAACGAAGGCCAGTTTATGCAGGTGTTGCTCTAGAACGTGCTTGTTAAGCGTCGGCAACGAAGCCAATGCAGCCTCCACTGCCATGCGTTCTTCAGCCGTAAGAATGTGCGGCGTGACGTCTTGCATCCCTGCCTTCTTGAAAGTTTCGATATCGCCTTGAGCCGGTTCACCCACTCTTTCGATTAGAGTTGTGGTCGTTTCGTCCACTTTTGGTTGTGCGCCGCTTTGTTGTTGAGCTGGCAGCACTCCTGGCGAATATTCAACTGCGCTGACGATCACGCCTGTTGCCGCTACGGAAGTGCCAAGAAAGAACGAAACAGTTGCAAGTAATATTGCGCCTCGAAGTGCCAATCTGGTGTTGTCCAACCTTCCTCGCGGATCGACCGCAAAACTCCTAAACGCTCGCATTCGGCAGCCTCCCTAACAAAGGTGGACCGACGCAACCGACTGCTGATTTCCTCGGGAACGTTTGACCACTCGTCGGGCCGTCAGCATCATACCAAGTGCTCCGACCCGCTTAACTAGCACAGCAGAACCGATCGCCTTGCCGGTGCTAGGGCTCTTGTTCGCCCGTTACATATCTCCCGTCTTCGTCTCAGGTAATACCCGTTGACGCTTGCTCATTCAGTTTACGTAGGTAGGGTCGTCCTGAGCGGGAGGGTGACAGGAGATTCTCGTAACAAATCCTCATCCATAAATTGAGTATTTGGAACTTTTTTTTGTGCTTGCCGGGCCTTACGTTATTAGCAGGTCGTCTCATTCGAAGTGCAATGGACAAGGAGTTCAAATGGCATCATTAACATCGCAAGCGCAGTCGCAACTTACCTCCTATCGGACAGCGACTGTCAACGGCCGCAAAGTGTTTTATCGCGAGGCCGGCGACCCCAGCTCTCCCACGATTGTTCTATTGCATGGACTTCCGACGAGCAGCCAGATGTTTCGCGAGTTGATCCCCGCTCTCGCCGACCAATTCCACCTGATTGCTCCCGACTATATCGGCTTTGGCCATTCTGATGCCCCATCGAGAAGTGACTTCAAGTACACCTTCGATAATCTTGCAGCACACGTGCGCGGTCTACTCGATCAACTCGGTCTCACGTCGTACATTCTCTACATGCAGGACTACGGCGGCCCAGTGGGATTCCGCTTGTTCGCTGAGAACCCCGAGAAAGTAAAAGGATTTATCATTCAGAACGCCAATGCCTACATGGAAGGTGTAGGAGACGCGCCCAAGAAGGTGCTGATGCCGCTGTGGGAGAAGCGCACACCTGAGACCGAGAAGCCCGCTCGCGACTTTGTCGGTCTGGAAGGCACGAAGTTCCATTGGCTGGTCGGCGCAAAGGATCCCGAGGCCGTCAATCCGGACAACTGGATAATCGATCAAGCATTACTCGATCGACCCGGGGTACAAGACTATCAAGTTGATCTGTTGGAGAACTACAAGTCCAACATCGCACTCTATCCCGAGTGGCAAGCTGCTTTCCGCACGCACAAGCCCCGAACACTGATTGCCTGGGGTAAGAAGGACCCGTTCTTCGTGCCGCCCGGAGCCGAGGCGTACCTGCGTGATCTGCCAGAAGCCAAGCTCGTTTGGCTGGATGCCGGGCACTTTGTGCTGGACGAGAATGTTCATATTGTGGCGGACGAAATCAAGGCTGTTTTCGGTCGCTAGACTCCTCGCCTTCTCATTCCGAAGCCACACTTGAAAGTAGTCAGCTGCGTGATGGTGAAAAACACCATCGCGCAGCGCTAAGATCTCACATCCGGGTACGAAGGGGATGTATGCAACGGTTCAACGGCAAACGTGTACTCGTGACAGGCTCCGGAAGGGGGATCGGTGCAGCTATCGCACGCCGATTTGCGCTCGAAGGCGCCCGCGTCTATCTCACCGCTCGGAGCCAAGAGGAGCTTTCCACTAAAAGCGACGAACTGCGGTCGTTGACGGCTGAAGTCAGGTTTGCCGCTCTTGACCTGACTGAGACTGACGCCGCTGCAAAGCTGGCCGGTGATGTCAAGCAATTTTGGGGCGGTCTAGATATTCTCGTCACCAATGCAGGCGCTGCGTCCCAAGGTAGCTTTCTTGAACTGAAGGACGAAGACTGGGCAGCAGGGTTCGGTTTGAAGCTTTTCGCAAATCTCCGAGTCATCAAGAACACTTGGCCAATGTTGCAAGCTGCAAAAGGCCATCTGATCATGATCGGCGGGGGCACGGCGCGAACGCCAGAAAGCAATCTTTCACTGGTCTCGGCTGTGAACGGCGGTATTGCGGCTCTATCCAAGTCAATCGCCGAGCAAGGGCTTCAGGATTGCGTTCAAGTCAACTTGGTCCAGCCAGGCACGATCCAGACTTCACGCCGCAAGAAACTGATGGAGAAGCTCGCCGCACAGGAAGGCATCGACTATGCCGAGTATCTTCTCGATTCGACCCGGCGTTTGAAAATCTCTCGTCTCGGCGAACCAGGCGATGTCGCGGAGCTCGTCGTCTTTCTAGCAACAGAAGAATCTAGATGGATTCATGGAACCATCATCGATGTCGATGGTGGTCAGAACAAGGGTGTGTAAACCTAACGGCCGCTCAACCAGCAACGCTGTCGACAACCCTTGTTATCGCGACGTGCTCGATGCAGCATCTGCAGGATGGGCCTATCATCAGGGCGGCGATCGTCCTTCTCAATATCGCGGGCGAACTCCTGAGACCAAAGAGACAAACTCAGAGCCAGCTGCCTTCAGGAGACACTTCTATGAGCACCCCTAGCCGCTGCTGCCACCCGTCGATCTGTGGAGGATGCGGAACATGAGGGAGTCGCGAGAGGAACTTACTTCAGCAGTCCAGGCTATATCGCCTGAACCTAGCTCTTCGTCGAACTCGGACGTTGCTTTTCGCCACGATCTGGCTTTTCCCAGATTGAACGGCGAAATGCTTCAAAGACTCGGGTCCTACGGACAAGAGGAGACCGTCCCCAGAAACACCTGTCTGTATACGTATGGTGACCGGGACACAGACATGCTCGTCATTCTGTCAGGGGAAATTGAGAGCCGGCTCCTGGTGAAAGGAGGCGGCTTCAAAGTTTTCCGTTCTCTGTGCGCGGGCGAATTCACTGGTGAGCTAAACGTCTTAAACACACAGAGATCCATCGCCGAAGCACGAGCGACCTCGGCGAGTCGACTGTTGCGAATCTCTCGAAGGAACTTGCGGGCGTTGATGCGTGCCGAGGGCGATATCGCGAACATTGTTGTTTCCGCTTGCATATGGCGTCGCATCGGTATGTTCGGCGATCCATCCACAGGCGTCATACTTCGAGGATGCGAAGGTGATCCGGACCTACTAAGCCTCCGTCGCTTTATGATTCGCAATTACTATCCGCACAAGGTAGAGGAGTTGCCAACAAATGATGAAACCGGCAAGGGCGTGGCCGCGACGAAGATGCCACAGGTCGAGCTGCTAGATGGTCGCGTCCTGGTTCGACCTACTATCTGCGATCTCGCTGACGAACTGGGTATCACAGAGCTCCCTGAACCTCATACGATCTATGACGTTGCCGTTGTCGGAGCTGGTCCAGCAGGTCTCGCTGCAGCGGTTTACGCAGCTTCTGAAGGCCTATCCACGATTGTGATTGAAGGGAATGCCCCTGGGGGGCAGGCCGGCACCAGCTCGAAAATCGAAAACTATCTCGGATTTCCAACCGGAGTTTCGGGTGCGCAATTGGCGAGCCGTGGCCATCTCCAGGCGCTCAAATTTGGAGTCTACTTCGCCATCTCACGGGACGTTGTAAGCACAGCGCAAGTCGACGGCGTGCATCGGTTGATTCTTGCTGGCGGAGCGGCTGTTTGCGCGCGCTCTGTCGTGATCGCAAGCGGGGCGCGGTACAGACGGCTTAATGTGAAAAACCATGAAGGTTTCGAAAACAGGGGACTCCACTATGCCGCAACCGCGATGGAATCTCTGTTGTGCCGTGAACGGGACATCATCGTCGTAGGAGGGGGAAATTCTGCTGGACAAGCCTCGATCTTCCTCTCGAGTATCGCGAGACATGTACATCACATCATTCGTGGTGCTTCTTTGGAAAGTACCATGTCGCAATATCTAATTTCGCGAATCGAACGTTCTCAGCAAATCACTCTCTACACGGATACGGAAATCGACGGGCTCGAAGGTAAGGCCGCTCTTGAGTTCGTCACGTGGACGAATCGGAAAACTGGCGAATCAGTGCGAAGGCCAATTTCCAATGTCTTTGTCATGATTGGCGCGGAGCCAAACTCCGGTTGGGTCTACGGCGCCGTCAAGCTCGATGACAAAGGATTTGTTCTCACCGGTGGTCAATCGGGATTTGAAGCCACATCCTACGCGACGAGCGTTCCCGGTATCTATGCTGTCGGCGACGTAAGAGCCGAATCGGTTAAACGTGTTGCATCTGCGGTTGGTGAGGGCTCTGTGGTCATCTCGAATATCCATCGGTATTTAGCTCAGAGACGCCTCGACTTCCCAGAGCAGGTAAGCTCCACGAATTCAGATAGATCATGCTCAACGGTTGATGGGCAGTTGCAATCGCACGTTCGAGCACAACACACGTTGAAGGAAGGTTAGTCGTGCCAATAAGCCGAGATGAGTTTACAGATGCATACCCGACTCTTTTCCATATCACGCTCGCGCAGGACATGAAACAGGTGATGCGACATGGACTTCTCAGCACATCGGCCTTGTTGGACCGGTGCGAAGTTAATGGCGAACAACGATTCAACATCGAAAGTTGTCAGCGGCCTCGCTCGGTACCCATCAGTCACAGCGTTCATGGGGAATTCCTGATCAACGATCAGGCCCCCATGAATGCTGCGGCTCTTTCGAAATGCCTTATCGATCTTTCACCTGAGCAATGGTGCAGATCTCTCAACCGTCGAGTCTTCTTTTGGCCAACCGAAGGTCGGCTTGCGAAGCACATCGGAGCAACGCTAGCAGCTGGGCGTCCGAAAATAGTATTTTCTTTCAAGACAAGGTCGGTCTTTGACGTTCTTGATTTCGATTCTTTTGAGTTTTCTGCAATCAACTCAGGGAACACGATGCGCAAGGCTGCCCCAAGAGGCTCAGCGACATTTCTGAAGGCTAGCGACTATCCCTTTCAGGAGCGACGTAAAAGCAGAGGATTAGGTGACGCCATTGCAGAAGTGACCTATCCGTATGCGGTTACACCATCAGAGCTCGCTGCGATATGCATGACAAGCAAGATCGTTCTTGGATAACAAGAGATTGATTCAAGAGGAGAGCACATCGCGGAAACATCCACCAGCGTGCGAAGGATTGCAGAATAAAGCGAGTCAGGCACTTCATCTATTTCCCCACTCCCATCCAAAATTCGCTCCAATAAGGAAGCTTATCGGAGAGCAGTCAACAACCCCGGCCAGCGCAACTGGTTGAAGGGCATTCTGAAGTAAAGCAAAGGAAAATCAAATGATAACCCCAGTCGAAACTGTGCGTACGTTCTATTCCGCAATTGCAGCAGGTGACACCAGCAAAATGATCGAGCTAATGACCCCCGACATCGAATGGATCTCGGTTGTCGACTTCAACGTTCAGGAGAAGGGGCCCGCTGAGGTCATGAAAAAGGTGTTCGCTCCCTTGATGCAGGAGTGGGAAAGCTTTTCGCCGGCGCCGTCCGAGTTTCTTGTAGACGGTTCAACTGTCGTCTCTCTGGGCCGTTTTGCTTGCGTTCACCGCGCGACGCACAAACGCGCCGATCTTCCCTACGCCCATGTATGGGACGTTCGGGAAGGAAAAATCTGGCGTCACCGTCAGTATCTAGATACGATGGCACTCGAGGAAGCTCGGCGCGCCTAAGGCTCGCCGGTGAAACTCATCGGCGTTTGCCTTTGGCATTTGGGGCTGGCGGGGTCATCGGGAACATGCATTCCAACCGCAGTTCTTCTTCGGTCAACGCGCCCCAGTGCGCAGCACCCACAGAATCCCCAGCGAACATGCGCGGTTGCTAGCCCACGTTCGACCTCGTCCATCTTTACGCCGCTTCAGTTCAGGAAACAATAGCGCCAACAATGCCCACTGCTTTTCGCTCAACAACACCGCTCGCTTCTTCATACGACGAGCTCACCACTCAACCCGCCTCAACAATGAGTCGCTCTCTTGAGGCCGCACCCGTTTACGCAACCAGTTCTAGACATTTGCATCCGTATCGGTCGTAGAGTCCCTAGGATGGAGGAAAATGAAAAAGGCTTCGATTGCTGCGGCCCTCGCTTTTGGATGGACGGTTTTGGCGCATGCTACGCCCCTGATGCGTTACCCAACAGCCAGTAAGACCGACATCGCATTTGTCGCTTATGGAAGACTATGGAAAGCACCACTTAGCGGTGGTTTGGCACAGCACTTGACTTCCGACACTGGTGTCGTGACAACGCCGCTCTTTTCTCCAGACGGACACTGGATCGCCTATACGTGCCGAAATGGTGGACTCCGTGATGTCTACGTGGTGCCGACGAGCGGCGGCGAACCAAAGCGGCTTACCTACGAGGCGAGCCGATTTGCTGATGGAGCCATGGTTGTCGCATGGACACCAGATTCCGCGCGGGTGGTCTTTCTTTCCCGTCGCGCAGCTCCCGTGACCAAGCTCGTGAGAGCTTTCTCTGTACTGCTCTCGGGTGGCCTTCCGGAGCAACTGCCTTTAGACCGTGCCGGTAGAATGTCCTTTGCTCCAGGGGGACACGCGATTGCCTATAACCGCATTTTCCGAAACTTGGAGCTGCGGAAGCGTTATCTCGGCGGCCAAGAGCAGGATATCTACACCTACGATCTGGACACTCATGCGCTTACGCGCCTGACGGAGTGGAAAGGAACCGACACCGATCCCATGTGGTTTGGCCGGAAGATCTATTTTGTCTCCGACAGGGGCAAGAATTTCCGGCAAAACATTTGGAGTTATGATCTGGACACTCGTGCCTTCCGACAGCTTACGGATTTTACTGACTACGACGTGGACTGGCCCTCGCTCAGTGCGTCGACCATCACCTTCCAGCAGGGTGGTCACCTCTTCGCCATAGACCTACCCTCCGAGGCTTTACGCGAGGTGAAAGTCGAGTTTAAGGACGACAGTGAGCCTCTGCGGGCTCAGGCCCTGGCAGCAGGAAGATTTGCGCGGGTGACCGACGTGATGGGCCGCATCGACTACGCGCTTTCACCTCACGGAGAGTCGATCCTGCTCTCTGCGCGCGGCGATTTGTTTTCCCTCTCCAAAACATCGCAAGGAGAAGACCTGACCAACACGCCCGGAGCAGACGAAGACCATCCTTCCTGGTCTCCCAACGGTCAGTTGATCGCTTACGAAACCGATCGTAGCGGAAGTCAACAACTCGCTATTCGCCCCGCGAAAGGTGGTTTTGAACGGACCTTAACCCATTTTCCCAGCGGTTACTTCTACACGCCGCTCTGGTCCCCACACGGTGACACCTTCCTCGTCCCGGATGCCAACCACTCGCTGTGGTGGATCCATCTTGATGGCAGTTCTCCCCAGAAGATCGGTTTTGATCCCTATGCGGAGATTCGAGACGCGGCATTTTCTCCGGACGGCCGTTGGGTTGCGTTCAGCACGCAGCGTTCCACTCAACTCCGCGCGATCCACTTCTATGATCTGTCTACCGGCCATGACACCATTATCAGCTCACCGATGGAAAGCGACCGAGATCCGGTTTTTACCCCGGACGGCCGTTATTTTGTCTTTATCTCACAACGGAACGAGCAGCTGTTTGTCTCGGACCGCGACGATGAGAATTTGATCTCTACCGTCAACTCGGATGGTCTCTACGCGGTTGCTCTCGACCATGACAGACCTGCGGCGACGACAATAGCTGCGCAGAATGCCCCGGCAGGCGACCCCTCGGTTCGCATCGATCTTGACAGATTCATGTTACGGGCCGTGGCTCTACCGGTTGTTCCGGCGACGATCGTCTCGCTTCAGGCTCGTCCTTCAGCCCTGTTTTATCAAACCAGGCCTATACAGCTGATCGACGGCGACATCGCTGGTGGCAAGAGCGAGCTGCATGCGCTGGACCTTGCGACTTTCAACGATCGAATCGTAACAGACGACCTTGAAAACTTCAGCATCTCCGGCGACGGGGCCGCGGTTGCCTTTCATCGTCATGGGGAATGGCGAATCGCGAGTACAACTTCCGGAGCTCCGAATCTGGCGCCACTGAATATTTCGGCTCTGACCGCTATTGTCGATCCTCGGCAGGAATGGGCAGAGATGTTTGAGAACGCCTGGCGGCTGGATCGTGACGTCTTCTTCAGCAAGGTTATGAACGGCACGGATTGGAAAGCCGTACACGACACATATGCCAAACTGTTGCCTTTCTTGAGTTCGCCGGATGACTTTGTCTATCTTCTTGGACAAATGCAAGGCGAAATTGCCAGCTCTCACACTTTTATAGAACCCGAAATAGAAGACGATGTACACCCGTCAGTCCATACCGGGTTGCTGGGAGTGGACTACATGCTCGACAGCGCATCCGGACGTTATCGTTTTGCGAAGGTCTACACCGGCGATGCGACGCGGGCCACAATGCGCGGTCCTCTCGGCATGCCCGGACTTGACGTAAAGGGAGGGGATTACCTGTTGGCAGTCAACGGACGGGAGCTTAGATTTCCGGAAGATCCGGACAAGATGCTCGAAGGACTCATCTCGGAGGTGACCTTGACGATTGGTCCTGGTCCATCCGGCCCCCCCCGTGAGATCAAAGTGCAACCGTTGACGGACGATACAAGACTTCGACGCCACGACTGGGTCGAGCATAACCGCAGCGAGGTCGATCGGCTCTCTCATGGCCGTCTGGGTTATATCTTCGTCACCAACTTCAGTGCAGAGGGTGCAGCAGACTTCGTGCGTCAGTTCTACCCGCAGCGGGATAAAGAGGGCTTGATTTTCGACGTTCGCTGGAACGGCGGCGGGTTCACAAGCCAGTCCGTGCTGGATGTTTTGCGGCGCGAGCTCGCCGGTGTTTTCGTAAATCGCGAAGAGGCTTTGAGCACTCTACCTACAGCAACGGCACCCAGGGTAATGGTTACGATTACAAATTACGGATCTGCCTCCGACGGGGACCAGTTCCCCTTTTTCTTTCGCAATTTCAACCTGGGGAAACTGGTTGGCGAGCGAACTTGGGGCGGAGTGCAAGGCATTAATCGCGATTGGACTTTGATGGATGGGACGCCCTTCACTATCCCGAAAGACTCGCTGGCTTCTCTCGACGGACACTGGGTCATCGAAAACGAGGGCGTTACGCCGGACATTCCTGTCGAGCCACCACCCGACGAAGCTGTGACGCACAGAGACCTAGAACTAGAGGTCGCGGTGAGAACTGCACTCGAGCAGCTTACGTTGAGGCCGCCTCAGATCCTCAAGGCTCCCCGCCCACTTCCAGCCTATCCACCTCAAGGGTACGTTCCCGGGGCCAGCTTCACTCCCAACGACCGTAGTGCCCAGAACCAGTAGTCAAAGGACCGCGATGACCCCTTTGAAGCGCGTTTCATGGCCGATTCTCATTGTCGGAGCGATCGTCACAATGGTGTTGTCGCTGAGCGTTCACGCAGGAATGCTCCAAGAATTACACGTTCCATACCCCTACAACTTCCCCCATACAGGCTGGGCAAGATTGCCAGATGGCATCCTCTCCGTACTAGGTGCCATGTTCCTCTCAGCACATATTCCCGAAACCATTCGCCAGCGTAGCTTGAGTCTCCGCTGCTTGATCATGTTTCTCCTTCTAGCGACCATTCATGAAACTTTATTCCGCGATCCGTTCATGGAATTTATCAATCTCAGCAATTTCACACTCTATCCCTTCCTCGACAACATACCAAAGCTGGTTCCGTTGGCCGTCATCGCGATAGGCGTGGAAAGCTGGACCCGCCGGGAGCGAAGTTTAATGTCTACCCTCTTCGCCGCCGCCCTGCTCGCCGCAATCGCCGGCCTCCTCGTCAAGCCATTCGCCAATTACGCTTTCGCTGGCGTGATCCACTTCACGGAAGCACGGGAAGGTTATCAGCGGTTCGGCCTTCCTTATGATTGGCACATTCTTCTGCCCGCCTACCTGACCTTCTTCGAGCCGGTCATCGCCGCGCTTGTGATCCGCCTTGCTATCCGCAATAAGCTGGCGCCCAAGCCTCTCGCCCAATTCGGCATCACGTCGGCGCTCATACTTGCACTCAGGGGTCCAGTGTTCGCTCCGCTCGTAAATATCCATTACGCGAACACGGGTGCCCTCACTGCTGTACTCAGTTATGCGCAGTTTACCTTTGAGACGATGGCACTCGGGATTCTCACAGCAACTACCTTACACTTTGCATCCCACGCTGTTGACGACGCGAATTCAGCCCTAACTTAATTCCGAGCCGATGACCCCGCCAGCCCCAAAACCCAAAGGCAAACGATAAACTTTCGCGAGCTTCACTGGCCAGCCAGCCATTAGTCTGCACTCGGGATAGATCAAAGCGGTTCGCCTGACGGAATACAGTTGAGGGGCACTTCGGAGCGGAGGGCCACTATTGCGCTTGGCTGCGCAGCTCGAAGAATCCCTCCCTTGTTCGGGACGCCGTCCCGCTATCCATGTCGCGCGGTAGGTCAATTGGCATGGCGATCACTAAGGCCTACTGGCTCCGCTTCGATCGCGACGCCAGTCTTTCGTGTTGGTTCCAAACTGCTGCAGCGGACTACGACTGATCCGGCACAACACCTATCGCTGGATGAACTTGTTTGCCACACCCCTTTGCGGCAGTTGCCGAGGCCTTCGCATTCGTAAGGTCTCCTTACCTGACCATCAAGAACTTCAAACTGGTCTTGCCCTCTGCATGAACGTACGCTACATATGTGCTGCAGGAGAACTCTTACCGTTTCTCCGAATATCGATCCTCGACGGAAAGCTGGCTGACTACCGTCGCGGCACAGCGGAGGAGTTCACAGCGCTATGCGGAACCTCAGTCACGGCCGTCTTCAGCCCAGCGCCAAACTTTCGTCGCTGGATGATCAGTAAGGAATGCTCGACGTATTCGTCTCTATGGAGGCGGAGCGCCACCTTCTCGACTAAAAGGAACATCTCATTGAGACGCCTATCGAAATACGTTCTTACCGCCACCCTTTTTGCCGGTACGGCACAAGCAGCGCCGCTTCCTTCGATCAACTCTACGACGACCTATCATTGCGTGCAGGTCGATGGCATCGGGATTTTCTATCGGGAAGCCGGCCCTGAGAACGCCCCAACCATCGTGCTTTTGCATGGCTTCCCGTCGTCTTCGCGTGAGTTTGACACGATCATTCCCTTGCTCGCGACAAAATATCATTTGATCGCTCCGGATTATCCCGGATTCGGTCTGAGCGACGCGCCCTCACCGACCACCTACGCTTACACGTTCGATCATCTTGCCCAGACGATGAGTGATTTTCTGGAGAAGCTGAAGGTCACACAGTACACCATGTACCTTCACGACTACGGCGCGCCGATCGGCTTCCGTATCATTCTGGCGCACCCCGATCAAGTGCACGCGCTCATCATTCAAAACGGCAACATCTACAAAGCGGGCCTTGGTGCCAAATGGACTAAGATCGCGGAATACTGGTCAGATCCAAAGGCTCATCCTGAGGTGCTTAACGCGTTTCTTTCGTTCGAGGCCACCAAGGAGCGGCACGTCGCCGGCACGTCTCATCCGGATCGCTACGATCCGGATACCTGGATTAGCGAGTATGCCGATCTGTCGCGGCTCGGTCAGCGCGAGATTCAAGGGGACCTACTCTACGACTACCGGACCAACGTTGAGTCCTACCCCAAATGGCAGGCGTGGCTCCGCGACCACCAGCCCCCGACCCTCGTGGCCTGGGGCGCGCACGACCCCTCCTTCATCGCACCGGGTGCTGAAGCCTTCAGGCGAGACCTTCCGCATGTGGACATCCACATGCTCGAAGCCGGGCACTTTGCACTGGACGAAAAGACGGACGAGATCGCAGACCTGATCCTCCAGTTCATGGCCAAGCATCCTGGATAATGGCTTGGGCCGCGAGCATCGAGTAGGCCGTCGCGTCATCGGCGGCGTCGAAACCAGGAATGCAATCCCGCCAACACGCTCAGAGACCAAAGGCTTGTCGAAGGTCCACGAGCTTCCGTCCCGCGGAGAAGGTTCGTCACGAGTAAGCATAACGGCACAACGTCTGGCATCCGCACCATGGATACACGCTATGCTCATAGAGCGAGCGGCGCAGCGGCTGTGCTTTTTCAGGGGAAATGGAGAGTTGAAATTCTTTGCGCGATGCGTTCTGGGCCAGTCCGCGTGGGACAATTATGGCGGCTCATCCCCGGGCCTCAAAGAAGATGCTTACTCAAAATCTGAGACGACTCGAAGCGGATGGGATAGTTGTCAGAAATGACATGAGCGAGATGGTGCTCCATGTCGAATATGATTTGAACCATGAAGCACGAGAGGAAATTTGCTCGCTTCTCGACCACCTTGCACACTGGGGACGACTCTACGTCACGAGCCGAGCCACTTCCCCAGAAAATGATGTGCAGAGGTCACTTCTCACGGATCGTGTCGAGGGCGCCGTCATGTTTCAGCCGGGCCAATTCGATATCCACTCTGGCTTTGACGGAAACTGGCCAGAAGAAAGGTTTTCCATGGCGGTTGACCAAGAGCGGCATGCACGCATTGTTGGCAGCCTCGCCGATTCGCCGTTCGACGCTGTTATTTGCGGCTCCGCGACAGAAGTCCTTCTGTTGACTGGCTATTGGCCGGTAATGTCCGCGAGCGTCGCCGTGTTTACCTCGGATGGTGAAGTGAAAGTCATCGTTCCGGAGGATGAGGTGGAATTGGCGGAAAAGACGACAGGGGCAGAGATCATTCCGTATGAGACTGCGGGGCTCCACGCACTGCATCCGGCCATTCAATCTCTCCGGACCCCCTTGATCAGTGTCCTGCAGCAGCTGGGTGCCAGCCATGCAAAGATAGGCTTGCAGTTGGAGCAAGGTGTTCGGCCCGCCAGCTATGCGGTTTCCACTCAATTCAGATCCTCATTGCTAAAGCTTTTAAGCGAGCTTCATCCAAGAGCCGAGTACATCGCGTGCGATGAGTTTCTCGAAGCCTTGAAAGCTGTGAAAACCGCGAAAGAGTTGGAACTGATGCAAAAGGCCGCCGTCGTTGCCGCTGCGGGGTTTGCCCCAGCGAATGGCCTGATACGACCAGGTCTGCGAGAAAGCGAGGTGTCGGCCGCTCTGCAGGCTGCCTTTGAACGCACCCAGCTGGCTGAGACTGTGCAACGCACTTCGGGGTATTTCTTCTGCATGTCAGGCCCGAACTCTGCTAAGGCAGCCGCGGCCTATGCCCGCACGAGACAACGTGTGCTCGAAGAGGGCGACCTGGTGATGATTCACGCCAACACATGCGCTGATGGTTACTGGACGGACATCACGCGAACGTTCACGGTCGGTAGACCATCGGACCGGCAGATGACGATGCGAGAGGCAGTCGACGAGGCGCGTCGGGCGGCACTGCGAGCGATATACCCAGGCGTGAAGGCACGCGAAGTCGATCATGCGGCGCGGTCAGTCATGCGTTCCCACGGCTTTGGCGAGGCCTTCAAACATGCAACAGGCCATGGCGTAGGCTTCGCGGCAGCAAATCCGAACGGGCTACCACGGATACACCCCCTCTCGCCGGATGTCCTTGAAGCCGGGATGACATTTAATATCGAACCGGCGGCGTATTTCGACGGCTACGGTGGCATGCGCCACTGCGATCTTGTAGCTGTAAATGCTGACGGCGTGGACACGTTAACAAAGTTCTGAAACGCACGGACAGGCAGCCCGATAACGTAGGCTGAATTTGAGGCCTGAGTGTGAGCAGAAAAGTAGAAGAGCATGATGATGACACTCAACCCAAGAAGCCCGGGGAGACTCCCTGCGAACCGGGCAGCAAACCGCGATGGACTTCCATGCGCCAAGATCGCCGTGGCAACCGCCGCGTGCATGCGCCCACGCGGAATATTTGAAGCTGTTGCGTCTCTTGAAGAACGCAAGGTGTGGGACACTCAGCCGCAGACCGTGAAGCGGTATGAGGTTCAGCAAATGGTCTGCCCATTCGAGGTATCAACGGAGCCGCGCCCCGGCAATGGTTTTCAGGGGACGCCGCTTCGGATGGGTTTTGAAACTCCCAGTACAGTCGTGTTGAAGGCGGATCGCGAGCGAAGATCACCTTGCAGACCGATGCGCCCTAGCTCGGTCCTGCAGTCAATTTTATTCAGTCTGCCCGACGAGTGGAAACTCATTTGCATCTCAACTGATCAGGAGGGCAATACTCGACACATAAGAATTACTCCTGGATAGCATTTTCCTACCGCAGTTGCTCGCGCTAACGATTGGCCGCGTAGGAAAGACCGGCCTCGCAAAGCGCTGCAAACTCGGAGATGTGAGCAATACTGAACAGTCTTTTTCGTGTCCATTACTACAAGCTCTTTAGTGAAACATCGTTTTTGCGTTACGTTTCTAACCTGATCAAGGGCTACCTGAAAACTGAGGGATAGCACCGGCACCCTTGTTGCAGGAACCAAAAAGGCACTGTCAAACATGCCAGAGGGCTGCAAAATCGTGAGGTCGCAGGTGCGGGTATATACCATTCCCACCGACGCACCGGAGGCGGACGGGACCTTCGCGTGGATCAGTACCACGATGGTGATGGTGACCATCATGGCCGGCGACAGGTGCGGTTTGGGCTATACCTACGCTGACGCTGCCACTGGGAAGCTGGTACAGACCCTGCTGGATAAGGTCGTCCAAGGCCATGATGCATTTGCACACGGCGCGATCCTGCAAGCCATGTACCATCAGGTGCGCAACTCGGGCGAGACGGGAATCACTTCGATGGCGATCTCCGCTATTGACAACGCTCTTTGGGATTTGAAGGCACGCCTCTTGGACTGCCCACTCGTCAATGCGCTGGGAAGCGTCCGGTCGGGCATACCGGTATACGGCAGCGGAGGCTTCACCTCTTACGATGACAAGCAGCTGTCACAACAAATGGGCGGGTGGGCCGAGCAGGGCTTTAGCATGGTCAAAATGAAGGTCGGTTCGCATCCTGCCGACGATCCTCGGCGTGTTCAAGTAGCTCGTAAAGCAATTGGAGACGATCTCAAGCTTTTCGTGGACGGCAACGGCGCCTACACGGTCACGCAGGCGCTTGAACTGGCTCATACGTTTGCTGATGCGGGTGTGAGCTGGTTCGAAGAGCCGGTCAGCTCCGACAATTTGATTGGTCTCTCCCAAATTCGCTCCCGCGCGCCGCTGAGCATGGATATCGCGGCCGGCGAGTATGGCTATACGGCCTGGTACTTCAAACGCATGCTCGACGCTGAAGCCGTTACGGTACTGCAGGCTGATGCCACACGGTGCGGCGGTATAAGCGGCTTTTTGAACGCAGCATCTATCTGTTGGGCGATGAATATGCCACTGTCATCCCATTGCGGCCCCAGTATGCATGTGCATGTGTGCTGCGCCGTACCCCGAGCAATTCACATGGAGTTCTTTCACGATCATGCCCGCATCGAGCGCATGTTCTTTGACGGCTTCTGCGAACCGGCAAACGGCATCATGTCTCCCGATTTCTCCCGTCCTGGCATGGGGCTCGAACTCAAGGAGAAGAACGCCGCACCTTATCTCACTTCATAAGAAATTTCAACGCACTGAAACCACAGTTCATGTCTTCTGCCGCGTGAACCGGCTGTATCAAGGAGAACCGAATGGCGAAGCAGATTTCCGACCTGATTGTAGAGAGACTGATCGAGTGGGGCGTGGACACAATCTTCGGATTTCCCGGAGATGGCGTGGATGGCTTCTTCGAATCGTTGCGTACCCATCAGGACAAGTTGAAGTTCGTCCAAGTGCGGCATGAAGAAGCGGCAGCCTTTGCGGCCGTGGGCTACACAAAGTACACCGGCAGGCTCGGCGTCTGCTGCGCGACCTCAGGTCCGGGCGGCGTACATCTACTCAATGGCCTGTACGACGCCAAGTGCGATCAGCAGGCCGTACTTGCGATCACGGGCCATACTTTCAGCGACCTGATCGGCATGGATTATCAGCAGGATGTCGATCTCGACAAGCTCTTCATGGATGTTTCTGTGTTCAACGAGCGCGTCATGAGCGCACCCCACGCTGTAAACGTCGTCGATATGGCTGTCCGCACGGCGTACGGGCGTCGCGGCGTATCGCATATCTGCATCCCCAAAGACATTCAGGAATGGAAGGTGTCTGAGGATCATCGCAGCAATGCCAACGTGGCGCACCACAGTGGTGACTGGAGCGTGCGTTCCAGCGCCAGGCCCGCACAATCGCTCATCCAAAAGGCCGCGGACATCATCAATGGCGGGTCGAAGGTCGTAATCTTTGCGGGGCGTGGTGCGCTCGGGTGCAGTGAGGAGCTCACACAATTCGCGCAAATTGTGGGCGGCCCCATCGTCAAACCTCTGCTCGGCAAGGCAGTCGTTCCCGACCGCAGCCCGTATACGACGGGCGGCCTTGGCTTGCTGGGCACAGCTCCTTCTGTTGACGCGATGGAAGAGTGCGACACCATTGTCATGATCGGCACGAGCTATCCCTACCTGGACTTCCTGCCGAAGCCCGGCCAGGCGAAGTGTGTCCAGATCGAGATCGACCCGACGCGCATCGGTCTTCGCCACCAGGTGGACGTGGGCCTCGAAGGCGACTCGAAGACGATTCTGACGGCTCTGCTTCCACTGCTCAAGAAGAAGAACGACAAGTTCCTCAAGAAGTCTCAGGAACGCATGAAGAGTTGGTTCGAACTGATGGACGAGCGCGGCACACGGAAAGACATGCCGATGAAGCCGCAGGTCGTAACCCACACGTTGAACAAACAAGAAATTCGCCGGCGAAGCGGTGCTCGGCTTCCCGGTTGATGGCCTCAATGCCAATCTCATACACCACGCGATCGTGTGGCATGTCTTCGAAACGGTATCCCACCGTTCGGTTGCCGCTGTCGGGTTTTTCTATCACGGACGCGGCGTGCGATGAGGAAGTGGATTACGCCATCGTCGGCGTGGGCTCTGCCGGCGGCGTTCTTATACAACGCCTCGCGCGTGCCGGCTTCAATGTTGTCGGGCTGGAGGCTGGCCCCTTCTGGGATACGGAACGCGACTGGGTAAGCGATGAAGCATCCTTCGGATTTCGAGGAATATACACGCGATGGCGTGGGCGTCGATTGGCCTATCGACTATGCCGAAATCAAGCCGTATTACGAACTGCTTGAGCTGGAGATGCCCGTAGCTGGCCCTGCCTACTATCCGTGGGGCCATCCGCATGGGTATGCGTATGGGCCGCACCCGATGGGCGGCGTCGGCAACGCGCTGATCAGAGGCTGCACAGCGCTGAATATCCCGGTGTCGATTGGCGGTCCGGTCGCCATCCTTTCCGGTTCGCATGGCGACCGGCCGCACTGCATCTATCGCGGATTCTGCATCCAGGGATGCAAGGTCGGAGCGAAGGCGAGCACGCTCATCACTCACGTTCCCGACGCCCTAAACAAAGGTGCAGAGATCCGGGACCTGTGCATGGTCTCACGCGTGGAACTTGGCAGAGACGGCCGAGTTCGCGGCGTTCACTACTTCGACAGCAAACGTGAGTCCCACTTTCAGCGAGCCAAAGCAGTCATCCTGTGTGGATACGCAATCGAAACGCCGCGCCTGCTTCTCAACTCCGCGTGCCCTGGCCACGAGAAGGGCCTCGCAAACTCCAGTGGTGTTCTCGGTCATTACCTGATGGCACAGGCTGGCAACGTCATCATGGGTCGCTTCGACCAGCCGGTCCGCATGTACAAGGCACCGCCCGCGCACGCTCTTACTGAAGAGTTCTACGAAACAGATTCGAAGAACGACTTCGCCCGTGGCTATGCCATACAAACGGTTGGCCCACTCCCACAGGCGTTCGGCAAACAAATGCTGGCCTCCAAGAAGGCGTGGGGCTGGGCTCTCCGCCGCGAAATGATGGACTACAACCATTGGGCTGCCTTCGGTTTGCTCGGTGAAATTCTTCCGTGGGACGATAATCGCGTGACACTTGCCGAGGACAAAGACAGCTTCGGACTGCCCGTAGCGCATGTCAACTTCAACCTTCACGACAACGACAAGAAGCTCATCAAGGCTGCAAAGAAGAAGACCATGCAAGTGATGCAGGCTGCCGGCGCGACGGAGGTCGTGCAGGAGGACCGGTACGCGCATCTGGTGGGCGGTTGCCGGATGGGCTCCGATCCGCGCAGCTCGGTCGTAGACAAGTTCGGCCGCTCTCATGACATCGCTAACTTGTTCGTCTGTGACGGCAGCGTCTTCCCCACACAGGGCTCGGCAAATCCTGGACTAACGATCCAGGCGTTGGCCGCACGTACGGCGGATTATCTCATCTCGCAAGGCGATCGCGTCTTTTCCAGCAATGATCGCGATATGACCGCCCCGATCATTCGGCGCGAACTTGCTCCACCTGACACCTGGGGCAAAGGCGTGCCGCGTTTGAAATAGTGCCGAATACATATCATTGGGTGCAGCGTTCGGCCGGTCTGCGGAGCGGTTCCTGCGTTCAAGGGATAGTTTCTTCAAATGTAGGAAGGCAGACAGAACATCGTCAATCATCGGCACCGTTCGGCTCGAACCATTTTGTTGTCCCGCAAAGTGATAACACGACGATCGAAATCGGTGTCATTCCAACTGAGACCGTGGCATCAGTTTGCAAGGGCAAAACGCACTCCTAAAGCGATGTCAACCCCGTTTATGGCTTGGAGAATGCAAAGACGAGAAGACTCAATGCAGCCACCGCGAGCAGAACCACCAAAACCCAAAAGCCAGCTACGAAGGTTGGGTCTTCCAAAGACTGGTGGCCGGCAAAGGATTTGGGAGCTTGCAGGGTACGCGCCACAACCCATCCATCGGCTCCCAGGCAGACAGCGCTAAAGACCGCTGCAAACCACTGCTCATATGAATATAGTTTGGGGCTCGCAACGCGGTGAAGATAATCGCTCCATGGGCCCATCCTGTCCTCCTGCGGCTTCAGATTTTTCCGCTAACGACGTTAGCTCGCGGGCCTTCTCTGACTCAGACTGTGCGTCTTCGGGGACACAAACCGTTCAGGTGGCGAAGACTACATTAACACCGATCCCGCTTCCTAACTTTATCTGGCAGGTTCGCGGCAGACTGTCTCATAGTGCTCAGATTTTATCTACTAGGGAGCGAAGAATGAAATGGCAACTGTTGTGGTGAGGTGATGCATGACACAGCCGCTTTCGACCGCCAACTGGCGCAAGTATCCCAAAAGCCCTAATTTTCCTCTAATCGTCTTCCTTAGCGGACTCACGCTTCTCTTGTTCTTCTTAGCCGCATACGTGCTGCTTAGCGACACCGGGAAAAGGCTCCTTCCGAGCCTGCATCATCACCCGCATCCCACCTCGAGCGTTGCCCCCTCTATTTCGAACACACTGGCTGTGTGAGTCTCGATCGATGTGGAACAAACGCAGAGACTTGTAGGCTGGGTCCCGCGGGGCGAAAGCGTCGGAGCGTTGCGCTACATCCTCAGCGCAGAATGTTGCGTAATGGGACAAAAACTTAGGCTCTTACCTTACCCAAAGACGATCGGTGCAATTTTGATCATTTATTGCTTTTCGAGTTGGGAAATCAACATCAAACTCTATGCGACTTGATTCAAAACGGGGTCATCCGGCTCAATAGCGAGCACTTCGCTTCCTTTCAGGTAAAAGAAACCGTTCCTTCTCTGGCGCGACGAACGCCGTCGAAACCATGAGGTACGAATGAGCACAAATGACCAGTACTCTGCTTTTTCGAGTGGGATACTTTTCGGAAGAAGTGAACGCACGCTGTTTGCTGGTCGTGGCAAATAATAGAGACCATTATTGGAAACGGAGTCAGAGATATCGCGATGAGGAGGGTTTCATGTACTACGATTACTTTTTTGGAATGCATGCGTACTGGTGGTTTTTCTGGATCGTGCTCTGGGTGTTGTTCTTTTCCATCATGATGCCGATGAGGCGGACTACGTTCCGGCAAATGCAATCGCCCATGCAGCTCCTGCAAAGGAGATACGCCGCGGGCGAGATCACGAGTGAGGAGTACGAAGAGCGGCGGGCCAAGTTTCTTCGTGATGCAACTCTGTGAGATATACGCATCGGCCTGGACTCAACCGCACCACGCTCTAGATTGCGTTGCGGCCATGGACTTCCATCCGCAGCGCGCGTCTCCGCTGCATCCAACCATCGGAAACCCACAAGGGGGCGATCGTTATGCTTCAAAATCGAACTAGCGTACATATCCTGGGATTGTTGGCGGCTTCATTGCTTCTTGACGCCTCAGCTCTCGCGCAATCCCAGCAGGACCAAACTTTCATCAAAACGGCGATGGAGGTGAATCTCGCAGAGATTCAAATTGGACAACTTGCCTCAAAACAGGGCGCGACCGAAGGGGTGAAGAAGTTCGGCCAGAGACTCGTCATCGACCATACCCGGCTGGAAGATGAGCTCAAGCCAATTGCAGCGAAGATCGGATTGACTCCGCCAACCGAGCTTGCGCCTGGCGATCAAACTCTGCTGGGAAAGCTCCAAGGGCAATCCGGATCCGAATTCGACGATACATTTATCCACGCGATGGTGAAGGGCCATCAGGAGGCCATTCAACTCTACAAAACGGAAGAAACCTCAGGTCAGGACCCTACCGTCAAGAATGCCGCCAGGTACGGTGAGCCGGTCATCGCCGAGCACCTTAAGTTGGCTGAACACTTGCAAGGCGGCACGGGCAAGAGCTGATCCCAAAGTTTTCTTCCAGGAGACAAACTCTCGGCTGAAAGGAGATGTTCGTTCAAAGGTGACTGCCATGTTTTTGAAGTTTTGGGACGCCAGGACCGCGAGAGTTCTCTTCACCGCTCTCGTCTTTCTTTTGGTTCTCGCCTTCCTCAGCAGCGCACGTGAAACCCTCACCTTATTTCTCTTCGCCATCCTTTTCGCCTACCTCGTAGACCCTCTTGTGTCGTATCTTGAAAAGCCTCTTCGCGGGCGCATCAAGGCAATTGTTGCGTTCTACTTTCTATTCGTTGGCTTATTGGTCCTTCTTGGCTTCCTTTTCGGTCCCCGCATTGTTGACGAGGGTCGATCGCTAATAGCCGGTCTCCCCGCACTTGTAGACAGGATGGCGTCAGGCCAGTTCATCATCACGTTAGGGCACCACCAAGGCTGGGACGAAGCCAGCGAAGTCGGGATTCAGCAATTCTTCATGAAACATCGCAATGAGATCCTGAATTACGGTGAGGACCTCGTGGAAAAGCTCGAGGCGCCCTTGTCCCACGTCTGGTGGCTCATACTCATTCCCATCCTGGGAGTTTTCTTTCTCAAGAATGCGCCGTCAATTGTTCGAGGCATCGTCGACCTCGGCCCCGACCGGCAGAATAGGAACACCATCCAGAGCATCATTGGCGATGTGCATAAGATGCTGGGCAGTTATATTAGAGCGCAGCTCTTCCTGGCGACCCTTACCGCCGTGACTCTTACAATCGTGCTCAGCTTCATGCGCGCGCCTTACTCGTTCATCCTCGGGCCACTCGCTGGAGCCTGCGAGTTCCTTCCCGTTGTTGGACCGGCCGCCGCCTGTACTGTCATCTTCGTGATCGCGTTCTTCGCAGGATATAGCCATCTTCTATGGCTGTTTTTATTTCTTGGGACGTGGCGAGTCATCCAGGATTATTTCAATGCTCCCCGCATCATGGGAAGGTCGTTAGGGTTTTCTCCGTTGGTTGAAATCTTCGGAGTGCTCGCTGGTGGCGAAATCGGCGGTGTCGTCGGAGCTCTTGTCGCCGTTCCCGTCCTTGCCATCCTGCGCATCTTTTGGCAACGTCTCAGCAGTATGCGTCGCGCCCCGCCGCTCCTGCGTACAAAGAAATTCACTATTACCCATCCTGCTGATGTCAAGGATTGAGATTGTGAGGATTCACGACTCCCTGAATCATTCGACGTCCAAAGTCTTCGTTTGCCAGGGGTGGGCGCTCAGCACCATGCTCGAGAGGTGCCCGCCCGAGCCATCAGGGTGATCCAATGATCAATTCTGACCAGCTTTCAGAGATCTCTCCGTTCCATACTTGTAACGTCCTTCGTGTTGCGCTTGCGAACGAAAGTTCTAAAAAAGCTAGAGCCGTCGCTACCGAGGACATGCAATCACAGGAGGGCTAGATGCACTTCATTCCGATGGACCCACGACTGATCGCTGGCGTGGTTGTAATCGTTCTGATCATCGTTGTTAGCGTTGCTCTGTACGTCCAGAAACAGAGAAGGGCTACCGCAGGTCTACGAAAGCGATTTGGGTCAGAGTACGACCGAGCTGTCATCGAGCATGGGTCCGAACACAAGGCCGAAGCAAAACTGGCGGACCGTGAGACGCGGGTAGAGAACTTGAAGATACGCGATCTCGGTGTCACTGAGCGGGAACGCTTTCTAGCAGAGTGGCGAGCGGTCCAATCCCGCTTCGTCGATCATCCGAAGACTGCAGTCACGGAAGCCGATGAGTTAGTTTCGTCGCTTATGCTCGCGCGTGGCTACCCTGTAGCCGATTTCGATCAGCGCGCCGCGGATATCTCCGTCAACCATCCTCACCTGGTGGACTACTACCGCTCTGCCCACGGCGTCGCATCGCGACTAGGAAGAGAAGAGGCGAGCACGGAAGACCTGAGAAACGCGTTGATTCAATACCGCACACTAATCGACGAACTCTCCGACGTAAAGACAAGTGGAGAAATAAAGGCTGTGGCATAACCCGGGTTGCAACCGGAGAAAAGGGGATCTGAAAATGCTTATACTCATTGTCGTTTTGATATTGATCTTTGGTCTAGGTGGAGGATACTACGGCTACGGTCGCTGGGGAGCAGGGGGAGGCGCAGGCATCGGACTTGGCACAATACTGGTAATCTGCGTTATTGCCTATCTGCTGGGCGGATTCCGCTAATGCGGCTTGTCGCAAGTAAGGCTGTCTGCTGAGAAACTGGCAACAGGCGGGAACTATCTACGTAGGAAGCTTGGGGATAGGCTGTGGGCCAGTGTCGGGCGAACTGGAGGCAATCCAGTTTTGGAATTATGCTCGTTCGTAGCAGGTAACGTGCGAAGGCACCAGGCGACACAAAGACGAGGGAACGAGGTGTTGCTGTTGATGGCAGTCTTGTCTCAGTTACATTGTGCTCTGCGTTTGCCAACCCGAAGTTGCCCCTCTTCGCCAAATAAAAGTGCTGGAGAGCCGAGTTGGCAAAAGCCAAGAAGGACTCGAGCCTTTAAGGCTCTTCCACCAAATAAAGAAGGTGGAAGGCGGAAAGGGCCTATGCTTGACAAGAAGGCACTCAACAAACAGCGTTCCCTTCGACGTTTACTAGAATGACGAGTCTACCCACCAAAGAGACGCGCGATTTTGTTCAACGGCTTCTGGCCTATGAGACGGCAGCACCCTTATGGGGATAGCGCAAAGACCACAAAACGCCGATGAACGTTTGGATGGTGAAGTGGTGGAGACTCGCGGCCAGCCCAGGTTTTACGGCATTCTCGATTGCGCACCGCTACCCATGGCCGTGATGGAGGGTCCCAGCCAAATTGTGTCTTACGTCAATCCTGCCTTATGCTACCTGGCTGGGAAGAGCAGGGTCGAGATGATTGGCAAGAGTTTCGCTGAGATTCTACCGGGCGGAGACGAGTGTCTCTTGTTGCTCGACCGGGTTTACCGCTCTGGAAAGGCGGAATCTCACGCGGAACAGGAAGGCTCTGCGACTCGCTCTCCCTACTGGTCGTATGATGCATGGCCCGTCATGGTTGGACTGGCTGGAGAGGATCGGCCTACCGGGGTCATAATTCAGTTGACAGAAACGACGCCATTTCATCTGCGGGCGACAGCAATGAATGAGGCGTTGCTGGTTTCTGCGGTACGCCACCATGAGCTGATGGAGGTAGCGGAGACACTCAATACGAAACTCCAGGTAGAGATGAGAGATCGCAAGCAGACCCAGCAGGCGTTGCTAAGAAGTGAGCTTCTGGCGAGCGCTGGGCGGATGGCGGCAAGCATCGCACATGAGATCAATAATCCGCTTGAGGCTGTGATCAACACCTTGTATCTCGCCAGAAGCACCGATCACCTTCCTGATTCCGCACGTGAATATCTGGAGATTGCTGATGGGGAGTTGATGCGGATCGCCCACATCGCGCGACAGACTCTGGGTTTCTATCGCGAGTTTTCAGCGGCTACTAGCAACTCCGTTACCTCCCTTCTCGACTCTGTGGTAAATCTGCTGCAGGCGAAGATCAGAAGCAGCGGGGCCGCAGTTGAGCAGCGGTGCGATCTGCAGCTACAGGTGATCGGGGCAGCTGGGGAGTTGAGACAGGTGCTGGCGAACCTGCTCGCAAATAGCTTGGATGCGGTTAGCGAAAATGGCAGGATTATTCTCCGCGCTTCGGCTTCCGTTGATCCAAATAACGGTAGGCGACGCGTCCGGATCACCGTTGCCGACAACGGGCATGGGATGGAGACGACCACGATAAATGAGATCTTCGAGCCGTTCTTCACAACCAAAGCTTCGGTCGGGACAGGTCTTGGGCTGTGGGTGTCCAAGCAACTCGTCGAAAAGAACAGCGGATCTATCCATGTTAGATCTAACCCGCATGGAGATCGCAGAGGAACAACGTTTTCGGTTGTGTTCCCCAGAGAGGCTGAGGTCTCTGAGGTAACTTCGCGGAAGGCACAGTAACAATCCCTTTACCATCTCAGAGCAGCGTTTCTTGGCCAGAGATAAGGGATGCACTAAAGACGTCCGATGGGCTAATGGAAGAAACGTTGGCGTTGACGGGCAGGGCGTAAGTTTCTACCGAAAAGGCACCCGCTAACTGATTTAATGTCCTTTCTCCCAAACATAGGCATCCAACATTATGTGCTCCGTATGCCGGCCCCGCTTAAGAGAAGCTCGATCTCGCTGACTGACCCCATAGCTGTGACATGCTTGAAGCATGCTCTGGTTGGCAAGTATGTCTAAGACATCTAACGCCTGCGAGGAACTCCACCAGCCCCTGACCAGTTCGCGAACGCGTCGGCTTTTAAGTCACTCCGAAAGCTTTGACGGCGAAGATAAAGTGTCTGAAGCATCTGGCCAGACGGTTATGTACGACATTCTCGATCTTGCAAGGCTCCCCATGGCCATCATGGATGGAGCTAAGCAGATCGTATGCTACGTGAACTCTGCTCTGTGCTACCTGGCTGGGAAAAGTCGAGAAGAGATGGTTGGCAAGTCCATCGCTGAGCTTCTGCCGGAGGGGGACGGATGTCTTGTACTGCTCGACCGGGTCTACCGGACAGGTAAGACGGAATCTCACACGGAGCCCGAAGGCGCCGCGTCGCATCCGTTTTACTGGTCCTATGAGATCTGGCCTGTACAGACTGGAGACACCCACCCGACCGGAGTCATCCTTCAGGTGACTGAGACGGCCCCCTTCCATCATCGGGCGGCTGCCATGAATGAGGCGTTGCTGCTTTCCGCAGTGCGACAGCATGAGCTTATGGAGTCGACCGAGGTACTTAACGCGGAACTGCAAGCGGAGATTAAAGAACGGAAACAGGCGGAGGCCGAGATTGAACATTTGGCGTTTTACGATTCGCTGACCGACCTACCCAACCGACGGCTCCTGATGGACCGGATGAGGCAAGCACTCCTGGCCTGCACTCGCACGTTGCGTTATGGTGCGATCTTTTATTGATCTCGACGAGTTCAAGAACCTCAACGATACCCAGGGTCATTACCTAGGGGACCTTTTGTTACAACAAGTCGCTCAACGACTGACGGCGTGCGTGCGTCAGTGCGATACCGTGGCTCGGTTAGGTGGCGACGAGTTCATAGTAATGATCCAAGAGTTAAGCGAAGATCCGACCCAGGCGAAGGCGCAGACAAAGAAGATTGGAGAGAAAGTGCTTCGCGCCCTGAACGAACGTTACCTGCTGGCTGGACACGAATATCACAGCACAGGAAGTATTGGCATCGCTTCGTTCCATGAGAACTTCGAGTCCGTGGAGGATTTACTCAAGCGCGCGGATCTTGCCCTGTATCACGCGAAGGCAGCGGGCGGAAGTACCATGCGATTTTTCGATCCGGAAATGCAAGCCACGGTAACAGCACGGGCCCTGCTTGACGCAGACCTGCGACGAGGATGCGGGAAGGCCAGTTTGCTCTCCACTACCAGCCTCAGGTCGACGAAGAAAAACGCCTAGTAGGCGTCGAAGCGCTATTGCGTTGGCAACACCCTAACCGTGGATTGCTTTCTCCTGCTGAATTTATTCCCTTTGCCGAAGAGAAGGGGCTGATTAATTCCCTCGGACAATGGGTTCTGGAAGCCGCGTGCATCCAGTTGATCACTTGGAGTCTCAGACCTGAAACAGCCCACCTCACGATCGCGATCAACATCAGTGCTCGTGAGTTTTGCCATCCAGATTTCGTAGCACGTATGTTGGCAGTCGTTGACCGTTTGGGTGCCGATCCGCGAAAGCTGATCCTGGAATTCACGGAGCGAGTGATGTTCGGCACGATGGACGAAACCATCACGAAGATGACCGCCCTTAAAGCTCGCGGTGTATGTTTTTCGCTGGACGACTTTGGCATCGGGTATTCATCGCTCGCTTATTTGAAGAGCATGCCTTTGGATCAGCTAAAAATCGACCGGTCTTTTGTGCGTGATTTGCTTACCAATCCCGCCGACGCGGTTATTGTTCGCACAATCATAGCCTTAGGACAAAGCCTAGGAATGGTCGTTCTTGCCGAAGGAGTCGAAACCGAGGCCCAGAGGAGCTTTCTTGTCAACCATGGCTGCCGGGCCTATCAGGGCTTCCTCTTTGGAAGGCCGGGGCCAGTGGAGGATTTGGGTTTGGGTGTGCGGTCGAACCAGGCCACAGATTGTTCTACTCCTAAAATGGCCAAACCTCGGGCGAAATGGAAACAGAGTGCCAATTGGCAAGACAGGGTTTAATGAGTGCATCGGCGACTTTGCAACAATGGGAAATGAGCGCTAACTTCCGAATAGAGGACCGTTCTCGGACTATTTCATGTTGCAAGCGATCTGAGACACATATTCCGCAGTGTCAAACGGGATAGATGTTCCTCAAGTGGGCCACGAATTGCCCCTCCATCCCTCTCACCAAGTTAGGCGCAATTACAGGAGGTGTATCAAAAAAGACAGCTTTCTCTAAACGCAAATGTAACAGTTGTTTGCGCACCTGCGCCGCAGCGAGCTTTCTTTATTGAAGCGATCAATGCTGAAAGGACGTGGAAGCATGCGGCTCCCTCTCTTGATTCTTCACATTCTCGCTGGAATCGTCGGCTTGCTGTCCGGTACATTCGCTATTGCCGTCCGCAAAGGCGGCCGCCTACATCGCGCCTCCGGTAACGTCTTCACCATTGCGATGTTGACCCTGGCCTCCAGCGCCTTCTGTCTCGCCATCATGAAATCGCACCACGGCAACATCATCGGCAGTATCATCACCTTTTACATGATCGCCACCGCGTGGCTCGCCGGTCGCCGCCGGGGCATAAGCCGGCTTGACCTCGCCGCACTTCTCGTCGGCATTGGTGGCGCCGCCGCCGCCGTCACGCTCGGCGTCTGGACCCTCCACCACCCCGACAAGAACGCCCCCGCTGCCATGTGTTTCTTCTGGGCAGCCGTCCTCTTCCTCGCCGCTGCCGGAGACATCCGCATGCTCGCTCGCGGCGGCATCTCCGGCAGACCGCGCATCACGCGTCACCTATGGCGCATGTGCTTTGGACTCTTCATCGCCACAGGCTCCTTCTTCCTCGGCCAGCAACAGGTCTTTCCCGCCTTCCTGCGCGGCTCCATCTTTCTGACCGTACTCGCCCTCCTGCCTTTCCCTTTGATGATCTATTGGCTCATTCGTGTCCGCTTCAGAAACGCTTACAAAGTACAGCCTCAACCTAGGCCGATTGCCGTGACTCCTTGAATCCTTGGGACCCTGTCGACAGTCGCCGCGTCGCTTCTCGTGTTCAGGTCAGCAGGCCTTCCCTCTCAGGCCCTGCTCATTACGCCTGGGAACGCCGTACCTTCCTTGCAACGAAAGGACTCTGAAATGAATAGTTCGAAGAGCCGCCCTTGTCTCAAGCGTTCGGGTACTTACTCATTAGCAGCGATTTGCCTTGTGTGCCATGCAACAACATTGGCTCAAACCAGCGGCATAACTGCATCCACAATTCACAAGGAGACCTCAAGTGGCCTGCGAGTCTCTACGCCGTCCCAAGCCGATGCTGTCGAGCCGAACTCGACCAAACGGCGTTTGGATGAGGTAGCAGGCTCGTTCACTAAGGACGATGCATTCATGGGTGCGGTCCTAGTGGCAAAGGGTTCCTACATACTTCTCGACAAAGGTTACGGAAAAGCAGTTGTGGAGTGGAATATTCCCAATTCTCCCGACGTGAAGTTCAGGATCGGTTCGATGACAAAGCAGTTCACCGCGGCGCTCGTTCTCCTGGATCAAGAAGACGGCAAGCTTTCCGTGGACGACCCTATCCGCAAATACCTGCCTGACTCTCCGTCTACATGGGACAAGATAACAGTTGCCGATCTGCTACATCACACCTCGGGCATTCCCAACTTCATCTTCGACAAACGATTCTTTGAATGGCGGATGGTTTCTCACACACCAGCCGAGGAGATGGAGCTTTTCAAAGACAAGCCTCTGAACTTCTTGCCTGGAACACAGTGGGAGTACAGCAATTCCAACTATGCGTTGCTGGGTATCATCCTGGAAAAAGTGACCGGCCAACGCTATGTGGATCTCTTACAGAAGCGCATTCTTGTACCCCTCGGGATGAAGGATTCAGGGCTCGATGACGACGACCTGATTCTGCCCGAAAGATCTGAGGGTTACCAGCCTGGCTCGAAAGGCATCGTCCCCGCGCGTTCCCAATCAATGTCTGTGGGTTGGTCCACCGGCGCGATGTACTCGACAACTGGGGATCTACTGCGGTGGGAACGGGGTCTATTTGGCGGGAAGGTTCTGTCTGCGTCATCACTGAAGCAGATGACGACGGCCACTAAAGGGAACTATGGCTGCGGCGTCTTTGTGAGTCGTAAAGACGACATGGAAGTGGTTGAACACGGCGGCAGCATTGAAGGCTTCAACAGCTATATGATTTACGTCCCGGCCCGCAATATCGCTGTGATTGTCTTGTCCAACGTAAGCGGCGATGCGCCGGATAAAATGGCTGCCAAACTACTCGACGTGACACTGGGAAAAACGGTCACACTTGCCAAGCAGAGAGTTGCGGTGCCGATCGCGAAAGGAGAACTCTCAAAGTTTGTCGGAGACTACCAAATCTCGGCGCAGCTATCGCTCAACATAACAGCATCGGACGAGGGCCTGGTCGTGCTGGCAACGGGACAGTCGCCGTTGCAATTCTCTTATGAAGGAGAGATCAACGGTCACCCACAGTTCTTTACGCGGTCTATGGACGCACAGATCGAATTCATACCGAATGCAACTGATCACGTTTCGACATTGGTTCTCCACCTTAGCGGGAGTTCCATGCCGGGGAAGAGACAATGAGTTCTTCCGAGAGAGTATGTCAACGAGGCGTTTTCTTGCTCCCGGATCACGGGCAAAACGGAAGCAGTTCTGACCGGCGACTTCAGTTCGAGGCGCTTATCGAAGCGAGAGTATGAACATGAATGAGCGTTTCAACGGAATCGGATGGGTGGTTCGACAGAGGGCTTTGTACGTGGCGATCCTCCTTTGGCTGCTCCTGAGCGGAGCTGGATTGCTTTGTTCTCGACACACGCCGGCGTTTAGGGGCCTGGTTATCGGATCGTCAAGATATCTGGTGCTGGTAGTGCTGATGTTCGGCCTGGTTGCGTTGCTGACGCGAAAGCGGCCAGTAATTGACCTGACACAGCGTGCGCCGGAATCTTCTATTGCGCGGCGCGAGACGCTGGCGATATGGGCGTATGTCGCGGTCGTGATGGTAGCCGGCCGCCTGATCGGGCAGCACTTGTTTGGCGAAGGGATTGCGCTGCATCTGAATGGGTCGCTGGTCGGGGCGACGCGAGTGCAGTCACCGATTGAGGTCTATACATGGGCGGCTTACAACGGGATGCTGCTGGCGCTCATTCCGTATGTTGTGTTTCGGATGCGAGGATACTCAAACGAACAACTCAATTTGAAATCGGCGAACCCGAAGAGCGATTTGCTGGTGATCGTGATGGTGCTGGCCTTCAGCGCCGGAATGGACATGATGGGGCCGAATATCTTTCAGCTCACGCGGCATCAGCAGCTTGTCGGTGGGCTGATGTCATTTTGGCTGCATATGTTCGGGACGGATCTGCCGATCATGATTGTTATCTACTCGATCCTGATGCCGAGATACTTCAGACTGTTTTCGCCGATGACCGCTTATCTGCTGGGGGCGGTGAGTTATCCGACAATGCATACTTTTGAGTCGGGCACGCGGTACGACTCCATTGAAGCGGCCGCGATGTCCCTGACTTTCGTCTACTTGTTGTTTATTCCGGCCGGGTTGATGAAGTCGTTTCTGACATGGCGGACGGGGAACGCGTGGGTGCATGTATGGGCATATCACGCGATTTCACCGCATGTGACAGTGGATACGCGGTTGATTGTGAATGATTTTGGAATTAAGTGATGAGGCGCTACCCGGGCTAATTGCACTCCTGAATTGGGTTACGCTGAGGAAGAGTTGTCTGAGTTGTAGCGTCGTCGTCGCGGATGATGCTGAGCGAGTGGTGGACCAGTCGGAAGTCGTTCTTCAACCGTTGAGAACAAGCCAATGCGCGTTTCCAGAACTCTGTTGGCTCGAAACGGTCCCGCAAATGCCTGACGTGCGTATCGATCTCTGGGAGCTTAATGATTTTTTCTGATTTTCGATGAGAAATCCACAGAAATTCCCGGTGTATCCATTTTGTATCCACCGTGCTTCCAGTTGATCAGTAGCTTCTTGTAAGTTGTTGATTATTTGGTAGCGCCAACGGGGATCGAACCCGTACTCTCAGCCTTGAAAGGGCCGCGTGTTAACCAGTTACACCATGGCGCCAAAACACGTAATTGCAGAAGGAAAGGATTGGTAGCGTCAACGGGGATCGAACCCGTACTCTCCGCCTTGAGAGGGCGGCGTGTTAACCAGTTACACCATGACGCCAGAAACCAAACAGGAGAGGTACTTCTCCACTGCGATAAACAAATTATATCAGCTAATAACGCAGCCGAGCGGCCCGCGGCCCCCTGAAAAAGAAGCGCTTACAACCCGAGCTTCTTCACCTCATCGTTGTAGTACTTGCGGTACAGGATGTCCCACTCCTGCGACCCTTCCACGATGATCTTCCGCTGCGATGCGATCTTCTGTCGAGCCGCCGCATCGATCTTCGTCTCATCCGTCAGCAGCTTCTCGAGCGCCTTCCGAGCCTCCTGCCGAATCGTGTTCCGATCCTCCAGAAAATCAACCTCAGGAATCTCTGCCAGAGTATCGGCGACCGTATGAGCCAGCTTATTCAGTTTGTCGCGAGAGATTCTCACAGCACCGCCTTGTACTTGCGGGCAAGCTCGTTCTTCACCTTTTTGAACATCTCCGGATAGCTCGCGCCCGACTTGCGCATATCTTCCTGGAAGGCTTCGAGAATCACCCGAACTTCATCGTTGATCCGGTCTTCCAGCGCCAGTTCATCCACCATCCCGGCAGCGACGCGTTCGTTCACCAGGGCCGGCTTGTCGGTGTGGATCATCTTCTCCGCGACCAAATGTTTCACAGTCTGGCGCGCCAGGTACCCAACGTAATCTTTTGAAAAAATCATTTGACTTTCCTTCGAATATACCACGCAACTCGACGCATCCACCTTCTATTCATCACTTACGCCGGCGCTTTGTCACTTACGTTTTTCCATTGGTTTATGCGGGCAACACTCCGTATTCAGGCACGTATCCGCCAGCCGCAACCGCTCCACCGGCCGCCCATGCACAAGATGTTCGTTCACAATCTCGTGCACATCTTTCACATGAACAAACCCATACCAGACGGCATCTGGATAAACCACCACAACCGGCCCATGCTCGCACTGGTCCAGGCAACCCAGTTCATTAGCGCGGACTTGGCCCTTCAATCCAGCCTCCTTCACCGCATCCTTGAACGCTGACTTCAGCTTCCCGCTGTTTTCCCGGCTGCAGCTTGGTCGCGAAGCGCTCTCGTCCCGCTCATTGGTACAAATAAAAACGTGATGCCTGAACTTTGCCAATTCTGAATTCCCTTCCTCTTACAACCCTTCGCCAAGCGCGCAACCCCGTCTTTCCTGTGCGATGCACCGGCGTTTCTGAGACAATACTTATCGAATGCAACCTGACAATCTTATCTCGCTTAAAGACGACATGGTGGCCTTCATCGCCGGCCACGGCATGCGTCGCCTCAACGCTTACGTAACAGAAGACGTCCCCACCGTTATCTTCGAAGAAGAAAACCCCGATGGATGGAAGGACTTCGTCGAGCACGCCAAGGCAGCAGGCTCCCCGTTTGTCACCATGAGCGAGGTCATCCTCGAAAAGACCGATGTCGCCATCCTGCTTGAACAGCTTCGCGACCAGACTTTCCCTGACGACAACTCCGAAGAGATCGACGACGCCGAATACCTCGTCAACCACGTTGGCAAAGTCGGCTACCTTCAGCTCGGATTCGCCCATCAGGGCGTCATGTTCATCTTCGAAGTCGCAACCGACTGGTACGACAGCTTCCAGAACCTCATGGAGACCGTCACCGACCTCGGCGGCATCGTAGTCGACGACAGCGACGAGTAGATCAAGACAATGTCCACCGCCCAGATCGGGCCGCCGCCATGGATCACACGCTCAGCAGACGATGCCGCCGTTCAGCATCTTGCTGAGAATCTACGCTGCCCGAAAGCCATCGCCAGGCTTCTCGTCTCCCGTGGTCTCTCAGATCCCGTAGCCGCCCGAACCTTCTTCACGCCTTCCCTCGACGATCTCATCGATCCCATGCTCATGCTCGGCATGGACATCGCCGTCGCTCGCATCCAGCAAGCAGTTCGCACCAACGAACCCATCCTCATCTATGGCGATTACGACGTGGACGGCACCACCGCCACAGTTCTCCTCAAGACCGCCATCGAGCGCATCGCGACCAAAGAGACCCCTGCCAGGGTCACCTACCACGTTCCGCACCGAATCCGCGAGGGCTACGGCATGCAGACCGGCGTCCTCGGTGAAGCCGCTGCCTCAGGCATCCGCCTCGTCATCAGCGTCGACACCGGCATCCGCGCCTTCGCAGCAGCAGAAGAAGCCAGGGCCCTCGGCATGGATCTCATCGTCACGGACCACCATCTCCCCGACGGCGCCATCGGCATCCCGGAGGCAGTCGCAGTCCTAAACCCAGCCCAGGAAAACTGTCCCTACCCGTTCAAATCTCTCTGCGGTGCAGCGGTCGCCTTCAAACTGGCTCACGCTCTTCTGCTCGCCGCTACCGAGACTGAAGAGCAACGAACAAAGTTGAAACGCGGCCTGATTCCTTCCTTTCTAAAACTCGTCGCCATCGCCACCATCGCCGACTCCGTGCCCCTCGAAGGCGAAAATCGCGTCATCGCCGCACTTGGCCTCAAAGAACTCCGCAACCCGGTCCAGCCTGGTCTCCGCGCCCTCATGCAAATAGCGCAGATCCCCATCAACCGCCCTCCGACCGCCACCGAAGTAGGCTTCCGACTCGCGCCTCGCATCAACGCTGCCGGCCGCATGGACATCGCCAGCGACGTAGTAGAGCTCTTCCTCACCAAAGACCCCGCCCGCGCCACCGACCTCGCAGAAAAGCTCAACCGCCTCAACGACGATCGCCGCGCCACCGAAGCAAAAGCCCTCGAAGCCATCGAACTCCAACTGGCAGCTCTACGAGAAAACCTCGGAGAATTCCCCGCCGGATGCATCATACTCGACCACCCCGAGTGGCATCGCGGCGTCCTCGGCATCCTGGCCTCTCGCGTAGTCGATCGCACCGGCAGGCCAGCAATCGTGATGACGCACGAAGACGGCCACGCCCACGGCTCCGGCCGATCCATCGCAGAATTCCATCTGCTGGAAGCTCTGAGCGCCGTTCACGAACCGGTCACCTCATCAGACGCTCCCCTCTTCTCACGCTTCGGTGGCCACGCTCACGCTGTCGGCTTCTCCATGCCCTCCAACCAGACGCAGCTTCTGCGGGAACGAATGCACCTCTACGGCTCCTCAAAACTTACCGAAGAGATCATGACCCCTCCGCTGCAGTGCGATGCCGAACTTCTCTTTAGCGATCTCACCCAGGATTTCTGCGATTGGCTCACCCGTTGCGAACCCTTCGGCATCAGCAACCGCGAACCTGTCTTCCTCACCCGAGGACTCAACCTCACCGCTCCCATACGCTTCATCAAAGAAAAACACATCTGCCTGCAGCTGCAACCTCCCGGCGAAACCATTCGCTTCAGTGCACTTGGATGGAGCCGCACCACCGACTGGCCTGCCCGATGCGCAGAAATGGCCCTCAGCAACGGCTCCCTGGTCGATGTCGCCTACAGATTGAAAGCCAAAACCAACCCCCAATTCCCCGGTCTGGAACTGGAGCTAGTCGATCTCCGACTCTCGTGACCAGCTCCTTCGCGGGCGTTAACTACCTTGTCCTCAAAAGTTTCTGGTCCAATCTCACCTTGTGCAGCGTCTTATATACTGAACCTTCGACCTGATGCCTACTACTGAGACAAGACGCCTGAATCCCGCAATGCTGTGGGGCATCTTCTTTGGCATTATCGCTATCGGTTTCATCATCGTACGCTCCACCACGCGAGACCTGGTCGCTGTTCGCGTTGCAGTCGTTGACCATCAAAACATCGTCACCTCGGTATCGACCAGTGGCAAGGTTGAGCCCATCGATGAGTTTCCCGCCTACGCACCTGCTCCCGGTGTCGTATCAAAGGTGTACGTCGAAGTAGGCCAGAAGGTAAAAGCAGGCGAGCTTCTTCTCAAATTGGATGACGCCGACGCAGTCGCCAAAATCGCCACAGCAAACGCCGCTGTACACTCCGCGCAAGCCACCCTCCACGACATCGAGCAAGGTGGATCGCAGGACGAGCGCATCGGCTTTTCCGGCGACCTCAGTCGCGCCCAGCAGCAGCAACAACAAGCCGCAAAAGACCTCGCAGCCCTGCAGGCCCTCCAGCAAAAAGGCGCTGCCTCCGCCAGCGAAGTCGCCTCCGCCGAACAACGGCTGCTAACCGCCGAAAGCTCCGCCAAAGGCCTTCAGACGCGCAGCACCCAGCGATACAGCACCACCGACCGCGCCCGTGCCGAAGCCCAGTTGGCCGATGCACGCGCCGCCCTCGCCGCCGCACAAGCTGCCTACGCCAACGACAATATCCGCGCACCCTTCGCTGGAACCGTCTACTCCATCCCCGTATCCAACTACGACTTCGTCCCCGCCGGCGAAAATCTGCTCGACATGGCCGACCTCAACAGAATTCAGATTCGCGCCTACTTTGACGAGCCGGAGATCGGTAAACTCGCAGTCGGTCAGGCAGTCAAAATCGCCTGGGATGCAAAGCCCACCCAGACCTGGCATGGCCACATCACTCGCGCCCCCAGCACCGTCATCACCTACGGCACACGCAACGTAGGCGAGTGCATCATCGCCGTCGACGACGCAAAAGGCGACCTCCTGCCCAACACCAACGTCGTCGTTACCGTCACCATCTCGCAGCGATTCAACGTCCTCAGCGTCCCCCGCGAGGCCCTCCACACCGAGGGTGGAGACTTCGTCTTCCGCGTCGTCAATAACCGACTCGTTCGCACCCCCGTTCAGGTCGGAGTTGGAGTCAATCTCACTCGCGTCGAGATCCTCAGCGGCCTCACCGAGAAAGACACCGTCGCCCTCAACGCTGTCAACAATCGCGAACTCACCAATGGGCTCCCCGTAAAAGTCGTCGAGTAGCCATGTTCCTTTTTACCCACCCGTTTCATCTTCGCCACGCGTTTCTATTCGCTCTCCTCGCAACGACCCATCTCCTCGTTGCCGACGAAACCCGCGCCAATACCCTGCTCCAACAGGGACGCGTTGACGAGGCCACAGCCGTGCTTCAGGAACTCCTCAGTACCGAACCCGGCAACGCTCAAGCCCATCAACTCTTCTGCCGTGTCTACTACGCGCAGAACAAGACCGACCCCGCCATCCACGAGTGTGAACTTGCCGTCGCCAACGCACCCAACGACAGCGACAATCACATGTGGCTCGCCCGTGCTTACGGACACAAAGCAGCTCACGCCAGCCCCTTCTCTGCACTCAGCCTGGCCGTCAAAGTCCATAACGAATTCGAGCGCGCCGTCCAACTCGATCCGGAAAACTTTCAGGCCATGAGCGACCTCGGCGAATACTACGTCGCAGCCCCTTCCATCATCGGCGGCGGCCTGGATCGAGCGCAGGGCCTCGCCGCCAGAATGCAGCCCAAATTCCCCGCTCAATCACACCGTCTCTTAGCCCTGGTCGCCGAAAAGAAAAAAGACCCCGCCACCGCTGAAGCCGAGTACCTCGCTGCCGTCGATGCTGGGAAAACACCCGAAGCCTACATCAACCTCGGCGACTTCTACCGGCGTGAAAATCAGCCCGACAAGATGCTCGACGCCCTCCGATCCGCCGTAGCCGCCGACCAGAGCAACGGTCCTCCTCTGGTCGATGCAGCAAGCACCCTCACCGAGGCCCACAACTCTCCTCAGCTCGCAATCAGCCTCCTTCGCACCTATCTGGCGTCCTCCGCAAAGACCGACGGCGCCCCAGCCTTCAAAGTTCATCTCCAGTTGGGCTGCCTCCTCGCACAGGACGGAGACGCCGCCGGAGCGCATCGCGAATACCTCGCAGCAACAGCCCTCGCATCGAACTATGTACCGGCCCTCAAAGCATTGCAGGGAACGCACACAAAAGGCGATACCATGAGTTCTAACCAGCAGTAAGGAATCTCTCAGCAAGTATGATTCGTCTTCGTCGCCAATTGATCGCGTGCTCTGCCCTGGCCTGTGCGGTAACACCCGCCATCGCGCAGATCTCGTTTACCAGCGCTGTGACTCTGGCTCTGAAGAACAGCCCGAAGGTAAAGACGGCCCAGGCCGATGTCGACAAAGCGAGAGCCACCCTCGAGGAGCTGAAAGACGCGTATATCCCAAACGTCGTCGGCGCCTCTGCCATCGGCCCTCCCTCCTACGGATTTCCCCTTGGCCAGCCCTCCATCTACAACCTCAACTCGCAGTCTCTTGTCTTCAGCTACCCTCAACGCGACTACGTCCGCGCAGCGAAGCAATCGCTCGAAGCAGCCACCCTCTCGCTGAAAGACGTTCGTGAGTCCGTCGCCGAAGATACCGCCATCACCTATCTCGCTCTCAACCGCGACCTCGAGCGCCAGGCCGTCCTCCATGAGCAACAGGGCTTCGCAGACCATCTCGTCGCCATCGTCCAGGATCGGCTCTCCGCCGGCCAGGACACACCCATCGACCTGACCTCCGCCCGCCTTACCGCTGCACAAATCCACCTCGCCCGGCTGCGAATGAACGATGAAACCATCGCAGACCAGGCCCACCTCGCCCGTCTTGTTGGTCTCCCACCGCAGGGCTTGGACACCTCTGTCAGCAGTGTTCCGCCCATTGTCCCCGCACAGGCCGGCAATCCGTCAACCACCACCATTGCGGCCACCAGTCCGGCCGTCGCATCGGCTTACGCGCTCGCTGCTTCGAAGCGTGAGATTGCATTCGCCGAAAACCGCTACCTCCTGCGTCCTCAGATCACCCTCGATGCGCAGTACAGCCGCTTTGCAAAGTTCAACAACCTTCAGGACTACTACTTCCGCTTCCAGCAAAACAACGCTGCCATCGGCGTGCAGATCACGCTGCCCTTCTTCGATGCCGCGCGTAAAGCCAAAGCACGCGGTGCCGACGCAGATGCAGCCCACGCCGAACACGACGCCGACTCCATTCGCGATCAGTTTCTGGATATCCGGCTCAAAGCTCAACACGCCACCGCCGAACTAGCCATCAGGGCCGAAATCGCCACCCTCGACCAGCAGCTCGCTCAACAAAACCTCGACGCCCTCACGGTTCAACTGAACTCAGGCAACGGAAACTCGGCCACAGCGCAGATGACCCCCAAAGACGAGCAGACCTCACGCATCGCCGAGCGGGAAAAGTTCCTCGCTGTCCTCAACGCCAACTTCGAGTTACAACAGGCACAGATCAGTCTCATGAGAGAATCCGGCGACTTGGAGAGCTGGCTCTCCGCGGCCTTTGACGCCCAGCCCGTGGCCCCCGCCAAGCCCTAGCCAAAATACAGGACTATCTTTTTTGTAATGAATCGTCTAGCCAGCTCGCGCATCGTCGAAGATACCTCCCAGGAAACTCCAGAAAAGCCACTTAACCCCTTAACTGAATGGTAAAATCAAGCTATCATTATGCCTCTAAAGACGCTCTTTCTGAACCCGCCCTCCTTCGAGAAATTTGACGGTGGTGCCAGCTCCCGCTGGCCCGCAACCCGCGAGATCGAGTCCTACTGGTATCCCGTCTGGCTCACCTATCCCGCCGGCATGCTGGAAGGCTCCCGTCTCCTCGACGCTCCGCCCCACCACATCAAGTGGCAGGAAGTCGTCGAGATCCTCAAGGACTACGAGTTTCTCGTGCTCTTCACCAGCACCATGGGCTGGGACGGCGACCAGAAGATGGCTGAGGTCATCAAGCAGACCTACCCCAACATCAAGATCTCCTTCGTTGGCCCTCCGGTGACCACCTCCCCCGACAAGGCCCTCAACGAGTGCCCCGCCATCGACTTCATCTGCCGCCGCGAGTTCGACTTCTCCGTCGTCGAGTACGCCAACGGCAAGCCGCTCGACGAGATTCTCGGCGTCAGCTACAAGGACAAGGCCACCGGCAAGATCCTCCACAACCCCGACCGCGCACAGGTCACCCCCGAGCAGCTCGACGAGATGCCCTGGGCCACGGAGATCTACCACCGCGACCTCGACGTCACCAAGTACAGCGTCCCGTTCCTCCTGCACCCCTACGTCTCCCTCTATTCCACCCGCGGATGCCCCGCTCAGTGCACCTTTTGCCTCTGGCCCCAGACTCTCTCCGGCCATGCCTGGCGCAAGCGGTCCACCGATGATGTGGCAGCCGAGATGAAGCAGGCCAAAGAACTCTTCCCCCACGTCAAGGAGTTCTTCTTCGACGACGACACCTTCAACATTCAGAAGGCCCGCACCATCGAGCTCTGCGAAAAGCTGAAGCCACTCGGACTCACCTGGTCCTGCACCTCGCGCGTCACCACCGACTACGACACCCTTAAGGCCATGAAAGAAGCCGGCTGCCGTCTCCTCATCGTGGGCTATGAGTCCGGCGACCCTCAAATCCTCAAGAACATCAAAAAGGGTGCCACCGTCCAGCGCGCGCTCGACTTCACCCGCGACTGCCACAAGCTCGGCCTCGTCATCCACGGCGACTTCATCCTCGGCCTCCCCGGCGAAACCCGCGAGTCTATTCGCAACACCATCGACTTCGCCAAGCAGCTCGACTGCGAGACGATTCAGGTCTCCATCGCTCACGCCTTCCCCGGCACCGAGTTCTTCGACTACGCCAAGGAGAACGGCTTCATTACCAACGAAGCCATGAGCGATGAGGGCGGCCACCAGATGGCTCACATCGAGTACCCCGGCCTCCCCGTCGAGTACGTCATGGAGATGGTGCACAAGTTTTACGACGAATATTACTTCCGTCCCAAGGCTGCCTTCCGCGTAGTCTGGCAGGCCATCGTCAACCGCGACGTGCCACGTCTCTACACCGAGGCCAAGTCTTTCATGAGCCTTCGTTCCAAGCGCAATAAAGCCGTCCGCGCCGTCAAGGAAGCCAACGCCGCCAAGGCGCAGGAATCCGTCAGCATGAACGCGTAACTCTCCGGTTTCTAAAGCATCTAAAGAGCGGTCAGCATGCAGATGCTGGCCGCTTTCTCTTAGCCTTCACCACCTGAACGGATCGACAAGTATGCAACACACCCTCACCCCCCGCCGCTGGCTCGTTCTCGTCGCCGTCATGCTCGGCGCGTCTATCGGCGACGCTCTCCTCGGCATCGGCATGAAGCAACTGGGTCCTGTCTCCCTCCACCACCTCAGCGCCCTCTTCTTCGCCCTCAAAAGTCCCTGGATCATCTCCGGCATCATCGTGCTGCTCGGCTTCATGGCCTGCTACATGACCGCCCTCAGCTGGGCCGACATCACCTTCGTCCTTCCCGCCACCGCCTTCGGCAACGTCATCGTGACCATCCTCTCCCGCTTCTGGCTGCACGAGCACGTTTCACCCTCCCGCTGGCTCGGCGTCGCCCTCATCGTCATCGGCGTCGGCTTCGTAGCCAACGGCCCCTCCCGCACGGAGCACGTCTCTGTAGAAGTTGAGGCCCTCCCATGAACCCCACCACCCTCCACACCTGGGCCACCATCGCTGCCGTCGTCATCACCGCCACCGCCGGTGACATCCTCATCGCAGGCGGCATGCGCAAGCTAGGCGACCTCGACGACATCCGAGCAAAATCCGGCCTGCTCGGCGCGATCAAGGCGGTCCTCTCCAGCGGCATGTTCCTCGCTGGCATCACCTGCATGGCGTTGAGCTTCTTCTCGCTCCTCTTTGCGCTCTCCGGAGCAGACCTCAGCCTCATCGCCCCCGCAACGGCCTCTCTCACTTTCATCACCACGGCCGCAGCCGCAAAGTTTTTCCTCAAAGAAAACGTAGACAGTCGCCGTTGGATCGCCGCGCTCTTCGTCTGCGCTGGAGTAGCCCTACTAGCAAAATAGCGAGCAAAGTAGCATGCCATTCCGACCAACGGGAGGCCATCCAACGCACCCTCACCAAGATAAGGTATACAAGTCACGAAGTGACCGCTCCACGCGAAGTGGGCCCGTCCGGCAGGACACCTCACCAGGTATAAAAAGATCCAGCTCAGCCCCGGCTAACCCACCGCATCAACTCACCAGCCGCAGCCAACTCTGCCGCACCCGTCCCGACAACAATCACATCGCTATGTTCTGCTCCACTCACGAAACCATCCGGTTCCGCACAGCCATGCCCATCCCCTGCGCCAGAATCATCAGTTTTCTCGAAGTCGGCACACTCACCCGCTCAGAAAAAACATCGTAGTTCTTCGCCATAATCCGTTCGAGAAGCCCGCGGTAGATCGTCACCAGAACCCACAGCGCAGCGCGGCTATCCTTATCGATTAACGGCAGCAACTCCTCCGCCGCTGCGTAGTACACGAGCGCGCGCGCCGCCTCCTGCGCCAGCAAGCTCCGCACAACCTTCGTCTCAGCCTCTCGCCGAACCACCTGCAACAACTGCTTCACTTCCACCCTACCGGCACTCAGATCCTGCAGCGGAAGATAGATCCTACCGCGTTCTGCATCCTCGCTCACGTCTCGCAGAATATTCGTCAACTGAAACGCAACCCCGGTCTTCTCCGCCAAGTCCTCCGCCCGAGGATCCGTATACCCAAAGATCCGGATACAAACCAGCCCCACCACCGAAGCAACCAGGTAGCAGTACCGATACAACCCCTCGAAATCCTGATACACCTGCAGCGTCTGCGTCTTATCTGCCACCGTTTCAGTTACAGAAACCATCCCCGCCTGGCTTCCCTCAATGTCCAGGTCCATCGTCGTGCCGCGTACCAAATCCTCCAGCAACGCATCCGGAATCGCAAATCTCTTCTGCGTATCATTCAACGCCAGAAAAACCGGATCCTCCGACACTCCACTACGCCGCGCCGCACGCCATGCCTCAAGCCAATCCCCCATCACCACTCGCCGCTCTGCTACCGGCAGCGTCTCATCGTCGGAGATATCGTCAGCGCGCCGCATAAACGCATACACCGCGCACATCGCATTCCGCTTGTGCTCCGGCAGAACGCGAAAGGAGTAGTAGAAATTCTTGGCCTCCCGCTGCGCAATCCCCGCGCACACGGCATAAGCTTCAACAATTGTCACGAGGCCATCCCCGCACGCAGCTTCCCAACCAGCGCCTCCGTCAGCAACCCGACTTTGCGCGCCTTCGACACCACAGGCCTGCCACGAAGCACATCAAAGTCCTGCCTCGCGATGCCATTCAGAATCGCCTCACCACCCTTGCAAAACAAGTCCAGCACCACCTTCAATTCTTTATCCACATGCAGGCTGATCTCACCACCTTCAAGCAGCATCGCCCGTGTCCGCGCCACCAGCTCCTGCATCATCCCGCGAAACTCCGGCGTAAACACCCGACCCTCGATCTGCCCTTCCTCCACCCCAAACCGCAGCATCGACTCCGCAGGAACATACCGCCGTCCCCGCTCCTTATCCTCCACCACATCCTGCCAGAAGTTCGCCAGTTGCAGCGCCGTACAAACCTTGTCCGACATCAACGCCCGTGCTTCATCCGTATACCCGCACACCCAAAGCACCAGCCGTCCCACCGGATTCGCCGAGTAGTGCGAATACTCCAGCAACTCCTCCCAGCTCTCATACTCCGTCTTGTGCTGGTCCATCCGAAACGCATGCAGCTGATCTAGGAAAAGCTGCCGCGGCGGATCGCACTCTCGAATCGTTTCATGCAGCGCCACAAACACCGGATGCATCGACTGCTCCGGCGCGTCGTAACACTCCTCCAGCATCGCTCCCCACGTATTCAGCAGCCGCGTCGCCACCCCGCGATCCTCCACCTCCTCCCCCAGATCATCCGCCACCCGGCAATACGCGTAGATACTCTCGAAGTGGGGCCTCACCTTCGCCGGAAGGAAAAACGTCGCTACATGAAAATTCTCATAGTGCGTCGTCGCGAGCTCTTTGCACCACGCCTGCGCCTCTGCAAGAGTCGGCCTCTCCAGTGGCGTCAGATACTCCGGCGGAGCACCCACCAGCGCATGCTGCGTGGCAGTCTCGCTCATCGGGGCCCACCTTCCGGAAACACCGCCGTCTTGATATCCTTCGCCCACCCATTATTTCTGTGCATCATGCCTGCAAAGATCGCCGGAACCTCGTCGAGCCCCGCGCGTCCCGTAATGTACTCCGCACACTTGAACCGTCCACTCGTCACCAGCTCAAACGCCGTTCTGCAAGTCGCCGGCGTATGGTGAAAACTCGCCTTCAACGTAATGTCCCCATAGTGCAGCCGGTTGGTATCGAGCTTCACCTTTGTCCCGCTCGGCGGCCCACCAAAGAAGTTCACCAGCCCGCCCTTCCGCACCATATCGACCGCCCACTCCCACGTCGTGGGGGTCGCCACGGCTTCGATCACCACATCAGCTCCCCGCCCCTCATTCGTCAGAGCGCGCGTAGCCGCAACAATATCCTTACCCCCATCCACCAGAACCACCTCGCTCGCCCCAAACAGCTTCGCCGCGCCCACCTGGTTCTCGCGTTTCACCACCGCAATCACATCTAAGCCGGCAATCTCCGCCGCGTGCATAAACATCAACCCGATCGGTCCCGCCCCGATCACCACCATGGTGTCCCCCGCCCGAGCTCCGCTCTCCTCGAGTCCCCGCACAACACAAGCCAGCGGTTCGGTCAGCGCCGCATACTCCAGCGGAATCCCATCCGGCACCAACAACGTATTCTTCTCAACGATCCGCGCCGGTATCCGAATAAACTCCGCGTAAGCCCCATTGTTAAAAAGCAAGTCCTCGCACAAGTTCTGCTGGCCATGCCTGCAGAAAAAACACGCATCACACGGCGCCGAGTTCAATGCCACCACCCGGTCCCCTACCTTGAACGCCGTCACACCGGCGCCAACCTCTTCCACCACCCCGGCCAACTCATGCCCAAACGGAATCGGCGGCTTCAACATCATGGCGTGGTAGCCTCGCCGATAGACCTTCAAATCCGTTCCACAGGTCAGCGCGGCACCCACACGCACGACCAGTTCTCCGGCTTCGGCCTGCGGCACTGCCACGCGCTCCAGCCGCAGATCTTCCTTGCCGTACAACACCGCCGCCGTCATCTCAGCTTTCACTCTTCTATCTTCTCATCCCCACCCGGTCGATGCACCCTTCGATCGCCCCGTAACCCCTTAAAGAACCTGCAATCTTCGTCTCGGCATCTGCATCTGATAATCTGAGCCACATAAACATGCCCTTTGTCTCTCCAGAGATCTTCGCTAAGCAAACACTTGCCTCGATCCAGGACTACTCCATCCTGTCCTGGCGTGCCGTCTCTAACCTCTTCACACGCCCACGTTACATGGCCGACATCTACACCCAGATGGACTACATCGGCGTCGGTTCCATGCCCATTGTTGTTCTCACCGGCTTCTTCACCGGTTGCGTTCTGGCCCTCCAGTCCGCCACCTCGCTCGAAGCCTTCGGCTCCGTCAGCCTCACCGGCAACCTCGTCGCCCTCTCCATGGTCAAAGAACTGGGCCCAGTCCTCACCGGCCTCATGGTCTCCGGCCGCAACGCCTCCGGCATGGCCTCCGAGATTGGCTCCATGAAGGTCACCGAGCAGATCGACGCCATGCGAGCCCTCGGCACCGACCCCGTCCGCAAGCTCGTCACCCCGCGCCTCTACGCCACCATCTTCATGCTCTTCTTCCTCACCATCATGTCCGACGCCTGCGGTATCGCCGGAGGCGCGCTGATCAGCATCGCCCTGCTCGGACTCAACGGCTCCTCCTATTTTCACAACTCCTACCGTGCTCTCCAATACGGAGACGTCGTACAGGGTCTCGCCAAGCCACTCTTCTCCGGCTTCATCATCGCAACCGTCGGCTGCTACTTCGGTATGAACACAAAAGGGGGTACCCAGGGCGTCGGCAAAGCCACCACCCAGGCTGTCGTCATCTCCTCAGTCTTCATCATCATCGTCGACCTCATCGTCACTCGTGCCATGATCGGCATCTTCGGCAGGTAAGGAGCGGAAATCATGGCAGACCTCGCCCAATCCGGCTCCGCAACGCTCCAACAGGAACCGGACTCACAGGAGCCCGTCGTCGTCGTAGACGATGTCTCCATCATCTTCGACGTCAAACCCGTCCTCCAGAACATCTCCTTCACCGTCCAGCGCGGCGAAACCCGCATCATCCTCGGCCCCGCCGGCGGAGGCAAATCCGTCCTCATGAAGCTCGTCAACGGCCTCCTCAAGCCCGACACCGGTTCCATCCACGTCTTCGGCCACGACGTCTCCACCATGCCCGAAGTCGACCTCTTCAAACTCCGCAGCCGCGTCGGCATGGTTTTCCAGGAGTCCGCGCTCTTCGACTCCCTCTCCGTCGGTGACAACGTCGCCTACCGCCTCCACGAAGACCACGTCCCCGAGGAGGAGGTCCACAGCCGCGTCGTCGAAGCGCTCCAGTTCGTCGCCCTCGAAAACACCATCGATAAGGTCCCTTCCGAACTCTCCGGAGGAATGCGCCGCCGCGTCTCCATCGCCCGCGCCATCATCACCCATCCCGATCTCATCCTCTACGACTCCCCCACCGGCGGCCTCGACCCCATCACCTCCACCACCATCATCGACCTCGTCATCAAACAGCGCGACGTCACCCAAACCACCTCGCTCGTCATCACCCATCGCATTCAGGACGCCTACCTCCTCGCCCGCAGCCGCTTCAACCCGCAAACCGAAAAGGTCGAGCAGATCCCCAACAACGGCATCGACGACAGCACCAAATTCCTGGTCCTCAACGAAGGCAAGGTAGTCTTCGACGGCACCACCGAAGAACTCGTCCACTCCAACGACCCCTGGCTCAAGGAATACCTCTCCTAATCTTCCTCGCAAATGGATCCGGTCCTCCGCCACACCCCGATACACCGGCCATTCACTGTGCTTGAGTGATAATAGTTTCAGGATCGTCCAGTTCACTCTCTCGGAGCGTCTATGAGCCGGGTCCTCGTCATTGGAAGTCACGCGAAGGTGAGCCGTGAGGTCAGCAGCGCACTCAAAGCTGCGGGTTTGCCTTTGGAGCATGCTGCCGGGCACGTCGACACCCTGCAGCGCTTGCGCAAGCGATCCTTCGGCGTCGTCATCACCAGCCCCGACAGCGCTCTCGATGAAGACCTCGCCCTGCTCGAGGAGATGCGCGCCATCAGGCCTGGCGTAAAGTGCATAGTCCTCGCCAGCCACGGTACTCCCGATGATGTCATCGCCGCTCTGCGTGCCCGCGTGTTCGCCTGCTTCACTCCCCCGTTCGACGCATACAACATCGCCAACCTTGCGCGTCGCGCGGCCTCCGACAATCAATGGCGCGACGACATTCATGTTCTATCCGCTCGCCCCGGCTGGGTGTCAGTCCGCGTCAACTGCCGCGTAGTCAACGCTGAGCGCCTCATGAGCTTCGCGAAAGAACTCAACGCTCAGTTACCGGAGGACATACAGCTGGACCTGATGCTGGCATTGCGCGAGATCCTGATGAACGCAATGGAGCACGGAGCCGCTTTTAATCCCGAACAGGTCGTTGAACTCACCTGCATTCGCACCGTAAGATCCATGGTGTTTTACCTGCGCGATCCCGGATCCGGCTTCCGCCGCGAATCACTTAGCCACGCGGCCATCGCAAATCCCAACGATGATCCCACCAACCACATCCTGCAGCGCGAGCAGGAAGGAATGCGCCCAGGCGGATATGGTCTTCTCGTCGCAGCCGGCACTGTAGACGAGTTGATCTACAGTGAAATCGGCAACGAAGTGGTCCTCATCAAGTACCTCGACTCCCCCCCGCACTTCAAAACAACATAACTCACCGATTCACCATACGAGAAACGGTTGCAATCTCTCTCAGGCTTTGGCCTGCCCATCCTCCAGAGGAACGATATGACCTGCGGAGCGAAGATAGCGGAAGAGATGATCCAACGGTGGTTTGGGTAAAAAATCATCCAGGGTCATCAGATCACGGTCAGCGGACTCCCGCAAAAGGCCTTCGGGAAAGCCCCCAAGCGCAGCGATCAACACGTCCTTCTGCATGGGAGCGACGTAGATCGTAACGTCGGTGGAGAGCAATCGACCGAAGCCTTCTAACACGGCCCCCGGCGAAGCCTGAAACACAGTCTCTTCCATCAGATGAAGAAACATCGAGATCCAGAGGACCACCCGGACAGGAGCAGCCGTATAGCGGCGAAAGTAATTCACAGCCTGGTAGCCTTCCTCATAATTGGTGACCACAACCGTGCCTAAGGGAACAAGCTGCTCGATCAGAGCCAGCAACTCTGCGTTATCAGAGGCCGCCGGGCCTTCGAGATTTCGAGCATTCACTTCAAGGACGGCTAGAGGTTCGCGATCGGTGGGGATCCCTTCAGCCAGGAACTCCCGTCGCGCAGACTGGATCGCTTCCAAAGCAGATGGACCGGCATGGCCGCGCAAGGTCCTCTGCACGATCAGTGGACGCTTGCGAAGAGGAGTAGCTGGCTCTACCGCCTTGACCTCGGAATCGAAGACCAACGCACGGCACATATCTGCGCGAAGCAGGTTCAGGCACCACAGCCGCGAGTCTGCACCAGCGAACACAGGACCACTCAGTTCAAGAACGTCAATCTCCAGCCGCTCAAGCGACAAATCATCGAACAGCCCAGCCAGAAAGTCCCCCTGCGAAGACCGCTGGTGATAGCACGCATAAATCAGATTCACCCCAAGCGTGCCGATGGCCTGCTGCTGCAGCTGCGCCGTGGAATCCCCCAGATTGATGTGGAGAAGAATCTGATTCGGCTCACCACCGGGCTCGGCCTGGAAGCGGAAACCAAGCCAACCGTGCTGCTCATTGGTTCCCTGATAGTTTCGCGTGGCGACAGTATCCGCAAAAACGAAAAATCGCGTATGTGCGCCGCGATCTTTGCCAAGTCGATCAAGCAGAATCTGATACTCGTGATCGAGCATTGCCAGCAGGCGCTCCTTGGAAACGTAACGCGTACCTGCACCGTAGATGTCGTCGCTAACGGTCTTGTCGTAGGCCGAGATAGCTGACGCGACCGTTCCCGAGGCAGCGCCAACGCTCAGAAACCAACGCGCCACCTCCTGACCGGCTCCAATTTCGGCAAACGTCCCGTAGAAGGAACCCTCCAGATTGATCGCGAGAGCCTTCGCATGAATGTCGGTTGACTGCTGGGATGTTGGGTCAGGCACAAGCGTCTCCGTTAAAAGAATTCAATATGGGCGGGAGTATATCGCAGAGTGAGCGGGGGATCGCACTTGTCGCGACGCCCTCTCTTCAGTAATCGGCACATCCAATACCTCAGTCAATCCACTTGAAGGAAATGTTGCGCAGGTAACGCGAGAGCCCGCCACACCAGAGAGCCGGCCACACCAGAGAGCCCGCCGAACCAGCAGCCAATGGATAGATACCCTAGCGCTTTCCTTTCTTCCACTCGGCATAAGGAATCCGCGGAATATTCAAGAACGAACCACGCGTCTTCACATAGGCCCCCAGCCCATTCATCCGTCCAATCGCATGCAGTTCCTCCGACAGCACATAAGGCCCCGCCGGATCGACGAACTTGTCTTCGATATAAATCGACACCACCCGCCCCAGCACAATCCGCGACCGCCCAATCTCCATCGTCGTAAACTCTTTGCACTCGAGCGCAGCATGCGCCTCTGCAATGCGCGGCACCTTGACCACATGCGACGGTGCCGTCGTAAATCCAGCCATCTCCAACTCGTCGAACTCCGCCGGAAAATCCGTAGCGCAGATATTCATCTGCTGTGCAATATCCTCGGTCACCACATTCACCACAAACTCACCTGTCCGCCGAATATTCCGCGCCGTATCCTTCGGCACATAATCACTCTCAGGCCGATTCGTCACTCCCATCCCGATGATTGGCGGATCGGTACAAAGGTAGTTGTAAGAACTAAAAGGTGCAGCATTCATCCTGCCCTCGTGATTCATGCTCGTCACCAGCGCAATCGGCCGAGGCGCAACCAACCCGATCAGCAGGTTATAGGTCTCACGCGCCTTTATCTTCTCAATATCAAAAATCATCTCGACTCCCTGTACCCTTCAGCAGCCTAGCACCGACCCTTGCCGTCTGCCTTCTTGTTGTTGCCCTTCTTGTTGTTGCCTTCTTGTTCTTGCCTTTCTTGTTTTGCCTTTTTTGTTTTGCCTTTTTTGTTGTCATCCCCGAAGGGAATCTGCGGTTGTCGTTGCCGTTGTCGTTGTCGTTGCTGTTGTCGTTGTCGTTGCTGTTGTCGTTGCTGTTGCGGTTGTCGTTGCGGTTGCTGTTGTCGTTGCGGTTGCTGTTGTCGTTGCTTTTGCCGTTGCCATTGTTCCTGGCGCTGCCGTCGCTTTCTCTCCCCAAACATTCGTCATCCTGAGCGAATTTGCTCACGGCACTTCGTGAGCAACGCAGTCGAAGGATCCCCGTATTTCGTTTTTGCCGTTGCCCTTGTCCTTCCTTGTCACAGCTCCTGACAGAAGCCGAAGGTTACAGAATTCCTTTGTGCTTTCACGCTTTCCCTCCGACATCGCTCCACTCTGAAAACCCGAAATCCCTCGCGATCCAACCCTCCCCAAACCCTTGTCAAGCCCCCAAACATCAAAAACCCGTGCCAGACAAGGAGAATCGCGTGGCGTATTAGTTACCCCAAATCGAATAAACTTAAAGTAGCGGTTGAATAAAAACGTCGGCCAGCCGCAAGCGCTCACCACATTCCTTCTTGTTCGGCCATAAGTCATTCAAATGCAATATTTTGCAAGTAAGTCCTCTAGTTGGAATATTTTACAGACACAACCGCTGTCTAACCTACTGCAAACAATAGACTTGCGTCCAAAATACCCCTTGGGGGGAGGGGGGAGGGAGTGCGTCTCAGTCGGCTAACCAACGCTGGCCAACGAGATCGCCATACAAAGCCACGCACTTCACCACAACAGCCACACATCGCACCACAAATTCACCACAAAATGAAAACGCCCGTAGAGCCGAAGCTGCTCCACGGGCGTAGCAATCTGAGAACGAAAAAATGGAGAGAGCGATACTTCAGCCCTCTCCCCAACGACAGCTTAGTAAGGCCGGTAGTAGCCCGGACCGTAGTAATAGCCCGGAGGAGGAGGAGGAGGATACCTGCGGCGGAACTGCGGATCCGCTCCCACTGGAACACCTGCACTGAGCCGGTTCAGCTCAGCCTGCGACACAGTGGTTATATCCGCCGGCTGCGTCAGATGGAACACCAGGATCGCCTCAGGCGGCAACGCAGCCTCGCCTTTGCCCGAAGCCGCCGACACGCCCAGACCAGCCACGCCGCCGACACCCGCGCCAACCGCGGCACCCACACCGCCGCCAGCCACACCGCCGATCAAAGCGCCAACTGCACCTAAACCAACAGTGTTCGCGACCGTACTCCCAGTCTTATCGGCCCCCTGGTGCCACCAGAAATCAGTAGCAATCGGATAAACCCTGCCACCGAGCGAAACAGAATTGAGTTGCAACTTCAACTCGCCTTTGCCCTTCAACTCGCCCGCAGTGTGCACCGCAACCACGGTTCCCTGAATAGAAGCACCTCGAGGGATCGCGATCGCGCCACCAGCAACCACATCATTCAGAACCACGCCGTCAAACGTCGTTCCGACCGTGGTGCTCTTGCTATTCATCCCCTGGTTGATCCGAACCCGAAGGTTCGTTCCAATCGGCACAACGACAGCGTCTCCGCCCCTCTGCGCCACATAAGGCCGAGGCGGAGGATACTGCGGCGGGTAAGGCTGACCATACGCCGGATACTGACCCTGCTGCTGACCCTGGTAAGGCGGCGGATATTGGCCACCTTGCTGAGGAGCCCCATAAGCGGGCGGATACTGGCCACCTTGCTGCTGCCCCTGATATGGGGGTGGGTACTGACCCGCCGCACCCTGCGGCGTACCCGGCGAGGGCGGACTATTGGGGGCAGGAGAGTTATTTGGAGCAGGAGGGTCCTGCGCTTGCGGAGGAGCTATCGAACCATCCGATTGAAGATTCGGATTCGTCCCTTGCGATGTGTCCTGCTGCTGCGTCGGTTCGTTGGTGACAGCCGGCACAGCGCCAACGACCAATTGATCAACCACCTTCACAACCCCAGTGGTATTCGAAACCAGGTGGTCCGCCAGATCGCGCAACGGCTCATCGCGAACGGTGCCACTCAGCGTCACTACACCGTAGACAGTAGTGGAGGTGATCGCCTGATCGGCCAACTCCGGGGCACCAGCCAAAGCCTTCAAAACACTCGCTTCAATCTGGGCGTCGGGCAGGGTTCCTGGCTTTGACTGCGCAAACCCTACACCGCCTGCCAATACCAGACAAGCCATCAAAAATGCGGCCACCGCCAACTTCGAAAAAGACATGCACTTACACCTTCGGTACATACAGCCCTCCGCTCCACCTCTGGCGCGACGCTCGATCCGCCACGCTAATACTCTATGGATGCAGACTCAGTTTTCAGAAAAAAGTTACGCTCGCACCTACTCGACATAGGCAACAAAAGCGCTTGCGCCTCTGCTCCGGGGTTGATTGACCGTAGCCGAAAGTAACGGTATATTCAAAGAGCGGGGTGGAGCAGCCCGGTAGCTCGTTGGGCTCATAACCCAAAGGTCGTAGGTTCAAATCCTACCCCCGCAACCAATCAAATCAATAACTTCTGGGAGTCGACAAAATCGAATCGGCTCCCAATATCTCCCAATAAGAAAAATCGCAGTTCAGGCGCTCGCTTTCAACGGCTTGAGCACCATCTCCACAACCTTCCCATTCGCTTCTCGCTTCGATGACGACATTGCTTGTCCGTAGACGTTCATCGTCGTCTGGATTGAAGCGTGTCGCATCAATTCCTGCTGCACCTTCATCGGAGCTCCGGTCTCGTCCAGCCACGAACGATACGTGTGACGGAACGTGTGCCAGCCGATGGCCCCATACTTGCCGGAGTTCTTCACGCGCGTGTCATGCAAAAGCATGCGAACGCCGTTTCCGGTTTTCTGATCCTGGTTACACCAGACACCACGTGCCGCCCCGCACGTCGGACATTCCACCACACAGCAACCCGAAGGGCGAAGATGCCGCTTCTGGATCTCGGTGGGATAGTAAGGCCGGTTGGTTCTCGGATTGGCGAAGACCCAGCCCTCTTCCGTGGGCACCGCTTGCGTGCTCCACTTCAGAACGATCTCGGTCAAGGACGGATGCAGAGGAACGTAGTCCTGGGAGTATTCGGTCTTGACGTCGTCCACCCTGCCGTTCACAAAGCTGCGCTGAACGAGAAGCTGGTTTTTGTCGAAATCGAAGTCGTCCCATTGAAGCGCCGCGATCTCGCTCACGCGAAGACCTAGGCATTGGGCGATCTGTACCATCAAGCGCCACGGCTCTTGCAGTGTCGCTACGATGAGTTCGAACTCCTCCACAGTGAGCGTGGTCGGACGTTGCCGGCGCTTACTGCCGCCTTTCACGCGAACCAGCGCTATTGGGTTTCTCTGCTCGTTGAAGACTTCCCAGCGTGCGGCACACTGATACATCAGGTGCATCACGCTCTTCAAATGCGCCCTGGACTTCGAGGCCATAGGGAGATTCTTCAACCAATCCTCGACCGCCATCGGTCGAATCTTTTCGAGCAGATACTCGCCCCAGCGTGGCTTCAGGTGATTCACGATATTGGACCGGTACGACTTCGCAGTGGAGTACCGTTCCGGCATCTCCTCCTGCATATAACGGTCGCAAATAGCACCGAACGTCACCGCGGCCATGCGCTGCTGCGGAGTTTCAGAGTTAAGGGTTAGAAGAAGGGCTTCCACTGCCTTCTGCGCGTGAGCTTTGGTTGGCAACTTTTCGACTGTGCCGACGATGCAGGACTTGCGTCTTCGATCGCCTTCCTCAGTCGATTCGTAGTACCGAAACTCCCAGGTGTCCGGCCCCTTCTCCCGCTTCTTTCGGGTGAGACTTCCGAATTGGTAACATGCTCGTGGTATCAAGATTCCTCCTTGATTCACGGCACGAATGGCTGATTCAAGGGTAGCCGAGTGCGGGCCGTTGCATCTGCGGAAAATGAGGTTTTTCTTTCGCTTCAGCCAGCCTGCTTGCGGTCGATCCACTGGTCGATTGCGGAAGCCCGAAAACGCCACAACTTGCCAACCTGAACACCAGCGATTTGCCCACGCAGCACCATGCGCTGCAGGGTGCGCGGATGAACTCCCAGCACAGCAGCGGCGGCGTGACTGTCCAGTAGGGGTTCCACGCCTGCTCGACCGAGGATGGGTAGAAGGCGCTCAGAAGTGGGTGGTTTCTTCTCGTCGAACATTCAAACCTCCAAGTACGTGACTTGAAGGTGAATGTTCTTGCGGGTGAAGTCCAATGAGTTTCCCGACTGAGCTTATGCGCTGAGCGCATAAGGGTGGGGACTTCGGCTACCACACAATCTGACTATGAACGCTCCAATAATTTCAGGACAAGGCGAAGGAACCAAGATTGACACCGCCCTCGAAAGCTGTGGATAATTTAATACCGGCGGTGGAACGTCACCACTTTCTGCTTGCTGGCGCAGTTGATCCCTATTGCAGAGCAAAGGGGTACGGGCCATGCCGAACAGAATCAAAATGAGGCACCTGGAAGCTGTCATAGCCTTGGCCGAGGAGATGCACTATGGCCGAGCGGCGAAACGGGTCGGCTTGACCCAATCGGGCTTGAGCCGGTGCATACAGAGCGCCGAGCGCGAGGCTGGGGCTACTCTCTTTGATCGAAATCGATCCGTCCTCGAACTTACGGACGCGGGAAGATCCTACGTCGAACATGCCCGGATTTCAGTTGCCCACGGGGAACGGGCTATGCGCTCCGCGATCGAGACTCGGGGAGGAGCAGACTCCGTTCTCCAGATCGGGAAGGCACCCGACGTTGATCCAGCGCTTGTCGACATACTCTATTCCATTCGACTTCCTCTCTTCCCCACGCTGGATATCACAGTACAAAGTGAATCTTCGTCGGATTTGGCCCACGATCTCCTGAGCACCGATCTTGACCTGGCGCTCATCACTGACCCGACGCGGAATGCGAAGCTGACAATGACCAAGTTGTCGGAGACGCCACTTCATGTTGTCATTCCGCGCGATCACATCTTGAGTTCCAAGGTCTCACTCAAACTGACAGACTTGCGAGACGAACGCTGGATCGTCTTTCAGAAGCGTACTCACCCAGTGCTTTACGAAAGAATCATGAAGCGAACCCAGGATCAAGGCTTTCACCCGAGGGGCATTGACCATATCCTCTACCCGGATGAGGCCGAGCACCTGCTGCTGGCGACTCGCCGGGTGGCGTTGCTCACGAAGGCAAACGCATTGAAGCTTGCCGGCGAGCGGCTCGTTGCAAAGCCGTTGGACGAAGAGTTGCTCTGCCTGGAAGAGTGGCTCGTTGCTCGTGCCGAGGACAATTCACGGCTGATAAGCGAGTTCGTACGTGCGTTCGTCACCCGGTCAAAGACTGTCCTGCAACCCCCGCAGATGAGTCTACCGATAGGAGCCGGTGGCTCCATCCGATGCTCGACTTCTTAGGGAAGGTTTCCCACGCTTACGACTCGTCAGTAGCGAAGAAAGTGATGGGCTTTCCATAAATCTTGCTGATGGCCCAGAGTTCGGCAACGTCGATCGCACGCTCGCCGGTTTCACACTTATTCATGTAGGAATGGGCCATGCCGAGCCGCAGCGAAACCTCCAGCTACGTCAGGCCCGCCTCTTCCCGAGCAGAGATTAATTTCGACAGCACTCCGTCGTAGTAATCTCTCATCGCGGGACTGCGCCCCTTCCGAGATTTCCGAGCCTCCGGTTTCGCTTTTCCTGCCACACCTAAAGTGTGGTGAACGGTTGACCTGATCCCCTAATAAGGGACATCATGGTCCGATCAAACAAGGGGTGAGGCCCATGTCAGATCCAAAACTTGAATTCCCAGAAGTTGTCGGCAAGTTCGTTGCCGAACTGTCGGTTCATGAAGACGCCGAGTTCGGGAAAGAAGTCCTGGTGAGATTCACAGATGGCACACAGCTCTCGATTACGGTGGGAGTGCGACAGGTAATCGACGCTCGTTATTGCAACGAGGAGACGCCGGACTTGCCGATATTTCACAGGCGGGTAAGCTGATCAGGATATGTCTGTTCGATCACACAGCTCGGCGCATTCTGCTGCGACTGCCTTATTGAGAATTCGGTGGACATGCCAGAGATTGCAAAGCGAGGGCTTGTTTGCTCGAACTCTGCCCCAAAAACAAGGGCAGGCGTGACTGTCGCGAACGCCACGGCCTTCAAACAAGCTAAAGTGCTCGCCTTTTCTCGCTTACTAGCGATAACTTTCCCTATGCGTACGGTGTTCTGCCCGACATAGGCATCTCAATAGAGGTGCTACATGAGGTAACTCCATGTCTGGGACCAAAAGAACGCTTTTCGATCCTGCACGGTTCTTAGAAGCGGCGGGCGTAACCCACAGGATGGTTCAGGTAAAAACAGGACATGTCTTCTTTTCGCAAGGTGGTCTCGCGGATGCGATCTTTTTCTTAGATTCAGGCAGAGCGAAGTTGACCGTAGTCTCGAAGCGGGGTAAAGAGGCTACGGTCACGATGCTAGCTCCCGGCGATTTTATTGGAGAAGAATCGCTTGCCGGCGGCACTGAGCTTCACGACGCCACTGCAACGGCAGTCACGCCTTGCAAGGCACTGAAGCTAAGCCGCAGAGAAATGGTGTTGCTTCTGCATGAACAACATGAGTTTTCTGACATCTTCCTAAAGTTCGTCCTGCTTCGCGGGGTCAGAACTCGAGAGGATCTCGTCGACCAGTTGTTTAACAACAGCGAGAAACGTCTCGCTCGCACTTTGCTCATCATGGCTGAGTTCGGTAAGCCGGGAGAACCGGAGAGCATGATCCCTCCGGTCACTCAGGAAGAGCTGGCGGACATGATCGGAACGACTCGATCCCGCGTGAGCAAGTTTATGAATAACTTCCGCAAGCTCGGCTATGTCTCCTACAACGGTCGAATCCATGTCCACAAGGCACTGCTGAATGTGGTGCTGCACGACCGGCTGCCTGAGCAGACGGCGAGCAGACCGGTCGTGGTCGACCACGAGCAAACTCCAGCACAGAAGAGAAAGCGCGCCACGGTAGTTTAAAGCTCTCTGCAATTTACCGCAGTCACCAGAAGACGGTCAGGAGAGGCACACCCCTCCTGCCATCTTTTGCGAGCCAGCAATGTGCTGTTCGCACCCTGTATTACGTCGAGAAACTCGTGAGCAATGCAGCACAGTACTAAGGACCAGGGTGATCAATACTCATCTGGAGCGCAAGATTCCTCCAGAGGTAGAAACAATGGTCTCCTCCCGACCCGAACTAATCATCGTCGATGATGAATCATCCATCCTAACGTCTCTGCTTTCTGGTGTTCCTTTCTATTCCTCTGCCTGGCGAGGGATTCTCCTGGTCGAACCGGACATCACTTTACTCACAGCCGAAGTTCTTTCACTCACTCGTTCGAACTACTGCGTAACGCCCGCTTTCAGTCAGGCTGAAATCTTTGCGCTGCGCGAGACGAAAGCAATCGCTCTCGCGATTCTTAGCGATCATCTCGGTCCTCGAATCCTTGCTGCGGTTGCCCAAACCGTGAGGAAGCAATGGCCACTCGCACGAATACTGATCCATGGCCGTCCGGAGCCCATGTTGGAAGATCATCTCTACGACGAAGAGATGAGTCGTTCTTCGGATCCCAAGAAACTCATTGAAGACATTGAAACACTCTATAAAGGTTCATGGAATCAACGCTCACACACTTTGGACTGGGATGTGAAGCGCTCAGGCCCCGGCGCCGGTCGGTCATTGATTCGCGAGAGCGACCCGACCAAGTTTTCAACTCTGAACACAATTGACGCGGCACTCCGTCGGGACATGCCTTCTAGCATGAGGTCTCGGCCAAGATGAACAGATAGATGAATCACTTGACTTGGAGCTATTTTTTAATCCTCAACCTTACTATTTACATAATTCAAGGACCGCGATGTTAGGCGATAAGTTCTCCGATTCCGTTACGAATCAGTCTCATTCAGGCCGCCAACTAGGACGTGTGGAAAAACGCACAGCAATCCGCGACGGCTTCCTGGCAACCTCCCGGACAGGCGTGGCGGCAATCGTCGTCTCCGATGCTTTCACCATTGAAAAAGACCGCAGCGGTAAGAGAGTCCGCAAATCTTTGCCGACGGCACTTGGGGGTCGAATACCACAACAACCGGTTTTCGTACCGGCTGTGCAGAAACTGACTCCTTCACCGTAGAGGCGCTAATGTGGTGTGTCCGAATGCTCACCGTGAAAGCACCGATAGTGCGAGCCTGTAGGTGACGATGAGTTGGTCGATAGCCTGATAAGCCCGGAACGCCGCCGGTGTCGCCGAGACAAGACCGAAGGACTCGCTCGGACACGATCGGCTCTGAGGAGAACCGAGTTCTGCTTTCGAGTTGGCAGAGTCGTTCAGTCGCAGCAGCGACCGCACTCGTCTCTTAGGTCCCGAAATTTAACGGCAAGCAGTTTCAAGAGAACAAAGGAGAATGTAGATGTCCATGATGAACTCAGTTGTCGCTGTATATAACACCCACTCGCAGGCAGAAGCAGCCATCAAGGAACTGCAAGAGGCGGGCGTGGACATGAAGAGCTTGTCGATCGCCGGCAAGGATACTCATACCGATGAACACGTCGTGGGTTACTACAACGTTGGGGATCGGATGAAGCGCTGGGGCAAGATGGGAGCGTTCTGGGGAGGATTCTGGGGACTGTTGTTTGGAGCCGGAATGTTTGCGATACCAGGAATTGGCCCCATCCTCGTTGCCGGGCCGTTGGTTGCCTGGATTGTTGCGGGACTTGAGGGTGCAGCTGTTGTGGGTGGAGTCAGCGCCATCGGTGCAGGACTTTTTAGCATTGGTGTTCCCAAAGACAGCATCATCCAGTACGACGTAGCGCTGAAGACTGACAAGTTCGTGCTGGTCGTGCACGGTACTCCCGAAGCCGTGGATCATGCAAAAGAAATCATTGAAGGAACCGAGCACCATTCGTACACCGTCCATGGTGAATTGGTCACGGCTTAGAGGGGAAATTACATTGCGGCCGGCTGGGCCTCGCATCGCAGAGAGGCCCAGCGCCGCACTTGTTGGGCAGAAGGGTTATTCAAATGAAAACGAACGGTTCGTTTCCGGCTTTGATCTTCATTGTGATTGCAGGTATTGGGGCAGTTCTTGGTTTTAGTGTGCACGCCACCGGACACGATTATCTTGCCTTCGTAGTATTCGGCATGGCCATATTCGTGGCCGCAATCACCTCGTCCGCTATCCGAGTGGCCGATCAATGGAGCAAAGCCGTCGTCTTAAGGCTTGGAAAGTTTCGGGCACTGCAGGGACCAGGACTTTTCTTCATCATCCCCCTCATTGACACCATTCCCTATTGGATCGACACGCGAGTCCTGACGAGTTCGTTCAAAGCGGAAAAAACGCTCACAAAAGATACCGTTCCTGTGGATGTCGACGCCGTCCTGTTCTGGAAGATCGTGGAACCTGAGAAGGCGGCCCTTGCCGTCGCCGATTATCAGAGCGCAATCGGGTGGGCCTCCCAGACCGCCCTGCGCGATGTGATCGGCAAGACCATGCTTTCGGACATGCTGGAAGGGCGAGACAAAATCAGCGCCGTGCTCCAGACAATCATCGATGCGCGAACCCACCCCTGGGGCATCAGCGTCCAGTCGGTTGAAGTGAAGGATGTCCTGATCCCCGCGTCTCTTGAAGACGCGATGTCGATGCAGGCTCAAGCAGAGCGAGAGCGTCAGGCCCGAGTCATACTTGGCGAGTCGGAGTTGCAGGTCGCGTTGAGTTTTGGAGAAGCGGCCAAGACTTACACTAACAACCCTGTCGCACTTCACTTGCGGGCGATGAACATGCTGTACGAAGGGCTCAAGCAGAACTCGACAATCGTCATTGTTCCGAGTTCCGCGATAGAGACGATGCAGTTGGGTGGGCTCGCCGGTCTCACTGCCCTGACGATGGGACTTGGTCAGGACAAGGCGCTGGGAGCAACCAACAATCAACCGCAGATGAATCTACCGCCCGAGGTGCCGGCCCCAAATGGCGTCGCACCAAACGGGCATGTTTGAGCCGATCCGAAACCCAACCGATGTTGCATGCAAAAGAGGAGTTCACAGTGTCAAATGCTCACAAAGAGGCCTTTTCAGCCAAGAAGATTCTATTGCCAATCGATTTCAGCCCCTCGTCCGAAGCTGCTTTGGAAGCTGCAACTGGCCTCGCTGAGCAGTTCCATGCCGGTATCCACCTCGTGCATATCATCCCGGAAATCCCAGACTTTAACGGCTCAGACTTCTTTCCCGAAACTGCGGTGCTCCAGGAACGAAGGGAGACCGTAGAAGAGAAGCTTGATGCCCGCAAAGAGCAGCTAATGCTGAAAGGCGTGGCCGCGTCTTTCAGTATCGAGACAGGGAACGACATCGTCGGCAGCTTGATGCGCGTCATCAAACGCGAGAAGACCGACATGGTTGTGATCTCGACCCATGGCATGTCTGGCTGGCACCCGTTGGTTTTCGGTTCAATCGCAGAGCAAGTAATCAAACAAGTGAACTGTACCCTACTTCTGCTTCAGTCCGGCCAGCATAGATCGACTGCTGAAGAGCCCGCAATCGAAGTTTGGGAAGACTCCTTTGTCCCACACGTTGTGGCGACAGGTCCCCTCGGTTCGACCGTTCCTGAACCGGAGAGCTTGTCGCAGAGACGACTCGATCAGGTCGCAAACGACCTGGCTGAACGAGGTGGAAAGACCGAACAACATTACGACCAAGCTCACTCACTTTTCACAAAGTAGCTTTGGCGGATCGCGGAAAAGTGAAAAAGTCACTCCCAATTAAAACCTTGTTTGTAGATGTAGGCGGGGTGTTGCTCACCAACGGATGGGACCATCTTGCGCGCAAACGAGCGGCCAAACATTTCAAATTGAACTGGGCTGAGATGGATGAGCGTCATCGTTTGGTCTTCGAGACGCACGAGGAGGGCAAACTCTCCTTCGAGGAATACCTGGGGTGGGTCGTGTTCCATGAAAAGCGGCCGTTTACGCGCAGCCAGTTTCGCGATTTCATGTTTGCTCAATCGAAGCCGTTTCCAAAGATGCTTGGCTTGGTAGCCCAGCTCAGGGCGCAACACAGTTTGAAGGTTGTAGTGGTCAGCAACGAGTCGCGCGAGGTCAATGCCCATCGCATTCGGACCTTCAAGCTCGACCAATTGGCGGACGCATTCATCTCTTCCTGTTTCGTTGGAATGCGGAAGCCAGATGTTGAGATCTTCCGGCTCGCCCTTGACCTTGCCCAGACAGCCCCTGAGCGCGCTGTCTTCATCGACAACACCCCGATGTTCGTCCAGATTGCGGAGCGCCTGGGGATGCGAAGCATTCATCACGTCGATTACGAGTCCACCCGCGCAAAGTTCACTTCACTCGGATTGCAGACGAACGACGCAACCTAGCCGTGTCACCAGTTCGAAAAGGAGATTCAGAATGCCAACCAACATGCTCACTACCGAGGACCTGCTTCACGAGACGTCCGATGCAATAGCCGCAGAAGAGTCGCTCAAGGGCGGCGCAACGCTCACTCCAGATCTGCTTTACCGTATGAACGCATACTGGCGGGCGGCCAATTACGTTTCCGTAGGCCAGATTTACCTCTATGAAAACCCCCTCTTGAAGGAACCGCTCACGCTAGCACACGTCAAGCCATTGGTGGTTTCACATTGGGGGACAACGCCGGGGCAGAACTTCATCTACGTGCATCTGAATCGGATTATCAAGAAGTATGACCTGAACATGTTCTACATCGCAGGGCCGGGACATGGCGGTCCGGCGATTGTGGGCAACGTGTACCTCGAAGGCACCTGGAGTGAGGTGTATCCGAACGTCACCCAGGATGAAGCGGGATTGAAGAAGCTTTTCAAACAGTTCTCGTTCCCCGGAGGCATCTCAAGTCACGTCGCGCCAACTACTCCTGGATCGATCCACGAGGGCGGCGAGTTGGGTTATTCGCTGAGTCATGCCTTTGGTGCGGCATTCGATAATCCCGACCTGATCGTCGCCTGCGTTATTGGCGACGGCGAGGCAGAGACGGCGTCTCTAGCTACCTCCTGGCAGTCCAATAAGTTTCTCGACCCCAGGACCGACGGTGCGGTGCTGCCGATCCTGCACCTCAATGGTTACAAGATCAGTAACCCGACTGTGTTGGCTCGCGTCGAGCATGAGGAGCTGGACCAGTTCCTGAGAGGCTGCGGCTGGACCCCATACTTTGTAGAAGGTGACGAGCCCGAGGCAATGCATGAACTCATGGCGACCACCATCGATGTGGCCATCGAGGATATCCATCGGTTCCAGAACAATGCGCGTACCGGCAACGATACGACTCGCCCTCGCTGGCCAATGATCGTGCTCAAATCGCCCAAGGGCTGGACAGGGCCGAAGGTCGTTGACGGTTTACAGATTGAGGGGACATTCCGCTCGCATCAGGTGCCACTTCTTGTCGATCCCGCACATCCCGATCATGTAAAGCTTCTGGAAGCGTGGATGAAGAGCTACAAGGCCGAAGAGCTCTTTGATGAAAATGGCCGGCTCAATGCAGAACTGGCAGAGTTGGCACCAAAGGGCGACCGACGGATGGGAGCCAACCCACATGCCAATGGCGGCATTCTGCTCCGCGATCTTGATATGCCCGACTTCCACGACCACGCTGTAACAGTTACCTCTCCGGGCGCAGTGGAGGTTGAGGACACGCTTGTGCTGGGGTCGTTTCTGCGAGACGTTGCCAAGCTCAATCAGGACAAACGAAACTTTCGCGTGTTTGGTCCCGATGAGACGGTCTCGAACCTTCTTCAGGCCGTCTTTGAGGTCACCAATCGCCAGTGGGATGCGCGGGAATACAGCAATGACGAGTTCCTCGCACCGGAGGGCCGCGTTCTGGATTCCATGCTGAGCGAGAACCAGTGCGAAGGTTGGCTCGAAGGTTATCTCCTGACCGGAAGGCACGGTCTGTTCAACAGCTATGAGGCGTTCATCCGCATCGTCGACTCGATGTTCAGCCAACATGCAAAGTGGCTCAAGGTTTGCCGGGAATTGCCTTGGAGACGCGATATTTCGTCGCTGAACTATCTGCTGGCTTCGCATGTCTGGCAACAGGATCACAATGGATTCACTCATCAGGACCCCGGCTTCCTCGACCATGTCATCAACAAGAAGGCTGATATCGTGCGCTGCTACCTTCCGGCGGATGCCAACTGTCTCCTGTCTGTCTTCGACCACTGCCTGCGCAGTCGGAACTATGTCAACGTAGTAGTTGCTGGAAAACACGCACTCCCGCAATGGCTGACGATGGACCAGGCGGTCGTGCATTGCACCGAAGGTGCCGGCATTTGGCAGTGGGCCAGCAACGATCAAGACAACGAGCCGGACGTGGTGATGGGCTGTTGCGGAGATACTCCTACCCTAGAGATCCTCGCTGCAGTCTCTATTCTTCGCAAACATCTGCCTGAGTTGAAGATCCGGGTCGTCAACGTCGTCGATCTCATGAAGCTGCAACCCAGCACGGAGCATCCCCACGGCCTGACGGAACGGGATTACGATTCCCTCTTTACAAAAGACAAACACATCATCTTCGGCTTCCACGGGTATCCCTGGCTGATCCATCGGCTCACCTACGCACGCACCAACCGCAATCTGCATGTGCGTGGCTATAAGGAAGAGGGCACGATTACGACGCCCTTCGACATGCGCGTGCAAAACGACCTCGACCGCTTCCACCTAGTGATGGACGTGGTGGATCGGATACCGAATCTGGGCTCCAAGGGCGATTACCTGAAGCAGCAGATGCAGGACAAGCTCATCGAGCACAAGCATTACATCGACGCACACGGTGAGGACATGCCGGAGATCCGGAACTGGAAATGGAGCGCCACAAAGTGAACATGCAGACTCTTGAAGCAACCGCCAAGATGATGGTCGCCGATGGCAAGGGCCTGCTTGCGATCGACGAAAGCACAGGAACTTGTAATAAGCGCTTTGCCAAATGGGCGATCCCACAGACTGCGGAGTCTCACCGGCTGTACCGAGAGTTGATTGTGAACACGCCGGGTCTTGGCGAGTCTATTAGTGGAGCGATCCTCTACGACGAGACGATTCGGCAAGAGATGGACGACAAAACTCCTTTTGCAAAGGCGCTTGCGGCACGAGGTATTCTTCCGGGCATCAAGGTCGATCTGGGAGCCAAAGAGATGGCGGCGTTTCCGGGTGAAAAGGTTACGGAGGGTTTGGACGGCTTGCGTACTCGCTTGGCGGAGTATGTGCAAATGGGCGCACGCTTCGCGAAGTGGCGAGCGGTCTTCTCTATGGGCGATGGGACTCCGAGCCACGGGTGCGTCGAAGCGAATGCACACGCGCTGGCACGCTATGCGGGCCTGTGCCAGGAGGCAGGCCTTGTCCCGGTCGTCGAGCCGGAAGTCTTGATGGAGGGAGATCACACCCTCGACGTGTGCTCGGAAGTAACCGAAAGAGTTTTGCGAACCGTCTTCCGAGAGATCTATGCGCAACGCGTGAAGCTTGAGGGAATGATCCTGAAGCCAAACATGGTGCTCTCTGGTGTGGACAGTCCGCACCAGGGGTCGATAGAGGCAGTAGCCGATGCGACGGTCGGCTGTCTGCTGCGCTCGGTCCCCGCCGCCGTTCCGGGGGTTGTGTTCTTGTCAGGCGGGCAATCCGGCAAACTTGCCTCGGCCCGCCTGAATGCGATGAATGTACGTTACAAGCTGCGCCTTCCCTGGGAGTTGTCGTTCTCCTTCGGCCGCGCCATTCAGGAGCCGGCCTTGGAAATCTGGCATGGCAAACAGGCTAACGTCATTCCGGCTCAGGAAGCTCTCTACCATCGTGCCAGGTGTGATGCGGCAGCTCGCCGTGGCGAATACACGGCGGCGGTCGAGGCAGCTCATCGCGAAAGCGCAGCACATCACATGGCGACTAACGTCTACGTGGGGAGCGCGCAATGAAAACAGAAATACGTCAGAAGTTCATTGTCGCTAACTGGAAGATGCATACGACCTCTTTCGAAGCTCAGCAACTATCCAAGAGCATCGTCGAGGGTATTGCCGCACCCGACCACGTCACAGTTGTCCTTTGTCCGCCGTTCCCCTATCTTCCGATCGTTGGGGACATGCTTAGGGGTAGCCGAGTCGCGCTCGGCGCGCAGAATGTTTACCCGGAAGCCGAAGGTGCCTTCACGGGCGAGGTGAGCCCGACCATGTTGCTCGATCTCGACTGCAAATATGTCATCGTGGGACACAGTGAGCGCAGACACAAGCTGGGCGAATCCGACTCTTTTATCAACCGGAAGGTGGTGTGCGCGCTTGCCTCAGGACTGGACGTGATTCTTTGCGTGGGCGAGACTCTGGAACAGCGTCAAAAAGGACAGACGGAAGCGGTACTCGATCGTCAACTCAGCACTGGGTTGGCTGGAGTAAGGCCAGAGGTATTGTCCCATCTGAGCGTCGCCTACGAACCGGTATGGGCGATCGGTAATGACGAACATCATGCCACTCCCCAACAAGCGCATGACACGCATCTGCTCATTCGGGAGAAGCTCAGTCAAATGATTGGAGCGACATGGTCCGGGGAGCTTACCGTCTATTACGGTGGCAGCGTCGAACCGGGGAATGCAGCCGCATTTTTGGGCCAGGAGGGCATTGACGGTGTCCTGATTGGCGGCGCCAGTCTAAAGGCAGATGAGTTTCTTGCCATCGTCAACGCGGGCATTCTTGAAACAGAAGCGGAGATGCAGCGGACGTGAAGGAACCCCGCTCGGTTGCCATGACCTGCACATAAAAACGCATGTCGATGACCGATCTGAAGCTAGAGCTTTGCAGATTTCAGCCGCAACGCATTGAATATCACTGAAACCGAACTGACGCTCATGGCGGCAGCAGCGATCATCGGGTTTAGGAGCAGCCCAAAGGCTGGGTAGAGAACGCCTGCCGCCAAAGGGATACCGAGGGCGTTGTAGAAGAAGGCAAAGAACAGATTCTCGCGAATGTTATTCATCGTAAGGTGACTCAAGCGGCGAGCCTTCACAATTCCCCGGAGGTCACCTTTTACCAAAGTGACCCCACCCGTTTTCATCGCGACATCCGTCCCCGTCCCCATCGCAATCCCAACATGGGCCTGTGCCAGGGCTGGAGCATCGTTGACTCCATCTCCTGCCATAGCAACAATTGCGCCAGCATCCTGCAGCTTCTTCACGACGGCGGCTTTTTTGTCGGGCAGCACATCGGCTTGGAAGTCGATACCAAGCTTCCGTGCAATTGACTCGGCAGTCGCATGATTGTCCCCTGTCACCATCACGACCTTGATGCCTTCATGCTTCAATTGCTCGATGGCTTCTGCCGTGGAGTCTTTGATTGGGTCGGCAACGGCAATCAGGCCGGCAAACTTTCCTCCCAGCGCGATATACATGACGGTATTGCCCTCTTTCTGGAGGGCTTCGGCTCGGGTCCGTAATGATTCCGGAAAAGCCCCAAGGTCGGTCATGAGCGCAACATTTCCTATGGCAACCTGCTTGCCATTCAAAATGCCCTTGACCCCTTTGCCCGTTACCGACTGAAAGCCTTCGATCGCAACTAGATTGGTGTTTTTCTCCTTGGCTGCCGCAAGGATTGCTCCGGCAAGAGGATGTTCGCTGGCTTTTTCGAGGCTGGCGGCAACTTGCAACAATTCGGTGTCTTTCACACCTTCGACCGGGATCAGGTCAGTAAGCTTGGGCTTGCCCTCGGTCAACGTCCCGGTCTTGTCGACAACCAACGTGTTTACCTTTTCCAGGATTTCGAGCGCCTCGGCATTGCTGATGAGGACTCCTTCACGGGCTCCCCTTCCCGTGCCGACCATGATCGCCATGGGCGTTGCCAGACCGAGGGCGCAAGGGCACGCAATGATTAGTACTGCGACTGCATTGACCAGCGCATGCGCATAGTGCGGTTGCGGTCCATGGATTGCCCACACCGCAAAGGTGATGATTGCCGACATGAGGACCGCCGGCACAAAGTATGAAGCCACTACGTCTGCGAGTCGCTGGATAGGAGCGCGGGTGCGCTGGGCTTCGCTCACCATCTTTACGATCTGCGCGAGCAAAGTGTCGGCCCCCACGCGCTCCGTCTTCATAACAAAGCTGCCGGTGCCGTTGATCGTTCCTCCGGTAACCTTGGCGTCGACCGTCTTTTCAACCGGAATGGGCTCGCCGCTCACCATGGATTCATCGACGGAGCTGTTGCCCTCGACCACTACGCCGTCGATCGGTACCTTTTCGCCTGGACGCACTCGAAGTTTGTTACCCACCTGGATAGCGTTCAAGTCCACGTCCTGCTCCGTACCGTCCGCAGCGATGCGACGTGCTGTCTTCGGTGCAAGTCCAAGGAGTGCTTTGATTGCGCCGCTGGTCTGGCTCCGGGCTTTCAACTCCAGAACCTGTCCAAGGAGAACGAGCACGGTAATAACTGCGGCCGCTTCGAAGTAGAGTCCGAGTTGACCCGACATGTCCCGAAAGGACAGGGGAAAGAGCTGCGGCAGCGCTACTGCCACAACACTATAGAGGTAAGCCGACCCGGCGCCGATAGAGATCAGCGTAAACATATTGAGGTTGCGGCTGATGATAGACGCCCAGCCTCGCTGAAAGAACGGCCACCCTCCCCAAACTACGACCGGTGTTGCGATGGCGAACTCGAACCATCCGAGCAGTCGCCCTTCTGAGAGATGCTGCAATCCATGGCCCGGAAAAATGTCGGAAACCATAATGGCGAGCAACGGCAGGGTCAATGCTGCACAAATCCATAATCGGCGCATCATGCTGTCAAGTTCGGGATTCGCCTCGTTTGCCGCTACAGTCATCGGTTCGAGCGTCATGCCGCAGATCGGGCAATTGCCCGACTCATTCCTCACGATCTGCGGATGCATTGGACACGTATAGTGGATGACAATGGCAGGCGCGGTAGTGGTCGTCCGCTCGAGCGCCATGCCGCATTTCGGACAAGCACCCGAAGCAGCGCTGCGAACCTCCGGGTGCATCGGACAGGTGTAATCAATCGTTTGATCAGCCATTGCTTTCAGTCCTTCCGACATTCCAGGAACTCGGGTACGCTTAGTCGATTCCGAATCTCGATAAAATCGGGATCTTCGCGGCGTCCAGAATCAGTCCAAAGAGCACACCCGCAACAAACTCGCAACCCAGGATTGACGAGGATAGAGGAGCCATTGCTATCCCTCGATGCGCCAGCACTGTGATGATTGCGAGATCGGCCACGGAGGACAGGACTAGCCACATCGTTGGCCGTAGTCCCCACATATGGCGGCGAGCGCGCAAGGAGTAAATTGTGGCTTGGCTCCCATAGACGATAGCAACAACTAAGAGCGTCCTGAGCTGTTCAATCCCAAGTCGTAAATCAAACTTTCCGATCGCCATGACCCCGACGCAGAAAGCGAGAAAGCACAATCCCAGCAGGACTGCCGCGCCGGTAATCTTTCCCACGTTCCAGGAGTTTGGCATGGTCGATGGACGCACTCTATCGGTCGTCAGGGACATGGCGAGAAAGTCGCCCGTAATCATAACGATCACCATCAGCATTGGCGTGAGGACCGCATGGCCCGTCATGACGAGACCGATCGCCAGCAACAATACCTGAACGATCTTCTTGATGACGGAGTTGAGCGTATAGGTGAGGATGCGTTGGAACGTGACCCTTCCCTCTTTCACGGCGGCGACAATTCCGCCAAGGCCAGCCTCCGTCAGTACCATACCAGCCGCCGACTTGGCGACATCGGTTGCAGTCGAGACAGCGATGCCAATTTGTGCCTGACGGAGGGCAGGTGCGTCGTTCGCGCCATCGCCGCACATTCCTATCGTGTGACCGTTCTTCTGAAAGGCCTTGACCAGATTGAACTTCCCCTCAGGCAGTATGCCTGCGAAGACCGCGAAATCTCCCGGCTTGACTGCATCGGGGATAGCATTGCTGGGACAGATTGGCCCGTCGAGACCCACAGCATGAGCAACGATCTTCGCGGTCTGCGGTGCATCGCCTGTCACCATGACAGTGCGGACACCAAGATCCTTCAACTCAGAGATGAGCGAGATTGAGTCCGTTCTCGGCGGATCGCTAAGCGCGATGAACCCAACGATCTGAATCGAGCCATTGACGCCCGCAGCGACTGCCAGAACTCTGAACCCCTCTTTCTCCAACTCGTCGGCGATGGCGGCTGCTTTGGGAACTGCAGTTGCGAGGCCGGAGACGGCGGCAAAGGCCCCCTTGATGATTTGCTGCTGGTTTCCCTTCGCGTCAGTCGCGGTCGCCTCTGAAATCTTCTTGGCCGGATCGAAAGGAACAAAGTTCGTCAGCTTTGGCGCATCAGCCATCGCCTTGTGAGAAGCGGCCGCCCGGATAGCTGCGTCGACCGAGTCCTGTCCCCCGTCAGAACTTGCGAGCGCAGCCAAACCGAGAACATGCGCTTCATCGAAGCCGTCCATCGGTTTTACACTCGTCACGGAGAGCTGATTGGCGGTGAGCGTTCCCGTTTTATCGCTGCAAAGCACGTCCATCGTTGCGGCTTCATCGACGGCTGAAAGCCGGGTCGGAAGGACGCCTAACTTGGCCAGGGAGCGCGCGCCGATCGCGGCCGCAAGGGTGAAGGTCGCGGGCAAGGCGACGGGAATCGAGGCGAGCACGGAGGTCAGGAGGAGAGGAACAATCTCGCTCCAGGGCATCGAATGGAAGTAAGCGTATGTGCCGATGAGGAGGATAACAGCAGCGTTGAAGTAGGCGAGGTTCCGAACGATTGTAAGGACTGCCTTCTGCTGCGAACTCACAACGTGCGCGGTACGGACGAGTTCGGCCGTGCGACCGAACTTCGTGCGAACGCCGGTGGCAGTTACTTGTGCCGTCGCTTCCCCTCGACGGACAAGGGCGCCGGCATAGGTATCGAACCCGACACCGGCTTCGACTGGCAGAGATTCTCCCGTGAGCATGGATTGGTCGAGTTGCACCGATCCGTCCAACAAATGGACATCTGCGGCCACCACGCCGCCAAGCGATAGCTTGATCAGGTCTCCGCACACAACCTGGGCCGCGGGTATGGTCTTCCACGCGCCATCACGGCGCACCGAAGCGTTCAATGCAAGTCGATGCTTTAAGGCGGCAAGCGTGGCCTGGGCACGGCCTTCCTGAAAATACGCAAGCGCTGCATTGAAAATCAAAAGCCCTGCGATGACCGCCGCTTCAAGGTACTTATGCAGTACCACCTGAAGAACGATAGCGAATTCAAGCAGCCATGGAACCGGCGCCCAGAATTTGACCAGCACATCCCGCAGCGGGTGAGCGGATGTGTCCGGCATCGCATTCGGACCGTCCGTCTGAAGACGCTTGGAAGCTTCATCACTCGTCAAGCCGGCGGGAGCTGTCTTTGGTGGCGGCGTGGCGGCCGGAGCAGGTGATGAGGCATGATTGGTCGTATCTACAGACATAGATCTCTACTCTTCAGGTGAACAGTTGCTTTGCCAGTGAACTCAGGGGCCATAGGGTAGCGGTCGCGTTCAAGGGGTAAGGGAGGCCGCTGGCGTTCCCTACGTCTCTCATTGCTGCCAGAGAATCTGCCCGGCTTCGAGAGGAACGGACGCTTCGGCGTGCGATGGAACGAGGCGGACCGTGTAGTCGGTGACCGGACGTTTTGCGAGACAGCAGAAGGAGTAGATGATGGTGCCAGACGGGTCTGTCGAAGACTTGCATGCAGCCAGGATCTCGGCTTTGGCCTCACTCTCTCCGGTCGGACCGGCATAGAGTTCCACTCTGAATTGATCCGGATGGAGGCCACCAGGGACGACCGAAATATGGAACTGATGTTGACCATCTTTTGTCTCGGCCGTGACTTTCCCAAAGATGAGCGTGTTCCACTGCTCGGCGATACTGCGCTGCCACTGCAACACATCGACGCCGAGCTTGCCACCGTTCGCGGCGCGTTTGTTGTATCCCGCCGCGGCTGGCAGGTAGTGATCGTTTGTATATTCACGGATTGCCCGGCTTGCCGAGAACTCAGGGGTAAGCGTGGCCATGCTTTCGCGGACGCGTTCAAGCCATCGGGAAGGTACTCCTTGCGCGTCTCGGTCATAGAACTCAGGAACAACCTGCTCCTCCAGCAACATGTAGAGACTTCCGACTTCGGAAGTGTCCCACGCCGCGTCCTCGCCGTGTTCTCTTCCATCACCGATGGCCCAACCGATCTCTGGGGTATAGGCCTCCGCCCACCAACCGTCGAGTTCGGAGATATTGAGCCCCCCATTGGCCAGAACCTTCATTCCGCTCGTCCCACAGGCCTCCCACGGTCTCCGAGGTGTGTTGATCCAGAGATCCATACCTTTGACCAGTTCTTGCGCCATCTGCATGTCGTAGTCGCTGAGAAAGACAACATGGCCGCGAACTTCAGGACGCTCGATGAAATCATTCCAGTGTTTGATAAGCGCCTGTCCCGGTGCATCCTCGGGATGAGCCTTGCCGGCCAGGATCAGTTGAACAGGGCGTCTCGAATCTGTGAGTAGACGAATCAGCCGCTCAGGATCGTGCAGCAAGAGATCGGGACGCTTATAGGTTGCAAAACGGCGCGCAAACCCAACCGTAAGCACGTCTTCCTTGAAGACTTCAGCAACGTCCATGTGAGAACCGCCTTCGGCCGAGAGCTGCCTCGCGTAACGACCACGAACCTCGGTGAGCATCGTCTTCCGCGCTCCGGTACGCATGTGCCACAACTCTCCGTCAGTCAAACGACGAACATCGTCCGCGAGCGGACGATCGTCCCGCCAACGATCCGGCCCGCATGCCTTGGTCCAGAGTGCATCGGCTTCGGCCGAATCCCAGGTCGGCACATGAATGCCGTTCGTAACAGATCCGATGGGCACCTCCGCCTGAGGCCATCGCGGGAAGAGAGGCTGGAATATCTGCCTGCTTACTTCGCCGTGAAGCTTGCTGACGCCGCTGATTTGACCGCTGCCACGAAGCGCAAGATATGCCATGTTAAAGTACTCCGAGGCATCGGAACGGTTCTGTCTTCCCAACGCGAAAAGCTCCTCCATGGAGATTGCCAGTTCGTCCTTCGCGTAGTGGCCGAGATACTTCCAGCAGAGTTCTGGGGCAAACCGGTCAAATCCAGCTGGAACGGCCGTATGGGTTGTAAACAAGTTTCCTGCCCTGATGATCGTCAGCGCTACATCAAAGGAAACACGATGATCTGCCATATAGTACCGAGCGCGTTCAAGAACTGCGAACGCGGCATGACCTTCGTTGAGGTGGCAAACTTCGGGATTTAGACCCAACTCCCGGAGCAAGCGCCAGCCGCCAATGCCGAGAACGATCTCTTGTTTCAGCCGCATCTCGGCATCACCGCCGTACAACTCGCTCGTTATTCCGCGATGAGCGGCGGTATTAGCAAAGTCATTCGCGTCCAAGAGAAAGAGTTTCGTCCGGCCGACGAGCACCTGCCAGCAACGCAGCCAGATCATCGCACCCGGGAGCTGAATCTGAATACGCAACCACTCTCCATTTGCACGCCGAAGCGGCTGAACGGGCATTTGCCCTGGATCGTTCACCGGATAGAGTGCGCGTTGATTGCCATCAGCATCGAAGTCCTGGCGAAAGTATCCCTGTCCCCACAGTAAGCCAACTCCGACGACCGGCACGCCAAGGTCACTCGCCGCCTTCATCTGGTCGCCCGCAACATTGCCGAGGCCGCCAGAGTAAATCGGGAGGGCTTCGGTCAGCATGAACTCCATGCTGAAATAAGCAATGCTTGAGAGCGCCGCTGCGGGATGCTTCTTCTGAAACCACGCATCCGCCGAGAAGAATTTGCGCTTGTGCTGCAGCAAGGCGGACAGGCGCACCTGAAATTCTGGCGTTGCCAGAAGAACGTTGACCCTATCGTCTGAGACCGTTTGCAGAATCACCCAGGGGTTCTGCGTTGAGTGCCATAGATAGCTGTCCAAGGCTTCCCAAAGGGGGTCAGCCATGTGGTTCCAAGACCAATGCAGGTTCAGCGCCAACTCGTTGAGTGCGTCAATTCCCAAAGTCGGTGCTTCCGTTGCTCCTGGTGCCTTCTTATCTGGTTTGCTGGATTTCAGATCGCTCACTTTGTCTCCTTTTGCTCTCGGTTCATCGTTGCCGGCGCCACGGATGCAAACGCCTGGTTTGCGACGGTCTGGGCTTCAGCCTCGATGAGGGCTAGATGCTCTTCTCCACTGAAGCTTTCCGCATAAATCTTGTAAATCGCTTCGGTGCCGGACGGTCGTGCAGCGAACCATCCACTTGCGGCGGCAACCTTGATGCCACCAATGGGATTGCCATCTCCAGCGGCTTTCGTCGTAACCGTTATCGGCTTCTCACCTGCCAGGTCAGTCGCGTGAATATCGTTCGCAGTGATATGTTCGAGGGCCGTCTTCTGCTCATGGGTCGCAGCGGCTTCCGACCGGCGATAGTGCGATTTACCGAGCGCCGCAGTGAGTTCACCATAGAGTTCGCCCGGATCTTTCTTACAGACCGCAGTGATCTCAGCCGCTAGCAGTGCGGCGATAATGCCATCCTTATCCGTCGTCCAGACCGATCCATCGATGCGCGCAAATGACGAACCCGCGCTCTCTTCACCGGCAAATCCGAGCCTGCCATGAAGCAGCCCGTCCACGAAGTATTTGAAGCCGACCGGAACCTCATAAAGTTTCCTACCTAGGCGAGCTGCGACACGGTCGATCATGCTGCTGCTGACCACGGTTTTGCCGACTGCCATATTTTTCGCCCAGTGTGGGCGATGGACGAACAGATAGTCGACACATACCGCCAGATAGTGGTTGGGCGGTAACAATCCAACACTTCGGGTTACGATGCCGTGGCGGTCATGATCGGTGTCGCACGCTACGGCGAGATCGAATTTGTCTTTTAAGGCAATTAAGGGGCGCATGGCGTACTCCGAGGAAGGGTCCATGCGGATTTTGCCGTCCCAATCCAGTGTCATAAACCGAAACGTTGGATCGACGGCCTCATTCACCACCTTCAGATTCAAGCCATATCGCTTTGCGATCGGCTCCCAATAATGCACGCCCGCCCCGCCGAGCGGATTCACGCCAACACTGAGGCCTGACGCCCGGATCGCGTCCATATCGACAACATTGTGCAGGTCGTCTACATAGGCCGTCAGAAAGTCATGGCGATGCGTGGTCGGTGCAGTTAGTGCTTTATCGATGGAGATTCGCTGGATGCCCCTGAGGCTATCCACAAGGAACTGGTTGGCCTGTTTTTCAATCCACGCGGTGATCTTCTCTTCTGCCGGACCACCATGAGGCGGGTTGTACTTGAACCCGCCCGTGTCGGGGGGATTGTGCGAAGGAGTAATAACGATACCGTCTGCGAGACCCATCGTCCGTCCGTGATTGTAGGTAAGGATGGCATGCGAGATCACAGGGGTTGGAGTATATTCCTCGCGCCCCGCCAGCATTAAGTCGATACCATTCGCAGCCAGAACCTCAAGCGCGCTTTCCACCGCCGGCTGCGACAACGCATGGGTGTCAATGCCAAGGAACAATGGCCCGTCGATTTTGTGCTGTTTGCGGTAAAGACAAATCGCCTGCGTGATCGCCAAGATGTGCCACTCATTGAACGTCTTCGTGAAAGAGGAACCGCGGTGTCCCGACGTGCCGAAGACGACACGCTGTTCGGGGATATCCGGATCAGGTTGCTCTTCGTAGTAGGCAGCGATCAGCTTCGGCACATCGACGAGATCGCTGGCAACTGCGAGTTGACCGGCTCTTGGATCGATCTTCATTTTGACTACTCGTTTCCTGGACCGATGACTTGGCTGGTCCGGCCTACTTGACCAATAGCTTACGAATGGCCTTCAATTCTGCCTTCCGTTTTTCCGTGGTCTTTGGATAGGACATCTTTAGCTCTTTAAGTGCGTCCATCACAATCCTGGACACAATCAGACGAGCATTCTCTTTGTCATCTGCTGGCACGACAAACCACGGCGATGCCTGGGTGGTAGTCGCATTCAGGCATTCTTCAAACGCTGCGGCATATTGCTTCCAATACTTTCTCTCGTGAATGTCCGCAAGGCTGAACTTCCAATTCTTGTCAGGGTCGTCGATCCGTTCGAGGAAACGCTTGCGCTGCTCCTCCTCTGAGAGGTGGAGAAATATCTTGACGACGTGCGTGCCGTTGAGGTGCAGGTGGGTTTCGAAGTTCTCGATGGAACGGTATCGCTCGTTCCAGACCGTCTTTTCGTCCCGCAATTCCTCGGCAAGTCCCTCGTTGCGAAGAATCTCCGGATGCACCCTGACGACCAACACCTCTTCGTAGTAAGAACGATTGAAGATCCCGATTCGCCCCCGCTCCGGTAGACGACACGTCGTGCGCCAGAGGAAATCGTGTTCCAATTCCTCAGCGCTCGGTTGCTTGAAGCTGTAGACTTCGCAGCCTTCCGGATTGACCCCTGACATTACATGCCGAATCGCTCCGTCCTTCCCAGCTGCATCGATACCCTGAAAGATCAGCAACAGAGCGTAGCGATGCGAGGCGTAGTGCAATTGTTGTAGCGAACTGAGTTCTTCGACATGGCTTTCCAGGGTCTTGCGGTACTGCTTCTTTGACTTGCAAAACGGTTTGATCACCGTCGGTCTGTCGCCAAGCCTGAACTCTTTACCGGGATGAACTCGAAAGTCGTCCGATTGAATCTTCACGTTCCTCCTTATGAAAGCGGCTTCCGCTCGTGTTGTTTGAACGCTCACGAAATCGTCTACTACCTCGTCTTAGCTGGTTAAACATCCGAAATGCGCTTGGATTTCTTCCTGGTCAACGCCTCAAACCCGGCAATCACGTCGAACAGTTCTTCATCGATGCCTTCCTGCCGGAGCCGGTGAAACTTCCGATTGAGGTCGTCCAACATGCTGTCAATACTCTTTTCGGCGCGTTGCATCGATGCGAGCCGACTTGCGTTTTCACTTGCCAAGGATTCCGCGCAGGCCTGAAACAGCAGAACAAATAAGTAATCCTGAATAAATGCCGGTAGAGCGGACGCTACCTCATCGATTACCTGCGGAGGCGTCTTCGTTGGCCATGGCGTGGTGTGTAGTTTTTGTTCCCACGACGCGTCCAGGGGAAGCAGACGCCTGCCCACGGGCTCGTATGCTGAGCCGGGTTTTGGATGATTATGAAAGACATGAACTTCCCAAATCTCGCCCTTTTCCCGAGCCGTCTGGAGTTCGAGTAGGATCTGCCCGACCAGTGGCGTAATCGCATCGAGAGAACCTGGCACTTCAAGTGCTCTGATCTGACTTAAATCGGTCTCAGCCAGCAGGGTCTTCGCACGTTCCCCGACTACCCAGATCTGAGTCACCTTCCCTGGAAGCGCACGCAGCGCTTTTAGGCTGAACTCCACAATTACTTCATTGAAGCTGCCTACAAGGCCCTGATCTGAACCGAAGATTACAGCGCCGATCGGTGTTGCGTGCTGTGGCTTGACGATGCCGGGCCGAAGGCTCTGGCCGTCTCCGTGCAGACACGCAATCAAGCCAAGTTCGACCGTTCTCAGGTAGTCGTCGAGAGCTTCCACCGCCCTCTCGTACTGGCCGATGCTCGACGCAGCAAGAGCCTTCATCGCCCGCACAACACCACCCAGCTCCTTTGCTCCACCGATCTTCCGACCCAATTGTTCCGTTGAACCACTCATTTACTCTCCTTGGCTGGCGGGCCTGGGTCGGGCTTCGGCTGAAAGCTCGCAAGAGCCCCTTTCGCAAGGTCAACGATGGCTTTGTGGTCTTCATCGCTCAACTTGTCCTCGGACATAAGCCGTCCGGCAACTTCCTTCGAGAGATCTGCGAGCGCCTTCTGAAGTGCGAGTTCGCCGTCCGGCACCTTATTCAGAGGCATTTGATCGAACAGACCAGCCTGGAGTGCAATCAGCACGATGATCTGCTCTGCGACCGCGACAGGTTGCGATTCGGGCTGCTTCAGGCAGGCTCGTATCCGCTGTCCATGATCGATGCTCTTGCGTGTCGCGTCGTCCAGGTGGGTTCCAAACTTTGCAAAGGTCTCCAACTCCTCGAACTGGGAGTAGGCAAGCTTCAGATCGCCAGCGACCGCCCGGTAAGCGGGCTTCTGTGCCTGGCTACCCACTCGCGAGACAGACTGCGCTACGTCCACAGCCGGAAGTACGCCAAGCTCAAAGAGTGTCGGAGACAGGTAGACCTGACCGTCGGTAATCGAGATCAGGTTGGTTGGGATGTAGGCAGAGATATCCTGCGCGTCGGTCTCAATGATCGGAAGAGCGGTCAACGAACCACCGCCAAGCTCCTTGATCAGATGGGTGGAACGCTCCAGCATGCGGGAGTGAATGTAGAAGATGTCGCCGGGATATGCCTCTCGACCTGGCGGCCTTCGCAGCAAAAGTGATAGCTCTCGGTACGCCTGCGCGTGCTGCGTGAGATCGTCATAGACGATAAGGACATCGCGACCTTGTTCCATGAACCACTCGGCTATGCTGGTTGCAGCGTACGGCGTGATATAGACCAAGCCGGGTGCATTGTTGCCTTCCGCCACAACAACGACCGTGTACTCCATCGCGCCTTTTTCCTGCAGGTTGGCTATAACCTTGGCCACGGACGACGCTCGCTGCCCGATCGCGCAATAGACGCAGACCACATTCTGCCCACGCTGATTCAGAATGGTGTCGATCGCGATGGCTGTCTTGCCCGTCTGACGGTCGCCGAGAATGAGTTCGCGCTGACCTCGGCCGATGGGAATCATGGCATCAACCACCTTCAATCCCGTTTGCAGAGGAACGCTGACCGGGGCGCGGTCCATGATGGCGGGTGCCGGCCGCTCCACGGGGAGGCGGTTCTCGGTCAGCACCAGTGGCTTGCCGTCGATGGGATTGCCCAGCGGATCGAGGACGCGGCCCAGCAGCGCGTTGCCTACAGCGACATCCATCACGCGTCCGGTGCGCCGCACTTCGTCGCCAACGTGGAGATCCTGGTAGTCGCAGAGCAGGATAAGTCCAACCTCATCTTCATCCACGTTGAAGGCCATGCCCAAACGACCGCCTGCGAAGCTGACCAGTTCTTCGTTGCCCAGATTCGGCAAGCCGGAGATGGTGGCGATGCCGGTCGAAAGACTGGTGATGATTCCGATCTCCTCCGGCACCAAACTTGGGGTGTACGTGGCGCACGCATCCCTGAGTCCATCGAAGGCGCCGTAGAGCGCAGTCAGCAGGGCTCCGGCTGGCTCAGTCATTTGACCTCTGCGTCGTGAGCGGGCGTAGGCTCCGGCTTAGTTGGGGGTGCTATCAGTTCAGCAAGGCTTCGATCAAAGGAATCAAGATAACTAGAGATACTCCAGGACAGCTTTTGCCCCTGCGCGGTGAGTTCGATACCACTGATCGCGTTCGCATCCGTCTCATACCGAACTCGAATCACCGCGGAGAAGGTTTCATTTAGAGCATTCTGGATCGCGGCTTTTTGCTCGTCGGGAAGGTTGAATGCGCTGCGGACGAGAGACGCTTCGGGTGAAGCTTTCAGCGCCGCGCCCATCTCGTCTTTATCCTTGACGTTCATCAACCGCAGCCGCCGAGTAAAGACCTCTCCGATCCGCTCTTCCAGAGTGACGGTCGCGAGATCGGCCAGTGTCTTCTTCGTGATTTCGAAGACCTGGTTCTGAGCCATGCGCCTGATGGCGACGGCCTGGTGTGCTCGGGCGTCTTTGAGCGCGGCGGCCTCAGAGGCGCGAACCCCATCTGCTTGCTTGTGCGCTTCGTCGACCAGACGATCGTGCTCTACCTTGGCGTCCCCATCAGCCTTGGTCATCAGCGCAGCCCGCTGCTCGTCGAACGATTTGTTCTTGGCTTCGAAGTCTTCCTGCTGCTTGTGTGCGTCAGCCTCTTTCGCTTCAGCGTCCGCGAGTTTGGACGCAATACCTTTTTCGCGAGTATCGATTGCGTTCAAAATGGGTTGATACAGAAAATGCTTCAAGAGCCAGACAAGGATCAAGAAGTTGAGCATCTGCGCGATGACGGTGAACCAATCGATGAGCATAGGTCACTTACCCTGGACAGCATGCGCGATGACGAACTTCCAGAAGGGGTTAGCAAAGATCAGAATCATGGAAACGACGAAGCAGTAAATTGCGAGAGATTCGATCATTGCCAATCCGACAAAAAGCGTCCTGGTTATGGTGGCAGAAGCGTCCGGTTGCTGCGCGAGAGAGGTTAGAGCCGTCGAGACGGACTTCCCTTCGCCGAGAGCCGGGGCGAGGCATCCAATACCGATCGTCAGGCCGGCTGTGACGATCGACGCGATGGCAATTGCGGTTGTGCTATCCATGAAGTCTCCTTGATTCAGGTTTGCTTAGGAAGTGGTTTCGAGGCCGGAATGGGAACGCCCTGCGGCTTTGGAACCAAAGTGGCGGCCGCAATATAGACCCCGGCAAGAATGGTAAAGATATATGCCTGAACCATACCGGTGAGTAGTCCCAGAGCGGTCATGACGATGGGAAAGAGGAAGGGAGTGATCGTAAGCAGGATGCCGACGATCATCACGCCGCTCATCATGTTGCCGAACAAGCGCACAGCTAACGCCAGGGTCCGTGATAGCTCGCTGATGATGTTGAACGGCAGCATGATGATGGTCGGCTGGGTGTACGTTTTCAGATAGCCGCCCAGGCCCTGCTCTCTGATGCCATAGAGCGGCACAGCCAGAAAGACGCAGAGCGCGAGTGCGGCTGTGGTTGAGAGAGACTCGGTCGGTGGCTTGTAGCCCGGAATGATGATGCAAACCGCGCACGTGGCTACAAAGACGAACAGCGTCCCGAGAAACGCAAGATATTTGCGCGGCGCTGCCAGACCTACTTCCTTGATCTGTGTCTCAAGCGTAGTGACGATGATTTCCAGCGCACCCTGCCAGCGGGAGATCTTTCCCTCTGTCCTCAGTCGGCGCGTGATGAGCATTGCTCCGAACGCCATCAGCAACATCATGGCCCACGTTGTGACGATGGTCTGGTTTAGCTTGAAAAATCCATGCTGCCAGAAGATCAGTTGATCGGAGGTCAGATTCATCGCGCCCCTCCTGACGGCGCGAGCGCCTCCGCCCGGAACGAAAAGCGTGCGTTTCTTGTAACGAAGAAGCGGGCAAGAACAAAGCCCGTAAGACTGCCTACGACATTGCGCCAGTCACCGCGGCTTAGATAATAAAAGCCCACCATGACGACCAGCGTTCGAAAAACCATGCTGCCGAGAAACACGATGGCTGGTTGCGCAGAGATAACTCCTCTTCGAACCGTCCACCATAGCCCGACGAAGAAGAAAGTGCCGAGAGCAAAGCCCCCGAGGATCGCCCCGCTGACCTTCAACGATTCAGTCATCGGTGTCCTCCTCCCGCATCGACGCGTCTTGTTGAGCAACCCAATGCCACGCGTTGAAGCACCCAAGCACCAGGCCAGCGAACAGGAGTGTAAGTGTCCAGGAAAATTTCTGCGGATGGCGATCATCCAGCCAGACACCGAGAATCGCGCCCAACAGCGTCGGTATGGCAACGGACCAGCCGATGAGTCCGGACATCCCAAGGCCAAACCAGACACCTTGGTCTCCGGCGCGCAGGGCCCGCTGCTTTCTCGTTGCTTTCGCACCGACCTGCCCGGCGAAGGTATCTTCTTCGTTGGGCGTGACTACGGGTGGTCCAATCTGCCTATCGCTCACGAGAAAACTCCGCGAGTCTGCCGGCGAACGTACTCTCCAGCTTCCTGAGAGCCTCGCGGACTTGCCGTTCCTGATCGTTGAGGGTAAGAAACTGCTGCTTGACGGCATCGTGCAGTTGGCCCAGGTCAGTACCTCGCACAGCTCGCCGGACCGAAACCAGCACCTTCATCCCAACTTTTGCGAGTACGCCTTCATCAACGGCTAGATAGACTGGTGAACGATTTGTCTCCTGATAGGTCAGAATGCCCGGCGCAAGTGCCGCAACGCAGTCAAGCCGGTGAGGCAGAATGCCGAAGGAGCCCTCACGCGTCTCAGCCACGATCCGTTCCACATCGTCGTTCTCGAAGAAGATTTCAGAAGGAAGAAGCACCTTAAGCTGCATGGGCGGACCCCGCGGGGACGGCTGCGGGCGGCATGGAAGCGGGAGAGGCCTTGCCATCCGGCTTCTTGGGCGGCGCTGCCTGCTTTGCTTCACTGATGGCCCCGATCATGTATAGCGCGCTCTCCGGAACGTCCTTGAACTCATCCCGCAGGATACGTTCGCAGCCATCGAGCGCATCTTCCAAGCTCACCTGCTTTCCTTTCAAGCCGCTGAACTGCTCGGTTGCGAAGAACGGTTGCGTAAGAAAACGTTCGAGTCGCCGCGCTCTCCCGACCGTGAGGCGGTCCGCCGGGGAGAGTTGATCCAGCCCCAGCATGGCCACAATGTCCTTCAGGGCTTCGTATTCGGCCAGGGTCTTGCGAATTTGCTGTGCGACCCCGTAGTGGCGTTCGCCTACGATGGCGGAGGTCGCCATGGCAGAGTTCGATTGCAGCAGGTCGATCGCGGGATAAAGGCCCTCGCTTGCCCGCTTTCTTGAGAGCACGAGCGATGCCGAGAGGTGCCCGAAGACGTGTTCCGCCGCAGGGTCGGTAAGGTCGTCCGCCGGCACATAGACAGCCTGTATAGAGGTGATCGCGCCCGCGCGCGTGTTGGCGATGCGCTCTTCCAAGCCTGACAACTCTGTTCCCATGGTTGACTGATAACCCAGCCTTGACGGCATCTGGCCAAGCAAGCCCGAGACCTCCATACCCGCCTGAATGAAGCGGAAAATGTTGTCAACCAGAAAGAGGACGTCCCGATGCTCGTCGTCTCTGAAGTATTCGGCCATGGTCAGGGCAGCGTGGCCAACGCGGAAGCGAGCGCCGGGCGGTTCATTCATTTGGCCGTAGACCATCACCATGTCTTTCAGGACGCCAGCATCCTTCATGCCGCTATAGAGTTCTTCCCCCTCCCGACAGCGCTCGCCGATGCCGCAGAAGATGCTCATCCCTTTCTGGTGCCCGATCATGTTGTGGATCATCTCGGTTAGTAGCACAGTTTTGCCTACACCGGCACCTCCAAAGAGGCCCGCCTTGCCTCCACGCTCTAGTGGCACCAGCACATCGATTGCCTTGATGCCGGTCTGGAAGATCTCGGATTTCGTCAGACGCTCCGACAGGGAGGGTGGTGCCCGATGCACACTGCGCCAGTTTGTATCCGTAGGCTCCGGCTGACGGTCGATTGCGTGGCCGAACACATCGAACATCCGCGAAATGATTGTCTTACCCACCGGCGCTTGAAGAGGCTTACCCGTGTCCCTAACCGTCATTCCCCTAGCAAGGCCTTGGGTGGCTGTGAGCGCAATTCCACGCACACGATGCTGGTCGATTTGCTCCATCACCTCGATGACTGTGGCTTCTTTCCTGCCACAACGCAGGATGGAGAACACAGATGGCAATAAGCCCGAAAACTGCGCGTCTACGACACTGCCCCTTATGGAAAGGACGACGCCATAGTTGGATGTCGCGTGTTCGTCTGACATCGCTTCTCCAAAGTGGCGGGTGATGTATTGTTCGGATCCGGTACATTCCGAATCGATCGGCTACGTTTAACCGTATCTCGCGGAAGAGTGGGGAGGCTGTGTCCTTTTGCTCACGGCTAACGCTGCGAAGTATCCAGATCAGCCGGAATAAGGGATCGCAGGTCCTAGGTCAAAGTGCTCTCAAGAACTACCAATGACCGAGCGTTGACGATATACCTGGCGTCCGTAATGACAACTCCCCTGTCGAGGTCCGCAATGTCGTCTGGCGCAGAGAGAGATGTGTCCACGACACGCCGCCAAGCGAGTAAGCCAGATACCCCAGTTTTGGGCAATTCAAACGATAATGTTCCCCAGAAAGCGTTGACGGCCACATAGAGCAAGCGCCTGAGAGACGCTGTATGGAGCGTGAACGCGATAGCATGGCAATCAGGGTTCCAGTCTGGTTTACCGAGCTCGATCCCGTGCCACTCGTAATGCGCCCTGGCTTGATACTGCTCTAGGGTGAGACTTGCCCCGGCACTCTGGATCTCGGTTCCAACTCGTAACATAATCAACTTCGCCACAAAGCGACTTAGCTCCGCGTTGCGACTGACAAGATTCCAGTCGAGCCAACTCGTCTCGTTATCCAGGCAATAGAGATTGTTGTTCCCGCCCTGTGTGCGACGTGCCTCATCTCCCATTAGTAGCATGGGCGTACCTGCCGAAAGCAGGGTGAGCGCAAGCAGGTTTTTGATTTGCCGCGATCTCAGCAAGGAGATCGCTTGGTCCGGACTCGGCCCCTCAACCCCACAATTCCAACTGTGATTGACATTCGTCCCATCGCGGTTACCCTCACGGTTGGCTTCATTGTGTTTGGAGTTATACGACACAAGGTCGTTGATCGTGAAGCCATCATGACAGGTAACGAAGTTGATGCTTTGGCCGGTGGGCCGATCCCCCTCCCCGTACAGGTCGAGGCTCCCCGTGATCCGCTCTCGCAGTTTGATAACAGTGCCTTGCTCACCCTTCACGAATGCTCGTATGTCATCCCTGAATTGTCCGTTCCATTCCTTCCATTTATCGGGCCCGAAACTACCGACCTGATATAACCCTCCTTCGTCCCACGCCTCGGCAATGAGCTTTGTACCAGCGAGCGCCGGGTGCGAGTCGATCTCCCAAATGATCGGCGCGTCGATCATCGGCTCTCCGGCTTGGTCCCTTGAAAACACCGAGGCCAGATCAAAGCGGAACCCATCGACGTGCATCTCGGAAACCCAGTAGATAAGGCTGTCCAGAATGAGCCGTTTGACGACGGACTCGTTAGCCTTCAATGTGTTGCCGGAGCCGGTGAAGTTGGCGTACTGGGCTTTGTCTTGATTGAGAATGTAATAGACGCTGTTTTCAATCCCCCGAAAACAGACCGTCGGACCACGTTCATCCCCCTCGGATGTGTGGTTGTAGACCACGTCAAGGATGACCTCGATTCCTGCTTTGTGCAGGGCCATCACCATCGTCCTGAATTCGTCCATGCAGCGCTGGGGGTCGTTATCTGTGCAATACGCGAGATGTGGAGCGAAGAACGAGACCGGATCATAACCCCAGTAGTTCTCGAGACCGTCGGGTGCATCCTGAGGGTCGAACTGAAATACTGGCAGCAATTCAACAGCCGTCACGCCAAGCTTTTGAAGATAAGGAATTTTCTCCACGACGCCCACGAACGTACCGCGCTTGCCCTCCGCGACTCCCGAATTCGGGTTCCGAGTGAAACCCGCAACATGCATTTCGTAGATCACCGTCTGCCGAAACGAGTGGTTGAGCGGAGCGTCACCTTCCCAGTCAAACCGGTTTGGGTCCACGACAACACTCTTCATGCAAGTCGCGGCTGTATCTCCAGGTCTGCAGCCGCCAGCGCGGCTATAGTTTTTCCCCACGGCCACGCTTCGGCCGTAGGGGTCGAGCAACACCTTCTGGCTATCGAAACGATGACCTGCCGCAGGATCGTCGGGACCGTGAAGTCGAAAGCCGTACAGTTGGCCCGGTTCGATGCCGCAAACCAGCATGTGCCAATAGTGCGATGTGCGATTGCGCTCGGTGTCGAACTCAATGGTTCTGGACGGAGCTACATCGTCAACTCCGTTGAAGAGAAGAAGTTCAACCATCGTGGCATTTGCCGAGAACAGGCTGAAGTTCGTGCCTTCCTCGCAAATAGTCGGGCCAAGAGGAAAGGGTCGTCCCGGTCCTGTCCGCTGTGCAGAATCTAGTGGCCGGGTTGCACTCATTCCATTCGCTCTTCAATCACAACCCGACTCAAGCTCGTCACTTCATGAGTATGGCGCTGCGGCGTACCTGCCTGTTGTGCAATCATGCTCACCTCTCCGCTCAACAACCCGATCTACATGGTTCCTATCGACCCGCCAACCTGAGCTTTTATGGGACAAGAACGATAGAGCTATCGTCACGATCTTTGCTCAGCATCGCCAGCGCCTCGTTCGCCTGTTCCAACTTCAGCACAGTCGTCTTCGGGCGTATGCCTAGCTTGTGCGCGATCTCAAGGAAGTCGCGGGCATCGGCTCTGGTCATGTTGGCCACGCTGCGTATCTGTCGCTCGCCCCAGAGCAGGCTGTCGTAGTCGAATGCCGGGATTTTGTCCATGTGGATAGCGTTGACGGCAACTACACCACCTTTGCGAAGGTCGCCGAGAGCTGCGATCACTACCTCCCCGCTCGGAGCAAAGGTGATCGCACGATCCAATGGAACGGGCGGCTTGTCACCGTCTTTCCCAACCCAGGTTGCACCCAGAGCGGCTGCGCGGTCTCGGTTGCCTTGGCCGCGGGACGAGACATATACCTCGCAGTTCCAGGATTGCAGTACCTGAATCGCCAGGCTCGCCGAGCTACCGAAGCCGTAAAGGCCCACTCTCTCTCCCGGTCGAACCCCGGCCACACGAAGGCTGCGAAAGCCGATAATCCCAGCGCATAGGAGCGGAGCCGCTGCGGCATCGTCCAAGCCAACGGGGAGTGGCAGCAGGAAGTCTGTGCGCACGAGGGCAAACTCTGCGTAGCCTCCATCAACCGTATATCCCGTAAAGGTTGGCTCGTCACAAAGATTTTCTGCGTCATGCGTGCAATACCAGCAGGTACCGTCCACTCCGCCCATCCAGGAAACCCCCACTCGCGTTCCAATGGGTAAATTGGGGGTTGCACCGTCGATGACTTCGCCAACGATTTGGTGGCCGGGGATCAACTCCGGCCGAAGCGCCGGCAGCTCTCCAGTCACGATGTGTAGGTCGGTCCGGCACACACCACAAGCAATCACGCGCAGGAGAGAGTGCCCCGGGAGTATGGTCGGGCGTGGAATGTCTCCGATTTCGAGGTACTGTCCCGAATCCTGGGTGGACCGACGAAAGATAGCCGCTCGCATGTATGCTCTCCGCCTGATCCTGACGATCGACCACTTGATTCCGAATCTCTACTTTGCCTTCTTCACGCCCCCAAAGACTGTGCAATTGGATACAGCGTCAGGAGCCGGCAGCGCACACACTGGAGCTTTGGCTTCTTGCAACTTGCATCAGCCATTCAATGTACAGGAGACAACATGAGCAAGAGTCAGATTCCACCATTCGCGACCACGTCAAACGTCGCTGGGCAGTTTGCAGACACTGAAGTTACTGGGCCTCTGGAGGCTGACGGGATCAGGCAGGTCAACCTCGCCACGGATGAAGAGAGCAAACTCGACGAGTTTGCGGATGAGGCTGCCGCCAATGAAGAGGAAGAAGACGAGTTGGAAGAGGAGAACGAAGTTGAAGCTGCGGCAGCGGCGAACCGGGGTTAGGCTAACTAATGCGGCGTGCGCAGAGGGGAGGCCAGCGGTCGGTGCGATTAGCAGCTTCAAACCAGACGAGAGCTTTCCGGACATCACTTTTCATCTGACTCACCGTGTCTTCGACTTCGCTCGCTGCTGGAGCAAGCGAGGCCTTGCCCGCGCAATTTCCCGCCGATGAAACGATAGGAAACTCCGAAAGGAGCACAGCCCGTGAAGCTAAAGCATGGCGATCACAAGTCGATGAAGAAGATCGTTGTGCTGGGAGCGGGTGTTCAAGGCACCGTGTTCGGCGTCCGTCTCGCACAGAGAGGTAACGAAGTCACCCTCATCGCACGGCCAGATCGAGCTCAGGAACTCCGACAGTTCGGTGCGACGATTCAGAACGCAGATACTTCCGAGACAACCACAATTTCCCTGCCCGTAATGGAACGTCTCGCGTCTGACTGTTCAGCCGATTTTTGCCTGGTTACCGTTCGTCGTGAACAGATTGCGGCGGTACTTCCAGACCTCGCTCGGGCGACCTCGATTAGGCGCATCGTGTTCCTCGCCAACCACGCGAATGGTTCCGAAAACATCTTTGCCCTGCTCGGCCGATCCCGCACCGTCATCGCGTTTCCTGGAATAGCCGGAAGCAAGGAGTCTGGAATCGTGCGCTACGTCGAGATTCCACAGCAAGCAACCTCTCTGGAATCCACTGCGCCAGACATCGCTTGGTTATTCCGTCAGGCCGGGTTCCGAGTTGACGAAGTGGAAAACATGGATGCATGGTTACGTCGTCACGTGGTCTTCATTACAGCAATCGTCGGTTCGCTCTACGGGCACGGCTGTGATGCCGCAAGGCTGGCGCGAAACCGCGAACAGGTGCGCCAATTTATCCTTGCGGTACGGGAAGGCTGGGCAGCGTTAGACGCACGGGAAGAGCCGGCGGCCCCGCTTGCGTTGAGAGCGATCATCTGCTGGATTCCTTTGCGCTTTTCAGTCACATATTGGTGTAAAGTCCTTGCTTCGTCGCGTGGCGACCTCTACTTCGCAGACCATGCACGTCATGCGCCAGCAGAGATTGCGGCGCTCGCCACCGATGTGCGTACCTTCACGAGTGAAGGGCAAGCACCAGGGCTATACAAGTTGCTTGGTGCCATTGATCGAAGAGGGATATCTCGATAAAAGCGGCCAGCCCTTCTTGGACAGGTAGGGGTGCAGGGAAAGGAACGAGCCGGCTACGAAACTGCTGTCTGTCGCCAAGCCGGCAAACCATCGATCAACTCTTGACTTCGAGATCTCAATTATCTGTAAGTGATCGAAAAGGAGTGGGATCAATCCTAGGAAATGACAAGACAAACGTCGTGCCAGAATGATTGGCCCGTTGGCTGCTGCGAACCTTGATTGAACCACCATTTCTGAGGATGAGATCTCGGCTAATCCAAAGTCCCAGCCCGGTTCCGCCGATTCCTTTGGTGGAAAAAAACGGTTCGAAGAGCCGTTCAAGAGTCGGCTGATCCATCCCGGTGCCGGTGTCTGCCACAACGATTCTGAACGACTTAACTCCCGACCGATCAAGCTCACGACAGCGAATAGTTATTTTTCCCCCGGATCGCATCGCGTCGAAGGCGTTGGATATTAAGTTGAGAAGAACTTGCCTCAGGTCGTTCTCATAGCAGAGCAATGGGCCACAATCGGAACTTTCGTCCACGATCTGAATTCCTGAGTTCTGGAGTCTTCCTCTGTAGACGCCTAACACTCCTTTGACGACCATGGATAGATCGACCTCGATTTGATCGGTGCTCTGCTTATGGAACCGAAGCGTGTAATTGGCTATCTGCGATACCCGCGCTAGTTCTTCTTCGGCCGTCTGGACTAGTTGTTTCGTATCCTCGTCAGTGATACGCGAGTTCAGGATGTAAAGCAGGTTCGTCACTGCTTCGAGCGGGTTGTTGATCTCGTGCGCGATGGAACTGGCGAGACGGCCCACAGAAGCGAGTTTCTCAGCTTGCAACAGATTTCTCTCCGCTACTTTCTGCTTTGTCATATCGCGAATGATCGCGGAAAAGCCTACGAGAGTTCCAGGAGCTTCCAAATGCGGGGTGAGGCTAACGGAAACATCGACCGGCTGCTCCTGTTTGGTCTTGCCGACCGTCTCAAGGTTGACGTCCTTTCCACGCTTCAATTCCGAAAACGTACCCAACTCTTGGAAAGCGTCCCCCGCAAAGAGCAGGCTGAATGGGTTCCCGACAGCTTCAGAGGTGGCGTAACCGAAGATCTGTTGTGCTCCCGTGTTCCACGACTCGATCCTCGCATCCGCGCTCAGGCGCACGATGGCATCCGATGAGCGCCTTACAACCTCCGCCAGTTGCTCGGCTTCTTTTCGTGAGCGCAGGAGTTCCGCCTCGTAGCGGTGACGCTGGCGAGCAGCAAACACCGCAAGAAATACACGAGGTTCTCGGTCGGCATCGGGCCGACGAAGGACAGCGTTGACGAACACGGGGACTCGCTCGCCGCTCGACCGCAGCAATTCAAATGAGATTTCTTCAAGACCGCCGCGTAGAAGGAGGCTGGGCGAAAACTGAGTCTCGTAAAAAAGTGCCGATCCTCGGGTCAGCAGCTCCTGGATGCGCATCCCGAGAAGTGCAGATTGATCTCGGTCCACGATCTGAGCAAAAGCAGAGTTCGCTGCCGCGATTTGCCCGTCCGCAGCGACTTCAAGCAGCCCACATGCTGCGTTGTCAAGCGGGTTCTCGTTTGGCATGTCGTACTTGTCCCGAGCCGCGGTCTACTGCTGGAGGAATGCCTGCAGCTCTCGAACGACCTCTTTCGGAGAACTAATATGGGGGCAATGCCCAGTTGCGTCCAGGACCACGAATTGGCTATTCGGCAAGCACTTGTGTACGTACTCGCCTACCACCATGCCAGCGATCGCGTCATGCTGACACTGCAAAACGAGGGTCTTCACTGTAATACCTACAAGATCGGCGCGGTTGTCGGATAGGAACGTGACCTTGGCGAAGTGATTTGCCAGAAACGGGTCCATTCGGCAGAAGCTAGCCTCAAGCTCATTCGAAAACTCGGAATTCGGGGGATACCCCATGATAACAGGCGCCATGGTGGCTGACCAAGCTACGTGATTGCTTTCAAGCGTCTGGAGTAACCCTTCGATGTCGGCTCGATCAAAACCTCCGACATAGTCGTCGCTGTTGATGTAACAAGCCGACGGCCCAATCATCGTGATGGTCTTGAACAGATCTGGCCGCTCCAGAAAAGCCAATGCGCCGATCATTGAACTCACCGAATGGCCCACGAAGTGAACATTCTTGAGTTCAAGTTCATCCAGAATTTCGTTGATGTCCTGCCCATACCCGCGTAGGGTACTGTAGCGATTTCGGTCAAACTCGGAAACTTCAGACAGCCCCGACCCAACGTAATCAAACAGGACAATTTTGTATTTGTCCTCAAAGGCAGGTGTGACGTGACGCCACATGCTCTGGTCGCAGCCGTAGCCATGAGCGAAGACTAGAGTTTCTTCGCCTGAACCGAATACCTTGACGTTGTTGCGCTGGAGTGCTTTCAGGACGCCCTGCCTTTCCTTTTCAGTATCTCAGACAGGAACTCACATAGAAGTTTTTCCCTGAATTTGGAAGTTGGAACCCCGCAGGGTGCCAGTGGCGAAGCCGCCAAAAGGGGAAAAGTGCAGGGAGGGGGACGAGGCTGTTACGAAACAGGTTCGTAAAACGACTCATTGGGCCGGTCAGTCGTCTTTGACGAAAAGCTTTTAGAGACATCGAGCAAAAGCGCCACTTGATGGGAGAGACGCTTCAACTCGACTTCGGCTTGCACAAGGTGCTCGTCAATATTCTCCTTGCCCTGCCGTGCGAGGAAGATTGTGTTCGTAAGGCTTTGCAAAGGGTTGTTGATCCGATGCGCCAGTTTGTGAGCCATGTCCGCCACACTCCGGTTGCACGCTGCCTCCCGGAGCAGCTTCTCCTGGTGCTGATGTTGCAAGATGAGTGAGGCAAAATCCGCGAGGCTCCCCAGTAGCTCGTAATCTTCAGAACAAAATGCTTCCTCAGACGAATGAGAGACGCTCCATAAGGTACCGCGCAACTGCTCACTTGACCACGGAATCAGCATCCCGTCGATGATTGGTTCAGCTGTCACACCCAGATGGTCGTAGTAGGGCTTGGTCACGCGGTATAGTTGCGCCCGACCCGAGTCGAGGCAGGTTCCGCAAGGACTGTAATTTCTGGGGGTGCGACCTCCCAGATAAGGCGCGAAACTGCCTGCGACCACGATCCATTTGAATGTTCTGTTCTCGGGTTCTTCAAGCGAGATGCCGGCACTGTCCGCTCCGCAAAACTCTACGGCTATGTTCACCAGATCCTGCAATACCGATTCAGGATTGAGGGTAAACGCGCGCGACAGGCGCCGTAGCGCCACAGACTCTGCGTTCGGCTGACGAGGCTCTTTGCACGTAAGGGAAAGGCGGGATCTGATAGCAGATCCCGGAGACTCATACCTGTGTCGGATGGACCGGTTGCTGTCTGCATTGGGAGATCACCGGGGAAAGCTCGATACTACGTCCGAAGCTCCGATTCCGCGAAAACGGAATATCGACTTCAGAGTTGGGGTCGTCGGCGTGTCGGTCTGAGAAGTCGGAGCCGATCCGTTGTCAGTTTCAGATGAGCGCTCGGAAGCTCGCATCTTTCCGTTCAACATTTCTACATTGTCGGCCTGAGGGCCTTTATCACCCTGAATAATATCGAAGGTCACTCCATCGCCCTCTTTCAGAGTCTTGTAGCCCTCGGTCTGGATCGAGCTGTAGTGGACAAAGACGTCGGCCCCACCGTCGTGCCCTAGAAATCCGTAGCCCTTCGCGTTGTTGAACCATTTCACCGTGCCCGTGTACTGTGCCATCTCGTCACCTCGATTCTGCTGACTCCACGCTTGTTCGTTGAGGTCATCTATAGCGTCATCTATAAATCAGCTTCCTCGCGCATTCCAACTTCGGCTGGCGGGGTCAGTTGTAACCGCCGCGCGGAGCTCGGCTGTAGAGGCCCGAATAGAGCTCTTTTGCGACTTGATAGCAGTCGCAAGCCGCTTCTTCAAGTCCTTGCCGGTCAATGATCTTGATTCTCCCGCGTTGGTAGTCAATGAGGCCTTTTGCCTGTAACGCCCCCGCAGCTGTTCCCACGGTAGTTCGGCGAGATCCGAGCATCATTCCAAGGAACTCCTGGGTAAGGCCCAAGACATCACTTTGGGAGCAGTCTTGAACCATCAGGAGCCACCGAGCTAAACGCTCTTCTGCCTCATGGAGTCGATGGCATCCAGCAACCTGACTGAGAATCATCATCTGCTCCTGCAAGAACTCTAGGAGACGTTCTCGAATCTCAGGCGACACGACAAATGCTTTTCGCAGTTCCGAAATAGGGATGCGGAGAGCAGAGCCCGCCAACTGCATGAAGCATCGAGTCGGGGCAAGGGCGGGCCCCATCAATTGCACGCTGCCGATGACGCCTTCACGTCCGATGACGCCGACCTCCGCCGTGGCACCGTCTGGCATGGCTGTCACAACCGACGCCATCCCAGAGGTTATGAAGTACGCATATGGCGGGTTTTCCTGCGCCTCATAGAGGACGGTGCTCAAGGGAAGATCCACAGGAATCGAGTGCTTAAGCAGGGATTGACTGCTCTCCTCAGAAAGAGAGGTGAGAAATAAGCTGACGGCGGTGGTAGGCATGATGCCCCCTTGCTCATTCGCAAGGGACGGCCGTCTGGGAGACGGCAAGCAGTCACGTTTGATTGTATGGAACGGGTTGAACACTGCTCCAGTACTCAAGCATACGCGTTTAAAACGACTGTGATGCCTATTGGGCATAGATTGACGAAACAGTCTTTTAGAATTCGAGCGACTGGAGAACACTGTGAACTCGGGACCCGCATCACCTATGTCCTTCTGCATTCTCGTTTACGGCAGCGATCAACTCTTGCTGAACACTCGCACGATGGTTCTGGAGAAGGCCGGCTATGCGGTCTTAACTGCTATCGAAGCCTCGGATGTGGAGAGGATCATTCTCAGCCAGAAGATTTCACTACTTGTCCTTTGCCACACCCTTTCGTCCGAAAAGTGTGAAGCCGCACTCGAATTAGCAGAGAGCAGACGTCCTGTGATTCGAAGTCTCGTGCTGACGGCGGGCATGACCCCCTGCTCTGAGCGTGCGCACGACGCTATTCTGAGCGCCTTCGATGGTCCTCGAAGACTTGTGGAGACGGTGGAGAAGCTCTTTCAGACCATTCCTGCTGCAATTTGAGGTTGATTCCGGTCACTTCGAGGCATCGGCGGTGCTCCTTATGCCCAATAGGCGACATAGTGTGCACTCATGGCATCACAGTTAACGACTTCGTGCATCAACCTGACTGAGTCCACTGGTCTGTGGGTATACCCCGATCGCAACGCCGAACTAGGCGTTCTCTCCAGAACAAACACTTTTGGAGACAGAGATGGGCTCGAACACCTGGCCGGACACCCCAACAGAACTTGAAGAAGTACAAGAAGCACTTCGGGTCTCCGAAGGGCACTTGGCTGTCGCAACCGAGGCACTGCGAAAAGCGGAAGAGCGTGCAGTTGCCGGTCGTCTCGCCCTAGAGGTCATGCACGAGGTCAAGAATCCTTTGGAGGCTCTCGGACACTTGACCTATCTGGCCCTCCAGGAAGCGGATGACCCCGCCAAGGTTCGGATGTATTTGCTCCAGGCAGAGGAGCAGATGGAGAACTTGAGTCACGTTGCTAAGCAGACGCTTGGGTTTTCTCAGAGATCGGACAAGCCTCGTCCAGTTGACTTGGTAGCTATCGCCGAAGCGGCGATCCGCATCCATCAGCGCGTGATCGAGGAGAAGCGAATCCATCTTGTGAAAGACCTACCCGAAGGTGCAGTGGCTGAGGTCTTTACTGGTGAAATGCTTCAGGTCGTTTCGAATCTCATCGTCAATGCCTTGGAGGCGTTGCCGGCCGAGGGTATCCTTCGACTCCGGGTAAGAAAGCGAAAGAATGAAATCGACTTCGTGATCGCCGACAACGGCCATGGAATTGAGATTCGGCACCAAGATGCCCTTTTCCAACCGTTCTTCACAACGAAGGCAGACAAAGGAACCGGTCTAGGTTTGGCACTATCGAAGCGCATTATTGAGCGTCACAATGGGCGGATTCGGGTACGCAGCAGCATCCGCCCAGGTAAAAGCGGTACAGCATTCAAAATCTCATTACCGCTGAGGTAATCTGAGTCGCTGCCTCCCAATCATCTATCCTAGGCATAGCCGACATGATGCCTACATTCGCGCTGCTTAGCGCACTTGTCTCAATCGGTGCTCTTTTCAGCTTCCTCAGTTATCGGGTACTTCGCTTACCAACGAGCATCGGAACGATGATCTTGTCGTTGGTCGCTGCCTGTGTCCTTATTTTGGGCAGCCACACTGTTCCGGCACTTCAGGCGAGCGCTCATCTGTTGGTGGGCGGGATTGATTTCAATCAAGTAGTTCTTCACGGCATGCTGGCGTTTCTCCTGTTCGCCGGGGCGCTGCAGCTTGATCTCAAACAGCTCGGACGAGAACGAGTCTCCGTGCTTAGCCTTTCAATTTTCGCGACCGCGCTCTCGACGGTAATTGTGGAATTCCTCTTCAAAACGGTTCTGCATCTGGTTGGCATTCCGATCAGTTGGACTGAGGCTCTCCTCTTTGGAGCCTTGATTTCACCCACCGATCCCATTGCCGTACTGGAGATGCTTCAGCGTGTCGGCGCTCCGCCCGAACCAAAATTCAGCTTGCGGGTGAGTCATTGTTTAATGACGGAGTTGGCGCCGTGATTTTCTTAGCACTTTTAGGGACGGCGGTGAAGGGCTCCGGGCACGGCAGTCTGCCTTCCCCCCTGACGTTCGGCGCCCTGCTGCTCCTGGAGGCGGGGGGCGGAATCGCGATGGGTGTTGCCCTCGGATACCTTACCTACAGACTTATCCGAATGGTCGACAGTTATCGGGTAGAGGTGATGCTCACGCTTGCTCTGGCAATGGGAGGTTACGTCCTGGCCGACAAACTCCATCTTTCGGCCCCTCTTGAGGCTGTTGCCGCTGGGCTAATGGTCAGCGGGACCGCGCGACGCTTCGCCATGTCACCAACCACGCGGGACCACCTTGAGAAGTTCTGGGAATTGATTGACGACATTATGAATGTCGTACTTTTTCTGCTGCTGGGATTACAGCTACTTATACTTCCGCTCAGCTTCTCGCTGCTGACAGGTGGTCTGATCGCAATTCCCATCGTGCTCATTGCACGTTTCGCCAGCGTAACGGCGGTGGTCCGCACACTGGCCGTTTGTCGTCAGAGAGTGACTGGCAATGTGACGGTACTGACCTGGGGAGGGCTTCGAGGAGCGCTGGCAGTTGCTCTTGCCCTATCGCTTCCGCAGGAGCCTGCGGGAGAACGCAACTTACTGTTGGCCGCGACCTACATCACTGTAGTGTTTTCTATTGTGGTTCAGGGTCTGACGATCTCACCTATGCTGCGGCGAATGCAGGGACGTTTAGGCAACGTCTCGTGCTGAACATCACGATCTGCTCAGACTGCGAATCGGACGGTGAATGGAAGTAACGATGCTTCTCGCTCGGCTTTAGGAACCAAAGCCGTCGCTCGGGTCGCTGACAAATGGATTGGCCGGATCTTCTTAACCGTATACATATAGTGCAGAGCCGACCCGAACCGTTGGGCCGCTAGAGGTCTGTCATCGACGTAGCGCTCTTACGGGGCCTAAAGGGTACCCGGATCGAGATAGGTCTTGCAACAATGGCCTATTACCTCAAACGAATCGTGCAGGTTGCTGGGTTCCGTCCCTGATCGGGTCGATCCAGAAGTCCTGAACGCCCAATTCAGAATCTATACACACATCGCACCTCAACGGCTGTCACTTGCCGCGCAAGCTTCAGCGAGTTTGGTAACAGCCTCGGAACGTCGTCCTGCCGCGCAGCCGGCGAGCGGGGGCCGGTAGCGAAGCGGGATGAGGGGCCGGGAGAAACCGAAGGGGTGTCTCCCGGCGCGTTTGTTCGCCGTGTTGGGACAAAAATCGGTCCCGGACGAATCCGGGGCCAGAATTGAAAAGGTCTAAGCTGCTTTCTTTCGGGATGTCTCCTTCTTCGGTGAACCCTTGACGGCTGTTGGCTTCGGCTTATTGGAACCTTCGGCCTTGGCTTTCACGGCCTTGGGCTTCTTCGGTGCGAACACCTGTTCGGCCTCTGTAAGCAGGTCCGGCTGGTTCTGTTGGGGGATTCCGATGTGGTCAGAGAGGACGAGGCGCAGGGCGAGGCTGGTTAGTTTCTCGTCTGCCGTAACGTCCAATGCGGCCAACACGATCTCATCATCCGACTGTTGCACGTTCTCATCGCCGTTTGCGAAGTGAGTCGCCACTTCCTCAAGGAAGCTGTAGTCAAGGTGGATGAGCAAGCGAAGGAAGACGCGCATCTGTGCTGGATTGAACGATGGTGACGCTTCTTCGATAATGCGCTCGAAGGTGGCAACTCGCGTCTTGTGGAGCTTTTCGTGTCGGGTTTGCTCGGCCTCATATTCCTTTTGCTGTCGCTCGAACTCCGCTTTGCGCTGCTCCTCTTTACGCTCCTGCTCGGCGTTGTACTCCGCCATGCGCTGTTCATTGTCGGCTTCGCGTTTGGCTGCTTCCCCTTCCGTCTCGGCCACCGGCGCGGGTGCCATCGTCGGGACGGGATGGGCGGCTGCATCGGCTGCGGCTTGTGGGTCGTGCACGGCGCAATGCTTGTCCGTGCAAACGGTGAGCTTGCGACCAAGCTGCTTGCCGTAAACTACGATGGCAGGTTTGGCGGCTTCGCACGGCATCACTGGTTCCGCGTCCGGGTTGTCGATCACTGACTCGATCTCTCGAACGTGGCCGCGCTGGACGGCTCCCGGTCGCTGCTCTTTGGGATTGCGCCAGCCGTTCTCGATCTGGACGAGGCCGGGATGGGCTGCAATCTCCCGGTCAAGGAACGCCTCAACCTTGCTGTGGTAGCAGCTTGAATCGAGGCATTGGTCACCCAGAACGTCACAAAAAAGTGACGTGTTATATCCGCTGCGGCGTGGGCAGGTGACGCAAGCTCCGGCGGTGGGGTTGAGAGTTGGGTCTTCGCGGTCGAACGGAGCATCCGCGAGAGACAGATAGAGGTTGGCCTGTATCCACGCGGCAAGGTACTTGGCGGGTAACAGATGCGTCTCTTTGTCCTGCCAGTCCTTCCGCCAGCACTGCTCGTAGGCGTTTGCCTGTACGTCCTGGGGAAGACGGGCGATGAGGTTGGCGTGGCTGGCGGTAATCCGTTCTTGGGTGAACGCCTCCGCCACAGTGGGGATGAGTTGTAAGAGGGACAGACGGGCGTAGATGTGGCTTGCGCTCTTGCCGGATTTCTCGACCAACGCGGCAACGTCGTAGCCGGGGATGTCGAGCAAACGCTGGAAGCCCTGCCCCTCCTCGTAAGGGTGAACGTCTACCCTCTGACTGTTCTCCACTAGCTGCCATTCGAGAGCCTGTGCGTCGTCGATCTCGACGATACGGGCGGGAATGGAGAAAAGCTCCGCGATCTGCGCTGCACGGAAGCGTCTTGCTCCCGCAACGATCTCGAAGCCTTCGTTGTTGGGTCGAACTGTGATGGGTTGGATGAGGCCGTTGTGCTTGATTGACTCGGCGAGTTCCTTGAGCTTGCCTTCATCGAACGTGCGGCGGGGGTTCGTGGTGGACTCGTGGATGGTGTCGATGGCGAGGAATTGGAATGCGCTGCTATCTTGCATGGTTGCTCTCCTTGAACGGTTGCACTGCGTTGGGTGTTTTGGAGCGGACGCGCTTCCCATCCGCTCCGGGCGGGAAAGGGTTAGGCGCGTGGGGTCTGCTGCTGCTCAAAGGCTTCGGCGAAGCCCTGCAATCGCAGGTTGTTGTCCCACACCTTGGCGAATCGCTCATGCTGCTGGTGCAAGCTGACGAGGTAAACGTAGTGGTCGCGGACGATATTGCGGCTCCACTGCTCCACGCCTACATAGTCGTTCCGGTAATAGAAGGCGTTCAGGTGTGGCCCGTCCGCGAATCCAAGCTCGAAACACATCTCCGGGTCGCGCATGAGGTCGCCATTCTGTTCGCCGTAGTGACAGACAGAGATTGCAGGTAGACCGCATGGGCCGGACTCGTCGGTGGCCTCGATGACCAACGCCATATAAGGCGGGTTCTCGATCTTGAGGTACAGGCCGTGGTGCCAACCTCCGGCCTGTTTGAGGATGCGAAGAATGGTCTGCATTACGCCACCTTCGCCAGTTCTGCATCGGGCATCACTGCCTGTTCTGCGGTGGGCGGCTGCAAGGCTGCGAGGATGACGCCGGAGGTCTGCTGGATAACCTCCAAGCTCTCGGCCAAGAGTGAGGCGTTGCCATGATAGAGATTGATGTAGTCGGCGCTCGCCGTTCCGGTTTCAAGTCCTACGGCCTTGCCAATGACAAAGGCGATGGCCTCGGCCTCCGTCTCCCGCACTACCTTGGTCGTGGTCGTCCTGCGCTCGGCCTTGTGCAACATCTCGTGTGCGAGTTCATGGACAAGGGTGCTGAACTCCTCGGCCTCGGACTGGCCGGGAAGAATGGCGATTTTTCCGCCATAGCTCATGCCCAAAGCAGGGGCGATCTTCTCGGTAAAGACAAGCTCGATACCTTGATGCTTGATGAACGAAACGAGACGGTCGCGGTTCTCGCCTACCGTGCCGGTCATCTCCCGTAGCGTTGGAAGCTCTGTGCCTTCGGTCTGCTCCACGTCAAAGACGTAAGCATTGCGAAAGCCAACCAAAACGCGCGTGTTCTGCTTGGTGATGTCCTTCTCCGCTTCCACGTCCTTCTTGCGCTTGATGCCGACGATGGGCGCGAGAATCCGAATCCCTTTCTCGCCTTTCTTCACCTTGCGGCCTAGCTGGTTCCATGCGTATAGGCCAGCAACGCGGGTTGCGGTCGGTCGCTGCCGTGCAATCTCCAGAATGTTTCCGAAGCTGTAGTTGTGAAAGCGGCTCATCGCGTCCAGATAGGCGGTGAGTGCATCCGAGTGTCCAGCTTCAAGCTGTTCGATAAGGCTCTTGACGTTGGCGGCAATGATGTCTTTGGCGGTCTGCCGTTGCTGCGGCTGTTTAGGGGTTTCGCTGGTGGCGGTAACGGTGCTGGTGGTGTTCATGGGTGCTTCCTCCTTGGGTTTGGCTGCTGCACGTCCGCGTTGAAACGCGGCATGTACATGCCGAACGCCACCTGGCGAAGGCGGGGGTAGCAAGGCGCAAGGGGAGGGGTCTCCCCACCCTTGAAGAGGAAGCGGAACGCTGGAGCGGAAAGGGCGGAGCGCAGCGGAGGTCTGCACAAGCGAAGCGCGGAAGATTGGGGATACCCTTGCGCCGCGCGATCGGGGCGGAGCCCCTTAGCGCACGGTCTGAGCACCGTTCTTGATCGCGAAGCAGACGTTTATAGGGTGGGCGTTGCGGGCGGGAAAGGCCCGCAGAGGTGGAAGCGGAAGATGCGAAGCGGCTGCAGCGTGGAGGAGACTTCCTCCCGCAAATTCAAGAGAAAATCGGTACCCGGCAGCCATTGCCATCCACAGCCGTATGACCGAAGATGGATGAGGAACGGTGACGCGCCGTTCTGGGGTGTGGAAACCCCTTCAAACCGAACGTGTGCCTTATGGCGCACGAAGCTTCCCTACCTTACCTGACACTGCGCTCGCTTTGATTCGGAATCGAAGACTTCCTGTGGTGCACGGCCCTGATCTGTGCCAGCGGTGGTGATTGACAAGCGCCGAGTGCATTACTGCTGGATCATGATTACCCCATCGCGTAATGGAATGCGGCGATTCACTACTCAGGGCGACAGCCATTCAGCTGTTTCCCTGATTCAGGCGCTCATATCAATGCTGTGCTCGGGGAGGCTGCCAGCCTAAGACGGGGCCAACATGTACAGTAATGCCGTAAGCGTAAGATTCCTGGCGGTATGGTGCGCCCCGATAAAGAATCGCGTCGCATTTCTCGGCGAGCAACCGATAGATGCTGTTGTCAGTCCCGCAACTGTAGAGGAGAGCCACGCCGAAACGGATCTCTCCGTGAGTGGCTATTACCGTCATATACAGAGCCTCATCATCTGGTTCAGCTACTGCGACGCTCCAACCGGCGTCGCGAAGTGGTCGGACCAAGTCATTCATACACTCTTCCGAGAGTAGGGCGGAACGAAGTGTGACACCATTATCGGTCGGCATTTCTGGAACCAACCGACCATACTTCTGGTAGCGGTCTTGTTCTATCAGCTTCAGCTTCATCTGCGTGTCAGCTTGAAAAAGAGCTTGCTGCCAGAGAAGCATACTGTCGTCATTCATGGCGGGGAGCGAGAATGAGACTGAATGGCTGGCGTCATACCATGATTCGATTGCCGCCAGAGTGGTAAGTGCTACTAACAGACGCGTGAAATTGGCAGGCTGCTGCCATGAGGAGGCCGTTCCATGTGCAAACATGTGTCTGTTAAGCCAAGTCAGGCCTCGATACGAAGTCGTTTTACAGAAGAAGAAGTCCTTCAGCCACCTGCGGAAAGTCTCAAAGGCAAAGACACGTTCGTCTTGTCCCAATAGATAGTCGACGGTCTTGTAATCATCCGCCACCCACATTCCCTCGAAGTGGAGTTCGGCGGCGGTTCGGATGGCTTGGTTTATGGCGTGGTCAATCTTATCCGCCGCAGACGCAGCCGGGTCCAGATCGGAAACGATTCTGGTCAGACTTCCTTCTATCGCCGGGATCAGCGCGGCAATACTCGAAGCTCTATATCCGCTGTAGACACCCAGATAAGCTTCTCGCGCGAGCGGAACAATCTCTTGCAGACTCCTTGCGAGAGGCATGATTTGGGCAATACATACGGCTTGGAATGGAAGCGTGTAGAGGGTTGAGGTGTGATAGTCGAAAAGCTCTATCGCCCTGTCAGCTGTCGCATGTCTGACTGAGGACAGCAGTTCATGTATCTTGCCCATCGGCAGCCATAGCGGAACAAACCATTCCACCTTTCGCCATAGAAGCGCCTCATCCTCCTTTGCCCTCCGCCGGATGTCCCAAGCTCCGTCTCCTGTCGAGCCCACTGTAGGAAAGCAGGCCTTTCCGCCATCGACCTGTAACACGATGCTCGGAGTTGGCTGGAACGGACCGATTCCACGCAGACTCGCTACCGGATTCGCTAGCCCTCTCTCGGTAGCCCAATTCGTTACGAGTTCCGGCGTTAGGTCTCCAAGTGATGGCTGATTCAGCGCTCGCAGCCATATCCCTTTAAATTTGCTATTTAGGTCAGACGACATGGTTCTCCCGAGGGGAATACAACCCGCACCTTCAATTATCCGACGCATCCTTCCTGCATCCGCGATTTGTAGGTGAGGGCCCGTTTCGAGCGAGCAGCAAGGGTGCGGGAAAGTCCTGCGATAGGGTCTAATGGATTCTTGCGGCGAGTTCAGATCCAACGTCCAGGGATGAATACGAGATGACGAATCCAGCCTCCAGCGGTGGTGCAGGGACGCATTTTGAGGCAAAGGTCGGCGCAAGCTACCTTCTTTCGATGCTGCTAGAAGTTGACGCCCGTGGTTTGCCTGGCTGCCATATCGAATCAGTGAGCCTCCAGCGAAGTCAAGAGGGTCATCCGCTAGATGACATCGTCATCCGGGGCGTTCACCAAGCTGGTAGTGCCGCGACCTTGGAAATTCAGGTGAAACGGACGCTGACGTTTACCGCTTCCGATAGAGAATTTCGTGAAGTCGTGAGACAAATCGGCGCGGCGGCGTCTGTTGAAGGTTTCTGGGCGCAGTCTAGCCAACTTGGTATCGCGATTGCCCGGACAACGCAAAGCACGGAACCTTTCTATCAGGATGTGCTGAGCTGGGCCAGACAGTTGGAAGGAGCGAAGATTTTCCATGAGCGACTGAACCGAACTGGAACAGCGAATCCCGCCATGCGGAATTTCGTCTCAGTTTTTCGGGCGAATCTGGAAGCGGGCGGTTTTGACCACGACGATGAAGCAGTATGGAAGCTCTTGAGACGACTACAGATTCTCGTCTTCGATTTTGAATCGCCCGCAGCTCCGACAACCGAATTGATGCGAGAGCGTGCTTTCCGCGCTTTAGCGGGCGGCAGTTCTGCGGAGGCTACGAAACTGTGGTCTCATCTGGTTACTTTGATCGAGTCATTGGCTGAGGTTGGCGGGAGCAAAACCCGACCAGAACTGGCAGCCGACCTGCATATGTTTCAACTCGCAGGAAGCAAAACCAACAGACGTGCCCTGGCGACACTCTTCGAAGAGACGGAGTTGGCTATCACCGGCTTCGATGAAAACGTAGGTGGCGTGAGTCTTCTGCGCCAAGCGCGGGTCGCAGCAGTTCAGGAAGCGATGGAAACGTCGCGTTACGTTGAAATCCGTGGCGAGGCAGGCGTAGGCAAGTCTGGACTGCTTCGGAGGATTGCGGATGCCTCATCGGTTCAAGCGCGGCCCTTGGTTCTAAGCCCGAATCGCGTGGTTGGGCGAGGTTGGATGGCAATCAAAGCCCTGACAGGATACGACGGGGATGGCCATGATCTGATGAACGAGCTTTCTCTCAGCGGAATGGAGGCTCTGTTTATCGACAACCTTGACTTTTACAGCCCTGAAGAGCGAGTGACGGTAGGCGATCTAGTTAGCTTCGCCGCACGACACCCTACAATGCGAGTGGTCGTTACCGCGCGCCCTGAGTTCGGTAAAGTCGAACCGGTTTGGTTGCCGAAGGACGTGTTAATTCGCCTAGGTGCTCCGGTTTCTCTGATCCTAGACGAACTCAGCCTCGAAGAAGTGGAGGAGCTGCGTTCCAGTGCTCCAAGACTCGCTTCGCTGCTTTCAGAGAACCACCCAGCACGCCAGATTGTAAGGAACCTTTTCCGGCTTTCTCGACTTGCCGCCGGAGGAGACAACGATGCTTGGCCAGCAACGGAAGCCGAGATGGCAAGGAAATGGTGGGAACTTGCCGACGGGAAAGTAGACACGCAGCTTCGTGATCGCTCTCGGCTCCTCATCAAACTTGCACGACACGCTCTTGTATCCACGGAATTATTCGATGGATCAAAGTATAGTGCGGAGGTCATCGACGCGCTGAAGAGGAGCGGAGCGATACGTGAGTTTGGCCGGGATCAGCTCGCGTTTGGGCACGATGTGCTGCGCGAGTGGGCGTTTGCGAATCTCTTTTTTGAAGAACGAGGATTCGCTGCTGTTCCGGATCTCAAGGAGCGAGCTTCTCCCGATCTTGCTCGTGGTGCAGAACTGGCCGCTAGGCTGGCTCTTGATGCGCCTGAGGGAGTGCAACGTTGGCGACAACTTGTTGCTTCTCTCGATGGATCACATGAAACGTGGCGCAGAGCGGTCGTGCTTGCTCTCATTCGCTCCGAAGACGCAACCAAGCTCTTGATGCTCGCCGGCCCTCTTATGCTGGCCGACAATGCGGCTCTCTTTAAGGAATTAGTGCGATACACGATGGCGGTGGAGTTTGAGTCAGCAACGCGGCGGTTGCAGGGGTCGAGCATCGACGTGACCAAGATCCCCGATAGCTGGAAAGTTCCACGCAATAGTTCGGCCGCCCATCTCGTCATGTGGTCGCTCGTCATGGCGGAACAGATGCCCGTGAGCGCACTTCCCGAAGTCGTCAAACTTTACGGGGCTTATACGATGGGAACCCTCGGTGGCGACGGATTGACGAAGCTGATTCTTCCGGCACTGTTCGGGTGGTTGACATCAATCGAGGCTGACTACGAAGCCGACCCGTATGAATCCTCAGAGCGTGTCATCGCCGGAAAGCTTGAGAAGTCCCTGCTCAAAATCATGGAAGAGGAGTGCCGCACAACTTTCCTTTTCTTTTGCCAGCACACGCCCGAGCTTGCGGCGCGGTACCTCCAATCGTTCAAAGGAAAGAAAAATAGCCAAGAGTTGCGGATTGAAATCCTCAAGCTCAAGGGTTCGCTTGCTCAGGCTGCCCCGAAGGATCTCGTAGATTTTGCTATAGACACCTTCATCAAGCAGGAACCTAGACGGCGCCGAGATCGATACGATGCGGTGCCGGACCGTCCTTTCGAGTACGCCGACATCAGGTTTCTTCCATCGAGCCCATCTCAGGGGCCTTTCCTGAATTTGTTGATTAATGCACCAGAGGAAGGATTGCGTCTCGTGCGCGATATGGTCCGATACGCAGTTCGCTTCGAACGAGGCGAAGAACCGGATGATCGGGCTGTTGTGCTCGTTCGAGGAGGCAAGTCGGTAACATTTGGGTGGCCGGCTTTCTACATGTGGTCGCGTGAGTATGGAAATGCTCCCAGTCTGGTTGTGTCGGCGCTAATGGCATTGGAGGCATGGGGTCACCGCAGGATTGAGGCCGGAGACAGCGTGGAAGTTGTAGTGTCCGATATTGTGGACGAACCATCGTGTTCCACGGCAGTCCTGCTTATCGCAGTGGACATGCTGATCTCACATTGGCCTCAATCCGCAGACGCAGCACTTCCATTTGTCGGATGTCCTGAGTTGCTCTGCATGGAGATCGGACGCCCAGGACGCGAAAACGTTGAGTTTCCGGATTACTTCGGTCTGAAAGACTTGCAGAAAGAGCCTGCGGGGCCGGCCACTCTGGAAAGTCTTAAGCAGAAAACGTCAAGGAAGGCGAGTCTCTATGACTTGCTGCCTCAGATTGCTTTCGGGCCGCCGGAGAGACGTGAGAATGTTCAAGGTCTCCTTCATAGCGCGAGTGAACGCTTGGGAAAGCCAGAGAAGCATTCTGATCTTGGAGATCCGCGGATGATGGCGTTGCACGCTCTCAATCTTCTGGACAAAGAGAACTGGACGGAGGTTATTGGGGCCGACGGCAAACTCACAGGGCAGCTCCAATACAAGGCACCCGAGTCCGAAGAGAATCAGATGGAGCCGATTCGACAGCAAGCCGCGCCGCATATGGAGGAGAGCTCTCTCAGAATGGCGATTCTGAACGAGCTTTTCGCGAAGCCGGATACAAGCCAAGAGTTTCTGTCCCAGGCTCTGAAGTGGGCGAAGAAGCATCAAGATGTGTTCGACAATAGGCCGGAGTACGACACAGGTGGCGAATTTCTGACAATGTCGGAAGCGGTTGTCTCTACCGCGACGCTCTTTGCACGCGGTGCTTCCATAGAGCTTCTGAAGGAGGAAGGTTCTTGGGTGCGTGCCATCTTCGAGCGGGTTTACGAGGGCACCGTCGATCCTGTCTTCTTGCATCGTGACGGCTTAAGATTCAACCCTCCAGCCATTGCATTCGTGGGGCAAGTACTTTTGCTCCAGCGCTCTCGTCTTGCTGGAGACGAGGAACGATTGCTTCGCTTTTCATGTGCTTCCGGTTATGGAGCTGCGCACGGCTATGGTGCGACCTTGCGCCTCATTCAGCAGGTCGATGTCAGACTCGTTGCCTCAATAATGCGGTGTGCTTTCGAGGGGGCGATTAGGCCTAATAACCCATGGAATGCCTCGGAAAAGGATAAGGCCCTGCGGAACAGTCTCCTTGAAGCCCGAATTTCGGAACGAGTCAAGAATGAGTTGGACTGGCTGAATGGCCAGGGCATTGAACCTACTTGGCCAGCGCTTCCGATCAAGCGTGCAAAACTTAGACCGCCACTCAGGATACCCAAGGGCACCCAAAGGCCCGAGGTCACCGAAGCCGCCGAGCCACCATTGAAGCATGTCCGCTTCGATTATCAGCGTGCTGCGCTTTGGCTTCGGCACTGCCGCATACTACTCGATAGCAGTCCGACTTCATGGCTGACTGACATGGTCGAAGCGTATTTGCCTTGGACACAGCAGGCAAATGGACACGGCGGCGACAAAAAAGAACGATTCGAACGAGGTCCTTCCGAGTGGA